>NZ_JCAFVN010000003.1:0-804556 GCF_059372355.1 Stenotrophomonas sp. YJH_SMC_135
CCACTCCCAGATCGAGACATTCCGTACCGGATCGATCACCACGCGCGGCGTGCCCAGATGATCCGGCTGCACGTAGGCCAGCTCCGGCACGCCGGTAGCCGGCGTGTTGATCAGTGCCACCGGGTAGTTGTCCAGCCAGATGGCCTGCTGCTGCGCCTGCCCCGTGGCCGAGTAGTTGCCCAGCCACTGCCCCGCCTCGTCGTACAAGGTGATCTGAGCCGCGCCGGCGGCCGCGGAGCGCAACACGCGCTCGCCGCGATGGTTGTAACCGTAGCTTTCCAGCACCGCATTGCCCTGCTTCACCGCGTTCATGCGGTTGGCGTCGTTGTAGGTGAACGTCTTGCTGCCGATGCTGGTGGTATTGCCCACCGCGTCATGGGTGCGCGCCTCGCCATCCACTGCGGTCAGCCGGTGGCTGGTTGCGGGATAGGTGTAGCTGGCGGTGCCTGCCGACGTGGTCAGCGCGGTGCGATTGCCGGTGGCGTCATAGGCATAGGTTTCGATCGGCGTGCCGGTCGTACCGTCCTGGGTCTGGGTCAGGCGACCCAGCGCGTCGTAGGCGTACTTGGCCAGCACCGACGAGCCTGCGCCGTTCTTCAGCTCGGTAATTGAACCGACCGGGTCATAGCCGTAGCCCAGTGACAGGCCGCCCGCGGCCGGGTCATGCACCGCTTGCGGGCGATAGTCCAAGTCCAGCGGACGCTGCAGCTGGCGGCCATTGCCATAGGTCCAGCCCGTCGCCGGGCCGAAGGCCGCGTAGGTCACGTAGTTCACCACGATCTGGCGCGCTTGGCCGGGGCGGGTGAGGCCGATCTGAGTGATGCGGCCCTGGGTATCGCGCACGTAGTCGGCCACGCTGCCGTCGGGGTAGGTCAACGCAGTCAGGCGACCCGACTTGCTGTAGGCATAGCGCAGTGTGCTGGCCACACCATTGACGGTCTGCACCTTGCGGGTGACCTGGCCGAAGCGGTCATGGCAGTACTGGGTACTGCCATTGGCATGCAGCACCTGCCCCAGGCGTCCCTTGGCAAAGCGCTCGTCGGTGGCACAGGCAGTCGGTGCCACGTCATAGCTGTAGCCCACGTCCAGATTGGGGTCTGGATAGGCAATGCCGATCAGGCGGTTGAGCGCATCGTAGTGATAGGTGGCGGTGACGCCGCGTGCATCGGTAGCCGTCTTGCGGTTGCCGGCGGCGTCCACGGTGAAGCTGCTGGCGCCACTGTCCGGGCTGACCTGCCCGGTCAGGTCACCAAACCCGTTGTAGGCATAGGTCGTATGCAGGCCTTTCGGGTCGGTGACCTGGGTGACCTGGTCCAGCGCGTTGTACTGGCTGCGGATCTCCGCCGCCACGCCGCCGACATCCTGCAGGCTCTGCGCCAGTCGGTTGAGCGGATCGTACTGCTGGCTGGTCACGCGCTGCAGGGCGTCGGTGATCGTCTGCGGGTTGCCGTTGGCATCGTAGGCAAAGCCGGTGGCGTGATTGCTCGCATCCTTCAGTGCGGTCAGCTGGCCGAGCGTGTTGAACGTCCGTGCCAGGGTGCGACGCAGGGTGCCGCCAGTATCCAGCGTGTCTTCCTTGAGGCGGTTGCCGGCATTGTCCAGCGTGTAGTGAATGGTGTTGCCTACGTTGTCCTCGATATCAGTCAAGCGCAGCGCCGCATCGTAGACATAGGAAACGCTGCTGCCGTCGGGCTCGGTGATCTGTTGCACCTGGCCGGTCGGCCAGTAGCTGATCTGGGTCACCCGGTCCTCGGCTGTGGCGGCACCGCGCACGGTGACCGAGGTCGGCCAGCCGCGGGCATGATAGGTGTAGTCGGTCACAATGCCGTTGGCATCCTTGACCGACAACGGCCGCCCGAACGCGTCGTAAGCCAGAGTCTCGGCCGTCTGGCCCAGCGCATTGGTCACGCTGCGCAGGTCGCCCTTGCGATAGCTGCAGGCACCTCCGGTCGCGCACCCTGCATCATCCGCCGAGTAATAGGCATAGGTAACGGCATCGGCCACATCCGTGCGCGGGCCATCCACAGTCTTCAGCAGCCCCTCCACCGGGCAGCTGCCTGCCGCTGCCACATCAGCGGCTTCGCAGTAGGTGTAGCTGGTGATGCGCGTCTGACCGGACGCGGTGTCGGTCACCGTGTTGGTTGTCGGCTGACGCCGGGTATTGAAGGACGTTCGGGTTTCACGATTGCCGATGCGGGTGGTCAGTACCGCATTGATTTCGACGTCGCGCGCCGTGGTCACCACCCGCTGCTCGGGCAGGCCGAACGCTTCGGTCACGGTATGGATGCTGACGGCACGACCACTCACCGGGTCGGTGCCCTGCGCATAGGTGTGCTTGGTCTGGATGCCGCGGCGATCGGTGTAGGTATCCAGACGCCGGCGGAAGTCGACACTCTGGTCGTAGTAGGTTCGGCTGACGGTTCCCTGCGAATCCGTCAGGCCGGTCACCTTGCGCGACGGAGCGCTATCGCCACCGGGTGTAAGGGTGTAGTCGGTCTGCCGCCCCAGCGCGTCGGTCACCACCGCACCACCATTGGGGCTGTAGGCCAGTGTCACGCCATCGGCACCGCCGGCATGCTGACTGGAAATCACACGACCGATGGAATCGTAGGTAAAGGCGCTGTAGCGGCGACCGTCCTCGGCGGTGATACCCGTCAGGTGCTGGGGGAAGTCCTGGTTCTCGTAGTGATACGTGCGCACACCGTCACCCGCATAGGTCACCGTGGCGACCTGGTTCTGCGGTGTGTAGGTGTAGGTGGCGAGCGAAATGCCTTCGACCAGCACCGAACTGATCAGCGCCTCATAGTCGTTGGACTGGTAGACGAACTCCAGTGTGCGGCCACTGCTGTGGGTAACGGCCGCAAGGCGGTCGCTGTCGTCGTAGATATAGGTCAGCGACGTGCCATCCGCGAAGCGCTTGGCGGCCAGACGCCCGTCCGCGCCGAAGGTCGAGATGGAGCCCTTCGAGTACAGTGTCCAGTTGCCGTTCTGGACCAGACGATCGCCACTGTCGTCGTCCGCCTCATAGGCTTGGCCGACCTTCTTGAATGCACGCTGGAAACCAGTACTTTCAATGATGCCCACACTGTCAACGCCATCCAGTGCCAGGTGGGCGCCCAGCGAATGGGTCCAGCCATAACCGAAGCCGCCGGATGAGGTGGAGATGCCGGAGTGATAGAAGCGCGTCAGCGCGATCCAGCCCAGATCGAAGTCCGGCGCGATCTCGTACTTCTCGCCCGTTTTGACGTCGCACGGATTGCCTACGGTGCCGTCGCAAGGCGCGTTGTTTGCCTCCTCACCTTTTTCTGTCGAGGGACAACTCGGACCCGCGCTGTCCTTGTCGCACTTCTGCGACTTCGAGGTAATGGTTGCAACGAATTCTTCGCTGACGCAGGCGTTGTGTGTGTTGGACCACTGCGTGAAGGGGATCGGGCAGTTCAAGCGTCGCATGCGAGCAAGCCCTGTCGTTCCTGCGTCGAAGGGCACGCACGGAGACTCCGCCGAATTGCTGCCCAGCATGCCGGTGACCCGGTACTCTCTGACCTCCGAAATTCCGTCCATCCCTGGAGCAGTTGGGCCCCATTCTCCTTCCGGCACAGCAGTTTCCCCAGGACACTGGGGATTGATGTCCTGCAAGTCTGCAATGAGCGCTTCCAGCACTTCCTCTTCGGACAGGAAGCCACCATCACCCGCGCCGTAGTAAGTCCAGTCAGGGTCGGAGGGCTGCGTCCTTCCCATCCAGTAGGTGATCGACGTGTTTCCGTTCAAGTCCACGACTTTCGACTTGATCTTGTCGACGTACTGCCAGCCGAACTGGAACTCCGGCGGGAAGGGGCTGGGCGCCGGCAGGTTCTTGATGCCGGCCACCGCCGCCTGCTGGGTCTTGTACTGGGTCGCATCGCCGCCGGGCTGTGAAATGCGCCAGGTGATCTTGCTTTCCTGCGCATGCGCCACAGCAGGGGCGAAGCAGCCGAGGGCTACAATCGCCAGCGCGGCACGCGAGAGGGTCTTCAGTCGTTCCAACATCCCTGTTCTCCTTCCTGGACGAACACAGCGCCGGCGGGAACGAGAACGCGGAGCTGTGCCCACGCGTCATGCATCGGATCGTCCTTGGTCCGGAATGCGGCAGTTGCCACATGCCGCCTTTATCGTTGAGGACGCTTACACATTCAAGTGTGGAGTCGCGTAACCGATCACAGATTCAAGCATCCAACGCCATTCAGCGGTCTACGCTCCGCCCCATGACTTCCTGCACAGGGAGTCGGTGTTATACCTCACTACATTACCAGCACGACCTGTCGCGAGGTCGGCAGGCTGCGGTGCTCCGCTGCAGACCTGACCCATCGGAAGGGCTGGCACGCGTCACGGCCCAGGGGAATGGCAATGAAGAGCAGCCGAGTGACGTTGTGGGTGCTGACCGCGATGATGGCCACTGCAGGCACCGCCCACGCAGGGGAAATCCAGGTGGATCGCGGCGCCTACGCGCTGCAGGCCGAAGAGACCGGGGCCGGCCCGATCACCGTGCTCTTTGAATCCGGCTTCGGGCAGGGCGCGGGGGCCTGGAAGGAGGTGGTTGCCGGTCTGGGGCGCGACTACCACAGCATCACCTACGCCCGTGCGGGACTCGGCAAGTCCGGCAGCGACGGTCACCCCAAGCGCATCGATGCGCATCTGGCCGACCTCACAGCCGTGATCGATACGCTCGCTCCCGGTCGCCGCGTTGTGCTGGTGGGTCATTCCTATGGCGGCCTGCTGGCCACGGAGTTCGCACGCCGTCATCCGGAGCGCCTGCTGGGCCTGGTGCTGGTGGACCCGGCCACGATGGGGCAGCGCCATGCGTTCAAGCAGGCCGACAGTGCACGCGTGCAGGCAGATGATGCCCAGCTGCGGGCGATGCTGCCGCCAGCCATGGCCGCCGATTACGCCGTGCTGACCGAACAACTGGATGCACCCGGTGCGGAAACCCCGCGCACGATGCCGGACGTGCCGGTGGCGCTGCTGACTGCAACCCAGCTGGCTGCCGAACCGCTGTTCTTCGAAGAAACCGCAGCGGGCAAGGCGCTCTGGAGGGCGCAGCACGCCCTGCTCTTCTCAGGCTTCACGCGTGGCTCGCACCGCTACCTGGCGACCGGCCACACCCTCCAGCGCGAGGACCCTGCTGCGGTGGTGGCCGCGATTCAATCGGTCTCCGACACCTCGAAGTAGCCGTTCCAGGCAACGGCTTCGCCCGCTGTTCCCCGCTACTGCCCGCGCAGGCGCACCGCGAAGTACCGCGCTGGGGAAAGGCCAAGCGCCTTCTTGAACATCGTGATGAAGGCCGTCACCGACTCATAGCCCAGCGTCTCGGAAACGCGTTGTACCGGTGCACCGGCGGCGAGTTCCCGAATGGCGATGAGCAGGTGCAGCTGCTGCCGCCAGCGCCCGAAGGACAAGCCCGTTTCCCGTTCGATGAGCCGGGTCAACGTGCGCTCGCCGAGGGCCAGGCGCACGGCCCACTGGCCGATGGTGCTGCGGTCTGACGGATCCGCCGACAGCGCCGCAGCCAGCGCACGCACCTTCGGGTGATGGCTGACCGGCAGCGACAGATGCTCAGCCGGCATCTGTACCAGCTCGTCCAGCAACACCCGCGCCAGTCGGTCGGTGTGGCTGCCATGCGGATAGTCCAGCGGCGCGTCGGCCAGGTGCAGGATCATCTCGCGCAGCATCGGCGAGATGGCCAGCGTCACGCACTGCGCCGGCAGGTCGACGATGCCGGGCTCGACGAACAGGTAGCACAGGCGCGCGTTGGCGGTGGCGCGGTTGCTATGCGGCATGCCGCCCGGAATCCAGACGCCACACTGGGGCGGCACGATCCACAGCGCATTGGCCACTTCGCAGGTCACCGCCCCATGCAGCGCAAGAATGAGCTGACCCTTTCGATGCTCATGCACCGGAATTTCCGCGTCGTGCTCGGCCACCTGCAGGCGGCTGGCAACCGCCGGGCGATCGGTCTCGTCAGGGTCCAGGTCAAAGCCGGGGAGCGAAATGCGAGCCATTCTCACATTGACCGGTTTTAGCGATTGATTGTCATTGTAGCGAAATTCGCCGGTGCGGCCGATCACTAGCATGAGCCGCATGCACGCCCCCACTCCTGCCCGTCCCCACGTGTTCCAGGCATTCGCCCGGTTGAAAAGCCCTGCCCTCAGGACCGATCAGGAGGCGGTGCTGTTCTCGCTCAAATGCCTGCTCGCCGCGTCGCTGGGGCTGTATGTCTCCCTGCGGATCGGCCTGAATCGCCCATTCTGGGTGATCGGGACGGTCTATCTGGTGTCGCAGCCCCTTTCCGGGGCAACACTGAGCCGCGGCCTGTTCCGCCTGCTCGGTACCGTGGGCGGGGCCATCGCCACCGTCGCGCTGGTGCCACATTTTGCCAATGCCCCCCTGGTGCTGAGCGCCGCGCTCGCCACCTGGATGGCGCTGTGCCTGTACCTGGCGATGCTCGACCGCACGCCGCGTGCGTATGCGTTCCTTCTGGCCGGCTACACCACCAGCCTGATCGGGTTTCCTGCGGTGATGGTGCCGGCAGACGTGTTCACCATCGCCATCACGCGGGTGCAGGAAATCGCCATCGGCATCCTGGCCGCAACGCTGGTACACGCGCTGGTGCTGCCGCGCCGGGTCTCGATACGCGTGCACGCGCGGGTTGCTGCCGTGCTGGATGATGCGGAACGATGGACGCGCGACATGTGCGCCGGTGCATCGGACACGGTGCTGGCGACGGACCGCTCGAAAGTGGCCGCCGACCTGCTCGAGCTGCATGTGCTGTCGATCCACCTGCCCTTCGACAGCGCCCACGGCGTGGCCCAGGTGCAGATCCTGCGTGCCCTGCATGACCGGATGCTGGACGTGCTGATGCTGTCCAGCGCGGTGGAAGATTCCATCGCCCGGCTGCGCTCATCACAGGCCAGCGCGATGGATTCGCCTGGCTGGCGCGAGCTGATGCAGACCGGCCTCGCCGCGCAACAGGCCGAGCTCGACCTCGCCCACGCCGACTGCCGCGTGCTGCAGGCACAACTATGCGCTGCCCGGCCCGACTGGCGCCGGCATGTACCTGCCCGCCTTGCCCGACATGCGCAGGGTGCGGTACTTCACCGGGATCATCGGCTTGCCCTGCGCAGCGCGCTGGGCGCGTTCGTCGGCATCCTGCTGAGCTGCGTTCTGTGGATCGTTACCGGCTGGTCGGAGGGCGCCACGGCGGTGTCCATCATCGGCACGGCGTGCGTGCTGTTCGGCACGATCGAAGCGCCTGCGCCGCATGTCATGCGCTATCTGGTGGGGTCGTCGATCGGCGCTGCCCTCGGCCTGCTCTACGGTCTGCTGATCTTCCCCGCGCTGTCCGATGTCGTCGGCCTGATTGCCGCGCTGGCGCCTGCGCTGCTGCTGTGCGGATCGTTCCTGGCCCGGCCTCCCTTCATCATGGCTGCCCTGGGCGTGGTGCTGACGTTTCCGCTCATCGCGGGACTGGGCGCGACCAATACGGTCAACATCGTCGGCGCACTCAACAACAGCGTAGCGTTGTTCGTGGGTACGACAGTGGCACTGTGCAGCATGCAGCTGTTCCAGACCGCCGATGCGGGCCGCAACCGCGCACGGCTGGAGCGTTCGATCCGTCGGGGTATCGCACGACACGCCGCCGGACAAGGTGGCGTGGCCCGGGCCTGGCTCAGCCGCATGCTGGATCGAATCGGGCTGCTCGCTCCCCGGTTGCGGGGCGGTTCCAGTGCCGCAGACGACCTGCGGGCATTGTTTGCGGACGGGCGTGCGGTACGTGCATCCAACCAACTCCGCGCACTGGACAAGTGCCAGGACAACCCGCAGGTCCGGGTGCTTCATGCGGCGCTGATCGAACGCGTCGCAGCACATTTCAGGGTTCGTGCCCACGCGCCACGCAGCGTCGACGCCCATCTTCTGGAACTGCTCGACCGCATGCGCGAGGCAGCAGTGGCCAGCAGCGGGGATGATCGTGAGCATCTGTCGCACCTGCTCTGCGGATTGCGCCGCGACCTGCTGGCGCCTGCTCTCACCCTTCGGCACTGACCTCATGTTTTCTGATCTCTCCATTGATGGCGTTCTGATCCCCGGCCTGCTCGCCGTGGCCGCCGCCGCGCTGGCGCTGTCGATGCTGACCTCGCGCCTGCTCGCCAGTCTCGGTCTGTACCGCTTGTTCGCCGCGCGACCACTGGTGGGCCTGTCCCTGTTCGTGATCCTGGCGGAGCTGATGATCCGGCTCTCGCCCCTGCTCGAGAAATGAAATGAAACACCTGCTTGCTGTCATCGGGCGCTGGAGCGCTACGCTGGTTGTATTCGCGATTGCTGTCGTCGCCGCGCTGTCCATCTGGAAGCGTTACGAAACACGCCCGTGGACGCGGGATGGACGGGTCCGCGCCGATGTGGTGCGCGTTGCGTCGGACATGGGGGGGCTGGTCACCCAGGTGCTGGTGCACGACAACCAGCGGGTCAGCGCCGGACAACTGCTGCTGGTGCTGGATCAGCCACGCCTGGCTGCCGCGCTTGAGAAGGCCGACGCAGCGGTCAGCAGCGCACGCGCGACGCTGGCGCTGGCCCGCCGCGAATCGACGCGGGACAACGCACTGGGCAACCTGGTCGCCTCGGAGACACGCGAACGCAATGCCGCCAAGGTCGATACCGAGCTGGCCGCCCTGGCGCAGGCGCGGGCCGAACAGCGCGTTGCCCGGCTCAATGTGCAACGCACCGAGGTGCGCGCGACCACCGATGGCATCGTCACCAACCTGGACCTGCACGCGGGCGACTACCTGCAGCCAGGGGCGCAGGCGCTGGCGCTGATCGACACCCGCAGCCTGCGCATTGAAGGCTACTTCGAGGAAACCAAACTGGGCTGCATCACCGAAGGCGATGCCGCCGTGGCCCGGCTGATGGGCGACACCCACGATGTCCGCGGACACGTTGACAGCATCGCCGCCGGCATTGCCGACGATCAGCGCTCAAGCACGCACAACCTGCTCCCCGCCGTGGCGCCGACGTACACCTGGGTGAGGCTGGCACAGCGGATCCCGGTACGCATCCGCATTGATGATGCGCCGCCGGATACCCGCCTGATCGTCGGTCGCACTGCGAGTGTGACCATCACGCCCCCGGCACAGGGAACCTGCAAGTGAGCCTGCGAACACTACGCGGTGGGCTGCTTGCCCTGCTGCTGCCGATGACGGCCTGCGTCTCCGGCCCCGACTATCACCTGCCTGCGAATGCCGTCGCTGCCTCCACACGCGCGGCGCAGCCGTTCGTCTCGGGCAAGGAGGCATCGTTCAGCCACGACGCGCCACCGGATCGATGGTGGCAACTGTATGGCGACCCCCAGCTTGACGGCTACGTGCGCGAAGCACTGGCGGCCAATACCGACCTGCGCGCCGCCGATGCCAACCTTCGGCGCGCCAGTGCTACCGCGCTGGAGTATCGCGCGCGCGGTGCCGTACAGGCCGACGTGGATGCATCGGGCACGCTCACCCATGCCGGTGGCTACACCCAGGCGTCGGCCGCCCCGCAGTCGTACGCGCTGGGCCTTCACCTCTCCTATCCACTGGATCTTGCAGGTGGCATCCGCCGCGGCATCGAAGCCGCCAACGCCGACGCGGCGGCCGTCGCTGCGGTGCGCGACCAGGTCCGCGTGGTCGTCGCTGCGGCCGTCACCCGTGCCTATCTCCAGGTGTGCACCCGCAATCACACGCTCGCTGCAACCCGGCAGGTGCTGGCGATACAGCGCGACACGCTGGAGGCAACCCGTCGCCTGGCTGCAGGCGGGCGCGGAACGGACTTCGATGTCAGCCGTGCCGGTGCCGCGGTCAACCGCAGCGCGGCGGCGATACCGCACCTGCTGGCGGAACGGCAGGCCGCACTGTTCGAACTGGCCGCATTGATGGGCAGGCTCCCGGCGGACTATCCCAGGGAGGCCGAAGCCTGCCCACGCCCCCCGGAGCTGGAGCAGGCGCTGCCGGTCGGTGATGGTTGGCAGCTGCTCCAGCGGCGCCCCGACATACGTGCCGCCGAGCGCAGCCTTGCGGCGGCCACGGCGATGATCGGCGTAGAGACCGCAGACCTTTATCCGCGGGTCACCTTGGGTGGGTCCCTGGGTACGGCAGGCACGCGAGTTCAGCTGCTTTCCGCCGACGGTTTCGGGGTGAGCGTCGGGCCACTGCTCTCATGGCACTGGCCCAACCGCCGCGTAGCCAAGGCCCGCATCGCGGCGGCCGGCGCCAATGCAGATGCCGCTCTCGCGTCCTTTGACGGCGTCGTGCTGCAGGCTCTGCGGCAGACCGAGACCGCGCTTTCTGCCTGCACGCAGGAGCTTGAACGCGAGCGCAGCCTGGCGCAGGCGCGTGGGGATGCAGCGCGGGCCGCCGGGCAGGCGCAGCAGCTGTACCGTTACGGCAGGATCGATTTCCTCGATGTGCTTTCGGCCCAGGCCGCGCTGGCAGATGCGGAGTCCGCATTGGCTGCATCGCGCGCGGACCGGGTCGACCGCCAGCTGGATCTTTTCCTGTCGTTGGGCGGAGGCTGGGCCGCAACGGATTCGGCCGCGCGCGGTGCCCGGTGACCCGTTCAGGGCAGCGACTGCACGCCGCGCCGTCTGTTCAGGAACGTACCGCCTACACCCGTATTCATTCACTCTGACTGCCCTATATTCCTGCCACAGCGCCGCATGCTGCGGCCATGACGGAGGCATATCCATGAAGACAACACGTTTGCTGGCCATCGCCTTGACCACCGCCACCGCTTTCGCTGCGGCCCCCGCGTTCGCCGATCCGCCGCACCACGCCCGTGGCAACGGCCCGCCGCCGCACGCAGGCGGCCCGCACCACCGCGATGCGCCGCCGCCGGGCTGGCAGAAGAAGGCCTGGCGACGTGGCGAGCGCCTGCCGTGGGCCGAAGTGGACCGCCGCTACTGGGTAGACGATTACGCGCGCTATGACCTGCGCGAACCGGGCCGCGACCGGCGTTGGGTGCGCCAGTCCGATAACGAGTACCTGCTGGTGGAGATCGCCACCGGCTTGATCGTCGACGCCCTGCATCGCTGAAGCGACCTGCAGCGTCCGCACACGCAGCGATTTACATCGGTGCAGACACTCTTACGACCGGGGCCGTCCCGGTCGGCGGTGTCTGCGCCCACGGCGCCCCGCCCGCCTCTGCGGCCCGCCATGCATGCCCTCCCGCAGCGCGATGTACCCGCATATCAGCGCTGCGGCAAAGAGCCCCAGCGCCACCAGTAATTCGAATCCTCGATCACCAAAAAGCAGGCGGATGGAGATCTGCAGTGAGCACAGCTTGCCGCAGCGCAGGCCCTGCTCCTTGAAGCCATGGATGAGCACCAGTACGCCCATCAACGTGCACCACGCCATCAGGGCCAGGCTTGCGATGAAGATGAAAGGACGATGGATACGCATGCGCTTGCTGCGGTCCTCTACGGTGATGTCAGGCGCGACGTTGCGATCACGCGATCGGAAGCATCCAGTTGCACCGACCAGGCTTCGGTGTCCAGTCCCAGCCGGTTCTCATACCACCATCGCTGCGCACAGCGACCACTGCATCCACGGCTGGCATAGCGGGTAAAGGGAACATCGGCGTGCTCCACCACGTCAGGGGGCCCCAACGCCCGCAGTACCTCGATCCTGCTCGCCCCGACCGGGACCGAGGCAAGCGCGTGGGAATGCCACGCCGAGATCGCCGAGCAACCGGCCACGTACGCCACGAACAGCCCGACCAGCCCCCACATCAGTGTCCTCATTGACAGATCCCCTCCTGCGCCGCGCGCCCGCGCATCATCCGCGCAGACGCTCTTCGACGTCAAACTTCAACGACAAGCGGACCTGTTGCAGCGCCCGGCAACCGTGCTAGCGTGCGCCGACCGATGATTCAGGATGAACGCAGGGACACCCGTCGATGGCAGGCAAGCGCCGGAAGGACAGGATCACGCAGGAGCACGGTCTGTTCGTGAAGCGGTACGGGCCCAAGGGCGGCGCCATGCCAAATCCAGCGACCGGCCCTGCGACTGGAACTGCGAGAGCGGCGCAAGCGCCTGGCGCCGGAAGATCTGGTCAGGCTGCTTACCGGCTGGGACGACAACGATGATCAGCCCTGAAGGAATGATCCGGCGCGCCATCGTCGTGACGCTCTGCAGTGTGCTGTGCGCCTGCGGCCTGGTGATGGATAGTTCGTTCGACACGCTGCGCGAGGCGCTTGACTCCGACATGGTGAACAAGGGATGGATTCCCAGCTGGGTGCCCCACGAGGCGACCGACCTGCGCGAGGTACACGACCTCGACTCGAACACCAGCGCGCTGGCCTTCTCCAAGCCTCCTGCGATACCACTGCGGCTGCCTGCGGATTGCCAGGCAACCACATTCAACGACAGCGATCCTGTTGCGTTCGATCGATACTGATGGCCGGGCGACGGGACGCTCAAGTCGTCGTACCGCGTCTTTCGCTGCGCGCCCGAATCCGGAAAATCAGTCTTCGTCGCCATCAACAGGACCGAAGACCCCGTGCTCTTCTGGCGAACCTACGCGCGGTGATGCGCCCGCGCCACCCTATTCCTCCCCAGGACCCCATGATGCCCAACGCACGTGCACGCTTCGCTGCCCTCGCCTTTTTCCTCCCGGCGTGCTTGCCGGCCCACGCCGCAAGGAACGCCCCCGCCGACGTCAAGGCGATCGAACAGGTGGTCGAAGCGTTCCGCACCTCGCTGATCAACAAGGACAGGCCGACCTACATGGGCCTGTTCTTCTCTGATAAACCGGAAGACATCGGCTGGCAGTTCGTTTCCGAGGATGTGCGCCTGCAGGACATCCGCAAGGCCAAGCCCGATGCGATCAAGGCACGGCAGATTCCCGCCAACAACTTCATCGCGCTGATCGACGGGGCGATGGCCTCGCCGAAGCCGAAGGAGGAGAAGTTCTCCAACACGAAGATCGAAACGGACGGCGATGTGGCCTCGGTCTCGTTTGACTACAGCTTCCACGACGATGGGGTGAAGACCAACTGGGGCAAGGAAATGTGGCAGCTGGTCCGCACCGAGCAGGGCTGGAAGATCTTCTCGGTGATCTACTCGATCCGCGATTCACGCAGCCCGGGCGATTGAACGTCGCTTGACCGGGCCGAACCCAGGCCGCGATCCATTCAGCAAGGGCATTGGCATTCGGCCATCGATCGGGCAGAGTTCGGCCACGCGCAAGGACGCATGCCATGACCCGCCTGCTGATCATCGAAGACAACCCCGAGCTGGTTGCCAACCTGTATGCCTTCTTTGAACCGCTCGGCTACGTGCTGGACGACGCGCGCGACGGCGCCAGTGGCCTGCGCCGGGCCACGCAGCACGACTACGACGCCATCCTGCTGGACCTGATGCTGCCGCGCCTGGACGGCATGACGCTGTGCCAGAAGCTGCGCCAGGAGTTCCAGAACCCGGTGCCGATCCTGATGCTGACCGCACGCGATCCGGTCGAAGACCGCGTGCAGGGCCTGGCCCTGGGCGCGGATGACTACCTGGTCAAACCGTTCTCGCTGACGGAACTGGATGCACGGATCAAGGCCCTCGTACGAAGGGCACAGGGGCGCCAGGTCCAGAGCGTGCTGGCGTGGAAGGACCTGCAGGTGGACACGCGCTCGCCGCAGGCCTGGCGGCAAGGCCGCTGCATTGCGCTGACGCCCACGTCGCACAAGCTGCTGATGTGCCTGGTGCGTGCAGCTCCCGCCGTGGTGCGCAAGCAGGAGATGGAATACCTGGTCTGGGGCGACGAGCCACCGGACAGCGGCGCGCTGCGAACCCACATCCATGAGCTGCGCCTGCAGGTGGACCGCAGCTTCGACACCGCGCTGATCACCACGGTGCACAGCGTCGGCTGGCGCATGCAGGCGTGAGCCCTGCCTCCCTCTACCGCCGCCTGAGCCTGCGCACCCGCATCACGATCTCGTTCGTGCTGTTGATGGCCGGTGCCATGGGCTTCATCGTACTGGCCGAACAGGTCGACTACGACCAGGTCCGGGCTGCTGTCGTCGCACGGACCCAGCACGGCGAAGTGCAAAGGCTGCAGGCCGCGCTGGATCGTGGCCAACACCCCGCCCTGCCACCAGGGACCCAGCTGTTCGATGCCCAGGCCGTGCCTGTCGTGCTGCGCCAATACGGCCCGGGCTACCACGGCGAAGAGGCGCCCAACGAGTGGCACCTGCGTGTGTTCGACAGTCGTGGCCAACGTTACTACCTGCTGCAGGACGCTGCACCCTATGGCTATCTGGAACACCTGATCAATGCCTTTGCGGCACTGGTCATTTCGGTCTGCGTGCTCGGCGCCTTCCTCATCGGCCGCAAGGTCGCTACCCACGTCATCGCGCCCATCACACGATTGGCCGATGCGGTGCAGGACGGCCACAAGCCCTTTCCCTACCAGGACGCACGCGACGAGATCGGCGTGCTCGCGCGCGCCTTTGCCCGCCATAGTGACGAGCTCGAACGGTTCCTGCATCGCGAGCAGTGCTTCAGCGGCGATGCCAGCCACGAGCTGCGCACGCCCTTGGCCATCATCGGCGGTGCTGCCGAAACGCTGGCCTGCCAGCTTCCGGCCGACAGCCACCTGGTTCCCAGCGCGGCACGCATCCTGCGTACCACCCAGGAGATGCAGCGCCAGCTGACCTGCCTGCTGCTGCTCTCGCGCGCCCCCGGCGCCGTGCCGCGCAACGCGGTGGCCCTGCGTCCGCTGCTCGAATCCTGCATGGAGCGCTGCCAGCCCTGGCTTTCCGGCAAGCCGGTGACCGTTGCGTTTGATGCCCGGCATGACGCCGTGCTGGTCACCAACGCGGATCTGGCGCACAGCATCATCTGGAATCTGCTGCGCAATGCCTGCCAGTACACCGAAAGCGGCGAAGTGCGGATCACCCTCCACGACACCGCACTCATCGTCGCTGACACCGGACCCGGCCTGCCGTCCAGCATCGACCCACGGCAGTTCCAGCGCTTCGTGGCCGGTGGCGCGCACAGCGGCGAGGGGCTGGGGTTGTCGATCGTGCAGCGCATCGTCGAGCACCTGGGCTGGACGATGACCGTGCAATCCTCCGGGCAGGGGTGCCGGTTCACCCTGCGCTGGCCCCGCCCCCCGCATCTGACGGATTCCTGACATCGGGCTGCACATGCTCCGGGCTGCTCCCCCGCTCTGGAGACGGCATGCAGCACCCCAAGGACAGCGGCAAGTACCCGCACGGCAAGACCGGATTGAGCCGCATCTTCCACACCCTCATCCATTCGCGCGATGGCTTCATCGCCACCTTTCGCGGCGAGGCGGCGTTCCGCCAGTTGTTGCTGCTGCACGCGCTGCTGATGGCGGCTGCGTTCGTGCTGGACATCAGCACGGTCGAGCGGGCACTGGTGCTGGCGGTCTGCTTCATCAGCCTGCTGGTGGAACTGCTCAACTCGGCGATTGAAGCCGTGGTTGATCGCATCTCGCTGGAGAAGCATCCGCTGTCCAAGAACGCCAAGGACATGGGCAGCGCCGCGCAGACCACCGCGTTGTTGATGGTGGGTGCGGTGTGGGGCGTGATCCTGCTGGGCTAGCCCGGCAATCCTGACAACTTCCTGATAAGGCCGTTTCGATACTGCGCGCACTCCTGTTCCGCGGAACCTGCTCGTGCGTCAATGCCTCCGTTTCCCGCGGTCCCATCCAATCGTTCTGGTCTGGGCCGCCGCACTGTTCTTCGCCACGATTGGAAACCTCGCCCTCTGGAAGACGCTGTGGGGGCTGATCGATCTCAACAGCCTGCGCAGCATGCTGTTCCTGGCCAGCCTGCCGCCGCTGCTGTTCTGCCTGTTCAACCTGCTGCTGACGCCACTGCTGGCACTGCCATTCCTGCGCAGGCCGCTGCTGGTGCTGCTCGTTGTCGTCAGCGCCGCGTGCAGCTACTTCATGCTGCACTACAACGTGCTGATCGACCGCAGCATGGTGCAGAACGTGTTCGAGACCAATCAGGCCGAACTGAACGCCTATCTGTCGCTGCCGCTGCTGCTCACGCTGCTGGCGCTGGGCGTGCTCCCCGCTGCCGGGCTCGCCCTGGTGCGCACCACCAGCGGGGCCGGTTCGATACGTTCGCTGCTGGTGTGGCCGGCCAACGTCCTGGCGTCGCTTGTGGTGCTGCTGGTGATCGGCTTTTCGTTCTACAAGGACTACTCCTCGCTGCTGCGCAACAACCGCTACATCCGCGACCAGGTACTGCCGTTGAACGTGATGCGCCATACCCACGGCTACCTGAAGAGCCTCTACAGCACCCGCCAGCAACCGTTGCGCCCGATCGGCACGGACGCGCGGCGCGTTCCGGGCCCGCGCCCGAAGCTGGTGGTCATGGTCGTCGGCGAGACCGCGCGTTCACAGAACGTCCAGCTCAACGGCTACCCACGCGCGACCAATCCCCGGCTCTCGCGCAAGGAAGGCGTCATCAGCTTCAGTGATGTTTCCTCATGCGGAACCGCGACAGCGATCTCGGTACCGTGCATGTTCTCGCAGATGACCCGCCAGCAATACGACGACGTCCGCGCGGCGACCGAGGAGAACGTGCTGGACATCCTGCAGCGTACCGGCGTCGGCGTGCTCTGGCGCAACAACAACAATGGCGGCTGCAAGGGCGTGTGCGAGCGCGTGCCGACCGAGGACATGCCCGCACTCAAGGTGGCCGGCCAGTGCGTCAACGCCGACGGCACCTGCTACGACGACGTGCTGCTGCATCAGCTCGGCGCACGCATCGACGCCATCCATGGCGATGCCCTGGTCGTGCTGCATCAACTCGGCAGCCATGGGCCGACCTACTTTGAACGGTATCCCGCAGCGTCGCGGGCCTTCAGCCCGACCTGCGACAGCAACCAGATCCAGCACTGCAGCAACGAGGCACTGGTCAACACCTATGACAACACCCTGGTGCATACCGACCAGGTGCTGGCGGAGACCATCGACCTGTTGCAGGGCTATTCGGACCACCGCGACGTTGCGCTGTTCTATGTCTCCGACCATGGTGAGTCGCTCGGCGAACGCGGCATGTACCTTCACGGCACGCCCTACTTCATCGCCCCGCGCGAACAGACCCAGGTGCCGATGGTGATGTGGTTCTCAACGGAGTTCAGCCGCAACGCGGGCCTGGACATGGCCTGCCTGCGTGGGAATGCGCTGCACCGCGCCTACAGCCACGACAATGTCTTCCATTCCCTGCTGGGCCTGTTCGGTGTCAGCAGCAGCGTGTACCAGCGCGATCTGGATGTCTTCGCCGGCTGCCGGGCGACGACCGGCGCGCCGCTCGCCACCGCGCCGGCCAAGCGGCACCGGCTGATGCCGGTCACCGCCCGGAACGTGGCGCGTTACTGTGCGGCCAGGGCGAAATCCAGGCCGGCGCACACCGCCGCCACCTGGGCGTCGTTGCATTCCTGCGGGTTGGTGCGCGGGCTGTCCGGGTAGACCTCGGTGGTGGTGGCAAAGCGTGCATCGGTGAAGCCGGCGCAGGCACCAATCGAACGCGATTCGCCCCAGACCACGCCCGGCGACTGCAACGGCAGGCCGACCAGGTTGCCCTCGGCGTCGGCCGGGGCGATATGGGTGACCGGGGCGACGGCGGCGATCAGGGCCTTCTGGAACTCGGCCTGCGGATCCTCGCTGTTGCCGATCACGTAGAAGCCGTCCGGAATCGTGTCGCGCTCGAACGGCTTGCCGTCGCGGGCGCAGCGGGCCGGATCGAACTCGTGCAGGTCGCTGTCGGTGGTCTCGTGCAGGTCCAGGTGCACCAGCAGGTTCGGCTTGCGCTCGGCCACCCAGCGCATCAGCGCGGCGGCTTCCTCGATCTGGCCGCCGTCGCGGAAGCTGCGGTTCGGGTCGATGGCATCCGGGTTCCAGCGCTGGATGCGCTCGTAGCCCCATGGGCTGACGCACGGCGCCACGATCAGGTTCAGCCGGCCCAGGTAGCGCTCGGCCTGCTGTTCCAGGAACTGCAGGGCGCCATGCACGCCACTGGTCTCATAGCCGTGCACGCCGCCGGTGATCAGCGCGGTCGGCAGCGCCGGGTTCCAGTCGTGGTTGACCACGGCGAACAGCGGGTAATGGTCCGGCGCGTAGTCCAGCTGACCGTACTGGATCACATCGAAGCTGTCGTCCAGGCGTTCAAGCGCGGCCACCACATCGTCGTGGTAGCTGCGCTGGCGCTGCTGGCGGGCCCGCCACTGTGCGCGTTCCGCGTCGCCCCAGGGCTGTCCGGGGGTGCCGATCGGGTAGAACTGCGCAACAGTCATTGGGGAACTCCAGGGGTCGAACGGAAGGGTGCAGCCGGACATTCTAAGCCTTGTCGCGCCTGCGGGCCCCTCCCCCCGGCCCCGCCTTCATCCAAGCCGGGTCATCTGGTTGTAAAATCAGCGGTTTTTGGCCCCTCATCCCTTGATGGCGAACGCAGCGCAGCCGGTCCTGGGTGGACCGGAGTTCCTCCGCCTGCTCGCCCGTCTCAGCGACGGCGCGATGCCGGCCACCAGTCCCGCCCTGACCGATCGCCTCGGCCAGTGGGTGGACTGGAGCCGCGCCGTGGCCCTGTCCGGGGCGCTCGGCGGACGCCTGCCCGAGCCCGATGAAGCCGCCGAAGCGCTCGAGGATGTGCTGGCCGACTGCGCGCAGGCGCACGCCAGCCTGCTGGCCTCGATCAGTGAGGATGCCGAAGCCGAGCGCCTGCTGGACCTGGCCGAAGCCGCCGCTGTACCCAACTTCGCCTCGCTGCGCCAGCGCTATCGGGTGCTGCAGCAGGCCATCCAGACCGCCACCGGGCGCCTGCGCGGCCGCCTGCGCGACCAGCTGGTGCAGGTTTCGCCCGAGCTGGCGCGGCTGGCCGAGGTCGATGCGGTGATGGAACAGACCCTTACCCCGCGCGAGCACAGCCTGCTGGCCACGGCGCCGGCGGTGCTCGGCGCCCGTTTTGAACGCGTGCACGGCCAGCCCGGCTGGCGCGCGGCCTTCCGCCATGACATGCGCACCCTGCTGCTCGCCGAGCTGCAGCTGCGCTTCCACCCGATCGAAGGGCTGCAAGACGCCCTGCGCTCCCACTGACCGGAACACCATGTCCAGAACTGCTTTCCATGTCGTTGTTTTCCTTGTCGGCCTGCTGGCCGTGTGCTGGATCGGCATTGGCTACGTTTCGGTGCATCCGCTGGGTGCAGCGGTGGCGGCGATCATCGCGGCCTGCTACATCGCCGGTGGCGTGGAGCTGTACCGCTACCGCCAGGCCAGCAACGGCCTGCGCAGCGCGCTGAACGACCTGTCCAGCGCGAAGGAAAACCTCGCCGCCTGGCTGGAACGCGTGCCGCTGGGCCTGCGCAACGCCGTGCGCCTGCGCGTGGAAGGCGAGCGCACCGCCCTGCCCGCACCGGTGCTGACCCCATACCTGGTTGGCCTGCTGGTGCTGCTGGGCATGCTCGGCACCCTGCTGGGCATGATGGACACGCTGCGTGGCACCGGCCTGGCGCTGCAGAGTGCGACCGACATGGCCGCGATCCGCGGCTCGCTGGCCTCGCCGGTGCAGGGCCTGGCGGTGGCATTCGGTACCTCGATCGCCGGTGTGGCCAGCTCGGCCATGCTCGGCCTGCTGGCGGCATTGCTGCGTCGTGACCGCCTGCAGGCCGTGCAGCAGCTGGACCGCGCCATTGCCGGCGACCTGCATCCGTACTCGCAGGCCTGGCAGCGCGCCGAATCGCTGCGCCTGCTGCAGGCACAGTCTGCGGCGCTGCCGGCGCTGGTCGACCGCCTGCAGGCGATGACCAGCACTTTTGAACAGCACAGTGCGGCCGCCAATGAGCGCCTGCTGGCCGGCCAGGCCGAGTTCCTGACGCAGAGCCAGGCCCTGCAGGAACGCCTGGCCGTCTCGCTGCAGCAGTCGCTGCGCGAAGGGGCCGAAGCCAGCGCCGCCGCCATCGGTGGTGCGCTGCAGCCGATGGCCGAAACCACCCTGGCTGGCCTGGCCCATCACGGCGAAGCACTGCATGCCCGCGTCGAGCAGGCCGTGCAGCAGCAGCTGGCCGGCCTGAGCGAGGGTTTCGAGCGCAGCCGCGTCGCCACCGAGGCCAGCTGGGCCAAGGTGGTGAGCGAGCAGACCCAGGCACAACAGGCGCTGGTCAGTGATCTGCGCCAGCACCTGCAGGCCTTCAGCGATGGCCAGGGCACGCACGCCGAAGCACTGGTCGCGCGTATCGGCGAGCGCCTGCAGGCCGATGCCCGCGGCAATGCCGAGGCATGGCGCGCCGCCGCCGAACAGCAGCAGGCACTCAACAGCGCGCTGGTCGAACGCCAGCAGCAGGCGTTGCTGGCCTCCAGCGAGCATCTGGACGCGCGCGCGCAGGCGCTGCTACAGGCGCTGGAGCAGCACCACAGCACCAGCCAGGCGCTGCTGCAGGACCACGAACTGCAGCGTTCGCAGCAGTGGCAGGCTGCGCAGGCCGCCGCCGCGGCCGCGCACGCCGAACTGCAAGCCAGCCTGGACAGCCGCGAGCAGCAGCGCCAGGCGCGCTGGGACGCGGTCAGCGCCGAGCTGCAGCAGGCCCACGCCGCGCTGCAGGCGCAGCTGCAGGCCGGCGACGAACAGCGCCTGCAGCGCTGGAGCGAAGCCTTGCAGCACGTTTCCAGCGACCTGGCCGAGCGCCTGCAGGCCAACGGCGAACACCTGGCTGCGCAGCAGCAGCAGGTCTGCGACACCCTGGCGGCCACCGCACAGCAGATCGGCGAGAACGGTCGCGCGCAGGCCAGCGCCACGCTGGCTGAAGTGTCTACCCTGCTGCAGACCGCCGCGGCCGCGCCCAAGGCTGCTGCCGACGTCATCAACGAGCTGCGCAGCACGCTGTCCGAGAGCCTGGTGCGTGACAACGCGATGCTGGAAGAGCGCGGCCGCCTGCTGGCCACCGTGCAGACCCTGCTGGATGCGATCAATCACGCTTCGCACGAGCAGCGCACCGCTGTGGACGCACTGGTCGGTGGCTCGGCCGAGCTGCTGGAGCGGGTTGGCAATCGCTTCACCGACCATATCGCCGCAGAGACCGGCAAGCTGGATGGCATTGCCGCAGCGCTCAACGGCAGCGCTGCCGAAGTAGGCCAGCTGGCCGGCACGTTCGGCGAAGCGGTCGCGCAGTTCGGCAGTGCCGCCACCGAGCTGTCCGGCCGCCTGGAACAGATCGGCGGCGCACTGGATGCCTCGCTGGCCCGCAGCGACGAGCAGCTGGCCTACTACGTAGCCCAGGCGCGCGAGGTGGTCGACCTCAGCCTGCTGTCGCAGAAGCAGGTGATGGAAGAACTGCAGCAACTGGCCGCGCGCCGCGGCAAGGCCGGCAGCGCATGAGCGACGAGCTGGAGGTCGACGGCGGTTCGCATGCCCCGATCTGGGCAGCCTTCGGCGACCTGATGTCGGTGCTGCTGGGCGCGTTCGTGCTCATACTGGTCGGTGTGGTCGCCGTGCAGCTGGAGCTGTCGCAGCGACTGGACCAGGAAGTGAAGCAGCGCCAGGCCGAAGCCAAGCGTCTGCAGACCCTGGAGCAAGCGTTGGCTGGACCGCTGGCGGCCGGTCGCGTGACGCTGGTGGATGGCCGCATCGGCATCAGCGGCAGCGTGCTGTTCGCGCTGAACTCCGACCAGCTGCAGCCGGAAGGCCAGGAGCTGCTGCGCAGCCTGGCCGCACCGCTGGCCGCCTATCTGGGCAGCCGCGAAGAGATCCTGATGGTCAGCGGCTTCACCGATGACGCGCCGGTACGCGAAGGCAACCGGCGTTTCGCCGACAACTGGGAGCTGTCGGCGCAGCGCTCGCTGACCGTGACCCGCACCCTGATCGCCGATGGCGTACCCGCCGACGCCGTGTTCGCTGCCGCGTTCGGCAGCGAGCAGCCGGTCAGTTCCAATGCCAATGAGGAAGGCCGCGCACGCAACCGTCGCGTAGAGATCGCGCCGATTCCCAAGCCCAAGGCCCCGGATGCCAAGTAAGCCGCCAGCGCTCGAAGGCCTGCGCGCACTGGTGCGCGACCTTGATGCAGGGTCGCGCTCGCTGCCGCATTACCCGCAGGTGCCGATGCTGCAGCAGGTGCAGCGCGAGTGGTCGGAGCTGCGCAGCGAACTGCAGGTGCGCCGCTCCCTGCGCACCGAGGCCCCGGCTGACGGCGGCCCGCTGAACTCGGCGGTGCTGGTGCAGCGCATGCTGGACACGATGCAGGCCACCAGCCCCGGCTACCTGCGCCACTTCATCGACTACGTGGACACCCTGTCCTGGCTGCAGGCACTGCAGGATGGCGCCGCCAGCGGTGCGGATAGCGCAAAGCCGAAGCGCACGCGCAAGCCGCGCCAGACGCCGAAGGAGTAGCGCCGGCTGCTGGCCGGCGGCTACGCGTCTCCGCGCGGGTCATGGGGTTGTCGGCCAGCGGCCGGCACTACCATCGCGGGTGCTCTGTGCGCCGGCACACGATCTGCGCTGCGCTTCGGTTCTGCCGTGGTACTGCCGGCCGCTGGCCGGCATCAGACCGGACCGACCACGGCCGAAGCGCACTCAAGCGGCGCCGAACAGCGAATGGCCGCGCTGAACATTGACTGGTAGTGCCGGCCGCTGGCCGGCAGCCATGCATCTCCGCGCGGGTCATGGGGTTGCCGGCCAGCGGCCGGCACTACCACCGAGGCTGCTCTGTGCGCCGGAACGCAATCTGCGCTGCGCTTCGCCCTTGCTTTGGTAGTGCCGGCCGCTGGCCGGCATCACAACCAGACCGACCACGGCCGAAGCGCGCGCAAGCGGCGCTGAACAGCGAATGGCCGCGCTGAACATCGACTGGTAGTGCCGGCTACCGGCCGGCAGCCATGCATCTCCGCGCGGGTCATGGGGTTGCCGGCCAGCGGCCGGCACTACCACCGAGGGTGCTCTGTGCGCCGCAGCGCAACTGCGCTGCGCTTCGCCTTTGCTTTGGTAGTGCCGGCCGCTGGCCGGCATCACAACCAGGCCGACCACGGCCAAGACGCGCGCAAGCGGCGCTGAACAGCGAATGGCCGCGCTGAATATTGACTGGTAGTGCCGGCTGCTGGCCGGCAGCTACGCGTCTCCGCGCGGGTCATGTGGTTGCCGGCCAGCGGCTGGCACTACCATCGCGGGTGCTCTGTGCGCCGGCACACGATCTGCACTGCGCTTCAGTTCTGCCGTGGTACTGCCGGCCGCTGGCCGGCAGCTACGCGTCTTCGCGCGGGTCATGGGGTTGCCGGCCAGCGGCCGGCACTACCATCGCGGGTGCTCTCTGCGCCGGAACGCGATCTGCGCTGCGCTTCGGTTCTGCCGTGGTAGTGCCGGCCGCTGGCCGGCATCACACCCAGACCGACCACGCATGCGGATACTCGCCAATCTGCCCAGCAAGACCGGCGCGTACCGGATTCCCCAGGATGTATAGCGCTTGCCGCGCCATCGACTCCTCGGCCCTCACGGCATGATCGAAGTAGCCGGGCTGCCACACCGTACTTCGACGGCCCGCCAAGCGATTCAGGGCGAGCGCGCTCGACGATTTCATCCGGCGTGCGATGTCTGGAAGGTGGGCTGCGCGCAGCTCGAACATCCAGTGGACGTGATCCGGCATGACGACCCATGCGTGTGACTGTACGAGCCCGCGCTGTTCGATGTAATCGAACTGGTCGATCACACATGCTGCTGCCGCTTCGCTTTCAAAGAGCCGGCGGCGCTGATGCGTGGTAGTTGTCAGAACGTAGACCTGGCCGATGATCGAGTGACGGCCCAGGCGGAGGCGATGGCTGCTCATGCCCCATGGTGGGTCGATCATTGCGCGTTGGCTGTCGGGCCATGGCTCGACGGGGGTTGGGAGATGTCTGAAGGTGAATGAGGTTGCCGGCCAGCGGCCGGCACTACCGGGGGCCGTAGGTTGCCGGCCAGCGGCCGGCACTACCATTGCCGGCAGGCGGCGGTCGGGGCTCAGCCGCGCAGGGTGGCGCCGCCGTCGACGTACAGGTCGCTCATGGCCACGTGCCCGGCCTGTTCCGAGAGCAGGAACATCACCGAGTGCGCGATGTCCTCGGGGGTGGCCAGCTTGCGCAGTGGAATACCGGCCTTGTAGGTCTCCAGGCTGCCGGCGATCACCCGCTCGGCACCGTGCTCGTCCTGCCACATGCCGGTCTGCATCGGGGTCAACGTCGATCCCGGGGCGACGATGTTGCAGCGGATGCCCAACGGCGCCAGCTCCAGCCCGAGGCAGCGGGTGAACATGGTGGCGGCGGCCTTGGATGCCGCATAGGCGGCCATCCCGTGTCGCGGCACACCGGCCGCATTCGAGCTGACGGTAACCATCGCGCCCTGCCCGCGCGGCGACATCACCCCCGCCAGAGCACGCCCGACATGGAACACGCCGTCGGTGTTCACCGCGAACACCCGGCGCCAGTCGTCATCGCCGGTCTCGGTCACGCCGCCCACATGCAGCACACCGGCCACGCTGGCGGCCAGCATGATCGGTCCGATGCTGGACTCGACCCGATCCACCAAGGCGTCGACGGCCTCACTGTCGGTCACGTCAAGAGCAAACGCCTGCACACGTGCATCCGCGAACATGGGTGCCTCGCGATCGGTCGCCACCACGGTGCAACCGGCCGCGGCCAGCAACCGTACCAGTGCCTCGCCGATGCCGCCGGCAGCGCCGGTCACCAGCGCCACACGACCTTCAAAACCGGTCAATTTCATGTTGCGGTCTCCTGTTGCTCGTCCCAGTGGCGCAACCGCGCCGACAACCACGGCGCCAGCTGCGCCACCGCATCGCGGCCGGTCAGTTCGGCGTGCAGAAACGGCAGCTCCAGTGCCTGCACCTTGCGCGCGTGGGTCCGCCACAACGCCGACTGCAGCTGTGGCCGCGCCTGGTGATCCCGGCCAGCGCGGACGTGCACCAGCGTGCCGTCGAACGGTTGGTGGATGTGTTCGCGGATCAGCCGGTTGGTACCGGTCACCGCGCGCACCACGCCGTCAAGCACCACATCCGGCAGGCTGCCCAGTGCACTACCGCCGCGACGCAGGAACGCGAGTATGCGTTCACGACTGTCCAGTTCCGGATGCGCATCCGGGTCATGGCCGGCAATCGCCAGTAGTGCCCGCAGTGCGGCGACGGCGTCCGGTTCAGGCTCGGCCCGCCAGCACTCGCTGGGATAGGCGTCCAGCAGCACCAGTTCGCCGACGTCGCGGCCGATCTCATGCAGCCGCACCGCCATCGCCTGGGCGAGGATGCCGCCCACCGACCAGCCCAGCAGATGCACCGGCCCCTTCGGCTGTAGTGCGACCACGCGCTGTACGTAATCGTTGGCCATCGCCTCGATGCTGCTCGGCAGTGGCAGCCGCGCGTCCAGTGCCGGCGACTGCAGGCCATACACCGGGCGGGCTGGTTGCAGTGCCCGGGCGAGGGTGCGGTAGTTCCAGGCGATGCCACCGGCCGGGTGCAGCACGAACAGCGGAGTGGGCCCGGCAGCGTCGGTTGCGGCCAGCGCGATCACCGGCCCCAGCGCGTGATCGGCCAGCGCGGGTGGCGCGGCAATACGAACCGCCAGCGCGGCCACGGTGGGCTGGGCAAACAAGGCGCCCAAACCCAGATCGCAGCGCCAGCGCTGCTCGATCGCCAGCAGCAGGTGCACCGCCGACAGCGAGTCACCGCCGAGACTGAAGAAGTCCGCATCCACCGCCACCGGCGCCTCACGCCCAAGCGCCTGTGCGAACAGCAACGCCAGCTCCTGTTCCAACGGCGTGCGCGGCGCCAAGCCGGCAACTTCACGTTGCGGTGGCTTCGGCAACGCGTTGCGGTCGAGCTTGCCGTTGGCGGTCACCGGCCAGTGGTCCACACCAACGATGGCCGAGGGCACCATGTAGTCCGGCACACGCGTGGCGAGGTGGCTGCGCAGCATTACGGCATCGGCAAGCGCGGTCGGCACATAGGCCACCAGACGCGCTTCGCCGGGAGCATCCTGGCGTAGCAGCACTTCCACCCGTTCCATGCCCGGCAGTTCGCGCAAAGCCGCCTCGATCTCGCCCAGTTCGATGCGCAGGCCGCGCAGTTTCACCTGATGGTCGCTGCGGCCCAGGTACTCCACCGCACCATCGCGGCGCCAGCGCGCCACGTCGCCGGTGCGGTAGATGCGCTCGCCCGCCAGGAAAGGATCGGCAAGGAAGCGTTCGGCGGTCAGATCGTCGCGACCGAGATAGCCGCGTGCCAGCTGCACGCCGCCCAGGTACAGGTCACCGGCCACACCGACCGGCACCGGCTGCATCCGGGCGTCCAGCACGTACAGGCGGGTGTTCCAGACCGGGAAGCCGATCGGCACCGGCCGCGAGCGATCCTGCGCTGACGCCGGCCAATAGCTGACATCCACTGCGGCCTCGGTCGGGCCGTACAGGTTGTGCAGTTCTGCGTGCACGCGCGCATGGAAGCGGTCTCGCAACGCAGCGTCCAGCGCCTCGCCGCTGGTGAATACGCGGCGCAGCTGCAGCCCTGCAGAAGCCGGCGCAGCGAGGAAGGCGTCGAGCATCGACGGCACGAAATGCGCCGTGGTGATGCCATGGCCCCGGATCAAGCGCGCCAGCTCGGTGGGATCGCGATGCGCGTCCGGCCCGGCAACCACCAGCGTAGCCCCGCACAGCAGCGGCAGGAAGAATTCCCAGACCGAGACATCGAAGGTGGCCGGGGTCTTCTGCAGCACGCGGTCATCGGCGCCGATGCCGTACTGCTCGCGCATCCACAGCAGGCGATTGACGATCGCGCGGTGTTCGACGACCACGCCCTTGGGCTCGCCGGTCGAACCGGAGGTATAGATCACATAGGCGGCATCGCTGGGCGCAGGATCCGCCCATGGCGCTGCAAAACTCAGCGCGGTCCACTGCTCCGGCGCGAGCACCGGCACACCGGCCATGCGCACCGATACGTCTGGCGCAGCCAGTACGCACACCGGCTGCGCCGACGCAAGAATACGTGCCAACCGCTCATCGGGATGGGCAAGGTCCAGCGGAAGATAGGCCGCGCCTGCGCGTAGCACCGCGACCAGCGCGAGCACCAGTTCCAGCGAGCGCGGCAATGCCACCGCGACTACGCTGCCCGGGCCGACGCCCATGCCGCGCAGTTGTGCGGCAAGCGCAAAACTGCGTGCTTCCAGCGTTGCATAGTCGAGCGTAGTGTCGCCGAACACCAGCGCCGGCGCGTGCGGATCCCGATCCATGCCCTGCTGCAGCAGTTCAACCAGGGTAGTCTCGGGAAGCGCATGCGCGGTGGCATTGAAACCGTGCAGCACCTGCTGCGCCTCCTCAAGCGACGCCAGAGGCACGGCTGCGATATCGTCAGCCTGCAATGCTGCCGACACGAAATGCAGCAACCGCGCTGCATGCGCCTCGACATCCTCGCGACTGTACATCGCGGGATTGGCCTCGATCTCCAGATCGAGAAGGTGCTGGCCATCGCCACGGAAGCCCAGTGTCAGATCATCCACCGGCCCGGTGCACAGCACCTCCAGCGTTGCCTGCGCGCCGGCCAGCGCCAGCGGCTTGTAGAACGGCTGCACATTCACCAGCGGACCGTGCAGGCGCTGCTGCGCGCCGACCAGCCCCAGGTCCCGGCGCAGCTGCTCACTGCGGTAACGGCCATGCTTGCGACCCTGGCTGAGCTGCCGGCCCAGGCCGCGGGTGAAGGCCTCGACGCTGCCCTCGCCGGCCGCTACGCGCAGCGGCAACACGTTCATCACCATCGCCGGCACCCGCGCCGACGCGTTGCCGAGCCGGCCCATGTAGGGCACGCCCAGCACCACTTCATCGGCAGCGCTCATCCGCCGCAGGTACTCGGCCGCCAGCGCGGCCAGCACATCCGGCCAGGGCTGCAGCCAACGTACCGACGCCTGCAGCAGCTGCTCGCGGAAGGCCGCATCGAGCGGCCGCACCCAGCGCAGCGCATCGTCGCTGGCCGCCACGGTGCCTGCCAGGCCCACGCCCGCCGGCGCCCCCTGCAACTGCTCGCGCCACCAGCGCCCGGCCTGCGCACGACGCGGGTCGGCACGATAGGCGGCGTCATCCGCCAGCACGCCCGCCAGCCCTGGCAGCGGTTCAGCCATGCGACCGGCATGCAACGCGCACACGCGATCGGTGAACAGCGCCATGCCGTAGCCATCGGCGGCCAGATGATGCACGCGCAGGTACCAGACCCAGCGCTGCCCGCCCAGGTCAAACAACACCTGCTGGCTGATCCGGTCGCGGGTCGGATCGACCGCGCTGAGCCGATCGGCCTGCATCAGGTTGCGTGCCGCCGCGGTGGGATCCGCCGCGGTGGAAACATCGCGCACCGAAAGCAGCGGCACGTGTGCCGGGTCGTACCACTGCAGCGGCTGGCCATCGGCCCCTTCGGCAAAGCGCAGCGCAAAGGCCTGGGCTTCGCCCGCAGCCTGGTCTGCCGCTGTGACGAACGCGGTCACGTCCAGCGGGCCATCGATCCACACCGCGTGCGCGGTATTGAATGACGGATTGTCCGGCGCCAGCCGCTGTGCAAACCACAGTCCGGCCTGGGCCTCGGTCAATGCCACCGGCGTGGCCAGCGCAGCGGCGTTCATGCGTTCTGCGCGGCCTGCAGCGTCTGCACAACGTTCCACCACTGGCGCAGCGTGGTGTGTTCGGCCAACTGCGAGAACTCCAGCGGCAGGCCGGTGTTGCCCCAGGCCAGGACCAGGCCGAGCATGCGCATCGAGTCCAGGTCCAGGTCGATCAGGTTGTCGTCGTCACCGATCTCGGCCGGCGTACATTCCAGAACGCGCGCCACGTCGGCACGCATCCGCTCCAGATCCAGCATCTCAGCGGTGGCAGCCATCACAGCACCTCCAGCAACTGGTCGGTGGTCATCGGCACGCCACAGGTGCGTGCGATCCAGTGCAGCGCCTGATCGTGATCGGCGCGCGAGAAATCCGCTACCGCATCGGCCGCGATGAACGCCTCGATGTCGCGCTGGAAGGCTTCGACCACGGTGGCCGTGCAGCCTATATGCGCATACACGCCAGTGACCAGCAGCTGGTCGCGTCCACGCACCCGCATCAGCGTCTCCAGGTTGCTGCGCTGGAACGCGCTGTAGCGGTGCTTCACCAGCACGTGCTCGCCAGGCTGCGGTGCCAGTGCCTCGATGATTGGTTCATGGTCGGCGCTGCGACGCATGCCTGGTCCCCACAGGTCGGCCTGCAGGCCACGGTCACGGCGGTCCTGGTCGCCATGCTGGGCGGTGTAGAACACCGGAATGCCGTGCGCGCGGCAATGCGCCAGCAGCCGTGCGATGTTGTCCACTACCGGCCGCAGCGGTGCGTTGCCGGCGTCGAATGCGGCCAGGAAATAGCGCTGCATGTCGTGCACCAGCAGCGCGACACGATCGCGCTGCGGGCGCCACGGGCCGCGCGCCTGCGGCAGTTCGGCGGCAGTCGGCAAGGGGTAATCGGTGATACGGGGCAGCGCCATCAGCGCGTTCCTCCTGTCTGTTGCAGATGACGCGCACGCAGCTGCGCGCGCAGTTCGCGGCGGCTGATCTTGCCGACCGCGGTGGTATCGAAACTGTCGACGAACACGACCTGGTCGGGCACCTTGAACGCGGCCAGGCCGCGCCCGCGCATCCAGGACTTCAGCGCCGGCGCCTTGAACGGCTCACCCTGCTGGATCACGAACGCGCAGCTGCGCTCCCCGAGATACTCGTCAGGAATGGAGACCACGGCGGCGTCGAACACGCCGGGGTGGGCCAGAAGGTGATCTTCGATCTCCTCGGCGGAGATTTTCTCGCCCGCCCGGTTGATGTGGTCACCGGCACGGCCCTGCACCACCAGGTAGCCTCCGGGCAGCTGCTGCACGCGGTCGCCGGTGCGGTAGAAGCCGTCGTCGGTGAACGAACGCGCATTGGCCACCGCATCGTTGTGGTAGCCACGGATGGTGTACGGGCCGCGGGTCAGCAGATGCCCTACCTCGCCTTCCGGCACCGGCTGGTCATGGTCATCGACCACGCGCACCTCGTCGTCCGGGCTGATCGGCCGGCCCTGGCAGGCTACGATCAGTTCTTCCGGATCATCCAGCCGTGTGTAGTTCACCAGGCCTTCGGCCATGCCGAACACCTGCTGCAGCGTGCAGCCAAGACCGTCAATCACCCGCCGTGCGGCTTCCGGCACCAGTTTGGCCCCGCCTACCTGCAGTACCTGCAGGCTGGACAGGTCGTGCTTGCTGGTGGCGGCGGCCTGTGCCCACAACAGCGCCAGCGGCGGCACCAGCCCACAGCAGGTCACTTGCTCGCGCGCGATCAGCGGGAAGGCCGCGTCCGGCCCCGGACCGGGGCTGAGCACCACGCGGGCACCGGCATACAGCGCGCCGAAGAAACCGGGCGAGCTCATGGGGAAGTTGTGCGCGGCCGGCAGCGCGACCAGGTACACGCTGTCGCGGTCGATGCCGCAGAGGTCATTGCTGGCACGGAACGAGTAGATGTAGTCGTCGTGGGTGCGTGGAATCAGCTTGGACAGCCCGGTGCTGCCGCCGGAGATCTGCAGGAACGCCACCGACTGCGGGTCCGGGTCGGCCGGCAGCTGGTTGCGGTCTCCCTGCAGCGCCTCGAGCGCGGTGAACTCTGCTGCATCGCCATCGATGACCACGTGGCGCAGCGCCGGCACCTCGGCCTGCAGCGCCCGCGCCAGCCCGCGATGATCAAAGCCATCGTGCAGGTCGGCAGTGATGTAGGCACTGGCTTCGGCCTTGTTGGCGAAGTGCACCAGCTCGGTGATGCGGTGCGCCGGCAGCGCGTACACCGGCACCAGGCCGGCGCGGAACAGCCCGCATACGGTGGCGATGAACCCGGCGGTGTTGCCCAGCTGTACCAGCACCCGTTCACCGGGTTGCAGGCCGAGTGCCAGCAGTCCGGCACCGATGCGACCGGCCTCGTGCCACAGCTGCGCGTAGCTCAGGCGCACATCGCCAGCGACCACGGCGATGTCATCAGCGTAGCGTCCCGCACGCTCACGCAGGAACGCCGGGAAGGTCTCGCCGCGCCAGTAGCCCGCCTCGCGATAGCGCGCCACCAGCGCATCGGGCCAAGCCTGCTGCAGTGGCAGGCGGGAAGAAACAGTGGGCGTGTTCATGCAGCAGGCTCGATGACGGGCGCGGCGTCGTGGACGCCCAACGCGTTCAACAGGGCGGCAAACTTCGCCGCGGTTTCGGCGACCTCGGCCTCGGGCTGCGACTGGGCAACGATGCCGGCGCCGGCGTACAGGCGCAGCTGCGTGCCCTGCAGGCGTGCGCAGCGGATCGCCACATACCAGTCACCATCCCCTTTCGCATCCAGCCAGCCGACCGCACCGGCATAGAAGCCACGCGGCACCGGCTCAAGCTCGCGGATACGCTGCAGTGCCGCCAGCCGGGGTGTACCGCAGACCGCCGGCGTGGGATGCAACTGCGCCAGCAGCTCGGCCGCCGATGTCTGCGGATCCTTCAGGGTGGCGTGGATGCGGGTGCCGAGATGCCACATGCTGGCGGTGGCATGCAGCACCGGGCGCGGCTGCGCATCGATGTGGCTGCAGTACGGCGCCAGGCCCTCGATGATGGCCTCGACCACGTGGCGGTGCTCGTCATGGTCCTTGTTCGAAGCCAGCAGCGCCTGCGCGGCGCGCTCGTCCTCGGCGGCATCGGCACTGCGGCGCGCGGACCCGGCCAGCGGGTGCGACAACAGCTCGGCGCCACGCTTGCGCAGCAGCAGCTCCGGTGTTGCGCCGACCAGCCAGGCCGGTGCGTGCCCCGGTTCAACCGGAAGCGGCACCGCATAGGTCGCCACCGAGGGATCCGCGCCCAACCGCGCCAGCAGCACCTCTGGAGACAGCGCATGGCGGCTGTGCGCCAGCAGGCTGCGCGCCAGCACCACCTTGTGCAGGTCCTGGTCGGGCGCGCGCAGCGCCTTCACTGCCTCGGCGACCGCGGCTGCATAGTCCTGCGCTGCGGGCTCCGCCTGCAGCGGGCCCTGCAGCGCCGGCGCCGCCCGTGGTTGCAATGGCAGGGCCGGCAGCAGGCGCTCAGGCTGGTACAACGCGTCGTCGGCACGCGGTTCGAATGGCACCGCACCGACCAGCAGGCCCGGACCGCCACGCTGCTGGGCGAAGAAGGCCGCAACGCGCTCCGCCAGGGTTGCCAGCGCGCCACCCGGCAGCGCGAGGCGGCAACCGCGTGCGTGCACATGCTGGCCGGCATGCTGCAGCAGGAACAGCGACGCGTCGTCAGTGCTCTCCAGCGGCGCGGGCGCAGCCTCCGGCCACGCGCCCTGCATCAGGGAATCGTTCATGGGGTCTCCTTCATCCGATGCGCTGCAGCCAGCGCGCACAGCAACAGCAGCAGCGCGCCGACCAGCAGATATGGCAGGCTGGGCCCGCCGCGATACAACAGCGTGCCGAGCATCGGCCCGGCCACCATGCCCAGCCCCTGCGCGGCAGCGACCGTGCCCGCTGCGGCACCCTGCTCGTGCGCTTCCACCGCGTCGGCGGCCAGCGCCTGGAACGAGGGGAATACGAAGCCCATGCCGAACGCGGCCAGCGCGTATGCCGCCGGCAACTGCCAGCCCTGCTGCACGCCCGCCACCGAAGCAAAGCCAATGCCGGAAATCAGCGCGCCGAGGATGATCCAGCGGCGCGGATGCACCTCCAGCTTCATCACCAGCGCCTGCGCCAGGATCAGGCCGATGCCGACCGCGGTCAGCGCGATGCCGGCCATGCGTGCACCAGCGGCAGCATCCAGGCCCAGGCGATCAATCGCGAAAAAGCCCACCGTCACCTGCGCGATGGTCACCGAGACCATGGCGATGAGCGCCGCCAGCTGCGGCAGGCGCAGGCGCGGGTCGAGGCGGCTCATCGGCGCGCGGCGCTGTGCGGACGCGCCAACCACCGGCGGTGTAGCCGGCAGCCGCCAGGCCAGCAATGCCAGTGCCAGCAGCGGCAGCAACGCGGCCACGTACAGCGCCAGCGAAAGGTTGGTATAGGCAAGCCAGCCGGCAGCGGCCGGCCCGAGCACCATGCCCAGCGCATTGGCGCTGCCCAGTCGGGCGAGGAATTTCGCACGTTGGCCGGTCGGTGCCTCGTCGGCGATGAGCGCGGCTGCGGTGGGCGGCACCGCCGCGTAGAACAGGCCGATCAGGCCTCGCGCACCGACCAGCACCAGCACCGATACCAGTACCGGCGGCACCGCCTGCAGGGCAACGTCGATGAACACCGCCAGCGCGATGTAGACCACGGTGTAGGCGCTCATCGCCAGCATCAGCACGCGCTTGCGGCCGATGCGGTCGCTGAGCTGGCCCCATGGGCGCGCGGCCAGCATCCACAACGCGCCCGCGGCGGTGACCGACAGTCCGGCATGCCACTCGGACAGCCCGAGCATGCGGACCACCGGACCGATCACGGCGACGAAGGACATCATCGCCATGGTGCCGATCAGGGCGGCCACTACCAGCGCCGGCAAGCCGGGAACGACGGGACGTGCGTGCATGGAACACCAGCCGTAACAGGAAGGGATCGCCGGGCGCACCTGCGCCCCGCCCGGCGCCGGCCCTGCTCAGGACCGGACGCCATCCTCAAATGATAACGGCTCGTATTTGCATTTGATACCCATTCTCTTGAACGGGCACGCAACAGCGACTTCAGCGCACCGCGCGCAGGCCCAACAGGCCACGGCGCTTGAACCACCATTCCAATGGCAGCGTCACCAGCGGCGGGATGGCTGCCAGTAGCGCCAGCGCACTGGCCCACCACGGCCAGCGCAGGCGCAGCGCCGCGAACAGCGTCACCGCCACATAGAGCAGGAACGCCACGCCGTGCAGGGGTCCGAACAGCTTCACCAGCGCCACGTTGGCCATGGGGCCGTACTTCATCCACATGCCGATGAGCAGGCCGGCCCAGGTCACGGCCTCGATGAAAGCGACCGCGGCGAACAGGCGTCCGCTCGGGTGCATGGGGGAACGTTGGGTCACACGGGGCTCCGGCAGCGGGGTATCACATGCGAATGATACGCAGATGCGGACTTCCAGCACACCGGCGAGCGCAGCGTTGGCAACGATGAAGCGCGTCCACCCAGGTGGACACCTACCGGGGCATATTCGGCAGAACCTGCTCCCCGATCTCACGCAACACCGCGTCCATCGGCCGCCCGTTGTCGACCAGATTGAACATCACGTGCGCCACGCCCTGCCCATGCACGCGCAGCAGATAGTCACGCAGGCCATCGCGGCCGACCTTCAGGCCCAGCGGCAGCGGCTCGGCTGGCGCCTGCGGATCTGCCTGCAGATCCAGCAGCATCGACTGCACGAACGGCTTGCCTGGGCCACCACGCTGCACCAGCGCCTGCTGCCACAGGCCGATGCGCCCCTCCTGCGCGGCCTCCTCACGATGATAGGTGGCCCAGCCTTCGGCCTCGCGCGCGATCCACTGCAGGCTCTGCCGCGCGGTACCCACCACCAGCATCGGGATGCGGGTTGCCGGCGCCGGCAGCACGTCGAAGCCACCCGTGGCCTGCAGTACGGCGGTCCGCGCATCGGCCTCCGGTGACAACGCCGCGCGCAGCAACGTCCAGCGCTCACGGAAGGTCGTCGCCCTGCCCTCCAGATCCTCGCCGAAGGCGGCGAATTCTTCCGGGCGGTCACCCGAACCCAGGCCCAGCACGAACCGCCCTGCACTGATCCGGTCCAGGCTCAAGGCCGACTTCGCCACCTGCAACGGCTGGCGCAACGGCAACACGATGGCGGCGGTACCGACCACGATGCGCGTGGTCGCGGCGGCCAGCATGCCCAGCCACAGGAAGGGGTCGTCCAGCGCGCTCGCCGTCGCGTCCGGACCCTGCGGCACCATCAGCGGTACATCGCGCGCCCACAACGCGGCGAAACCAAGATCGTCGGCCAGCCGCGCAATGCGCCGCGCCGCGCCCGGATCGGCCAGCCCATGCGCCGCAACGGGCGTCATCAGGCCCAGGCTCAGTCCCTGTTGCGGAAACAACGAAGCGTAGGCGGGATTGAATTCACTCATGGGACCAGCTTAGCGTGCAGGCAACCGGCGACGATGACACGCCACACACCACATGAAGATCGCTGCATGCCGAGGATCCGCCCCGCCCACATCGATGACCTGCCCGCGATGAGCGCGGTATGCCTGGCCGCATTCACTGCGGCCGTCGCGCCCTCGCTCAGCGCGGCCGGCATTGCTACGTTCGGCAGTGTCGCCGCCGCCGATGCGTTCGCTGCACGCCTGCAGGGTGACAACCACATCCTGGTGGCCGAGCAGGATGGCCGCATCCTCGGCGTGGTAGAGCTGAAGGAAGGCCGCCACCTGGCGATGCTGTTCGTCGATCCCGCCTGCCAGGGCCAGGGCATCGGCCATGCCCTGTTCGAAGCCGTGCTGCCGCACCTGCGCACACCGGTGCTGACCGTGCGCGCCTCGCTCAACGCAGTGCCTACCTACCTGCGCTATGGCTTCGTGCTGGACGGTGATGTCGGCGAGTTCAACGGGCTGGTGTACCAGCAGATGGTGCGGGCAGCCGCCTGAGGGCAGCGGGTGTCATGCCCCGCTGCACGGCCGATATAAGCAAACTGAATCAGCACACTCCCCGGCCATTCCTACAATGGACTGTCCCCCCTTCGAGATGCCGCCGATGCGCGTCGCGCTTTCCGTGTTGCTGCTGGCTTCGGCGCTGAGCGCCTGCACCCCGGCCCCGGTGTCCACCGCCAGCTCCGCCGAGGCGCCCGCGCCGGCGTCCGCCATCGCCTGGCGCCAGGGCGATGTGGACGATGCCTTCGCCGAGGCCGCCGACAGCGGAAAGCCGGTGCTGCTGTACTGGGGCGCGGTCTGGTGCCCGCCGTGCAACCAGCTCAAGGCCGGCCTGTTCAAGGACCCGGCGTTCATCGCGTTGACCGGCAAGTTCGTGCCGGTCTACCTGGATGGCGACGAGGAAGGGGCACAGGCTTGGGGCGAACGCTTCGGGGTGCGCGGCTATCCGACCCTGATCGTGCTGGACCCACAACGCAATGAGCTCACCCGCGTGGCCGGCGGCAACGACGCGGCCGAACTGACCCGTGCGCTGACCGTCGCGGCCGGGCGCCGCAGCGCCATCGCCGCCACCCTGGCGACGGCACTGGCCACGCCGGACAGGCTGGCCGCCGAAGACTGGCAGGTGCTGGGCGATTACGGCTGGGAAGTCGACGCCAACCGCCTGGCCGGCGAGCGCAGGAGCCAGGATGTGCTGCGCCAGCTGTCCAAGGCCGCACCCGACGCGGCGCTGCAACGCCGCTTCGCCCTGCTGGCCCTGGCCACCGCCGACACGCCCGCCAGCTCGCCCACCGAGGTGCGTGAGCTGCTGCAGGCAGTGCTGGCGCAACCTGCCGAAGTCCGTCGTAACCGCGAACTGCTGGGCTACGCGGGCGCGACGCTGGTCAAGCAGGCCAGCGCCGGCCCGGCCACCAGCAACACGCTGGGGCAGCAGCTGCTGGTCGCACTGGAGCGCGCAGATGCCGAGCGCGGCAACCGTGCCGACGACGCGCTGTCGCGTGCGCGGACCGAAGTGTCGCTGGCCCGTCAGCAGCAGCCCAACGGCGCACTGCCCGCGGCCCTGGTTGAGCGGGTCAAGCAGCGCGTGGCCGCTGCCGATGCCGCCGCCACCGATGCGCATGCACGCCAGGCCACGATCAGCAGCGCGGTCTACGCACTGCGCCAGGTCGGCGACGACGCGGGCGCCGAGGCGCTGTTGCTGGCCGAGCTGAAACGCAGCGAACAGCCGTACTACTACATGCCCGAGCTGGCCGAACTGGCCGAGCAGCGCGGCGACACCGCCGGTGCGCTGGAGTGGCTGAAGCGCGCCTACGATGGCGCGCAGGGCCCGGCCACCCGCGTACAGTGGGGCGTGCTGTACGTGGAGGGCCTGTTGAAGCTGGCGCCGGATGATGCACCACGCATCGAGCAGGCCACCGCCTCGCTGATCGCCGAACTGGAAGCGCAGCCGTCGGGCTACCACCAGCGTACCCGCCAGCGTTTCGAGCGCCTGGCCGGGCAGTTGAAGACGTGGAGCGGCAAGCACCAGGGCGCCGAAACACTGGCGCGGCTGCAGCAGCGGATGCAGCAGGCGTGCGGGGAACAGGTTGATGGTGCGTGCAAGGATTGGTTGAGTTGAGTTGATGAAGGCGCTGGCGGCTGGTTCGCCTGCCGGCGCTTTTGTTGATCCGTGTGGGAGGGGGCGGGGGCCGCTGGCCAGGACACGCAAAAGCCCCTCCATGGTGCTCGATGGCGCCATCCTTGGCGCCAACGGTCCTGTCCAGCGCCCCCCGCCCCCTCCTGACAGTTTCCTGCGAGCGCGGGCAGCGCAACAGCGCGCCGGTGAGGATTCGAAAAGCGGGTTCTGGTAGTGCCGGCCGCTGGCCGGCAACCCGACCTTCGCTGATTGCCGGCCAGCGGCCGGCACTACCATGCCGCTCCTGCTCCTGCCTTTGACTCCGTCTCCGCGCCAGCGCAGGGAGCTGTCCTGCAGGGGCTGATGGGTCAGCGCAGGACCGTTGGCGCCACGGATGGCGCCATCGAGCCCCCATGGATGGGTTCACGGCGTGTCCTGCGCTGACCCATCAGCCCCTGCCTGCCAGGAAGAATCAAGGCGACGAACGCGCACGCATTTCAATCCCGCCCCTTGACCTCAACCAATGTTGAGGTGCGATAACAATCTCCCCACGGCCAGCCCCTGGCCTTCCCCACGGAGATTGCTTCGATGTCGTACTCGCTTCCCCCGCTCCCCTACGCCTACGACGCCCTTGAGCCGCACTTCGATGCGCGCACGATGGAGATCCATCACAGCAAGCACCACCAGGCCTACGTCAACAACCTCAATGCCGCCATCGAGCAGGCCGGCATCGCCGAGCAGCCGGTCGAGGCGCTGATCGCCAACCTCGGTGCCGTGCCCGAGGCGCAGCGTGGCGCGGTCCGCAACAACGGCGGTGGCCACGCCAATCACAGCCTGTTCTGGACCGTGCTCAGCACCGACGGTGGTGCACCCGATGAGGAACTGGCCACCGCCATCGACCGTGACCTGGGCAGCTTCGATGCCTTCAAGGACGCCTTCAGCAAGGCCGCGCAGACCCGTTTCGGCAGCGGCTGGGCCTGGCTGACCAGTGACCGCGACGGCCGCCTGCAGGTCGAAAGCAGCGCCAACCAGGACAGCCCGCTGATGGGTGCAACCGTCGGCCTGTCCGGCAATACCCCGATCCTCGCGCTGGACGTCTGGGAACACGCCTACTACCTGCACTACCAGAACCGTCGCCCGGACTACATCGGTGCGTTCTTCAACATCATCAACTGGGCCGAGGTCGGCCGGCGCTACCGCCAGGCCCGGGCCTCATGAGCGGCGAGACAGTGCCGTACGCCGGGCCGTGGGCGGGGGTCTTCCCCGCACCGGCGCCGGTGCCGTCGGTCGAGATGCCGCCGCGTGCCCTGCGGCGGCTGCTCGGCCATTTCCCGACCGGCGTGGCCATCGTCTGCGCGCGCGATGCACAGGGCAAGCCGGTCGGCCTGACCATCAACTCGTTCGTACCGGTCTCGCTGCAGCCACCGCTGGTGCTGTGGAACCTGGCGCTGCACGCGCAGAGCCTGTCCACCTTCCAGCGCGCCACCCGCTTTGCAATCAGCGTGCTGGCGGCCGACCAGGAAGCGCTGGCCCGGCGCTTCGCCGATCCGCAGGTCCGCAATCGCTTCGACGGCCTGGCATTGCTGGATGACGACGAGGACGCCCCACCCCGCATCGCCGGTGCCGTGGCCCATCTCACCTGTACCCGCCACGCACAGTGGCCGGTGGGCGATCACCTGCTGCTGGCCGGCCGCATCATCGACGTGCACGAGAACGGCGGCGCGCCGCTGCTGTTCCATCGCGGCCGCTTCCAGCCCGGCCCGGCCGAACTGCTGGTGGAGGTGCGCGGATGAACATCGAAGCTCTGGAATGCATGCTCGCCGCCGGCAAGGATGGCGCGCTGCTGCGCTTCGGCCTGGGCAAGGGCTGGCTGGATGCCGGCAACCCGGTGCGCGCGGCCACCCATCTGGGCCGTTGCGTGGTGCTTGATCCGCAGTACTCGGCGGCGTGGAAGCTGCTGGGCAAGGCCTGGCTGGCCAGTGGCCAGCCGCAGGCGGCGCGCGAAGCCTGGCAGCGCGGATTGAGCGTGGCCGGCAGCAAGGGCGACCAGCAGGCACGCAAGGAAATGCAGGTGTTCCTGCGCCGCCTGGACCGCGAGCAGGCGGAGCCGGCGAAGGCGGGCTGAGTTGATCAGCCCGCGTTGGCCGATGCCGGTGCGGACATGATGTCCGACATCGGCAGGCGGCGCGGCTTGCTCGGGAACGCGTGGCGCAGGATGCGCCAGACCACCTGGCCGAACTGGCGCGGCAGCGAGCCGTTGTTGTAGTGCTGGCCGTAGCGACGGCAGATGTCCTTCACTTCCTTGGCAATGGCCGCATAGCGGTTGGCCGGCAGGTCCGGATAGAAGTGATGCTCGATCTGGTGGCTGAGGTTGCCCGACAGCACGTTGATCAGGAAGCCGCCGCTGATGTTGGATGAACCGCGCAGCTGGCGCAGGTACCAGTGGCCGCGCGATTCGTTGCGCAGGCATTCCTTCGGGAAGGTTTCCGATTCGGCGGTGAAGTGGCCGCAGAAGATGATCACGTAGGTCCAGATGTTGCGCAGTCCGTTGGCCACCATGTTGCCCAGCATCACGGTGAGGAAGAACGGGCCGGCCAGCAGCGGGAAGAACACGTAGTCCTTCAGCACCTGGCGGGCCATTTTCCGCGCCACCGGGCGGGTCTGCATCCACATCGCACGGCCGCTGATGCGACCCTTCAGCCAGCGGCCCAGGCGCAGGTCCTGCGCGGCCACGCCCCACTGGAACAGCAGCGCGAAGATCGGCGCGATGATCGGCTGCAGCAGGTAGAACGGCTTCCAGCGCTGCTCCGGGAAGATGCGCAGCAGGCCATAACCGATGTCATCGTCCATGCCACGCACGTTGGTGTAGGTGTGGTGGCGGAAATTGTGGGTCTTGCGCCAGTTGTCGGCAGTGGCAACGATATCCCACTCATAGGTATTGCCGTTGAGCTTGGGGTCGCCGGTCCAGTCGAACTGGCCGTGCATGACGTTGTGGCCCAGCTCCATGTTCTCCAGGATCTTCGACAGCGCCAGCAGCAGCGTGCCGGTGATCGCGGCCGGCCACAGCAGCGGCATCCAGAACAGTGGCGAGAACGCCGCCAGAAACAGCAGGCCACGGCCCCCCACGCCAAACCAGCGCACGGCGGCGGCCACGCGGCGGATGTAGCGGGTATCGGAGGCGCCGAGGCTGCCGATCACACGGTCGCGGATCGCGTCGAGTTCCTCACCGAAGGCATGCATCTCGGCAGTACTCAGGGCACGGTCGGTAGCGCGGGTCATGGCAGGCGTCCTCAGAGATCCAGGGTCAGGTCGGTGGTCGGTGCGCTCACGCAGATCCGTACCGGCTGCGCCGATTCGGACTGCAGGTCGCCGGTGCGCAGGTGGCGGGTGGCGCCACTGACGCGGTCACAGCTGCAGGTGTTGCAGATGCCCATGCGGCAGCCATGCCTGGGCTTGATGCCATGGGCTTCCAGGCTTTCCAGCAGCGAGCTGCCACGCGGCACGCTCAGCTGGCGGCCACTGCGCGCCAGCGTCAGCACGACCTCCCCTTCACTGCTGGCGTCACGCAGCGGTGCGGGAGGAGTGAACGCTTCCGCCTGGAAACCGGCGACCTGGTGCGCCAGGCGTTCGCGGGCGGCGGCAACGAAGCCGTCCGGGCCGCAGGCCAGCACATGGCGCTGCGCCAACGGGGTGTCATCGCCCGCCACCTGCAGGTCGTGGGAATCGATCCGTGCGGCGGGCACATCCCCTTCGCGGGTGGTCTGCAGATGCACACGCAGGTTCGGCTGGCTGGCGGCCAACGCCTGCAGCTCATCACGGAACTGCAGGTGGGCGGCGCTGCGTTCCCAGTAGAACAGGTCCACCGGCGCTGCCAGCGGGCGCTGGCAGGCGTCGCGCAACAGGCTGCGCATCGGCGTGATGCCACTGCCGGCAGCCAGCAGCAACACCGGCGCCGCAGCCGGCATGTGGAACTCGCCGAAGGCGGCATCGAGGCGGAACAGTTCGCCCGGCTGCGCGCGGTTGACCAGGTGCTGGCTGACGAGGCCGCCGTCGATCGCCTTGACGGTGATCGCCAGCTCGCGCCGACCCAGTGCGGTGGGGCTGTAGCTGCGCTGCCACAGGCGCCCTTCAATCTCCACGCCCAGGGTGACGTGCTGGCCGGCGCGCATGCCGGCCCAGTGCCGGTTGGTGCGCAGGACCAGGGTCGCCGCGCCCTCGCCGGCCGGCTCTCGCCGGACCAGGCGGGCCACCGGCTCGCGCAGGGTCCACAGGGGATTGAGCTGGCCTGCCCAGAAATCGAACAGCGACGGCGAGACCCAGCGGTACGGAGAGAACAGGGACGGACGGACGACAGCGCTCATGGGCGAACTATACGGGCGCACATACACCTGTGTATACATGTGTATATTGAACCGGATTGGGTATGATTCAGCCTCGCCCCACCGGAACCCCCATGGCCGCCGCCACCGCCTTGTCGACGCCCGAAGATGCCAACAGCCCGGCCCGCCGTACGGTGAGCCGCGAGGATCTGCTGGCCGCCGCCCTGAAACTGATCGGGCCGCACCGCAGCCTGTCCACGCTCAGCCTGCGCGAAGTGGCTCGTGAGGCCGGCATCGCGCCGAACAGCTTCTACCGGCAGTTCCGCGACATGGACGAACTGGCCGTGGCGCTGATCGACGCCGCCGGCCGTTCGCTGCGGACCATCATCGGCGAGGCCCGCCAGCGTGCCACCTCCACCGCCGCCAGCGTGGTGCGGGTTTCGGTGGAGACCTTCATGGAACAGCTGCGCGCCGACGACAAGCTGCTGCACGTACTGCTGCGCGAAGGCGCGGTGGGTTCGGACGACTTCAAGCACGCGGTCGAACGTGAGCTGCACTATTTCGAGGAAGAGCTGCAGCACGACCTGGTGCGCCTGGCCGCGCTGGACGGCGCCGTGCTGCATGCCCCGGAACTGGTGGCCAAGGCCATCACCCGGCTGGTGTTCGCGATGGGTGCCACCGCCATGGACCTGCCGCCGGAGAAGGACCCGGAGCTGATCGAAGAGATCTCCACGATGATCCGCATGATCATCGTCGGCGCCCGCACGCCCGCCGCGTTCCGCCGCGGCTGACGATCGCCCCCGGGGTCGGATCCCTTTCCAAGGGAGAGGGCTCTGACCCCAACCACACAGCAACACCAACCTCCGTGCATGACCACAGGCAGGGTTGCGGCTGCCAAATGTAATGTTATAACACAACCATGATCTGGCTCGGTCGGCGTTCCGCTCGGAATGACTGCGGCTTCCTTATATAGCACTTGCTATATTGATAAGCCACTGCTTTCATATGCGTCAGCCAGGTCGCCCTCGCCGCCTTTCTTTCCCCAAGGACGACGCCCTCATGCCCGTTGCCACGCCCCTCTTCCATCGGCTGCCCCTGGCCGCCGCCATTGCCCTGACCCTGCCGCTGCCCGCACTGGCCGCCACTCCGAAACCGACCGAACTGGACCGTGTGCAGGTCAAGGTGAGCACCGCCACGCGCAGCGAACGCCTGCTGTCGGACGTGCCGATCCGCACCGAAGTGCTGCGCAAGGAAGACATCGCGCTGCGCGCGGCCACCGACTTCTCGCGCGCCGCCGAGCTGATCAACGGCCTGCGCGTGGAGAGCAACTGCCAGAACTGCAACACCAGCGAAGTGCAGCTGCTGGGCCTGCCCGGTGCCTACAACCAGCTGCTGTTCGATGGCATCCCGCTGCTGTCCACGCTGGGCAGCGTGTACGGCCTGGAACAGATCCCGGCCGGGTTCGTCGACCGCATCGAAGTGGTCAAGGGCGGTGGCTCGGCGCTGTACGGCCCGGGTGCGGTTGCCGGTGTGATCAACCTGATTCCGCCGCTGCCGGCGCGCAGTGGTGGCCATGTGCAGGCCGGCGTGGATGTCCTGGAAGGTACGCCGCAGAAGAACGCCGACGTGCGGCTGGACCTGGTGGCCAAGGAAGTAGACGCCGGCCTGTCCGTGATTGCCCAGCGCAACTGGAACAACGGCATCGACTACAACGGTGACGGCTACACCGAGATCACCCGCAAGAACCTCAAGGTCGGCGGGCTGCAGGCCTGGTACGCGCCCACGCCGGGCACGCGGCTGCGCCTGGACCTGCAGGTGACCGATGAAACCCGCCGCGGCGGCAACCGCCTGGACCAGCCCGAATACCTGGCCAACATCGCCGAATCGCTGGATACGAAATACCGGCGCGGCAGTGTGTCGTGGGACCAGGAGATCACTGCCGACGTCGATTTCCGCTTGGCCTACGCCTTCGCCGACATCGACCGCGACAGCTTCTACGGCGGTCTCGGCGACGTAGTCACCGATCCGTCCGCACCCGGCTATGACCCGTCGCAGCTGGACCGCAACGTGGCCGGCAGCGCGGCCTCGCGTTCGTGGCGCCAGTACGGCCGCACCCACAACCCGCTGCACTACATCGACAGCCAGTTGAACTGGCGGCTGGGCGCGCATGCGCTAGCCTTCGGTGTGCAGTACAAGCACGAGGCGCTGCGCGACGACAACCGCACCGGTGACGGGCAGCGTCTTGCGGTGCTGGAGGATGCGACCTTCCACAACCTGGGCGCGTTCATCCAGGACGAATGGAGCCTGCGCGACAACGTCGACCTGGTGCTGGGTGCACGCGTGGACAAGAGCTCGGAACTGGACAGCGCGGTGTTCTCGCCGCGCATCGCGCTGGCCTGGCAGGCTACACCGAACCTGAAATGGCGGGCGGGCATCGCCACCGGCTTCCGTGCTCCGGAGATCTTCGTTGAGGATGTGCACGTCGATACGCTCGGTGGCGAACAGGTGCGCGTGCGCAATACCGATGGCCTGAAGGAGGAGCGCGCGTTGACCACCCTGTTCGGCTTCGACTGGCGCTCGGACCCGGCCAATCCGGTGTGGAGCTGGGATGCTACCGCCTCCTATGCACGCATCCGCGATACCTTCGCGCTGGGCGAGATCCAGCGCAGCGATGACGGCCAGCTGAGCCAGCTGCGTTACAACGCCTCCGGCTCGGAAGTGCTGGGTGCGGAAACCAACCTCGGCTGGCAGCCGTCGCCGCAGTGGCGCCTGACCGCCGGCGCCTCGTGGTACCGCTCGCGCTTCCGCGAGCCGCAGCGCGTCTTCGACGACAGCGGCGACGGTGGCGACACCGTGATCGAAAGCCGCGACTACCTGAAGACTCCGCGCTGGACCGGCCTGGCCCAGCTCAGCTGGATGCCGGCCGAACCGTGGGAAACCTTCGTCGCGCTGCGCCATACCGGGCCGATGTCGGTGCTGAACAACCGGTTGGGCGAACTGCACCGCACGCGTTCGTTCCTGGTCACCGATCTCGGGGCGCGCTGGCACCGCCATCTGGGCGCACAGGCGCAGCAGGAAGTGTCGGTGGCCGCGGGCGTCAAGAACGTGTTCGATCAGTGCCAGAAGGATCTGGAAGTGGGCGCGCTGCGTGACAGCGACTATGTCTATGGGCCGCGCTTCGCGCGCTCGTGGTACGTCAACCTGCGCTATGCGTTCTGAAGCACTGCGAGCGCTGTTGCTGGCCTGTGCCGCGCTGCCGGCCGCACCGACGATGGCTGCGGACCTGCACGCGCAGGTCTCGGCCTCGTTGATGCGGCCGGAGCAGCGCTCGCTGCGGCCGATGCAGTGGTCGCCGCCGAAGCTGGTCGCGCTGTACTTCGGTGCCGACTGGTGCGCACCGTGCCATGCGTTCGTCCCCACGCTGCGCAGCGTGCGCGACGCATTGCGCGAGGCCGGCGCCGATACCGAAGTGGTGTACGTCAGCCTGGATGAGAGCGAGAGCGCGCTGCGCCGCTACATGCACGCGCAGGACATGCCGTGGCCGGTGCTGGACCCGCGCCGCGCCGCGCGCATGCCGGCGCTGCAGGCATTGGCCGGGCTGGCACCGCCGAACCTGGTACTGATCGATGCCGACGGCACGGTGCTGGCCAACGGCTGGCAAGGCCGGCGCTATGAAGGCCTGCAGCCGGTGTTGAAGGAATGGATGAAACGGGCGTGTGCGCAGCAGCAGGCGCGCTGCCCGCCCGATCTGTAGAGTCGAGCCACGCTCGACGCATTCGATCACCGTGCGAACGGCAGCCGAGCATGGCCCGGCTCCACAAAAACCGGGATCGCGCGAACGGCCGGAGGCCATGGCCCGGCGCTACCGTTACGGCGCCTCGCCCTCGGCCTTGCGCACGAAGGCTTCGAACAAGGCCAGCGTCTGCTCGCTCACATGGTGCTCGATGCCCTCGGCATCGCGCCGCGCGGTATCCGCGTCCACGCCCAGCGCCAGCAGGAAACGCTCCACGGTCTGGTGGCGCTGGCGGCTGGCGTGGGCCAGCGCCTCGCCTTCCGGGGTCAGGAACACGCCACGGTACGGCCGCTGTACCACCCAGCCATCACGGGCCAGGCGCCGCAGCATCTTCGCCACGGTGGGCTGGGCCACGCCCAGTCGGGTGGCGATGTCGACCTGGCGGGCCTCGCCGCCGTCGGCCAGCAGGTCCGAAATCAGCTCGACATAGTCCTCCACCAGCTCCATCCGGTGCGCCTCGCGCACTTGCCGGAAGCTCTCGACCTGGCGCTCGGCCTCGATCAAGGGGGTGCTTTTCAGCGATGTCGAATCGTCGGTCTTGCCCACGCCTGCGCCTGTCCTTCCGGTGCAATCCGGTGTTGAACCTGAATTCTGGACCAGTCACACGATAAAGACGATTGTTTCACATTGCTAATGACTATAGCCGGAGCTATATTTGGACCCATGAATACCTTGGCGCCCAGCGACCCTTCGGCCTCCACTCCGGCCAGCCTGGGTGCGCTCAACGCCTCGGTCGCGGTGCCCGACAGGGGCCATTGGTGGTTCCGCCTGCTGGCCTTCCTCGGCCCGGGCTACATGATCTCGGTCGGCTACATGGACCCTGGCAACTGGGCCACTGACCTCGCCGGCGGCTCGCGCTTCGGCTACCTGCTGCTGTCGGTCATCCTCGTCTCCAACCTGATGGCGGTGATCCTGCAGGCGCTGTCGGCGCGGCTCGGCATCGCCACCGGCATGGACCTGGCGCAGGCCTGCCGCGCGCGTTACCCCAAGCCGGTGAACCTGGCGTTGTGGGCGCTGTGCGAGGCGGCGATCATCGCCTGTGACCTGGCCGAGGTGATCGGCACCGCCATCGCACTGAAACTGCTGTTCGATCTGCCACTGCTGTGGGGTGCGGTGATCACCGCGCTGGACACGCTGCTGGTGCTGCTGCTGATGAACCGCGGCTTCCGTGCGCTGGAAGCGTTCGTGATCGCGCTGCTGATGGTGATCTTCGGCTGCTTCGTGGTCCAGATCGCGATGGCGGCGCCGCCGGTGATGGCGGTGCTGGGCGGCTTCATTCCGCGCGCGCAGGTGGTGACCGATCCGAACGCGCTGTACATCGCGATCGGCATCATTGGTGCCACCGTGATGCCGCACAACCTGTACCTGCATTCGTCCATCGTGCAGACCCGCGCCTACCCGCGTACCGATGAAGGCCGCCGCAGCGCGCTGCGCTGGGCGGTCACCGACAGCACCCTCGCGCTGACCCTGGCGCTGTTCATCAACGCCAGCATCCTGATCCTGGCGGCGGCGGTGTTCCATGCCAATGGCCGATTTGATGTGGAAGACATCGAGCAGGCGCACCAGCTGCTGGCACCGATGCTGGGTGTGGGCGCGGCGGCGACGTTGTTCGCGGTGGCCCTGCTGGCCTCGGGCCTGAATTCGACGGTGACCGCCACGCTGGCCGGCCAGATCGTGATGGAAGGCTTCCTGCACCTGCGAATGCCGCCGTGGCTGCGTCGGCTGATCACGCGTGCGCTGGCCATCATCCCGGTGGTGGTGGTGATCCTGCTGTTCGGCGACCAGGGCGCGGTGAAGCTGCTGGTGCTGAGCCAGGTGGTGCTGTCGATGCAGTTGCCGTTCGCGATCATCCCGCTGGTGCGGATCGTGACCGACAAGGTGACGATGGGCGCGCTGGTCGCACCGCGCTGGCTGGGCGCGATCGCCTGGGTGATCGCGCTGGTGATCGTGGGGTTGAACGTGAAGCTGCTGGTGGACACCTTCGCCGGGGCGTAAACCGCATCCCTGGGGTCGGACTCCCTGCCGCAGGCAAGGGCTCCGACCCCGCCATCTCCATGCTACAAATGCAACGCAATCGCGGCCTCGATCTGCTGCGGCGACTGGAACCCTGCCAGGCGGGTACGTTCGTCCCCGTCACGGAACAGCGAGAGCGTCGGCGTCTGCCGCAGCCCCAGTTCCCTGAAGAACGCCTCGCCCAGCACCTCCAGCTGCACGCGCAGCAGCGTGGTGCCCTGCCCCGCGACGCTGTTGGCCACCCGGTGCAGCGACATCTCCAGCATCCGGCACCCCGGGCACTGGTCCTTGTGGAAGTCCACCAGTACGCGCGGGTGTTCGGCCAGCAGCTGCTGGAACTGCTCAGGCGTGGTGGCGTCGATGATCTGCATCGCTGTTGCTCCAGTAATGGGCCAGGACCGCATCGGTCCAAGCCTCGATGGCCGCGGCATGGCGCTCTCCATGCGGCATCTGTTCGATCTCCAGCGGCGGATAGTCGCTGTGGAAGTAGCGGATCAGCCGGTGCACAGCACCGCAGTAGTACTCCTGCCCCCACTGTGTCTCGCCGGTACCGAACACCGCCAGCTGCCGCGGCCGCTCGCCGCGCTCGGCGATGCCAGCCACCCATGCCTTCATCTCCGAAGGCGTGCGGCCGGCGTTGTCGGTCCAGCAGCCCAGCAGCACCAGGTCGGCCTCGTCGGCCGCCAGGGACGGCGCCTGCTGCAGGTCGTCGGCCTCCTGCCAGTGCACGGCATGGCCTGCAGCGCGGCAACGCTCGGCAATCTGCCGGCCAAGCTCGCGGGTGTTGCCGCTCAGTGAGGCCACCACCAGCAGGATGCTCAGCGCCGTGCCGGACTCAGAGGTCGTCGAAGCCGTTGTCGACGTTGGTCTTCTTGTAACTTGCATTGCGCATCTCGAAGAAGTCGGTCTTGGTTTCGGTGAAGTTGTCGGCGTAAGCCTTGATCCACGGCATCACGTTGTCGGTGGTGTCGCTGTACAGCCGCTCGATGCCGAGCATGCCGGCCATCTTGTTGGCGCGGTACTTCACGTAGCGCGTCATTTCCTCCACATCGATGCCATCGATGCCGTCCAGTACTTCCGATGACCACTGGGTTTCCAGTTCGATGGCGTGCTCGAACGCCTGGTGCACATAGGCGGTCAGCTCGTTGGTCTGCAGCTCCGGGTTCTCGCCGATGATGGCGCGGATCAGCTCGCTGATGAACTTGGTATGGGCCAGCTCGTCGCGGTTGATGAAACTGATGATCTTGCCGGTGCCGGTCATGCGGTTCTGCCGCACCATGTTGTAGAAGTACGCAAATCCGGAATAGAAGTTGATGCCCTCCAGGATCGAGGACTGGATCAGCGACTTCAACAGGGTCTCGGCGGTCTTCTCGCGCATGAAGTCGTCATACGCGCCCATGATCGGCGCGTTGCGCTTGATGATGGTCGGATGGGTGCGCGCCAGTTCAAATACGCGGTTCTGGTTCGGCAGGTCGGTGATCGAGGCCAGCACATAGCTGTAACTCTCGTTGTGGATCACTTCCTGCTGGCCGATGATCGCGGCATTGGCATGCGCGGCCGGGTCGGTGATGTACTCGGCCACGTTGTAGATGAAGCGCGTCTGCGGTGAGTCGAGCGTGGCCAGCAGGCCGATGATCGAGTCGTAGGCGTTCTTTTCGCGCCCGGACAGCTCGCCGTACTGGCGCGCATCGGCCTTCATGTCGACCTCGTCGGGGATCCAGAAGTTGGTCGACAGCTCCTTGTAGGCCCGATAGAACGACGGGTACGGGATGTCATTCCAGTTCAGTATCCCGCTGGTGCGGCCGTTGATGATGCCGGTGCTGCGGTTGGGATGGCGCGGTTCGAGGATCTTGATGCGGTCGAGGGGGGTTGCCATGGTCGTCTACCTTCGTATTACGTGCGTTGCAGATGTAGAGCCGAGCCCATGCTCGGCTGCTCTTCGCGTCGGAGCCGAGCGTGGGCTCGGCGCTACAGGGGCCGCAGCGGTCAGCTGGCGCACCACTCGCATTCGCTGATGTCGATGTCGTTGGAGCGCACGTAGTAGGTGGTCTTCAGGCCCTCGCGCCAGGCGCTCAGGTGCAGCTCCAGCAGGGTGCTGGCGCGGATCGTGCTGGGCACGTACAGGTTGAAGCTGATCGACTGATCAACATGGCGCTGGCGACGCGCGTTCTGGCGCACGCTGGCGAACTGGTCGACCTTGTACGCCCCCTTCTCGTAGTACGGCCAGGTTTCCAGCGACAACCCCGGCGCTGCCACCGGCCGCCGGAAGTCCTTTTTTTCCTCGTAGTAGAACGCGCTGTAGATCGGGTCGATCGATGCGGTGGAACCGGCAATCTGCGCGGTGCTCATGTTCGGCGCCACCGCCAGCAGCCAGCCGTTGCGCAGGCCGTGCGTGGCGACCTCGCGGGCCAGGCTGTCCCATGCGGCGCCAGTGTAGTCGCGGTCACGGAAGTAACGCCCGTTGTGCCAATCGCTGCCGGTGAACATCGGATAGCTGCCCTTTTCCTTCGCCAGTTGCGCGCTGGCCTGGATGGTCAGGAAATTGATGCGCTCATACAGGCGGTCGGCCAGTTGTTCGGCATCCGGTGAATCCCACTGGATCGCCTGCTGCGCCAGCAGGTGGTGCCAACCGAACGTGCCCAGTCCGATGGCGCGGTACTTGCGGTTGGTGATCGTGGCCTGCGGCACCGGCAGTGCGTTGAGGTCGATCACGTTGTCCAGCATGCGCACCTGGATCGGGATCAGGCGCTCCAGCACATCGGTGGCCAGCAGGTCATCCGGCGCACGGATCGCTCGGCCGAGGTTGATCGAAGACAGGTTGCAGACCACGAAGTCGCCGGCGCGGCGTGTGGTGACGATCTGATCGCCGCTGACGATCTCCTGGATCATCCGCGTCGGGCTCATGTTCTGCAGGATCTCGGTGCACAGGTTGCTGGAATAGATCATGCCGGCGTGCTTGTTCGGGTTACGGCGGTTGACCTCGTCGCGGTAGAACAGGAACGGGTTGCCCGTCTCCAGCTGGCTGAGCATGATGCGCTTGAACAGATCGATCGCCTTCACCGTGCGCCGGCTGATGCGCTCGTCGGCCACCAGTTCGGCGTAGCGGTCGCGGAAGCTGCCCGCGCCGCGCTTCTCGTCGTAGAAGTCCTGCAGGTACCAGCCCTTGGCCTGCTTCACCTCGTGCGGGTCGAACAGGTACCAGTCGGCACGGCGTTCGACTGCTTCCATGAACAGGTCCGGCACGCACACCGAGGTGAACACATCATGCGCGCGCAGGCGCTGGTCGCCGTTGTTGAGGCGCAGGTCCATGAAGGCTTCGATGTCGCGGTGCCAGATGTCCAGGTACACCGCCACCGCGCCCTTGCGCTGGCCAAGCTGGTCGACCGACACTGCGGTGTTGTTGAGCTGCTTGATCCACGGCACCACGCCGCCGGAGGAATTGGGCACGCCCCGTATCGGCGCGCCGCTGCTGCGCACATAGCCCAGATAGGCGCCCACGCCGCCGCCGTGCTTGGACACGCGGGCGATGTCGGTATTGGAGTCATAGATGCCCTGCAGGCTGTCGTCCACCGTGTCGATGAAGCAGCTGGACAGTTGCCCCCCGACCTTGCCGGCGTTGGCCAGGGTCGGCGTGGCCACCGTCATGTACAGGTTGGACAGCGCCCAGTACGCCTCGCCGACCAGCTGCATGCGCCGCTCGCGCGGCTTTTCTTCCTGCATGAGGTACAGCGCGATGGTCAGCCAACGCTCCTGCGGCAGCTCATAGACCTCGCGGCTGCGGTCGCTGGCCAGATAGCGCGTGGCCAGCAGGTACAGGCCGTTGTAGGCGAACAGGCGGTCGCGTTCCGGGTCGATCATACCGCCGGCCTGCTGCAGTTCTTCCTTCGAGTAGCAGCGCAGGATGTCGTTGCTGTAGATGCCGCGGTCAGCCAGGCTTTCCTGCAGGCCCACGTAGGAGCCGTACTTCAGGCCGACATCGTAGAAGCGGTTGCGGCTGGCACGCTTGTACAGGCGGCGCAGGTAGATGCGCGCGGCAAACTGCTCCCACTCCGGCGCGACCAGGTCCACGCGCGATTCGGCCTCGCGGATCAGCAGATCGACAAGGTCATCGGCGCTGATGCTGGGCTTGCGCTCGACCATTGCCTGCACCACGCGGCGGTAGTCGCTCACATCCAGCTGCGGGAACTCGGCGTGCACCGCATCGATGCTGCGCTGCAGGCGCTCGGCGTCGAATGGCAGGCGGCGGTTGCCGGCCTCCTTGGTGATCCAGGTCGGCACGCGCTCGCCACCGGCGCGCAAGGCGTCGCCAGCGCCGGCCAGATCGGCCACGCGGAAGGTACTGTCGGTCATGGTGGTGAAGCTCCAGGCTCGCACGCGCGTTGGCGGTCGATGCCATGGCGGCCCTGCACGCGATACCGGCGCACGGGGCGGTCGGGGTGGGATGCCAAAGCGCGGGAACACCAGATCGTCGGCAACAGCCTGCGCCTGCGGCCGGTATCCGGGCCGTGGGGGCGATCTGGGTCCGCACGATGGCGGCCGCGTCGACACGGCAAGCCTTCAGGGGCGGGCCGCGGGACGTTTGCTGCGTGTCCGGCGGCGGCGGCTGACCGGGAGTGACGACCACAACATAGTGGGGATAATCGGAACCGTCAACACAAGATGCGGCAATCACGACATGCCGCGACGATCAGTCGCAGGATGCCGTGTTGCACCTGCGGCGCCTTGTCGACAGCGCCTGCGTCCCCAGTTCGGTACAACATCAACTTTCCGCGGAACACCGCCCATGCGCGCTGCCCAGTACCCTTCCTTCGGCAACCCGGCCGACGTCCTCGCCATTGCCGATGCCACCCTCCCCGAGCCCGGCCCCGGCGAGGTGCGCATCCGCACCGTGCTGGCCTCGATCCACAATCACGACCTGCTGACCGTGCGCGGCCTCTACGGCTACAAGCCGACACTGCCGGCGATCGGTGGCAGTGAAGCATTGGGCGTGGTCGATGCACTCGGCGAAGGCGTCGACGGCCTGCAGATCGGCCAGCGGGTGGCCGCCGCCTCGGTGCATGGCACCTGGGCCGAAGCGTTCATTGCACCGGCACGCATGGTGATTCCGATGCCCGAGGCGATCCCCGACGAAATGGCCGCGCAGCTGATCGCCATGCCGCTGAGCGCGCTGATGCTGCTGGAATTCCTGCACGTCGAAGCAGGCCAGTGGATCGTGCAGAACACCGCCAATGGCGCGGTGGGCAAGTCGCTGGCGATGCTGGCGCGGGCGCGTGGCGTGCATGTGGCCAACCTGGTGCGCAATGCCGATGCGGTCGCGCAGTTGCAGGCGCTGGGCATCGATCATGTGTTCGACACCTCGGTGGAGGGTTGGAAGGATCGCGTGCGTGAAGCGACCGGCGAAGCACAGGCCGCGGCCGCGGTGGATTCCATCGGCGGCGACGCCAGCGGTGACCTGGTCGACCTGCTCGGCCACCACGGCACCCTGGTGTCGTTCGGGGTGATGAGCGGCGAGCCGATGCGCATTCCCGCCGGGGGCCTGATCTACAAGGAGGCCACGGTGAAGGGCTTCTGGGGCAGCAAAGTCAGCCAGGCGATGGCGGTGGAGGACAAGCGCCGGCTGGTCGGCGAGCTGCTGAAGCGTGCGGCCAGCGGCGAACTGACCCTGCCGGTGGAGAAGATCTTCGCACTGGACGACATCGCCCAGGCGGCAAAGGCGGGCGCCGGTTCGGGCCGTAGCGGCAAGGTGCTGCTGCGGCCTTGATGCAATGCGCTGGATTCGGCGGCGCTGCGCGCCGCCGCCGTCCCAATGGATAATGCCTACTTCGTCTCTGCTGAAGAAGGAATCACGTTGAGCGCATTGAATGGTCGGAAGGTGCTGCTGGCGACCTTTCTCGGAAGCAAGCACCCGCCTGACGATGTTCGGCCCTCCGAAGACTACTGGAGGTTGATCGGTACCAACGGAACCATTGTTCTTGAGGAATCCCAAACTTCCATGGCCAGGCATCAACGCGGCCTGCGGGTGCTGGTCCAGTTTCCTGAAAGCATCAGGGGTATGGGGCTTGTGTGCCACAACGAGGTACCGGACAGCCTCTGGATTTTCGTCTCCGATCTAGTAATTCACCCGGTCGATTAAATGGACCGGGGTCGAATGCCGTAACGGCGCCCGTATGCGGTCCACCACTGCCTATTTCGATCGTTAAGAACCTGTGATGTATAACTGAATGCGCTTTCGTCATTGGAAGGCGCACGTGCCTGCGTGCGGTACTGACGGCTCCTCCCCCGTTCGGCGTTGTCGCTTCCATGTACCGCACCACCCTGAACCTGCTTGCCGGCGCGATCGCGCTGGGCCTCACCGCCGGCGCAGCCGGCGCCGCTGAATCCGCCGACACCGGCAAGGACAGCACCACCCTCGGCGCCGTGCTGGTGACCGGCTCCAACATCAAGCGCAGCGATACCGCCGGGCCGAACCCGGTGCAGATCGTCAGCCGCGAACAGATCGAGCAGACCGGCCGCTCCACCCTCACCGACGTGCTGCGCAACCTGTCGGCCAATGCCGGCAACAGCTTCGACGAACAGTACACCGGCAGCTTCGCCGCCGGCTCGGCCTCGATCGGCCTGCGTGGCCTGTCTCCGAAGAACACGCTGGTGCTGGTCAACGGCTACCGCGTCTCCAACTTCGGTTTCGCGCTCAACACCCAGGACACCTTCGTCGACCTCAACGCGCTGCCGATCAGCGCAGTGGAACGCATCGAAGTGCTGAAGGATGGCGCCTCGGCGGTGTACGGTTCCGATGCCATCGCCGGCGTCATCAACATCATCCTGCGAAAGAACTTCCAGGGCGTGGAAGTCGGCGGCGGCTTCGGTACCGCCACCCAAGGCGGCCTGAACGAGCGCAAGGCCAACCTGCTGGCTGGCTTCGGTGACCTCGAACAGCAGGGCTGGAACGTGCTGTTCGGGCTGGACCTGCTCAAGCGTGATCGCCTCGACGCCGACCAGCGTGCCTACACCCGCAGCGGCGATTTCCGCGACAAGCCCGGCGGCCGCCTGGCCGGTTGGTCCACCGCCGGTGGCAACTGGCTGTCCAACCCACGCGCGCCGCAGCCGTTCGCCAACTGCCCCGACGGCAGCCAGCTGCGCCCGTACAGCGACTTCGGCAGCACCCTGCCCGGCCAGGCCTGCGCCTTCAACGCGCAGCCGTTCAAGACCCTGCAGCCCGGCGCCGAGCGCCTGCAGGCGTCGTTGAGTGCGACCTACCGCTTCAATGACAGCGTCGAAGCGTTCGCCGACGTGCTGTACAGCCACAACAAGGCCGACCAGATCTTCAGTGCGCCGCTGACCGTCGGCCCGGGCCTGCGTGCCTACAACCCGGCCACCGGCACCCTGATCGACGTGCCGGCGGTGCTGCCGGTCGGCCACCCGAACAACCCGGGCAGCGCGCCGCTGCCGTTCGAGTACACCTTCTTCGATCTCGGCCCGCGCCTGAAGGACAACACGCAGGTGTTCTACCGTGCGCTGGCCGGCGTGCGCGGCAGCGGCGAGCGATGGGACTGGGAAGTGGCGGCGCTGACCTCGCAGAGCGCGCAGCGCGAATACGTCGACAACTTCGTCAACCGCTACGCGTTCGAACAGATCCTGCGCGATGGCAGTTACAACTTCCTCAACCCGTCCAGCACGCCGGGCGCGCTGGATGCACTGCGCCTGCAGACCAAGCGACCGGGCTGGTACAAGCTGCACGCGTTGAACGTGAAGGCCTCGACCTCGCTGTGGGAGCTGCCGGCCGGTGCGGTCGGCTTCGCCTGGGGTGCCGAGTTCCGCAAGGAATCACTGGACGCGCGCACCAGTGCGCAGGTGCTGTCGGGCACCGAACTGCGTCCGGCCATCAACGTGGTCAACGGCGAGCGTCAGGTCAGCGCCGCCTACGCCGAATTGAGCGTGCCGCTGCACCGCACGCTTGAGCTGCAGGTGGCTGGTCGCGGCGACCACTACGATGATTTCGGCAAGGCGTTCTCGCCGAAGCTGGCGCTGCGCTGGCAGCCGTTGGACAGCCTGCTGCTGCGCGGTTCGTTCTCGCGCGGCTTCCGCGCCCCCTCGCTGCCGGAAATCGCGCCGGGCCAGACCGTCAGCTACGGCTCGGTGATCGATCCGCTGGATCCGCTGCAGCCCGGTGGCAGCCGTGGCGTGACCAACATCCGCACCGGCAACCCGGACCTGAAGGCCGAACGCTCGCGCAACTTCAACGTGGGCGCGGTGTGGTCGCCGGATGGCGATACCAGCATCGGCCTGGACTGGTACCGCATCGAGCAGGACAACCTGGTCAAGCCGGACAGCGCGCAGTTCATCGTCGACAACCCGACGCTGTTCCCCGGCCGTGTACAGCGTGATGCGCAGGGGCGCATCCAGTTCATCACCAACCAGTACGCCAACCAGGGTGAACTGACCACCTCCGGGCTGGACCTGGACGCCAACCACACCTTCCGCACCGAGGGCTGGGGCAACTTCACCGTGGCCAGCAGCTGGACCCACCTGCTGAGCTTCAAGCAACCGCTGGTAGCCGGTCAGGCGCCGTATGAGGGGGCTGGCAACAATCGCCACGGCGCGTTGCCGCGTACGCGCGGCACCACCTCGCTGAACTGGGCGGTGGGCGACTGGAGCAGCACGCTGAGCCTGCAGTACGTGAGCGGCTATGACCAGCGTGTGGCGACGGCGACCAGCAACCCGGGCCTGCGCGACCGCATCAAGCCGTATCACCAGCTGGACCTGTACGTGGCCTACGAAGGTATTCCCAACACCACGCTGTCGCTGTCGGTGCTGAACCTGACCGACAAGGATCCGCCGTTCGACCCGGCCGGTGGCTCCAACGGCTTCGACATCAGCCAGTACAACCTGCGCGGGCAGTTCGTCTCGCTGGGGGCGCGCTACCGGTTCTGATGGGCCAACGGGGCGGCGGTGATGGGCCGCCCCGTTCGCGTTGCCGGCCAGCGGCCGGCACTACCATCGAATCCACCGACCGCCGGGGGAATGCCCGGCGGTCGTGTATTACCGGCTCAGGTGCAGGAACTGCAGGTGCCGTTCGTACTGGCTGATGATGTCGTTGATGATCTGCTTGCGGCTGTAGCCCACCAGGTCGTAGTCCTGGCTGCCTTCGAACAGATGCACTTCAGCGCGGTAGTAGCGCTGGTTGCGCAGCTGCTGGGCGGCGAACGACGGGGTCAGGTAGCCACTCAGGATCACCCGGTACAGGAAGTCCTGCTGCTCGCCGTGATTGACCGTCAGCTCCATGTCGCCGGCCTCGAAGCGCGTGGCCACGTCCCAGCCCTGCCCGCGCAGCTGTTCGGCCACCGCTTCCATCGCCGGCTTCACCGTGTCGTCCATGAAGCGGTAGACCTGGTCGCGCACCGGGAAGTGCATGGCCTGGCTCAGGCGCTGGCGCCAGCCCTGATGGTGGCGATCGTCACCGATCAGCGGCGAGGGCCGGTACTGCAGCGCGCGCTTGCGGTGCGATTCGTCACTGAAGGCGCGGGTCAGGCCCCACATCATCAGCAGCAGCACCGCCGAGAACGGCAGCGAGGCCAATACCACCGCCGATTTCAGTGCATCGATGCTGCCGGCCAGCAGCAGCCCGGCGGTCAGCACCGCGATCACCGTGCCCCAGAACACGCGCAGCCAGCGCGGACCATCATCCTCCGGCGCGCCGCCGTGCGAGGACAGCGTGGACAACACCACCGCCCCCGAATCAGCCGACGTCACGAAGAAGATGAAGCTGACCAACACGGTCACCGCGATCACCGTGCGGCTCCACGGGTAGCCATCCAGCAGTGCATACAGCACGGTCGGTGGGTCATCCACCGCCAGCTGCGCCAGCTGCTGCTGGCCGTGGTGCAGCACCTGGTCCAGCGCGCTGTTGCCGAAGATCGACAGCCAGGCCAGGGTGAAGCCCAGCGGGATCAGCAGCACGCCGAACACGAATTCGCGGATGGTGCGGCCACGCGAGATGCGCGCGATGAACAGGCCGACGAACGGCGCCCAGCCGATCCACCAGGCCCAGTAGAACACCGTCCAACCGCCCAGCCATTCCGGCCGGCCGCCATAGGCGTACACATCGAAACTCTTGCCGACCACGCTGCCCAGGTAGTCGCCCAGGTTCTGCATCAGCGTACTCAGCAGGTACTGGGTGGGGCCGGCGCACAGCATGAACAGCACCAGCGCGATCGCCAGCAGCATGTTGATGTTGGCCATCCAGCGCACGCCCTTCTCCACGCCTGAAACCGCGACGGCCACCGCCGCGCCCATCATGCTGACCACCAGGATGATCTGCACCAGGTTGGAGTGCGGGATGTTGAACAGGTGCGACAGGCCCGCGTTGAGGTGCAGCACGCCGAAGCCCATGTCGGCGCCGATGCCGAATACGGTGGCGACGATGCCCAGCGCGTCCACGGTGTAGCCGATCGGCCCGTTGATGCGCTTGCCGATCAGCGGATACAGCGCCGAGCGCAGCGCCAGCGGCAGGTTGTGGCGATAGGCGAAGTAGGCCATCGCCATCGCTGCGAGTGCGAACACGCCCCAGCCATGCAGGCCCCAGTGCAGGAAGAGCAGCTGCATGGCCTGGCGCGCGCCGGCCTCGCCCGCCGCCGGTTCGCCCTGCGGCGGCTGCAGGTAGTGGGTCAGCGGTTCGGAGACGCAGAAGAAGAACAGGGTGATGCTGATGCCGGCGGCGAACAGCATGCCGGCCCAGGAAAGATAACTGAACTCCGGCTCATCATGGTCGGCGCCGAGCTTGATGCCACCATACTTGGACAGCGCCACACCGACCACGAACACCAAGTACAGGGTCATCGCCAGCAGGTAGTACCAGCCGACATTGAGTGCGGCCCAGTCCTGCGCCTTGACCAGCAGGCGGCCCGCACCGAGCGGAAACAGGCTGACGAACAGCGCGAACGCCACGACAACGATCGCCGCGAAGGCGAACACAGGCCGAAGGGTGCGCACCGGGGATTGTTGCGGCTCCAGTACATCCATGGGGCGGCGTTCTCCGGTAGATCAAAGGGTTAGCCGACCGATTCTGGCTGAACCGCAGTGGACAGAGCATGAAGTTGCGGCCTGTGGTCACAGGCCCGGCCCACCATTCCGTGTTATCACGCGCGCGCCGGAGCGCAACCTTGCCCGCGCGGGCCGCGCCGCGGCCACGCGCGTCCTGTCCGATCACGACATTACATGCACCGCACACAGCTTGTTGCCATCCGGGTCACGCAGATAGGCCAGAAACACCTGCCGACCGGACATGTTGCGGACGCCGGGCGGATCTTCGATTGCGGTGCCACCGTGAGCCACGCCAGCTTCCTGCCAGGCACGCACGGCCTCTGCACTGCCCAGACTGAAACCGATGGTGCCGCCGTTGGCATGGCACGCTGGCTGCCCATCGATCGGCGCGGTCACGCCGAACATCCGCCCATCCTCGAAGTACAGCAGCCGACCCTTTTCGTCGAACACACCCGGACGTGCCCCCATCGCGGCGAACAGGGCATCGTAGAAGCGATGCGCGACGTCCATGTCGTTCGTTCCAACGGTGATGTGGCTGAACATGCGGGCACTCCTTGTGGAAAGCCGCAGTGTCGGCGAGCGCGGGCGACTTCGCAAATCGCCCGCACCGGTGCCGCCACGCCCGCGAAAAGACCCGTTGCTACTTGGCGGTGCTGAGCAGCAGCACCGCCGCAGTGACCAGACCGATGCCGATCCAACCGATCGGACGCAGGCGGTTGCCGAACAACAGGCGTCCGCAGGTGGCGGTTCCGATCACGCCGATCGCACCCCACATCGCATAGGCGGTGGCCAGGTCCATGTAACGCACCGCCTGGCCCAGCAGGGCGAAGGCGATCCAGACCATGACGATCGCAGCGACACCCCAGCGCCAGCGGCGGAAGCCTTCCGACTTGGCCACCATCATGTTCGCGGCGACATCGATCAGCGCCGAACAGATCACGAAAAACAGAGCCAGGGTATTCATCAGTGTGCCTCCCCGAGGGTGACGCAGACGATGCCCACCACCGCCAGCACCAGGCCGGCCAGCTGCTGCAGTGACAGGCTCTCGCCGAACACGGTGAGGCCGACCACTGTCAGCAGGGTCAGGCCCAGGCCTTCCCACACCGCGTAGGCCACGCCCACCGCGATGCGACGCACCGACTGCGCCAGGAAGAAGTAGGACAGCGCCAGCGCACCGGCCATGATCAGATAACCGGTCCAGCCGCCATCGCGGGCGGCGTGGGCCATGAACGAGGTGCCGACCACTTCGGCGACGATCGCCACGGTCAGGCAGGCCCAGGCGACCAGCGCGCCACGGGCGGGAACAGTACGGGACATGTGAAACTCCTTGCAGGACGGGGACCGCGCCGCCTCATCAATGGATCCACGCCGCGCGTGGAGGGTCCGGAACGCCCCTCGCAGACAGGGGCGACGGGGGTTAGTATCATCGCCTTTTACGGTGGTATCAAAATGGATTCCATCGACAGGAGCGATGGATCAATGCCCTATTCCCCTGAATCCCTACAGGCCTTCGTGGAAGCCGCCGCGCTGGGCTCGTTCTCGGCCGCGGCACGGCGGCTGGGCAAGACCCAGTCGACGGTCAGCACCGCCATTGCCCACCTGGAAGCCGACCTCGGCGTGAGCCTGTTCGACCGCAGCGGGCGCTACCCGCGGCTGACCGAGGCCGGGCGCCAAGTGCTGGGCCACGCACAGGAGATCCTGGCCGCCGATGCGCGCCTGCAGCAGTTGAGCGTGCGCCTGTCCGCGCCGGTCGAGCCGCGCCTGACCGTGGTGTTTTCCGATGTCTACCAGCTGGATCCGGAGCAGCGGATCCTGCAGCGCTTCGCCGAAGCGTTCCCGGAGATCGAGCTGGAGTGGCTGGATGCCGAAGGCGAGGACGTGCTGGAACGGGTGAGCAGCGGCCGCGCCGCGCTGGGCCTGCTGCCCAGGCAGGAGCGCTATCCCGATGGGCTGGTGGCGCGGCCGCTGGCGCACCACAGCGAACTGTCGGTGTACGTGGCGCGCGGACACCCGCTGGCCAGCGCCGGGCGTCGCGCCGCCGCACAACTGGCACGGCATCGGCAGGTGCGCCTGAGCGCGGAAGTCGATCAGACCCGCTTGGTCACCGGCCTGGCCTGGACCGCCACCGATTACCTGATGGTGATGGAGATGGCCGAGGACGGCATCGGCTGGGCCGAACTGCCGCGGGCGCTGGTGCAGCGCTATGACCGTGGGCGGCTGGTGGAACTGGTGCTGCCGGGCTGGCCGCGGCGCATCCACAGCGACCTGCTGTGGCGACGCGACACGCCGCCAGGCCCAGCCGCACTCTGGTGGGCCGACGCGTTGGGGTGAAAAAGGGGACGGAGGGGATTAAGTCGTTTGTGCCCCGGCGGTACTGGGGCACAAACGACTTAATCCCCTCCGTCCCCCTTTTATCTGTCAGCGATGGGCGAGCGCGTAATCCAGCGCCGCGCACACCGCTGCCACCTGTGCGTCGTTGCACTGTTGCGGGGTTGCCCGCGGGCTGTCCGGGTAGACCTCGGTGGTGGTGGTGTACTTCGCGCCGGTAATGCCGGCGCACAGGCCCAGCTTCACCAGCGGATACTCGATCACGCCATGGGCGACCACCGGCGAACCGATGATCTCGCCCTTGTCGTCGGCGGGGGCAATGTGGGTGACCTTCTCCACCGCAGCGATCACCGCCTGCTGGAAGGCCGGCTGCGGGGCCTCGCTGTCATCCACCAGGTAGAAGCCATCCGGAATCAGGCCCGGCTCGAACGGCTTGCCGTCACGCGCGGCCAGCGCCGGACGGAACTCGCTTTCATCACTGTCGGTGGTCTCGTGCAGGTCGATGTGCAGCACGAACTGGCCCTTGATCGGTGCAATCAGCTCGATCAGCGCAGTCGACTCGCGGGCCGGGCCATCGGCGCGGAAGTTGCGGTTCGGGTCGATCGCATCGAAGTTCCAGCGGTTGATGCGCTCGAAGCCCCACGGATTCACGCACGGCGCCACCATCAGGTTGGCCTTGCCGGCATAGTCGGCGGCGTGCTTCTCGAGGAACTCCAGCGCGCCCATCACGCCACTGGTCTCATAGCCGTGCACGCCACCGGTAACCAGCGCGGCGGGCAGCGCCGGGTTCCAGTCGCGGCTGCGCAGGGCGAACAACGTATAGGTCTCGCCAGCGTAGTCGAGCTGGCCATAGGCCACCTTGTCGAAACGCGAGGCCAGCGCCTCGATGCGCGGCAGCACCTCCTGGTCATAGCGACGCAGGCGCTGCTGGCGACCACGCCACAGCTCCCGTTCCGCCGCTCCCCACGGTTGGCCAGGAGTTCCGACGGGGTAGAAGGCGGCTTGGGACATGGCGGATCTCGGCGAGTCAGGAAGCAATCGCCCACTCTACCACCGGGGCATCGGTATGAACCGGAGGCGCATTCCAATAGCGAATGGAATCAGCAATAATTCTCATTTACGACCTTCCACAACCCGCATCGATGCCCATCCACGCCCTGCAACCGGCCCGCCTGCCCCTGGCTGCCGCCCTCGCCCTGTGCCTGCTCCCGGCCACCCGTGCCTTCGCCCAGGACGGCGCCACAACGCTGGACAGCATCCAGGTGTCCGGCAGCTGGCTGGGCACCGGCCTGCATGACAGCGTCAAGAGCTTCGCCGGCGCGCGCACGGTGGTCGACCGCCAGCGCATCGAGGCCAGCGGCGCGGCCAGCATCGGCGATGCCATGCGCCGCATCCCCGGCGTGCAGGTCACCGACAACTCCGGCACGGCCGGCAGCTCGGTCTCGCTGAACATCGGCGTGCGCGGCCTGACCGGGCGCTACTCGCCACGCTCGACCGTACTGCTGGACGGCGTGCCGCTGGCGGTAGCGCCGTATGGCCAGCCGCAGCTGTCGTTCGCACCGACCAGCCTGTCCAACATCGAATCGATCGACGTGGTGCGAGGCGGCGGCGCGGTGCGCTACGGCCCGCAGAACGTGGGCGACATCATCAACTTCAGCACCCGCGCCATTCCCACCGAGGCAGGCCTGCACGGCGAAGCGGGCGTGCGCTACACCGCCTACGACCATGGCGGCGGGGACAGCACCCAGTACAACGCCTTCCTCGGCGGTACCGGCGACAACGGCCTGGGCGCGGCCCTGCTGTACTCCGGCCAGGATGGCCGCGGCTGGCGACAGGGCAGCGATGACCGTTTCAACGATCTCGCTCTGAAGTTCGCCTACGCCATCGACGAACAGCAGGAGCTGCGCGCCAAGCTGTCGTACTACGACGTGCGCTCGCTGACCCCGGGCGGCCTGACCCGCGCCCAGTACGAGGCCGACCCGTTCCAGAACACCCGCTCCACCGATTTCTGGAAGGGCCACCGCACCGGCATCGACCTGGGCTACACCAACACGCTGTCGGCCAACAGCGAGTTCGAGGTGCTGGCCTATTACAACGAAAGCAGCCGCGCCAGCTCGCTGATCAACACGGCCAATACCCAGTTGACCGTGCAGCCGCGCGATTACCGCGTGCTTGGCATCGAGCCGCGCTATACCCAGCGCCTGCATTGGGGCAGCACGGTGCACGACATCACCGCCGGCTACCGCTTCCTGCGCGAACGGGGCAACGACCGCAGCTACACCGTCAGCCGCCGCACCGGCGTGGCCAGTGCCACCACCCGTTTCGACAACGCCACCGATGCCCATGCGTTCTACATCGACGACCGCATCGCGATCGGCCAGTGGCGGATCACCCCGGGCGTGCGCATGGAATGGATCGACATGGACCGCCGCCAGGCCGGTGGCACGGCGACCTTCAGCAGCCGCAACGACAAGGCCCTGCCCTCGCTCAACATCGCCTACCGAATACGCCGGGCACGGCACCAATCCGCTGCGCCTGACTGTGGAAGGCGCAACACCACCGCTGCAGGCCGATGCCGCCGAGGAGGTGTTCCTGATCGGCCGCGAGGCCATCCGCAATGCACTGCGCCACGCCAATGCCAGCGCCATCGAGGTAGAGCTGTCCTACGGCGCGCGGTGCTTCCTGCTGCACGTGCGCGACGATGGCGTCGGCATCTCCGACGAAAATGCCGGGCATGGCCATTGGGGCCTGCAGGGCATGCGTGAGCGCGCGCAGCGCCTCGGCGCGGAGCTGCGGCTGTGGACCCGCCCCGGGCTGGGCACTGAAGTCGCGCTGGCGGTTCCCGCCCGTCGCCTGTATCACCGCCGCCCATCGCGTTGGCGCTGGCCCTGGAGTAGAAGCCACCATGACTGAGTCCCCTGCCCCGATCGGCGTGCTGGTGGTCGACGACCACCCGCTGCTGCGTGACGGCCTGGCCGCGCTGCTGGGCGCCCATTCCGACCTGCGCCTGCTCGGCGAGGCCGCCGATGGCGAGGAAGCCATCGAGCGCTATCAGCAGCTGCAGCCGGACGTGGTGCTGATGGACCTGCAGATGCCACGCCTGGATGGTGTGGAAGCCATCGTGCGGATCCGCGCGATGGACCCGCGTGCGCGCATCATCGTGCTGACCACCTATCGCGGTGACGTGCGTGCGGTACGGGCGCTGCAGGCCGGCGCCAGTGCGTACCTGTTGAAGGACATGCTGCGCCACGAGCTGGTCGATACGATCCGCATGGTCGCTGGCGGCCGGCGCGCACCGATACCACCGGCAGTCGCTGCGAGCATTGCCGCGCACGTGGTGGAGGACCGGTTGTCGCCGCGCGAGACCGAGGTGCTGCGGCATGTGGCCGGTGGCCTGTCGAACAAGCGCATCGGCGAGCGCATGCAGATTTCCGAGCAGACGGTGAAGGCGCACATGAAGAGCCTGATGGACAAGCTCGGGGTGGGTGATCGCACGCACGCGGTGACCCAGGCGCTGCGGCGCGGCATCATCAGCCTGGACGACAGCGGTCACGATTAGGGGGTTGTTCGGCAGGGCTTGCAGCCCTGCACCCGCTACGCGCTGGAGCAACAGCAACAGCAACAGCATGGATTCCGTGGGATGGCGGGGCGGTGTCGGACTACGGGGACGCTGCAAGTACGTCCCTGCAAGCTTGGCAGCCGCATCCATGCGGCTGACACCCCGCACTCCGACACCGCCCCACCTCTGACGGATTCCGATGGCGTTTGGTAGGTGTCGACCTTGGCCGACACTTCTGTCAGATATCGAAATCAATCAGGGGTCAGATCCGTTTTCCTTCGGAAAACGGATCTGACCCCAAGAGCCGTTTCAACAGACCGCAGGAACCTGTCGAAGGCTACTGAAAATCCGCTGTTTGCGCTGTTGCCGGCCAGCGGCCGGCACTACCGCAGGTGCAGGGCTGCAAGCCCTGCCGAACACCACCCCTACTTCAAACGCAGCAGCAGACTGCCGCCCGCGCACATCACCGCCAGCCAGGCCACGCCGTGCCACCCCCACTGCGCCAGCGCCAGGCTGCCCAGCGCACCGCCAGCGGCCATGCCGATGAACATGCCGGTGAACAGCAGCGCGTTGAGCCGGCTGCGTGCCGGCGGCACCAGGCCATAGACCAGCGTCTGGTGCGCCACCAGCGCCGACTGGAAACCGAAGTCGAACAGCAGCGCACTCACCACCAGCAGCGGCAGCAGCGCGGCGGCCGGCAGCCAGGCTTCGGCCAGCAGCAGGCCGAAGCCCAGCAGCGCCACCGCGATCGCCAACCGCGCCACGGCATGGCAACCCAGGCGATCAGCGAAACGTCCTGCGAACGGTGCGGCCAGCGCACCGGCCGCACCCGCAATACCGAACGCACCCGCCGCCGCACTGCCCAGGCCCAGGCGGGCATGCAGCATCAGCGCCAACGTCGACCAGAATGCGCTGAAGCCGACCGCCAGCAACGACTGGCTCGCCACCGCGCGGCGCAGCTGCGGCTGCTCGCGCCACAACGCCAGCAACGAGCCCAGCAACGCCGGATAGCGCAGCGTGCTGGTCGGTGCGAAACGCGGCAGCGCACGCGCCATCACTGCGCCCATCGCCGCCACCGATACCGCGGCCAGCACGAACTGCGTGCGCCAACCCCATGCCTCGGCCACCACGCCACTGACCACGCGCGACAGCAGGATGCCGAGCAGCAGGCCGGTCATTACCCGGCCGACGATCTGGCCGCGCTGTGCATCCGGCGCCAGCACCGCAGCGGCCGGCACGATGTCCTGCGCCAGCGTGGCCATCAACCCGACCAGCAGGCTGGCCATCAGCAGGCCCGGCAGGTGCCCGGCCATCGCTGCGGCGCCCAGTGCCAACGCCAGCAGCGCGGACTTCAACAGGATCAGGTGGCGGCGGTCGAAGCGATCGCCCAACGGTGCCAGCAGCAGGATGCCCAGCGCGTAGCCGAGCTGGGTCAGGGTCGGCACCAGCCCGGCGGCGCGCTCACCTGCGCCAAGGTCCTGCGCGATCAGGCCCAGCATCGGCTGGCTGTAGTACAGCGAGGCGACCGAAAAGCCGGCGCCGGCCGCCATCGCCAGCACCAGCGGGGTGGAAGGCGCGTTCGCGGGTGCGACGACGGACAGCGAAGGGGTAGACATGGGGGAGTCCGGTGGAGGAAGTGGGCGTATCCTGCCCGTATTCGCCATGCGTCTGTAGTAGGCTCCTGCACATATACTTCATACGTGACACGCATGAATGACCTCGCCACCGGCGCCGATCGCCTGGACCTGCTGCGCACCTTCCTGCGCATCGTCGATGCCGGCAGCCTGTCTGCCGCCGCCGTGCAGCTGGGCACCACCCAGCCGACGGTCAGCCGGCGCCTTCAGGCACTGGAGCGGCAGCTCGGCCTGCGCCTGCTGCAGCGCTCCACCCATGGCCTGCAGCTGACCGAAGATGGCCTGCGCTGCCAGCGCCATGCGCAACGCGTGGTCGACGAATGGGAGTCGCTGCAGGCCGAACTGCACGGCGAACCGGAAACGCTGCGCGGACGCCTGCGGGTGATGGTGCCGCATGCCTTCGGCCAGGCGCAGCTGCTGCCGACCATGCTCGCCTTCCTCGCCCAGCACCCACAGCTGAGCCTGGAGTGGATCCTGGAAGATCGCCGCCCGGATTTCATCGCCGAAGGCATCGACTGCGCGGTGCGGGTGGGCCCCGTCGACGAACCGCGCATGGTCGCACTGCCGCTCGCCGAAGTGCCGCGCATCGTCGTGGCAGCGCCCTCGCTGGTGCAGGCCACCGCGATCAACACACCAGAACAGGCGCAGGCACTGCCGTGGATTTCACTGGTCACCTACTACCGCGAACGCCTGCTGCTGCATGACGCGCAGGGGCGTGCGCATACCCTTTCGATCAGCCCGCGCCTGCTCAGCGACAACCTGTTCGTGGTGCAACAGGCCGCATGTGCTGGGCTGGGTGCAGCGGTGGTCTCGGCCTGGCTGGTGGCCGAAGACCTCGCACAAGGGCGGCTGGTGCAGCTGCTGCCGGACTGGCAGGCGCCGGCGCTGCCGGTACACGTGGTATTTCCCGCCGCGCGCCAGCAGCCGCCACGGCTGCGCGCCTTCATCGATGCGATGAAGGCCGCACTGCCGCAGCTGCACGGAATGCGGCCGGCACCGCGTTAGGTCACTGGCCGCATCGAAGCCACAGGGTCGGATCCCTTCCCACGGGGAAGGGCTCTGACCCTGTCGATCACTGCGCCTTCGCCGCCTCGGCATTCCACGCCGCGACCTTGGCCCTGGTGTCGGCCAGCATCTTGTCCAGCGCGGCGCGGTCATACACGTTGCCACGCAGGATCACGCTGTCGATCTTTTCGGTGGCGGCAATGTCCTGCAGCGGGTTGGCGGTCAGCAGCACCAGATCGGCGGCCTTGCCTTGAGCAACACCCCCGTAACGATTCATCTGGCCGAACCAGGCCGGGCCGGAACGGGTCGCCGCCGACAGCGCCTGCGGCGCGCTCAAGCCTTCCTTCACGAACAGCTGCAGCTCCTGGTGCAGGGCGATGCCCGGGAAGTTGAACGAGTTGAGGAAGCCCGCATCGGTGCCGGCGATGATCGTCACGCCGGCTTCCTGCAGCATCGGCAGCACGGCGGCCACCTGGTGGTACTGCGCATGGCGCGCTTCGATCTGCGCTGGCGTTGCCTTGGCGGCACGTTCAACGCGCCACTGGTAGGTCGCGCGCAGGCCCGGGCCGATGTAAGCCAGGTACGGATCGTTCGCGTGGTCATCCTGGTCAAGGAAATCGAGGATGCGGCCACCGTTGAGGGTCGGGGTCACGAACACGCCGCGCCTGGCGAAATCGCGGTAGGCACGCATCGCCGTGTCACGGTCGAAGCTGGCGTCGAGGCGGCGGTTGGCTTCGGCGCGGTCGATGCGGCCGGCACCGAAGTCACCCGCAATCTGCGCCTCGTCCTTGCTCCCGGCCTTGAATGCGTAGTCCAGATGCTCGATCGAGGCCAGCCCGGCATCGATTGCCTGCTCCACGGTCAGCGCCATCGGGATGTGCCCCGACGCCTTGAATCCGGCATTGCGCGCGGCACTGGCCGAGTACAGGAACAGTTCCGGCTTCAGCGTGCTGTCGGTGATCTTCACGAAATCGACCTTGTCGTGCTGCAGGCGGGTGATCGCCTTGTCGACGTCGGCCTTGCTGCCCACTTCGATCGTGCCCTTCCAGACCGGCTTGAGGCCTTCGATCTTCGCGCCCGAGCTGAGCAGCCGCGGACCGAACAGCGTGCCCTTGGCAATTTCCCCGCGCCACTGCAGCACCTGCTCGGGCAGGTCGCCGGAACAGTCACGCACCGTGGTGATGCCGTGCGCGATGTACAGCGGCAGCAGTGCCTTGTTCTCTTCGATCAGCGCCGGGCCACCACCAAAGTGCACGTGCATGTCCCACAGGCCCGGGATCAGGTACTTGCCCTTGGCATCGATCTGGCGGGCCGCGCTCCACTGGCTGCGCAGCTGCGCATCCGGACCGACCGCGACGATGTCCTCGCCACGGATCACCACGCTCTGCCCGGCCCGGGTACTGGCGTGCTCGACATCGACCACGGTGGCATTGCGGATCAGCAGGTCGGCGCGCTCGGCGGCAGACGCCGACAGCGGTGCCACCGCAAGGAGGATGGCAAGGGACAAGGGACGGGAACGGAACATGGACAGCATCCTGATGGGCACGCCCAGCGTGCGGGTGGAAGGGGTTTGCATTCAGCGCACCGCGCCGTGCTGGCGCAGCAGGGTCTCAATTCCGGTATAGCCGCGCTGGCGCGCATGCGCCAGCGGCGTCACGCCGTCGCCGTCGGCCAGCTCCGGGTCGGCACCGGCCTCCAGCAGCAACTGCACGATCTGCAGGTGGCGCGCACCGCCATCGCCGAGCAGGATTGCTTCCAGCAGCGCGGTCCAGTGCAGGCGGTTCACATGATCGACCGCCACGCCCGCGCGCAGCAGCGTACGTACGGTGGCGACGTGGCCACGCTCGGCGGCCGGAATCAGCGCGGTGCCGCCATAGCGGTTGGTGCTGCGCAGATCGGCGCCATGCGCCAGCGTCATCGCCAGGATCTCATCCAGGCCCCGCGCGCCGGCGTACAGGTAGGCGCTGTCCTGCATGGCGTCCTTGGCATTGACGTCGGCACCGGCTTCGATCAGCTCGCGCGCGGCATCCACGTTGTTGCCTTGCGTGGCCAGCAGCAACGCCGTGCGACCCTGGCCATCGCGCGCCTCCAGCGTGGCGCCATCCTCGATCGCCTGCCGCACCGCATCGGCGTCGCCGCGGCTGGCAGCATCCCGCAGGCGCGCGTCTGCGTCGGCCCGGGACGTGGCGGTGCAGGCGGGGGTGACCATGGCCAGCAGGCACAACAGCAGCACGCGCGTGAACGGCGCAGGCCAGCCAGCGGAATGATGGACGCGCATGACAGTGTCTCCTCATGTCCGTCGCCACGGAACGCCGTGCGACGGTAGCAACAGCCGGGCATTGCCGGCCCCTGCCCTGCATGGTAGAAGTCGGCCTGGGTATCCAGAAGTGAAATGTTCAAATGGAAGACAGTGCCAAATCGAATAGAACCCTGTTCGAACTGGACCTGCTGCGGGCGCTGGTGATGGTGGCCGACTGCGGCAGCTTCACCACGGCCGCCACCCGCCTGCATTCGACCCAGTCCACGGTCAGCCAGAAGGTGCGCCGCCTGGAAGAGCTGGCGGGGCATCGCCTGCTCGAGCGCGGCCACCGCGACGTGCACCCCACCGACGCCGGCCACACCCTGCTCGGCTATGCGCGGCGCATGCTCGACCTGAACGAGGAAATGGCGCAGGCGCTGGCCGGCGCCACCGTGGAAACCGCGGTGCGCATCGGTGTCCCCGAGGACTTCGTCAACGCGCAGACCACACGCATGCTGGCCGCTTTCAGCCGCCGTCACCCGCAGGTGAAGCTGGAAATCAGCAGCGGCCTCAGCCGCGACCTGGCCCACGGCTTCGATCACGGCGAACTGGACCTGGTGCTGGTCAAGCAGCGCCGCAACAGCCGCCAGGCGGTGCACTGCCGCCGCGAGCCGATGCACTGGATCGACAGCCTGCGCAGCAGCTGCCTGCAGCAGGACCCGCTGCCGCTGGTCACCTTCCCGCCGCGCGGGCTGTACCGCGACGAGATGATCCACGCCGTGGAAGCGCTGGGCCTGCGCTGGCGCATCGCCTTCACCAGCTCGTCGCTGAGTGGCATCCAGGGCGCCGTGGCCGATGGCATCGGCATCAGCCTGCTGCCCCGCCGCGCGGTCGCCCGCGATCATCGCATCATCGATGGTGAGCGCGACCTGCCGGTGATCGACAACTACGAAATCGGCCTGCTGCATCGTGCGGACGCCGACGATGCGGTGCGCGCGCTGGCCAGCGAGCTGTGGCGGCAGGTGCAGCGCGAACCGGATTGACCACTGCAACTGCGGTAGCGTGGGCCGCTGGCCGGCAGCCGCGACGGCAACATCGTCCCGCGTGGGGTCAGATCCGTTTTCCGAAACGGATCTGACCCCGAAGCGAAATCCGCGCATTGACCATCGAAAGCTGATCACGCCTGTCGCGCGGAAGTCACGGCTCTGCCGCTAGAGTGCCCCCTGTTTCCGTGCTCCACGGCATCGTGTCATGTCCGACGAAATCCCCGCCCGCTTCGCCCCCCTGCCCGCCGCCCTGCAGACGCACCTGCAGCACCAGCGCTCGCTGATCGCCGCGCGCGTCGCCGCCGGCTTCCCGACGCTGCCGGTGCAATGGCCGCTGGCGGCCAGCACGCTGCAGCGCGTGATCGATGCCGAGCTGATCGAGCGTGACGACTGCGATGGCTGGGAAGCGCTGGGCGTGGCGTTCGGCGATACCCTGGCCCAACGCGTGCCGGGGCTGGCCTGGATGCAGGTCACCGACGCCTGGGGCATCGATGCAGTGCTGCGCTATGCCGACAGCAGCCTGCAGATCGGCGCCAGCACACTGCTGCTCAAGCGCGTCGAACAGGGCGAAGTCATCGACATCGCCCACCTGCTTGCGTGGCTGGAAGCGTTCGTCGCTACCCGCGCCGACGATTACGCCTGACGACACATCGAGGTGGATCCACGCCATGTGTGGATGAATGAGACCACGCGATGGTTCCCTCCATGCACGGCGTGGATCTACAACCAACGGCCGTCAACCACCACCCGGCGCTCCACCGGCACCCCTGCCACGGCCGCCGGGCCATGGTCTGCACGCACGGCCACGAACGTCGCCGGCCGGCCTTCGGCGATGCCGTGCTGCGGCAGCCCGATCACCTGCGCGGCATGGGTGGTGACCATGTCCAGCGCCAGCATCAGGTCGCCATCGGTGTAGAAGCCCGAGCGGTAGCCCAGCAGCATCGCGCGCTGCAGCAGGTCCCCATTGCCGTACGGCCACCAGCAGTCGCGGATGTTGTCATTGCCGGCGAACACGCGCACGCCGGCGTCATGCAATGCACGCAGCGGCGGGAACGGATGGTCGCCCGGCGCGTTGCTCATGATCGCTACGCCCGCCGTCGCCAGCGCTTCACCCACCTGCAGCGCGCGCGCCAGCGGCACGTCGCCCAGCGAGTAGGCATGGCTGACCGCCACCCGCCCCTGCAGGCCGGCGGCACGGGTGCGTGCGGCGATGCGCAGCAGCTGGGCCAGTCCGGTTTCGCCGGGCTCATGCAGGTGGATGTCCAGCTGCACGCCATAGCGCTCGGCCAGGCCGAACAGCAGGGCCAGCTGGCCTTCGGCATCGCCGTCGAGCGTGGTCGGGTCGATGCCGCCCAGCACCTCCACCCCTGCGGCAAGGGCCTGCTCCAGTACGGCGGCGGTGCCGGGACAGGACATCACCCCGGCCTGCGGGAACGCCACCAGCTGGATCCGCATGATGTCGGCGCAGCGCAGCGCGGCCTCGCGCACTGCTTCGAGATGACGCAGGCCGGTGCTGCCGTCGACATCCACGTGGCAGCGCATCGCCACCGTGCCGAAGCGGCTGCACTGGCGGATCAAGGCCTCGGCACGGTCCACCATCGGCGCGGCACCCGCCACCGCGGCCTTCTCCACCGCCAGACGCTCACGCAGGCTGTTCACCGGCTGGTGCGGGTGCCAGCGGTCGCCGACGAAGCTCTTGTCCAGATGAATATGACCGTCGACCAGGCCCGGCAGGACTGCACAGCCCTGCAAGTCGACGGGTTCCGCACCCTCGCGCGGCGCAGTATCACCGTTGAGACCACTGATACGACCGTTGTGGATGTGGAAATGCAGCGGCGCGCCCTCGCGATCAACCGCGCCATGGACGAACTGAAGCGTCATCGGAAACTCCCGGAAAGCCAAGTCATGGCGCCATCCTGCGCGCTGGCACTGCCATCGGCCAACGAAATATCTGGATGCCACACATTCATCAGAACGATGAATGCCGCCGCGACGGCGGCTCGCAGCCACGCCGTGCACACGCCTGAACGGGTACCATAGGCACCTGTTTCCGCTGTGATGCCGCATGGGCCCGTCCGACCGCCACGATCGTCTCCGCCGCTGGCAGGCCGCGTCCCTGCTGGCTGCTGCCCCGATGGCCAGCCTGTCCGCCACTGATGCGGCCGCCACCGCGCCGCTGCAGGCGCCGCCTGGCCAACAGCGCATCGCCCCGGCTGCGCTGGTCGAGCGGCTGCACCAGCGTGTGCTTTCCGGGCAGAGCGCCACCGCCACCCTGGAACACTGGTGCGCCGAACACGGCCTGGCCGAACAGGCGCGGGTGCGCGCGGTGCGTGTACACGGCCAGGACAAGACAGCACCGGCCGACGTGCTGCAGGCACTGGGTGCGAAACCCGGCACCGCCCTTCGCTACCGCCGTGTGCAGCTGGTCTGTGGCAGCCGCGTACTCTCCGAGGCCGACAACTGGTACCTGCCGGACCACCTCAGTCCCGCCATGAACCAGGTGCTGGACAGCACCGACGAACCCTTTGGCCGCGTGGTTGGCCCGCTCGGCTTCCAGCGCCAGACACTGGCTGACCAGACCTTCTGGCCACCGCGTGGCGAAGGCGACCGCAGCGTGATCCTGGAAGTGCGCGCCCTGCTGCGCGATCGCCAGCAGCAGCCCTTCAGCTACGTCATCGAGTCGTACCTGCAGCAGGCACTGCCTTAGACCACCGGCGCCCGCCATCACAGCGGACATCGACACAGCAGAAGGCCCGGCATTGCCGGGCCTTCTGTTTGCCAGCCGGATCAGCGGAACCGGTAGTCCAGCTGCAGCCAGTACTGGCGGCCATACGGGTCGTAGTTGCCAACCGGATAGAACGGCCAGCCGCCACCGTTCCTGTCCGCCGGCGGGCGGCTGTCACGCAGGTTGTTGACGATCACGCCCACCGACAGGTTCTCGCCGAACTGGCGGAACACGCTGGCGTTGTAGGTCATGTACGGCGCGATGCGGCCACTGCCATCGGTCTTCGGCAGTGAACCGAAACGGTTGCCGTACAGCGTGGTGGTCCAGTCACCCTGGTTCCAGGTGATGCTGCCATTGGCCTTGCTGCGCCACTGGTAGTCATCCAGCGAATTGCGGATGTCACGCTCCGGATCATCGGAGAACTGCCGGTACGTGTGCTCCAGCACCACGGTATAGGCCAGGCGCGTAGTGAAGCGGCCATAGCGGCCGGCATCGAAACGCCAGTTACCCTTCAGGTCCAGGCCACGCACCGATTCGGAGGCCGCGTTGATCGGATTGATCAGCACGCGGGTCACCTGGTCCGGCTGCACGGTTGCAGTGGACGGGTTGCGGATCACCCGCGACAGCGCGTCCTGGCACAGCGGTGAACCGATATCGCGCGCTTCGCCACCCAGCGTGCGGCCCAGGCGGCAATCGGCTTCGTCGCGCAGGATGCGGCTGGTATCGAGGCTGGTGACCTCGTTGTCGATGCGGATGTCGTAGTAGTCGGCACTGAAATCCAGGCCGGACAGCGGCGACCAGACCACGCCGAAACCATAGGATTTAGCGGTTTCCGGCTGCAGCTGCGCGTTGGCGCGGTTGCTGTAGTCGATCGACAGGCCGTTGTAGTCGCAGTTGTCGTACGACTGGCCTGCGGTGCGGCAGCGCCAGTAGTCGGTCATGCCCGGGTTGTAGCCGCGGGTCTCGGTCGCGAACACGTAGTTCATGTCCGGCGCACGGAAGCTGGTCGCAGCAGAGCCGCGGATCAACAGGCTCTCGATCGGGCGGAACTCGACGCCGAAGCTCCAGGTCGCCTTGCCGATGTGCTCGCCACCGGCGCGATACTGGTCATAGCGACCGGCCAGCGTCGTGGTCAGCGATTTCAGCAACGGCAACTGCAGCTCCACGCCGGCCGCATAGCGGTCACGATCACCGCCGGCACCGATACCGGCGCTGGTGTTCCAGAACTCGCCTGTGCCCAGTCGCGGGTCCGGGCGGTTGCGGTAGCCCTGGCTGCCGGCCTCGACCACCGCCGCCAATGCAGCGTCGCCACCGGGCAGCGCGAACAAACGGCCGTTGACGCTGGCGCTGAAGGTCTGCAGCCACGCCGCGTTGCGGCTCTCCTGGTAGCCGGACAGGCTCTGGTACTCGTTCGGGCTCAGCGGCTGGAACAGGCGCGCGGGATCCGGCGCATAGACCTCTACGCCATTGCGCACGCCCAGCTTCGGGCCCAGCAGGTATTCGTTGATACCGGCCAGCAGCACCGGGCGGCGGGTGCGGTTCTCGTAACGCGAACGGCTGTAGACCGCCTCATAGTCCCAGCCACTGTCGCCGATCTGGCCGCGCGCGCCGACGTTGAATGACCACGAATTTTCCAGGAAGCGGTTGGCATTGCGCGGCAGGCCACCGATTTCCTCCGGCGCAAACCGGCGGTACCAGCTTTCCAGGTTGCCGGTGGTCTGGTTGTAGAAGTAGTTGCGGGCCGAGGTCCAGGTGGGCGCACGGGTGTTGTTGGTGATGCGTGCGCTGCCCACGGCCAGATCGGCGAACAGGTCGGTGGTCTCGTTGACGTGGAAGGTCAGCAGACCGTAGCCGTTGAGATTGCGCTTCTGGGTCTGCACGGTCCAGTAGCTGGCGGCGGCCTCGTTGCTGCCGCAGTACCAGCCCTGGCGCGGGTTGTTGGCACGGAACACGCTGCCGCCATAGATGTCCGACGCGGCGTCGCAGCCGTTGACGCCCGGATCGATGTTGCGGCCGGTGGCAGCATTGCGCCGATAGGCGATCGCGGTCGCCTGCGGCGCCTTGCCGGCCGGGTCATCGTCCAGCGAATCCATGAAGTCGCGCTGGCGCGCGTGGATCGCCTTGCGCACGTCGAACTCGAAACCGAACAGGCCGTCCCAGCGCTCGCCGGAACTGCCGCCCACCACCTGCACGCGCTGGTTGTCACCGCCGCCCTGCTGGGTGCCGCCGGCGCGCACGTTCACGTCCACGCCTTCAAAGCGGTCCTTGAGGATGATGTTGACCACACCGGCAATGGCGTCGGAGCCGTACACCGCCGACGCACCGGCAGCCAGCACTTCGATGCGTTCGATCAGGGCGCTGGGAATGTTGGCCAGGTTGACAACGTTCACCGAGCCTTCGTAGGCCAGCGGGTAGTCGGCCTGGCGACGGCCGTTGACCAGCACCAGCGTGCGGTTCGGACCCAGCCCGCGCAGATTGATGGTGTTGGCGGCCGGCGTGAACGTATTGCCGAAATCCTCGCCCTGCACGTTGCCGGTGTTCTCGGTCAGCGCGCTGAGGGCGTCGAACGCATTGCGGTAGCCCTGTGCGTCGATCTGCTCGCGGCTGATCACCGTCACCGGCGAGGGTCCCTCGACACTGGCACGTGGAATGCGCGAGCCGGTGACCTTCACTTCCTGCAATGTGGTGGGCGCGCTTTCCTGCGCGAAGGCCGGCAGCGAGGCCAGCATCAGGGACGACAGCGCGAGCACCAGCGGACGCGGGCGCATCGCCTTGTGGGAGGCGGACATGGGCTTCCTGGGGGAGTGGGCGGGTGGTACGGGAGCCGCAGCCGGTACGACACATAACGATCCCGTAACGAAAGTGTCCTGAATGGGTGGTTTCAACGGAAATGACCAGCCCTGATGGGCTTATGCCTGAACCGAATCAGACGCGTTTACGGCACCACCCCACTTTTGCAATGAATTGCATGGCCTGGCGCGTCGGTGATGCGCATCGTGCCGGGATGACCAACAGCGCCCCTTCCACCCACTTCGCTCCACTACGACCCGTCCTGCGCCGCCACTTGCTCCACCTCCAGGCCACGCCCATCACCCTGCGTTCGTTCCAGCGCACCGACCTGCCACGCTGGCGCGCCTTCGACGACCAGTGCCAGCGCGGCCAGCGGCATCCCCATGGCATTGATGAAGAGGCGCGGTTCCTCGCCAGCGTCTATCGTTCACGCCTGCAGGAAGACAACGACCTGCTGGTGCTGGGTGTGTTCGACGACGTGCAGGGCGTACTGCACGACCAGCTGCATATCCGCCTGCAGTCGCTGCACTCGCGCTGCGCCGAGCTGCAATCGCTGCAGCACCGGCACCCCCATCCGCAGGCGGCACTGCGGGCACTGTGCCCGTTCCTGTTCGACGATGTCGGCCTGCACCGCCTCTTCGTGCTGCTGCCGCCAGGCTGCACCAGCCCGTTTGCCCAGGCGCTGCAGGCCCATGGGTTCATCCGCGAAGGGATCCTGCGCGACTACCATCTGGACGCGCAGGGATGGCATGACCGTCAGCTGCTGGCGCTGACCGCGTCGGCCTGGCGCAGCTGCCAGCAGCCGATCGGCTAGCGCACCCGCTCCAGTGCCGCACCGGCACCGGTCAAGACCGTGCAGGCATGGTCCTGCAGTTCCTCGCCGCTGGCATCGTTGCCGCTGGCGGCATCCACGCGGGTAGCCAGCAGGATGAAGCCGGGGCCGCCCTGCACCTCGCCGCGCCCGGCCACCACCAGGCTCCACTGGCCCACATCGCCCACACCGCTCAGGCCATAGGCCAGCAGATTGAGCGGATTGGCGGTCAGTTCTGCACCGGGCAGCAGATAGGCCTGGTACTGATGCCCGCGCAGCGGCACCGGAAACGGTGACCAGCGCGGACCGAGCGCACCGGCATGTGCATCCAGTGCCTGCAGCACATCCGCGCGCAGGCAGTCGACATGGATATGCAGCTGGTGCTGCGAGCGACCGTGCGGCGAATTCAGTGCCAGGCTGGCCACGCCGCGCGGCAGCGGCCGGCCCAGGGCCTGTTCGGTATGCCCGCGCGCCTGCCAGGCGGCCGCAAAATAGTTGGGCACCCCACGCTGGTACAGGCCGTGGCTCTCGATGCCACTGACCTTGTCCAGCGGCATCAGCAGGAACTGGTAGTCACCGTGCGCATCCTTGACCAGCACGTCGCGGCGGTCGGCCGCCGTCTCCACCCGCAGGCAACTGCCACGCGGTCCTTCCACCGCCTTGCAGTCACGCTCGATCAAGCGCCACAGCGCATCGGAATGGGCCGGCGGTGGAGGTGGCGCGCTGGCGCAGGCGGACAACAGCAGCAGGGACGACAGCAGCAAAGGGCGCAGGGACACGGCAGCAACTCACGGAACAGGCACGGCAGACGGCGCCGCGCTGCATTCTAGCCAGTGCAGTGCTGCAGTCAGTAGGTGCCGAACGGCACTTCAACCACGAACGGGGCCTCGCCGTCGCCGCCCTGCAGGGTGTAGCGGTCCAGCGCGCCATCGTCATCGGCGTGCGGCTGGCGCTGGAAATGCAGGGAATAACGGTTGTCGCCCAGCAGGACGGCACTGCCATCGTCCTCCAGGGCGGCGCCCTCGGGGATCAGCAGCCCGCCCAGGTCGCTGTAGGCCCCGGGCACATCGGCGAAGCCGTAGTCTGCCAGTTCGTCCACCCGCTGCATCGCGTAGACATGCGGCAGATAAGGACGCGCCGGGCTGCGGCCATTGCTCAGGTCGGTCACCCAGGCCTGCGGCAGGTGGTACTGCTCGCGCAGCGCGGCCACGCCCAGCGACGGGCTGGCCACCTGCAGGCAACACACCGCCCGCTTGCCTTCACGGTCGAGGATGGCGAAACGGTCGCCGCGGGTCGCGGCCTGCGGCAGCATGGCGAAGGCCAGATCGCGCTGGGCCGGCGCGTAGCCGGCCTCGGTCTGAAGGTTGCGCCACGCGCCGAACACCGGCGTTTCCGCGGCTGCGGCCGGCACTGGCTCGGCGGCAGTGGCGGCGCACGCCACGGCCAGCACCGATACTGCAAGTACCGTCATCGCCCTGCGCTTGTCGCGGAAACTGTCTGCCGTCATACCGTGTCCAGCACCTGCACCGGAATGGCCCGGCCTGCCCGCTGGCGCGATGCCAGTCATCCCTCCCACTATGCAATGACCATGCTGTGCCGGCAATGACCGGGGCGCTGACGCCTTTCGCGCGCCGGGTGCTATCGTTCCGCCCATCTTCCCTGCGCAGGAGCGCTGCATGTCCGCCTTCCGTCTGTCCCTGTTGCTACCCGCGTCGGCCCTGCTGCTGTCGGCCTGCGTCAGCACCCCCGGTCCGCAGGTCAAGGGTACCGGCCACTGCGACGCCAGCCAGCTGGGCTGGGCAATCGGCCAGCCTGCCAATGAGCCCAACATCCGCCGCCTGTCCAGCGAAAGCGGTGCCGGCCTGGTCAACCCGATCGGCCCTAACACCATCACCACCAAGGACATCCGCCACGACCGCCTGCGCGTGTACGTGGACAAGGACAACATCATCACCGCCACCCGCTGCGAGTAGGCGCTGTAGAGCCGAGCCCATGCCCGGCTGCGCTTCCGTGACAGCCGAGCGCAGGCTCGGCTCTACAGCTCAGGGCTCGGTATACCCCGCGCAGTCCGGCAGCGCCTGGTCGGGGTGGAACACCCCATCACTGAAGCGGAACAACCGCGTGTAGCTGCACGCCAGGTCCTGCTCGGTGCGCAGGTCCTTCTTCTTCAGCGGCCCCTTGGCCAGCGAATCCTCGAAGCGTGAGACACCGGCCGGGAACCGCGTCGCCACCGTCTGGTAGCGCAGCACCGGCATGCCCCCGGCGGCGGTATCCAGCGCCAGCCTTGCCGAGAACCCGTACTCGTCGTGGCAGGCGCCTGCGCGCTGCTTCATGTCCTGCTCGCTGAAACAGGCGCGGATCATCGCGTTGCCCAGCCATGGCAGGGTCAGCACGTCGTCGTCCACCTGGATGTCATCCTGCAGGTGACGCACGCGCGCCAGCTGCAGCGTGGACGCGTCGGCACCACCGCCTGAGTACATCGTGCTGAATTTGACGATACCGCCCACCAGCACGTTCTGGCGGGCGCGCTGCCGCGGGTCGCTCACTACCTCATCGCTGCCAACGCCAGGCGCAAGCCGCACGATCCACGGCCACAGCGAAAGCTCGCTTTCCTGCGGCACGTCGATGCTGACGTGGTAGGTGTGCGGCTCGCTTTCGCCAGCCTCCCGTTCAGAGACTTCCAGCGTCGTCGGCCGATCGCCGTCCTCGGCCACCGGCTGCACACGCACGCACCAGGCACGATCGAGGGTGCAGTACTGCATGCGTGCTTCGCCCTGCCCTCCCTGTTCCAGCACCTGCCCCAGCGGCTCCATCACGTTGCCGGCGGCGTCGCGCTGCTGCGGCAGGATCGCGGACTGCGCCAGCACCAGCAGCGGGGTTGCCAGCAATGCAGCGCACAGGGTCGCGCGGGCAACGATGGTGGGCATGGGCGGCTCCTGCGTACGGGATTCCGATGGTAACCGCTGTCCGGGTGGCGTCGAGCCATGCTCGACGGCTGTCTGTCGGGAAGAGCAGCCGAGCATAGGCTCGGCTCTGCATCATCCGCAGTCGCAGCCACCCCACCCTTTTTCCTTCGAGGTCTGGCCGATGCCCGGATTGAACGTATTGCTCGGGTCCAGCTGCCGGTAGAACCCGGCCAGGGCCGGCTTGGCCGGGTACAGGTGGCCGACGTTGTGCTCGGCCGGATACTCGGCGCCGCGCTGGTCCAGCAGGGCCCACATCGCATGCTCGATCGCCATCGGGTCTTCGCCCTTGCGCGCGATGTAGTCCTGGTGGAACACGTGGCACAGGAAGTGCCCGTAATACAGCTTGTGCAGCAGGCGGCCGTCGATATCGGCCGGCAACTGCTCGAACCAGTCGGCATCATCGCGGCGCAGGGCGATGTCCAGCGCCACGATATCCTGCACCTGGTCCCGATGCACTTCGCGGTAGCGCACCGCCGCGCCGGCCACCGCGAAGCGATGCAGGAACGCCTTGCGCCCCTCATCGGCCGTGCAGTGGAAGTAACCACCCTCATGATCGGCGAAGAAGCCGCGCAGCCAGGCCTCGGTTGCCGCCGCGTCCTGTGCGGAGACCTTCAGCAACAGGTGATGCTCGTAGCGCTGGCGGAATTCACCCATGCGCCTGGGCAGGTGCGAGGGCAGCAGGCCGGTCAGCACCTGCATCACCCGGTCGGTTACCCCGCGCAGGCCCAGCCGTTCGAACCATCCATCGACCCGGCTCTTCAATGCGAACGCGGCGGGCACACGGGAAGTGCCGAGGCGGTCGATCAACAGGAAGCTGTCCTTGCCGTAGCGCTCGCCGATGTCATAGGCATCGCGGTGGATGTACTCGCCGGCAATCGGCAGGCGCTCGAAGCCGGTCAGCAGCTGGCGCCGGATCGCAGTGAGGCTGTCGGTGCGGTTGCTGCCGATGTAGAAGACCTCGGCGGGCTCCTTTTCGAAGGTATCCAGGCGCACCGCGAACACCGCCAGCTTGCCGGCCGAACCGGCCGCTTCGAAGTGGCGGCTGGGGTCGGCGTTGAAGCGTGCCGGCGTATCGGCATCGACCCGGCGCACTTCCTCGGCGTAGCGTGGATCAGACGCGGCGCGGCCATCGCCGTCACCCACGTCGTCAGCGGCATAGTCACCGGCCTGCAGGCGCTGCAGGATCTGCTCGGGCGTATCACCCAGCGCGATGCCGAGGTGGTTGACCAGCTGCAACTGGCCCTGCGCATCGACCTGCGCATACAGCGCCAGCTCGGTATAGGCCGGGCCACGGCGCACCAGCGCGCCGCCGGAGTTGTTGCAGATGCCGCCCAGCACCGAGGCGCCGATGCAGGAGGAGCCGATCACCGAATGCGGTTCGCGGCCCAGCGGTGCCAGGGTCTGCTCCAGGCGGTCGAGCGTGGCGCCGGGCAGGCACAGCACCTGGCGGCCCTCGTTCAACAGCTGGATGCCGGTCAGGCGCAGCGTGCTGACCAGCACGATCGGGCGCCCATAGTCGTCCCCATCCGGGGTCGAGCCACCGGTCAGGCCGGTATTGGCCGCCTGCAGGATGATCGCCGCTCCGCCCTGCACCGCTGCCTGCAGCACATACCACAGTTCCAGCAAGGTACCTGGGCGCACCACCGCCAGCACCGGGCCATCGCCGAAGCGGTAGCCACGACGGAAGCGGCGCGTGGCCTTGTCGCCGGTCAACACATGGCGGCTGCCGACCGCGTCGCGCAACTGCGCCAGCACGGCGTCATGGCCACTCATGGCAGGTTGACCAGCGAATCGCGGCTGATGTCGGCGATGCGGCGCGCGCCGGTCAGTGTCATCGCCACGCGCATCTCCTTGGCGATCAGGTCCAGCAGATTGGCCACGCCGGCCTCGCCCTGCGCGGCCAGCGCATAGACGAAGGCGCGCCCCAGCAGCACGGTATCGGCCCCCAGCGCCAGCATGCGCACCACGTCCAGGCCGGTACGGATGCCCGAATCGGCGAGGATCTTCAGGTCGCCCTGCACCGCATCGGCGATGGCCGGCAATGCACGTGCGGTAGACAGCACGCCATCCAGCTGGCGACCACCGTGGTTGGAGACCACGATGCCATCGGCACCGAACCTGACCGCATCGCGCGCATCATCCGGGTCGAGGATGCCCTTGATCACCATCGGGCCCTTCCAGAACTCGCGGATCCACTCCAGGTCCTTCCACGAAATGGACGGATCGAAGTTGCTGCCCAGCCAGCCGATGTAATCCTCCAGCCCGGTCGGGTTGCCGCGGTAGGTGGAGATGTTGCCCAGGTCATGCGGACGGCCGAACAGGCCGACGTCCCACGCCCAGTGCGGATGGGTGACGGCCTGGCCGATGCGGCGCAGCGAGGCATTCGGGCCGCTCATGCCGGAGTGTGCATCACGGTAGCGCGCGCCCGGCACCGGCATGTCCACGGTGAACACCAGCGTGGTCACGCCGGCGGCCTGTGCCCGCTCCAGCGCATTGCGCATGAAGCCACGGTCGCGCAGCACGTACAGCTGGAACCACATCGGCCGCTGGATGGCCGGTGCCACTTCCTCGATCGGGCACACCGATACGGTGGACAGGGTGAACGGGATGCCCCGGCTGTCGGCCGCGCGCGCCGCCTGCACTTCACCGCGGCGGGCATACATGCCGGTCAGGCCGACCGGCGCCAGCGCCACCGGCATTGCCAGCGTTTCGCCGAACAGCTCGGTTTCCAGGCTCAGGTCGGACATGTTGCGCAGGATGCGCTGGCGCAGCGCGATGTCGGACAGGTCGGAAACGTTGCGCTTCAGCGTGTGCTCGGCATACGCGCCGCCATCGATGTAGTGGAACAGGAACGGCGGCAGCCGGCGTTGCGCTGCGGCACGGTAATCGGTGGAGGCGGAGATGATCATGGGGTCAACCGTGTGGGGAAGGCAGGCGCGAGGCCCGCGCACGCCGGGCTTCGTTGTCATCGAGCGTGCGCAGCGTGGTGTGCACGAACTCGAGGTGGGCATGCGCGGCGGCGCGCGCGCGTTCGGGGTCGCCGGCCAGCACCGCATCCATCATTTCGCGGTGCTGGTCGGACAGGGGCGAGAAGGTCCTCGCCGAGGTGTAGAGCTTCTCGCGGCTCTGCGAGATGTTGGTCTGCAGCAGTTCGAACAGGCCGCGCATCACCTGCAGCAGCACCAGGTTGTGGGAGGCCTCGGCGATGGACAGGTGGAAGGCCGCGTCAGCCTCTGCTTCACCGGTGGGGTCGTCCTTGCCGTGCGCGTCCATCATGGTCTGGAAGGCCTGCGCGATGCGCGTACGGTCCTCATCGGTGGCTCGCAGCGCCGCATGCCAGGCAGTGGCACCTTCCAGCGCGTGGCGGATCTCCAGCACGTCAAAACGGTATTCCGGGTCGCCCTGGAACAGCGGCAGGTACGGCGCCAGCGGTTCATCCAGCGCCTGCCGCGCGCGCGCCGCCGGTTCGGCCACGTAGGTGCCGCCACCGATGCGTGCAGTCAGCAGGCCCTGGCTGGCCAGCTGCGCGATCGCCTCGCGCAGCGCGGTGCGCGAGACCCCCAGCTGCACCGCCAGGGTGCGCTCGGCGGGCAACCGGTCGCCCGGCCGCAGCCGCTGTTCCTGCACCAGGCCGCGCAGCTGCGCGGCCACCCTGTCCGAAATACGTTGCGTGCTCATGGCGCCATTGTGGCCCGAAGCGCACAGCGGGTGGTCGGCCAGCCATGCATGGCTCAGGGAATCATCCAGGTCAGCCAGTAGGCCTGGGCCAGGGTGATCAGGCCGACCATCGTGGTGAAAATCAGGCTGTGCTTGACCGTGAAGCGGAACAGGTCCGACTCCTTGCCGGCCAGGCCGACCGCCGCGCAGGCAATGGCGATCGACTGCGGCGAGATCATCTTGCCGGTAACGCCACCGGTGGTGTTGGCCGCCACCAGCAGCACGTCGGATACGCCGATCTGTTGCGCGGTGGTGGCCTGCAGCGCCGAGAACAGCGCATTGGACGAGGTATCCGAACCGGTCAGGAACACGCCCAGCCAGCCCAGGAACGGCGAGAAGAACGGGAACGCATCGCCGGTGTGCGCCAATGCCAGCGCCAGTGTTGCCGACAGGCCCGAGTAGTTGGCGATGAAGGCGAAGGCGAGCACCATGCCGATCGAGTAGATCGGCATGCGCAGCTCACGCACGGTTTCGCCGAAGGTCTGCAGCGCCGAGCGGGCCGGAATGCGCAGTGCGATGATCGCGATCACCGCCGCAAGGAAGATCGCGGTGCCGGTGGCCGAGAACCAGTCGAATTTGTAGATCGCCTCATAGCTGAGCGGCGCGTCGACGATCGGCGGCATCTTCTGCACCCTCTGGTCCAGGCCCGGCACCGGGAGCTTGAGCACCCAGCCTTCCAACGGGCCGCCTGCCGCGAAAAGCGACTTGAACGGCTTGATGCTCCACAGCGTGACCATCGCGGTGAGGATCAGGAACGGCGACCACGCCTTGGCGATCTGGCCGACGCTGTAGCGTGGTGCCTCCAGTGCCTGCGCGGCCGCCTCGGCGCTGGTTTCGGTATCGAAGCGGAAGATCCGTGCCGGCTTCCAGCGGCGCAGGAACAGGGTCAGGCACACCAGCGACGCCAGCGAGGCGGTGATGTCCGGCAGCTCCGGGCCGATGAAGTTCGAGGTCAGGTACTGCGCGATGGCGAACGAGCCACCGGCCACCAGCACCGCCGGCCAGGTTTCCTTGACGCCACGCCAGCCATCCATGATGGCCATGATCCAGAACAGCACGATCACAGTCAGGAACGGCAGCTGGCGGCCGGCCATCTGGCCGATCTCGAATGCATCCAGGCCGGTGACCTGCCCGGCCACGATGATCGGGATGCCCATCGCACCGAACGCCACCGGCGCAGTGTTGACGATCAGGCACAGGCCGGCGGCATACAGTGGCTTGAAGCCCAGCCCGACCAGCAGCGCCGCCGTGATCGCCACCGGCGCACCGAAGCCGGCCGCGCCTTCCAGGAAGGCACCAAACGCGAAACCGACCATCAGCATCTGCAGGCGCTGGTCTTCGGTCACCGACAGGATCGAGGCGCGGATGATGTCGAACTGACCGGTCTTGACCGAGACCTTGTAGAGGAACACCGCGCCGATGATGATCCAGGCGATCGGCCACAGGCCGTAGACGAAGCCGAAACCGGCCGCGCCCAGCGCCTGGCTCAACGGCATGCGGTAGAACAACAGGGCCACGCCAAGCGCGATGGCCACGGTGATCGTGCCGGCCAGCCAGCCCTTCATGCGCAGCACGGCCAGGGCAATGAAGAAGAACGCGATCGGCAGCAGCGCGATCAGGCTGGACAACCACAGGTTGCCGGCGGGGTCGTACAGGTGTTGCCAGGGCTGCATGAAGGCTCTCGACTGGGGCGGGATGTGCTCCACCGCAGGCGGTGGGTCGCCATGGCTGTCGATTATTGGTCGTACCAATAATGATTTCGATCAGACCACTTGCAGCGGATTTAACCGCCGCTCCGACGAAGTGCCTATTAGACCATAGGGCTAGACTTCATATTGGTCCGACCATTCAGTCCGCATGGTAGTGCCGGCCGCTGGCCGGCAATTCGAGATTCCCTACGAGATCCGTTTCTCCAACCGCCGCATCACCGCCAGCACCAGCACGCAGAGCACGCTCACCCCGATGGCGATCACGTACTTGCTGATCCCCACCGCAATCCCGATGGCCGCTGCCATGATCAGCGAGCTGGCCGTGGTCAGGCCGCTGACCTGGTCCTCGCGTGACCCACGCAGGATGGTGCCAGCGGCAACGAAGCCGACACAGGCCACCACCGCTTCGATCAGGCGCACCGGATCGACCTGCAGCAGGTCGCGGTAGCGCTCCTGCTGGAAATGCTCGGCCACCGAGTCGCCGAGGCCGACGATCAGCGCAGCGGCCCCCGCGATCAGCATGTGCGTACGCAGGCCAGCGGCGTGCTTGCCCATCTCGCGCTCGACGCCCAGCACGCCGCCAAACAGCATCGCTGCGGCTACGCGCAGCAGGATCGAGACATCCTGGGTGAGTTCCATGGCCAAGCTCCGGGGTTTTCCCGGAGCGTCGCGTGGCCCCCGTGGCACAGAGGTGAAGGCCACGCCACAGTCCGTTCACCCGGTAGCGCCGGGCGACACCCGGCGGCACCGCACCCTGCGTTCAACGCATCACTGCGCCAGGTAGCCACCATCGATGGCGTAGTACGCGCCGGTCGCAAACGAGGCGTCGTCGCTGGCCAACCAGGCCACCAATGCCGCCACTTCCTCGGCCGTGCCCAGTCGCTTCAGCGCGTGCCGTCCTTCCAGCGTGGCGCGCACCTTCGGGTCCATCTTCTCCAGCAGCGGCGTGCTGATGAAACCCGGACCCACCGCGTTGACACGGATGCCGTCGGCCGCATGTTCCCACGCGGCGGTCTGGGTCAGCCCGACCACGCCGTGCTTGGCCGCCGCATAAGCGGTGGAACCGGCATAGCCCACCTGGCCCAGGATCGAGGCCATGTTGATGATGCTGCCGCCGGTTCCAGCGGCCCGCATTGCCTGGATCTGCGCACGCTGGCACAGGAACACACTGGTGAGGTTGACGTCGATGACCCGCTGCCAGCCCTCGATCGGATAGTCGCCGCTGCTGGCCGCCGGCCCGCCGATACCGGCGTTGTTGACCGCCACATGCAGGCCGTCAAGTTCCTTGACCGTGCGCTGCACCGCCGCCTCCACCGCTGCATCGTCGGTGACGTCCAGCGCGATGCCGATGGCCTGTGCGCCGGTGCTGCGCAACTGCGCCACGGTGGCATCCACCGCATCCTGCTTGAGGTCCCAGACCGAAATACGGGCACCGGATGCGGCCAGCGTCTGTGCCACGGCCAGGCCGATGCCCGACACGCCGCCGGTCACGATCGCGGTCTTGCCGGTCAGCTGGTAATCAATCATCTGCATTCTCCATCGGTGGGGGTAGCGATGCGGCGCGCGGCCGCCAATCCATCACCTTACGCCGGCCGCTGTGACGAGCAGACCAACAGCCTGTCCGCGGATGATCGTTCCAGCAATGAAACCTCAACCGAAGTTCATGTAGGGAATCAAGTACGGATATAGCGGCAAAACGCTGGCGTATGTCCGGCACTCCGTTCAACTTGGCCGTAATGACCAATCGGTTTGACCGTATTCAAATCCCCTGCGAATGATTCGCAGCGACAATGGGAAACGTTTCCAGTTTCTTCGACACATTCCTTCCAACCTGGCGTTTTCCGGCCTTCCAGGCTGCCCGCTACGCGGGGCAGCACATGGGCTCATGGCGCCAGCGCCTCCCCCTCCTGTACGTGCCGAGCGATGTCCCGATACTTCACCTTTGCCGATTACCGCCGCTTCGGCCAACGCCACGGCTTCGATTACCGCGCTGATCCGGAACACCTGCGTGACGACCAGTGGGCCGGCCGCGGCGAAGTCAACGAACAGTTCATGCGCGGTGGCATGAGCCTGATCGCCTCCGACGTGCATAACCGGTTCCCCTATGTGGCGACCGCGCAACAGCGGCCCGGGCTCGCCATCCGCGTGATGCTGCAGGGTCAGGTCGACGTGCGTATCCCGCGACGCGGAAGTTTCACCCTGCGTGCCGGCACCGCGATGACCGCCCACCATCGCGACCAGATCGAGATGACCGGCGCGCACCCCGGCGAAACGCGCCTGCGCGGGGTCAGCGTGATCGTGCCGGGTGGCATCGACGCGGATGTTTTCCAGATGCCACAGTTGGAAAAAGCGCTTGGCACGCACCTGGAATGCCGCCACTGGGCCATTCCCCACGCCATGCTGCCGGTGCTGGGCCAGTTGTTCGACAGCCCGTGGCAGGACGGCATCGACGCGCTGTGGCGCGAAGGCGTGGCATTGCAGCTGCTGGCCCTCGGCCTGCAGGCCGAGGATCTGCAGACCGACCCGGTGCGCACGCTGCGTGCCGGCCAGCGCGAGCGCCTGGAACGGGTACGCAGTTACCTGCATGACGACCCCAGCCATGCACACAGCCTGGTCGAGCTGGCCCGGCTGGCCTGCATGAGCCCCAGCTCATTGCGCCGCCATTTTGCCCAGCAGTATGGAAGTTCGGTGTTCGACTACCTGCATGAACAGCGCATGCGCCATGCCGAACAGGGCCTGCGCGAAAACGGATGGACGGTTGAGCAGGCCGCCGCCGCCAGCGGCTACCGCCACCCCAGCAACTTCGCCGCCGCGTTCCGCAAGCGCTTCGGCCTGGTCCCCAGCCGCTGGCGTACGGGCCCCTCGAAGGTGGGGTGAGGATCCCCGCTCCGGTAGGTGTCGACCTTGGTCGACACGCTCCTGCACCGTCGCCGATGCCGGCCAGCGGCCGGCACTACCGCCGCCGCAATCGACATGCCATGGCCAAGCACTGGTAGGTGTCGACCTTGGTCGACACGCGCTGGAAGCGATCATATTCCCGGCACATCTTTGCGCATGTCGCATATGCCCATTGCCGCGAAAGATGGGCCGCGGCATCGTAGTAGGGCTGACTACGGGGACTTCTCGTGGACAACCGAGATCAACCAAGCACGCCTTACTTCATCCGATGCATCCAAAGTCCATGGCTACCCGAGACAGGCGCGCATGCGGACGATCTACGCAGCTTACAGGCACATTGGAGCGAGGCAGCAATTTCAGAGGACTTCATACAGCTCCTGCGTTGGTCAAACGGTGGGCGCTGCGTGTTCCCTCATGCTTATGTCGACCTATGGTCCGTCGCCAGCATCATTCAGCTCAACCGCAGCTACCAGATCCGGCGTTATCTTGGCGACTCCCTGATGGGCATTGGAACGGACGGTGGATCGACGCTCATCGCGCTGGTTCTCTGCCCGCTCAGTCGCGGACAGATCGTCTCATTCGATCTGGGCGATCTCGACATCAGCCGGGGAAAGCCCATCGCCGAATCTATCGCCGAACTCTTTCGGAAGTTCGACAGCGGGCTGCTGACGAGCGACAACATTTATCCTTGAGCTTAGAAGTGCCGGCCAGCGGCCGGCACTACCACACCCGCCTGAAACGGCATGCCATGGCCCGGACTTGATAGGTGTCGACCTTGGTCGACACGCTCCTGCGCCATCGCGGATGCCGGCCAGCGGCCGGCACTACCACGTGCTGCCGGGCCATGCCCGGCGTCATCCTCTCCGCCTCAATACACCGGCAGATCGATGTAACTGGCCTGCGCTGCGCTGTGCCAGACCCGCTGCGTGGCCTTCTGGTAATCGCCCGGCTTGGCCAGGTAGATGTTCGGCACGTACGTCTGCGGATTGCGGTCATACAGGGGGAACAGGCTGGACTGCACCTGCACCATCACCCGATGGCCCTTCTGGAAGGTGTGGTTGGCGTTGGGCAGGTCGAAGCGGTACGGCAGCACCTGGTTGGCGGCCAGCGGCTTCGGATCGCTGAAGCTTTCGCGGTAACGGCCACGGAAGATCGCCAGCGACACCGGCAGCTCGTAGCCACCCATCTCCGGCGTCGACGCTTCCTGGTCCGGATACACGTCGATCAGCTTCACCACCCAGTCGCTGTCGGTGCCACTGGTCGAGGCCTGCAGGTGAACCACCGGTGCGCCGCCGATGCGCAGCGGCGCCGTCAGCGGTTCGGTGATGAAGGTCAACACGTCCGGGCGGCCATCGACGAAGCGCTGGTCCTTCACCAGCCAGGTGGTCCACATGTCGCGGTCGCCGAAGCGGACCGGGCGCGGCACGAACGGTACCGGCTTGGCCGGGTCGGACACGTATTCCTCGAAGTCCCCCTCGCCCGCCGCCGGTGCCTGGAACGCCAGCTTGCCGCCGGCGCGCAGGTACAGCGGCTTGCTGTTGGCGGTACAGCCCTTGTCGCAGCTGCGCGGCCAACCCTTCAGGCGGTCCCAGTGGTTTTCGCCGGTGTTGTAGATCAGCACCGGCGGCGTATCGGCCTTCGGCGCGCCATCCACCAGGTACTGGTCGAAGAACGGCTTGAGCACATCGCGACGGAACTGCAGCGCGGTATCGCCATCGAACTTCAGCGCACCCAGCTCGCTGCCGCCGTAGTTCACCTGGCTGTGCCGCCACGGGCCCATCACCAGATAGTTGCGGTTGTTGCCGCTGTCGCGCCCTTCCATCGCCTGGTAGGCGTGGTTGGCACCCCACATGTCTTCCTGGTCCCACAGGCCCTGCAGCCACATGGTCGGCACCTTCAACGGTGTCTTGGCCATCACCGCGTCCAACGCCTGGCCCTGCCAGAAGCCATCATAGGCCGGGTGCTCGACCAGCTTCTTCCACCAGGTCAGCTGGTCCACGCCGGTGAAACGCGCGTAGTCACCGGCCGAACCGAGGCGCAGGAAGGTGCTGTAGTCGTCATAGCCGAGGCTGGGCAGCGGCGTGCCCTTGCCGCGCTTCTCGGTCTGCATTGCGAAATAGTTGAAGTTGACCTGGCGGAACGCACCGTAGTTGAGCCAGTCGTCACCCATCCAGCCATCGACCATCGGGCTCTGCGGCGCGGCCACCTTCAGTGCCGGGTGCGGGTCGGTCAGCGCCATCACCACGGTGAAACCCTCGTACGATGAGCCGAGCATGCCGACCTTGCCGTTACTCTCCGGCACGTTCTTCACCAGCCAGTCGATGGTGTCCCAGGCGTCGGTTGAGTGGTCCACCCTGGTGTTGTTCAACGGCCCGCGCAGCGGCCGGGTCATCACGTAATCGCCTTCGGAGCCGTACTTGCCACGGATGTCCTGGAACACGCGGATGTAGCCGCCGTCGACGAACACCTCGTCGCCCTGTGGCAGCAGGTCGCGCATGCGCGGCGAATCACTGCGGTTGGCACGGCCAGCAGCGTCGTAAGGCGTGCGGGTCAGCAGGATCGGGGCATTGCGGGCGCCCTTGGGCACCACGATCACCGTATACAGCTTGGTGCCATCACGCATCGGCACCATCACCACGCGCTTGTCGTAGTCACGACCGACATCGGGGGCAACGAAGGGCTTGCCGCTGATGTCCGGGGTCATCGGCGGGGTATCGGCGGCCAGCACGGCGCTGGACAGGCAAAGGGCAATGGCTACAGCGACGGCACGCACACGCATGGACAACCCCTCCCGGCAGGAAAGCTCCAAGCCTACTCCTGCCCCGAGCCATGAAGTGTGTGCGGGCTTTGCATTCTGCGGTGGATGCAGGCAGGACTGATGGCACATGTGCCTGCGTTGCCGCTGCGCTCGCCGGCGACCGGTAGTGCCGGCCGCTGGCCGGCAACTTCATGATCCTGCGGCGCGTTACGCGGTTGCCGGCCCGGCTACCGGCACTTCATGCAAGGCCAGCCAGCGCCAGCGCCCGGTTTCCTGCCGCAGCATCGCCAGTGACTCCCGCCATGCAGGCGTGCCGCCATCGATCGAATGCCCTTCGCGATAGCGCAGCACCGCCAGCGGTGAAGGCGCTTCCACCGCCTGCACGGCGTCGATGGAAATCCGCAGCCCGGGGCGCGCCCCGTGACCGTCCGCGAACAACGCCTGCACGGCTTGCCGATCCAATCGGCGACCCGCGATGCCGACCATGCTGAAGTCCGCGCTGAAGTGCGCCATCAGATCCTCCAGCGCATCGGCGCCGACATCGGCACGGAACCAGGCCTGCAGCTTGTCGTGCAGGTGGTGGATTTCATGTTCTGCGGTGCTATCCATCAGATGTTCTCCGGTTGCGAAAGGGTGAGCAACTGCGGCCGGCGCAGCAGCGCCATCGGCAGCAGGGTCAGTACCGCGGCCAGACCCAGCGCCATGCCGGTGGCGTGGGCCGGCAGCCATTGCATGGCCAATGCCAGCAGCAGCGCGATGGCCGCGGTGCCCAGGCAGAAGCTGAGCTGGCGGTTGAGGTTCCAGAGTGCGCTGGCATCGCCCAATGCTTCGCCCTCGACCCCATGGAAGGCCAGCGTCTGCGCGGTGCTGCTGCACAGGCTGCCGCCGGCGCCCATCAGAGCGAACAGCAGCCCGGCCAACGCGAAGGCCGGCTGCGGCAGCAGCGCCATCAACAGCAGGCCGCTGGCCTGCAGGAGCATGCCCGTACGCAGTACCGTGGACGGGCCGAAGCGCGCCAGCAGGCGCTTGCTGGCCGTGATCGCAATGGCCGAGGCCAGCGCCCAGGGCAGCATCAACGCGCCGATGCGTGCCGCGCTGTAACCGGCCTGGTGCAGCTGCAGGGTACTAACCAGCTGGCTGCCGATGAACACACCGGGCACTGCCAGATAGACCAGCATCGCCAAGCGCAGGCCCCGATGGGACAGCAGCGACCAGCGCAGCAGGGGCTGCGCCTGCTGCCGTGCATGCCGCAGGTGGGCCGCCGCCAACAGCATTGCGATCAACAGCAGTACGGCACCGGCGGCCCGATGGCCGGGTTCACCCAGCCAGGTCAACGCCAGCAGCAGCGCGCCCAGCGCCAGCATCGCGGTGGACAGCGCATAGGCCTGCAGGCGCGGCGCACTGCGCGCGCCATCGGCCGGCATCCAGGCCAGCACCAGGCCGATCGCCACCACCGCCAACGGCAGGCTGGCCCAGAGCACACCGCGCCAGGACAACCACTGCACCAGCACCCCGCCCAGCGCCGGCGCCAGTGCGGGCACCAGCAGCGCCACCAGCAGGATGCGGCGGGTCAGCGCGCCACGCTGGTCCGGCGTGCACTGTCGGTACGCTGCCGCCTGTGCCACCGGAATCAGCAGGCCGCCGGCCAGCCCCTGAAGCAGGCGCCAGCCCAGCAGCCAGCCGATACCCGGTGCGGCGCCGGCCAGCACAGCGGCAACCGCGAACAACAGCAACGCCACCAGCAGCAGGCGACGCTCACCACAGCGCGCGGCCAACCAGGGCGCCAGCGGAATCACCACGCTCAGGCCCAGCATGTAGGCGGTGCCCACCCAGGCCAGGGTACCGACATCAGCGTGCAGTTCCGCTGCCAGTGCCGGATAGGCCACCGTGGCGATGAACATGTTGACCAGATCCAGGGCGAACACCAGCAGGAAGATCGCCTCATGGCGCAGGCGGGGGGACGGCATCGGCGGCGCTCCAGCAAGGAAGCGTCCAGCATGCCGTCCGGGCTTTGTTGGAAAAACACGACAACACCTGCAACACTGTCAAATCTGTTTTGACAATGAATCGCCATGGTCAGCCTCGATCGCTTCGATATCTTCCGTGCCGTGGTCGAGGCCGGCAGCCTGACCGCAGCGGCCGATCGGCTCGGCCTGAGCCGTGCGGTGGTCAGCTTCAACCTGAAACGGCTGGAGCAGGAGCTGGGCGTGACCCTGCTGCTGCGCAGTACCCGCCACCTGGCCCTGACCGACGCTGGCGAACAGTTCCTGCAGCACTGCGTACAGGCGCTGGATGCCGCGCAGGCGGCAATCGATGCCGCGCGGCGCGACCAGCACCAGCTGCAGGGTGTGCTGCGCCTGACCACCACCCCGGAGTACGCGCAGCTTCGCCTGATTCCCGCACTGGAAGCCTTCCGTGCGCGGCATCCGGCCCTGCAGCTGCACCTGTCCACGTCTCCCGCGCCGGCAGACCTGATTCCCGAGCGCTTCGACCTGGCGATCCGTCTTGGCCGTCTGCCCGATTCGGGCCTGCATGCCAGTGAACTGGAACGGCACCCGCTGTGCGCGGTGGCGGCTCCGTCCCTGCTGACACGCCTGCCCTCTGCCGATGCGGCCAATGACCCCGTGCAACTGGGCACCCTGCCCCGCCTGGGTTACCCGCGCCTGGCCGACGTGCCGGTGGTCGCGCCCGACGGCAGCGACGCCTTGTTTGCCACCAATCCGGGCAATGCGGTGGTGCGCGTGGATGGTGCCAGCAGCCTGCGCGCCTTCGCCGTGGCCGGCGCCGGGGTCACCGTGCTGCCACGCTGGCTGATCGAGGACGACCTGGCCCAGGACCGCCTGCGCCCGGTGCTGCGCCAGCACCGCTTCCCGCAGCAGAGCGTGTACGCGGTCTACCCGCACAGCACGCAGCCCTCGCCGAAGGTGCGGCAGCTGATCGATTTCCTGCGCGGGTGGTTCGGCATATGAAAAGGGGACGGAGGGGATTAAGTCGTTTATGCATAAACGACTTAATCCCCTCCGTCCCCTTTTTCAGGCACGGCCCTTGCGGGCCGTGCCTTCAAGCCTCAGCGCAGCACCTGCTCCACCAGCTGCACGTCCACCGTCTGCAGCGGTTCGGCGGCGTTGCGCGACAGCTGCACCTGGTAGGTGCCACCGTCGATCTTCCACTGGCGCGCCTGTGCATCGTAGTGGGCCAGCGTCTTCGGCTCGGCTTCGATGCGGATGCGGCGCTGTTCGCCCGGCTGCAGGGTCACCTTGTCATAGCCGATCAGGCGGATCGGCGTGGTGCTGCCGGCCGGCAGCTTCAGGTACAGCTGGGCCACGTCGGCACCGGCGCGCTTGCCGGTGTTGCGGATGTCGACGCTGGCGACCAGGCGCGAACCTTCCACGCTCACCTTCAGGTTGTCATAGGCGAACGAGGTGTAGGACAGGCCATGGCCAAAGGCGAAGGTCGGGGTCAGGCCCTTGGCCGCCATCCACTTGTAGCCGACGTTGGCGCCTTCGATATCGAAATCGAACACATCACCGAACGGCTTGGCCGGCTTGAAGCCGAGGCCGTCGATGTGCGGGCGCGGCAGCTGCGATTCGTCCGTCACCCAGGTCACCGGCAGGCGGCCGGACGGATTGACCTGGCCGGTCAGCAGTGCGGCAATGCCTTCGCCGCCGCGGATGCCCGGGTACCAGGCCTGCAGCATCGCCGGCACCTGCGCCAGCCACGGTGTGCGCACCGGGCCGTTGGTTTCCAGCACCAGCACGGTCTTCGGGTTGGCCTTGGCCACTGCCGAGATCAGGGCATCCTGGTTGTCCGGCAGCTGCATGTCCGGCAGGTCCACCGATTCGGCAGCCCACTGCGTGGCAAACACGATGGCCACATCCGCCTGCGCGGCCGCCTTGGCCGCAGCAGCGGCGTTGGTGCCATCCACATACGTGATAGTCGCGTCCGGGCGCGCCGCACGCAGCGATTCCAGCGGCGAGGACGGATGGAAGATCACCGGGCCCGGCCAGGTGGTCGGCATCACGCCGGGCACCGCGTTGGTGCCCTTGGCGGTCACGCCCACCATCGATGAACCACCGCCACCGATCACGCCCTTGTCGGCATGGCCGCCGATGATGACGATGCGCTTCACGCTGTCGGCCAGCGGCAACAGGTTGCCCTCATTGCGCAGCAGCACGCTGCCCTCCTCCACCGTGCGCTGGGCAACGGCGAAGCCGGCCTCGGCATCCACCTTCTGGTGCTGCGGCGGGTTGTCGAAGTTGCCATGCAGGAACATCGTGCGCAGGATGCGCGCCACCATGTCGTTCAGGCGCGCCTGCGGCACCACGCCGCCATGCACGGCCAGGCGCAGCGGTTCATCGAAGAACACCGCCGCGTCGAACACCTCACCGGCCGACTGCTGGTCCAGGCCGGCCAGCGCAGCCTTCGAGCCACTGTGCACGCCACCCCAGTCGGACATCACGAAACCGGGGAACTTCCATTCCTGCTTCAGCACCTGGTTCATCAGGTAGCCGTTCTCGCAGCCGTAGGTGCCGTTGATCTTGTTGTACGAGCACATCGCCACGCCGGGGCGACCGGCGTCCAGCGCGATCTCGAAGGCCAACAGGTCCGACTCGTGCATGGCCTGTTCGCCGATGCGCACGTCGTGGAAGTTGCGACGGGTCTCCATGTCGTTCAGCGCGAAGTGCTTCATCGAGGAGATCACGTGCTGGCTCTGCACGCCCTGGATCAGCGCGCCAACCATCGAGCCGGCCAGCAGCGGGTCTTCGCCGGCGTACTCGAAGTTGCGGCCGTTGCGCGGGTCACGCTGCAGGTTGACGCTGCCCGACAGCAGGATATTGAAGCGCTGCTGCCACGCCTCGCGGCCCATCGTGGCGCCACCGGCGAAGGCAACTTCGCGGTTCCAGCTCGCTGCGGTGGACGGGCCCGATGGCATCGCCGTGGCGAAGTCGCCCGGGCGGATGCCCCCCGGATTGGTCACGCCGACACCGGCATCGGCCGACTGCTGCGACGGGATGCCCAGCCGCGGTACGCCCGGCACGAAGCCGGCCGAACCGACCGCACCTTCCGGCAGCGGGCCGCCGTCCTTGCCCAGCCCGAAGTAGCTGTGCAGCATCTGGAACTTCTCATCCTCGGTCATCGCCTTCAGCAGCAGCGCAGCGCGCGCATCGGCGTTGAGCGTGGTGTCCATCCACGGCGTGTCGCCGTGCTTGTCGGCGGCATAGGCCAGGGTCAGCAGGGTGGCACGCAGCGTGCTGCCTTCCACCTTGAACGGCGCGCTGCTGGCGGCCTGGAAGCCGTCGCTGAAATAGCTGGCATCGGCTTCCAGCGCCACACGCGCCGGATCGAAGCCTGCGGCCTTGGCCGATTCACCGGCCACCGCGCCGAGCAGCACCGCCGGTGCACCCAGCCGCGAACGGGTGACCAGCGCCGGCAGCTGCGCCGCACCTGCACCGGCATCGGTATAGACCGCCACAGTGTGGCGGCCATCGTCCAGGCGCAGGTAGTTCAGGCCCGGCTGGTCGGGGCCGGATTCAGCGGCGATCGGCAGCCGGGTCAGAACAGCCTGGCCGCGCTGGGTCTGGCCATCGTCCTTGCCGGCGGCAATGAAGCGGTACTCGTAGCCCAGGCCATCGGCCAGCACCTGCAGCGGATCGACCTGGCCGATGCCGCGCTGCACCTGGCGCACGCTCACCGCGTCCACCTTCAGGCTCTTCAGTTGCGCGGCCAGCGCCGGCATCGCCTCGGCGTGGGGCGCCTGTTCCAGGGTCAGCACAGTGAACGCGGCCGGGTCGGCCCAGGCCGGAGCGGCCAGTGCGGCAGACAGGGCCAGAGACAGTGCAAGCGGTTTTGTAAACGTTTTCATCGGCAGGCGTAATTCCGTTGCCAAGGCAATCGGTCCAGGGAAAGTGCCGCCGAAGGGTGCAGCGTTCATGCCGCGCAGGGGTTGCCAGGCAACGCCCCGCAGGCCGATGGACGGGCCGGTCTGCGCGCGGGACCCTCCTCCCGGCGTGACAACCTGCCTGCCCGGGCCGCGCAGGGCGACCCAATCCTGTGAAGATTGTGCGAGGGCGTTCACACCTGTCAACAGGACCTAAGTCACAGAGGCAACCCGGCCAATGGTTATCAGGCCATCACTGGCGGTCATCAGCGCGCCGCGCGAGGCTGCTGATAATGGAGATCCCTGGCCACGAATCGAGCCCATGACCGTACATCGCGACTTCGATCATCTCTGGCGCGACCGCTGTGACACCTCCAGCCAGCGCGCGCCGCGCGTGCTGATCCGGGTGTTCGTGGCCCCGGGCGAGCTGGAGCGCAGCGTGGCGTTCTACGAGCAGTTGCAGGGCGTGGTAGCCGATGCGGGGTTCCCGTTCCCGGAAGCCGGGCTGCGCCTGGCGATGGTCGGCGCCTTCCTGCTGATCGAAGGCAGCCAGGCGGCACTGGCCCCGTTCACCTCGACCACGGGGACACTGCTGGTCGATGATGTTCGGCCCTATCACGACAAACTGGTCGCCGCCGGCGCCGAGATCATCTTCCCGCTGCAGGTAGTCCCGACCGGGGCGGCGTTCAATGCGGTGCATCCCGATGGCACCGTGGTTGAATACGTGCATCACCGGCCGGATCCGCACGGCCGGTGAGGGGACGGCCGGGCTGCGCCCGGCACCCGCAGAGGCAACGGCCAAAGCAACAGCGGGGCTCCTGTGGGTAGGCGGGGTGGGTCCGTTGGCGGGGGACGCCGTGAATCCGTCCCTGGAGGCTCGGTCGCGCCATCCATGGCGCTCACGCCCCCGCCAACGGACCCACCCCGCCTTCAACAATTTCTCGCAACCTGCGGTAGATCCACGCCATGCGTGGATGCTCTTCGTTTCATTGTCGAAATATTTGATTTCGATGGAGATTCATCCACGCATGGCGTGGATCTACAATCCCTCAATGTCCTCCCCCACCCTGCCCTGGAATGGCACGTTGCTGCTGGATGCTCACGTGGCCGTGCTGCAGGGTCATGCCGGTGACAGCGCCGCGCACGCGCACTACGCCCATCAACTGCTGCTCAGCGACGGCGCAGCCTGGAAGGTCGAGGTCGATGGCGTGCAGCAGCAAGGCCAGCGGCTGTGGCTGCCGTCATTCCAGCCGCACGCGATCCTGTTAGCGCCAGAAGCAGGCTGCACGGTGTTCCTTGAGCCGACGCATGCCAATCCCGCACAGATCCAGCAATACCTGCACGCACTGCCGGGCAACGCGCTGGAACTGCACGGCTGGCTGCCACGGCTGAGCCGCCCGCAACCGCTGGACCGCCGCGTGCAGGCGGCATTGGCCCGTATCGCCCAGCACCTGCCCGGCCCGGTGCCGGCCGCCGATATCGCCGGGGCGGCGCACCTGTCGACCAGCCAGCTGCACCGGCGTTTCCAGTCTGATCTGGCGGTGACCCTGCGCGGCTGGGTGCTGTGGCAGCGGCTGCGCCGCGCACTCATGCATCATCTGCGCGGGCACACCCTGACCGACAGTGCGCATGCCGCTGGATTCGCCGATCTGGCCCATCTGTCGCGCAGCCTGCGCCGCATGTTCGGTATCGGTGCCGCGCAGCTGCAGGGCCTGCAGCTTCACGCGGCCTGACACGGCCCATCATCCGCGCCTGCGCAGACCTTCCGGCAGCTCCGGCACCTCGCCATGCGGCAGTTCGCGGAACGGCGCCAGCAGCTGTTCCGGATAATCGCGCGGATAGTCCGGTTGGCTGCCGATGCCGAGGTCGCGCTGCTGCAGCCGATAGCCCGGCGCATCGAAGGCGGTCCCCAGCAGGTGATCCCAGACGGTCAGGAACAAGCCGAAGTTGACGTCGCCAGCGGTGCCGTAACGCATGTGGTGGAAGCGGTGCAGCGGCGCCCACGCCATCACCCGGCCCAGCAGGCCCGGGCGCATGTCCACGTTGGAGTGCTGCAGCAGCAGCTGGATGGCAATGGCGAAGGCCAGCACCGCAGCCACCGGCATCGGCAGGCCCAACAGCAGCAGCGGCAGTACGCCGCCCACTGCTTCGGCCGCCTGGTGCAACGGATGCTTCATCAAGCCGTTGAAGCCGTACATGCGGGTGACGCTGTGATGCACCGCGTGCAACCGCCACAGCCAGCCGACGCGATGGCTGGCGTAGTGCACCAAGGTAATGCCAAGGTCGGCGCAGACGATGGCCAGCAGTACCTGCAGAACGAACGGCCACTGCAGCGGCCACAGCTGCCACGGAAGGAGCGCTGCCAGCAGCGGCACCGCAGCGATCGACAGCAGGTTCAGGCTTTCGTTGACCAGTGCATGCAGGGTGTCACGCAGACTGTCGCCGTGGTCGTGGTTGAACGCGGGGTCATACGGCCAGGCACGTTCGGCAGCGAACGAAACCGCGATGGCGACCGCCAGCAAGGCCAGCAGCCATAGCGGATCGCCATGGAGGTGGCCGACCCAGACGACGGCGGCGGCAACGAAACCGAGCAGGAACAACGGGGCATACAGGCGGAGGATCCAGTGTTTCATGGGCAACCCGGAACATGAGGGGCCTGCATGCTGGCGCGGCACGACGGTTGCGGGCTTGAACAAACGGCGCAACCCGCCCCGCCTCGGTGGATATCCCCCCTTTGGCCGACACCGCGTTTCCCCCACCCACGGATGGCGTGGATCTACAATGGCGCCCTCATCGCGCCCGGTACCGGCATGGATTCCTTCAACCTGATGCGCGCCTTCCGCCGCATCGTCGAACGCGGCGGGCTGGCCCGCGCTGCCGAAGACCTGGGCATGTCGCCGGCCGGGCTGAGCAAGCAGTTGCGCGCGCTGGAAACGCACCTGGGCGTGGTGCTGCTGCAGCGGACCACGCGGCGCATGAGCCTGACCGAGACCGGCCACGCCTATTACCGCGAATGCTGCCGCCTGCTCGACGAATTGGACGCATTGGAACGTGGCATCGCCGAACAGCGTGGCGAGGTGGCCGGGCGCCTGCGTGTCAATGCACCGCAGTCGTTCGCACTGAGCACGCTGTCGCCGCTGCTGCCACGCTTCCTGCAACAGCATCCACAGCTGTCGCTGGACCTGGTGATGGAAGATCGCCTGCTTGATGCGGTCGGTGAGGGTTTCGATGTGTCGTTGCGGCTGCGTGCCGAGCTGGACGACTCGCGACTGGTGGCGCGCCGGCTTGCCTCGCTGCAACAGGTGCTGTGCGCTGCCCCGTCCTACCTGCGGCAGCGTCCAGCACCGCAGGCGGTGGACGATCTGCAGGTGCACAGCGTACTGGCCTACAGCCTGTCCGACTCCCCCGGCAGCTGGCCGCTGCTCGGCCCGGATGGGCAGGTGACCATCACCCTGCCGGCACGCGTCACCGTCAACAACAGCCTGCTGCTGCGCGACCTGCTGGTGGCCGGCATGGGCATCGGCGCCCTGCCCTCGTTCCTGGCGGCACCAGCGCTGGCCCGTGGCGAACTCCAACAGGTGCTGCCCGACCACCGCTATCCGCCACGCTTCGTGCATGCGGTCTATCCCACGTCGCGCCACCTGCAACCCAAGGTGCGTGCCTTCATCGATTTCCTGCACGCCGAGCTGCCCCGCTGCGCCGGCCTGGATTCGTAACCGCCAGCGAAAACTGAGCTGCCCACGGCGCGCTGTTTCGGCCCCGCCGCGCTGCCTAATCTGCCGCCTCCCCTCTCACCGATGGCAGGCAGATGTCTCCCGTTCCTTCCCCCGCCACCGCCGCGCCGGTGGTCGACTTCTTCCACGACGTGGTCTGCGGCTGGTGCTTCGTGCTGGCCCCGCGCCTGCAGCAGGTCTCGGCCGAACTCGGCATCCAGGTGCGCCATCGCAGCTTCGTGCTGCAGGACTCGCGCGCGCAGATGGTCGAGGTGTTCGGCTCGATGGAGCGCGCCAAGGCGATCATCCTGCGCCACTGGACCGACTGCGCCGCGCATGAAGACAGCGCGCGCATCGATATCGAAGGCATGCGCGCACAGGACTTCGAATATCCCTCCGGCTGGCTCGGCGCACTGGCCTGCCAGGCCGCAGGGTTGATCGGCGGCAATGATGCCCATGGCGCAATGTTCGACGCGGTGCAATGGGCGCACCTGCACCAGCACCGCAACATCGGCGACGCCGAAGTGCTGCTGGATATCGCCGAATCACTGGGCCATCCCCGTGGTGCCTTCGCTGACCACATGCGCAGCGACGCAGTACGCCAGCGCGTGCAGGCCGATCGTGCCGACGCCGCTGCCCTCGGCATCCGCTCCATTCCCACCGTGATCGGCGGCAACGGCCTGCGCCTGCAGACCCTGCCGCTGCCGCAACTGCGCCAGGCCCTGGCGCCCCTGGTCGCGGCCTGAGCCGCACCCTCCCCCACCCTGCAAGGAGATTCCCCCATGACCCCACGTATCCTGGCCAGCGCGCTGGCCCTGCTGCTGGCCGGCACCGCGGCGTCCACCACCGTGTCCGCGCACGAACGCGTTCCCTCCGGCCAGCAGGTCGGCACCAGCCCCTGGGGGCCGAAGGACGAGATCGGCCGGCTCAACCTGATCACCGAAGCCTCGCGTGCGGCGATCCTGTCGCGGGTCAGCGGCGGCAAGGCCTATGACCTGGCCACCGACTACTACGTCGGCATGCCCAGCTGGCAGGACGCCGGCGACCCGCACTACCAGTTCTGGATGACCCACACCCCGCGCGGCACGGTGATGGATGATCCGATGGGCGTGGGCGAGAGCATGAACCTCACCCGCAGCTACACCGGCACCGCGTTCTCGATGTACAGCCACACCGGCACCCACATCGATGCGCTGAACCACTTCGGCATCCACGGAAAGATCTGGAACGGCTTCGAGGCCGACAAGCATCTCGGCGATCGTGGCTGGAATGTCACCGGCATCGAGAAATTCCCGCCGCTGATCGCGCGTGGCGTACTGATCGACGTGGCCGCCGCCAAGGGCGTGGACATGCTGCCGGACAGCTACCGCGTCACCCGCCAGGACCTGAAGGATGCGCTGGCACGCCAGCGGGTGAAGCTGCAGCAGGGCGACGTGGTGCTGATCCGCACCGGCCGCATGCGCCTGTTCGAACAGCCCAAGGCCTACATGGCCAACCCGCCGGGCATGGGCCTGGACGCGGCGCGCTTCCTGGTTGAGGACAGCGGCGCGATGATCGTCGGCGCCGACAACCTGAGCTTCGAGACCTTCCCCTCGGAGGTGGCCGACGACTACGTGCCGCTGCACACCTACCTGCTGGCCCAGCAGGGCGCGCCGATCATCGAACTGGTGGCGCTGGATGAACTGGCCCGCGACAAGGTCTACGAGTTCGCCTTCATCGGCGGCCCGCTGAAGATCCGCGGCGGCGATGCCGCGCCGCTGCGCCCGGTCGCGCTGCCGGTCCGCCCGTAACCGGGCCCTGTGGGTGCCGACCTGGCTCGGCACTCCTTTCCCACTTCAGCAACCTGAAACCCGGCCCGCCAATTTCATTAGTAATTCTACTCACAAGGCGAGTAGCATGTCTGGTCTCAGCCCCTGATACCAGCCCGCCGATACTCGCTCCATGCCTGTCGTTTCCGCCCGTTCCTGCCGCTTCCAGCCCGCCCGGCGCCTCCCTTGGAGGACCGGCTGATGGGCGCCGTCGTCGCCCTCGACCGGCTGCTGGACGGCCGCCAGTTGTGGCGCGGCCCGGCCCGCCAGGGGCCGGCCAGCGACCACCTGGCCAGCGGCCACCCGGCGCTGGACGCACGCCTGCCCGGCGGCGGCTGGCCGGCCAGCGGGCTGTGCGAGGTGCTGCAGGCGGCGCCGGGCGTTGGCGAACTGGCACTGGTCTGGCCGGCGCTGGCCAGGCTGAGCCAGCGCGACCGCCCGATCGTGCTGGTCGCCCCACCCTATCGCCCGCATGCCCCGGCCTGGGCCGCGGCCGGGCTGGATCTGGCCCAGCTGCAGATCATCCACGCTGCGCCGAAGCAGGCGCTGTGGGCGGCCGAACAATGCCTGCGCTCTGCGGCCTGCGCGGCGGTGCTGTGCTGGCCGCACCAGGCCGACGATCGCGCCCTGCGCCGGCTGCAGGTCGCCGCCGACAGCGGCCAGTGCCTGGGCTTCGTGTTCCGCGAGGCGCAGGCAGCGCGCAACCCCTCCCCGGCCAGCCTGCGCCTGCAGCTCGACCACGGCCAGGTAAGGGTGCTGAAGTGCCGTGGCGGCCTGCCACCCGCGCAGCCGTTGCCACTGGCCATCACCCACTGAGGCCGCGCCATGCACTGGGCCTGCCTGTTGTTGCCGCAGCTGGCGCTGGACAGCGTGCTGCGCCTGCAGCCGGACCCCCAGCGGCCACTGGTGCTGCTGCAGGGCCCAGCGCAGCGCCGCGTGCTGCGTGCGGTCAGCCCGGCCGCGCGCGCAGCAGGGCTGCGCCCGGGCATGCTGCTGTCGGCCGCGCAGGTGCTGGTGCAGGACATGCACCTGCACGACTACGACCCTGACGCGGAACAGCACACCCGGCAGCTGCTGGCCAGCTGGGCCTACGCCTACAGCTCGCAGGTCAGCCTCGATTTCCCGCATGCACTGGTGCTGGAAATCGGCGCCAGCCGTGCCCTGTTCGGTGACTGGCTGACGATCGAAAAGCGCCTGCGCAACGAACTGCATGAACTCGGTTTCCGCCACCGCCTGGTGGCCGCGCCCACGGCGCATGCCGCGCGCGTGCTGGCCAACGTCCACGACGGCCTCGGCATCGATGCGCAGCAGCTGCCAGCGGCACTGGCGCAGCTACCCTTGCCGCGCTGCGGCCTGCCCAGCGACGCGGTGACCGTGCTCGGCCGTTCCGGCCTGCGCACGCTGGGTGCGGTGCTCGAGCTGCCGCGTGACAGCCTGGCCCGGCGCTTCGCACCGGAGGTACTGCAGCAGCTGGATGCACTGCGCGGCCTGCCCACCGCGCCGCTGCGCTACTACCAGCCACCGGACCGTTTCGATGCGCGCATCGAATTCGAATACGAGATCGAATCCAGCCAGGCCCTGCTGTTCCCGCTGCGCCGCCTGCTGCTGGACCTGGCCGCCTTCCTGTGTTCGCGCGATGGCGGCGTGCAGCGCTTCGACCTGCATTTCGAGCACGACCTGCTGCCGGCCAGCGTGCTGACCATCGGCCTGCTGGCCCCCGAACGCGATCCTGCGCTGCTGTTCGAGATCGCACGCAACCGCATGGAAGCGTTCGCCCTGCCGGCCGGCAGCCGCGCACTGCGCCTGCAGGCCGAGCAGCTGCCACCGTTCGTGCCCGCCGCGCGCGACCTGTTCGATACCCGGCCGGCGCAGGCGATGCCCTGGAACCAGCTGCGCGAGCGCCTGCGTGCGCGGCTGGGTGATGACGCCGTGCAGCCGCTGGCGGTGCAGGCCGACCATCGCCCCGAACGCGCCAGTGGCACCCAGCCACCGGCCAAGCCCCCGTCGTACTGGCCACTGCGCCCCGGCTGGTTGCTGGACACCCCACAACCGTTGCGTGACCCGCGCCTGCGCATCGTCGCCGGGCCGGAGCGGATCGAATCGGGCTGGTGGGACCAGGCCGACGCACGCCGCGACTACTACGTGGTGGAAACCGCACACGGCCAGCGCGGCTGGGCCTTCCGTGAGCGCAGCGATCCGCATGCGCCGTGGATGCTGCACGGCTGGTTCGGCTGAGCCGCCATGCACAGCGAACTGCCCGGCTACGCCGAACTGCACTGCCTGTCGGCCTTCAGTTTCCAGCGCGGTGCTTCGATCGCCGAAGAACTGTTCGCGCGCGCCGCTGGCCAGGGTTACCGGGCACTGGCGATCACCGACGAATGCTCGCTGGCCGGCATCGTGCGCGCCTGGCAGGCGGCGAAGGCGCATGGCGTGGCGCTGATCGTCGGCGCCGAATTCCAGGTCGAGGACGGGCCGAAGCTGGCCCTGCTGTGCACCGACCAGGCCGCCTATGCCGGGCTCTGCCAGTTGATCACCACCTGCCGGCGGCGCGCAGCCAAGGGCGAGTACCGCTGCCTGCGCGAGGATCTGCTCGGCCTGCCCGACGGCCTGCTGTGCCTGTGGCTGGACCGGCAACCGGCCGCCACCGACCTGGAACTACTGCGCGCCGGCTTCAATGATCGGCTGTGGTTGGCGGTGGAGCTGCACCACGAACACGACGACGCACGCCGCCTGCAGCAGCTGCAGGCCTTCGGCCAACGCCACCGCCTGCCGCTGGTCGCCAGTGGCGACGTGCACATGCACGTGCGCCGCCGCCGCGCCCTGCAGGACACCCTGACCGCGATCCGCCACCGCTGCAGCGTGGCCGAGGCTGGCTGGCGCCTGTTCCCCAACGGCGAGCGCCATCTGCGTCCGCGCACCGCGCTGGCCCAACTGTATCCGCCCGAATTGCTGGCCGAGACCCTGCGCATCGCCGAGCGCTGCCACTTCACCCTGGAACAGCTGCAGTACACCTACCCACGCGAGCTGGTGCCCGAGGGGCATGACCCGGACAGCTGGCTGCGCGTGCTGGTCGAGCGTGGCATCCCCTGGCGCTGGAAAGGCGGCATCGAACCGAAACAACGCGAGCAGATCGAACACGAACTGGCGTTGATCAAGCAGAAGAACTACGCCTCGTACTTCCTCACCGTGCAGGACATCGTGCGCTTCGCGCGCAGCCAGGACATCCTCTGCCAGGGCCGCGGCTCGGCGGCCAACTCCGCGGTGTGCTTCGTGCTGGGCGTGACCGAGATCGACCCGGCACGCAGCAACCTGCTGTTCGAGCGCTTCATCTCCGCCGAGCGCGACGAGCCACCGGATATCGACATCGATTTCGAGCACGAGCGCCGCGAGGAAGTGCTGCAGTACGTGTTCAAGCGCTATGGCCGCGAGCGCGCCGCACTGACCGCGGTGGCAATCAGCTACCGTGGCCGCAGCGCGATCCGCGACGTGGCCCGTGCACTTGGCCTGCCTATGGACCAGGTCAACGAACTGGGCGCGGCGATGGACCACTGGGGCGGCAACATCCCATTGCCGGAAACCCTGCGCGAGCGCGGTTTCGATCCGGACACGCCCTTGATGCGGCGCCTGCTGGCGCTGACCGCCGAGCTGATCGACTTCCCGCGCCACCTGTCGCAGCACCCCGGCGGTTTCGTGATTTCCGAACATCCCCTGTCGACCCTGGTGCCGGTGGAAAACGCGGCGATGGCCGACCGCACCGTCATCCAATGGGACAAGGACGATCTGGATGCCACCGGCCTGATGAAAGTCGACTGCCTGGCGCTGGGCATGCTTACCGCCATCCGCAAGTGCCTGGCCATGCTGAAACAGCATGGCCTGCATGAAGGACGCATGGATGCGATCCCGCCCAAGGATGCAAAGACCTTCGACATGATCTGCGCCGCCGACACCATCGGCGTGTTCCAGATCGAATCGCGCGCACAGATGGCGATGCTGCCGCGCATGCAGCCACGCACGTTCTATGACCTGGTGATCGAGGTGGCGATCGTGCGCCCGGGCCCGATCCAGGGCGACATGGTGCACCCCTATCTGGAGCGGCGCCGGATCCTGCGCGAACAGGGACCGGACGCGTTGAACGACCCGGACAATCCGCTCTACCCACCGCAGCTGGAACGCGTGTTCGCACGCACGCTGGGCGTGCCATTGTTCCAGGAACAGGTGATGCAGCTGGCGGTCGAAGCAGCCGGTTACACGCCTGGCCAGGCCGATGCCCTGCGCCGTTCGATGGCGGCCTGGAAACGCCGTGGCGGCTTGGAACCGCATCGTGAAAAACTGCTGGCAGGCATGTTGAAAAACGGTTTCAGCCGCGAATACGGTGAGCACCTGTTCGAGCAGATCAAGGGGTTCGGTGATTACGGTTTCCCGGAAAGCCACGCCGCCAGCTTCGCACTGCTGACCTATAACAGCTGCTGGCTGAAATGCCACCACCCGGCCGCATTCACTGCCAGCCTGATCAACAGCCAGCCGCTGGGTTTCTACAGTCCTGACCAGCTGCTGCAGGACGCGCGCCGGCATGGCATCCGCGTGCTTCCCGTGGACGTGCGCCACAGCGACTGGGACTGCACGCTGGATTTCAGCAGGGGCGCGGCCGCGATCCGGCTCGGCCTGCGCCTGGTCGACGGCTGCAATGAAGCGGCTGTACAGGCCATCATGCGCGAACGTGCACGGCGCCCGTTCGACGATGTGGGCGACCTGTGCCAGCGCACCGCCCTGGATCGCCGCCAGCAGGGCCTGCTGGCCGATGCCGGTGCGCTGCGCGGGCTCAGCGGCCATCGCCATCGTGCACGCTGGGATATCTCCGGCGTGGAGAACCGGCTGCCGCTGTTCGACCAGGCCCGCGCCACCGCTGAAGCACGTGTGCCGCTGCCCCTGCCCAGCGCCTGGGAGGACATGCAGGCCGATTACCGCAGCATCGGCACCACCCTCGGCCGCCACCCGATCTCGTTCCTGCGCACGCAGCTGCGCAGCCGCGGCTGCCTGGATGCCGCGCAGCTTGCGGGCCACGGCCATGGCCGTCGCGTGCGCATCGCCGGCCTGGTCCGCATGCGCCAGCGCCCGCAGACCGCCAGTGGCGTTACCTTCCTCACCCTTGAAGACGAGACCGGCATGGTCAATGCCGTGGTCTGGCGGCACCTGGCCGATCGCCAGCACCGGGTCCTGGTCGATACCCGGCTGATGCAGATCGACGGCCGCCTGGAACGCGTCGATGGCGTGCAGCATGTCATCGTGCAGCGCATGCACTGCCTGGATGAACTGTTGCAGGGGTTGCGCAGCCACAGCCGCGATTTCCATTGACGATACACAGCGTCACACAATGAACTGGCCATCGGTCGCCCGCATCCGCTATCGTCGCTGCATCCAAGGAAGGACGACACGATGCCGCGCGCACTGCTGCTGACCACGCTGGTGGTCTCCACACTCGCCCTGCTGGTTTCCGGCTGGACCGCCTGGAGCCTGCATCGCAGCCAATCGCCACAGCGCATCATCGAAGCGCGCGGGCTGATCATCCACGATGGCACGGGCCAACCCCGGGTGATCCTAGGCGCGCCGGTGCCCGACCCCCTCAGCCGGGGCCGTATCCAGGGGCCGCGCGCCACCGCCCTGTCCGGCCTGATCCTGCTCGGCCCGGATGGCTCCGAACGCGGGGGCTATGGCACCAGCGATCGCGGCGGTGAAGCCGTGCTGACCCTGGACGATGCCAATGGCACCACGGAAGTGTTCAAGGTGGTGGCCAACCCGGACCGTGGTGCCAGCCTGATGGTCAAGCACCAGAACAACACCGGCGCCATGCTCACCTCATGGCAGGGCAAGCCGGAACTGATGTTCGTCGATGACAGCGGCCAGTCCTACTACGTGCGCCCGGGCGCCAACGCCGCGCCCTGATCTGCTTCTGTAGCGTCGAGCCATGCTCGACTGCTTCTACCAACAGCAGCCGAGCATGGCTCGGCTCTACAAAGGCGAAGCAACGTCGAGCATCGCTCGACGCTACAGACCGCACACCGCCGCCAGGTCGTCAGCCAGCGGCCGCAGTTGCGCCGCGCCCAGCGCCGCGCAGGTGATGCGCAGGCCATGTGCCGGCGCCGCCACCGCGAACACCTCGCCAGCGCGCACATGCCATCCGCGCGCGGCCAGCGCCAGCACCTGCGGATGGCTGTCGCCCGGCAACGGCAGCCACAGGTTCAATCCCTCCATCGGCAGCGGCGTCGGCACGCCACGCGCGCGCAGCAGTTCCTGCAGCGACTGCAGGCGCTGCTGGTAACGCTCGCCTGCCGAGGCGATCTTCGCCCGCTGCGTTGACGACGCCAGCACCGAGGTTGCCGCGTCCTGCAGCAGGTGACTGACCCAGCCGATACCGGATGCCAATCGCAGCCGCAACCGCATCGCGGTTTCTTCATCGCAGGCCAGCCAGGCCAGCCGCAAGTCCGGGCCGAGCGGTTTGGACAACGAACGCAGCAGCGCCCAGCGCCGCCCATCCAGCGGCAGTACCGAGTGATAGGCCTGCTGCGAGAGCAGCGCATAGTGATCGTCGATCAGCACTGCTACCTGCGGGTACGCCGCCAGCAACTGCCGCAACGCCCGCGCCCGCTTCGCATCCAGGCTGGCCCCGGTCGGATTGTGCGCCCGGGGGGTGAGCAGCACCGCACGTGCACCAGCCTCCAGCGCCTGCCGCAGCGATTCGACCTGCATGCCCTGGGCATCCACCGCCACCGGCAACGGCGCATGACCCGACGCATTGAGCACATTGAGGCTGCCGAGGAAGCATGGATCCTCCACCGCGATGCGATCACCCGGCAGCAGCCACGCCGCCAGCAGGCGCTCGATGCCATCGACGGCGCCATGGGTCAGCTCCAGCGCATATCCCTCGGGGCAATCCGCATCCAGCGAGGCGCGTGCCAGCGCCTGCAACCTCGTGTCGACCGTACCCACGCCATACAGCCGCGGCGCCGCCGGGGTCAGGCGCAGGTTCGGCAGCAGGCGCGGATCCGGGTTGCCACCGGCCAGGTCCTGCAGCGCCAGCCCCGGGGTGCTGCCCTCGCGCGCCAGCGGCGGCGGCAGGCCACGCACCACCGTGCCGCGGCGGCCCGCCGTGCTGGCCAGTCCCGCCGCATCCAGGCGCTTGTAGGCAGCAGCCACGGTGTTGCGGTTCACGCCCAGCTGCTCGGCCAGTTCACGCACCGGCGGCAGCACGCTACCGGCCGACAGGCGACCCTTGCCGATGCCGTCGCGGATGCTGTCGAAGATCGACTCGGCGCTGTGCCCGGTGATTTCCATTTTGTCCTATGCCAAAATATCTCTTGTCCTGTGCCAGTGTATCCCACCCTGGCCACCCTGCATTGGAGGTGCCCGCATGCCCCTTGCCGCTGCCGACTGGCCCGTCGCCCAGTCCGTTGAACAGATCGCCGCCAACCTGGTCACGGTGCGCCAACGCATCGCCGATGCCTGCGCCCGCGTCGGCCGTGACCCGGCCAGCGTGCGCCTGCTGCCGGTCAGCAAGACCGTCGATGACGCCCGCATCCGCATGGCGGTGGCCGCCGGTTGCCGCGAGCTGGGCGAGAACAAGGTGCAGGAGGCGCAACGCAAGGCCGAGACGATGGCCGATCTTGGCGTGCACTGGTCGGTGATCGGGCATCTGCAGACCAACAAGGCGCGCTACGTGGCGCGCTTCGCCAGCGAGTTCCAGGCGCTGGACAGCCTGCGCGTGGCCGAAGCACTGCAGCAGCGCCTGCAGCTGGAAGACCGCACGCTGGATGTGTTCGTGCAGGTCAACACCTCCGCCGAACCCAGCAAGTATGGCCTGGAACCCGCTGCCGTCGAGGCCTTTGTGCAGCAGCTTCCAGCGTTCGATCGCCTGCGCGTGCGCGGCCTGATGACGCTGGCCATCTTCACCCCGGAGGTCGAACGCGTGCGTGCCTGCTTCGTGCGCCTGCGCGAACTGCGCGACCAGCTGCAGCGCACTGCACCTCCCGTCATGGACCTTTCGCAGTTGTCCATGGGCATGTCCGGAGACTTCGAAGTGGCGATCGAGGAAGGTGCCACCGTGGTCCGCGTCGGGCAGGCCATCTTCGGCGCACGCGCCACCCCGGACAGTTTCTACTGGCCCAGCAATGGAGCCCCCGCATGAAGCACGCGGTCGTCCTGCAACACGTCGCCTTTGAAGACCTCGGCATCCTGCAGCCACTGCTGTCGGCACAGGGCTGGCAGCTGCAGGTGCTGCAGGCCGGTATCGACGCGCTCGACTCCGCCGAAACCGCCGACCTGCTGGTCGTGCTGGGCGGCCCGGTCAGCGTCAACGATGTTGATCGCTATCCCTTCCTCAACGACAGCATCGCGTTGTTGCAACGTCGGCTGCAGCAGCAACGGCCCACGCTGGGCATCTGCCTCGGCGCGCAGCTGATGGCGCGCGCACTCGGTGCCGACGTCGCCGCCAGTGGTGGCAAGGAGATCGGCTTTGCGCCACTGCTGCTGACTGATGAAGGCCAGCGTTCTCCGCTGCAGTCCCTGCAGGGCATTCCGGTACTGCATTGGCATGGTGAGGCGTTCGAACTCCCGGCCGGTGCACGACGCCTGGCCAGCACGCCGGCCTGCCGCCACCAGGCCTTCGCCATGGGCAGCCATGCGTTGGCCCTGCAATGCCACCCGGAACTGGATGCCCGCCAGTTCGAACGCTGGCTGATCGGCCACACCCTGGAGCTGGCGCAGGCCGGCATCGATCCGAACGATCTTCGCGCCCAGGCACGCCGTTACGGTGCACCGCTGGCGGCGGCGGCCACCGCGATGTTCGACCATTGGCTGCAGGAGCTGCCGGAGACACCGCAATGAACTACCGATTGCAGATCCACCGCGATGGCGCCCACTGGGGCCACTTCGACTGCAGCGGCCCCGATGCCATGCAACGCATGGACACCATCGCCGCGCAGCTGCCTGCCGAACAGGGCTTCCAGCTGAAACGGCAGAAAGGTGTCGGCGAAGAGCGCATCCTGTCCAGCAATGCCGACGGCCTGCGCGTACTGGCTTCGCAGATCCAGTACCGCGACATCTGACGATCGTCACGGTAGTGCCGGCCGCTGGCCGGCACCCGAATCTGCCGGCCAGCGGCCGGCACTACCACGGCTGTTCGCCCGCGTGCGAAGCTTCACGCATGCTGACCCTGCAACGCGGCAGCCACCACGGGCTGCTGGTCGCCCCGCGCTGGCCCTCCACCCATATCCAACTGGAAGAAGAGGTACTGCAACGCCTGCTCGATGCGCAGGCAATGCTGCCTGCCGGGCTGCGACTGCTGCTCACGCGCGGCTTCGAACCCGGCCACAGCCGGCTCGGCAGCTTCCGTCGTGGCGTGCGTTGGCTCGGTATCGCGTTGTTCCGGGCCTGCTATCCGCAACGCCATGATGAGGTCGATGCCATCTTCGGCGCCAACGGCCACGACATCGATGGCCGTCATATCGATGTCTCGCTGGTACTGCACGGCAAGCGGCTACGGCTGCTGCCCGTGGGCGTATTCACCCCGCCACGCTGGCAGGATCGTCGCGTCGCCCGCCATGCCGAAGCGGTCGCGCGGGTGAAGCGCAGCCTGCAGCGCTGCGGCTTCGAGCTGCATCACAACCCCACCGAAGCCCTGCAGATCCACTGCGATTATCGCCCGCGCTGATCTCCCACCCGGGCAGGCGTGTCACGCCCATCGATAGATGCAAATGATTCTCTTTTGCTGTAAGGTGCAGCCGCTGCCCTTGCCGCCGCGGGCTGTTCCCTTTCCCAGTTGTCGCCCGCCCCGTGTCCACGCCTGTCGAACCGACGGATGTCGCGCAGCTGTGCGCGGCCCATTACCGGCCGCTGCACGCCCATGTCCGCCGTAAACTCCCGCAACGCAGCGACGCCGATGACGTCGTCCAGGAAACCTGGCTGCGTGTCATCAAGGTCGCCGCCAGCGGCCTGCTGCGCAACGGCCGCGGCTACCTGTACCGCGTCGCCCACAATCTGATCGCCGATCACTACCGGCAACGCCAGCGCCGTCGTGAGGAAGCGCTGGATGACGCCCAACTGCACGCCCTCGCCGATCCTGCACCGCTGCCGGAGCAGCACCTGCTGGACGCCGAACAGCTGCGCCATCTCGACGCGATCATCGCCGCGCTGCCACCGCGCTCGCGCCAGGTATTCCTGCTGGCCCGGGTGGAGCAGATGGCACTGGCCGAGATCGGCCGCCGGCTCGGCATCAGCCGGCAGACCGCGCACGGCCATCTGCTGCGTGCGCTGGTGGCGCTGCAGCAGGTACCCGGCGCATGAGCCCGGAGGCGATCGCGCGCGAGGCCGCGCGCTGGTGGCTGGACGGCCACGACGGCGGCCGCGACGAGCGTGCCTTCAACCAGTGGTACTACGCCGATTGCCGCCACGCCGCGCAGTACCAGCACCTGCAGGCGCTCTGGCAGGCCGGTGATGCCACGCCCAGCCTGCAGCGGCATCAGCGCAAGCGGCAGCGCCGGCACCTGCGCGACGCCGGCACTGCCGTGCTGCTGCTTTGCGCCTTGGGCCTGTATACCCGCCAGGCCGCACCACCGGCCGCGCAGGTGATGCGCACGGCGGCAGGCGAGATCCGTGAAGAAGTACTGCCGGACGGCTCGCACGTGCTGCTGTCACCCGGAAGCGAAGTCCATGTCCGCATCGATGCACAGCGCCGCCAGCTGCAGCTGCAGCACGGCCAAGCCTGGTTCAAGGTAGCCGCCGATGCGCAGCATCCGTTCCAGGTGCATACGACGCACGGCATGGTCACCGCGCTCGGTACGGCCTTCGACCTTGCCGTGCAGGACAACGACAGCGTGGTCACCGTCACTGAGCATCGCGTCCGTGTGGACAGCGGCACCCGCAGTGAGCAGGCCATCGAAGGGCAGCAGCTGCGCTTCGATGGACAGGCACCGATCATCGGCCTGGCCGCCAGCCACAGTGCCCTGGCCTGGCGCGAGCGTCGCCTGCATTGGGTCTCCACGCCCTTGGCCGAGGTCACCCAGGGCCTGGATCGCTGGCATAGCGGCCACACCTGGATCATCGGCGCACACCTGCGCCAGCAGCCGGTCACCCTGCTCGGCAGTGCAGACGGTGCGGCGCGCAGCCGCGACCAGCTGGCCACGCAGCTGCATGTACGCGTGCTGCGCCTGGGCGCGGGCGTGCAGGTGTGGCTGCCGCCACGCAGGGAACATCGCGATGCACCCTGACATCGGCCCTGCCACTGCGTCTACCCAGGATGACGACGCGCCGCGTCAGCCCCTGGAGCTCCCGATGCTGTTTCACCGTCCCCTTGTCCTCGCCCTGTCACTGGCCTGCGCCAGTCCGCTTCCGTTGTTACCTGCCAGCGCACACGCGCAGGCCGCCTCCCGTCACTTCGATCTTCCTGCGCAATCGCTGGCCAGCGCGCTGGATGCCTACAGCCGGCTGACCGGTGTCGATCTGGTGATCGGCGCGGCATTGCCAGGCGGCCAGACGGCGCCGGCACTACGCGGACGGTTCGACGACGCGCAGGCCCTGTCACGCCTGCTGGCCGGTAGCGGGCTGCGCCCCCGTTTCATCGACGCGCGCCGCGCCACCCTGGAACCGGCGCCGGCCGCCCCCTCCGATGGCAGCCGTCGAACCGGCCCGCTGCGCGTACAGGGCGATATCGCACACGGCCATTCCCCCGGTGCAGGCGCCAGCCAGTATGTCCCGGCGGCCCGCGATGGCTTTGCGCCCGCCGTCGGCAGCGAGCGCGTGGCGATGGCCGAACGCCAGGACGGCAACAGCCTGCTGCGTTCGATGCCCGGCACCCACAGTTTCCACTCGCGCAGCCAGCCCGGCCTGCAGGTCAACATCCGCGGCATGACCGGCGCCGGGCGGGTCAACACCATGATCGATGGTGTCACCCAGACCTTCCGCAACAACGCGGGCCATGGCTCCGGTGGTCCGTTCGCCTACGTCGACCCATTCCTGCTGGCCGGTGTGGACGTGCAACGCGGTGCGGTCGCCGGTGGTGATGGTGCCGGCACGCTGGCCGGCAGTGCCAATTTCCGCACGCTGGACATCGACGACCTGCTTGGCGAAGGTCGTGACTGGGGCCTGCGCGCGGGTTACCGCCATGGCAACAACGGCTACGGCAATGGCCGTACCTTTGCCGGTGCCTGGCGCCACAGCGAGGATGGCGGCGACCGCCAGTTCGGCCTGCTGGCCGCTGCCAGCAGCAGCCGCAGCGGCGAATACGCCACCGCGCGCGGGCAGAAGAACACCGCCGATCCGGGCAGCCAGCAGCCCAGCAGCTGGCTGTTGAAAGCACGCCTGCAGCCCAGTGACCAGCATCGGCTGGACCTGAGCCACATGCGCTACGAAAACGACTTTTACCACAACTACCCGTGGCAGATTTCCGCACGCAACCAGCGCGCCAGCTACCACTACACGCCCTACACGCCGTGGATCGACCTGCGCGCGACCTTCGCCGGCAACAAGACCCGGCTGTTCTATCCGCCCGTGGAGGATTCCAGCTACATCGGTCGCCGCACCCACAGCAGCCTGAGCAGCTGGACGCTCGACAACACCAGCCGCTTCGACATCGGTGCACTGCAGGCACGCTGGAACACCGGCATCAAGCACCAGTCGGACGTCTACGTGGCCGACACCCCCATCCTGCGCGGCGCCAACCCGCAGGGCCGCAGCCAGCTGGACAGCGTGTTCAGCACGCTGGAACTGCAGTACGACATCTACGCGCTGACTGCAGGCCTGCGCCAGGATCGCTATGGCATCCGCGGCCACGTCCCGGTGTGCTCGGATGTGCCCGGCCAGTGCGCCGAGATCAACGGCGGCGGCATCGACGTGCGCCGTACCCAGCGCGCACTCAGCCCCAGCCTGGCGGTCTCGTGGCAGGCCACCGACTGGCTGCAACTGTTCGCCGAAGCCTCGCGTACTTCCCGCCCGCCGCGCGTGCAGGAGATGTTCTTCGAGAAGATCCCGCTGGAAGGCATGAGCGATGCCGATGGCGTGGGTGCCAACCCGTTCCTGCGCCGAGAGCGCTCGCGCAACCTGCAGTTCGGCGCCAACCTCAGCGCCTCCTCGCTGCTGACCGACGGTGACCTGGCGCAGCTGCGCGTCACCCGCTTCGACAACCGCATCCGCGACTACATCAAGCCGCAGTACCTGCTGATCGTGCACCCGCCGGAGGTGGGGCCTTTCGTGGTACCGATCGACAGCGATCAGCAGCTCACTGCCTGGACCGATGCGCTGGACGTGGACGACTTCAGCACCACCACGCGCTGGATGAACCACCCCGGCGTGGTGCGCATGCGCGGTATCGAGCTGGAAGCGCACTACGCCAGCGCGCACTACCACGCCACGCTGAGCTGGACCCGCTCGCGCACCAGTGCGCCTGCCATCGAATTCGTCAACCTGGAAGACATCACCGCCCTGCCCGACCGCTTCTGGACGTTGGATGTCGGCGGCCGCTGGTGGCAGCAGCGCGTGCAGGCCGGCCTGCGCGCCGAATACTCCGGGCCCACCGAAGAAGGCTACGACTTCTTCCAGACCCGCAGGACCGGCGGTACCGGTGTACTGCTCGACTTCTACGCCAGCTTCAAGCCCCAGCCCAACACCACGCTGTGGCTGAACATCGAAAACCTGCAGAACAAGGCCTATGACAACAATGCCTCGATCGACAGCATCTTCAGCCCGATCCTGGACCGCGGCAACGGCCGTGGCCGCACCGTCTCGATGGGCGTCAATGTGGCGTTCTAGCCGCCGCTGGCTGCCGCTGTGCCTGCTCGCACTGGCCGCAACGGCCAGCGCGCAGCCTATGCCCGGCACGGTGATCGACCTGGCCAGCGGGCAGCGCCTGGACGAAGCCGCGTTCGTGAAGCGTGCAGCGAACGCCCCGCGGCTGCTGCTGGGCGAACGCCACGACCTGGCCGGTGACCACGCCGCCCAGCGCTGGCTGCTGCACGCGCTGCAACGGCAGCGTCCACAAGGCGCGCTGGTGATGGAGATGATCGCCAGTGAACGCCAACCGCGCCTGCAGCGGGTGCAGCGCTGGCTGGCCAAGGGCAACCATGCCGATGGTGCGCGCCTGCAGGCGCTGCTGGGCTGGGATACACGCTGGCCGTGGGCCACCTATGGCGGGCTGGTACAGGACGCCACCGCCGCCGGCATCCCCCTGTTCGGCGGCAACCTGTCGCGTGCCGAGGTCAATGCGTTGCTTGCCTCCAACACGTCGGTGCGGTTTCCGATGCCCACCGCCCGGCAACGCCTGTCAGCCGTGGTGCTGGCCCAGCACGCAGACGCCGCACCGATGCTGGAAGGGATGCTGGCCGTGCAACAGGCCCGCGACACCCGCATGGCACAGGCACTGACCGCAGCCCCTGCACCCGCGCTGCTGGTGGCCGGCCGCTGGCATGTACTGCGCGGCACCGGCGTGCCGGGCTACCTGCCATCGGAGGTACCGGCACTGGTGATCGCGCTTGCGTCACCCGACGAAGGCGTCGATGCGGTCGACGCCGATCTGCTGTGGGTGCCGGGCGATGAGTGAACGCGGCCAACACTGGCAGGCGATTGCCATCAGCATCGGCCTGCACCTGTTGCCCTTGCTGCTGTTGGTGCACTGGATGGCCGCGCCACCGTTGCTGCCGCCGCCTGAGCAGGATGTGCGCATCAGCCTGCGCCTGCTGGCACCGGCTACGCCTCCCCAGCCGGTCGAAGAGCGCCTGGCCGACACCCCCAGCCAGGCGCAGCAGGCGCGCGCGTCGCAACCGGCGAAGTCGCCCCCTCCGCCAAAGCCCACCGCCGCGCGCGAGGGCGAGGTGGCCGCCAGCGAGCTCGGTGGCCCTGGCCGGCAAGCCCTGCCGGTCGCCCCGCCTGCGGCCGTGACCGATGCCAGTCCCGCACCGGCATCGATCACGGCCGCGCCGCCCGCTCCCGACGCACCACCGGCGGACTTCCAGGCCGGCGCCGCCAGCGACCAGTGGGAAGCCCGCCTGATGGCGCGCCTGGAGCGTTATCGCTACTACCCCGCCGTCGCGCGCTCGCGCCGGCAGCAGGGAACGACCTGGGTCAGGGCCAGCATCGATCGCGAGGGACGCCTGCAGGCCCTGCGGCTGGAGCAGTCCAGCGGCCAACCGATGCTCGACGACGCCGCACTGCAGACGTTCCGCCGCGCGCAGCCGCTGCCGCCCATTCCCATGGAAATGAAGGCACCGCAGGAACTGGTGGTGCCGGTGGAGTACTACCTGCGCTAGGCGGCGTAGGCCTCCGCCTCGATCTCGAACAGCATGCCGTCCAGCGCCAGCCGTGGCACAGGAATCAGGGTGCAGGTCGGCGCTGCGCCGTTCGGCCAACGCCGCCGTACCTGCCGGGCGATGATGCCCAGCCGGTCCTCGTCGTGGTCGACCACCAGGATGCGCAACCGCGCGACATCGGCCAGGCTGGCCTGCGCCGAACGCAATGCGATCTGCAGGTTGTCCAGTGCCTGCTCGACCTGTTCCCCGAAGCCGGGGGAGAGATGACCATCGGCATCCTCACCGCCCTGCCCGGCGATATGGATCACCCGGGCGGGAAGGCGCACCACCGCCACGTGCGAGTAGCCGTTGGCCGAGGGATCGTAAAGCCCCGCAGGATTGAACAGTTCCAGCAGGCCGTGGCCCAGGTCCGGGGTGGTCAGCAGGTTCATGCCGCATGCCTCATGGGGAATGCGAGGCAGTCTGCGACCTCAACCAGAGTTGAGGTCAAACCGATCCGCTGCAACAGTCCGGTCCGCCATGCGCAACGATCGTGCCCACGTGTAGAGCCGAGCCCACGCTCGGCTGATCAGCGCGGCAGCCGAGCATGGGCTCGGCTCTACCGTTCCCGGCTCACGTCCACGCCGGATCCGCCGTGAAATCGATGGTCAACCAGAAAGTACTGGCCCGCGCATCCAGCCGCACCGCGATCTCATCGCGCATCGCATCGACTTCGCCTACCGACCCCAGCGGCGTGATCGGGTCAGCCAATACATGGATCTCGATGAAGCGCATCCGCCCCATCTTCGCCACATGGCTGGTGAAACCGGCATAGCCACGCTCGGCCACGAACGCCTGCATCACCTGCTGCACGCGCCGGTCCAGAACATCCGGCGCCACCTGCAGCACTTCGCGCATGGCCTTCCACGCGCTGCGCGCCGGCACCGGCAGCATCGCCAGGCTGATCAATGCCAGCACGATCGAATCCAGGTACGGCACCCAATGGTGCCACTCACCACCGTGCAGGACCAGCGCCAACACGAAGGCCAGCACCACTGCCAGGCTCATCAACCCGCCCAGCAGCCAGCCACGCACATCCAGCCATAACAGCGCCGAGCGCAGATGCCGCGCCCGCTGCGCAACGAACGCCGCCATCGCCAGGTTGCTGGCACTCAGCAGCACCGCCCACCACAGCGCGGGCCCGAATTTCACTTCGTGCCCGCCCGTGGTCAGGCCGATCACCGCGTTGGCCAGCGCATACACGCAGGCCAGCGACAGGATCACACCACCCAGCGCTTCGACCATCGGCTCCAGATGCCAGTAGCCGTACTGGAAGCGCGGGCTTTGTTCCCGCGCCACCAGCCGCAGCACCGACAACGACACCAGGGTCAGGGCGACGTCGACCAGGCTGTACACGCCGTCGAACAGGATGGCCTGCGATCCCACCAGCAGGCCACCGCCGAAGCCGACCGCGCTCACCGCAAGGGTGACCCCGATCGAGAACGTCAGGATGCGTTGCTCGCGCGCGGTATCCATCGTTCGCCGATGAGCCGACCGTTACGGGTCAGGCCTTCAGCACCTCCACCTTGTACGAGACCGCATCACCCTCCTGCTCGATGATGAGCCCGTGCACGTCCGATTCGAAGCCCGGGAAACGGGCGTTCTGCTCGCGGGCGATGCGCAGCGACTGGATGATCGGCTCGTCGCTGTCGCCGAAGCGCTCGCCCGGCATGATGGTCGGGATGCCCGGCGGGTACGGCACCAGCATGGTCGCCGCGATGCGGCCACTGATCTGCTCGATGTCGACCCGCTCGATCTCGCCCTTGACCAGGTGGTTGTAGGCATCGGCCGGGGTCATCACCGGCGTCGGCAGGTCCACGTACATCTCGCGCATCACCTTGGCCACGGCAAATTCCTGGTTGAACGCATGCAGCGCGTCGCACAGGTCACGCAGGCCCCAGCCGGCGTAGGCATTCGGATAATCGGCGGCCAGCGTCGGCAGTGCCTGGCTCAGCGGCGCATTGCGGTCGTACAGTTCCTTGAACGCCATCAGCTCGGTGACCAGGGTGCTCCACTTGCCCTTGGTGATGCCCATCGAGAACAGGAACAGCACCGAGTACAGGTTGGTCTTTTCCACGGTGATGCCGCGGCCCCACAGGAACTTGCTCAGCACCGCCGCCGGGATGCCCAGCCTGCCCATGCTGCCGTCCATTGCCAGGCCCGGGGTCAGCAGGGTCACCTTGATCGGATCGATCAACACATAGTCGTCAACCAGGTTCTCGAAGCCGTGCCAGTGCGCGTCCGGCCGCAGGTACCACTCCTCGCGCTTGGCCACCAGCGGTGCCGGCGTATCGCCCTTGTCCAGGCTGCGCTCGACCTGGGTTGGCTGCCACACGCTGAACCACCAGTCGTCGCGACCGAGATCATCGCGGACGTGCAGCATCGCGCGGCGGAAGGCAATTGCCTCGTCATGCATTTCCTGCACCAGCGAGCGCCCGGCATCGCCTTCCATCATCTTCGAGGCCACGTCACAGGCGGCAATCACGCCGTAGTGCGGGCTGGTCGAGGTGTGCATCATGAACGACTCATTGAAGCGCTCGGCATCAAGGTTGCGTTGCGCCGAGTTGCGGACGTGGATCATCGACGCCTGCGAGAACGCAGCCAGCAGCTTGTGGGTGGAATGCGTGGTGAAAATGATCGCATCCTGCTCACGCGGCTTGCCCTTGGCCATGCCGTAGTGGTTCTCGTAGAACGGGTGGAACGCGGCGTAGGCGTACCAGGCTTCGTCGAAATGCAGGAAATCAACTGCGCTGCCGATCTCGTCGGCGATCTTCTCGGCGTTGTAGCACAGGCCGTCATAGGTCGAGTTGGTGACCACCGCGATGCGCGGCTTGGAGCCGGCCTTGTAGGCCTGGCTGGCCAGCGGATTGGCGGCGATGCGCTGCTGCAGCGACTCCGGCGTGAACTGGTCCAGGCTGATCGGGCCGATGATCCCGTGCGCATTGCGGCTGGGCGTGAAGTACACCGGCACCGCACCCGTCATGATCAGCGCGTGCAGCAGCGACTTGTGGCAGTTGCGGTCAACGAACACCACGTCGCCGCGGGCCACCGTGCCATGCCAGACGATCTTGTTGGCGGTGGAGGTGCCATTGGTGACGAAGAAGGTGTGGTCGGCACCGAAGTTGCGTGCCGCCTCGTTCTCGGCATCCTTGATCGGGCCGGTGTGATCGAGCAGCGAGCCCAGCTCCGGCACCGAGATCGACAGATCGCTGCGCAGGGTGTTCTCGCCGTAGAACTGATGGAATGCGCGGCCGACCGGCGACTTGGTGAACGCCACGCCGCCGGCATGGCCCGGCGTATGCCAGGAATAGTTCGACTCGGCCGCATGATGGATCAGCGCCTTGAAGAACGGCGGCAGCAGGTTCTTCATGTAGTCTTCGGCCGCGCGCATCACCTGCCGCGAGATGAAGCTCTTGGTGTCTTCGAACAGGAAGATGAAGCCGTGGATGTACTTGAGCAGCTTGCTCGGCACCTTCTCGATGGTGCGGCGCTCGCCGTACAGGAACACCGGCAGATTGGCACGGCGCGCGCTCTGCTCGCGCAGGAAGGCGGTCAGGCGCTGGAACTCGCCATCCACCTCTTCGCTGCCATCGATGGAGATCAGCACGGCCGAGGCCGCCACGTAGGTGCGGGCACCGGCCCGGGCGTCATCCAGGTTCAGCCCGCACAGCACGCGCTGGTCGTTGCTGCGCAGCTCTTCCACCAGCGCACGGATCAGGATGCCACCGATGCGCGGCGACTCGTAGTCGTTGTCGATGACAATGACCGGGTAGTCCAGGGACTTGAAGTACACGTTGATTCTCCTTGTCGAACTCAGGATTGCCGGGCGCCGGCGCTGATCGCCGAGGCCTCGCGGGCGCGCTGCCGCTGCTGGCGGCGCTCCTCGCTGAAGAAGGGATAGAACACGGTGATGAACAGCACGAACAGGAAGGCGTACTGCACGATGGTCCCCGAGGAGCCGTAGATCGCCCACAGGCAGTACACGACGGTCAGGCTGGTCAGCGTCCAGAACGCACCGGTGTGGACCAGGGTGTGCGAACGCTCGACCACGAAGTAGCACGCCACGCACGAGTAGATGTAGGGCAGCAGGGTCAGCACCACGGCCGCCGACGTGATCACGTCGAACTGGGCCGACGCGGTTTCCGAGGTGGAGGTCACCAGCACCGCCAGGGTCATCAGCACCGCCACGATCAGCACGCCCTTGACCGGCACGTCGTCCTTGTTGGTCTTGCTGAAGATGCTCGGGAACAGGCCGTCATCCGACGCTGCCTTGGCACTCTGCGCGGTCAGCAGGATCCAGCCACCCAGCGAGCCGGCGGCACCGATGAAGGCGCACAGGCTGACCAGCGCGCCGCCCCAGCCACCGACCGCCTTGGCCGCCGCCAGCGCGAACGGTGCGTCGGACACCTGCAGTTCCGCGTTCGGCACCATGCCCATGATCACCGACGAACTGGCGATGTAGGCGATGGCAGCCAGGAACACGCCGGCCAGCGTCGCGCGGGCGACGTTCTTCTCCGGATTTTCGACCACACCGGCAGTCACCGATGCAGACTCGACGCCGATGAAGGCCCACAGGGTCAGTGCCGCAGCGCTCGAGATCGCACCGAAGTTCGACTCGCCAGACACGTTGTAGGCGCCCTTGAAGATGTCGGCATCGAAGAAGAACCAGCCGAAAATGGCGATGCCCAGGATCGGCACCAACGCAAAGCTGGTGGTGACCGTCTGCACGCGGCTGACGAAGGCCGGACCGATCACGTTGGCAAAGCTCAGTGCCCACACCAGCACCAGCACCGCGATGCAACGCACCAGCGGCTCGGACAGGATCGGGAAGAAATAGCTGAAATAGCCCACCGCCGCGATCGGAATGGCGACGTTGCCGATCCAGTTGGCGAACCAGTAGATGGTGTTGGTCTGGAAGCCCATGTACGGCCCGAACCAGTCGCGCGCGTAGGCATAGGGACCGCCCGCCTTGGGTGCGAGCTTGCCCAGCTTGGCGAACACGAAGGCCAGCAGCAGCGCACCGGCGGTGGTGATCAGCCAGCCCCAGATCGAGGCGGTACCGATCTTGGCCAGGCTGGACGGCAACAGGAACACGCCTGAGCCCATCATGTTGCCGGCGACGAGGAAGGTGGCTCCGACCACCCCGATTTTCTTTGCTTCTGCCATGACGATCTCCGGTACTGGCATGAGCCCGGCAGCACCGGGCGTGGGGACGGTTACGCTGGCGTACGACCGCTGGCGTCTATTTGATGAAGTTGTATTGCAGGCTGCCCTGCACCCGGACCGTGTCGCCGCGTGCGCCGCCCTGCTGTTCCAGCCGGCCGTACAGCAGCTCCATGCCCATCGTCCAGGACGGCGCCGGGCTCCAGATCAGGTTGAACACGCCGTAGCGGCTCTGCCGGAATGCATCAGCGGCGAGTGCGGCGTTGCGCTCCAGGGTCAGCTGGCCAAAGATCAGGTTGGAGCGCCACAGCGCGGACCAGTAATGGGTGTAGCCGACGAAACCGCCGTGCAGGTCCAACGCGGCGAGGCGGCCATCGGCACCGACCACCGCGTCCAGTCCGGAACCGGTCAGATCGGCGGTGTAGCGACTGAGGCCGCGCCCGCCGAGTACGCCGAACAGCAGCAGGTCGCGCTCGCCCACTGACGCCGAGCCGCTCAGCTGCAGGCCACCGGCCATGCGCCGGTCGCGCTCGCCATCGCCGTCGTAGGCCAGGCTGCGTGCCACCGCGCCCAACTGCAGGTGGCCCCAGTCGCGCTCCAGGCGCGCGGTCACGGTCACATCGGGCAGGCGGTTGACTGCCGTGCGAGCATCGCTGGCGCCGGCGAGTTCAGTCTTCGGGTCTTCAGCGGCGACGGTCAGGGTGTTGCCCTTGCCTATCGCAAAGCTGTGGTGGATGCCCGCCACCAGCAGGTATCCGGCACCGCCAGGCCCTGCGAAATCCAGTGTGTCCGGCAGGCTGTCCGGGTCCATGAAGCTGGAGTAGCCATAGCCGGCATAGGTGTTGCCAAGCTGCCCATAGGCGTGTCGCAGGCGGAACTCATACCCCTCACTGCTGCCGAAGAAATCGTTCTCCAGGTAGAAACGCAGGTTGCCGTGCGTGGTCGGGCGCCGCGCCTCGAAGCTGAAGCGGGTCTGCTTGGCATGGATGTTGAAATTGGAGACATCGCGATGGCTGCCACCCACCGGCATCGACGACGGAATGAACTGATCTTCGTCACCGGCCGCACGCGAATCGGCAATCGCATCCAGCTTGGCGTAGCCGCCGATGCGGATCACCGTATCGGTGCCGGGAATGGCGAAGAAGCCTTTCAGATCGGGGTCGGTCGGACCGGCTGCACTGTCGGGACGCGACGCCGCCGTTGAGGGATCGGCCACCGATTCGCGCTGCGGCAGCACCGGTTGCGCCACGCCCGGCACCTGGGTCGGGTGCAGCATGCTGGCGCTGCCGCCCGCCGTTGCTGCCAGGGTCGGGGCCTGCGCCACGGCGGCAGGCGCTGAGCCCTCGCGCTGCTCAAGCCGATCCAGGCGCTGCTGCATGCCTTCCAATGCCTGGCGCATGGCAGCGATTTCCTGCCGCAACGCCTGCGCATCTTCCTGGCCATGCTGCTGCGCATACGCTGGCGCGATCGCCAGTGCGGTCGAACAGGCCAGACTCAGTACCGCCAAGCGCATTGCATCCTCCCTGGACAAACATTCGCAGCGCGCTGGCCGGATACAGGCGCACAGTGCCCTGGCCTCGCGTCGCCGTTGCTGGAAATGCGGATACTGCGTTGACGACACCGGCCAGCCTGCATCCGGCAGGCAACAGGACGATGACACTGCCCTGCCCGCACCGGTGTCGAGCCCATCAAGGCCGCGCTGCCAGAGAGGTGGCGACCGCAGCGGTCTGGGTAACAATCGGGGAGTGAGAGTGTCGTGAATGGCTGTGCCGACCGCCCTGGTTCAAGGCATGTCTGGCGCGGCATCCATGGCGCGTTGACGCTGTATTCCATGCGTCAACAGGCTAATCCGCCTGTCGTTTTTGACCTTGATTGGAATCAAGGCGCGATGCTTGATGTCAGTCACGATTCAGATGTGACGACGAACAGCTGCTGCGCAGCCCTGCTGCCCTCTCCGCCCGCCGCAGGAGCGCCGAAATGCAACAGGCCCGCATGCTGCCATGCGGGCCTGTCGGTTACATCACGACGTTGGCGGCGATCAGCGCGGACCCAGCACCGTCTGCAGGTCGGCGCCCTGCGGCAGGCCCGCGCGACGCTGCACCTGCCCCTGTGCATCCTGGAACAGGATGCCCGGCGTGCCCTGGAAGCCCATCTCGATCATCAGGACCTGGTTGGCATCAAGCTTGCCTGCGATCTCGCGGCTGATGCTCGGTAGCGCCTTGATGCCGCCACGGTCGAACTGGTGCTCATTCTCCAGCAGCGCCGCGCTCGGATCACGCGCGGCGAGGATGGCGGCGGCCTTGGCCGGGCTGTCCTCGCGGATCACGCCAACCATGATGTGGCGCAACTGCACCTTGCCGGCGTCAACCCACGGACGCGCCGCTTCCCAGAACTTGTGGCAGTACGGGCAGTTGGCATCGCTGAAGGTATAGACCACACGCGGTGCATCGGCCTTGCCGTCACGCACCCAGGCGCTGGCTTCCAGCTTGGTCCACATCTTGGCCGACATCGGTGCAGCGACCAGCTTCTCCACCGCCTCGGCGGCCACATCGTTGCCTTCGGCATCGAACAGGCTGCCCACCAGCACATGCTTGCCGTCGGCGGTCACGTACGCGGCGGCGGGCTGCTGCCCCCCCACCACGCCGGCGAAGCCACGCAGGCCACCCGGTGCATCAAACTCGGCAACGACTTCGAAGCCGTGCTTCTCGATGCCTTTCAGCACTGCGGGACGGTCGCCCTTTGCCGCGGTGGCCGGAGCGCCGGCGGCCGGCGCTGCCGCCGTCTTGCCCGGCGGGGTCTGGGCCTGGCTGCAGGCGGCCAATGCCAGCATGACCGGCAGCAACAGCACCGCCGGAGCGATGCGCAGGGAAGTCGACAACATGGGAACTCCGTAATGAGATGCCCGCGCAGGCTACCGCAGCCGGCGCAGTTTGTGTTCAAGACCCGCCGCCGTCAGTTCGCCAAGGTGCAGTTCACGCAGGCGACCTTCGGCGTCGAAGAACAGCGTCGACGGATAGGCCTGCACACCCAGCACGGTTGACGCCGAGGCGGTATCGTCCAGCAGTACATTGCCCAGCCGGAGCTGTTCGGATGCAATGAAACCCTTCACTTCGTCCAGGGTTTCCCCCTGGTTGAGGAACACGAACTGCACGTCGGTGTGGGTCTGCTGTGCGGATGCCAGCACCGGCATCTCGCGCCGGCAGGGCCCACACCAGCTGGCCCAGAGATTCAGCACCAGTGGCTTGCCCCGGAACTGCTGCAGGTCGATCACGCGCCCCTGCAGATCGGCCACCTGCACCGCCGGCAGCGGCATCCGCTGCTCCTGCCAGGCTGACAGCAGGTGGCTGCCCACCACCCACGACACCACGCCCACCAGTGCGCCCGCCAGCACCGGCGCACGCAACGCGCGCCAGAGCCGCAGCCGCCAGGTGCCCCACGCCAGGCCCGCAGCCAGCACGACTGCAAGGTGATACCCACCGTCGGCGATCTGCAGGATGCTCCACGGGGCCTCACGGTAAAGCGCGAAGTTCAAGGCGACGAAGCTGATGCGTCCGCACAGCAGGCCGATCAGCAACATGTCCAGAACCAGGCTGGCCGCGGAAGGCACTGCCATCCCGTCTTTCCGACGCGGCCACAGGCGTGCTACCGCCATGGCCAGCAGCACGCACATCAGGATCAACACCACCGGCATCGGCACCGGTCCCACACTCGACATCAGCCCACCTGCCCCATCATCCGTTACCTGCATGGTCGAAGCGTCGCGCCCAGGTTGCAAGCGCGACGCCTACTGCAGGCATCAGGCCACGCTGCGCGGCATCTGCATGCCGGGCGCCGGTTGCAGCCCGCGCAGGCTGCCTGCCACCGATGACAACAGCGGCCGCTCGCGCCGCTTGTTGTTGACCAGCCGGCGATAGTTGGCCGGCGTCATTCCAACAATGCGCAGGAACAGGCGACGGAATGCGCTCTGGTCGGCATAGCCCACGCCCCAGGCCACTTCATCGATGCCCGCCCCCTGCTGCAACAGCGTCTGCGCCTTGGCGATACGCAACCGCTGGCAATACTCGATCGGGCGCAGGCCGGTGGCCTTCAGGAAGCGCCGCTGCAGGGTTCGCGGCTCCAGCCCGGAAATCTCACAGATCGCACCGAGCGTGGCGCCGCGCGCAGCGGTGGTATGCAGCCAGCGTTGCGCCTTCAGTACGTCGCGATCGCCGTGGGCGAAGTTGGCACTGAAACGCTCGAGATCCTGCTGGATCGCCGCCGGAACCGTGATCCCCAGCTGCTGCGCCACGGAACTCGCCACGCCCTGGCCGTGCAGCCGGTACAGCAGGCGCAGGGCGAGGAAGCGCCAGGCCTGGGAACCGGCCACCGTCAGCAGGTCGCCGTCATCGACCAGCGCGCGCTCGCTGGGTACCCAGCTGGCCGACTGCCCCTGCAGGCCCGGATGGCGCCCGAGGTCCGGACCACTGACGGTGCGCCCAGCCAGCAGACCGGCGCGTGCCAGCATGCTGACACCGTCGCTGGCGGCAGCCAGCAGACTGCCACCGTCGTAATGCGCGCGCAGCCAATCCAGCAGCACCTCATCGGCGCGCAGGCAGACGCCCTGGCTGATCTGGCCAGGCACGGCGATCACGGCGGGGATGTCCGCCTCGAGCATCTCCGCGCCGGCAATGCGATGCACGCCGGTCTGGCTCGCCGGCACGATCCAGCGGGTCACCAGGACACGCTTGAACGGACGGCGCTGCTGCTGGGCAAGCCGGTTGGCGACATGTGCCATCTCGGTCAGCACGGAGGCGGCCGACGGGTCGCCTCCCGGGTATTCGACCACCGCGACCTCGACGAATCCTTCGTTCCTGAATCCTTCCACAGACCATCTCCTCGGTTCGTTGCAGGCCGTCCAGCGGCCGGTTCAGGCGCAGGGTAGGAACTGCCACGACGGTGGGGCTATGAAGAAAGTTGCAAAGTGCGCTGAATGCGCCGTCAGCGACGGGACCTTGACCCTGGACCAGACTCAAGGCTTCACAATGAGCGGCAGCATCCGCAGGAATCCGCCATGAACATTGGTCAACTGGCACGCCAGGCCGGCGTGCCGATCGATACGGTGCGCTACTACGAACGCCAGCAGTTGCTGCCCACGGCGGCACGCTCGGCCGGGGGCTACCGCATCTTCGGTGAGCAGGACCTGCGCCGGCTGCGCTTCATCCGCCGCGCCAAGACGCTGGGCTTCAGCCTGGAAGAAATCGCCGAACTGCTGGCGCTCAGTGACCGCCACTCACAGGACATGGGCAGTGTGCGCGACACGGCGCAGGCCCGACTGCAGGACATTGCACAACGCATGGCCGAACTGCAGCGCATGCACACCGCGCTTTCTCAGCTGGTCGACGCCTGCCCCGGCCACGGCACGCTGGATCAGTGCCCGATCCTGGCGGCGCTGACCGACGACGCGGCATAACAACGCGCGTGAAGAAAAGTGCAACAAATGCTTGCCAACCCCCGGGGGCAAGGCTATTATTTCGCTCCTCAGCGACGTGGGGCCATAGCTCAGCTGGGAGAGCGCCTGCATGGCATGCAGGAGGTCAGCGGTTCGATCCCGCTTGGCTCCACCAATCTTTCGGCATTAGGCCGTCGAAAGGTCGCTAAAGAACATTGATGAGAATTGCGTCCCCATCGTCTAGAGGCCTAGGACATCACCCTTTCACGGTGGCGACCGGGGTTCGAATCCCCGTGGGGACGCCACTCATCACGAACAACGAGGACCCGGCCGATAACCGGGTCTTTTTTGTTCACCGCCTACCGGCATTCAGGTTGTGGCGTTGCGGTTCCCCTGCCCTCGTGGCGACGGTCGAACCGGAACGAAAAAAGTTCAAAAAAAACTTCCACAAACGTGAACACGCAGGTATGATAGGCGGCTCGGTAACACGGGGCCATAGCTCAGCTGGGAGAGCGCCTGCATGGCATGCAGGAGGTCAGCGGTTCGATCCCGCTTGGCTCCACCACTTTCGACATTAGGCCGTCGAAGGTTCTACAACTTGAAGTTTTTCGTGCGTCCCCATCGTCTAGAGGCCTAGGACATCACCCTTTCACGGTGGCGACCGGGGTTCGAATCCCCGTGGGGACGCCAGTTTCAAAACGGACTCTGCTCCCGGCAGATCATCCGGAGTTTCATGGGGCCATAGCTCAGCTGGGAGAGCGCCTGCATGGCATGCAGGAGGTCAGCGGTTCGATCCCGCTTGGCTCCACCACTTCGACATTAGGCCGTCGAAGGATCTACAACTTGAAGTTTTCGTGCGTCCCCATCGTCTAGAGGCCTAGGACATCACCCTTTCACGGTGGCGACCGGGGTTCGAATCCCCGTGGGGACGCCAATTCTTGAAAACCCCGACTCCGGTCGGGGTTTTTCTTTGCCTGTGATTCCTGGGAAGGCCCTATCCACGCATGGCGTGGATGGCTTCACCCCGATTACGGCTCAGAACCGCCGATACATCCCGATCGATGCCGGTGCCGTGGGCGCGAAACCAAACTGTGCGTACAACCGATGCGCCTCGCCATCGGCCAGCAGGCTGACGTACGCCGATGGCGGCAGGTTGGCCTGCATCCAGCCATCCAGGCGCCGCATCACTTCCTTGCCCAGGCCCTGCCCCTGCAACCGCGGCAGCACCGCGATATCACAGACCTGCAGGTGGCAGCCGCCATCGCCGACGATACGGCCCATCGCCACCAGCTCAGTGCCCTGGTAGGCACATACGCCGAACAGCGTATTGGGCAGCGCGCGGGCGGCCGCTTCCCGGGCCTTGGCACTGAGGCCTGCAAGCACGCGCAATCGGCAGTAGTCCTCGACCGTGGGCACGGCTTCGCGGAACTGGCAGGTGATGGAATCAGTCATGCGGCATCTCCAGATGGGTCGGGCTATCCTGCCGCATCCACGTCGCAGCCGCTGCGACCCAGGCCCCCAGAGTCCCATGTGCTATTCCGCCCTGATCCGCGCTGACTACGCCAAGCTGGTACGCGAGTTCGGCGCCATCCTGTCGCTGGAGGAGTTCGCCGAACTGTACGCACACGATCCAGGCAAGAAGCGGCCGAAGACGCCGAAGGCGATGGATGACGGGTTCGCCGGTGCGCGTACCGAACAGGGCCGGGACATCGTGGCGAAGATCCAGCAATGGCATGCGCAGGAGCAGCAGGCGCTGGAGGCTGAACTGGTCCGGCAGCGCGAACGACGCGATATTGCCCATGCCACGCTGGCCACCCGGCCCACGCAGAAAGCGCGCAATGACCTGCGCGTGGCCGGCAACCGCATCGAGCGCGCGCAGGCCCGGCTGGACGACCTGCATCGGGTGCAGCTGCTGCCGCGCGACAACCGCATTTTCCCCGGCACCTACGCACCGGTGATGGTCAGCGAGAACGGCCGGCGCGTGATCAAGCCGATGCGCTACCAGTGCCGGTTGCCGGACAAGCCGGCGCGCAACGACGTGCTGTACCCCGGCACCTACAACGCGCGGCGCGACAGCCTGGAAGGTTACTGGCGGGGTGCGTTCGGACTGCGCCACGGCGTGGTGGTGGTGCAGGCTTTCTACGAGCACGTGCCCCGCCACGCCATCGCCGGCCGCAGCCTCGGTGCCGACGAAAAGGAGCAGGACGTGGTGCTCGAATTCCGCCCCGATCCACCCCGCGACCTGCTGCTGGCCTGCCTCTGGGCGGAATGGGAAGGACCGGAAGGCCGCCTGCTTTCGTTTGCCACGATCACCGACACACCGCCCAGCGACGTCGCCGCTGCCGGGCATGACCGCGGCGTGGTACCGATCCGCAGGGAACACCTGGACGCCTGGCTCAACCCCGAACCGGATGATCTGGCGCGCCAGTACCGCATCCTCGATGACCGCGAGGAAATCCGTTACGTGTACGAGGAAGCGGGCTGAGCGCCGGACGCGAATGAAAAACCGCGCGTGGGCAGGGCTCCTGGATCAGGGGTTGCCGCCGCGCATCGCAGACGTGAGGATTCAGCCCCCGCAGCTTCCCCCTGCCGGTGCGTGGCGAGCGGCTCAGGCCTTGGCGCTGGAGCGTCCCACCGCACGCGCCAGCGCCCGCGACAGATCGGCCGACAGGTACGGCTTGACCAGCAACAGGCCGGCCAGCATCGGCGCAGGCAGCTGCTCGGCCAGCATCCCGGTGGCCAGCACGAACGGAATGCCACGCGCCGAAAGCGCTGCAGCCACTGGTTCACTGGTCTCGTTGCGGGCCAGCCGGTAATCCAGCAGGGCCACGTCAGGAGTGCTCTGCTCCAGCAGCCGCAGGGCCTCGGACACACTCGCGGCAAGCCCGACCACAGTCGCACCGGCATGCACCAGCTGCATCTGCAGCAGGGCCGCACTCATCTCGTCGTTCTCGACCACCAGCACCCTCAGGTCCTGCAACACTGTCATCAGCTACCGCTCCTGGAGGCAATTGCACGTCGGGAGTATAGCTACCAAGGGGCCAATGCCGACAGGAACCGCCCTGATAGGCTCTCCTACTAGGCATCTCCTGCCGACCTCGGTTACACTCGCATGCTGCCTGCCGGTGTGGCGGAATGGTATACGCAGCTGACTCAAAATCAGCCGGGGGTGACCCCATGAAGGTTCGAGTCCTTTCACCGGCACCACTGCATCAAAGGCCAGGTCCATGACCTGGCCTTTTGCATTTCCCGGACCGGAGCGCCGGCACTGGCGAGGATGCCCCAGCATGCCCCTCCCACGCTCGCCGACATACTGCGCGCCCATCGCCACGTGCGGGGGCAGCCCCGCGACTTCTGGACCTACACCCACGTCAACGCCGTCGTGTCACCCCGCTGAAACGAAAATGTGACAGCCGGCAAGGTTGCGAATAGCACTAGCGCACACTTTTCTTGCCAGCCTCACCTACTTCTGCCTATCGTGATCCCAGCCGGATCTGGGGGCGGGGGAATGCATGACGTTGCGTGCGGCACTGTTTTTCATGGGCACGCACGCGCTCGTCATTGCCTTGATCGGCCCGCAGGACCCGGTTGGCTCCTACCTGATGCTGATCACCGCCCCCCTTCTGGCCGCTCTGGCCTGCGTGCGACGCGCGCGCGACAGCCAGGCGGCCTGCAAGTGGCGAACGCTGGGCGCTGCCGTCGGCCTGTTCTCGCTGGCCCTGCTGGCCCTGCTGTATCGCAATGTGGCCGGCCTCAGCCCTGCGCAGATGACCGCCTCGTCGCTGATCCTGTATGTGTTCTACCGGATTCCGCTGACCTACGTTGCCGCCAGCCCAGGCGGCGGCAACCGCTGTATCCGTGCGGTGGACCTGGCGGTCATCGCGCTGCTGTGGGTGCTGTACTTCGTGCATACGCGGGCGATGGCACACCTCAACACCGCATTGTGGACGCAATGCCTGCATACCATGAGCAACGTGCAGAACAGCCTGGTGTTCTGCTTCGCGCTGATCCGCTTCCTGGCCGAGGACAATGCCGACCGCCGCGACTTCTTCCGCACGTTGACGATCTACGCGCTGGGCTACTTCCTGATGGCGCTCTACATCAATACCTGGCAGCCGCAGGTACCCGATGGTGGCTGGGGCGACCTGCTGATCAGCGGGCTGTTCGTGCTGCTGGCAGTGCTGGCCGGCAGCACGTACCGCCCACCGGCGGTGGCTGTGCCGCGCAACCTCCGCCGCATCGTCGATGCCGGCGTGCCGCTGATGCTGCCGTTGCTGCTGATAATGGTGGCGCTGCTGGTGGCACGCCTGCAGCCGACCCTGGCCACCGTGGGGTTCATCGGTGCCATGCTCGGCCATGCCCTGCGCAGCGTGCTCACCCAGGTGCAGATCCAGCGTGAGCGCGACGAGCTGGCGCTGCTGGCCCGGCGCGATCCGTTGACCGGGCTCGGCAACCGGCGCAACTTCGATGAAGCGCTCGGCAGCGCGCACGGCCGCGCCCGTCGCCAGGGCGTGGGGCTGGCGGTGCTGATGATCGATATCGACCACTTCAAGCGACTCAACGACACCTACGGGCATCCGGAAGGTGATCGCCGCCTGCAGGCGGTCGCCGCGATCCTCGACGGCTGCCTGCAACGCGGTGATGACCTGCTGGCCCGCTACGGCGGCGAGGAGTTCATCGCCGCCCTGCCCGCGCCCGACATCGGCCACGCCCTGGGCTTGGGCGAGCGCCTGCGCGCCGCCGTGGAAGCCGCCGCCCTGCCCGCCGCCCAGGCCCGCGTGACCATCAGCATCGGCGTGGCCTGGCAGGCCGCGCATGATGAGGGTGACCCGCGCAGCCTGGTCGAGCGTGCCGACCAGGCCCTGTACCGGGCCAAGCATGCCGGCCGCAACTGCGTGCACGCCGCCCCGGCCGTCGAGGCCGGGGAACAACACGCCGACCGCCGCGCCTAGACCGCGCGCAGCACCGCCGCACCATGCATGTGCCCCGCCCCACCCTGCACGCGGAAGCTGGCCACCGTCTGCAGCAGCTGCGCCGACTGTTCTTCCATGCTGCGCGCCGCGGCCGAAGCTTCCTCGACCAGCGCGGCGTTCTGCTGGGTGCCCTGGTCGATCAGATCGACGGCATGGTTCATCTGCTGGATGTCGTCGCTCTGCTGCTGCGCGGCCGTGCTGATCTCGGACATCAGGTCGCTGACCCGGCGCACGTTGACCACGATCTCGTCCATGGTGCGGCCGGCGCTCTCAACCTGCGCGGTACCGGCACCGACATTGGCCACCGACGCATCGATCAGCTGCTTGATCTCCTTGGCGGCACTGGCCGAGCGCTGCGACAGTTCCCGGATCTCGGTGGCGACCACGGCGAAGCCACGCCCGTGTTCGCCCGCACGCGCGGCTTCCACCGCGGCGTTCAGGGCAAGGATGTTGGTCTGGAAGGCGATGCCGTCGATCACGCCGATGATGTCGACGATGCGGCGCGAGGACGCGTTGATCACCGCCATGGTTTCCACCACTTCGTGCACTACGTTACCGCCGCGCGCGGCGACATCGGCGGCACCACCGGCCAGCTGACTGGCCTGCCGTGCGTTGGTCGCGGTGCGCTGCACGGTCTCGGCCAGGCCCTTCATCGACACCGCGGTCTCTTCCAGCGACGCTGCCTGCTGCTCGGTGCGCTGCGACAGATCGCTGTTGCCCTGCGCGATCTCGGTGGCGCCGACGGCGATGGTGTCAGCGGCGAACTTGATCTGGCCGATGATCGCGGCCATCGCCTCGACCAGCGAATTCACCCCTTCGCACAGCTCGGCGATCGGCCCGTTCTTGTCGGCGGTGGCCACGCGCCGGGTCAGGTCGCCCTCCTTGGCGGCCGCCACCACTTCACGGGTCTGCGCCACGGCACGCTGCATGGCCTGGTTCTCATGCACCTGCGCGGTGATGTCGGTGGCGTACTTGACCACCTTGAACGGCTTCCCGTTGAGGTCCAGGATCGGGTTGTAGGACGCCTGGATCCAGACCTCGCGTCCGCCCTTGCCGAGGCGCCGGTACTGGCCGGCATCATATTCGCCACGGCCGAGCTTTTCCCAGAACTGCCGATACTCGGCACTGCTGCGATACTCAGGTTCGACAAACAGCGAGTGGTGCTGGCCACGCACATCATCCTGGCTGTAACCGGTGGCAGCCAGGAAGTTGTCGTTGGCCGACAGGATGCGGCCATCCATGCTGAACTCGATCACCGCCTGCGACTTGTCGATCGCCGCCAGCTGGCCGGCCGAGTCGGCCGCCTGCAGCTTCTGCGCAGTGATGTCAGTGGCGAACTTGACCACCTTGTACGGACGCCCCTGCCGGTCCAGCACCGGGTTGTACGAGGCCTGGATCCAGATCTCGCGCTGGTTCTTGCCAAAACGCCGGTACTGGCCCGCGTCATATTCGCCACGACCCAGCCGCGCCCAGAAGTCACGGTATCCGGCGCTGCGCGCCTGCTCGGGGTCGACGAACAGGGAATGATGCTTGCCCTGGATCTCCTCCAGCCGGTAACCCATCGCCTGCAGGAAGTTGTCGTTGGCCTGCAGGATGGTGCCATCGAGGGCGAACTCGATGACCGCCTGGACCCGGTGCAGCGCCGCGACCTGCGCCTCCAGCTCGGCACGGCCATCGGCCGCCGCCTCGACGCCGCTGCGGTGCTGCGGTGCCAGCGCGCCCAGCAGGGCGCGCCACGGCGACCAACGGGTATGCAGCTCGGCCGGCGCCTGCGCGCCCGCCGTAAAGCCTGGAATGAGCATTGTCTGATCCTCGGTGTCCGGTAAGCGGTTGCGACCCGACGGGCGGGATGCCCGGCGGCAACTTCAGTTGCTTGGGACTACAGGTACCGGCAGGCACCCCTCGAGCGGCTGGCAAGAACGTCTGGTGCGGGTGCGATCGGCATAGGGAGCGGCGGAACACACAGCGCGGGCCGCCCGTCGGGGGCAGCCTGGGGTCCTGCAGCGGGCGACTTGAGCGGGATCCAGAGGGAATATCGGCGATGCGATCGGTGGCTTTAGCCGGATTCCGCGACGTCCGTCGCATCTTCAGATGCTGCTGCAGGGATGCGGTAGACAATCGCGATGCACTTCACATTCTGCTCACGCGCGACAGGGGCGCCGCCGAGCGGTTTCGCCAGGTGCCGGCTGGGCAGGTTCTGCTCGGCACCGGGTGTCGTCAGGGCATATGTCGCGCGTTGTCGCCGTCACTGGGCACAGCCTTGCCCGGCACGCGGATGCAGTTCAAGCGGAAAAGGTTTGCATGACCAACGGGAGATCCGGTGGCAGATGAAACTGGCCAGCATGCAGCGAACCGCAGGACGCTCACTGACACGGAGATCGCATGTTCCCACGCCTGGCCAGTTTCCTCATCCTGGGCCTGTGCAGCAGCGGCGCCTTCGCTGCCGACGCCACCTACCGCCCCAGCTTCCATCCCGACCAGCTGAAGGGCCCGCCTGCCGGGCGCCCGAACGAAGTGCTGGTACTGGGCACCCCCCACTTGTCCGGCCTGCCCAAGTCCTTCCAGCCCGCCTTGCTTGAACCGTTGCTGCAGCGACTGGTCGCCTGGAAGCCCGAGCTGATCGCCACCGAAGACCTGTCAGGCCTGCAGTGCGATTTCATGCGTCGCTACCCGGCACGCTATGCGGAGAGCGTGGCCACCTACTGCTTCGACACCACCGCTGCGCAGGCTGCGACCGGACTGGACGTGCCTACGGCGAACACCCAGGCCGAGCACCTGCTTGCGACCTGGCCGGACGAGCCGACGCCCGCCCAGCGTCGTCGGCTCGCAGCATTGTTCCTGGCAGCGGGTGAACGCGGCTCGGCGCAGGTGCAGTGGCTGCGCCTGCCTGCGTCCGAGCGCAAAGGCGGTGATGGACTGACACCTGCCCTGGTCGAGATCCTCAAAAAAGGCCTGGTTCGCCGCAATGAAACCCACCTGATCGCCGCCGAGGTCGCCGCCCGCCTCGGGCAGGAACGCCTGTGGGCCGTGGACGACCACACGGCCGATTCGCCCACGCCCGCCGAGGATGAAGCGGCGGCCAGCGCGGCCATCACCGGTGCCTGGAACAATACGCACTCGCGCGCGCGGCGGGAGGCCGATGAACGCCTCGTGGCCGATCTGGACAAGCCCGGCGGTGTCATGGCGCTGTATCGGGACTACAACAGCGCGGCGGCGGCGATGGCCGCCTACCAGAGCGACTTCGGCGCGACGCTCGTCGAGCCGTCCTCCAAGGCGTTCGGCCGGATGTACGTCGGTTACTGGGAAACCCGCAACCTGCGCATGGTCGCCAACATCCGCGACGTGCTGAGCCAGCATCCTGGCAGACGCATGCTGGCCATCGTGGGTGCCTCGCACAAGGGCTACTACGAGGCCTACCTCAATCAGATGCATGACGTGCGGCTGGTCAGTGCGGACACGGTATTGCGTTGACGGGAACAGGTGCCGGCCATGCGCCGGCGCTATCCTGCAAGGCCCGATTCGCAGGTGCCGACATGTTGAAAGTGATCGCCGAGGATTTCATCCATCCCGATGCGGTGGACACCGTGCTTCCCCTGTACCGGGAGCTGGTCGCGTGCACGCTGCGCGAGCCGCTCTGCCTCGGCTATGAACTGTTCGTCGACCAGAAGGATCCGGGCCACTTCATCTTCATCGAGCTGTGGCCCGACCGCGCCGCGCTCGACCTGCACTGTGCCAGCGAACACTTCCAGCGCCTGGTGCCACAGATCAATGCCTTCCAGTGTGCGCCGTGCCGGGTCCTGCTGATGGATGCCGTACGGGTGTAATGCCTGCAGCGGGATGCACATGATCGCTGCGGCCATGCCGCCACAGCAACAGGCAGGCCGCAACCGTGCAGGACAGGCTCAGGACCAGCAGCGCGACCGCACCTTGCTGCAACACGGGCAACAACGCCCGTGCGTGCAGGTCGCCGCGCAGCTGTTCGGCGCGTAGACAGGCGGCCAGCGCCAGGCACCAGCCGATCAGGGCCGGAATGAACTTGCGTACCGCAACCGGGTTCCAGGCATTCATGGAGGTTACCTGCGTGAGTGGAGTGCGCGCAGTATTCGCGCGCGTCCTCTCACAGGCTGAGATCAGTCCTCCGCGGCGTCGGGATCGTCACCCGGAAGCTGGGACAACTCGCCCTGCACCTGCACGTTGTTGCGCCCCATCGCCTTGGCCCGGTAGCACTGGGCATCGGCCGCAGCCACCGCCTGGTCCACGCTCATGCCGCCGGCCAGCGGCGCGATACCGATGCTGGCACCGATCCGCAGCCGGTCCTGGTCCCACGGAATGGACAGCGCGGCCAGGGTGTGCAGCAGCTCGCCCCCGATGCGGGCCGCACGCCGCGGCGTGCAACCGGACAGGATGACCGCGAATTCGTCGCCGCCCAACCGTGCCACCACGTCCGAATCGCGCACGCCATGGCGCAGCACGCTGGCCACCGCCCACAGCACGGCATCGCCGGCCAGATGGCCCCAGGTGTCGTTGACCGGCTTGAAGCGGTCCAGATCGATGTACATCAGCGAGGCGGCCTGGCCGGTGCGCTCCACGCGGGTGATCGCCTGCTGCAGGTGCACCTCGAAACCGCGGCGGTTGCTCAGTTCGGTGAGCGGATCGATCTCGGCCAGGTGGCGGGCTTCGCGCTGGCGTGCCCGCTGCTGGGTGTCGTCGCGCAGCACCCACACCGCGCCGCGCACGTGGCCTTCGTCATCGCGCAGCCAGGCGCGGGTCAGGTCCACCGGCACCGTTGCCGTGCCCAGGCGCAGCAGCAGGTCGGCGTGCAGGTCCACCGCGTTGCTCTCCGGGTCCAGCAGCACCGTCACATCCAGTACCGAACCGGGCGCGTACTCGGTGGTCAGCGCCAGCACGTCCTGCACCTTGTGCCCGGCCAGCGACAATGCGCCATCACCGGCCAGGGTGCGCACCGCAGCCGCGTTGGCGTAGTCGATGCGGCCATCAAGGCTGACGCTGAGCACCAGGTCGGCCACCGCATCCAGGGTGATTCGGCTGCGTTGTTCACTCTCGAACAGGCGCTGCTCGCTGCTGCGCTGGGCGGTGATGTCCTGGATCTGCGACACGAAATGCAGCGGTTCGCCATGCTCGTTGCGCACCAGCGACACCGACAGCCGCGCCCAGATGATGCGGCCGTCGCGGTCGAGGTAGCGCTTTTCCAGGTGATAGTGGCTGCGTCGCCCGGCCAACAGGTCCTGTACCAGGGCCAGGTCGGTCTGCAGGTCATCGGGATGGGTCAGGCGCTGGAAATCGACCTGCAGCAGCTCTTCTCGCGGGTAGCCCAGTATCCGGCACAGCGCGTCGTTGACATCCAGCCAGCGTCCTTCCAGCGACACCAGTGCCATGCCCAGTGCGGCGGAGGTGAACGCGCCAGCGAACTTCTCTGCCGACAGTCGTGCTTCGGCGCGTGCCTGCAGGATCTCGGTAATGTCGATGGCCATGCCGACGTAGCCGATGCGCGTTCCATCGGCACTCTCCATGCGGCTGATCGACAGGCGTACCTGGCGTGACTGGCCATCCTTGCGCAGCAGCGTCCACTGCCGCGAGTAGGTCTGCCCGTCGGCACGCGCGCTCAGCGCCTCGAACACGTCGGGAAGATTGCCATCAGCATCGGCCAGCGGCTGCAACCACGCTTTCAGTTCGGCTGGATCGTGGAAGGCGTCGAGCCGGCGCTGGCCGACCACCTCCGCCGCGCTGTAGCCCAGCAGGCGCTCCGCCCCCGTGTTGAACAGGGTGATGGTGCCATCGGTATCGGTGGCGATCACCGCCACCTCATCGGACGCATCGACCACGGCCTGCAGGCGTTGCCGGGTCTCGGCCGCGTCCTGCCTTGCCTGCTGCAGCTCGGTGACATCGGCATGGGCACCGGCCATCCACAGCGGCTTGCCGTGCCCGTCCCATTCAAAGACCCGGCCACGGTCCTGGATCCAGATCCACTGGCCGTTCCTGTGGCGCATGCGCAGCAGGCAGGCGTAGTTGTCGCTGCGCCCTTCGAAATGGTCGTCCAGCGCTGCATCGGACAGCGCAATGTCATCGGGATGGACCAGCTTCAGGAACGTCTTCTGGCAGATCGGTTCCAGCTCATCCAGGCGATAACCGACAATCTCGGCCCAGCGCGCATTGACCCGCATCTCGCCGGTCTGCACGTTCCATTCCCAGGTACCCGCAGCGGTACCGTCGATGATCATCGCCAGCCGGCGACGCTCTTCCGCCAACGCCTGCAGGCGGCGCTCCAGCAGTCCATTGCCGTGGGTGCCCTGGCCCGGCATCACTCCGGTCCCCTGCCGGCACGGGCAGGCGCCGACCGCAGCGGAGCGCTGCGGCCTGCAACGAAGACGGCGGGTCGTGCTGGCGTCATGGTCCTCCCCAGCGACAGCGGGGAGGCCAAACGCCCCCCTCAGGCGCAAGTGTGCGCAATCACCGGGAAAACCGACAAGCCCCCCGCCCCGGATCAACCGTGACGGGGGGCACGATCCTCAGCTGCGCTTGGCCCGGGCAAAGGCTTCGGCCAGGGCATTGTTGGCCGGCGGCGCAGACTGGGCCGGACGGCCGCCAGCGCCCTGGCCGCGGTTCGGTCCACGGTTCTGGCCGCCAGCGTCACGGCGCGGCCCTTGGCCCTGGCCCCGCTCATCGCGCTGGCCCGGGCGGCTGGTGGCCTGGCCCGGGGTATCGTCCAGGCGCCGGGTCAGGGCGATGCGCTTGCGCGCCACGTCCACCTCCAGCACCTTCACCTTGACGATGTCACCGGCCTTGACCACGTCGCGCGGGTCCTTCACGAAGGTATCGGCGAGCGCCGAGATGTGGATCAGGCCGTCCTGGTGCACGCCGATATCGACAAAGGCCCCGAAGGCGGCCACGTTGCTGACCACGCCCTCCAGCACCATGCCCTCGCGCAGGTCCTTGATGTCCTCGACGCCCTCGGCGAAGCGCGCCGCCTTGAACTCCGGGCGCGGGTCGCGGCCCGGCTTTTCCAGTTCCTTCAGGATGTCGCGCACGGTCGGGACGCCAAAGGTGTCGTCGGTGAACTGTTCTGCCTTCAGGCCACGCAGGAAGCTGCCGTCACCGATCAGCGCCTTGATCGGGCGCGCGGTGCTGGCCACGATGCGCTCAACCACCGGATAGGCTTCGGGGTGTACCGCCGAGGCGTCCAGCGGCTGGTCGCCATCGGCGATGCGCAGGAAGCCGGCGCACTGCTCGAAGGTCTTCTCGCCCAGGCGCGCGACCTTCAGCAGGTCCTTGCGGCACTTGAACGGGCCGTTGTCGTCGCGATGGCGCACGATGTTCTCGGCCACCGTGGCCGACAGGCCGGACACCCGGGACAGCAGCGCGGCCGAGGCGGTGTTGACATACACGCCGACCGCGTTCACGCAGTCCTCCACGCGCGCGTCCAGCGCCCGCGCCAGGCGGTACTGGTCCACGTCGTGCTGGTACTGGCCGACACCGATCGCCTTGGGTTCGATCTTGACCAGTTCGGCCAGCGGGTCCTGCAGGCGACGAGCGATCGATACCGCGCCACGCAGCGACACGTCCAGCCCCGGGAACTCCTTGGCCGCGAACTCGGAGGCCGAGTACACCGAGGCGCCCGCCTCGCTGACCACGACCTTCTGCAGCTTCGGGTTGGCGGCAGCCTTGATCGCTTCGCCGGCCAGCTTGTCGGTTTCGCGGCTGGCGGTGCCATTGCCGATCGCGATCAGCTCCACGTTGTGCTTGGCGCACAGCTGCTTGATCGTCTGCACCGACTGCTCCCACTGACGGCGCGGTTCGTGCGGGTAGATGGTGTCGGTGGCGACCAGCTTGCCGGTGGCATCGACCACGGCAATTTTGCAGCCAGTACGGATGCCAGGGTCCAGGCCCAGCACAGTCTTCGGGCCGGCCGGTGCGGCCAGCAGCAGGTCCTTCAGGTTGTCGCCGAACACCGCGATGGCTTCGGCTTCGGCCTTTTCGCGGGCCTGGTTGAACAGGTCCAGCAGAAGATGGGTGTGCAGCTTGGCGCGCCAGGTCAGGCGGCAGGCATCCAGCAGCCAGCGGTCGGCAGCACGACCCTGGTCGGCGATACCGGCCTTGCGTGCCACCCGAGCCTCGGCGTACTGGTGGCCCGCTTCGGCATCGCTGCCCGGGTCCAGTTCCAGGAACAGGATCTCTTCGCGGCGCGCGCGGAACAGCGCCAGCAACCGGTGCGAGGGAATCTTCGCCAGAGATTCGGCGTGTTCGAAATAGTCGTGGTACTTGGCGCCTTCGGTTTCCTTGCCCTCGGCCACGCGGGCACGGATCACGCCGGTCTCGCCCAGCCAGGTGCGCAGCTCGCCAACCAACGCGGCATCTTCGCCCCAGCGCTCCATCAGGATCGCGCGGGCGCCTTCCAACGCGGCCTTGGTGTCGGCCACACCCTTGTCGGTATCGACGAAGGTGGCCGCGAACGTCTGCGGGTCCTGCGTCGGATCGGCCAGCAGGCCATCGGCCAGCGGCTCCAGACCGGCCTCGCGGGCGATCTGGGCGCGGGTACGGCGCTTGGGCTTGTACGGCAGGTACAGGTCTTCCAGCCGGCTCTTGGTATCGGCGGCCAGGATGTCATTGCGCAGCTCGTCGCTGAGCTTGCCCTGCTCGCCGATGCTGGCCAGCACCGCCGCACGGCGGTCCTCCAGCTCGCGCAGGTAGGTCAGCCGGGTTTCCAGGTTGCGCAGCTGGGTGTCGTCCAGGCCACCGGTCACTTCCTTGCGGTAGCGTGCGATGAACGGAACGCTGGCGCCCTCGTCGAGCAGGCCGACGGCGGCGCGTACCTGGGCGGACTGGGCACCGATCTCGTCGGCGATGGTCTGGGCGATCTGCTGGGCGAGCGCGCTCTGGGCGTTCTTGGCGTCGTGCATTGCTTCAGGTCTGAGCCGCGTTACGGGAAGACCCCATTCTGGCAACCGACGACGGAGCCGGACAAGGCATTGACAGGGGACGAGGTTCAGCGCCGTAGCCGGAGTGGACGCCGGCATCCTGGCAAAGAGCGGGCCCGGACTGGCCCGGGGCTGGGATGCCGGCGCGGGCGCGCGATGGTGGGCGCGCCCTGCCGCGTGTTGCGTAGGTCAGCGGTAGTGGCGGGCGGCGCGCTGCATGACGATCTCGTCACGCATGCCTTCCAGGGCCATCAGGCGGACCTTGCCGACACCCTGCAGTTCCATGAACCGCTCCGTGTAGAACTCCGGCCCCAGCGCGGTGTCGGCGCGGGATTTGCTGAAGCCGTAGGGCACCACGCCCTTCTCGCCATCCTTGCTACCACCGACATAAAGAACGATTGCCATGTGATGTATTCCTCCAAATTGCTACTGCGTACTGCACTCGATGAGCGATGCTGCGAGCTCATCGGGGGAGAGCTTACCGCGTCGAACCTGACTGGAACGTCACGAAGGCTAATGACGATCGGTTGCATGCAGATGACTGCGGGATCGCAGCAGAATGCTTACGGATCTTTAACTTCCGGCTAACGAATCCAGGGCCGTTCCCGCCGACGGCGAAGCCCTCGTGGGTGGTCGCGAAATGCGCTTCATGTGAGTAGGTCGGTCGGGGTGGGTTCGCGGGACACGCCGTAAACCCGTCCATGGGGGCTCGATGGCGCCATCCATGGCGCCAACGGTCCCGCGAACCCACCCCGACCGGCCCCTGACAGTTTTTCGGGCACGTTCACCCACGGAAAAGAAAAAAGAAGATCAAAAGCAAAAACAGCTTGGCTGGCCGCTTTTTGTAGAGCCGAGCCCACGCTCGGCTGCTTTCAGGCCAGTCCGCGATACCGAGCGCAGGCTCGGCTCTACACGAGCAAGCGCAGCGCGCGACCCGCTTTTGCTGTTCTTTATCTCTTCCGTGGCTGGACGCGCACGGAATCTGTCAGCGGCCGGGTGGGTGGGGGTGGCGGGGTATCCGCGGCATGGGTCGGGCGCATGCGCCCGACGGGTTGGGCAGGACGCCCAACCCCGGTCTTGCCGTGTGCGCAGGACAGCGCACACGTGCAAGCCGCGGCCAAGCCCCCATGGATGGGTTCACGGCGTCCGCGCTGGCCCCACCCACCCGGCCAGCCCCCAGGAAGCAGGCATTCCGCGACCAAGCGACGAGGGGCGGTGCCGTTGGCTGGAAACTACGGCCACCAGCCGTGCCCGAACCGGGCGAAATGATCGGCCGCCCGCTCGAACGGATTGCGCGCACTCACCCCGCCACACAGCAGGTACACCGGCAGGTACAGCGGCCCCAGCACCATGTACTGGTAGACATGCGCACGCTCATGGTCGTCCAGCCGGATCAGCGGCTCCACGCCCCACCCCGCCTGATGCGCGTAGGTCCGGCAGGAAATGCCAAGATCGTGGCCCGTGTGCAGGATCACATTGCCCAAGGTGATCGCCCCACCCGGCCCCCACGGCCAGCGGTCGAACACCAGCGCGCAGTCACGCCGGCTCCAGCGCAATGTCGCGCCGCCGAGCATGCCGGCCAGCCCACCCATCAGGCCGATCAGGGTGTTGGGCAGGGTCCACACTGCGCCCAGCACCTGCAGCGCGCGCAGCCAGATCGGCCAAGGCCGGGAGGCGGTGTTCAATCGGCCTCGTTCGGCATCAGCAGCCACAGGATCAGGTAGACCAGGATGCCGGGGAAGGCCGCCGAGGCCAGCGACAGCAGCACGTAGACCACCCGCAGAAGGGTGGCATTCCAGCCGAAGCGATGGGCAATGCCACCCATCACGCCGGCGATCATGCGGTCGTTCAATGAACGCGACAGTGTCTTGGGCGTGGTGTTCATGGCGGCGGCTCCGGGCAACGGACAGGGCAGTCGAGCGTGGCTCGACTCTACACCCTGCCCATGTCTACGGCGTGCGGTGACGCAGCGCCTGCAGGCGCGCACCGAACCAGGCGGCTGCGGTCTGTTCAGGCTGCCCCGGGCACTGGATGCGATAGGGTTTGCCGCTCATGCTGCTCTGGCTGGCGGCGCGCTCGATGAACTGCTCGGCGCTGTCCACCATGTCCTTCTTCAGCAGATAGTCGTACTTGCGCTGCAGATGCGCGCGCGCATCGCCGCCGTCGTACCAGCTGCCATTGCGCTGGAACCGGCACTGGGAGCCGTCCAGGCTGGCGATCAACTGGGCGATCTCCCGCCGTGCATCCGCACTGGGTGCGGCCTGGGCAAGGGGCGCTGCCAGCAGTACCGCAAGAATCAACAAAACCCGGTACGTCATCATCCCTCCAAGTCAGTCGAGCAGGGCTCGACTCTACAGGTCGCGCGCTTTCAGCCAACCATCGATCGTGGCCGGCACTTCGCGCTGCGCGCGCCCGGACACGTAGATGCCGATATGGCCACCGCGGAAGCTGGACTCGGTGTAGTCGTCCGTGCCCAGGCGCCCGCGCATCGCGCGCGAGGCGTCCGGCGGCACCAGATGATCCTGCTCGGCGTAGATGTTCAGCACCGGCAGCGTCACCTGCGACAGGTCCACTGCTTCCTCGCCGATCCTTACCGTGCCCTTCATCAGGCCATTGGCCTGGTAGAACTGCTTGATGAAATCGCGGAAGGCCTCGCCCGCCAGGTCCGGCGAATCGAAGATCCACTTCTCCATGCGCAGGAAGTCCTCCAGCGCCGCCTTGTCATCGAGGATGTCGAGCAGGCCGACGTACTTCTGCACGTTCAGGCGGAACGGCTTGAGCATCAGGTAGCTGGCGTTCATCAGGTCGGCCGGGATGTTGCCCAGCGTATCGACCAGCAGGTCCACGTCCACCTGCCGCGCCCAGTGCGAGAGCATGTTGTCGGCGGTCTGGAAATCGACCGGGGTGACCATGGTGATCAGCTTGCCCAGCTTCTGTTGGCGCAACGCTGCGTAGCAGAGTGCGAACACGCCGCCCTGGCAGATGCCGAGCAGGTCGACCGGGCCACCACTGCGCACGCGCAGCGCATCGACCGCTCCGTCGATGTAGCGCAGCAGGTAGTCCTCCAGGGTCTGGAAGCGTTCGGACCGGTCCGGGTAGCCCCAGTCCAGCACGTACACGTCCTGGCCCAGCGCCAGCAGCTTCTGCACCAGCGAACGGTCGGCCTGCAGGTCGACCATGTACGGCCGGTTGACCAGCGCGTAGACGATCAGCAGCGGCGTGCGCCGGGTCGGCGCCTGCTCACCGACGAAGCGATACAGCACCACCTTGCCGTCGCGCCAGACTTCCTCGCGCGCGGTCACGCCATAGTCCACGTCTTCCACCTGCGGCAGCAGCTTCAGCCCTTCCATCAGCTTGCGCTGCATGGCCAGGCTCTCCTGCATCAGGTCATCGGCGTTGAAGCCCAATGGTCCCTTCATCGGTCACGCGCCCGAGCGGAAGCGCGAGGTGCGGCCTTCTTCGCAGATGCCTTCTTCGCAGATGTCCTCTTCGCAGGCGCCTTCTTTGCCGGCGCGGCCTTCTTCGCGGCCTTGCGCGCAGTTGGCTTCACCTTCGCCGGCGCCGGCTGCGCCACCGGATCGACCTCAGCGGTTCCGGCCAGCACAGCCACCTGCGCCTGCAGGCGGCGCAGGCTGCGCTCCAGCTCGGCGATGCGGCGGTGTGCGGCATCCATCTCGCTGCGGGTGGGCAGGCCGATCCGTTCACTCATCTGTTCCACCTCCCGCTGCAGGCCGGCGCGCAGGCGCATCTGCGCGTTGCCCAGCGAGGCGTACACCTGCTGGAACGGTTCGGACATGGCGACCTTGGCGTAGGCCTCCTCGGCAACTTCGATCCACAGGTCGAACATCGCGCGGGCGCTGGTCAGCTGGCTGCCGGGCTGTTCGTGCTCGGCCAGGCGCTGCTCGAACAGCGCAAAGGCTTCGTCCAGTGCCTGCTTGATCTGATCGACATAGGCGCGCGAATGCTGCTGGTATTCCTCCTGCGCACGCAGCAGGGCCTGCCAGCGCGCCTGGTGCTCGCGGCCGGGGCCGAATGCCGGGCTCTGCAGCCACGGGCCCGCCTGCAGCTGGAACTGCTGCAGCCAGGCGGCGAATTCGGGTACCGCGGCGCCGGCGTGCGTGCTGCCACGGGCGCCCTGCAGCATCCACTGGAGCATGCCGTCGCCCTGCCCCTGCACCGCCTCACGCCAGGCTTGGGCCACATCGGCACTGCTGGCGTCGCGGCCCGCAAACCGTGCGGCGACCTCCTGCATGGTGCCGTACCAGCTGCCCGCCTGTTCGCGGAACCGGCGCACGGCATCTTCCGGCGCGCCCTGCGCCTGCTCGGGCAACAGCTGGCCCCACCAGTCGAACAACCGCTGCCAACTGCCGGGATCGTCACCGGCGGGTGCGCCGGGCGTGCTCGCATGGCGCAGGGCATCGCCCCAGGCGCCGAAATACTGCCGGGCCAGGGTTTCGAAATCGCTGCTGCCGGTGTCGTGGGCCGAGCTGGTCATCGCAGGCCTCCGCAGGGCTGGCTCATGGCTTGGGAATACGCAGGGTCTTGCTGATCATCAGCGACCCGGACAGGGCGAACAACAGCACCATCGGGTGCAGCTGCCACGGGCCGATCTGCCACTGGCCGAACCAGATGTTCTGGCCGATGGCATCGGTGCCGGCGGCAATCGCCAGTACGATCACCAGCACCAGGCTGGTCGGGATCGGGGTGCCCTCGAAATACGTGACCTTGCCCTCGTCGCCGGCGAGCGCCTCGGCAGTGACGTTGTAGCGTGCCAGGCGGCTGACGCCGCAGCAGACGAAGTAGCTCAGCACCAGCCAGTCCCATCCGCCCTGCATGCCGCAGGCATAGGCCAGCGCCGCCGGCGCCACGCCGAAGGAGATCACGTCGGACAGCGAGTCGAGCTCGCGGCCCAGGGTGGAGCTGGACTTGCGCCAGCGCGCGATGCGCCCGTCGAGGGCGTCGAAGATGAAGGCCAGCGGGATCAGCGCCATGCCGAACAGCAGATAGCCGCGCTCGCCGTCCTGCAGGAAGCGCATCGCGGCAAAGACCGCACCGGTGCCGCAGAAAGCATTGGCCAGGGTGAACCAGTCGGCCAGCTGGAATTCGCGCAGCATCGAGAAGTGACGTTTCATGGGGTCTCACGGAGCATCAAGGCCCACAGGTTACCGCGAGCGCCGCTGCTGGCGACAGCGCTGGCTCAGCCGATCCTTCACCGCCCCCTCACCCGTCGTCACCGGCGGTGAATTTTTCGCCACCCATCTTGACAGCCTAGGGGGGTGGCGCCTGTCGGGGCTTATCCACAAAGTTGCCCACGCGTAATCCACACCCCCTGTGGACAACCAGATCTCACCGACTGCGACGGTGGACATTTCCTCATCACTCTTCCGCGGGGTTTCCCTACTTCCCAAGCCGCAGAGTCGGCGCTATGGTCACCGGCGGGCCCGCCGCCGCCGCGTCCGATTCCTGGTGACGGGCGGCGATGATGCCGGATGCTTCCACCTGCCGCTGGCGCAGCGGCCCTGAAGTGGCAGAGCCGGCCGCTGGCCGGCTGCCCCGACCGTTCCGCGTTGCCGGCCAGCGGCCGGCACTACCCAGCCTGCACCCGCCGCCAGCGCTCGAAACAGAACACCTGCATCACCAGCATCGCCAGCAACCCCAGCGGCCACGCCCACCACACGCCGGCCAGCCCGTGCTGCGCCTGCATCCACATCGCCAGCGGCAGCTCCAGCAGCAATACCGCCGCCATGCCCAGCAGCGCTGGCCGCCATACCGTGCCACTGCCGCGCATCACCCCTACCAGCACGGTGCTGCCGCCCATCGCCAGCACGCCCCATGCCACCGTGCGCAACTGCAGCGTCGCCAGTTCACGCGCTTCGGCAGCCACCAGGATCAGGCCGGTCAGCCAGGGCGCAAGCGCCATCACCAGCAGCACCACTGCACTCAGCATCGCCAGTCCAAGCAGCACGCCGGTGCGGGCGATGGCCGGCAGCCGTGCCGTACGCCCCGCGCCCATCGCATGCGCCGCAAGGATGGTGGCGGTAATGCCCAGTGACATGGCCGGCAGCTGCACCCAGCTCATCAACTGGTTGACCGCACCGTAGGCCGCCGTGGCCGTGTAGCCGTAGCGGTTGATCCAGCCCAGCAATACGATCTCGGCAATGGCCAGGCTGAGCATCTGCAGCGAAGACGGTACGCCGATGCGCAGCATCGCGCGGATGAGCGCGCCATCGAAACGGATGGCACGCAACAGCTCGCGCCCTGGTGCCAGGGGATGTCCTACCCGCTGCCAGCGCCACAGCAACCAGCCCAAGGCCAACAATGAGGCAAACGCCGCCGATACAGCCGCACTGGCCGACCCCAGCCGCGGCAGGCCGGCCCAGCCCAGGATCAGCAGCGGCGTGCACAGCAGGCCGACCACCGTGGCCAGCAGCAGCGCCTGCAGCGGCGTCTTTGCATCGCCCACCGCGCGGCTCACGGCAGTGGCCAGCCACAGCAGGAAGAACACCGGAGCCGCCAGCAACAGCACGCGCGCGTACACGATGGACTCGCCGAGGATCGCTGCCGGCGTGCCCAGTGCCGCCAGCAGCTGTGCCGCGAAACCGCCGCCCAGGGCCATCACCAGCACCGACAACAGCAGGATCAGCGCCACCGCGCTGCCGGCCACCGCGCGCGCCTGTTGCGGGCGGCCCGCGCCCCAGGCCTGGCCGATCAGCACCATCGCGCCCGTGGCCAGGCCCATCACCAGGGCCAGCAGCAGGAAAAAGACCGGGAAGAACGCCGCGGCCGCAGCCACCGCCTGTGTGCCAAGCAGGTGGCCGAGATAGATGTTGTCCAGCGTGCCTGCGGCCAGCTGCAACGCATTGGTCAGCAGCATCGGCAGCAGCAGCGTCAGGTAGGTGCGCCACAGCGAGGGTGCTGCCGGAGGTGTCGGATGTACAGGGGGACTCATGGGATTCTCTGGGCAAGGCGCCGCCCTGCCCGGCGTTTCCGCCAGCAAAGCAAGCACAGGGGAAGCGGGCCGCGGCCCGCGATCAGATGACGCCGTCGCTCAGCAACGGCGCGATGGCTCAGCCGTCAGCGTCTTCGAACGCCAGGCGCAGGGCGTGGTCGCGCACATCCCTGGGCCAGGAATGCAGCGCCGCTTCCAGGCCCGCGCGGTCATGCGCGAACAGCACCCGAATGGCCTCCTCGAAGCCCGGCAGGTCACCGGCGATGGCCTGCAGGAAGTGATAGGTACGCTCGCTGTGGCGGCGCTGCCGGTCCTCGTCGGCACCGGCACGGATGGCCGCTTCCACCAGCCTGCGCAGCACCACCGAGGCCCCACCCGGCTGTTCGGCCAACCACGCCCAATGCCGCGGCAGCAGCGTCACTTCGCGGGCGACCACGCCCAGTCGGGGGCGGCCACGGCCACGCGGGGTTGCGGGCGCCTCTCCGGTAGTGACGTCGGCATCCGCCTCCACGGCGGAGGGAAACGCTTCGGTCACCCGCGCCAGCAGCTCTGTGTCGCTGCCGCGCGTGTCGAAATCGCGGGTTCGCCCGCTGGCGTTGTCGAACACCAGCAGCGGACCGGCTGCGTTCTCGGCACGCAACTGTTTCAACGCCAGCGCTGCCACTTCCGGGGTACCGGAAGCGACCAGGCGATGGCCGTTGAAACAGCTGAAGGGAGGAAGTCGGGACACAGGCATGGCAATGGCATCAGAAGCGGTGCGCGAATAATGCCCGGGTAATTTGCGGGAGTCAATATTGCCCGGGTATTAATTCGCCAGAAGAGCGTGCCAACCAAGGTTGGCACCCACCCGATTCGTCACCTCACAGCCGGCTGTAGGACCAACTGACCATGCGGCCGTCCTTGTACGGCATCACGCCGTGGAACGGGCGCGGGTCGGCGTCGAACACCAGCGGCAGGAAGTTGCGGTCGCCCTCCCACATCGGCAGCGTGTCCAGCTTGTCCAGGTCCACCCACTCCAGCGTGCCTTCATGGTTGCCGCCGTGCGGGGTGCCTTCGAAAGTGTCGATGACGAACACGAAGCCCAGCCAGTCTTCACCGTGCTTGCCGAAGCCCGGCCAGCTGAGGGTGCCGCGCAGGCGCATGCCGGTGCAGTCGATGCCGGCCTCCTCGGCGATCTCGCGACGCATGCTGGCTGCCACGTCCTCGTCCGCTTCGATCTTGCCGCCCAGCCCGTTGTACTTGCCCAGGTGGTGGTCACCCGGACGGGTGTTGCGATGGATCATCAGCACCTGGCGACGATCAGGCGACAGCACGTAGCCCAGGGTGGCGACGATCGGGGTGTACGGCATGGGCGGCATCCAGCGGCAGGTCAGCCGTGGATTATGGCCGATCAGCGCACCAGCGACAGGCGGCGCTCGGCGGGTGTGCCTGCGCCATCGGGATCGCGGCGCAGGGTGGCCACGCCGTGACCGCGCTCAGCCAGGTATTCCAGCCACTTGCCGAGGAAGGTGTTCATCCGCATGCGGTGGCTGATCAGCTCGGCCGGCGGCGGGTACAGGCCCATCGTGTCCTGCCAGCGGCGGCCGACGTAACAATGGGTGGTCTCGGCCTGGCGTGCGTCACGGTAAAGGCGCACATACGCCGAGGGATCCGGCTCACCGGTGACCGGGTCAGCCAGGTCGTAGGTCAGGCGCAGTTCCACCGTGTAGCGGTGGCACTCGATCACGTCCAGGCGTACGTCCAGGCCGTCGCCGATCGAGGAAATGTAGCTGCCCGCCACCAGTCCGGCCGGTTCGAACAGGCGCACCAGATGACGGTAGTTCTCCGCGTACAGGCCCATGAGCCAGCTCAGCCGGCTCAGGCGGGGAATGCGTTCGGTGCGGGGCGAGGCTTGGGCCATGGGTCGATCCTACACGTTGGTGCTTCAACGTGGGGGCGCCTCAAGCCACAGCCAACCCGTCAGCGACGATCCCCGTGTAGAGCCGAGCCCATGCTCGGCTGCTGTTCGGGAAGAACCCGGCGGCCCAGCCGAGCGTGGGCTCGGCTCTACAGGGCGAAGTGCAGCGCGCCGGAACGGATCAATACAGCTCGCGCTGCAGCCCCAGCGTCGCCAGCACCTTGCTGGAAATCTCCTCGATCGAGGTATGCGTGGTGCTCAGGGTCGGGATCCGCTCCATGCGGAACATGGTCTCGGCCGCAGCCACCTCGCGCTTGCAGGTCTCCAGGTTGGCGTAGCGCGAGTTCGGACGGCGCTCCTGGCGGATCTGCTGCAGCCGGTCCGGATCGATGGTCAGGCCGAACAGCTTGCGCCGGTAATTGCGCAGTCGCGGCGGCAGGCGATCGCTTTCCAGGTCTTCGTCGGTCAGCGGGTAGTTGGCCGCGCGTACCCCGTAATGCAGGGCCAGGTAGATGCAGGTCGGCGTCTTGCCCGCGCGCGACACCGCCACCAGGATCACGTCGGCATCGTCGTAGTTCACCGCGATGCCGTCGTCATGGGTCAGGGCGAAGTTCATCGCGTTGATGCGACGGTGGTAGGTATCGAAATCGACCATGCCGTGGGCCTGGCCGACCCGGGCCAGGCGCGGGCTGGCCAGTTCACGCTCCAGCGGCTCGATGAACGGCGCGAACACATCCAGCATCAGCGCCCCGCTGTCGGCCAGGATCAGGCTCAGGCTCTGGTCCACGCAGGAGTTCACCACGATCGGCCGGACCTGGTAGCGCTCCCCTGCTGCCTGGATCCGGGCACAGGCTTCACGCGCTTTTTCGGGGTCGTCGACAAACGACATGCGGTCGGTAATGAAGCTGAACCCGGAGAACTGGGTCAGCAGGCTATGCCCAATGGTTTCAGCGGTGATACCGGTTCCATCGGAAACGTAGAACACCGGACGGATGGTCGACATGCGCGCTTTTACCCCCTACGAAGCTTAAAAAGGCCGCCAGCACAAGCTTGTGCCGACGGTGCTCTGCCCGGCATCATATCGGCTTCTTCCTACGGACGCGGCCACTCAGCCCGCCTCGGGCGATGGCCAAACGGAGCATCGCGCTTGAACGAGAACATCCTGTGGTTGCACGAACTGCGTCTGGCCGATCTGGCCCGCGTAGGCGGCAAGAATTCGTCGCTGGGCGAGATGATCGGCAACCTGGCCGGTCTGGGCGTTTCGGTGCCGGGCGGTTATGCCACCACCGCTGAAGCCTTCAAGGACTTCATTGCGCACAACGATCTGTCCAAGCGCATCTTCGACAGGCTGGCCACGCTGGACGTCGAGGACGTCAACGCGCTGACCGCCGCCGGCAAGGAAATCCGCAGCTGGGTGATCGATGCGCCGCTGCAGCCGCAGCTGGACCAGGACATCCGCACCGCTTACGCCAAGCTGAGCGCCGACAACGGCGGCGGCGATGTGGCCGTGGCCGTGCGTTCCTCGGCCACCGCCGAGGATCTGCCGGATGCCTCCTTCGCCGGCCAGCAGGAAACCTTCCTCAACGTCACCGGTGCCGACGACGTCGTGCACAAGGTCAAGGAAGTGTTCGCCTCGCTGTACAACGACCGCGCCATCGCCTACCGCGTGCACCACGGCTTCAAGCATGAGGACGTGTTCCTGTCCGCCGGCGTGCAGCTGATGGTGCGTTCGGGCGTCGGTTCGTCCGGCGTGCTGTTCACCCTGGACACCGAGTCCGGCTTCCGCGACGTGGTGTTCGTCACCTCTTCGTTCGGCCTGGGCGAAATGGTCGTGCAGGGCGCGGTCAATCCCGACGAGTACTACGTCTACAAGCCCACCCTGCAGGCCGGCAAGCCGGCGATCCTGCGCCGCTCGCTCGGCAGCAAGGCGATCCGCATGGTGTATTCGGATGTTCCGGGTGAGCGCGTCAAGATCGAAGATACCCCGGTCGAACTGCGCAACACCTTCTCGATCAGCGACGAGGACGTGCAGGAACTGTCCAAGCAGGCGCTGGTCATCGAAAAGCACTACGGCCGCCCGATGGACATCGAGTGGGCCAAGGACGGCGTCAGCGGCAAGCTGTTCATCGTGCAGGCGCGCCCGGAAACGGTGAAGTCGCGCAGCCACGCCACCCAGATCGAGCGCTTCGCGCTGACCGAAAAGGGCGGCAACGTGCTGGCCGAAGGCCGCGCCGTCGGCGCCAAGATCGGCTCGGGCGTGGCCCGCGTGGTGAAGACGCTGGACGACATGAACCGCGTGCAGCCGGGCGACGTACTGATCGCCGACATGACCGATCCCGACTGGGAACCGGTGATGAAGCGCGCTTCGGCCATCGTCACCAACCGTGGCGGCCGTACCTGCCACGCCGCGATCATCGCGCGCGAGCTGGGCGTGCCGGCCGTGGTCGGTTCGGGCAACGCCACCAAGGTGATCGAAGATGGCCAGCTGGTCACCGTCAGCTGCGCTGAAGGTGATACCGGCTTCATCTACGAAGGAAAGCTCGGCTTCGAGCGCACCACCACCGATCTGGGCAACATGCCGCCGGCACCGCTGAAGATCATGATGAACGTGGCCAACCCGGAACGTGCCTTCGACTTCGGCCAGCTGCCGAACGCCGGCATCGGCCTGGCCCGCCTGGAAATGATCATCGCCAGCCACATCGGCATCCACCCGAACGCGCTGCTGGAATACGACCGCCAGGATGCGGCAACGAAGAAGAAGATCGACGAGAAGATCGCCGGCTACGGTGATCCGGTCAGCTTCTACGTGGACCGCCTGGCCGAAGGCATCGCCACGCTCACCGCCTCGGTTGCACCGAACCCGGTGATCGTGCGCCTGTCGGACTTCAAGTCCAACGAGTACGCCAACCTGATCGGCGGCAGCAACTACGAGCCGCACGAAGAAAACCCGATGATCGGCTTCCGCGGCGCCAGCCGTTACGTCGACCCGAGCTTCTCGGCCGCCTTCGCGCTGGAGTGCAAGGCCGTGCTGCGCGTGCGCAACGAAATGGGCCTGGACAACCTGTGGGTCATGATTCCGTTCGTGCGCACCCTGGAAGAAGGCCGCAAGGTCGTCGAGGTGCTGGAACAGAACGGCCTGAAGCAGGGCGAGAACGGCCTGAAGATCATCATGATGTGCGAAGTGCCGTCCAACGCACTGCTCGCCGATGAGTTCCTGGAGATCTTCGACGGCTTCTCGATCGGCTCCAACGACCTGACCCAGCTCAGCCTGGGCCTGGACCGCGACTCGTCGATCGTCGCGCACCTGTTCGACGAACGGAACCCGGCAGTGAAGAAGCTGCTGTCGATGGCGATCAAGGCCGCACGCGCCAAGGGCAAGTACGTCGGCATCTGCGGCCAGGGCCCGTCCGATCACCCGGATCTGGCCGAATGGCTGATGCAGGAAGGCATCGAGTCGGTGTCGCTGAACCCGGACACCGTGGTCGATACCTGGCTGCGCCTGGCCAAGCTGAAGGCCAACGGCTGATGCCGTAATGGGCTGACGTCGCTTTCATCGACGTCCGCACATACTGCTGCCGCACGCAAGCCCCGCCTCTGCGGGGCTTGCTGTTTCTGGCGTCCGTGCACGCCACGCGCACCTCGCGCCTGTCCCTCAGCAGCAAAGGAACTCCCGCATGATCGCCGCCGCCCGACCCGCCCCCGCCGCAACGCCCTGGTTCCACTCGCTCAACTGGGAGCGCCTGCTGGAAACCTACGGCGTACCGTTGCTGGCCGCGATCGTGGTGCTGCTGGTGGGCCTGTGGGTGGCACGGCGCCTGTCCAACGCGATGCCGCGCGCTACGGCTCGCATGGGCGTGGACCCGATGCTGGGCAGCTTCCTGCGCAACGTGGTGTATGCCGCATCGCTTGTGATCGTGGTGGTGCTGGCGATCGGCACGCTGGGCGTGCAGATCACCCCGCTGCTGGCCGTGCTCGGTACCGCTGGCCTGGCCGTCGGCCTGGCATTGAAGGATTCGCTGTCCAACATCGCCTCGGGCGTGATGCTGGTGACGCTGCGACCGTTCCGCGTGGGCGATGTGGTCACCGTGGCTGGACAGACCGGCACGGTGCGTGAAGTGCGCATCTTCCAGACCGTCATCACCGGTGCCGACAACCAGCACACCACCATTCCGAACACATTGATCACCGCTGCACCGATCATCAACCTCACCGCCGAACCGACCCGCCGCGTCGAACTGGTGATCGGCATCGGCTATGAAGACAACATCCAGCTGGCGCGCGATACCGCGCTGGCGTTGATGAAGGCCGACCCACGCGTGCTGCAGACACCGGCACCGGACGTGGTGGTGTATGAGCTGGGCGCGCACGCCATCAACCTCGGCATCCGCTGCTACGTGAAGTCGGCCGACTGGTTCGGTACCAAGGTCACGCTGCTGGAGCAGCTGAAGCTGGGCTTTGACAAGGCCGGCATCAACATCCCGTACCCGCAGCAGGACATGCACCTGTACCTGCATGGAAAGGATGGCGGCGTGATAGAGGCTGACGCGCTGGTGCGCGACAAGCCCTGATCCATGCCGGTAGTGCCGACCAACGGTCGGCACCCCCCCATCGGCGATACGACATCGGAATGCCGGCCAGCGGCCGGCACTACCCCTCGCCCACTGGTAGTGCCGGCCGCTGGCCGGCAGCGTCCAGGATCAGGCCGCGACGCTCTCTTCCAGCGTCGGATAATCGGTGAAGCCCGCCGCGCCACCGCCAAAGAATGTCGCACGATCCGGCGGATTCAGCGCCGCACCGGTACGCAGTCGCTCCGGCAGGTCCGGGTTGGCGATGAACGGGCGACCGAAGCCGATCAGGTCAGCCCAGCCTTCAGCCAGTGCCTGCTCGGCGCGTTGGGCGGTGTACTTGCCGGCGTAGATCAGCGTGCCCGGGTAGACCATGCGCAGCGCCTGCTTGAACGCCACCGGCATCAACGGTGCATCGTCCCAGTCGGCTTCGGCGATGTGCAGGTAGCCCACGCCCAGCTCACCCAGCAGGTGCGCCGCGGCCAGATAGGTCGCCTGTGGCGTATCGTCCACCGCGCCCTGCAACGTCGTCAGCGGCGCCAGACGGACACCGACGCGGTCACCACCGGCTACGGCCGTCACCGCCTGCACGACCTCGCGCAGGAACCGCAGCCGGTTCTGCAACGCGCCGCCATAGCCGTCGGTGCGCCGGTTGGCCTGCGAGTCGATGAACTGGTTGATCAGGTAGCCATTGGCCCCGTGCAGCTCCACGCCATCGAAGCCGGCGGCCAGTGCATTGCGGGTGGCCTGTGCATAGTCGGCGACGATGCCCGGAATCTCGTCTTCGCGCAGCGCGCGCGGCATCGAGTGCTGGATCATCTCGCCTACGCCCGCTTCCGGGCCAGCGCCTGCAGGGTCGACAAACACTTTCACGCCTTCGGCCAGCAGCGCCGACGACGACACCGGGGCGGCACCACCCGGCTGCAGGGCCACATGCGAGACCCGGCCCACATGCCACAGCTGGGCATAGATGCGGCCGCCAGCGGCGTGCACCGCATCGGTCACCCGGCGCCAGCCCTGCACCTGTTCCGGGCTGTGGATGCCCGGGGTCCAGGCATAGCCCTGGCCCTGCGGGCTGATCTGGGTGCCTTCGCTGACGATCAGGCCAGCACTGGCGCGTTGGGCGTAGTAGGCGGCCATGTCCGCGGTGGCGACGTTGCCGTCGGCGGCACGCGAGCGGGTCATCGGCGGCATCACGATGCGGTTGGGCAGGGTCAAGGCGCCCAAGCGGTGGGGAGTGAACAACATGGCGGCGATCTCTTGCGGGGGGGACTGCCGCAAAGGATGGGGATGCCAGCTGCCAGGCAACAGGCATGCACTGGCAAAACAATTGTTCCCCCAAGGCAAGGATGACCGGCCGGGGGGCAGAGCCCCTTCCTGCGGAACGGGATCCGACCCCGCGCGCAACCGGGGTCGGATCCCTTTGCAGCGCAAAGGGCTCTGACCCCGAAGCCGGTTACAGCGTGGGTTCGATCAGTACTCCGCCATACGCCACGCGGTCATAACAGGCGCGCACCACGTCTTCCCCGTACTTCAGCTCCAGCCGGCGTACGATGAAGTGACCACGCGCCATGTCCTGGTAGTAATCGGTGAACATGGTATTCAGTGTTGCACCCGCGGCCGCACCGACGATCGGCACCGCCTGTGCGGCAAATTTCTCGGTAACCACCACGCCGAAGCGCGCCGCCACCTTCTCCACCATCTTCGCCAGCAGCTTGCCGGCCTCCTTCGGTGCCACACCCAGGGTCAGGTCGCGGCCGGTCACCACGCGCCCGGCCAGCTCGGCCGACAGGTGGCGCATCACATCCGTGGTGAAGCCGCGGGCCAGGTAGTAGCCGGTCTCGCTGGCATCATCGCGCGGCGAGTTGCCGCCCAACGCGAACACCTCCAGGCACGCCTGGCGGGTGCTGAACTCGGACAGGTCGAAGCCCTCGCTGCGGGCCACGTCGGCCACCGCACGCATCATGATGGTGGTCGACACCGGCAGCTCGATGAACAAGGCCGCGAAGCCGAAGGCCCCACCGACCGCGCCCGAGGTGGCCGCCGCCAGTTTGTGCCAGCGGGTGGACGCCCCCTTGCCGGGGGTGTTGTCCATGCTCCACAGCGCGGCCTGCGCCGATTTGCTCAGCGCCGCCTGCACAGCGCCGTGGATGCGGTTGGAGACCGAGCTGGGCAGCGCCTTCACCGCGAACTCCAGCGGCGTGCCGACCAGGTTGGCCATGCGCGCGGTCAGGGTCGGCGCTTCCAGCAGGGCCACCGCGCGCTGCAGGTCGGACCAGTCGCGGGCGTCATGGGCGATGTCGCGGGGGAGCAGGATCGGCTCGTTCATGGCGCCGATCTTAGCGCCAGGAAGTTGAACGGTTCGTCGCGGGGTACGACAGAGGGGGCAGAGCCCTTTCCGCAGGAAAGGGATCCGACCCCGGCGCCTTGCCGGCCAGCGGCCGGCACTACCCGTTGGCGTGTCATCCGATAGCGCCGGGCCATGCCCGGCGTCGTTGTTCAGGCAACCGGCAGCCCCGACAGCGCGCCCATGAACTGGCGGTAGTGGCGCAGCTCAGCGATCGAATCGTGCACGTCGCTCAGCGCGGTGTGGTTGCTGTTCTTGCCGACGCCGGCGGCCACGCTCGGCGCCCAGCGCTTGGCCAGTTCCTTCACCGTGGACACGTCCAGGTTGCGGTAGTGGAAGTACTTCTCCAGTCGCGGCATCTGGCGGTGCAGGAAGCGGCGATCCTGGCAGATCGAGTTGCCGCACATCGGCGACAGGCCGGCCGGGATCCACTGCGCCAGGAAGTTCACCGTCTGCGCCTCGGCCTGGCCCAGGGTGGTGGTGCTGTCCACCACGCGCTGCCACAGGCCCGAGCGGCGGTGCTGGTTGCGGTTCCACTCGTCCATCGCTTCCAGCGTTTCCAGCGGGTGGTGGATGGCGAATTCCGGCCCTTCGGCCAGCAAGTTGAGCTGGGCATCGGTAACCACGGTGGCGATCTCGATGATCGAATCGTTGTCGGTATCCAACCCGGTCATTTCCAGGTCGATCCAGATCAGTCGCTCGTTGGCCGCGCCGTTGTCCGCCATGTGTCGCCTCGTTGCTGGGCAGGCGCGCGGCCTGCCGGTGATGGAAAGAGGCGCCCATCATACCGGTTCGCCCCCTCAGGCCTCGCCGGCATGGTCTTCCAGCAGCAGCGGCGGCTTGCCACGCTTGGCACGGAAATAATTGGTCAGGCGCATGCTGGCCTCCTTGGCCAGCACCCCACCGTGGATCTCCACCCGGTGGTTGTGGCGGGCATCGCCCAGCAGGTCGAACACGCTGCCGCAGGCGCCGGTCTTGGGGTCGCTGGCGCCGTAGACCAGGCGGGCAACGCGTGCATGCACGATGGCCATCGCGCACATCGCGCACGGTTCCAGGGTCACGTACAGGGTGCTGCCGAGCAGCCGATGATTGGCCAGCCGCGTGCCACCGGCCCGCATGGCCACGATCTCGGCGTGCGCACTGGGATCGTGCGAGGCGATGTTGAGGTTCCAGCCCTCGCCCAGCAGCTGGCCATCGGCGCCCACCAGTACCGCACCAACGGGGATCTCGTCGTACTCGCGCTGCGCACGCTCGGCCAGCGCCAGCGCATGGCGCATCCAGTGTTCATCGGCGTCGTGCACCGGTACACCCAGGGCGTCGGTCATGGCGGTTCTCGCGTGTCTGCAGGGCCAGGATGGCCGCCGGGGCCGCATTGTACGCCCGCGGCCGTGCAGGCGCCGCTAACGTGCGTCGAAGCGCTCACGGGCGGCGTCCAGCGCCGGGAAGTTGTGCTCGGCCCAACGGTCCAGGGCGGACAGCGTGTCAACCAGTCCACGTGCGACCTCGGTCAGCCGGTATTCCACATGCAGTGGCTTGCTGCCCCGCTCACACCGCTCGACCAGGCCGTTGCGCTCCAGCTGCCGCAGGGTCTGGGTCAACACCTTCTGCGAGATGCCTTCGATCTTCCTCAGCAGCGCGCCATTGCGTTGCGGGCCCTGCGCCAGCGCCGGCAACAACAGCATCACCCACTTGCCGGAGATCAGCGCCAGCGCATCGCGTGCCGAGCAATCGGCGGCATAGACATCGCCCGGATAGGCCATGGTTACCTCAAGGTGCGTAATTGCCGGGGCATACCGGCGCCGCGAGGATGGTCGCACACTCCTCGAACACCTCGCCCCATGCGCGCCCTGATCCTGCTTGCCCATCCCGAACCCCGCTCCTTCAACGCCCACCTGGCCGCGCAGGCCGCGGAGCAGCTGCGGCATGACGCGCTGCAGGTGGACGTGGTCGACCTGTATGCAGAGGGCTTCGATCCGCTGGAAGCGGCCCACCATCATTCAAGTCGCCTGCAGCCCGGCCGTTTCGATGCCCAGCGCGAACAACGCCACGGCGCCGAACAGGGCCGGCTGCCCGCCGATGTGCAGCGCCATCTGCAGCTGCTGCAGGCCGCGGATCTGGTCATCCTGCAGTTCCCGCTGTGGTGGTTCGCGCCGCCGGCAATCCTCAAGGGCTGGCTGGATCGCGTGCTGGTCTACGGGCCGATGTACAACAGCCGCCTGCGCCACGAGCACGGCGCGATGCGCGGCAAGCGTGCGTTGCTGAGCGTCACCACCGGCTCATCGGCACGGGCCTGCGCCGTCGACGGCCGCGAGGGAGATACCCGGTTGTTGCTGTGGCCCTTGATGTACAGCCTGCGCTACGTCGGCTTCGACGTGCTGGAGCCGCATCTGGTGCATGGCGTGCGTTCCGGGCTGGCAGCGGAGCGCGTGCAGGCACACGACGAGGCATTGGCTGCAGCAACCCACTACTACCGCGAACGCCTGGCGCAATGGCCGCGGTGGCCCACCGTGCCCTTCAACGACAGCGGCGATTTCGAGGATGGCGTGGTGCTGCGCGCGGAGGCCACTGCCTACAGCCCCTTCATCCGCCATCGCAACACCGGATGAATCCACGCCTGCGCGCTGGGTCGGGACGCGCCATACTACGCGCTCTTTGCAAGCACCTTGGTGAACCCATGACCACCCTCCGTCCCTCGCGCCCCGACGACGGCGCCGCCCTCGTCGACCTCTGGCGCCGCGCCGTCGACGCCACCCACAACTTCCTCAGCGCCGACGACCGCCAGGCCATCGATGTCGAAGTCGCCGGCTTCCTGCCGCAGGCTCCGATGACCGTGGCCGTCGACGCGCAGGACCGCCCCCTTGGCTTCATGCTGATCGACGGCACGCACATGGAAGCGCTGTTCATCGATCCGGACGTACGCGGCACCGGTATCGGCCGGCAGTTGCTGCAGCACGCGCTGGCCCTGCATCCGCAGCTCAGTACCGACGTCAACGAACAGAACGCGCAGGCCGTCGGCTTCTACCAGCGCATGGGCTTCGTCGAAACCGGACGTTCACCGCTGGATTCGCAGGGCCGCCCGTATCCCCTGATCCATCTCCGGTACAACGGCTGACATTCGACGGATGTTCGAGGCCCGCCCCGATCATCAGGCCGTGGCCTCGAATGCCGGCGAGTACTGCACCTCTCCCTGCGCCATCGGTGGCCGCAGGCACAGCGCCTGGAAGTACTCTGGCGGCACACCCGGCAGCACCAGGCCCGGCTCGGCGCGGAATCCGAATCGACCGTAATACACGGGTTCTCCCAGCAATACGCAGCCCTGTGCCCCCTGCTCACGCAATGCGCCGAGCGCCGCGTGCATCAGCGCCGCACCGATGCCCTGCCCCTGCCAGTCCGGCAGCACCGAGATTGGCCCGAGGCCGAACCAGCCGGTGCTGCCATCGCTGATCGTCACCGGCGACAGTGCGATGTGCCCGACGACCTGCCCGTCCTTCTCGGCGACCAGCGAAAGACTCAACTCTCCACGCGAACGCAGCGCATCCACAATGAACTGCTCGGTGTGGCTGCTGTGCGGGGCTTCGCGGAAGGCCGCCTCGGTGAGTGCGTGGATGACCGCGTGGTCTTCGCGGGTTTCAGGGCGGATCGTGCAGTTCAAGGACAACACCTTTGATGAAGTGATGGACATGTGAATGATCGATTCCGGTCACGGATTCAGCTGCGAACCTGCGTCGGCGTCAGAGCCAACGCGACGATCGGATGCCCTGTGCGGCAAGCGATCTGCCGGCGGCGCGCCCCGGGAGCGTCAAAAATCCGTCTCCAAGGGTGGCACAGGGCTCCCGGCACGTTCCATAATCGAGAAACCTGCCACCCAGGAAGGATAGACGGACATGGACGCACGATGCAGGATCGGGCCATGGGTGTAGCGCACCTCGCACACAGGGGACGGCCGCTGCTGGCAGTGGTCGCCCTCGTCCTGCTGGCGGCATGCTCGCCCTACGCCGATGCCGAGCGCGACGTCGCCGCGGGTGGACGCGGCCTGGCCAAACTCAACCCGGCGCCGAAGCAGGCCTATGAGCTGGTGCTGACACTGAAGGGCGCGCCAGGCCCGTTCGCGGTTGTTGAGGGCGTGGCCCAGTATGACGCCATCAACTACGCAGACTGTGGACGGATCGTGCCTGCAACAGGCACTGCAGGCCGCATCACCAGCCAGGAGCCCATCACCCTGCACAAGGTCAGCGAGAACGAGTACCGCGGTACGTTTTACCTGGACCGTATGCTGGATGAGGACTACTACGGGCGTGGCGTCTGCCATTGGACGCTGACGGGTGTCGGTGCGATGTTGCGCGCCACGACCAGCAAGGCGGATACGCGATTCCTGACGTTCATCGACAAGAAGCGCATGGAGAACGACTCGCCTCTGACGCTTTATTACCCGAACCTTGTCTATCCGCGCGCCGACACTGTCGCCAACTTTGGCGCCAGTGGCGAGGAAGCTCCGTCGGGGTACAGCGAAGAGCTGCGCAATGCGCTGTTCTCAACCACCACCACTGTGCAGAAGCTCGTGCCATGAGCCGCCAGTGCCACATTCACCCTTACACACCAGGAGGCCGACATTGCGCCACAAGATGATTCCGTGCCTTGCTCTACTTCTGTTGACCGCCTGCCATCCGGAGACCGCCATGAACCAGGAACGTGCCGCTGCTGAAGCCGATGTCGCCCAGGGTGGGCGCGGCCTCGCCAAGCTCAACCCCAGCCCGCGCAAGGCCTATGAACTGGTGCTGCGCCTGAAGGACGCCCCGGGCGATTTCGCGGTGGTCGAAGGTGTCGCGCAGTACGACGTCACCAACGAAGACCAGTGTGGCTATATCGAGCCGGCCACCGGCACGGCTGCACGGATTACCAGCCAGGAACCGGTGGAACTGCGCAAGGTCGCTGATGGCGAGTACCGGGGCACTGTATACATCGACCGCATGCTGGATGAGGATTACTACGGTCGCGGTGTCTGCAAGTGGGAGTTCACCGGTGCAGGCGCGATGCTGAAGGCGACGGGGGCCGAGGGCGAGACGCGTTTCCTTTCATTTATTGAAGCAGCGCCATTCGTGAAAGGCGAGACCGAGACTCGCCACTATCCTCGTTCGGACTATCCGCGCGTGAACGAGATTCCTGACTACGGCGCAAGCGGCCAAGAAGACCCCACCAAGTTCCGCCCTGAGCTGCAGAATTCGCTGTTCTCGGCTTCACTTGAAGCCAATGAGGTCCGCCAATGAGCCTCAGCAGCCAAGACTATGCGGGTATTTCCGACGACGTGTACAAGGACCGTGCGGTCGGTCGACGCGCTCCCGGCAAGGAAGAGCTCGTAGCGATCAACGGGCATGAGTACAAGATCCTCGAGCACGTTGATAATCGATTGAACGGTTATCAGGGAACGATCTACCAGCGAGTCGACACCAATGAAATTGTCGTCGCACATCGCGGCACCGAACAGATCGCCCGCGATGCGATCCTGACCGATGGTGGCATGGTTGTCGCCCGCACCAACGTCCAGGCACCGGACGCCATCGCGCTGACCCAACGCGCCCTGGCCTACGCCAAGAAGGAGGGGCAGGATCTCGGACAGCGCCCACCCGAAGTCACCGTCACCGGCCACTCCCTCGGCGGCGCTCTGGCCCAGATCACCTCGCACCATTTCAACGTCAAGGGCGAGACCTTCAACGCCTATGGCGCGGTCAGCCTCAGCTACCGCATCCCGGAAGGCGGCAACACCATGATCAACCATGTCATGGCCTCCGATCCGGTCAGCTCGGCCTCCCCGCACTTCGGCCAGGTGCGCATCTACGCCAAGCCGGATGAGATCAAGACACTCGCCGCAAACGGCTTCAGCAATCACTCGTTGCGCGCCCTTATCCCGGACAGCCCGCTCGTCGCAGCAGGCAGTTCGTTCGGCGCGCACAAGCTGGGCAACTTCCTCGGCGACGGCTCGGTGCTGAAACACCCGGAAACGCAGAAGCTGGCAAAAGACAACGCCAGGATGATCGAGGAGTACCGCGACGACGTTGAATCACTGCGTCGTGGTGTCACCCGCGCAGCGCGCGGCATTCCGGGCGGCGCGGTCGATCTGTACGACCATATCCGCGGCCCGCTGCAGCCCGGTGAGCCGGCACGCCGCGAAGCGGAGAAGAACGGCCATCACACCAGCATGCTGCGCATGGACGACGCCAACCATGTGGGCAACCCACTGTTCAACGACGCGATCCGTGGCGTGCACGCGCAGGACGTCCGCGTCGGCCGGGTACCAGACGTAATGAGCACGCAACTGGCCGGCAGCCTGGCCGCCGAAATGCATGCGGCGGGCGGCAAGCGCATCGACGAAGTGGTCATGAATGCCGATGCCTCGCGCAGCTTTGCCGTGCAGGGCCAGGGCGGTGACCCGGCCCACCTTCGCGTATCAGTGGATACGGCGGTGGCGATGAACACACCGCTGGAACAGAGCAGCCAGCGCATCGACCAGCAGGCCGCAGGTCAGCGCCTTGCACTTGAGCGCGACCAGCAGCTGGAACAGCAGCAGAATCAGACCCGCAGCCTGCAGGCCTGATGGACAGCACGGGAGCCGGTCTTTCCGGCTCCCGTTGTACATCGGCACTCTGGTTCAGGGGCTGGAGGCCGCCACCGGCAGCGATGCTCCGGCCGTCACGAACAGATCCGGCCCGGAATCCGGGAATCCACCGCAGGCGCGATCGCCGGGCGCCACCGGATCACAGGGCCACTGCGCCCGCGCGACTTTGTCGCGCAGCTCGAAGCGATCGCCGGTCCAGACCACGAACGCGATGTGCTCGCGGTTCCAGTCACCGTAGGCGCGCGGACCACCCTTCTGCGCCGACTCCGGATACTGCACGAACCAGCGCATGACCGGGCCATACTGCAACTTGCTGTGGTCCAGGCTGATCCGTCCCTCACGCGAGAGCTGGCGCGCACGATCAGCTTCCGCCTGCTGCGGCATGGCCGGCATGGCATCGGTGGTTACATCCCTCGGCGCCGCATCCCCGCGGACCTGGTACACACGCTGGGCCACATAGGCCTCGCGGCATTCACCCGCTGGCACGCGGACCGGCTCCGCGCCGTACTCATCCCGGTTGGCGACCTGGTCGCTGCAGGTGAACGGCGCCGACACCAGGTAGAACGTGCTGTCGGCGTCGCGCCCTTCCAACGAGCGCACCCAGATGTCGCCCATCCGCACGATGAAGTCCGGGCGCTGGCCGTAGCCCGGCACCGCCTTGAACCAGGCCTTCTGCCGCACCTCACGCTCGCGCCAGCTGCGCGGCAGGTGGACGTCCTGCTCGGGCAGCGCGACCAGCATCGCAGCCAGATGCGCCGGCATGGTGCCCTGGCAGGCGCCGATCAGCAGGTCGCCCTGGCTCGCCAGCCGCCCGGCCAGATCCACCGGGCAGCGGGCACCGAGCGCACGCTCGGTCGCCTGCTCGGGCGGCAACGGCACGATGGCCAATGCAGGCGGTGCCGGCGCTACCGCCGGGACCGCTGACTCGACGACTGTGGGCGGTGCAGCCACAGGCGCCGCCGCTGCGGGCGGAACGGGCGCAGGCGCCGGGTCCGCAGCCGGCGCCGGCTGCGTGTCCACCACCGGTGTCGCAGGGGGTGTCGCGGCAGCCGGTACTTCGGGAGCCGGCGCCGCGACAACGGCGTCGGCCGCCGCGGGCGCTGCAACGGGCGCCGCCCCTGCAGGCGCCTCAACGGTAGCCTCGGCAGCGGGGCGCGTCTCCACGACGGGCGCCGCTGCCTCCTGAGCCTGTGCCGACGCTGCGGCAAGTCCAAGTGACAGCAGCCAGAGCGGCGGCAGGCGGCGCACGGGTGCATTGCAGCGGGCAGCGGCGTGGCGGGCATTCGGGGGAACGATTCGCATGTGGTGTCCTTACGGGTGGGTTTCCATGTCGGCGCCACAGGGCGCCACGCGTCGTACGTAAAGCGCCAGCGGGCACCCTGCCCGCCGGCATCGGTGTTACAGGGATCGAGAACGCTGCTCCTGCTCGCGGGCGAGCGCGGCCGCCGGGTCCTGCTGGGCGACATTGGCAGCCAATTGCTGGCTGCTCTGCGCCAGCGGCTGCTGCGCCGCCTGTTCGCGATCGACCGATGCGCGCAGCATGGCCGGATCGCCTAGCGCGCCCTGTACAGCAAACAGCGTGCGACCGTCATTACCCGCCAGGAGATGATCGATGCGCGACATCCCCGCCTTCTGCGCGCTCAGCGCCAGTGCGCCGGCGGCATTGTCCAGTTCCTGCACGCTGCGCAGACCGCTTTGCGGCCCCATCTGCTGCAGGTGCTGGCGCGCTCCCGAGAACAGCGTGTATCCCGGCTCGCCCGGTTGCGACATGTCGCGTCCCGTTGTGGGCTGGGCAGGCGCCCCCACTTCGCCACGCTCCAGGCGCGCCATCACATCGGGGGTCAGCTTCTGCTGCCACACGTCAAAACGCTGCTGGCGGGCTTCGATGCCGTTGAGCGCGCCATTCAGGGCACGCGTCGCTTCGCGCACGTCCTCGCGCGCCGCTTCCGGCACCCGCGTCTGCCACTGCCACACGGCAATACGGCCTGCGTGCTCGGGTTGCGCGGCCAGCTCCGGCTGATTCACCAGGTCCAGGTCCAGCGCCTTGCCGGCACGCTCGTAATTCTCCTTGCCGACCAGCGGCAGATAGCCACGGCCGTGATACTTCAGTGCATCACCGGGCGCGTCATTGCCCATGCGCCCGCCATACATCAGTTCGGCCAGGTTCTCCGGCCGCCCGCGCAGCGCCTCCTGGCGGGCGCTCTCAAGCGCGCCATTGCCATTGCGCCACGCTGCTTCCACCGGGATCTGCGAGATGCCCCGGGTGAAGTTGAAACTCTCATTGAGCCGGCTCAGGCCACGGGACTCGTGCCCGGCCTGCGCCATGAAGTTGGCCAGTTCCCGGGACGAGGTCATGCCGGCCTCCGTGGCCTGCCGCAACAGCTGCGACTCTCTATCCTGCGACACGGTGAAACTCCTGCTCGATCATCGTTGGATACTCCCGCCTCCTCACGGGCATGGCACTCAGGGCAAGCTGACGTCGGCGACGACGGACGGATCGAAATCCTCGAACCGCACCCGGCCAAGCTCGGCCGCGGAGAAATCGCGCGTGTGGGTCGCTTCGGTTTCGGTGTCCACCACCTTGCGCTGCACGCCATGCACCCAGCACGCCTGCTCGGCAGGTGCATACCGGAAGGTGTAGACGCTGCTCCAGCGTTCGCGGCTGCCGCCGTTGGTGATCACGCTGAACGCGCCGTCTTCAATCGTCACGTAGGCGAAGGGGTCACCGGCAATGCCACCGCGCGTTGAGCACGGCACCAGCTTGTCGTTGCGTGCCGCCAGCTGCCAGCGGCCCGTGGCATCGCCCAGCAGCAACAGCAGGACCCGGTTCGGTCCGTGCTCGCCGGGCAGCAAGCCCTCCGGAGGAGGTTGGTCGATCACCAGCAGCTGGTCCTGGAAACCATTGCCGGTCAGATCGCCGCGTACGGCTTCCAGCAGGTTCGCGCCGGACGGAACGAACGCCAAGGCATTGTCCATGTGCGTGCCACTCCCCTTCTCCATCCCCTGCAACTCCTTCAATCCCGTCTTGCCAGTTCCCGAGCGGAGGCCGGAAACGGGGCGATGCCTCGCACGTGCACTGCGGCCGCCATGGCGGATGATAGCCCCGAGCCAACGGCGACCGCGATGGTGGCAAGCGTCACCCGCACCGCGGGGGGACACAGTCCTCATGGACGGAAAAGCTCCTGTGTTCGATGGCACCGGCGCGTCGGGATTTTGACGCGCACGCAGCTTACTTCGAGGAGGCAGCGCTCGTCGAAGGGTGCTTGGGATGAAAAGCGCACTTGATCACAGAAACAGCGCGGTTAACGTGAATGGTGGCTTATCCGACTATCAGACACGCGGTGGATGGCACCGCAGGTATGGCTCGCATTCCCACATACGGTCTGGTCCGGCCGGGGCGATGTTGCACGGAAAGCCTACGCCGCTTAAGTCGATGGGTGCGGGACCCAGCACAAGCCATGCTTCCTCGCGTTGTGGCCAGCAATCGCGCTCAGCGCAACTGCTGGGCGCATGCGGCCCCCTGTGTGGCGTAGTCGCGGACGTAGCCGTCCGTCGTCAGCACCGTGATATCGCATCGATTGTTTACGTCGCTGACGACATGCCCATAAGCATTCAATCCCTGCACACGCTCGCCACGATGCAGGTACAACGTGCGCGAACCATCGGCGCCGTTCTCCACACGATCCGGTGGGCCCCACGTCCGCACGAATTCCTGCTCTGTCTTGCCGATCCACAGGTCCATGAGATTGTTGCGACCCACTCGGTTGGCTGCGCGCCGCGACTCATCCAGAGCTTTGCTGGTTTCACTCTGGCCGCGCGCCACAGTCGCTTCCAGGCTACGCACAGTACGATCCATTTCAGCGTCGCCCGGCAGATAGGTGAATGCTGGACGTTTGCCGTCCTTCCACAGGCTGGCCCAGATGAAATCCACAGGCGATTGCCCGACGTCACCGATGGAAAGGAAGCCACGCTTCATCATTTCCGCTGGCGCCTTGGCCTTGGGATCAGGCCCAACTAGACAGGCAAACCGCACCAGTTGCACCTGCCAGGGAGCAATCGCCTCGGCCTGCGGTTCGTACTTATCCGGTGGGACGTTCTCCATTGGCCGATCGCGCCACTGGATCAGACTCGTCCTGATGGCCACGCTGTTCTGTGAACAGTTCACCCAGTACTTTCTGACCAGTCGATTCGGTTTGGTCGCGTTCTCGTAGACGGTATTGACCTGGATTTCGTACACCGGCTCCGGACCCGCAACTGGGTCACCGGGCTTCGCCGGCTCCCTGCGGCGCAACTGCTTCAGGTACGCGTTCTGCTCTGCCGGCGTGGCACGCTGCAGAAAACCGACCAGATCCGAGCGGTCGGCGAGCGATTGTGCATCGACCACCCACGCCTCGCGGTTCGGCGTTTCGCCACCGGTGAAGATGACCCAGCTATCAGCGGCATGGGCCGACGAGGCGAACAGCAGTCCGCCAATCAGCGAGGCAACACGGCCGGGATTCGGCATGATTCGTTCCTTCGAATGGCGCGAAGACCCACGGCATCGCGAATGGGGCCTTATAGCACGGTCTGGCGCGTCGCATCGAGGGACGCCCACCTAAGCGCAAAGCCTGCGCATCAAGCGAGAGCAAATGAGGGGCTGAAGCGTCAACATTTTTGACGCGAACGCACCCTACTTCGAGGAGGGATTGGTCGCCTAACGGAACTTGGATTGAGAGGCGATCTTGATTGAAAAAAAGCGCAATCACCATGAGTGGCTACCTACGTGACTCAAGCGCCAAGCAGCAGTCTCACCTAGAGACAGATACCACCAATCTGCCAGAATGCGATAGACGCTGGACGTCGGATGTATCAACGCAGCTCCATCGAGCAATCAGAATTCTTGGAAGATCGGCTCACTGCAATCGGTGTACTTGATCGTGCACTGCCCACCGCCGTGAGCAGCACAGTACTTCAGAACCTCAGTGGAAGCAGCCTCTCTCGTTGGGCCGCCGGCCATTGAAATCAAGCCTTTAGAGCCCGGAGCCGGATCCGCGCAAGCGACACACTGGTTCTTATACGTTATCCCTACAGTGCAATCCTTCGCACCATATGTCGCACACCGGGACTGAGCCTCAGCGACAGCCTCGGCCTTTGATCTCTTTCCCACCGAAGCTCCCACATCACCGGTCGCAACAGAACGAGATATGGCTCCCCAGGTTTTGATCCACTTACCTATCGCACGCGGCCCGGAACTCCCCTCACCCTGAGAGGCTGGAATCGGGGCACAGCCACCAACACCCCGGCCACCGATGGGATACTGACCAGGTGGACACCGCCCCTCTGCCCGGACCGACTCAGAGGTGAGCGCAGCACCCGCCACCCCAATTGCTGCGACCAAACTTGCCGCCACTGAACGCCTGATCACATCGGGAATCTCCCAACACAAAGAATAGAGATTTTTTCTTAGCGGGCAGAACCAATCTCGCCAACAGCCAAGCTATTTCCATTCCTAGCCATTGGAATGACAGGCGTAATGGCATGATCTGTACTATTGCCATCAGCGTGAGAAAGATGAGGCTCCGGCCGGCACCCATACGGGGACCCGATCACGTGATCAGGACTTGCGACTCGATCGGCGCAGAGAAGAAATGATCCGCTCAATACCGGCCATTCCACTGCCGGATCATCAGAATAACGCGAGCAGTGACTCAGAACTTCTCAAACTCCGGTTCGGTGCAATTGGACATGACAATCTCACATGTCTCTTTGGAACCAGCACGACATTGCGCCAAGGATAGACCTGCCGCCTCTTCCTTTGTGGCTGCGGCAGAGTAGAAGGTTCCCCCATTTCCCGTATTTGAGACAGCCGCCGTTGCGCACTGATTCTTATAGGTGAACTTCACTCGACAATCCCGGCCGCCGGCATCAGAGCAGGACCTCACTGCCGCGTTTCCCGCATCCGCCTTCTTCCTCCACCCGCTTGCCGCTCCTGCGATACCGGAAGGCGAGGCAGCAAATGCTCCCCAAGTCTTGATCCACCGCCCCGTTGGACGCGGGCTTTCCGCTCCTGATCCACCAGCAGGAATCGGTGCACATCCGCCGGCGCCCTGCCCACCAATCGGATACTGGCCTGGAGGACACCGTCCTTCGGCGAAGGCAGCGCTGTTCCCCCCAAAAATTAGGACTGCCGCAAGAGCGCACCTCAGAACTTGAGCTGCCCAGTCAATATTCATACACACATCCTTCAACCTAAGTCAGAACCATCAATCCGCCAAGCCATACTGCCCCTGCTTCTGATTAGACGGCGTGTAAGTACTTGGAGCAGAGTTCCTTACAGTGACACCACTATCCTGGTGACTCGAATGCCCTTCGCTCTTCGATGGCGAAGGAGGCGTGTAAGTGCCCGGGGGCCGACCATCAGCACTAGGAGTTGAGGCCGCACTGCCACCTATCTGCGAATATGCCATGAAGCTACCCAAGGTACCCTGGAAGAACATGGCCGCCATTGGGGGCGCAGTCAGAATCAAGGTCGTCAGGATCAATCCCATGCCGCCCTGCTGCATCGCCTGGCTGGTCATGCCGTCGCTGGAGGCGCCTTCGAGCAGGAACTTGTTGACCAGGGCGGTGGACCAGAACGCGGTCGAGACACGGATCACCATGTCCAGCGCGATCGATACCATCGCTGCCAGTACCGCCATCGAGAACATCGTGCCGATGCCGTAGAACAGCCATCGCTGGAACAGCTGCTTGGTCTGGTCGAACAACAGACACAGAATGAACAAGGGACCCAGGCCGATGAACAGCGCCAGCGCGACCTCGTAGAGCAGCAACATCGCACCTGCGGTGACCGCCGGGCCGCCCGTGCCCAGGCCGATGAACCACAGCGCCCGGGTCTTGTCCGCCTGCAACCCTGGATCATTCAGGATCTTGATGCCATCAATGCTCGACAGCGCCACCTGCATCCACGCCAGGCTCTTGTCGATCTGGTCTTCCGGCTGCTGGTCCTTGCCGGTCACCACGTGGGTGATCAGGCCTTTGACGTCCTCGTTGAGGAATTTCTGCAGGTTGCTGCCGAACATCGCCATGCTGGTGGCAACACTCACAATCAACGCCGCGCGCGCCATATTGGTCACCAGCACCATCATGGAGTCGCGACTGCGGCCGGTGACGATCCGGAAGCCCTGGATCAGTACCCACAGCGTCATCAGCACCAGTGCCATGCCACCGACCCAGGACATCATGCGCCCCATCAGGTCGATGCCGTAGTCACTGATCCTGTCGCGCAGGTAATCCATGATCAGCTTGAAGAAGACGAAATCGCCGATCGACTGGACACGCACCGCGTAGCCCAGCAGATCCTGCAATCCGCCTGAGAAATCAAAGTTGGCCAGCCACCTGATCGTCATTTCCACAATCCCTTGGTAATTCCGTTACTGCATGAAATGCCGCATTGCTTTGCAGCGCATGTCTACGTATTAGCGGCCTGCGTTCACTTGACGCTGAGCGCGGCCTTCAGTGCGGTGGTCTTGACCATGTCGCTGATCAGCTGCTTGGTCGGGTCCCCCTTCAATGCGGCCTGCGCCACCACCTTCTGGTTGGCCTCCATGACCTCGATATAGGCATCATAGGATTTCATCCGTGCTTCCCAGCTCTGGGCAAGTGCGGCAATGTCATTGGCGGTGCGGAGCGATTCGCTGTCGGCACCCTGCACGGTGCCCTGATCGTTGTTGGTCAGGCGGATCTTGAGGATGCGGGTCAAGGAGTTGTTGATGCGCGGAACGGTCTGGGTCAGGAAATCGATCGCGTCGTTGTACTTGCGGTTCTGCATCATCCGGATGTTGACGCAGATCTGCATCTGCTGCTCCTTCACATCCGCCTGCGGATTGAACACGAACACCTTGAAGGCGGACTCCAGGCTGAAGTCCAGCGCCTTGCCGCAGGTTTCGGCAACCAGATAGTTCGGTGCCACCGGCACCAGCGGCGCGCTGTCGGGCATGCCGAAGCTGTTCACCGCCGCCTGCACCTGGATCAGCGCCTGGCGATACTGCTCCAGCGTGCGGATCCAGCGGGTGTTCTGCTCGACGTACTCGGCCGCGTCCTGCGCTTTGGCCGCGTAGACGGTCGCCTCGGTCTTGTAGGTGTTGATCTGATTGAGCAGGTGCTGGATGAGGCTGGTACCGGTCTCCTGCACGGGAATCCAGGCGCTGACATTGCCGGTGCCGAGCGCCATCATGGCTGCCACGGTCATCGCTGCAAGACGGGGCGCGCGGCGGCGGGGCGAGGAAGCTTGCTTGGTATTGTTCATATCAGTCTCCATTGATCGGAACTCGTAGTCTTCGGGCAGGCCGTCTCGCGGATCAGGTAACAGTGTCGCGCGCTGCGACAGCCGCCTTGCCCGAGCCCTTTCGATTCTTGTAGAAATCTTCAAGCCACTGTTCCGGCGTCAGCTCATCCACCGTCACCCGTGCGCGTACCGCAGCTGTCTGCAATACCCGATGCATGATGTCGATGTTGTCAGTGGACGCCGAGATCACCGACAGAATGTCATCCATGCCGCGCAGGTTGAGCTGGCACACGCTGGACGCGTGACCCTGCTTGACCAGGAAGCAGCGCGAGCGCTCGTCCAGGGCAGTGACCACCTTGAACTCGGCCTCGGTCAGTTTCAGGCCGTCCATGTAGTCGCTCTTGCTGGCGTTCGGGTTCGGCAGCAGGATCAACGTGGCAGTCTGCTCGATCAGCGCTGCCGAGATGTCGCTCTTCAGCGCGTCCTCCGGGCTCTGCGTCGCGAAGATGCCCAGGCCATTCTGCTTACGAATGGTCTTCTGCTTGTTCTTCGCGAACTCCTTCAGGCCACCTTCGCCATCCAGGATCTTCCAGAATTCGTCCATCACGTAGATCAGCGGACGACCATCGATCAGCGACTCCAGGCGGTGCAGCAGGTAATTGATGACCGGCACGCGCACTTCGGGATTGTCGATGATGTCGGTGTAGTCGAAGCCGATGATATTGGCCTTGCTCAGATCAACGGTGTCGACCGGATTGTCGAATACCCAGCCCAGCGAATTGCCCGAGGTCCAGCGGCGCATGCGCGCGTAGAGCCCATCGTCGCCCATGTTGGGCAGGCTCTTCTGGAAGTTGGTCATGCTGCGCAGGTGCATCGGCGTATCGAGCATGCTTTCCACCGCGCGGTAGATGTCCTCTTCCTCGCGCGCACTGTACTCACGCTTGCCGGCCAGCACCTTGATCAGGTCGGCCAGGAACTGCACGTTGGCTTCGTTGTTCTCGCACTGGAACGGGTTGAAACCGGTCGGCGCGCCGTTCTCCAGGGCCAGATAGTTGCCACCGCAGGCGCGCACGAAGATCTCCGCACCACGATCCTTGTCGAAGAAGAAGATGGTCGGTGACGGCTCGTACTTCTGAACCTGGCTGAGCAGGAAGTTGATCAGCGCGGTCTTACCGGTACCGGACTTGCCGATCACCATGGTATTGGCGATCGCCTTCTCGCCCAGCGAGTTTTCCGACGGATGGGTCGCGTGGAAATTGAAGTAGTACGGCTGGCCGTTGGTGGTCTGCAGCGTGGTGACGCAGTCGCCCCACGGGTTGTTGTGCTGCTTGCCGGTCGCGAAGTTGTGCAGCGGCGACAGGCCCAGGAAGTTCAGCGAGCTGACATTGGCCAGGCGGGTACGATAGCGCCAGTTGCCCGGCAGCTGCGAATAGAAGGACGAGGTGACCGCAAGGTCTTCCTTGGTCGACACGAAGCCGGCGTTGGACAGCTCGGCGCGGGTCGATGCGACGTTCTGCGATAGCTTGGCCTGAGTGTCACCGTAGACCGCCATGATGAAGTGGTATTCACCCAGCACGAAGTTGCCGGACGACAGCTGATCCATGGCCTGGTCGAGCTCGACGATCTGGCTGACCGCCTTGTCGCCGGAGGAGATCATCATGCCCTTGGTGCGATCAAGCACCTTCAGCGCGTCCTGCCGCCCCATCGGGCTGAACGAATGGGTGATGACGTACTCGTAGTCGAGGTACTTCAGGCCGTTGAGGATGCCCGGGTAAGTGCCCTCGGCATACTCCTTGATGTTCAGGATGGCGCCGTAGTGATTGGCACCATTGGGGGTATTGATCGCGAAATCGCCGGTCTTGGCCGAGAACATATGGCGGCTGACAGGCAGGTAGTCCTTGATCGGTGCCGACAGCACCGGCACCGGCTCGTCGATGCGATTGATCAGGTAACCGAACAGCTCCAGCGTTTCCGAGAACACCACGCCGTTCTTGGCCTCGTACATTCCCAAGCGGTATGGCGCATAGTCCCGGATGACGGCCTCGACGTTGCCGGCCAGCTCCATCAGCTTTTCGACCGCCTGCTCCTGCTCGGCGCGCAGCTTGTCCACGTTTGCCGACTTCTCTACGAAGCGCTTACCCGCCACCACGGGGCGGTAGATCATGGTCAGGTACAGCTCGTTCTGCATGATGCGCTGTGAGGACAACATGCCCATGTACTGATCGGACACATCCTGGTTGAAGCGCTGCTTGTAGTTGCTCTTGCCCTTCAGGGTGCGGCGACGACGGATGTCGTGCACCCAGAAGGCGACGTTGACGAAATCCGGCGCGCGCAGCGTCTGCAGCAGGCGGTTGAACGTGTTGTGGCGATGTTCGAGCTCCCACTCCTCGCGGCCGACGAACGGCAGCCCTTCCAGATGCCAGGTCAGCAGGTAATCGCCGCCCGTGGTCTTGACCACGTTCGGAGCGACATGCGACGACAACGGAATGAACTCACTGATGGAGGTGTCAGGGCTGAACATACGACTGCTTCCAAAGAGGTAGTGCCAAGGAGTTACAAAAGACCCGGCGGGCGCAGACGCCCGCCAGGCCGGATCCGGACCTCAATCCATTCGGGCCGGCTTGTCGCGGTAATGGTTGGGGTTGAATACCCACATGCCATCGTGTTCCTGCACGTTGCGGACTTTCAGCTTGAACATCAGGCGCAGGCCCAACAGGCGGAAGATCATTTCGTCACGCTTGGCCATCTGCCGCATGATGAAGACCGCCACCGGAATGGTGAGCAGGAACCAGAAGTTCGTGTACATGCTGAGCAGCAGCAACCCACCTGCCACCATGAAAAATGGCAGGTAGGGGACGCCCAGGAACATCGCTGGGCGCGTGCAGCCGCGGAACACGACGTTCTTATGCACTGTAGTACTGGATCACGTGGTTGATCAGGTAGGAGGTGCTGGTGCCACCACCGCACTTGCCGTCGCTACCCTCGCCCAGCAGCATGCGCGCAATCTGGCCGGCGGCACCGATCAGCACGCCACCGATCAGGATCGGCGCGACGTCACCGATGCGCTTGTGCGCGAAGGCGATCTGGTAGCCGGCGAAGATCACCGCAATTGTCACGACGGCGATCGAGGCCATGTTCAGCAGGCCGTTGATGTTGGAGAAGAAACCGCAGACCTTCTTGTCGGTGCCGCCGAAGTCGGTGCCGGTTGCGAACACCTGCGGGGCGAACAGTGCGCCAACGAAGATCGTGGCCATCAGCAGGGTCTTCAGCGTGCGCTGGGCCTGGACGAGGTCGAGATTGGATCGCTTCATGGATTGATTTCCTTGTTGATGGACTAACACAACTGAATCGGCCAGCCGGGGGACTGGCCGCACCACGACTTCGTCAGAACACGAAGGCCGCATCCCCTGCGGGAATCTGCTGCACCGGCGCAGCCTGCACCGGTGCGTTGAATGAATTGTCGCCACCGGCGACAGGCTGGTTGCGCTCGCTCCAGGGCCGCAGCATCACTGGCCCCTCATTGCCGGCGCCAGCCGCGCCCGGCAATTGCTGCGGCATGGCCATCGCCTGTGCGGGGCCCTGCTGTGGCAGCTGCTGCGGCATGCCGCCGGCCTGCTGCTGCGGATAAGCGCCCGCCTGGGCCGGCTGCGCCTGCAGCTGCATCATCCGATCCACCGAACCCAGTACCACCTTGGACAGTGCCTGGTCGGCGATGTTCAGGAGGCTGCCCCGCGCCATCGCCCCGGTGGACGGGTACACGACATAGGCGCGTGCGGGATCTTCCGACGGCACGTACACGGGGCCATTGGATTGAGCAACGATGCGCGCCTGCGCCGGCGAAGCCAGCTGCGGGTGATGCTCGACCTTCACCGCGCGGCGCTCCCCCCGACTGACCACGTCGATCGGTGCGACACCATTACTGGCGACCTGCTGCCCGCGGCGGATCGAGTCGTAGATCTTCTGCACGTAGCCATGACGGAAGCCGGTCTCGAAATTGCCCGAGTAGTAGCAGCTGAACGACTTGCCCCAGTCACCACCGGAGCGCTTGTAGCACTCGGCGAGGATGCGCGAACCGGCCTGCAGGTTCGGGCACTGCTGGAAGGCCTTCTCGTAGGAATCCAGGCCGTACTTGCCCAGGTTGTAGCGATTGACCTGGGCCAGCCCGATGGAGAAGTTGTAGCCCTTCTCTTCCAGCATGCGCACCGTCGCCAGTGCTTCATCCAAGGCCTTGGGCTGGCGCACCAGTGCACCGCCAACCACGCCGATCGCGTAGGGATTGCGCGACGATTCGACGTTGATGACGTGCTGCATCACATCCATCGACACGGCCATCTCCGGGCACGCCATCATTTCCAGTCCTGGCAGCATCCTTCAGCCCCCCTGCCCCTGGGCACGCCCAGGATTGAAGTCGATGCCGGTGATGTAGCGCGAGCCGGCATGCGCCTTGATATGCACGACGATGTCGATGGTCATCATCAACAGTCGCTTGATCACGTTGAATTCCAGGCCCGAACCTTCGGTCGAGGCCTTCACCATCAGCGCCAACTGATCCCAGGTCTGCTCCGGGCTGCCCGCATGGCAGCTGGTGATCGAACCCGGATGACCGGACGCGCAGTTGCGGATGAAGTAGAACGCCTCGTCACCGCGCAGCTCGGCCAGGATGATGCGTTCGGGCTTCATGCGCAGGCAGGCTTCCATGCAGCTCTTGGCGCTGACATTGCTGGTGCTTTGTCCACCCTTGGAATACAGCAGGTGCACGACGTTGGGCTGGGTCAGGAACAGTTCGCGCGCGTCCTCGATCGTGACCAGGCGCTCGCTGTCCGGGATATGGTTGACCAGCGCCTTCATGAAGGTGGTCTTGCCGCTACCGGTCGCACCCGATACCACGATGTTCTTGCGGTACATCACCGCACGCCGGAAGAACTCGGCGTACTCGCGCGAATGGCGCAGCTCCAGCAGCTCACGATCCTGCTCGCTGATGCTGCCATCGGTTTCCAGGATCTGATTGAAGAAGCCGTCTTCGTGATACTGGCTGAGCGACTTGGTGTGCTTGGACGGCAGACGGATGGTGATCGACACCTTGCCTGCATCACATGCCGGCGGAATCACGAACTGCGCACGCTGGCCAGTGGGGAACGTGAGCGACACGACCGGATCGGCATCGGTGATGCGCTGGCCGGTGTTGCTCTCGTTCACCACCGCCGTGCAGAACTGCCGGGCCCGCTCGAAGGTCAGGCTCGGCACGTCCACCCGCTGCCACCCCGCCCGGGTTTCCAGGTACAGCTCACCGGGACGGTTGATGCAGATTTCCGTCACTTCCGGAGACGTCATGTACTCGGCGATGCCCAGCACTTCGTACTGATAGCGCAGGAAATCGCTGGAGACGAGGGCGAGGGGTGACACTTCGGCGTCCATGATCGTTCGTTGGGTTACCGGCGGGGGTGCAGCACGTTGGTGAAGTCGACGTCCTTGGCGACGTAGACGTTCACGATCGTGCCCTGGTTGATGGTGACGGTCGGCGGACGACGGTTGCTGCTGAGTGCCTCGTTGGCCAGGCGCTCCATCGTGCGTGCGGTAGCACTCTCATAGGGCGACTGCACCGTCATGCCGTTATTGGCGATGGTGGTGGTCTCCGGACCGTGTTCGGCGGCTGCGTACTTGAAGGCATCGGAAATCAGGCTGATCATCAGCGCCGAGGCGATACGGCTGCCCCAGTGCGCGCTGTACTGGCCCGGATGACCGGCGCCACCCAGCTGATCCACGCCCGGGCTGGACATCGCAACGTCGATGCCATTCGGAGTGGTGATGCGATCCCAGATCACTTCCACGCGCTTGCCCATCGGACCGCCGCCGTAGGCGCCATAGATCTTGGAGCCCTTCGGCAGCAGCAGGTTGCGACCGTTGATCGAGTACACCGGCTCGGTCAGCAGGCACGAGGTATAGCCGGCGAGATCGGTGATGATTCGGGTTTCCAACACGCAACGCAGGTAGGTGCCACGCACCAGCAGCGCGTCGGGGCTCTGGATGTAGGTGGCGCTGGAGACATCCTCGACGTCCGGGCCGCGGCGAACCTTTGCCGGCGCCGCCTGATTGTTGGGCAGCTGGGCCAGCATGGCACGGGTGTACTCATCCATGCCGCGGCCGCCATTGCTCCCGTTGCCATCCTGTCCATCACCACCACCCACCCCGCTCCCGGAGCCGATGCGGCGGTCCAGCAAAGTCGGGCCACGGTCAATCTCGCGCGCCGAATCGGACTGGGGAACGAACAGCGGGGTGGAATCCAGCGGCGGCGGCGGTAGCGGCGGCGTCATCGGAATCGGATCAACCGGTTGCATGGCCTGGGAGGGCACCGGACTCGTCTGCACGGCGTCCGGCAGAGTCGGCGTAGACACGCGCGCAACGTCCGGCACCTTCTGCACAGCGTCCTTGTCATCCTGGCCCTTGCGGAACAGCAGGAAACCCATGGCCACCAGCAGCACCACGATGCCGCCCAGGAACAGCAGCGCCTTTCGGTTCAGCCGCTGCTCTTCGGCCGAGCGCAGCTGCGGCGCGGCCGCATCCAGATCCGGCGCAGGCTCGGCCTGGGTCGTGCCGAAGTACGGGTTCGACGGCGCGTCCGCGGCACCCTGTGCGCCGTACGGGCTCTGGCTCTCGTCGCGTCCGTTGTTCGGGTCGTTTCCGGGAGTGTTCTGCTGGCTCATTTCTTCACGTTCCTTCGCAGGCCGACGACGAAGTCGCCGTGGCGGATGACCAGGTACGGGTGTGTCCCGTGCACGATCAGCGTATTGCCTTCAACCGTGGTGTTGACCACGAAGTCTTCACCGTATTCTGTTTCACGACCAAACACCGCCGGGAAGATGCCGGTCTTGTACTCCGGCGAATTCGGCAGTTTCAGGTAGGTGAAACGACCATCGTCATAGGCGTTGACCGGGATCAGCCACCCCATCTTCTTCGCCTTGCTGGTCGAATAGGAGTAGTTGAAGTTGTACTGGCGGTCCTTGGCCAGTTCCGAGCTCAGCAACGGCTTGGCCTCTTCCTCGACCGCTTCCTGGGCGACGCCGAACACGGTGTCGTTCGGATAGACGAAGGCGATCTTGTACTGCACACCGGCACGACGGGCCTGTTCCAGCTGGCGCCAGTCGGTGGCCACCACCTTCAGCTCGAAGATGTAGGAATGGGTCTCGGTGCGCACCATCATGTTGGTGTCGACGTCGACGTTCTTCGGCTTGAGGTAGAACACGTTCTCGCGACGGGTCAGTTCCCAGCCGCTGCTGAAGCCGGTGCTGTAGTCGAGGATCTTCTCGTTCGGGCTCAACTCGATCTGGGTGGTCAGGCCCAGGCCGGTGCGAACCGGATAGATACGGTCCTTCTCGTACTCGTAGTGGTCAACCGCCTGCGCCATCGCCGCTGCTGAGAACAGCAACGACAACATCGACAGCAGCGCCAGCGCGCTTCCCCTGATATTTCGACTACTCATCGGTTGCTTGCTCCATCAGCAGTTCCGGTGGAATTGTTCTGCGCCGGCCTCATGGCCGGCTGTCCGGGCATGGCCTGCCCCGGCATTGCTTGCCCCTGCACCGGCTGACCCGGCATGGGTTGACCCTGTACCGGCTGGCCCGGCATTGCCTGGCCCGGCACCTGGCCGTTGACCGGAGCCGCGACCGGCTGGCCGGTGGCCGGATCGATCATGGTGGCCGCGGCCGGATTGTTGGGATCGTAGACACCCTGTGCCTGCTGCGCCGCCTGTGCGGCCTGCTGCGCCTGCGCCTGCATGGCGCCGTCATCCGGCACCGGCACGCCACGCGAGTAGTCGTTGTCGACGCGGTACTCGGTGACCTGGAACGCCAGTGGGTTCAGGATGCGATCCTGTTCGGACAGCGCCAGGTTCTGGTTGTAGCTGAAGCGCATCGTCACCAGCTGGTTGTCCAGGTAGGTAGAGACGCCGGTGCGCTTGTCCAGCAGGCTGCGCTGTATGCGCACCGAAGCGCCGCGGAAGCTGCCGTTCGGCTCGGCCCCCAGTGGCGTGATGCTGAGGATCTTGACCCGGATGGCGCGCTCGCGACCGTACATCACGAACGGGTTCTGCGGATTGTTGCCGGCATAGCGGACACGCATGGACTGCGCCACCGGATCGGTGGACATCACGAACACCAGTTCCCAGTCACGCAGGCCCATCACCGCCGAGTCATACGATTCGCGCGCGAGCACGTACTGGGCAACGTTGCTGCGATTGATCGCTTCGTTGGTGGTGATCGTCTCGCCCTGGAACGTGCCACTCAACCGCGCGACGGTCGCCGTACCCGTGTAGGCATCGGCCATGACCAGGAACGGCACCTTTTCCTTCAGCGGCAGCATGTAGTAGTAGCCGCCCGCCAGTGCGAGCGACATCAGCAACGAGCCTGTGGCGACCCACCACGCACGCCGCTCGCTGCGGCGCGCCATGTCGGCCACGGTGATCTCGTAGCTGACCGCCTTGGCGACCGACTGCTCGACCTTGGGACTATTGCCGGGATCCTTCTTGCGGAACATGGATTCTTCCGTACTGCTGAAACATCAATGGGCGTGGCACCCCTGCGACAGGCGCGGGGAGCGGCACGTTCGATGATTTCGAGGTGGACTCAGGTGCCGCTGTTTGAATCAGCGCCCTGTGCCGACGCGGTCGGCGTCGAGCCAGCGCTCTGCACAACGATCTGGTTGCCAACGATGGAGACGGAGATGCCCTGCGCTGCATAGGCCGCCGTCAGATCGATCACGGCCTGCTGAGCGTTGGTGGTGTCGATGCTGGAGACCGCGCCGTACAGGGTGAAGTCCGAGCTCAGGCGGTAATCCAGCGTGCGTCCGGAATCCTTGGCCCAGCGCTCGAGCATGGCTTTGAGCGTGCCATCCATCGGCGAGGCCTGGTAGACGTAGCTGGAGTACAGCGGGATCTCGGTGGGTGCCGCAGCAAAGCGGTTGACCGGCTTCCAGCGGCCTCCGAAATCGGGAGCGGACTTGGTGGCGCAACCGGCCACCATCAACGCCGCCACTGCGGCGATGGACATTTTCGCGATAAACGCCTGATTCATACGGGCTTCACTTTGACGTACGAAAAAGCAGTCCCGAGCATTGGCCCCCTGGTCGTCCGGCGCTGCGTCGCGCACGCCGGAATCGGAGCGACGCACTGACTGGCAGCACACCTGCTCCGGCTCCCCTGCAGCCAACGGCTGCCAACCAAGTCGCGGGGCCGCCAGACACTGCCGACGACACACCCGCATACCTCACCAACGTCGAAACCATCCTTGTTTCATGGCACAAACTCCTGGCCACCCTGCTCTACAACATCTGCCATCCATCACACATTTCTGAACGACATGCACAGGGTCGCACAACCACGCGTCAATTCCATGTCAGACAAGTCTGAAAATCCATGAACAAATGCCAAATTCTTGACCGAAATCACGAATTCACATTCTTAACTACGAATTGTGATCACAAATTCAGCGACGTGAATTAGACGTTCAGCATCGGAACGTCCACCTTCGGCAGCAGCCTCGAGGTGAAGTAGCGATCCTTGTAGTACCGGATCTTGTCGCACTTCACCGGGTGAGGTATCCCCTCGTACAGGAACACCTCCATGTCCGGCCCCATCGCCTTCAGCTCCTGCGGCAGCATCAGCGCGCGCCGTTCCTCGGTGAAGTTGTGGGTCTTCTCGCGGGCATGGGTGACGTTCTTCCTGCGCACCGTGGTGTAGCCCAGCATGTCCGAGTAGTCGTTGGCATCCTGCTGTTCGCGCGGCGCGTACAGGATCTGCAGCGCGTGGTTGGTGATGATCGTGCGAGAGACTTCCCGGCCGTAGGTGGCGTCGAGCTGGGACATGCTCTGGATGATCGGCAGCAGGCGGATGTTGTAGCCGGCCATGTAGGAGACCGCCGAGGCGATGATCTCCACTTTGCCGATCGAGGTGAATTCGTCCATCAGCAGCAGGCACTGGTACTTCAGGTCCGGGTTGGACTTGGGCAGTTCCTTGGTGTTGAGGTTGATCAGCTGGCTGAAGAACAGGTTGATGATCAGCCGGCTCTCGGCCAGCTTGTTGGGCTGGATGCCGATGTAGATGGTCATCTTCTTCTTGCGGACGTCGGTCAGCAGGAAGTCGTTGCTGCTGGTGGCCTTGTCCAGCACCGGGTTGATCCAGGGATTGAGCGGCTCCTTGAAGGTGCCCAGGATCGAGGCGAAGGTCTCATCGGCCTGCGACAGCATGTTGGCGAACGCCGAACGGGCATTGGCACTGAGGAACGGTCGCTCCGACAGGGTCTTGAGGTACTTCTTCAGGTCGGTGCCGTCGCCGGAGGACAGACGGTACACCGCACCGAGCGTGGGCGTGCCGGCGCCGCCCGGGAAACCGCTGCTGCGCTCGTCGTCCCAGTTCTCGAACAGGTACAGGGTAAAGGCCATGAACGCGTTGCGTGCCTGGCTGACCCAGAACTTCTGGTCCTCGGCCCCGTCTGGGTACAGCATCGCGGCGATGCTCATCAGGTCCGACACCCGGAAGGCCGGATCGTCGGAGACGTAGCTGAGCGGGTTCCAGCGGTGCGTGCGCCGGTCCTCGGCGAAGGGGTTGAACAGGTAGATCTCCTGGCCCTGGCTGGCGCGCCAGCCGCTGGTCAGGTCGAAGTTCTCCTGCTTGATGTCCAGCACCACCAGCGATTCGCCGTACTCCAGCAGGTTCGGGATGACCACGCCCACGCCCTTGCCCGAGCGGGTGGGCGCGGCCAGGATCACGAACTGCTGGCCATCCAGGCGCACCAGCTTGCCGCCATGGCTGCCGACCACGATGCTCTGGCCGGTCTTCTTGAACATGCCGTGCTTGGCCAGGTCGGCGCCGGTGGCGAAGCGCGCGTCGCCGTGCAGCGAGCGCTTGTCCTTCTTCAGCAGCAGCACCAGGCCGGCCACCAGCAGCACCAGCAGGGGCAGGCCGAAGCCTACGTAGCCCGCCCATTTGATCTTGCCCACGAAGGGCGCGACCTGCGGTTGGCCGATGGCGTGGACGTACTGGTAGTAGGTGTTCCAGGTGAACAGCTGGGTGTCCAGCCCCAGGAACAGCAAGGTCAAGTAGCCGGAAAACACGAAACCAAGCAACAGGGTCGCCAGCGTGATGATGGCGATGAGCAGATACTTCTTACTGGGCAACACCCGAATCCTCCATGATGCGCACGCGGCGCGACGGCCTAGCGGTGGCGCCAGCGCGACGCCTTCTTCCGCAGGTGGTTCTCGTTTTCCAGCCCGGGCTCCTCGCCCTCTTCACGCACCAGTTGCAGCAAGCGTTGGCGCGCTTCGGCCAGTGATATCAGGTCGGTCAGACGATCCCCATCGTCGGCGACGACCGCATGGCCGACCACATCGCCGGGAGCGTACACCGGCTCGTGGGACACCGCTACCAGCTGGTAGCGGCCACGGGTTTCCAGCACATGCCTGAATTCCTGCATCGCACTCCTCCTTGTCGGGGCAACACTGCGCCCCCTGCCCCGCCATCATGCCGGTGGCAGCGTCATGGGCGCATCCACAACCGCTGCGGCTTCTGCGCGAAACTGTGCGCGGATATCCAAGGAGACCGCAATGGACTGGGTAGCACTTGCCCGCACGCTGGCCACCGAGGCCCACGCGGGGCAGATCGACAAGGCCGGCCAGCCTTACATCGGCCATGTGGCGCGGGTGGCGGCTGCGGTGCGCGGCGACGATGACGCCGAAGTGGTGGCCTGGCTGCATGACGTGGCCGAGGACTGCCCGGCGTTTGCCGCGCGGATCGAGGTATTTCCCGCACCGCTGCGCGAGGCGGTGCAACTGCTCAACCGCGATGCAGCACCCGACGCGGACAGCTACTACGCGCGCATTGCCGCCCACCCGCTGGCACTGAAAGTGAAGCGCGCCGATCTGGATGACAACGCCGATCCGCAGCGGCTGGCGATGCTCGATGCGGCGACGGCCGCACGCCTGCACGGAAAGTACGCTCATGCCCGGGCGGCGCTGGGCATCTGAGCCGGACGCGACGAGGCGCGGCGGGCCGGCGTGTCACCGATCAAACGCTGATTTACCCTGAGTGCTGCTGCTCCTGCTGCAGTGCAGCAGTACAATGGGCGGCTCCCGCCCCCCATCGCGCCCCCGCATGAGCCCCAACTCTTCCCTGGCTGCGCGGCTGACGCCCCGCCAGCGCACCCTGATCATCCTCGCCCTTTCACTGGGTGGCTTCGCCATCGGCACCAGCGAGTTCGCCAGCATGGGCCTGATGCTGGAGATCAGCCGCGGCCTGTCGATTTCCGAAACCCAGGTCGGGCATCTGATCAGCGCCTATGCCATCGGCGTGGTGGTCGGCGCCCCGATCCTCGCCTTCGTCGGCGCCAGCTTCCCGCGCCGCAAGCTGCTGCTGGCACTGATGGGCTTCTACGCGGTCGGCAACCTGGCCAGCGCGCTGGCACCGAACTACGGCACGATGCTGGTGGCGCGCTTCGTCGCCGGCCTGCCGCATGGCGCCTACTTCGGCGTGGCGATGCTGGTGGCCGCGGCGATCAGTCCCGCAGGCCAGCGCGGCCAGGCGATGTCACGCGTGCTGCTGGGCCTGTCTATCGCGATCCTGGTCGGCAACCCGCTGACGACCTGGCTGGGTCAGCAGCTGAGCTGGCGCACCGCCTTTGCCCTGGTCAGCGTGCTGGCCATCGCCACCGTGGCGATGATCGCGCGCTTCCTGCTGCCGGACCCGGATGAAGTACGTACCTCGCCGATGCGCGAGCTGCGCGCCTTCAACACGTCCCAGGTGTGGCTGGCGCTGGCGATCGGCGCGGTCGGCTTCGCCGGCATGTTCTGCGTGTTCACCTACCTGGCACCGACCCTGGTGCAGGTCACCGGCGTGGCCGAATCGTGGATGCCGCTGGCGGTGGGCGTGTTCGGCATCGGCGCGATCATCGGCAACATCGCCGGTGGCTGGCTGGTGGACAAGTTCCACTTCAAGGCCGCCGCCGTGGTGCTGCTGTGGTCGATCGTGATGCTGCTGCTGTATCCGCTGGCCGCACAGTCGGTGTGGACCATCGGCCCGATGATCATCACTGTCGGCACCATGGGCGCACTGGCGGCGGTGCTGCAGACCCGCCTGATGGACGTGGCCGGTGAGGCGCAGACGCTGGCGGCGGCCTCCAACCACGCCGCTTTCAATACTGCCAACGCACTCGGCCCGTGGCTGGGCGGCATGGCAATCAGCGCCGGCTTCAGCCCGGCCAGTACCGGCTATGTCGGCGCGGCTACCGCGATCGGCGGCCTGCTGCTGTGGTGCGTGGCGGTGATGCTGGACAAGAAGCGCAGCACCGCCGTCGTCGGCAGCCACTGAACATTGCGCCGGATCGTCAGTCGCTGCCTCTGCGGCGACGGCGATCTGGTCGCAGCAACGCTGTATCGCCGGCCACCAGGGTCGGCCGCGCCAGCTCACCGCGCTTCACACGGTCCAGCACCCGCCGCGAATTGGCTGCACAGTCGATGCCGTCCGGCCGCGCCTGGATGTCCTCGATCAGGGCCAGCAGATGCGCCCGGCTCTCTGCCAGCCGCAGCTGCAACGCTTCGATGTCAGCCACCTTCTGCTGCAGCATCGTGATCAACGCCTCATGCTGCCACTGGCCCATGTCCGGTGGCAGCAGGGCGCGGATCTCTTCCAGGCTGAAGCCTGCACGCTGCGCGCCCGTGATCAACTCCAGCAACAGCACCGCCTGTTCCGGATAGTCACGGTAGCCATTGGCCTGGCGCTGCACCACCAGCAGCCCCGCGTCTTCATAGAAGCGAATGCGCGACGCCGCGAGGCCCGTGAGGCGGGCCAGCTCACCGATCTTCATCTGCCTGAATCCTCGCCATGGGAGTCTGTTGACCTTCAATAAAACTTGAAGGTTAGCGTAGCGCCATTCCCCTGTCCTGGAGCTGTCCGATGTCGCTGTTCTCGCCCCTGGCACTACCCTCCGGTGCCATCATCCGCAACCGCATTGCCAAGGCCGCGATGGAGGAAAACATGGCCGACGCCGACCACGCGCCGTCCGCTGCGCTGCTGCAGCTCTACCAGCGTTGGGCCGATGGCGGCGCAGGACTGATCATCACCGGCAACGTGATGGTCGATGGCCGCGCCATGACCGGCCCCGGCGGCGTGGTGCTGGAAGACGACCGCCACCTTGACCGCTTCATCGCCTGGGCCGAAACGGCACGCTCACGGGGCGCGCAGATGTGGATGCAGATCAACCATCCCGGGAGGCAGATGCCGGCCGCACTCGGCCAACCGGCACTCGCGCCGTCAGCCGTCGCCCTGGAGATGGGCGCGCTGTCCAGGCAGTTCGCACCGCCGCGGGCGATGACCGAGGCGGACATCGAAGAGGTGATCGGCCGCTTCATCCGCAGCGCCGAGCTGGCCGAGCGCGCCGGGTTCAGTGGCGTGCAGATCCATGCCGCGCACGGTTACCTGCTCAGCCAGTTCCTGTCGCCGCTGTCCAACCGCCGCGACGACCGCTGGGGCGGCAGCCTGCACAACCGTGCGCGCCTGCTGCTGGAGATCGTGCAGGGGGTGCGCGCCACCGTGTCGCCCACGTTCGCGGTGGCCGTGAAGCTCAATTCCGCCGATTTCCAGCGCGGTGGCTTCTCGCCCGAGGATGCGCGCGCAGTGGTGGAAATGCTGGCGCCGCTCGGCGTGGACCTGGTCGAACTGTCCGGTGGCAGCTACGAAGCACCGGCCATGACCGGTGCCGCACGCGACCAGCGCAGCCTGGCCCGCGAGGCCTACTTCCTTGAGTTCGCGCGTGAGATCGCCACGGTGGCAACCATGCCGCTGATGGTCACCGGTGGCATCCGCCGTCGCGCCGTGGCCGATCAGGTACTTGACAGCGGTGTGGCCATGGTCGGCGTCGCAACCGCGCTGGCGATCGAGCCGGATCTGCCACACCGCTGGCAGCAGGGCCGCGACCCGGTGCCGACACTGCGCACCATCGACTGGCGCAACAAACCGTTGGCCGCCAGCGCACACATGGCCGCAGTGAAGTACCAGTTGGCGCGGCTGAGCAGGCTCCGGCCCACGGCGCCGGGTGTTTCGCCCGTCTGGGCACTGCTGCTGGCACAGGCGGCCGCAAAGTGCCGGACCCGCCGCTACCGGCGCTGGATCGGTGCACGCGCAGGAGGATACTGAGCGGGCAGGCTTCTCATCACCGAATCGATGCTCCACCATCTGCACGATCGGCGGCAGCCCGTCGCCGGTCGCAACACGCAGAAGGAACCCTCGTGGCAGCAGGACCAACCAGGAACCACGAAAAGCTGCTCGATGACCTGCTCTCACTGGGCCGCAACTGGGCGCTGGCCATTGCCATCGCGGGTGCCGGAGCTGCGGTCCATTACAGCGAGTCGGTCTACGAAGCAGGCATCTGGCGCGACCTGCTGCCCACGCTCTGCTTCCTGGTCGCCATCGTCTGGATCGTGCTCAGCATCATCCGCTTCGACCTGACCATCCAGCAGCACTTCGAGCGGAAATTGTCACGCTGGCTCAGCCGTCTGCTGTATGTCGTGCTGCTTGGCACCGGCATCACTGCCGTGTTCTTCGTCACCGAACTGGCGGAGAACAATCACATCGCGCGGATGTGCGACTCGGTGGCCAATGAACCCGGCAGCCGCATCCACAGGTCGGCCGAGTGCCAGCGCCTGTACCAGCACCGCGCGGCGTACCGGCAGCGCCTGGAATCGGCCGAGGGTGAGTTCGACTGAACGGGCTTCATCGCGGTCTTCGCGCGCGATGAACACATTTCGTGGATGTGCATTTGGGCACAGTGCAGCCGACGCCGCGCTCTCGGCCCGTACCGGACCCGCAATGCACCCCCATCGCGCACCTGCCCGCCATGATGCCATCGCCTTGCAGGCCGGCATGCTGGGCAGCGTGTTGGGCGTGGCGCTGTTCAAGGCCATCGCACTGTCTGCGTTGGCGACGGGTTCGATGATGGGTATCGGGCTATGGGTGATGGCCTGCGCGCTGCTGGCAGCGTGGGCGCTCGCAGCCTATCTGGCCTGCCTGGCACTGAGCCGACGCGTGTTCGTGCTGATGCTGGTGCTGTGCACGGTACTGGTGATCTGCATCGCCTGACGCCGGCAGGGGCCGGACTATCGCGCATCTGTTATAGGATAACAAGTGCGGTTGGTCCGATTGTGCATGCCCGGTGTCACGGATTTGAATTCCATGGCCATCCTGGCATCACCCGAGGCCCCCCATGAACCTGCAGCCCCCGCTCCGCGCGACCCTCATTGCCATCGCCCTCGCATCGCTCAGCGCCTGCGCCACCTATGACGACAGCAACATGCATCAAGCCTGCCAGGAGTCGCCGCACCTGAAGGACCTGCCGCCCGAGGTCGCTGCCCGCGAGAGCCGCTGCAACAAGGGCATGGAAGTGTGGTCGAGCGAGCGCAAGGGCAGTGACAAGCCGCTGGACCTGAGCGGAAAGAAGAACAATCCCTGACGAAGGTGCGCGCCCGGTTGCCGCGCCTGTCTTGATCGCGCCCATGCATCCGGCTGACTGCTCCATCACAGCCGGCGCGCGACGATGAGGTCTCCCCACCCTGTCGAGACTCAGATGCCGGACACTGCCCACCCTGTCATTCGCGCGTTCGAGGCCGTGTTCGATCTATCAGGCAGCGTGCAGCGCATCACTGCGCTCACGGTCACCTGCCGGCATTGCTCGTCGACCAGCTCTGCCAGCGAAGACAACCTGGTGCAACTTCCGGGCGGGGCGTTGTTTCGTTGTGACGGGTGCGGCTGCCATCAACCGGTCAGCCACGCCCGCCTGTCGGACTGGCAACCGGCGTCGTTGCTGGGTATCTGAGGGCCGCCACGTGGAAATGACTGCGGAACAGCGGAAAATACTCCAGGCAATCGCCGCTGCAGAGCCGGTGCGCGGCGATGCCGCAACGTGGGCGGTGACCGCCGGATGGGCGGTACAGGCGGAAGACGGGGATATCGATCTGACCGAGGCTGGCCGGGATGTGCTCACCGCGCAGGCAGGTCGTAAGGGCTAGACCCGCCGATCAGGCCAGCTTCGCCTCCCTTCGCGCTGCGCCGCGATAGCGGCAACCTGCGGAACAAGGGGTGCATCCCTGCCACGTCAACGGCGAAGTGGCGAGGCCCTTCATGCCGAGGGTGTGCAGGGCATCATGACATGCGCTCGGCTATGCTGCGCCACCTCCCTGCGCCAATGGCGGCCATGCATCCTTTTCCCCTGCCAGTCTCTGCACCTGATCAGCTCGCCTACCGACTGCTGCAGGACAGTGACTGGGCCCGCTCGGCCACTGCCGCAAGCGCACCCGCCGAACTTCGCACCTTGCTGGCGATGATCCTGGATTCGCCGGAACCCCTGTGGCTTGCCTGGGGCAAGGAAGACAAGGCGTTCTTCTTCAATGATGCCTATCTGCCGATGCTGGGGGAAAAGCTGCACGGCGCGATGGGCAACCGTCTGGAGGATGTCTGGGCGGACGTATGGCCGGACGTGGTGCATGCCGTCGACGACGCCTTTGCCGGCACCAGCCGCAGCTTCAAGAACCTGCCATTGATGATGGATCGCGACGGCACGCTGCGCGAAACTTTCTGGACGTTTTCCTATTCACCGCTGCGCGTCGGCTGCGGCAGTGTCGCCGGTATCCTGTGCGTGGTCAGCGAGCAGACCGAACGGGTGATCGAGCGCGACCTGCACAGCCGCCAGGTCGCGGCGATCACCGAGCAGGCGCGGGAGGCCCATCTGGAACTGGTGCGCGCCCGCGAGCAGCTGCGCCAGTCGCAGAAGCTGGAGGCGATCGGCCAGCTCACCGGCGGTGTGGCCCACGACTTCAACAACCTGCTGCAGGTCATCACCGGTTCGGTGGACATGCTCCTGCACACGTGGCCGTCAGACGACACCCGGCGCCGCTACATCCAGGCCATTGCCACAGCCTCGGACCGCGCCACCAAGCTGACCGCGCAACTGCTTGCGTTCTCGCGTCGCCAGAGCCTGTCGCCGGAGGTCTTCGATCTCTGCGAGAGCGTGCACGCGCTTTCGGACATCATCACCACGGTACTGGGTGCACGCATCCAGGTGTCGTTGACGTTGCCCGGCACGCCGTTGCCGGTGCTGCTGGACCGGACCCAGCTGGACACTGCATTGATCAACATCGCGGTCAACGCGCGCGATGCGATCGAGGGACACGGCAGGGTGACCATCGAGGTGGAGCAGGTAACCGCGGTGCCTTCGGTGCGCTTCGCCGCGCCGATGAAGGGCGACTTCGCCGCGATCAGCGTGACCGACACCGGAGCAGGCATCGACCCCGCCGTCGTCGACCGCATCTTCGAGCCCTTCTTCACCACCAAGAGCGTCGGCGCCGGAACCGGCCTCGGCCTCAGCCAGGTGTTCGGCTTCGTCAAGCAGTCGGAAGGCGAGGTGGACGTGCAGAGCCAGGCGGGCGCCGGTACCCGCTTCACCCTGTACCTGCCGCTGGCGCAGGCGAGAGAAATGACGGAACGGCCGGCGACGCTACCGGGGCTGCAGCATGGTCACGGTGTCTGCGTGCTGGTTGTGGAAGACAACGTCGATGTGGCCGAATTTGCCGTCGGCGCCCTGCGCGAGCTCGATTACAACGTGGTACTTGCGCACAATGCGGACGAGGCCCTGGCGGAGCTCGAACGGGATGCCTCCCGCTTCGATGTAGTGTTCAGCGACGTAGTGATGCCTGGCATGAACGGCCTGGATCTGGCCCGTACCATCCGCAGCCGCCTGCCTGGGCTTCCAGTGATCCTTACCAGCGGCTACAGCGAACTGCTGGCCCGGGACCCTGGCCATGGCTTCACCCTGCTGCGCAAGCCTTACTCATTGAAGCAGCTGGCCTCGGTGATGACCGAAGCCGGGCGCTGCGCGCAGGCCGTGGTGGCGTCGCCCTAGCGGGCGGTCACCGCAGCGAACCGAACCAGCGTTCCAGCGAAGGCTCCAGCCCCGACGTGTCACCGCCAGCATCGCAGGCCCAGGCGACGATACCGTCGGGGCGGACCAGCACGGCGCCCAGTCCCAGCGTGTCGCGCGCCGTGGACATCACGCAGGTGACCGACCGCTGCCAGCGCTCAATGATCGGACCGAGCGAATCGCCGGTATCGAGCCCCAGCAGCACGCCCTGCCCTGCACGCAGCAGCTCTCCCATCCGACGGTCATCAGCCAGTTGAACGTCCGGTGCGCTTCGGCCAACCCGCGGATGGCTGCCGTCGAGCACCGGTGGCGGTGCCACACCCCACAGCCGCTCGGCGAGATAGGTGGCACCGTCGCGGGTCGCGGCCAGGTCGGCGATGACCGCCGCCAGCGCGCGCGACCCGGGGCCTGGCCGCATCAACGCCACCTGCGCACGTGACCAGTCGAGCACCTGGGCGCCGATCGGATGGCGCTCAGCCTGATAGCTGTCCAACAGCGACTCTGCCACATCACCTCGCACCACCGCGGCCAGCTTCCACCCCAGGTTCATCGCATCGCCGATGCCGAGGTTCAGCCCCTGCCCGCCCAACGGCGAATGCATGTGCGCGGCATCACCGGCCAACAGCACGCGGCCGCTGCGATAGGCCGTGGCCTGGCGCGCGGCATCGGTCCATGTGGTGGCCAGATGCAACGCCGTGATCGTTGCCTCTCGCCCGGACACACGCCGCAGCAGCGCCTGGGCGGTGTGCCGGTCCAGCGGCGTGCGATGGCCGGCGCCACCGTCGAAATCGGCCAGCGCCAGCATGCCCGGCGGATTGAAATTGCACATGCCGTGTTCGGTGAACTGACGCCCCGGGACGAGCACCGACGGGTCTGCCAGTTCGACCTGCAGCGTGTGCCCGGTGAACTCCGGCGCCGTCCCTGCGAACACGAACCCCGATTGCTTGCGTACCGTGCTGCGGGCGCCATCGCAACCGACCAGCCAGCGGCCCCGCATCAGCCCGCGACCGGTCTGGACCACCATCTGTGCTTCGCGTGCGTGCACCGCCTGCACCGTGCAGCCACGCTCGATCTGTACACCCAGCGACACCGCACGCTCGGCCAGCACCGCCTCCAGCGACTGCAGCTCGACCGCCATCTGGGTGGGCACCGGCGTCGGCAGGCGATGGCGCCAGCGCGCACTGTCCACGTTGTCCAGCGCAAAAGGAATGCCGGCGAAGTGGCCGCCCAGTGGCCGCGGTTGCGCCAGCCAATGGGCGGTGCCGGGCGGCGGTGCGCCGTTGTCCGGCTTCAGCACCTGACTGGCGGCAACCGCATCCAGCAGGCCACGTCGATCCAGGGCCTCCAGGGTGGGCGCATTCAAGCCGCGCAAGCCAAAGGGCAGGCGTTTCAAGGGCGTCTCGGGCGACGCTGCCTGCTCCAGCAACAGGACCGAACAGCCGGCCTGGGCCAGCTCGCACGACAGGAACAGGCCGACCGGGCCGGCCCCGGCGATGACGACGTCGTACAACATGGGATTTCCCTGTGAGCGCCGGGCCGGCGCTCTGGCGACGCCAATGTTACACTCGGTGTACGTTTCCACCAGTGAACCGCCCATGATCCCGCCCCGGGGCCGCCGCGAGCAGCGCAAGACCGAGACCCGACAGACCATTTCGGACGTCGCCACCGAACTGATCATCCGCCGCGGCTTCGAAGCCGTGTCCATGTCCGAGATTGCCAATGCGGCGGGGGTCTCGCGCAAGACGGTCTTCAATTATTTCGCCAGCAAGGAAGACCTGGTGTTCGACCGCGATGAGGAGGCCCGGACCCTGCTTCGCGAAGGCATGGCGGCGCGCCGTGGCATGGCCCCGCTGGCCGCCTTCCAATCGCTGGTGCGGGAGCTGCTGGACAGCGGCCATCCGCTGTTACGGATCAACTCCGGTGCAGCGGCCTTCTGGGCAACCGTGGCCGACAGTCCGGTGCTGGTGGCGCACGCGCGACGGCTGCAGGCACAGCTGGCCGACGACCTGGCCCAGCTGATGGCCGACGCGGCCGGTCGGCCCGCGCAGGACGCGGAGGCACGCCTGGGCGCAGCCATGCTGCTGGCGTCGATGGTGGCCGCCTATGAGAGTGGACTGGCCAGCCAGCAGAGGGGCGAGGATCCGCGCCAAGCGATGCTGCAGCTGATCGTGCGCGGTGGCACCGGCGTGCTGGTGGCCTTGGCCGGCACCCCATATACCGACCCGGGCCTGCGTCCATAGCGCACTCGGGGGATAGGTCACGAAGCGTTGCAAATGCTAATCCTTCTCATTTGCAGCCCGCCCCGACCCCCTCATGCCGCTTCCAACCCCGCTCAAGCACGCCCTCTGCCTGGCGCTGCCCCTTTCCCTGGCTACGCCTGCACTGGCCTCCGAGGCCTCCGCTGACACCCTGAAGGACCTGGACAAGGTCGAAGTCCGCGGCCGCGCGCAGACCCTGTACCGCGCCAACGATGCGGCCGTCGGCACCCGCACCGATACCCCGTTGGAACTGGTGCCGCAGTCGATCCAGGTCGTGCCGCGCGAGCTGATCGACGACCAGGCCGCGCGCCAGGTCACCGATCTGTACCGCAGCATCAGCGGCATCAGCTTCTTCAGCTATGCCGGCGTCACCCTGCGCGGGTTCCGCCAGGAGAACGTTCTCTACGACGGCCTGCGTGGTGATCCCTATGCGGGCTTCTCGGTGCCGCAACTGTTCAATATCGAACGCGTGGAAGTACTGAAAGGTCCGGCCGGTGCGCTGTACGGCGGTGGTGATGCGGGCGGTGTCATCAACTATGTAACGCGCAAGCCCAAGGCGCGCGCCGAACGCCGCATCGAGCTGCAGGCAGGCGACAAGGACTTCCGCGCCGGATCGATCGAAGGCACCGGCCCCTTGAATGCCAGCGGCAGCATTCGCTATCGCGCCGGCCTGTATGCCGACAGCGAGCAGGGCGTGCGCTGGAATGCCGACAGCGAAAGCGTGATCGGCGATGCCTCGCTGGCCTTCGATGTCGGCCAGACCGGCGAACTGGTGCTGCAGTTCACCGACATCACCCAGAACCTGGGCGGCAACCGCCTGCGCGGCGTGCCGGTGAACGATGCCGGCAGCTTCCTGACCGACCGCCGCTGGAACCACAACGAGGCCAGTGACTTCCTCGACATGCGCGCCAAGGTCGCACTGGCGCAGTATCGCTTCGCACCGCGCGACAACCTGGACGTGGACCTTGCTGCGCGCTGGTTCAGCAACAACGAGCACCAGATGTACCACGAGCCGATGGGGCTGATTGATCGTGACCGCGACGGCGTGGCCGAGTGGATGACGCGCCAGCTGCGCAACCAGATCCGTGACAACACTGCCTTCACCGCCAGCGGCAATGCCGTATGGCGGATCAACACCGGCCGTATCGAACACAAGGTGCTGTTCGGCGCCGACGTGTACCAGCTCGACGCCGACTTCACCGCGCAGACCGCCAACAGCGCCGACCTGGCACGCGGCGCCGGCCCGGTGCGGGGCATTGACCTGTTCAACCCGGTCTATGGCGCGAGCACCTGGCATGACTACAACCTGGCCGCTCTGCCCTGGCGCAGCACCGCCACCCGCAGCAAGCGCTACGGCGGCTACCTGCAGGATGAGCTGGCACTGGGCGCGCGCTGGCATGTGCTGGCCGGGCTGCGCTGGGATGGCTTCAAGGATCAGGACCGCATGGGTGGCGGCAGCGTGGATGGCAACGATCTCAGCTGGCGCCTGGGCAGTACCTTTACCGTCCGGGACGGCGTGAACCTGTACGCCAACATCGCCAGCGGCTTCGTGCCGCAGAGTGCCACCAACCAGAACCCGGCGGCCGGCGGACCGTTCGACGCGGAGCGCAGCAGGCAATGGGAAGTCGGTCTGAAGTCCCTGCTGGCCGACCGTGTGACCCTGAACATGGCGGCCTACCGCATCGACCGCAGCAACATCGTGCAGGCCACCGGCGAGGTGATCGGCGGGGTAAACCAACTCGCTGCGCTGGGCCTGGTACGCAGCACGGGCATGGAACTGGACCTGCTGGCCGACGTGACCGAGCGCTGGGTGGTGAACCTGACCTACGCCTACAACGACGCACGGGTGAAGGATGCCGGACCGAACGGCATCACCAATGCCTCCGGCGACCGCTTCGCCAATGCGCCACGCAACAAGCTCGGCGTGTGGACGCGCTACGACCTGCCGTCGATCAACTCGGCCATCGGCTTCGGCGCCGACCATGTGGGCGAGCGTGTCAGCCTGGATGGGCAGGCGGTCAAGGCATACACGGTATTCGACATGAGCTGGAAGACCACGTGGAAGCAGTGGCAGTTCCAGGCCAACGTCAAGAACCTGTTCGACAAGGTGTACGCGGCCAGCGGCTTCATCGAGCGCAACGGGCATTTCCCGGGCGAGCCGCGGCGGGTGTATGTGCAGGCGGCTTACAGCTTCTGAGCGGAGCCACCTGCGTCGCCGGCATCTCGTGCCAGCGTGCCGCCTGCCCGGACGGTAGACCACCCCAATTCAGGTATCCTTGCGCGCAGTCAGCCACGTCTTCATGCGACCGCTGCGGTGCAGCATCGACGTTGCCGACGAACATACGATTCACCATGGATGTTTCAACGTAGTCACAGGGGAAAATGGATGAAGAAGTTCCTGTTCGCGGCGATCATCGCCGTGTCGCTGGCGGGTTGTACCACCAATCCGCCGCTCAATTTCTCGGTCCCGAACGTCGGGGTCAGCAGCAAGAAGATTGATGGCGAACTGAAGTCGCTGACGGTCACGCTGGCACGTCCGGATGAAGCCAAGGGCAAGATTCCCGCGCAGGCCCAGCACGAAGTGCCGCAGATGTGGCAGAACGCGCTGACCGAAGCGCTCAATAAGATGGCGGTGTTCCGCGACGATGCACCGGTGAAGTTGAGCCTGTCGGTGAAGATTCTGGCGATCGACATTCCCAGCTTCGGTGCATCGATGACCACCAAGACGATCGCCCGCTACGAGCTGATCGATCGTGCAACCGGCAGCATCGTCTACACCCAGGATGTCAGCGCATCCGGCGAAGTTCCGTTCAACTATGCCTTCGCAGGGGTAATCCGTGCCCGCGAGTCGATCAGCCGCTCAGCACAGAACAACATCGCCCAGTTCCTGCAGGCGCTGGAAACCGTGGACATTACCAAGCCGATGTTCCCGAACAAGCAGGAAGCGCCATGAAGCGCCTGCTGGTGGCTGCATCCGTTGCTGCGATGCTGACGGCCTGCGCGCCAAATGTGCGTACGGACAGTTATTCCATCGGTTCAGTGGGACAGGTCAATCGAACTGTCGGCGGTACGGTCATCAGCGTCCGCGCGGTCAGTATTGACGGTTCACAGGGCGGCGGTGCCGTTGCCGGCGCTGCGGCTGGCGGTGTGGCCGGCTCCACCATCGGCGGCAGCGACCAGGGGGCGGCCATCGGTGCCATTGGCGGCCTCGTGGTCGGAGCTATTGCCGGTGCAGCCTCCGAACGCGCACTCTCGCAGGCCAAGGGCCTGGAATATGTTGTGCAGACGGAGAACGGCAACCTGATGACGGTTGTGCAGGGCCCCGATCCGGTGTTCACCACCGGCATGCGGGTCCTGGTGCTGTATGGATCGCCCTCGCGCATCATTGCCGATCCGCGACAAGCGAAGACAGCGCCGTAACCCCCAACAATGCCCCTTTCGAGGGGCATCGTTGTATTGGATATCGAGGGGGAGGTGGCAACCCACCTCCCCTGCCCAGGTCAGTGCGAGCAGGACACCAGCATCGAGCGGGTGGCCATCTGGGTAGAGGTGAAGCCGTTCCTGTTGCCCACCGCGATGGCATTTCCTTCATCGCCATCCTTGCTGAAGACCACATAGCCGCCTGGGCACATCTGCCCGGCCTTTTCGTAGCAGCCACTCCAGGAACTGGAACCGCTGCAGTCGATGGAAACACCACGGCGGCCATCGGGGGTGACGGTCATTTTGGCAGTGGTGCAGCCACTCAAGGCGGCAACCAGCAACAGCGGGACGAACAACTTCATGGGCACTCCAGGGGTTGGGGATCAGCGAACGGGCGCCAAGGCTGGAGTGCGCGGATTGCGCGAACCTTGCGCCGGGCGGCCCGCGCCGCAGCGGGTGTTGCGGCGTCACCGGCAGGCCCCGAAGGAACGCCATGTTCACGCAATGTTCCTGTAATACGGTGCCGGCGCTTGCCGCCCGCCTTATGCCTCCTTCCCGCCTGACGCCTGCCGATGCACATCCTGCTGATCGAAGACGAAGCCGAACTGGCTGCCACCCTGAAGTCTGCCCTGCAGCGGGAGCGCTACGTCGTGGACCTGGCCAGCACCCTGGCACTGGCCCGCCAAGCAGCACTTTCCGGATCACACGACCTGGTGCTGCTGGACCGCACCCTGCCCGATGGTGACGGGCTGGGGCTCATTCCCGTGCTGCGCGGGCGCAATCCGGGGGTGCCGATCATCGTGCTCAGCGCACTGGGACAGTTGCCGGACCGCATCGCCGGCCTGGATGAGGGCGCCGACGACTACCTGGCCAAGCCCTTCGCGCTGGAAGAACTGTTCGCGCGGATCCGCGCGGCCGGGCGCCGGCCGAGCGGCATGCAGGTGGAGCCGGTGAGCATCGGCCGGCTGCTGTTCGACCCCACCTCGGGCGAAGCCAGCGTGGGCGGACAGCGACTGGAGCTTCCGCGCCGCGAGATCCGCGTGCTGGCGGCCCTCGCCCGCCGGCTGGGCCGCACCGTGCTTCGCGAATCCATCGAGATGGCGGTGTACGGCTTCGACGACGGCATCCATTCCAACACGCTGGACTCGCATGTCTCACGCCTGCGGCGCAAGCTGGCCGACGCGGATGCGGGGGTGGAAATCCATGCCATCCGCGGTGTCGGCTATCTGATGCGGGAAACGAAGTAATGGCGCTTCGTCCCTCACTGAAGCGCCCGCTGATCGTCAAAACCCTGATCTACCAGCTGCTCGCACTGCTGGTGGCCTTCTTCGCATTGCTGATGGTGCTGGTGCGTGTCGACAGCGGCGGCTACTACACCATCCAGACCTTCGCCCCGGTGGCGGCAGAGGCCGTTCGTCGGGACAGCAAGGGCGAGCTGTATGTGGAACGCACGCCGGCGCTGGACGAGCTGCTGAAGATCGTCCCCGGCGCGTGGTTCATCGCCGAGGATGAGCAGGGCCAACATGTGACATTCGGCCACGTTCCGCCCGCCTACGCCTCGCTGGTCGGCGCCCTCGACGGCATTCCCTATGGCGACCTGCGCGGACGCGGCCGCAACGACGGCCTGGCCGTGGTGATACGCCAGCACAGCGGTCCGGCCGGCAAGCTGACCATCATGGCCCATGGCGAAACCGATTCGCTGACCTGGCAGATGGCGCTGGCCGCACACATCATCACCCTGCCGATCTTCCTGCTGCTGGGCCTGGCCACCATCATCCTGACCCCGATCATCGTGCGCCGCGCCCTGGCTGGCGTGGAGCGCATCGCGCAGGAAGCCCGCAACATCTCTGCCAGCCGTCGCGGCATCCGTCTGACAGAGACCGCCGTACCGGTAGAGATCGCCCCCCTCGTGACCGCGGTGAACGAAGCGCTGGACCGACTGGACGAAGGGCACGAACGGCAGCGCCGCTTCATCGCCGCCGCCGCCCATGAGCTGCGTACACCGATCGCCATCCTGCGGGTGAAGATCGATGCCACCGACGATTCCACCTCACGCAGCCTGGCGGTGGAAGTCGCTCGGCTGGCAACGCTTGCCGAGCAGCTCCTGGACCTGCACCGCATGGAAGCCGATGGACCGAAGGACTCCCTCAACCTGGCCCGCGTGGCCAAGCGGGTCGTCGCCGATCTGGCCCCCCTGCTGATCCAGTCCGACAAGACGGTCGCCGTGGCAGTGGAACCGAACTTCCCGGTGCTGGGCGAGTCCGGTGCCATCGAACGGGTGCTCTCCAACCTGGTACTGAATGCCGCCGAGCACGGTGGACGTCATATCATCGTGCGCGTGCAGGGCAGCTGCCTTGAGGTGGAAGACGATGGACCCGGCATTCCGGTCGACCAGCGCGAACGCGTGTTCGAGCCCTTCCAACGCCTGCGGCCCCGGCAGACAGGCGCCGGATTGGGATTGAACCTGGTGCGGCAGGTGATCGACCGCCACGGCGGCCACGTCACGATTCTGGATGCGCCCGGTGGTGGCGCCCTGATCCGCGTCGAGTTCCCCGTGCATCCAGGCGTCACCAGCGCATTGGCGCCGGAGTACTGAGCGCATCGCTTCCACGTGGATGACTATGCGCGGATGACTACTGGCTGTCCGCGCGCCAGGACTGCGGTTGATGCGCAAGGTTGCGGCAATGTTCGCTGCCCAGCATCCAGGTGAGCGGCACAGCAGGTGCTGCGTCCGGAACTGACAGGAAGCCTGCATGTGACACAGGGAGCTCCTCCACCGCCCTCTTCCCCCCCTGCCCCGCCGCCTCGGAATACGCCCAGCCTGACCGCCGCAGCATGGAACTGCCGCGCGCATGCAGGCCGCACGCGTGGGTTGGAACACTGGCCGCACTGGCTGCGGATGATTCCCGAACGCGAGCGGGCCGGCGTGCTGATCCGCCTGTTCGCCGCGCTGTTCCTGCTGCTCCCCGGCCTTGCGCTGGTGGCTTCCGCGTATCGGCACGCGCATGCAACGGCCACTGCCGTGCTGGTGTTCGTCGCCGTGCATGCCGCACTGCACATGCTGGTCGTGTGGCGAGGGGCTGCACTGCGCCCGGCTCCCCCGCTGCTGCGGGCCCTGGATACGCATGCAGCCACCGTGATGCTTGCTGCCACGTTGATGATCATCGCGATCATCGCCGCCACCGCAACGCTGCCGATTGCGGTCTGCGCCGTGCTGCTGGTCGGCGCATTGTGCCACCTTTCGACCTTGCCCACGCCGGCGCAACGCCTCCGCCACGTGCTGTTGGCGCTCGGTAGCATGATCCAGTTCATCGCGATGGCACTGCTCACGCAGGGCATTGCCCACTGACACGCCTGCACCATCGCAAGGTTCGCGCAATCCAGCGCATCGAGACTCGACCACCATCCACACCTGTCGCCCCAGGCGTGCATTCCAACAGTCTCGAGGATCCACGATGCCCTGTCTCTTCCGGATGCCGCGCCGATGAGCGCCACACCGCGCAGCCGCCGCCGTGTGCTGATCATTGCTGCCGCACTCCTCTGCACAACGTTGGCACTCTTCGCTTGGCTCCGGCCCGTACCACCACCGAAGCTGCAGGTGGCACCGGTAACCCGGGGCAACATTGAACAGGTCGTTGAAGCCACCGGAACACTGAAGCCCTCGCGGCTGGTGAGCGTGGGCGCGCAGGTCTCCGGCCGCATCGAGGCCCTGCATGTGAAGCTGGGCGACAAGGTGAAGGCCGGCGATCCGATTGCCGATATCGATTCGCGCACCCAGCGCAACGCATTGCTGAGTGCGCAGGCAGCACAGCGCACCGCGCGCGCCAACCGCGATGCGCTGGCCACCGACCTGCGCCAGTTCGAGCTGACATTGCATCGACAGCAGCAGCTGGTGACCTCGCAGTTGGTGGCACGCGCCGACGTCGATGCGGCCAAGGCCAAGGTCGATGCCACCCGGGAACAGATCGCCGCGCTGGAGGGTGAGATGGTGCAGCGGCAGACCGCCGTGGATATCGCACAGACCAACCTCGAGTACACCCGTATCACCGCCCCCACCGACGGCACCGTGCTGGCCGTGGTGGCGCGCCAGGGGCAGACCGTGAACGCGGTACAGAGCGCACCGACCATCGTGATGCTGGGCAACCAGGACGTGATGACGGTCTACGCGGAAATCTCCGAGGCGGATGTTGTGCACACGTCCGTTGGTCAGGAAGCGTACTTCACCATTCTTGGCGATGCGGGACGTCGCTACAGGAGCACGCTGCGCGACATCGCCCCGGCTCCGGAATCGATCACCCAGGAAGACGCCTCCGCCCTTGCTTCACCCGCGACCGGCGGTGGCAGCCGCACCGCCATGTACTACAACGGGCAGTTCGACGTCGCCAACGCCGATGGCCGCCTGCGCAGCTACATGACCGCGCAGGTGCGCATCGTGCTGGGTCGCGCCGACAACGTACTGACGCTGCCCTCCGCTGCGCTCGGTGCACGCGCGGCCGATGGCAGCTACAGCGTACAGGTGCGTGGCGCGGACGGGCACGCCCATGCGCGCCGCATCACCATCGGGCTGGACGACCAGATCCAGGTGGAGGTACGCAGCGGCCTGAAAGAGGGCGAACAGGTGGTGCTGGCGCAGGCCCGGGACGAAGCCGCTACCGCACACGCGCCGTCGAAATGAGCACATCCACCACCGCCCCTTTGCTGCGCGTACGCGGCATCCGCCGCGAGTTCGCGGCCGGCGAACAGACCCTGGTCGTGCTCGATGGCGTGGACCTGGACATCCACGCAGGCGAACTGGTGGCCATCGTGGGCCAGTCCGGCTCGGGCAAGTCCACGTTGATGAACATCCTCGGCTGCCTCGATCGCCCTTCCGCCGGTGCATACCAGATCGCCGGACGCGAAACCGCTCAGATGTCGCCCGATGAACTGGCCGAACTACGCCGCGAGCACTTCGGCTTCATCTTTCAGCGCTATCACCTGCTGACCGACCTGACCGCATTGGGCAATGTAGAAGTGCCAGCGATCTATGCCGGCATGGCGGGGGCCACCCGCCGCGCCCGCGCGGCCGAGCTGTTGGCGCGGCTGGGCCTGAGCGAACGTATGCAGCATCTGCCTGGCGAGCTGTCAGGTGGCCAGCAGCAGCGTGTTTCGATTGCGCGCGCACTGATGAACGGCGGCGCGGTGATCTTCGCCGATGAGCCGACGGGTGCACTGGACACCCACTCCGGCAGGGAGGTGATGAAGATCCTGGGCGAGCTGCATGCCGAGGGCCACACCGTGGTGCTGGTGACGCATGACATGGCCATGGCCGAACATGCTCATCGCATCATCGAGATCCGCGATGGCCGGATTGTCGATGATCGCGCCACGGGCAAGGTCTCTGCCGCGGATGGGTCAGCGGCGGCCCCGCCGCAGCGCGGCGGTGGCAGCGGCTGGCAGGCGGTGCGTGACCGCCTTACGGAGGCGTTACGCATGGCCCTGCGCGCAATGAACGCGCACCGCATGCGCACCTTCCTGACCATGCTCGGCATCATCATCGGCATTGCGTCGGTCGTCTCCGTGGTCGCGCTGGGTACCGGCGCGCGCCAGGCCATCCTGTCCAACATTTCCTCGCTGGGCACCAACACCATCGAGATCTATCCCGGGTCCGGCTTCGGCGACCTGCACTCGGCGCGGGTGGAAACGCTCACCCCCGGCGACAGCGTGGCCCTGGCCGGGCAGCCGTTCGTGGACAGCGCTACACCCGGCGTGGCCACCACCGGCACCGCGCTGCGCGGCAACCGCTCGGCCAGCGTGCAGGTGCAGGGCGTCAGCGAGCAGTACTTCCGCGTGCATGGCCTGCAGCTGGGCGAAGGTGCCTTCTTCGGCCCGGCCGCCGTGGCCGGCTACCAGCAGGTAGTGGTGATCGATGCCAATACCCGCGCCCGCTTCTTCGCTGCGGTGGACAATCCCATCGGCCAGACCCTGCTGCTGGGCAACGTGCCGGTGCGCGTGGTGGGCGTGGTGAAGAAGGACGCCGGCGCGGTCGGCGATGCCTCGCTGCTGCGGGTGTGGCTGCCCTACACTACCACCATGGCGCGCATGCTCGGGCAGAGCCACGTTTCCAGCATCACCGTGCGTGTCTCCGATGCCATCAGCATGGAGGCGGCCGAGCGCGCCATCGGACGATTGCTGGCACGCCGCCATGGCAGCACCGATTTCTACATGAGCAACAACGCGCAGATCCGCCAGTCCATCGAACAGACCACCGGCATCCTGACCATGATGATCAGCTCCATCGCCGCCATCGCGCTGGTAGTGGGCGGAATCGGAGTGATGAACATCATGCTGGTGTCGGTGACCGAGCGAACACGCGAGATCGGCGTGCGCATGGCGGTGGGCGCGCGGCGCAGCGACATCCTGCAACAGTTCCTGATCGAATCGGTCCTGGTCTGCCTGCTCGGTGGCGTGCTCGGCATCGGCGTGGCCCTGGCATTGGGGGCGGGGTTGGCGCTGGCCAACGTGGGTTTCAGCCTGGTGTTCTCCGCCAATTCGATCCTGGCCGCCTTCGCCTGTTCCAGCCTGATCGGTATTGGCTTCGGCTTCCTGCCAGCACGCCGCGCCGCGCAGCTGGACCCGGTCGAAGCACTGGTTCGATAGCCAGTGACCTTACCTGCAGTGACGGCAGGTTCGCGCAATGTCTGCGGGCTCTACTGGAGCTACCAACAATGTCCGCACAGGAGCTGGACGATGTCTCTGAAACCAGGAGGAACCGCACTGCTGCTGGCAGCGGCTGCACAACTGATGCTGCTGTTGCCCTACTCCGGCGACGCCCATGCGCAACGCGGTAACCGCTACAACCCGTAGTGGGACCAGGACTACCGTGACCGCGATCGTGATGCATGGGAGCGTCGTGAACGCGAGCGTGAGCGTGACCGGGAACGTGAGCGCCGCCACGATGCCAAGACCACCGGTGTGGTGGTGGGCGTGGTGGGCGCAGCCGTCGTGGCCGGTGTGATTGCCGCAGCCGCCAAGCGCGAACGCGAGACCCGCGAACGCGCCGACTACTGCATTCGCCGCTACGGCAATTATGACCGCCGCAACGATACCTATCGCGGCGCCGACGGCTACACCTATCCCTGCCGCTGACCTGCACATCTCAAGGACATACGACCCATGAAGAAGACCGCTCTGTTGATCGCATTGTGCGCCGCTCCGCTGGCCTCCCAGGCCGCGCCGGCTGACCCGAAGCAGGCCTACATCGACTCCACGTTCACAGCGATGGACACCAACAAGGATGGGCGCGTCGACAAGGCCGAATACACCAGATTCCAGCAGGGGCGCTTCAGCAAGCAGGCCGATTCGATCGACGCCGCGTTCAGTGCCATGGACACGAACAAGGATGGCAGGATCAGCAAGGATGAAGCCACGTTGGTGCCGGAGATTGCGAAGTACTTTGCGGGCCTGGACACCGATGGTGATGGCTATCTGTCGCTGAAGGAGATGCAGCAGGCCATGGTGGCCGCGCAGACGGCAGACGCCCTGGCGAGGTAGCGCCCCGGTACTGGATGCCAATCCACATCGCCTTGGTGGGTGCCCACCTTGGTGGGCACGGCTGCGTCACCGCGCGCCAGGGCCAGAATGCCCACCAAAGTGGGCGGCTACCGCAGCGGTGAAATGGCATCCACCCAGGCGGACATCTACCCGGCTGGTACGCGTCGGTCGCCAAGCGAACTTAGCAATGCCCGCGCACCGAGTTGCAAAGACCGCGTGAGGCGAAGCTGCGACAGGCCGGGACCCTAGCCCATCCGTATCGCCGGGATGTCGCGCGCCTGCGCATCGACCTCCTGCTGGCGCTGCGCGTGTGCCTGTTCACGATCCGCACCGACTGCCTGCAGGGCCTGCAGTGACTGCTCGACCGGCGTCTGCACCGCCCGGTCCGTGGGCATGGAGGCCCGCAGATGCGCCGGATCATTCAACTCGCCCTGCACCACGAACACGTTGCGGCCGGCCGGGTGATCGGCAGTCTGCGCGCTCAGCAGCACATGGTCGGCGCGTTCGAACTGGTTGTGGCGCGCCAAGGCCATCACGCTCGCCACCAGGCGCTCGCTGTTCTCGTCGTGGGTACGCCCGGCGCCGGCATCGATCGCGGCCACGCCTTCGCGCACCTGCTGCATCAATGCGTACTCACGGTGGCCGGGTCCAATGTCGGCCAGACGGGTCGCTACCTGCGCGGGATCCGGCACGTCGTCCACGGCTGCGGTCAGCGGGCTGCGGGTGATGGTCCGGTACGGGTCGTCCGGGTGGAACTGGGTACGTTTTTCCTGCCGTTCCAGACGAACGTCCCGCGCGTCGTTGAGTTCAGCGATGCGGGCGGGGTCAGTGATCTCCCGCATCGACATATGGCCGCCACCCGCGCTGACACTGGCCCACTTCCTGTCCGCTTCGAAGTACATCGCGTAGTAGCTGTTGCCACCGATGACGTTCGGATCGACCGCCGAGCGTCCTTCCAATGCCTGGGTAGCTTCCAGCACGCTCAACCGGGTCAAGTACTGGCCGCCTTTCGTCCATCCCATCTGGCTGATGGCATCGACACTGGTGTTGCCTACGCGCGGGCCGCCGGCGTAGTCGTTGTTGAGCATGTTGGTCCAGATCTGCTCCAGCTTCGCGGGGCCGCTCTTGTCCGAGGCGGCTTGCAGGAGCACTCGAGGAGTCCAGCAATTGGGGTCCAGTCTGTGCTGCTCGAAAGCGCGGTCATGAGCCAGCATGACGTCAGCGCCAGGCAGATTCAGCGCGAGATCCGCACGTCCGTTTCCCATCCACGCCTGTCGAAGCTCCAGATCTTCCCGCAGCAGTGTCCGCCCGAATGCTTCCCACTGGCGCTCGCTCAGCTCGGCATTTGGAAAGCGCGAACCTTCGTCATTCTGAGATCTGGCATGGCTTTGCGCGTAGGCATTGGCCACGCGTCCAGGCAAACTGTCATTACGTACCACACCTAGCGCCAGCGTACCGTAGCCGTCCGAACCCGGCAGTTGCGACAGGTAGTTCCAGTACAGCTCACGATTACCGGCATCTGCATAATCGATGAGGATTCTGATGTCCTTCTGGGTCAGGCCGCTCATTGCTTTCTCCTTGAGCCTCGTCGTTTAGCGCGTCCGTGCTGCAGCAAGAACATCGCGAACAGCATCTTCCATGCGTTTCCAGTCTTTCAAGAAAGCTCTCTTGTAATGCAGGGAGATGGATAGGCTGTCAGAGATATCGACAAAGTAGTGAACGCATCCGGCAGCCACAGGATCGTCCAGATCAATGACCTCGTCCTGCGTCAGGCGCACTCCGTCCCCCAGGAACGTTGCGCTATCGCACTTGATGAAGCTTGTCAGTCCCCCAGCACCGTCCCGTGCAACATACCAGTCGCGCTCGAATGCCGGATTGCGGACAGGCGGCTTCCCATACCGGGCCTCGTACTTCTTCGCGTACAACACCATCTTCGCTTCATCGATTGCATAGGGCGTCAGGCCCAAGGTCTCCGGCTGTGCAACGCGTTGATCGAGACGGTCCCTGGGATCCTCCCTTTCCACAGAACCCTCCTCCGTGATGGCTTCATTTGAGGAAAGCCTTGAAAGCGAAGTCTCAATTGGAATGCGATCGATGTAGTTGATACGAACAGCAATCTCCTTCCGGAAATCATTCGTACGCGGATTGGCCCGGGCACCCGGCGGCGTCGGCTTCATGTCCGGCCACTCGATGACCAGCGTCACGCCCTCGCCGGGCCACGGTGCGATCTGGCTGTCCAGGTAGTTGGCCGGAATGCGGAAAGTGTTCGGCCCGAGCTTCACGTCCACGGGGGCATCGGTATAGGTGTGGCCGTTGATCGTGCGGCCTGTCTGGGGTGCGCCGGACATGGCGGGATTCCTTTCGTGTTCGGTGGACGGCGGCCGCGCACACGCGCCGGCACTCACCGCGACGGCAAGTGCAAGCGTCAGGCAACGGCCGGGGGACATCACGTGCATGGGCATTCCATTGCAGGGTTCCAGCGCCACTATAGGGAACCGGGCGTCAACGGAACAGGAACCGCGTCGCAGCCCTTCACGGCACCAGGCAGCGTTCCACCTGCAGCGACAGCGCCTGGCAGGCGTTGAACAGACCTTCGACCACGGCGGCGGAGGGACAGCAGGCAGGATCGTCGTTCTCCCGTGCCACATGCGCGGCATGCAGCACCGCGGTCAACGCCGTGATGCCCGAAACGCTGCGGGTCGCCAGGGCCATGTCGAAGGCGCGGCCGGGGCTCAGGCACATTTCACTCCAGGCCTCGCCATCAGCGCGCAGGTTCCTGCCGTGGCCTTTCAGTTGTGCAAAGAATGCCGATGGGGTGACGAACTCGGCTGATTCGCGGAGCGCGTCCTCCAGCGTTTCGGCCAAGGCAGCGGGAAGATCAAGTACAGCGGCACCCAGCAGCGCGTGCAGGCGGGGATGGTCGGGAAGACGTTCGGGCATGACGGCAACCTCACGATGTGGCCACCTGCAGATGCAAGGTGGCGGACGGTGCGGGTTGGCGTGCCGGATACGTACCGCTAAAGCCGGCGGATCGGAAGATCCCCACGCACCGTCCACCATGAGCCGGTAGGCGGTGCATTGTCGCGGTTGCAGCTTCGGCTGCAATCGCGACCGGTAGCGGTACGTAAGTTCGGGACGCCAATCCCGGCCAGGGCGAGTGCCTTGGCGCGGCGATGATGGGCGCACTCCATCGCCGAAGCAAAGTAGGAAAAGTCCGCGCTGACGCGTTCCTACGCTGGTTGCGTCACGGGATGGCGAACCGTCCACCGACTGACGTGCTTCGTTGATACATCGCGCCTGCCTGCGCGTACTACCCAACGATCACATCGAGCCGAACGCGACACGCCGACCATGGCGATCGCGCAGAAAGTCGCAATACGCACGGCCTTCGTCCTCAGCTCGAGCACAGACGTTCCGCGCTGGATGCACACCGGGAACGCTTGCATGGAGGAGCCCACAGGCACATTCGAGCGCGATCTGATCACAACGAAATGTCTGCGCCACGCCATTTTCGTACGAGATCCGCGAGGTGAGGACTATAGTCGCCGACCTCAATGGATCAAGAGCTCATTATGGAATTCACTTCCTGGCGCAACATTCTTGTTGCCGCTGGCGTGGCGGTCGCACTTTCCGTGGCCGCCTACAACGACCATCACCGTCATGCCCTCACTGACGGTGCCGAAGGGCGCGATGCAGTGGGCCTCGTCACCGAGGTGCATTGGGATGAGAAAAGGGGCAGAAAGAGCAACTTCGTCCTGAATGTCGAGTTCGAAACCGAAGACGGCCAATCACGCGTCGAGAAGATCGCGGTCTCCAACGACCTTGGCAATCGGATGCGTGCCACCGACGAGGCGGAAGAGATTGATATCCGCTACAACGCCAAAGACCCGTCCGTGGCGATGGCCGTTGGCGAAACGGACAACTCCCTGCTGTTGTTGTGGCTGGCCATCGCCTCCGGGCTGGTCACCCTGGCGCTGCTGGCCACCCGGGTGGTGCAGGGCCGGAAAGCGCAGCCGGCCTGACCCATCCAGGCGCGAGCGCATCCAGAATGCGCTCGCGCAGGACCAAAAGTGTCTTCAACGCTGGCAATCGTCTTCCGTGCTTCCATGGCCACGATAGGTTTCACCCCACTCGCGCATGGCCAGCAGCACCGGTACCAGCGTGCGCCCGAACTCGGACAGCTCGTATTCCACTTTCGGCGGCACTTCCGGGTCCACGTGGCGGATCACCACGCCATCGGCTTCCAGTTCACGCAGCTGGCTGGTGAGCATGGACTGGGTGGCATTGGGCACCCGTCGCGTCAATTCCATGAAACGCCGCTTGCCGGTCATCAGGTGAAACAAAATGATCGGCTTCCACACGCCGCCGATCACCGACAGCGTGACTTCCACCGCGCAACCGCTCTTGCCATCCCAACGCTTGCTACGCATGCATACTCCGGAAAACCATAGTACCTACGGGAAATCGTCGTTCTTGTTGCGATAACGGTGCGAGCCTAGCATGGGGCCATCCACTGAACGTGAGCCCCCACCATGAGTTTCAAGGCACTGCTGACCCGCAAGACGAACGACGGCGTATCCACGGAACTGGTCGATTTCAATGAAGCCGACCTGGTGGACGGCGACGTCCTGGTACAGGTCGAGTACTCCACGCTCAACTACAAGGATGCGCTTGCCCTCACCGGCAAGAGTCCGGTCATCCGGACGTTCCCGCTCATTCCCGGCATCGATCTGGCAGGCGTGGTGCTGGAATCCAGCAGGGCCGACTTCAAGCCAGGCGACCGCGTCGTGCTCAATGGCTGGGACCTGAGCATGGGCCACCACGGCGGCCTGGCACAGCGCGCCCGCGTCCGCGGCGAATGGCTCAACCGGATTCCCGGCAACCTGAGCACCCGCGACGCCATGGCCATCGGCACCGCTGGCTATACCGCGATGCTGTGCGTGCTGGCCCTGGAGCATGCAGGGGTGACGCCTGCACAGGGCGATGTGCTGGTTACCGGTGCCAACGGCGGCGTCGGCTCGATTGCGGTGGCGATCCTTTCAAAGCTGGGTTATCGCGTGGTGGCCGCCACCGGGCGGCCGGAGCACGCCGAGTATCTGCACAACCTGGGTGCGGCCGAGATCATCGATCGTGCGCAGCTCTCGGAGCCGCGCGAGCGGCCGGTGAGTGCCGAGCGATGGGCCGGCGTGGTGGATGTGGCCGGCGGCCCAACGCTGGTCAATGCCATCGCCGAAACGAAGTACCGCGGTGCCGTGGCCGCCTGTGGCCTGGCCCAGAGCGATGCACTGCACGGCTCGGTGCTGCCCTTCATCCTGCGCAATGTGACCCTTGCGGGCGTGGATTCGGTGAATGCCCCACAAGAGGTTCGCCAGCGCGCCTGGGATCGGCTCGCGACCGACCTGGACCCGCAGAAGCTGGAAAGCACCGTGCAGCAGATCGGTCTCGCCGAGGTGCTGGATGTCTATGAGCAGATCATCCCCGGCAAGGTGCGTGGCCGCATTGTCGTGGATGTGAACGCCTGACGCCTGCCGCGCCGGCGAGGGTGCAATGCCATCGCTGGCGCGCGTGCGCGAGTGACCGGAAACCCAGCGTGCCATGCCAAGCGGCCTTATCATGGGGCGGCAAGGGCACTTTACGCCCGGTGACGTACGCAAGGCAGTATCTGGATGTCTATGGAATGGCGCCCCTCGGGCTGGGGCCAGCGTGTGACCCGCTCGCCGGACTGGCAGTTGCGGCTGGATGGCGAACAGCTCGCGCTTTTGATCGACGGCAGGCAATACCACCAGCATGTGGCGAACGAACACAGCGTGCGGGTCGTTCGCGGCGTGCTCTGGTCCCGGGTCGAACTGACGACCGAGCGCGGTGAAGCACTGTCCGTGGATGGGCTGCCCAACAGCCAGGGCTCCCGGCTTGCGGCGGCGCTGCAGCAGGTGCGCTTTGCGCGCACCACACGGGGACGCAAGGCCCTGTTTGACACGATCCTGGAGCAGATCCAGGCGTGGTTGCGCGCTGCCGATGCGCTCATCGACCGCGGCAGTGCCGGCCGCCGCTGGATCACCCACGAACAGCAGCAGGCGTTGCTGGCCGACCGCCCCGCCCTGCCCCTGCCGCCCGCCGAGCTGGAGCAGCTGTTCCTCGACGAGGAGGTGCACGACGACCTGCACGCGCCCGGCCACCGCATGGCGCTGGACGCCCTGCACGACTGGCAGCTGGATTGGCCCGCCGTCTGGGCCGAGGCCAACGCGACCATGGCAGAGCGCGAGCGGGTGCTGGCCAAGGACTTCCTGGACCGGATCGAGAGCAAGCCCCTGACCGAGGAACAAGCCCACGCCGTCATCTGCTTCGACAACCGGGTACAGGTCGTGGCCGCGGCCGGCTCTGGGAAAACCTCCACAATGGTCGCCAAGGCCGCGTATGCCATCGACCGCGGCTTTGTCGAACCCGAACGGATCGTGATGCTCGCCTTCAACAAGGACGCCGCCCAGGAGCTGGAGGAGCGCGCGCAGCGATGCTTCGACCGGCTCGGCATGGGCGACACCGTGGTGGAAGCCCGGACTTTCCACGCCTTGGGCCTGTCCATCATCGCCAAAGCCACAGGGCGCAAGCCGGATATCCCGGAATGGGCGGTCGACGCGACGCTGGGCTTCAACAAGCTGGCCGAACTGGTGGACGACCTGAAGGACCACTCGACCCATTTCCGCACCCAGTGGGACATGTTCCGCCTGGTGTTCGGGCGCGACCTGCCGCCGTTCGGTGCCGACATGATGGCCGATGGTTACGACCGCGATGGCACGCCCTACATCCGCACCCTGAAGGGTGAGCGGGTGAAGAGCCTGGAGGAGTGCGTCATCGCCGATTGGCTGTTCTACAACGGCGTGGCGTACGACTACGAGCGGCGCTACGAATTCGATACCGCGACAGACACCCATCGCCAGTATCGCCCGGACTTCTACTATCCGGACGCCCAGCTGTATCACGAGCACTTTGCGCTGGATGCCGATGGCCAGCCGCCGAAGCACTTTGCCAACTACAGCGAAGGAATGCACTGGAAGCGCCAGCAGCATGTGGCGCGCGGCACCGCTCTGGTCGAGACGACGTCGTTTGGCCTGCGCAGTGGACAGGCCCTGCAGCATCTTGCCGAGCGGCTTGGCGCGTCTGATGTCGAGCTTGACCCGAACCCCGACCGCGAGCTGCCCGATCAAGGCACCAAGCCGATGCCGGACGCAGACCTGATTGGCCTGATGCGCACCTTCATTGCGCATGCCAAGAGCAACTGCTTGACGCTGGACGATATGGCGGCGCGTCTGCGGCAGATGCCTGAGGATCAGTTCAAGGAACGCTACCGGCGCTTCCTGGAGATCGCCGGGCCGGTTTTCCAGGCCTGGGACAACGCACTGGCTGACGAGCGCAGCATCGACTTCGAAGACATGCTCAACATGGCCGCCGGGCTGCTGGAACAGGGCCACTATGAGTCGCCCTACGACCTGGTGATGGCCGATGAGTTCCAGGACGCATCGCGCGCCCGCGCGCGCCTCTGCCGTGCGCTGGTCAGCCAACCGGGCCGCTATCTGTTTGCAGTGGGCGATGACTGGCAATCGATCAATCGCTTCGCTGGCGCCGACGTTGCGGTGATGACTGGATTCCGCGAATGGATGGGCCATGGCCAGGTGCTGAAACTGGAGCAGACGTTCCGCTGCCCACAGGCACTGTGTGATGTGTCCAGCCGCTTCATCAGCCGCAACCCCGCGCAGATCGCCAAAAACGTTCGCTCTGCTGCGCCGGCAATGGGCCCGGTGCTGCAGGCGTTCCAGATGAACCGGCGCGAGGAGGTGCAGGATGGCGTTCGCCAGTACCTTGCGAAGCTGCACCAGCAACTGTTGTCAGGTGCAGTGCCGCAGGGCCGCACCGGGCGCGTGACGGTCTTTGTTCTGGGGCGGTATCGCGCGGATCGCGGTGCGATGCCTTCGGATTGGAAGACGGCCTTCGGCAGCACGATGGACGTCGAGTTCCTTACCGCACATCGATCGAAGGGGCGCGAGGCGGACTACGTGATCCTGCCGGGCATGATCAACCGCAGCTTCCCGAGCCTGCGCGCGGATGACCCGGTGCTTTCGCTGGCAATGCCGGACGGCGATACCTATCCGCTGAGCGAAGAACGGCGCCTGTTCTATGTCGCGCTGACGCGTGCGCGACGGTCGGTCGCGATGTTCACCCTGCAGGGCAAGCACTCGCCATTCCTGGATGAGCTGGTGAAGGACGGGGCAGTGGAAGTAACCGCGATTTCAGGCGCGGCCATCCACGATGAGCGCTGCCCGGTGTGCAAGGTGGGCGTATTCGTGGACCGGAATGGGCCACATGGGGCTTTCCGGTCGTGCTCGAGTTACCCGTTGTGCCACAACAAGCCAACAGGTGGGCGTCGGGGCTGATTGCCGCTCCCTCCACATATGCCTGCCTGCATCAGGGCACATAGGCATCGTCTCGGTTTCGCCCCCGACACGATGCGCGCCATGGCGTTTCCGGAAACGAAAAAGCCCCGGCAGGACCGAGGCTTTTGTCTGGAGGGTGGCAAGGTTGCAGGGTATCGCAAGGTCCCCACACGTCCCCGCCGCGCCCTGCTACGGGATAATGCAGCCGTTCAGACGCAGGCATTGCATATAGTTCCGGGTGCAGATACTCAAGTTTGTACCTGACGCCTCGCATGCAATGTATTGGACCTCGCAGACGGAACAAGGGCCAGGGGCCTTCGCCGTAGCGCTGCTGATTCCAAAGGTCAACGCACAGGCCGCAACAGCAACAGAAAGCTTGAATCCAATCTTCATGCCATGACTCCGTTGGTCGCCCTCCTTGGGCATCCGAAGCCTAGCGCGGGTGTCTGGCACATTCAAATTGCCCGGCGCCAACGTCAGCGCTTGTGCACCTGCAACGATTACGTCCTTGAATGAAGCAATTCCCCGTTTGTCAGAGGAATGCACCGGTTCATTCGTTCACCTGACCTTGGTTGCCGGATGGCTGGCCAGCAAGGGCCGTAGAAACAGAAAAGCCCCTGCTTCCAGGGGCTCTTCCGAACTTCTTGGCGGAGAGAGTGGGACTTCCTTGAGAAGTGCCCTACCCCCTTGGGCGGCTTGGGTTTCACCCATCTGGGAGGTGCCCTGGAATGTGCCCGCGACGAGCATACTCCTTGCGGTGCAACGGATCCAGCCGTTCTCGCCGCCCTTGGAAGTGCCAATCTCGATCCCCTCCAATCCGGCGCGATCAGGGCAGATGACCCGTTCGCCCCCACTCTCCGCCGAAAAGGGAAGCAATCCGGTGGACCGCTTCCTCATGTGTGCCTCAGGGCAATTGGGGCCATGGGACAGGACGCCTCAGCAAACGGTTCTGGACGGAGTCCTTTCAACGGCGGCCTTACGCCATAGCTCCAGGCCCGGCTCACCGTCGCCCAAGAAACACTGCAAAGAACTGACTCGCACGCCCAGTCCGGCGCCAGCTCAGAATCAACACTCCAAGCCCATCGAGGTGCCTTCGGTGCGTCAGAGACTGACTCCGCCTTGGCAATCACTGTTTGCATTGATCGGCGGGGGGCAGATCCGCCACGAATGGCCACCAGGCACTCGCTGCGCATCTCGACGTGGGGCATGTCCTTGAAGTCTTTCCAAGCGCCGCCCCACCTCAACCCCGCCTGCTGGGCCAACTCCCCGTAGCGCTGGTAGCCCTGCCGCACTTGTTCGTCCTTTAGGTCCCAGGATGGACGGCCGCGCCTGTAGATAACCATATCCGCCGCCCAGCCGTGGTTGTGGCAGCTGCTGCCTGGCCCCACCTGGGTCACGCCCTTTTGGCTAGCGAGCAGCGCGGCCTGGCGCTTTTCAGACCGGTAGCCCTCCATCAGGCGCAGGTCGTAGCCCTCGCCCTTCATCTGCAAAGCGATCCGTTCCAGCGTTGAGCGAAGCTCGGGCTGGACACCGTCCCACTGCGGGGCGTCTTTGTGGCGGTGGAACAGGCGTTTGAAAAACCCAGGCTTCTTGCCGTGAACCTCGGCGGAATCGGTGGCTGGCGCGTGGGCGTAAACCATGACGGGAGCGCTGGCCAGTGCGAGCGCAAGCACAAAGCGTTGGATCATGAGTAGGCCTCCTTACTCACATGAGCGATACATCCATGCAAGCGGAGAATCGAAAACGCGCAAGGGGGCTTGCGGAATCTTTTCCCTGACGTAGAAGAACAGGGGTGGGGAAAAGTCGGCCCCACTGCTTCCCGGCCCAACGGCCCCTCCTGCCGTTGCGTCGGGAAGTTCCGTTGGGGGGGGGCTTGCGCATTCCAGGATCTGATCTATTCGTGAGTGCACGCGCTCACTCATTTCAGACCCAGGAGGCCACCCCATGAAACGCTCCCTCATCCACTGCGCTTTGCTGGCAGGCCTTGTTGCTGGCACGGCGCAGGCCCAGGTTCAAGTGGGCAACGGTGCACATGCGACTGAGTTAGGTGCCACGGCAGTGGGCGATCTGGCCGGTGCAAAAGGAGGCGGCAACGCCGCGTTTGGTTACTCCGCTCAGGCGGATGGGGGGCCCACCCCTACTGGCCACTGCATTGGCGCGACCGCAGCGGGCGCTTACGCCTCTGCACAAGGGTGCAATACCTCTGCTTTTGGGGCTTTCAGTCGTGCGACGGTGGGGGACTCCACGGTCGCGGGAGCGTATGCCGAAGCAACCGCGAGCGACGCTGCGGCTTTTGGTCAGTATGCGAAAGCAACGGCGCTCAGCACCTTGGCGGTTGGTGGACACGCCCTTGCTGCTGAAATTGGAGGCACCGCCGTAGGCCCCGGCAGTCAAGCCAACGCAGAAAATGCCGCAGCCTTTGGGCTCAGCGCGAAAGCCAACGCCAAAGGCTGCGTCGCCTTGGGCACGGGCACGACCTGCGACCAAGAGAACACGGTTGCCGTAGGTAACCGACGCTTGACGCAAGTTGCCCTGGGGCAGGCGAACAACGACGCCGTGGTCGTCAGCCAACTGCGGACCGCCGTGGAAACCTTGGGCGCTGGCGCTACCGTAGTAAACGGTGTGATCGTGGCTCCGAATTACCAGCTGATCAGCGGGAAACATTACAGCACCGTTGCCGGCGCCATCTACGATCTCGATGGGCGCGTTCACCAACTGGAGCAGAACCCTGGCAGCGGTGGTGGCGCCACCGGTCCACAGGGACCCGCCGGTCCGCAGGGCCCAGCAGGCCAGGACGGTAAGGACGGCGAAAGCAGCACCGCGGTGGCCGGGGCCAACATCGAAGTCACAGACAACGGGAACGGCACCCAAACCGTTGCCCTGAAAGACACCGTTGAGCTGCCCGAGCAGGGCTCGGTCCAAGTGGCCAAGGCCATCCACAACAGCGACGGCTTCACCGTCCAAGGCGGCCCATCGGTCACCCGATCCGGGATCAACGCCGGCAACCAGCGGGTAACCGGAGTGGCAGCAGGAGCGATCGCTCCAGGGTCCACGGACGCGATCAACGGTGGTCAATTGTGGGATTACCAGCGGGAGCAAGACGACCGCTGGAACCTGACGGACCGCCGTTTCCGCCAGCTCGACAAACGGGTGAGCGGTGTGTGCGCCATGGCCCAAGCCAACGCGCAGATGGCCACCTCGACGTCGGCTATCCATGGAGAGAACCGAAACCGCCTGGCCGTGGGCGTCGGTGGCTGCAGCGGCCAAGCCGCCATTTCCATCGGCTACACCCGCGACGTGACCACCCCACGCGGATCTCCATCGGCTTTCTCGATCGGCGTTTCCCGCAGCGGGCAGGACACGGCCGTGGGCGCAGCCTGGGCCATCGGTTGGTAACGAATTAAAGAATGTCAGCGGCGAAAGGGAGGTGATCGTGTCTCGGCAAGGGCCCTTCGGGGCCCTTGTTCGTTAGCAGGAGCTTACAGGAATAGCTGTAGGCGTCTTGAACCCTTCGCAGCAGGCTTGCCAACTCAAGATTCTGATCTATTCGTGAGTGGGTCATTTTACTCACGGAGAGAACATGCCCCAGCGCCACCACCTAGGACGCAGCGAGAAGTATCACGCCCTGCCCCGCACCCTTTACGCCCTGCTATTCGACGACGGGGGATGCTACGTCGGCCAAAGCTCAAACCCGCAGCAACGGGAGAAGCAGCACCGTTCCCGGCAAGGTGGCTGGCACCGGCCTTTTCGCTTTCATGCGCTGGAGGTGGTGACAGCCACCAGGGCGGAAGCCGAAGCGCATGAGCAGGCGTGGCGGGTGAAGGCCTCCCGGGAGGGGTGGCGTATCTACGCCAAGCCGCCGGGGATTGTGGTCAACCCGAACCGGCGGGCAACGCCGCACGTGCGATGGCTGGCCCACCAACGGCGGTGGCAGCTGGGAACACCGGTGAAGGCCCCTTCCGAACGCGTGGGGTGGTGGCCATGGGTAGTGGTGGTGATCAGCGTGTTGGCGCTGGCCCGATGCGTCACCGGGTAAGCCTCATCTCGCGCAATTCCGCGTTTGTGATTGGCACCCGGGGTTGCGGTTTCAATCCTGCCAGCAGCTCTTCCACGTCCTGGACCAGGTTGCGCACCGGAGCAGCCTGGGTCTCGGACAAGCCGACGCTCAGCGCCATTTCTTTATGCCGTTCGGTTCCCAGCCGTTCGGCCAAGCGATCCATCACGTTGTCCGTCGTATACATGCGGTAGCTGCCCTTGGTGAGGCGGGTGAACGCCACCAAGGCCGACTGCTGGTCGAGCATGCCCATGTTCGTGGCCAGGTGGTAAACCTCGGATTTCCCCTGCCCCTGCGCCTTGTGAACGGTCATGGCATACCGGTGGGCCAAGGCGTTGTGCTCGCTGGTGTTGAACTTCAGGATGCGCCCGTTCTCTTTCGGGTTCGAAGAGTCGATGCGCACCACCAGGTCGTAGCCACCGGATTTGTCCTTCCGAATGCTCTCCACCGTGCCCTCGGTGCCGTTGATGACGCCCAAGTCGTTGTTGGTCGCCGTGAACATCACACGGTCGCGGCGTGAGAGCGTTAGGTCCTCCCATTGCCCTTTCACGATCGAGCGGAAGGTGAACTCCTCTTTGTCCAGCACGCCTTGCTCCTGGAGCCCCTTTCGGATTCCTGTGGTGAGCGCCTTGACTTCAGAGCGCGTGTGGGCCAAGACCAGCTTCTCGTCCATGGGCGTCTTGTCTTTTAAGTAATCGTCCACCAACGCTTTGATGGCCTGCTTGTCCGTGCCGAAGTCGTCGATGCAGTCGCGTTGCTTGAGGTTGTTCAGGATTTCTTCGCCCATATGGAATGTGCCTTGGCGGCTGCGGTGCCCGCGTCGCATGTTCTTGACCTTTCCCTCGGCGTCCCGCTCGTAGAAACTGTTGGCGGTGATCAGGTCATCAGCGTTCTTCTGCCGGCGGATTTCGGTCAGTTTCTTGTCCCCCAAGGCCATCTTCGCCAGCTCAAAGCCGTTGCCCGCGGCAATGGGCTGAAGCTGGTCACTGTCCCCCTGCATGACAAGCTTGGCGCCCACCCCCTGGCAGTAGGTCATCAGCTTCAGGGTGTCATCGGTGGCCACCATGCCGGCTTCATCGAGCACCACCACGTCCTTCTTCGTCAGAGCAACCTTGCCCTGGCGCACTTGGGAGAAGAACCTGGCGACGGACATGCTGGGCATGCCCGACTCATATTCCAACTTCTCAGCGGCCCGCCCCCCCACCGCCAGTCCCATCAACCGCCTTCCTTCAGCTTCAAAGCACTGCTTGTAGACCTCGGCCACGGTGGTCTTGCCGGTGCCAGCCAACCCCGACATGACCCCCACGCCGGCCGTGTCGAAGGTAAGGTGGCCGATGGCAGCCCTCTGCTCACTGGTGAGGGTAAAGCCCTTGCGCTTTTCGTAAGCGGCGATCTCCCGATCCACGGTGGAGCGGAACAGCTTGAGATCCGTCTCATTCTCCCGCTCCTTTGAGCGGCGGATGATCTCGGCCTCCAATTCGACCATCCATGTGGCGGAAAAACGGTCTTCACTGTGCCTTCGTGCCAGCGTATCGCCACGGTCGTCTTTGTGAAGGTATTCGGCTTTCACGCGCACCAGATCGTCCTGTTCGGTGAATTCCTTCGCCATCTGGAGAATTTCTTCCGAGTTCTTTTGTCCGGCGAACTCCATCCCCAACTCCCGGACCAGGTCATGCTCGCAGAACATCGCCTCGTTCTCGTGCATACGCTGCAAAACCTCGTCAAACGTATGCGGGTCCAGGTGCTGGCCTTTCGTCTTCTTGAGCGACTGGGTGGTGGGAACCAGATCCGGGTGCTCTTTAGCGATGTTGGACAAGGTTTGCTGCCAGTCCTTGACCACCTGCTCGAAGGGCGGTTCTTCCTTCTTTTTGCGGGTGGCCTTGCAGGCCTCGTCGTGGCTGGCGTTAGGGTGCTCCTTGACGTAGTCCAGGATTTCCTGGCGGCGGGTCTTCATCTTAAGCACCAGCTCCCGGTCGATGCCGGCAACCGTGGTGAGGATCTGGCCCGTCTCGTGCCCCATCACGTCCACCTCACGCTCACGCTGAATCCCATAGCCCAGCGCTTTCATCGCGGCGTAGAGCTCTGCCTTGTAGAGGTGGTCAGCGGCGCGGGTATGACGATAGATCTCAATTGCGTCGTAGGTGCCCCAACGACCGTCCTCGCCCCTCGAGATCCCGTAGACCAGGTGATGGGTGTGTAGGTCGGGTTCCACGTTCCGGTTGCTGACGTGATCGGCGGCTGTCCAAACCAATCCCGCAGTGCCTATAACGTCTACGCCCGCTTCTCCGCGCCGGGTCTCTACCTTGCTCTCGATGTAGCGCATCGCCACGGCGCAGGCCTGGCGGTGGGCCTCTAGGATGGCCAGCTTCTCGCGATCATCCGCCAGCGCGAACGCCACGCTCACGTCCCCGGGGGCGGAAATGGTCAGATCGAATCCCACCCGATGGCCACCCTCCCACTTCTCCATCGGCTTGCCGTCGTCATCCAACCGCACGTTTCCCCAACGATCCGTTTTGATGACCAATTGGGGCTCCTTGCCCGCGTTTTTGCACAACGGCCTTCCGGTGGGAGAAAAGCCCTTGCCAAGCTTTTCCATCACCTCGCGGGTGACCGGCTGCCCTTCCAGGCCGAGTTCGGCGGCGAGCTTGCCGCCCCAGTTGAGCGTCTGCCGCGGATCGGGACCGCTGCCGGCGTAATAGGCCACAGCGCTGTCGATGGTCAGGCGCTCGGTTGCCAACATGTAATCGAACATGTTTGCGCTGTGCGAGTTCTGGCCCTTGGCATTGATGGGCGTGCGATTGATCATGGGGCTCCCCTAAAGAACGTTGACTGTTCCAAGGTCCCAGAAAACGGAGAGTTGGCAAGGCCGATCACCGCTGGAAAAGCGCGTCGATTTCCTCGGGTGTCATGGTCAGCACCCGCTGCACCGCATCGATGCCTTCGGCGCTGGTTGCGAAGGCGGACGCGCCAGCGCTTGCAGGGGACGCGGCCGGCGATGGCCGTTCGGCCTCGGCCACAGATCCGGCTGGCTTGGAGGTCCACGCAGCGGCCACCTGCCCCTCGCGAACCGTTGGGTGGCTCTTCCCGGGCCATGTCAGCAACAGCACGTCCCCGCCCATCTGCACGATCGCGTCGATGCCCCACCTCTCGGGACCGTAGCGCTTGCCCATTCGGAAGCCCAGCCGGTCGGTGAGCTCACCGCTAGAAACCAAGGCGCGGCTTTCCTCGTGAACCTGGGCTTTGTCCTCGTGCCCGCGCCACGCGATTTTCCGCTTGCCGAGCTGGCTGGCGAGCTTGTCGCGGGTGGCCCCCATCTGCACTTGGCACACCACGTGGGTGCCCACCAGCGATGAAAAGGCCTGCGCGGTCTTGTCCCCGTAGACCAGCTCAACCTGGGAGTGATCCTGGACCGCCATGATGGCCACCACGCCTTTGCTGCGCCCCAACGCCAGCAAGGGATCGATGTTCAAGCGCCCGGCGCTGGTCAGCTCGTCGAATACGAAGTAGAGCCCACGCCCGCCCTCGTTGTCCGGCAAGCCCGGGCCAATGAGATCCGGCACGGCCACGTTGATCATGGCGGCGATGTAGGCCTTCGTCAGGGTTGGGTCCGGTCCGGATTGAACAATGACCTGCTTGCGCCCGTTGTAGCCGTCCCGTATCCACTCGGTCATCGAGAAACGGCGCTTGCCAACCTTGGGCCATGCGGTGGCCAGGTCGTCGATGAGGCGGGTGAAGCCCCCCAGGGAAGACAGCACGCTGGACGTGGTTTGGCTCTCCGGGTCACGCACCAGTGCCGCGCCGCGGGGGTAATGGGGGCGCATGCCTGCGGCCATCTCCGCGACCGGGCGGCGCACCAAGGCCGCCAGATCGGGCCACCCCCACTGACCAGGCCGGGTGTTCTGGAGTTCGCGCACGCACCCGATCAACAGGTCTTGCGCGGCCATCGTCCAGAACTTGGCGTTCCCGTCGCCCTCTGGGATGAGAGAGGCGGCGAACGCCGCCGCTTGGGTCGGGGTCCGCACGTCGGCGGCGACGTCCCACACGTGGGAGCGCGCATCGAAGGGCGACACGATGATGGGCCTTTTGAAAATCGACGTGAAATCACCCTTGATGTCGTAAAGGAACAGCTTTGCGCCCTTCAGTCGCGTTAGCTGTTCCAGGATGTGCTTGAGGATGACGCTCTTGCCCGAACCCACCGAACCGGTGATCAGGACGTGGCGCGCCCAATGCTGCTTCGGCAACCGCAGATCGGGGTGGAGGGACAGGGCAAAGGGATCCGCCTTGGCGTCTTTAAGGGTTATCGAGCGGTGCCGGGCTTCGTCCACGGCCTCCTTTCCTTCCAGCAACCGCGGTCCGGACAGGTGCCAAGTGTTGCTCACCGGCTCAGCTGCCTTGAGGAACGTGCGAAGGCCAAGGCCCACCGCCAGCAGAAGCGACGCCCCGATCCGGGCCCACGTCGCCGCCGGATGGTGGTAGGACACCAGTTCGATGAACTCCCGTGCCGGAGCACGTGCCGAGATTCCAGCGGTCAGGAAGTGAAAAGCGGTCACCAGACCACCTTTCAAAGCATCGGCGAAGCGGATGAGCGAGCCATCGGGATTCGGGATGAGCCAGGCAACGCCCATGCTCCCCACGTAGACCAAGCCAAAGACGAATGCACCGGCAAGAACGGCGCGGTGCCAGTATCGGACCGGCTGGGAAGGCGCAACGCTGCCGGGCACGTCGCCCAGCGCGTCAAAGGGCTTGGGTTTGCTCATGTCGCTGCATGCGCGTTGGGGTCCGCCCTCGCCACCCTGGCTGCTCAGGATCGGCGCCGTGGGCCATCAGGTGGAGGTAGGCCCGGGCGTGCTTGTGAAGGGCGGCAAGGTGGAGCGGTGCCCACCCGTGGGCGTTGAGGGCCGCCACGTCGGCGCCCGCTTCAACCAGAGGCGTGACCAGCGAGGCGTGACCAAACCGGGCCGCGTGGTGCAAAGGCGTGTTGCCGCTGGCATCGGGCAGCCGGGCGTCCGCGCCCATGCCGATGCAGGCCAGCAGTGCTGCTTCGTGGCCCGCCCGGGACGCCCCCACGAGCCAGCCCTGCCACGGTGCGTTCTCCCGCAACCGGTTTGCATCGGACTGCCGTGCCCGCGCTTCCTCCACCGCCATCGCCATGCCTTGGAAGAGCGAGGCGTGCTCTGCCATGGACAACCCAGCCACCTTCTCTGCCAGGGTGCTGTAAACCATCGGTTCGTCACGGTCCGCCAAGCGCCTCTCGTAAGCACGCACCAGGTCCCGTGTGGACGCCCGCGTGGGCGCGTCGAACCCAAGCCTAAGCAAGCCCCAGCGCAGGTCCACTTGGGGCGCATCATCGTGCTCCCGCTGGCGCACCTGCCAGACCAGATCGCCCAACTGCCCCCCTACAGGAGCAATGCTCAGTGCGTGGGCGCGCGCCAACACTTGCGAATCGTGAAGGCCATTGGATGCGCCGGCTTCGCGAGCGAGCGCGGCCGCCAAGGCCTCCGCTCGTTGGAGGTCCAGGGGACGCAAAAGGCGCAACAGAGATTCTTGAGTGTCCATCCCCATGGTTGTAGCGTTGAATCGCTGGCCGTCAAGCCAACACGCAGAAATGGTGGGTCAGGCAGGACTTGAACCTGCAGGGGAGTGAACCAGCAGTTTTACAGACTGCCCCGGCTTCGTTACCGGACTACTGACCCGAACGCTAAACGCTGTCGGGTGGGCCAAAGACGATCCAACCCAACATGTAGAAAATCAGCGCGGGGTAGAACCAGAAATCAAACCCCTCCCAGTCAAACCGGCGCCAACGCTTCCTGCATCTTGCGCGCAGCTTGAGCCAGCGCCGGCGGCTCACCGGAAGGAACTCTGGACCACCACCCCGATGGTCACAAAGCCCACCACCGCCATGGCCACCACTTTGAGCAGAACCGGAACGGCCGGAGGGTAGGCGAGGACGGCCGTTGCGAAGGCCGCGATCAGCAGGAACAAGCCGGTCAGCAGTGGGACCGCGTTCTCGAAAGTGAAGTCTTTGATGGCATTGAACAACGTGGACATGGCGGCTCTCCTTGGTATTTTTATGAGTAGGTCTACCTACTCGTTACATAACCAGTAAAACACCATAAAACTGGACGTCAAGACGCAAAAATGCCCGATTCTGCGAAGAACCGGGCAGATTTGAACATCGGTAAAGATTACTGTCGGAAGACGTTCGGCTGGGCCTGCTTCTGGTGCTTCTCCCAATCGTAATTGGCAGCGTAGTCCTTCATGAAAGCCGCCTGCTTCAACGAACTGCGGGCGTAATCGGCGTATCCCAGGCGACCGGGCCCGTTCTCCATCCGCTGCTCACGGGTCAACATGGGAGGGCTCTCCTCCCGCTGGCCCCCGCGTTGCTGCCGCCACTGCGCAACGGTCGCATGAACCACCTGCTCGTGCTTGTCGTCCGGCTTTGCATCACGAACGGCTTTGTCGGCCTCCTGGATCTTTGCCTGGAGCGCGGCGATCTGATCGGGCGAGGCCTTCTCTGCCCAATCCAGAACGCGCTGTCGGCGTTGCTCGATGGCGTCTTGGTCTTGGGCCACGGCCTGCTCGAAGTCCGCCCGTGCCGCGCTGTCCTTCTGGGGCGGTGGGCGATCGCCCAGAAGCCGCTCGTTGCGCTGCGCCTGGAGTGCTCGCAGCTCGGTCATTTCTTCGATGGGTTGGGAAGGGGTGTCGCTCATGTTTGTTTCCTCCGCTGGGGTGAATGGGTTCATCGTTGATCAATCCGTGGGTTTGGCAAGGGGGGGGAGCCCCCTTGCCTATCCGCATCAATCCGCATCGGGCAGCAGCTCCGCCAAGTCGATTCGCTTGATGCCGGCACGGTTCAGCGCCACGATGGCGTGACCACGGGGCTCAAGAAGGGCGGAGTATTCTTCCTGCAGGAAGAGCGGCTGCACCTCGCGCTTGCCCCCGGTGGGCATGTCAATGTCGCGCGCGATCTCGTCTTGGCCCAGCGTGTCCTCCGACCCAATCCGCCAGCGGCGGCCCGTCACGGCGTCGATGCGCGAGGCCGTCAACCGCCCGGCCCCTTCCATTCGCATCTTGTCGTAGGCGGACGCGTAGGCATGATCCGGGTCGTTGAGCACGGAGTGGCGCCAATTGTTCATGCCGCCTTGGTAGTCGATGCCCCGGGTGCGCTGTTTGAACGTGGTCAACGTTGCCTGTCCGAACCGCTTTTCCAGGTATTCGTGGGTGTTGTGCGAGCACTTCAGCGCGATCACCGACTGCATCGTATTGGCCATGAGATCCGCCTCGTTGACCGACCCAAAGGCGTTGACCAAGCTCTCAAAGCCTTGCGTTGCAAGCACGGGCATCAACCCCAGCGAGCGTGAGATGGAGAACAGGTTGATGTCATCGGTCGTCAGCAGCAGGTGGGCCTCGTCCAGCATCAGCATCACCTCTGTTTGGCCGGGCAATGTTTCGCGCCATTTGTCACCGTATGCACCGCGCGCTTTGATTCCGTTCATGACCCGCTGCTTGAGCAGGCGCATCATCATTTCACCCGCCTCACCGAACTGCGTCGGCGGCAGGAAGAGGCCTACCATGGCACCGTAGAGCGCATCGGACACGTCCACCTCGCCCTCCTCGATAGAATGCCAAGGCATGTCCGTTCTGCTGTCACGCAGTTTTTCGCCTCGCAAGAGCTTCTCCAGCAGCCCTCGCGAGTTGAGCGTGAACGACTGCCTCTGATCCGGATGCATATCGGGAATCTCCTTCAGCGCCCAATTCAGCGAACTCTGCAGCTGGGACATGGGACGAAAGAGGTCTGGGTGGATGGTCTCGGGGGCGTTGTGCTGACGAAGGCGGTGCTGTTGCAGGTAGGCCGCGTAGGCCAGCCGCCCTTCTTCGTCATGGCTCGTGTCCGCCTCTTCCAGGCCCAAGTATTTCACCACCTCCATCAGCTTTGCATTGGCACGAGGCGCGGGGCTGGCGGGAATTACGCGTTCCACAATGGACAACAACTTGGCGTGGTGGAATGGCGTGTATTGCCATTGCCTGTCGTCGCTCACAGGGATTCGATGGATGGCGATCTGCTCGGCGACCCGCTCGAGCAAAGCCTCAGTCTCGGCCACGTCCTCGTCCAGCTTGCGCTGTTTGACCAGCTCAAGCTCCGCGTCCAACTGTGCACGCTCCAGCCCTTCCAGCTTGGCCGAACACCAAGACCTGTAAGCCATCTCGTGATCCACGAGCGCACGAAGAATGATGCCGGTGTGGTAAAGGAACGCATCGCCACCATCCGTCCAAAGCTTGGATTTCTCGTCCACGCGCCCACCCGATGCGCCGCGCAATGCCCGGACGATTTGATCTGGCGCCAACCCTTCGTAGGGCCCCACGCGCATTCCTGGCTTGACGACGATGTCGAACAACCCTTCCAGATCCGCGATGATTGCTCCGTCTTTACCGTCGGCGATGAGAGCACCGCCGGCCAGCTTCTGCCGCGTCAAACGCTCCCTTACATCGCCTTGTTCCGACGCCACACACGCCATTGCCAAGGCGGCTTTACGGAACCGACGAGCGATGGGTCGCAACGCGGCATAGGATTTGCCCGAACCGATGGCCCCGAACACGAGCAGGCCCTGCTGGCAATCGCGCCATGAGAACATCATCACGGTGCCCAAGTCGGGCGAGTAGCCATAACCTTTGTCGGACAGGTGCCCCGTGGCGCGCCCGATGGTGATCAGCGGGGTCTTGTCCCGCAGGGCCGCCTCGGCTTGCTGTTCACGTGCCTTGACGTGTGAGTTGATCAACGCCCCTTGGGTAGCCAGGTTGTTGTCGTTGTTCTGCAGGTAGAGCCGGGCGGCGTTTTGGACAAAGTTGCCTTCGGCGTACTGCATCGCATACATGCAGGCCAACACGTAAGGTGCCGCCTCGCCCAAGCCAAACGGCAGGACCTTGGCGACAACCAAGGCGGCAAAGATGAGGCCCACCCACTTCATCGCTTGAATGAAGCGCGCGGCTGTCCCGCCAATGACGCCCCGGTGCGGGTGCGAGGCCGCCGCCACAAAGCAAACCACAAACAGGACGCCGACCAAGCCAAAGGCCCACCACAGGTAGGTCTTGGCCATCTGGGCATACACAGCCATGCCACCGGCTTGCATTGCCACCTCGGTGCCGCCCTTGCTGTCGCCGACCATGAACTGAAGCGCCATCGGGACCCATTGCAGCAGCACCAGGGCTTTCAGCGACTCCTTCATGCCCTCGCCTTGCTTGAGGGCAATGAAGTAAGGAATGGTCAGCAACAGAGCTGCCCAGCCTGCCCAGCCGATGAGGCTCACCAGGAAGGTTGCCAGAACGCCGATCACGGGGAAGGCGAGATACATCAAGGGAGTGGCCAGGCTGTCGCCGCCCTGCCCCATGTCGTTGCCCTGCAGGAAGCCCTCAGCACGCCGTCCAAGCTTCGTCGTGATGATCCGCGATTGGGTGTCACGCAAATCTTCCGGAACCTTCGGCCACCACTCCTGGAATTCGTCCTCGCTGCGTCCATCGGGCACCTTGAACACTTGGGCGTTCTCGTCCCAGACGGCGCCGCACTCCAGCGCGAAATCCCGGTCAGCCTCTGGCACATCGAGCTCTCGACTACGGACGCGATCAGTCACGTCAAAGCGCCCCACCAGGTTTTCATACTCCTCGGCGGATTTGACGATGATTTCTTCCTTCACGTTCGAAGGCTCGCCGCTCTTCCGCCGGAACTTGCGCCCCAGGCCGCTCGTCCAGTCAAGCACGTTGAACAAACTGATTGCTGCCATCTCTGTCTCCCTCCCCTGTCAGATCAACGAAGCCAATGCGCCAAGACGGCAAGCACCAAGCAAAGCGGCGCGCACGCCAGAAAGCCCGCTTTGGCCACCCAGCGCTCTGCGACCTGCTCAACCTTGCTCGCGTAGAGCCGATCCTTGGTCCATGCCTCATACGCGGCGTCGTCTCTGACCGGAGGCCTGCGATCGGCGCGCAAGTAGTAGAAAGTGCGGCGAACGCCTTCGCCCAGGTGGCCCATGCCAAACGATTCAGGGCTGCCGAGGAACAAGCGCCCGTGCAGGTTCAGCCACTTTGAGCCGAAGTGAAGTTTTCCGGGTTCCCGGTATTGCGTGAACAGCCACTTGAACATGTCTCCCCCCTATTCGTGAGTAGGTCACTTCTTTCTAGATCGAATCCGCGGATGCGCAAGGGGGATTAGTCGATCCCCGACTTCTTCGCCCAGGCGTCCAGGTCTGCATTGGCTTTTTGCTGCCAGTCGTTCCGCGGTTCGGCGGCTGGTCCGGTGGCCTTCCTCGGCAACGGGGCGATCGCACGTTTCGGCGAAGGCTTGGGCTGGGACGCAATCGTCGCTGACGCTGTCACATCGGGAGCGGCGACCGGCTCTGGCTTCTCGATCGCAGGTTCTGGCTCGGCCTGCTCTGTAAGCACTGCTGGAGCAGGCGCGACCACGGGGGCTTCCACCACCTCGGGCAACTGCTCGGGAGCGGCTGGAGTGGCAACCGGCGCCACGGGAGCGGGCGCGCTTGGCGGCGCCTTGTCGTTCTTCCCCAGGAGGGAATAGATCGCCCCAGCGACCAATGCCACCGCCACCAAGCTGGCCAAGACCCAGGGCCAACGAGAGCGGGGGCTGGGTTGGATTGGAGTTACTGGCTGCTCTGGTGACGCGGCCTCCGGGGGCCGGCTGGACCCTTCAGGCGCTGCGGAAACGGACAGGACTTCCACTGCGTCCTGCTGAGACAGGTCGGCCAAGGGTGCCGCACCTTCACCGGCAAGTGCCGCTGGCACATGAATGGTCGAATTCGCGCCCAGCGCTTCTTTTGCGGCCCCACGAAGTCCATCCATTCCATCGGATACCACCCCGCCGGAAGGGAGCAGGACATTGCTGGTCATGCCAGCCCCTGTCTCACCAAACAGAAACTGCTCACTGCCGAGCTGTGATTTCGTTAACGAGGTAACAGCTCCAGGGTCTAGCACGAAATTGTTCGCACCGTCCAATCCCTCTGCAACCTGTGCGCCGGGCTCTCCAAATTCAACGGTAGACATTCCCTTATCACCCGCTCCTACGAGAACCGGCGCAGCTGCATCGGACGTCAGTTGCCTGACCAACATTTCCTGCTCCACGGTGAGCGGAGCGTCTTGAGGCTTCTCTTCGACAGCACGATGTTCCTGGGCTTCCCGGGCGCGCTTCGCGTCCAGCTGTGCCTTGGCCTCCTTCGCCTTCTCTGCAGCGGCAGCAACGCCTTTCTGGGTCAACTCGGCAGTGCGCTTGCTGATCACTCCAGCCCAGTGACTGGCAGCTTTCAGGTTCTCTTTCATGCCGTCGGAGATCAGCCGCTCTTCTTGGGTGGACGATGCGGCCGGGGTTTCCTTGGCACGCTCAAGCAGCTCCTTGCGCTTGCGCTGCAGCATTATTTGGTTCTTTTCTTCTGGGGTCATGTGGGCTCCTGGGAAGGGGGGGAAGGAAGCCTGGGCATCGCAAGACACCCGGGCAATTGGCGTCAGCGGACGTCAGGCACCGGGGTCACGATGATCACGGGCTCACCGCTGCCGCAGCGGTCGTCCACCGTGACCTTGGACAGCGCGCCACGCTTGACCAGCTCCACGATGGGCACTTGGCAGGCGGCCTTGTCGGATCCTTGGAACACGACCGTCAAACCGTTGCTGGACTTGTTCAAAAGACCCGCGAACTTGTCGAGGAACGCCCGTGTGTCGCTGTCCAACCGCTTCATGTCGGTGGGGTTGTAGTTCAAACGTAACGAATCCAGGACGGCTTCCTGCTTGCCCTCCACGGTTTCGGTCTTGGTGACCACTTCGGCCTTTATGCCAGCCGCACGGGCAGCGTCGGCGGCCTGCTCGGCGTGTTCCCGCTGCTGCTTCACGTAGGACGCGGAAGCACCCACTGCAGCACCCGCGGCGCAAGCGCCCAAGGCCTTGTCTTTCTTGCCTGTGAGCAAGGCGATGGCTCCGCCGGCCACGCAACCGATGCCTCCGGCCTTGAACAGGCGCTTCTTATCGGCCTTGGGCTTGCCATCCTCCGCCGCAGCATGCACCGCATCAGGGGTGGCCTGGGCGAAAACCTGAAGCGGCATGCAAGCCACCAGGCAGAGAGTGAGAGGAAGGGAAAAACGTTTCATGGGATGGATCTCCTGCTGTGGGGGAAAGTTAGGTGCGTGGAGCAGTCATGGGTCCTGCTGCGGGCACCTTTGCCGCACCAGAACCTTTGGGAGAGGGTTGCGAGAGGGCCGCAGTCACCACCTTGCGAAGTGCTTCTTCGTAGCGCTGGATGGCGCTGTCCTGCGCCGCCTTCGTTTCGTCTCGCAGCCGCCGCAGGTCTTCTTGGAGCGAACTCCGGAACAACGCGTTCTCTTCCCGCAACTTGTCGATGAGCTGTTCCAAGTGAGCGTTGGAGTTCTCCAGCACACTCGCCACAGACATGGAGGTGTTGTGTCGCTCCAGCGCCTCTCGCACGTAGGCGCTGAACCCACTGCCCGATTCACGGGCAAGCCGCTGAGCAAGCTTCAGTTGCCCACGGTCGAGGTTTACGTTTTGACGAACGAACGCCATCGGTCGAGTAACTCCGCATCGGGATTACTCCACCGATACCGCGAATCTCGGAGTTGGCAAGACCCCACCGCAGGAGCCTGAAAAACAAGGGCCAAATGAGCTAACAACCACTGACGCTGTCTCCATTCGCTGGTGACACGGTCAGGCCTTGATTGCATTGAGGTTTCGGCAGATGTGAGGCCGATTTTTGGGCGAAAAACGCACTCCCACTTCAGTGCGTCATGTGTATGACGACTCTAGGGAACCGTCAGGGCTCTTGCTTCTCTGCCACTGCCGACATTGCTTCCACCCACGTTGGGCTCTTGCAGTTGCTTTTCTGCGGCCCCTTGCGTGTTGCCCCAGGTGCGCTATTGGTGGTCTACGCCCCCTCGCCCCACAGGACCACCGCCAACGCCATGCCCACGCAACGCTCCCGCTCTTCCAGCCCTCACGCCCACCGATGCCCCACCCCGGGAATCCGTGCAGAGTTTTTCAGCCCACCGTTTCCCATTGCCCCGGATCCCCAGGACAGGTTGCCCTCGCCCATCCGCAGCACCGCCCCAAGAGACCCAAATCACATTGGTTTTAGTCAAACGTGTGCAGTGCCCTTGGATACACCGACACCGTGTTTTCCGAACCACAAGTGGGGAGCCAAAGAACCCTTGGAAGGAAATCGCAGATCCCTCGTCCCATTTCGTTTTAGTCAAACAAGGGTGCGCGCCATGGCCTTCATTCACCGCCATTGGCCCATCAATGATCCACCTGCTTTCGTTTCAGGAGCGCTCCCATGACCACCGCTGACGTGGACGCGTTTGCCCACCGCGTGCGGGCCTTCCATGCCGCCCGTGGGCCTGCCACCCCACGTTGGGCGCTGGACGTGGCCCGCCGCTCCGAGAACCCTGCGTGCGCTTTCTGCACCGCCCCTTTGAACGTGGATCATCGCCATTCGTGGGGGCTTTCACCGCTCGTTCCGTTGAACCAGGGCGGCCCGGCGGACACCGAAAATCAGCTCATGGCCTGCAAACGCTGCATCGCTGAACGCGGAAGCCGAGACCTGTTGGCCTGGCCCGAGTTGAGCCAGCGGCTGCCACCAGACGCCCTTGACGCCCTGCTGGCCGACAGGCTGTTTGTCCTGCAGCGCTCCGACAACCACCTGGTCGAGGTGGGGCGCTTTGCCAAGCCAGCCACCGTCCTTGCCCAGCTCCAAGAGCGCTGGATGCACCCCCGGTTCGTCGTTCACGTCGAGCGGCATTCGGACAGCTGGATGTTGGGGTGGCCGCTGGCCCAGCGTGCCCATCTGACGCGAAACGACTTGGCCGCGCTCTTGCGCAACGTGCACCAGGGCGAATGGCTGGAACACCCCGAGGTGGTGGCCTTCCGGCTGAGAGAGGATGTTTTTCAATCGGCGGTGTGGCACCTGATCGCCCTTCACGCGTTGGTCGTCCCCCTGCCTCTGGGGACTGACACTCCTTCCGACCGCTCCTTTGAGAACCGGTGGATGGCCCGGTATCCAAGCCTGCGCCAGATCCGCCTGCGGCGGCAGGGCACGCACGAAACACCTTGGCCCAGCCAGGGCAAAGACCATGTCCCGGCTTATAGCGACAAGCCCAACGCCGTTCGCATGCGAACCCAACGTCAAGCCACACGTGAGGGGGAAACGAAAGCCCGGTGGTTGGAAGCAAGGCGGCGTTTGGCGAAGCGAGACGCGGGCGTGGCCAAGGGGACGTTGAGGACATGGCTGCCTGGAGAGCGGGCAGCCATGCAGGCCGATGTGGACGATCTTGCCCAACAATGGCTTTCAGCGCGCCGTCTATTTACTCGGACGCTGAAAGAAAGCCCAGCAGCGCTAATCCGCTCTTGTTCCTTTAATGGACTGATAGATCAGTGACTTCAACTCGTCCAGATCGAGCGCTTCGCTCTTTCCTTGAACTTCGAAAATGTGTTCGAAGGACAAAGGTGGGTTGAGTTCCTGGGCGAGTATCCGGACCTTAAGAAGATGGGGACCAGGAAGTTCCGGGAGCACGGCCAAGGCCTCGTCCCCAAATGCTGACTCGCCCGGCAACAGGCTGCCCAATCGGACACGGCATATGTGATGGCCTTCCTTGGTGTCCACTTCCATCTGAGGTGCGCGGCTCCCGTGTCGAGCTACCGGAACCATGTGTCGCATTTGATGGGTCATGATGTTCCACCTCGGCGTGGGCATCTCTGGCAACTCGTCCACCAGATTTAGATCCACAGCCATATCACTCGGCCCAAGTGCCCATACCTCCAGCTTTGCGCCATTCAAGGCGAACTCTGATCGATTGGTTACCTTCACTCGAACAGTGACGAGGCGGCTTCTCAGGAACAGGTGTTCCGCGGCTTCCCTCCAAAAATGCCGATTGTCTTCGTGCGTCTTGATGTAAAGAGGCGTCCTGTCGAAGGGGTCATATGACCGCTCTTCCGTGCTGAAGTCAGGATAGGGAGTCGATGGGCTGTAGAATGCCAGTTGGAAGTTCTGATCCAACGGAAGGTTGCCGTCTCCCATTAGCTCGAGGTCAATCTTGGCTGGCGGCCGGATGGCATTGCCGGCCCCCATCATGGCCACTTCACGCGGGGAAGCTACCGCAGTCGAGCTTCCACGCCGGATATAGACCGTGTCCTTGGGCAACTTGCCGTAAGACTTCTTGAGATAGAACGGACGCGATTGCTTGGGGATCGCAATGACTGCCACATGCTTCCCGTCGAAGATTCGCTCTTCATAGCGGAAATCCAGCTTGCTCTCCAGCTTCTCGTTAACGAACTGCTGGATTCTTGAATCGTCGATTGCGCCCTCTGCCAGGACACCCACCACTTCAGCTGGGTGCGGCGAACTTTCTTTAAAGCCGATCAGGATATAGGCCGTGCCGTCCCGATGGGCATTGGCCATGGCCAGAATGTCCTTCAGCAGCTCTGACTTAGCGTCATCCGTGGCGGACGCGAACGGGTAGCGTTCAGCCTTGTAGTCCAGATCCGAGCCTTCACCCTTGTATCGAAGCTGATCCAACTGGTCATCCGTGAGCATGGCGGGACACTCCCTGTCAGTAGATCTTTCCGTTCTTGCTCATCCCCAAGTTCCGCACCGCCACCCGGGCGGCCTTGCGGTCCTCCGCGTGCTCGTCCACCGGCGAGCTCACGATCAGCAGCGTCTTGTCCTGGATGAGCGACGCGGCCGCGTAGTCTGCCAGCGCCACCATGGCGGTGGTCAACGCGACTTCACTGCCGGCGTCCTCCGAATCGTCAAAGCCGAACAGCTTGGCGATGTTCTCGCGGAGCTTTGGCGGGATAGTCACCATGGCCCGGTGGTGGCGCAGCCCGTCCTCCTTACGGCGGTAGTCGTGCAGGGTGACCGATCGGGGCATGACCATGTGAACCCGCTTGCCTCCCACGCTTCCCGCCTTCTGGCTGTCGTCGTAGTCAAAATAGGATTTGCGCTCCGGGTAGTCGCCCGGCCCCAGCAACAGGTGCTCGGGGATGCGGGCGATCGGAAGGCTTGCCGCTTTGCTGGCCCTGCGGGGCTTGGCATGGGTCACGTCCTTGACGTCATCCAAGGTGCGCTTGACGGCCTTCTTCTTGGCAGCCTTCTTGGCAGGAGCTTTGCGAGTGGCCATGGGTAGGTCTGGGAGGGAAACCAAAGGAAGCTCCATCATGCCGCAGCCCTCCGGCCTGCACCAGCGGCCAAGGTATCGCGCACCCGGACAGCCAGGGCGTGGATCTCCTCCTGGGCCACCCGGGCCCAGCGGCCGTTGGTGTCGAACACGGTCTTTCCCTCCTCGTAGCAGTCCGCAAACAACGCTCGGTCCCGCACCAGGACGGCGCCCGACATCTTGGGGTGCTCTAGGCGGCGGCGATGGGCTGCCCGCTTCTCGTTGGCCCGGTTGGCGATGGGCAGGTAACGCTTTCCCTTCTTTTCAAGAACATCCACGGTTCGCAGGAAGATGAGGAAGCTGGCCCCGTCGAGCAACGTTGGCACCAGGTAGAGGTCCGCCTCGGGAATCACCTCGTTGTCGGGCAGACGCGGCGGAGTGTCGGTGATCTCCACGTCGAAGCCCGGGGAGCGCGAGCGCCCGACACTGAACGGTGTTTCGTCCGACAGTGAGGCAAACGCGCAGGCCCCGCCTTGGGGGTCCCGGTCATTGACCAGCACACGCAGGCTGGGGTCACGGGCATAGCACCCGGCTAGATTCAGGGCCAGCGTCGTGCGGCCGACGCCACCCTTGAGTGAGAAGTTGCACAGTCGCATAGGGCATCCTTTCGTGAGTAGATAGGGGTTCCCCCGAATCTACCCCGACGCCGCCATGGCGCAAGTGCATGCTTTTGCAACCCTTTGGGGCCGTTCAGCCCTTGGATTCTTCTCTATTCTTCCAGAGAGGCGACTGGACGACGGCTGTCCCACCGAATCGTGTGGGCGGTGTTTGACGCAGAGCAATGCAGATCGAACGGCTGAGAGGCCATCCATGCTTTAACAGACGGCGGCGCAGCGCCATGCAGTGCTTCAATGATCGTCCAGCGTTGCTTTGCCGGGCCGAACTCCGCAAACACGTCCGCCCCGGCTTCGGCCAGCGTTCCGGCCATCTTGTCGTAGCACTGCCGCTTCGCCGGGTCATGCTGGTTCACGTGCCACGCCATGCAAGCGACGTGGAAAGCGGTTATTCCGTTGGGCCCCACCGGGTGGTCCAAGGACGGGAAAGCCGTCAGGCCCCTCCAAGCCTTCAGACGTGCCTCGTGGATGGCCGCAATGGTTCTTTTCAAAGCCTGTGGGTTGCGGTGTTCGATGGCCTCCAGAAGCCGTTGAGCGCGCCGATCGGTGGTCATTTCCATTTCAGCTCCTTGCGCAGTTGGCGCTCGAAGTGGCCTTGCTGGCGGGCCAGGCGGGCTTGCCGGCGAAGCTTGCCTTCGGGCAGGAACGCGGGAGCCGTGGGTGGGATGTGCGCGAAGGGAAGGCCAGCAATGGGGCGGGCCGAGCGGGTGGGGCTTTCAATCATGGCGGCGGTCTCTTGGGTTATTCAGAACGGTTTTCGTGAGTAGGTCACCCCACTCCCTTAACCCCATGCAACCAGACCACCAAGCAATGTCAAGACGGAAAATCCAACTTTTTTGACTAAAAACAGGGGCTTGCGGAATCCAAGGTGCATCGCATGCTGAATGCATGACGCACACGATCCGCCCCCGCTGTTCGCCCACCCTCACCCGCCTTTCCAAGGGCGTGCGCAGCTCGCTGGGCTTCACCCTCACCGAGGCCCTGCTGGCGCTGGGCGTTGTGACCGCCGCCACGGGCACGATGTTCCTGTTCTTCGGGCAGGTCGATGCAAAGGCCAAGCTGGCCAGCGAAACGCGCAACCTGCGCGAGCTGTCCCGACGCATCGAGAGCAGTTTTGGGATGGTGGGGACATTCCGCGGGGTGAGCACCACCGCCGTGGTGGTCGATGGCTTGGCCCCTGATTCCCAGCTCGGCGCCGGGGAAAGTGTCTTGACCAACGCGTGGGGCGGCGCGGTGAACGTCCAGCCTTACACGGTGGATCGCTTCGGGGATTCATTCTCCGTCAGCTACGCCGGCCTTCCTCGCCAAGCATGCGTGGACCTGGTCGCGGCCAACGCGAGCGGGGTGTGGGACGCGCAGGTGTCGGACGTGTCGGTGATTCGAAACACCGGCGGCCAGCTCGACGTGGGGTTGCTGGGTAGCACGTTTGCGGACAAATCGCGCGTGGTCTTCGTCTACCACAGCGGATTGTTGGGGGGCGAATGGACCGGATCGCTGCTGGTGTTGCCACCCGTCCCCCCCTCGATCCCCCCGCCCGTTTCTCCACCCGTGGGAACCCCAGTAGGGCCCGTGGGGCCGGTCGCGCCTTCCACGCCGGTGCCGCCCCCAACCGCCCCGCCACCAAGCGTTCCTCCCACGACGCCCCCACCGACCACTCCACCCGCTCCCCCGGTGACCGTGACGCCTCCGGCCCCGCCCACGTCACCGCCCACCACGCCACCACGCCACCACCGCCGACAAGCACCGTGCCGCCCTGTCAGGAGTGGAGCGAGAACCGAACGATCAGTTGCCCCTCGGGCCAGGTGGGCCAGGTGTTCGAGAACCGCCGTCACCACTGCGGAACCGACCCAAACGTTTACGAAGCATGGGCGGGATCCACGACGGCCGGCAGTTGGACCACGACCAGCAGCACCTGCGCACCGTGCCCTGCTCCCGAAACGCGCAACCTGGGATGCCCTGCCGGTCAGTTTGGCGCGATCGGCCAGCAGCGGACCTTCTCATGCACGGGCACCGGCTCGTGGAACGCCTGGACGCAAACCAATACCACCTGCACGGCTTGCCCAGCGCCTTTCCCACAAGCCGAAACCCAGTGGGTCACCACTCTGGCCGCTTGCCCGGCGGGCCAGAGTGGATCGCACACGTGGCAGGCCGAGCAGCGGCGGACGAGGACTGGGACATACAGCTGCCCGGCCACGACGTGGTCGCTGCCAAGCCCGACGTTCACCACTTGGACAAAATGGGCGGAGACGGGGGTTCGTCGCAACGAGGCCAGTACATGCACCCCCAACGCACCACCTCCGACGTTTCCCGAATACACCGGGCGATCTTGGCATTCGTGGGGAGACGGAGGGCACTACGGCTGGGCGATCTTCTGCAACGCTCCCCGGACCCTGGCCGAGCTTCAAGCCACCTCGTTGGCATACACTTGGCAATACGAAACGAACGACACCCCCACGTTTACGCCAGAGCCACCTGGCGTGACCCGCCCAACACCGGCTTTGGAAGCCTGTGTCTACGCGCTGCGTGCCAACTTAACTCCGATGCCAGGTTACGGCTTCGTCAACCACCCAGGCACCGCGGTTTGGCCGGCGGCTTGCTCGTGCAGCGTCGTGGGTCCAGGCGCACGGTTCTACTGGCAAGACCTGGGAGCGAGCGACTGGGTGGGCTTTGAGTTCAAGTGCCCCTGACGGCAAAGAAGGCGGGGGCATCCCTCACGTTCGAAGTGGCAAAGCTTCGGATCTCCAAAACCGACCGGAGGCAATGCCCTCGCACCAAGCGTGCTTTTCAGAAGGCAGGTGGCTTGGCCACCTGCGGCGGCTTCTGGGCTCTTCGCTGTTGTGCCTCGAAGTCAAACCCCAGCCAAGGTTTTCCACATCGCCTTGCCCTGGGCTTCGTGAACCGATGCGTATTGCTGTGGATCCCAACTGGTTCCGGTCAAGAGCAGCCCCAGCTCTGCCACGGTGGCTTGGCAACGATCACCAAAAGCCAAGACCTCATTGAACGTCAACCCAAGCGTGTTGATGTCAAAGGCGCCGGGCTCCTCGTCCAACTTTCGCATTTCCAGGTGGGCATGGTGCTTGTCCCGCAAGGTCTTGATCTTCGCTGCCACGGGATCAGCCGTAAGGCTCACCATTTCATTGGAGACCTTTTCCCAGCCACTATCGAAGCGCGAGTAATTTTCGTCCCGATCGCTCTGTCTGAACTTCTCCTGGAAAACAGCCGAGCTTTCGGGCGGCAGGTCACTGATAGGCTCGTCGTCGAAGTGGTCGAACATTCGACCGTAGGCTTCTCGGTAGTGCCTCTTGATCGCGGGATCTGCCTGGAGCTTGCGCCAAAGGTTCGTCAGGCTTCCGGACCGCCAATGGTTGTCGAGGAAAAGCCGTGACTGATCGCGCACCAAGTCTTGTCCAAGAAGCGGCGCCAGGTGGTTCCAGGCATTGGCACCCGGCGTCTTGTCCAGCTTGGTTTTCAGCCCTGCCTGGATCTCGGGATCTTGAATGAGTGGGGACAGGATGTGCCGGCGCTCGTCGAGGATGTGGCACTCCTGCGTGAGCACCCGAACGAATCCATCGATTTGGCGAATACGTTGCTCCAGTTCCTCAGGCTTCATTCTTGCTCCGCCTCCAGCGGCACTTGCTGGAACCGCACCTGCAGCCGCTTGATGAGCGCCCGGGTTTCCTTGTTTGGCGCACGCGTGCAGACCAAGATCGCCTCCCCGTTGGGCACGTGACGGATCGTCTTCTGCTCGGCCCGAAGAACGGCGCGGTATTTCACCGCTTGGTAAACGCCGCGCTGGAGCTCGTCCTCTGAGCACTTGCTGGTTTTAACTTCCACCGCCAGACGATGTCTTCCGTTATCGAAATGCGCGTCCAGTCGGTCACCCGAGCTCAACAACTTCTCGTTGCTCCCCGCGGGGAAGCTCCCAAAGTCCACGAACTCTTCGGGATGGCTGACCACCCACGCCTTCAACGCTTTGTGCTCATCGCTTTCTGGCCTGCCACCCTCCTGGACTTTAGGAAGGGGAAGAGGCGCATCCGCTGCCACCTCTTCAACCGCCCCGGCGGACGGGGTCAGCATGGTGGCTCCCAGAGCGCGGGCGACCTGGTCCCAATTGGGATAGGTGAAAACGTCTTCCATCGCCTCTCGCAAGTGCGCGCGGCGCTCTTCCTCGGTGTCCAACTTCTTGCCCGCGAAGTAGGCCGGCGAAATCGTTATGGCACCCTCGCCAGGGTGTTTCGTGTTCTTGTTGACGACGATTGCGTGGAGGGGCGGGATGGGTTCCTTCCACTGCTCGCTGAGCCACTGCAGGGCCTGGGCCACTCCCCCGGCGACGGTGCCGTAGAGGTCTTTGCGGGGTTTGATCTCGTGTCCGAAGGTGTCGTGCAGCTCTTGGGCCAGGTCGCTGTAGGAATGAGCTTCGCCCTCCTGCGCCCACCGGATGAGGATGGGCAACGCGTCCGGGATAACCCGGCTCCGCCAGGGTGTGCGTGCAAACTCCACCTTCGACCAATCGAACTTTTCCATCCCCTACTCCTCCCTTGTCGTCTCGCCATGGTAGCGGCGGGACCAGCACGGGAAAACGATGGGGGGCCGATGTCCTGCACCCTCCTTTCTCAATCCGCGTTGGGCAGCATGATGGTGACCACCGGCTCCAGGGCGTCCCCGGGCCCACACAGTGCTTTCAAGGTAACCAGGCGATGGGTGGACCGCGTCAGGCCAGACCCGGCCTCCAGGTGGGCTTCGTTCGACAACCAGTCGCCGGCATCGGGCAGAGCCACGTGGAGCTGGTAGTGGATCTCCGAACCGTTGCCCTGTTGCCGCTTGATGGCCACGTGGAGCATGAAAAGCACGTCCCAGAGCCGGCCGTCCACCGACTGCCCACGCACCTCCAGTCCCGCTGGCACTTCGACGTAGCGTGCCCACGCAGTGCGGGTGATGGCCACGGGCAACTTGAGGCCGGCTTCTTTGGCCACGTCGGACACGTCCACCAAGACGCCGTCCTCGATCGCCTGGGCGCGGGTGTAGGAATGGATAAGGTCGAATTCGTCAAACATGGAGCGCACCTCGCTGATGAGTAATGGCCCGGTCCAGGGCATCCGGTCCGGATGTCCTGGAATGGAAAACCCACCGCCCCACCGCTCGGCGCGGTCAAGGGAGGAAATGGAAGGGCTGGCGCGGCCCGCAGCGGAGCGAGGACACGGGCCCTGGAATGACCCTTGACCGGAGAGCCGGGCGATGGGGCCGCGCGGAGCGCGAGGGGCTTGAATTGGGCAGTAGCTTCGCCATGAAGTTGTGTGCCTAAGCCACAGCAGCTTGCCTAGCCATCGGACGGTTCGCACCCATCCACGCCATCTGCTTGTATTCGTCCTGGCTGAGTAGTTTTGACACCCCCAACCATTGCACCAGGTGGTAGGGCGCGATCGTTCGTGGGTAGCGCTGAATTCCCTCGTGCAACAGTTTTGGCAGGTAACACACAGAGCCATCGCGGCGCTCGTATGCGTAATAGCGGTGGCGGGCGGCACGCGTGGTCATGGCGTTTCCCTCAGTGCGCCCAAAGGGCACGATCGATGCAGCGTTCAAGGCGCTGGGCCAACCAAACGCTGAAAGGAAGGGCGATGGGGGCAGCGATGGCGAGAAGAGAAAGGGTCATGTCGGCGGTTCCAGTCGGTGGGAAGAGCGTTGCGTTCTTCCTGATTCCAAGGTAGACCGCCCTGGAAATCTGTCCACGGTTGTGGTGGACAAAATCTTGACTAAAAGTAAAAACTGCGGAGCCAAGGCCGCAGTTATTCCTAACATCACTTCTCGCGCCGAAGGCGTCACCTGCTCTTTTCCACCCCTGCTTTTACAGAATCCGGCGCGTAGCGACCGGTGGCGGCGCTGGGCCGTTGGCTCTACAGCCTTGTCCGCTTTGCACTGACACTTCCCCGGGCAGCCCATGCCTGCTCCAGATGGACAGCGCGTTGTTCGGCTTCCACCGTGGCCACCACGTGCGGCATCGCCGCCTTCAGCGATGGCGTGTTCCAGAACGGGCCGCCCCGGTGAGGGTTGCCGCCCAGCCGCAACAGCAGCAACGCCGTCTGTTCAAGTCGGCTGCGCTCGTCGGCGTCGTCGCTCAGCTGGTAGTCTGCCGCCAGCTTTTCCAGCGGGCGCTCGCACCAGTGGTTCCTCTCTTGAGGGTGCGCACCAGCTTGCAGGAGGGCTTCGACGATGCGGGGCCAGGCAAGTGCGGAATGGAGCGCAGGACCTTCGTTGAGGCGCCACGCATTGGGGTTGGCGCCCTGCCGCAGGGCCTGTAGAGCGCGGAAAAGACTTCCATCGACGCACGCGTGAATCAGCTCAGCGCTCGGACTTCCTGGCGGTGGTGGGCGGCGGTCACCCATGCCGGCTGCCCCGAACCTGGTTCCGAAGCAGATGTCCTTGGACGTAGTCCCGGATGATCTGGCGCACCGCTTCTGCGGTGGAAATCCCCGCGTTCACCGCGCCCTGCTCCACCGCCTCCAAGACGCTGCGCTGCAGCGGAAGGTAGGCCAGGCGCACGTCCCTCTCCCCACCCAGCCGACGCTTGCTCAGTGCGTAAGGGTGGGCGGCATACATGGCGAGCACTTGGCGCACGGCTTCGTTTCGGGTGACCTGCGCGCGCGCGGCGGCCGCCTGCAAGCGCTCCAAATCACGGGAGTAGCCCCGGGAGGACGGAAGGGTGACAAGTTTTGGGGAAGGGACAGGTTGAAGCACGTCGCGCTCCGGCTTAGGACGCCGCGTCCAACGGCTTGGCGGCCGCCTCTCGGACCACCGCGATGGCACGCCAACGGTTGATCGCAGCGCCGGCGAAATACAGGGCGTCCACCAGTTCTTGCGCGGCCCCCTTCTCAAGCAGGGCCCGGTTGCAGGAGGCGAACCCTGCAAGGATTCCGTAGCGGTCCGCGTCGTCTTTGGCTTTGTTCATGGCTTCCGCAATTTGAACGTTCATGTCGAATCTCCTGATTTTTGCTGGTGGGTGATCGGCGGTTACAGACGCACGCGCTGACGGGGAGCTTCCAGAGCGTCCGCCGGAGCTGGCGCTTGGTTCGGCACCTGTTGGCGCGGGTTCCACACCTGCCCACCGATGATAATGCTCGGACCACCTGCAGCAGGAAGGACCTGCGAAAGCCTGGCTTGCTTCGCTGCGGCGTTGAGCGCACGCGCGGTGTCCTCCTCCATGCTTTTGGCTTCGTAGATCACCGGCCCCTTCAAGTGACCCTGCGCTTCGTCCACGAGGGCGGCAAGGGTTTGGCCGAACTTTGACTTTGGCCCTTGGTTGCGAGCATCGACGTCCCAACGCTCGATCACTTCGAACGCCTTCTCGTGACGGTGGCCAGACTTGTTGAGCTCGCAAAGCGCCGCTTCAGCGTCTTGCACGTTGAAGCGAATGGCGGAGAGCTTCACCGGGTGCGCGTAACCACCACCACTCGATGCCGATTGCGTGATGGCAACCGCTTGGTTTCCGTCGCTGACCAGGTGATGAATTTTCATGTTGATTTCCTTGCTGGTTTTCGGAGGGCGCCATTGCCCATCCACAAATTCAAGGTAGATCGCCCTAGAGATTTGTCCACGGCTACAGCGGACAAAATCTTGACTAAAAGTTAAAACTGCGATGCTGAGGCCGCACTTTTTCCTAGCATCACTTATCGCGCCGAAGGCGTCATCTACTCTTTTTCCACCCCCGCTTTTACAGAAGCCGGCGCGAGGCGACCGGCAGTAACCCTGGGCTTTTCTCTGCACAAAAAAAAGGCCCCCTGGTGGGGACCTTAAAGGACATGGATTGATCTTGCACGATCAGTTCCTGTCAGCACGTCTCACTCCGCGCACTCCACGCCGATCCATTCTTCATCGAACCATTCGTCCAGCGTCGCCAGGTCTTTGACCTTGCAATTGGTGCCGTAATCCGACCCTTCGGTGTCGAACCCCACTTCATAGAGGAGCTGCCCGTCCTCTTCACGCTGCACATTGACAGAGACGGTTTGCTCAGCCAGCAGCTCGTCGTCTTCGCGTCCCAACTCTGCCCAATTGCGGTTCAGCAGGAAAGCCAGCAATGCGTCTTCTGCGGAAGACTGGAACGCGGGATAGCCCGCGGCGCCGGTCGAATAGGTATACCCAGACAACTGGTCAAACAAAGTGTTGGCAGCGGCATGCGCAGCTTCGTGGGCTTCCTTGACGGTGATGGTGTCGTTTGTGATGAGCATCGTGTGGTTCATGGCGAGATCCTTGTTTGTCGGTTGGCACTATTGCCTTCCCATGTAACCAAGGTAGATCACCATGAAAATTTGTCCACGGTTGTAACGGACAAAACTTTGACTAAAAGCAAAAACTGCGAAGCTAAGGCCGCAGTTTTTCCTAACATCACTTCTCGCGCCGAAGGCGTCACACGCCTTTCTTCCATCGCCGCTTCTCAGAAGCCGGCGCGAAGCGACCGACGGTGGCTCTGGGCTTTGTTTTTTGCACAAAAAAAAGGCCCCCTCGCGGGGGGCCCGAAAGGACATGGATTGATCTCACAGGCTGGTGGAGCGCCAGAGCTTGCCTACAATCCCACCCACGATCAGCGCCACCGGTATGAGCGCCGTTAGAGCCATCGGGGGCACGGAGGTGAAGAAGTTTCGCTCGCCCTCTTCCAGGCCCGGGTAGAGCAGGCCCACGGCAATGCTGACCAGCTGCAGGGCAACGACGAAGAGCAAGCCCACCAGGGCGCCCTTTCCAAAGCCACCTTTGCGCTGCGAAACCGGGAGCCCGCTGGCCCTTGCCGCGCGCACGCGGGCCGCGCGCCAGTTCAACACGTAGAGCAGAAGCAGCAAGAGCAGCACGGCTGCCCCACCAGCGGCTGCCAGGCCGGCCTGCCAGCCGTAGCCCACGTTCTGGCCGATCTCTTGGGCCCCGGCAAGAAACAGCAAGCCCGCACCACCCAGAATGACGGTGGCCGGTGCCAGCAAGCCCCACTGCATGTGACCGCCGGGGGTGTGGTGAGCGTTGTAAGACATGGGACCTCCTTGAAGTGGTGTTCCCTCAATGCATAGTGCGATTCCGCGCCTTGGCAAGGTCAGCCCTTCTTTTGGGCTCCAACCGGCACCCAGCCGGTGGGCTGCTTCTCAAAGACGAAGTCGTAAGCCGACGGCACGGGAACGGGATCGGGCTTCAACTGCTGCCCGCCCTGGAACCCGACCACGTCCAACGTTCCACCGGTCACGCACGTGGCCCGCTGGGGACCACTGGACGTGCACTCCGCGGTGAGGTCTTTCCAACCCCGAACCTCGATTCGTTGGCCCATTTGGCTGGAGAGGTTGGCATTGGCGTGCGCCTCGTAAGCTTGGGCAACTTGTTCAACGGTGGGCAAATCCGCCTTGCTGCTGCAGGCGGCCAACCCTGCGGTGATCAGGGCGAGGGAAACGAGGGTTGCTTTCATGTTGGAGCTCCTTGCTTATGGGTTAAATCAACGTCGATGGTTTCGTCGCGGTATCCGAGCCGAACCTTCTCTATCGTCACGTCCATCTTCGGCACCGTGCCGTCCACCCAAACCCGGTTGACGGAGAACACCACCAGGTCGTCTCGGTAGCTGCGACCTTGTCGCGCTAGGTTGGCGGCCTCTTGGGCGTCCATTCGGACCAGCAGGTGGAAGCGGCCGGCGTTGGGTGGGCTGGACACCCCTCCGGCGGTGCGGTGCACCCACGGCACAAAGCCCCTGCCTGTGACGCTTTGCCCGGCCGCAGACACCTGAGGCATGGGGATGAATCCTTCCAGCACCCCACGGTCGGCCCGGTAGGCAACATCGCCCAGGGCTTGGAACGTGGGACGAACGGCAAACCGTCGGATGGCCTTGAAGCGCTGCAGGCGCGCGTCGAAAGCGGGCCCATAACGGCGCTCGATGGCAGCCGGATCATCGCCTGAGATGCCGTTGGCGCCCTGGGCCTTCGTGTCCATCAGCCACCATTGCCTCAGGCACCATTGGCGCTTGTCGACGTCGATGCGATACGACGAATGGGCCATGGCGAGCAGCTGCATGTCGCAAGTGTCCACGCCACCACCGCCTACGGCCGTCACCCCGGCCCGCAGGTGCTGAGCCCCTTCCAAGTTCTCCTGGTCCAGGTCCCAGTAGGTCCCGGCCGGCTCAAGGTAAGGGCTCCTTGCCCTATCACTGACCACCTTGGGCGTGCCTTGGATGGCTCGGCCGATCTGGCGAAGCAGATCCGATCCAGCCCCCGATTGCGCCTGCGCTCCAGCCGCCGCAGTCAGGGCAAACGCCCCGGTCAGCACGGCCCTTCTAACTCCCTTCATGGAACCCCCTGTTCCCACCAATGGATTTGGGATCTTGCAGCCAACTTACGCGACACGTAGAGTCTACCCGGGGCGTAGCCTCTGGGTCATCCTGTCCGCATGCCTGCATTGCATCCGTTCAGCCCGTGACCGCCGCCCCGCCCGCTCCCCGAGCCGTGGTGGCCGCGCGTCTGCGCCAAGCCCGCGTCCTGCGGGGCTTGAGCCAACGCGAAGTCGGAGTGCGGATGGGGATGGACAAGGACACGGCGTCGGCCCGCATCTCTCGGTATGAATCCGAGGGCATGTCGATCAGCTTGGAAGCCCTCTTCGAGCTGGCCCAGGCCTTGGAGGTGCCCCCGGCCTATCTCTTGGCGACCAGCCCAGCGATGGCCGATGCGATCTTGGCTTTGGGCGAGCAGAGCGCGGCCCAGCAGGAACGTTTTGCCGAACTGCTGGGCGTTTTGGGTGAGCTGCCGGCAAAGAAGCGCAACGCACTCATCGAAAAAGTGTTGTCGCCCACCAAGGACTAGGACATCGGCGAACAAGGACGAATCGACCCCATGTGGACATGGATCACCAACCTTTGGCGCGGCAAGCGGACGGAGCCCACCCGGTCCGCCATTGCCATGGCCACGCTGATCGAACTAAACATGCTAGAGCTCAACGCAGCGGAGGCCCGCAGCCGCGTTGCACTGAACCCACCGGTCCATGAAGCAGCACTCCTTGAGAGATTCAAGGCATCTGCCCAGCTTGTCCTCAGCGAAAAGCCTCCATCCGACGCAGCAGACTCAACCTGGGAATCCCTTGGTCAGAAGGCACGCCGCCTAAACCGAGGATTCGCAGACCTCCGATTGCAACTCTCCCCGCCAGCGATCGTTGGTGGGGATACAGAGCCGCGCGACAATGTGCGTCCGGTCCTTTAAGGCGGCCAGGCCAGCTCTTCCATGCGAGCTTTCCTCCGTTGCATGTAGTGCAGCATTCCGCTGGCGCACTGCTCAACAACGGGGCTTTCCTCAAAGGCCCCAACCCCAACCGCTGTCAGTGCTGCAATGACGCACAAGTTGGTTGTGGCCACCGCGTTGACGGTGGTCTGAAAAAGAATGGCTGCCGGCACGTGCGCCCCGATCTGCCCATTGGGATCTTGATACATAACCCGAATGGCCTTCCCGCCATGAACCAGTCCGCAAAGAGGATCCCACGAATTGGTCACCGTCCGAGCCAGCTTCTGAGGCCCATCGTCCTGCCCGATGCGTGCAATGGCCTGCTCCACGTCTGCGGCCAAGTCTTTGAGGGCAATAGCCACCCACTTTCCTTTCTCGTTCTTCTTTCGGGGGCCGCGATCTTCCTGGAGAAAGTCCTCCAGCTGTTCGTCGTCGGCAAGGAACTGGACAAACACCGCCCGCAGGAATTGCTCAATCTGGGAGCGGTGCATTGCCAAGGCCACCGCTGGAAGATCGACGGGATGGGTCTCTAGGAGGAACAGCAACGCACGCCCGTAGTCCATTGACGCCCGCAACAGCTGGAAGGTCACCCGATGGCGCTCACTGCCGGCGGGAACAGTGATGCGGGCCATGCAGGACATGTTCGATTCCAGGCTGGCCTTGGCCTCTCTGGCCTCCTGTGCGATGTCCAACGCCGTGGGCTGCCGCGTGGCAGCACGCGGCTCCAGCGCATCGCGGATCGCATCCTTCAACGAATTGTGCGTCATATCCTTTGCCCTTCATTCGCGCATTTCAAAAGATGCCTCAGAGCTGCGGCACGATCTTCCCAGCAATCTACGTTCCAAGATGGATGGTAGACCCAAGTCATCCACGCCCCCCCGTTGCCATAATCGAGAGACCATACGTGGCGCTCCTCCAGATAGCGCCGCCTCCTGCCCTCTGAGTTTGCATGGCGAGCCTGGAAGGTAGGCTGGTCCGACCGCTTCCCGTGATCGAACATTCGCCAAGCGGTGCGGCCGAGCACCAGAATCACCTCTGGCCGGAGCAGAGGGAGGATCACCTCTACCAACAACTTCCCGCCTTGACTGAAGTCGGTTCCTGACGGACGGTGTCCAGCTCTCGTGCCGGCAAAGCGCTGGGACAAGTTGCAAAATGCAACGTGCTGCCAGGCGTGGGCGGCATCCACAACATTTGGGCTGCTTTGACCAGTCAGCAGGCGATCCAGCTCATCAAAGAACTTGCCACCGCCTTTCCTGTTGCAAGTCTGCATGTCGCCAAACGTTTCACGGGTGAAAGGACGAGTGACGACGGGGTCGTCGGTCCACCCAGCCTCCCGGTAGTGGGACTCGCCCAGTAGCAAGACGCGGCGCCCTTCAACTCCCTTCCAGTAGCCGCGGCCGACGTAGGGCACGAAGGCCACCTCAGCCGGCCACGCTTCCATGTTCAACTCAGCCGGATCATCCATGCCATTGACCTTCGTATGATGGTGTCAGGCTACTCCACACCGTGCTGCCATGCAGCTATTGCACGCCATCCCATGCCATCCCATTTTTCCGCCACATTTGGCCGACAGAAAGCTCTTGCATACCGCTCGCACGTGCTTTAACTGTATGGGCCTTCAAGGATCATGCGGAGGCCCCATGACAACTCACCACGGCTGGCAGGCGTGCCGCGCATGCCATGGACCAGGACTGGATGTGCGTGTAGAGGGAGGCTGGCACCTCCGTGCCAATCCCGGCTACTGGGGAACCAGCGTCCCTAAAACCTTGGTCCTGGGGTTTTCCAAGGGGGCCACCCAAATTGCCGCCGCCCAACACGGGAGCTTCGATGCGGTCGCCTTTGCAGGTGCCATGCGCCCTCGCCTCGCAGCCGTGTTGCACGAGCTTGGGGTTGATCTGGGTGGGCAGACGATCGACGACGCCCTGACCGCCGAAAGCCGCCACATGGGCGCCGCCTCCTTGGTGCGCTGTGGGTTGTCGGCGATGGAGAAAGGCAAGCTGGTGAGCAGTGGCACCATCATGCCCAAGGCCATGCGATCGTCGTTGCCCTTGGAAGCCATGAAAACATGCGTAGCACGCCACTTGGACCCGCTTCCTGATAGCGTGGAGCGCGTGGTCTTGTTGGGGACCACCGATGCCTACGTGAAGGGGGTCAAGGCGCTCATGCGCCAGCAATTCAACGATTTCCATGAAATCAACGAGGTAGCCTTTAGCGCCCAAGGCCGGACATGGGTGTTTGCGTCGCACCCCAGCCCGGCCAACGGGACCTTTCAAGCGTGGATCGACGGTGACACCGCCACCCAACCGGGCCGCAAGAAGTGGCTGGCGCGCCAAGCGTTGGGCCACATGACCCCAGCGCGGCCCCTGTCAGCTCCGCCTCGCCCGGCACCGGCACCAGCACCAGCACCAGCACCAGTCAAGCGTGCCACGCCGCCTGCGCCGATTGCGCCCATTAGGGCGTCCAACGGCGACCGTTTTGCCCGAGCCTTCCACCTGGTTCGCCACGATGGAAGGGTGATCGTCCCGGTGCGGATGAGGGACCGAGACACGGGAAACGTGGCGTTCCGGGTGGCCAAGATGGGCAACACCAAGGATGGCCAGCGCGAGATCCACGACGAAGCTGAGTTGTTGCGCTTGTGCGAGAGCGGGCAATACCAGGTGCGCGCCCAACCATTGGACAAGTCCACGCCGGCCAACTTTATTCGGCCGCTGCTCAACCACCGGATCGTGAAGCGCCCTGCCCATTGATCGCCGCACGGCGTGCCAAGCCCTCGCAGAGCAACAAGCGAACCATTTCGCTGGCATGCAGCCCCTCCCGGGCTGCCGCCTGTTCCAGCCGATCTTTCAGCTGCCGTGGCACGCGAACGGCCATCTGCACATAAGGTGGCCGGCTCACGTGGACAGCCTCGCCACGGTGAGCACCCACGCCAACGCCAAACCGGCCAGAATTTGGGCCCGCAAGCGGTAGCGCTCACGAAGCGCCCCGCTGGCGTGCCGGGCGTTGACCCAATGGATACCGGCCAGGCCCAGGACAGCGGCCAGGAACGCTGCAGCCAACATGGCGGCCAGCATCGCGCCCACGGTGGTCATGCCAGCGCTCCGGCCATGGTGGCCAGGACGAACCACTGTCCAGCGATGAGGCCGTAGCCGATAAGCAATCCCTCCAAGCCCGCCCAACGTTGGCCCGGGGTGCGCAGCAGCGCCGCGCTGTCGTTGAGCAAGGACCACCCGGAGAGGATGGACAGCCACTCAAAATCAATGGTCGTAGCGGTCATAGATCGAGCCCTCCCCTCCAGCGGAATTGATGGTCGAGGGCAGCATCACCTCCTCGTTTTTCACGCGCCCGAGCACGCTGGCAAAAACATCCATGAGCTTGGTGCTTTGCGCCGCGTCCAGTTCGGCCTGGCGCGCATACTCGTCCAACCCCGACGGGAACACCTGGCGTGCGCCGTTGACGGCCCCGCGCAACCCGCTGGCGTTGGGCATGTTCGCCCCAAAGGTGCGGTTCCACGTGTCGGAATACCGGTCCAAGCCGTCCATGCCCATAAACAGCAATCGCGCCAGCACCAGGGCAACCACGACGTTGACGACAAGCCGCTTCGTCAGTCTGAATCCAATGAACATCTCTCCCCCTTTGCATTTCGTTGGTCGGTGTCAGACGCACGCATCACGAACGTCATACATCTGGGATACACCGACACGCGAAACCCACAAGGGGGTTATTTTGACTAAAGCTAAAAATTGGGAGAAAAGCCCGATCACGCTGCAGGCGCGGCTGCACTTGCCCGTCAGCCGGCGCTCGACTGGGGCAATGCTTTGAACGGTCCGAGTGACCAAATTGGCAGGGCTAAATCGGGCCCAAGTCTTTGACCACCGCCTGGCCAGGCTTCAAAAAGCCCAATAGCAACCGTCCGCCAGCGACGGTCCGCCCCATGCTGGCGTTGAGGTATCGAGCCTGGAGCTGCGCTGCCACCAGCAGGTCCTGGGTGGCCATGCTGGCGATCGCCGGGCTCACGGCCTATTGCTGTACAGTTCAGACGCAGATGCATGGTTGTTCGATCGAGGCTTGCAAGCCAGTGGAGCTGGGGCTGAAGTTCATGGAAAGCTTGCCGATAAATCTGTAACAAGGTAAATGAGGCGAGAAGCCAAGCGAAGCGATGGCGCGTTTCAGATCGGGGGTTGCTTTGAGCGTTCGAGAAAATCGGCGTCGCTACGTCTTGACCGTAATAGGAGCCACGGCGGTGTGCCTCTTGGCGATGCTCGCGGTCGCCCAAGCCATCCTCTACGTGCGTGACAAGGAAGGGGCGGAGGCAGTGGCGGAAGCCGCGGTGACGCGCGCGGAGGCCATATCTCGTAACCGGCGCGTAGCGGCCGAACAAGCCTCTCGCATCGGACAGCCGCCTTGCTCCGACACCGACATCGACTCACTAAAGGAGATCGCGTTCCGCTCCATCTACATGAGCGACATCGGTCGCATCCGAGACGGACGCCTTGTCTGCAGCGCTCTCTGGGGGCGCTCGCGCCCCTACACCCTCCCCGCCCCACGCTTCTCCAGCGGCGCTGTCCGGCTTTGGCACGCGTCGGATCTCGTTGCCTCCCCCTACACCGGGTCCAATCTGATCGCCCAAGGCGACACGTTCACCGTGTCCTCCCCGTCTGCCTTCGAGAGCTTGGACCCTGCGCGCAGCAGCTCCATCAGCATCGAAACGAAGGACCGATCGTTTACATTCCGCACCTTGTCCCCGACCAGCCGCGTCGGCACCCCGTCTCTCGTCCAAGCTCAACATTGCAGCCGGGTGGCCGACGTTTGCGCGTTCGTTACCAGCCCTAGGCACGTGGTGTCCGAACTGCCCTCGGCGTTGCTCACCACCATCCTGGCAGCGGGTGCCTCGGTAGGGCTGTTGCTCGCGTTCTTGCTGATCAAACACCAAATCACGGCTCGGCAAACCATCCAGCAACGGTTGGTGCTTGCACTGAAGCGCAGCGAGATCGAACTGGCCTACCAGCCACTGCGTCGAATTGGCACGCGGGAGCTCGTGGGATTTGAAGCGCTCAGCCGCTGGCGCCCGCCGGGAGACGATGAGATCCCGCCGGCCATCTTCGTGCCCATTGCCCACCGATTCGGCCTGAGTCCTGATCTTTTTCGATACGTGCTGGCCCGTGCCATGAATGATCTCGCCCCCGCGCTGAGGGAGCATAGGAACCTCTACGTAAGCATCAATGCCGAGCCCGTGGACATGGCCCAAGAGTGCGTCGTTCGCTACATCGGCAGCGTCACCAACGATTTTGGCGTGTTGCCAGAGCAAATTCGCATCGAGATCACCGAGCGGGAAGAACTCGTGTCCGCTGCCGCAAAGAGCAACATGCAGGCCCTCTCAGTTCTGGGATACCGGTTCTTGATCGACGACTTCGGGACCGGCAGCGCCAACTTCTCCCACCTCGCCCAATCGCCATTTCGAGGAATCAAGATCGATCGCATGTTCGTGGCCGCTATCAACGAGGACTCCCCCCTGCGGCCCGTTTTGCCAGGGATGTATCGCATCGCACGTGAGCTTGGGCTGGATGTCATCGCAGAAGGCGTCGAATCAGAGGCGCAAGATTTGCTGCTCTACCGGATTGCTCCAGAGGCTATTGGCCAAGGGTGGCACTATGGCTGCCCTCTCTCAACCAAAGACGCGCTTGCCGCCATCCAAGTTGGGTAGCCCTCGCGCACGGGTCGACCCGAGCGCGTTCACTGGCGCTTGACGTTCGCCCTAGCAAGATGTCCGTGCGTCCGATGGACGCGACAATCGTGAAAAACTCCGCTAATGGCGCTGACCCCAATTGGCGCCGCCGAACCAACGGGGTGACTCCCCCTCGCCCTAGGTGACGCCCCGGCAGTTCAGGGCATCGTCGTGATCGGCACCCCTAGCAGGCGGCCTCTTTAGGGCAACGCGCGACACACACCCTCAGCAGTGGTCGCAACCGACTGGCCGCCGGTCTGGCCTTTTGCTGGTTAACGAACTGGCTCAGCGCTTTCCAACAGCGCCGCTCGGTGACTTCCCTGTGCCTAAGGCTGTCGCCGTGCAGCCCGCCTCTTTATCATGCTCCTGCGACGGCAATAGAGGAATCGGACAGCGGTATCTGGCGTGCGGACTGCGCGGACGACCCCGTAGATGAATTCTTCAGAATCCAATTTTCTCATCTGGTTCCGGTGGGGTTGTCGCGGTGCATCATATGCATTCCGCTCTGTTCAGCTTTTTGTTCATCTTCATGCCCAACATTGGACGTTTCTTCATCGATCAGGTTGAGGGTGTGCGGCGGGCCGACGGCTCGCTCTTGCAGGTCACGCGGATCAGTTGCGCTTGTCTGGAATGCGGCCGCCAACTGCGATTGGTTCCAGGGCGTGACCTGCTGGACTTGGACGGCGCCGCCGTGCTCACTTGCCCGCTCTGTGACAACCGCTAGGCGGTGGCACGCGCGAGGTTGGAAAAGCTTTGCCCCCAACCTAACCACCCGCGCATGGCGAGTCGTGATTGAAGAGTGGACCGCTGTGTGCTGGCCCGAAAGGGCCGATTGACGGTGCAGTCAAGCGGAACGCTCACCGGTTTCCAACGCTTGAGCTTGGGGCCACCCTGCTGCCAGACCGCGATTCGGTGGCCAGCCAATGGAGGAGGGGTATGCACAAGGCTGAGACGGAGGCGTTGGTCAAGTTGGAGCTCAGCCTGAGCGAGTGCGAGAGGCGCCTGCCCAACGCTGAGGGCAAAACCAATGCCTTGTAGTATGCGGTCAGTGCTTTGGTGGCCAGTTCTGCCAATCCCACCACGGTGCGCCTTGCATGGGCCCACCTGATGCCCATGATCGTCGACATCCATGTGCCTCCCCAGCCAACGCTCCAATGCAGACTTTCTGCTTGGCTTGCGTCATGGACTGAGGTCCGTGGCCGAGCAAATCGACGCTTTGCCCTGCCCCCTAGAGACCTCCCAGATCGAGAACGGTTGCTTGGCCCTTTGAGAGAATTGCTGCCAACAGACGACCGCCCGCTAATGGCCGCTCGCTGTCGCCGTTGAGGTAAGCGGCTTGCAAGCGTCCTGCTGCCATCAACTCCGCCCGTCCCATGCCTGCTGGCTGATTCCGCAAGGGCTCTCCTGGCGACGCCAAGCCTCCCACCAGCGCTTGGACCACGGCGGGACGGCCATCTTCGGACTTTGCATAAGCGGTGGCAACCATGCGCTGGCCGTGTGCCGACCAGCCGCCCAAAACCAACTCGGTGTGCATAGCGCTGATGGGTATGCCAGCGGCTGCCGCCGCGCTCACGTAGTTTGGCCAGAGGCGATCAATCACGCCGCCAAGCTCGCCGGACAGCCGCTCTATCGTGAAGTCTGCTCGAAAACTGGCTTGGAGACAGAGCTCGTAGATTCTTAGGAAGAACTGGGCCGACCCACGCGTGGCCAAGACGGCGTTGTGCTGAGGCAGCAGAAGCAACTTGGCGCCCTCTGAGTGCGCCCCGGTTTGAGCATCTTGCGCAAGGGTATCGACGGTCACAGCCAAGTGATCGGCACTCAGCAACACGTTCAAAATGCTCATCTGCCGTCCTTGGGATCCATTCAGTCGATTGAACCTTCCAACGCCAATTCAGCCATTGGGGTTGTTGAGAATCTCAGACGCAATCCGCTCTCCCGCGTCCAACGCATGGAGGCACGACGACGCTTTGATGCTCAAATCCGAGCGCCCTCCCACGCCGTGGACCTCGACAGCGAGAAGAACCCAACGGCTTTCACTGAGCCGCCAGATCTCGGAGGTGTAAACGTGCTCTCCCACCGACAAGGTGACCCGTTCTAAATCTTTGCCCGGCTTGGAAGTACCCATGGCCCTCGAACCCTGACTGTTAAAAAGCAGTGTGCACGCGAACGCCGCTGGCCTCAACCAATCCCGTATGTTCCACGCTTGCCCTTCCTGCGACGCGGAAAGTCAGGCTCAGACGACTGCAACCTAGCAATTCATCCCTCACTGGCGGCCGGCAATGTGACTCCGAGCGTCGCTTCGTTCCTGTGTAGCAGACCGCTTGCCTAAATGCTCAGTTCGCCCCTCCTTTGCTAAGTGGCCTAGACAGGGGCCCAACGTAGACCGAGGCAGCCGGCCCACCTGTGAATCGCACAAGGAGATCCATCGCCGTAGCATTCATTGCTTCCGCATCGCCCCGCTGCGCGAAGCCGGCCCAGCCCGCCATCGCGATGCTCTGCAGCTGGCCCTCATTGGCCTCAAACAATCGCATTGGCCACCGCGGCAGCCGGCGTTGCGAGACACGTCCGCGTGCCAACTCAATCAAGTTCAGGTGGCTGCGCGCTTCGGATGCCCTGGCGTATGCAACGCGAAGGCCGTCCGGTGCACCTTCCATGTAGGACAGGAAGCGGGCCCCGTCGTAGAGGGTCACACCAGTCACCCCGGCTTGCCTGTTGAACCGCTCAGCATCGGCCATCAACTCAACCAGTCGGCCAGCGGAGAGGTAGGGGCTGGCCTCGCTCACAAAGACCACCGCACGATTTGGCATGACATGCTCCAATGACTGCTTCAGACCAAAAAAACTGCCGGGTCGTGGAGAGCGACACGCGCTACTCGGCACCCTTTGATTTTGCCTTCCAAGCGCCGGTTTCCAAGTCCTTCCGCAGCACCCAATCCTTAGCGGGAATCTTTGCACCACGGGCGGTCAGGTAGCTCGGCATGGAAAGAATGATCTCACCGTCTTGAACCAGACAATTGGTCGAAAGGACCACGCCATCGCTGAGCTCGACCAAGCACGTGGTTCCCTCGCCCGATTCGGCCTGCTCTCCGTTCAGGGTCGCTGCGGCCCCAGGGTAGATGTGGCTGTGAGTGAATTCCAACCGCATGGCAGGCCCCTATCGACTGTGCCAAATTGCCAACGCCCGTGCTTCCGCTTGTCCGATCTCAACCGCGGGACCTACAGGCAAGTCCGCTACCCCGTCATCGCGGGATGTCATTCATCCGATTGTTGACCAATTCGGCAAGCCGTTCCATTCCCGTTTCAGGCACGAACTTCCCACCGAAGCGCTGGGAGAAGTTAACCCAGTCCGACCTCATCAACCCTTTCATCTCGGCCTCCGACACTGGCAGGAAGAGCAACGCATGCGCAGGGAACCGCAACTGCTGGATGGAGCCCCGCGCCAGCTCAACGATTTCGGTATGCAGGGTGAAGGACTGGGTGTAAACGGAGCTCGCAGCCACCGCACTCGCTGTGCCTTCCAAATACGTTAAAAACCTGCTGCCGTCGAAGCATACAACTGCACGCGAGCCGCACTTGGCATTGAACTCTCGGCCTGCACGCATGACTTCGGGCAAGCGCTCCTCACCGATCTCTTCCACAGCCGCGCTTACGAACACCACCGCACACTTAGACATTACGGGCTACCTTTCACTCGGCACCAGTGCAAGCCGGCCAACGTGGATCAGCTGTGTACAAAACGCAGGCCAGCTTGAATTTCAGTTTTCAGTTGCGCTATTCCTGAACCTTTAAGAGTGCTCCATGGCTAGCCCCGTCCCCGACTCAAGTTGGCTGCAAGAGCGATGACCTCGCTAGGGATCACGGCCCCGAGGTGCGCGAGAACCGCGGCTTTCGTCCCTCTTGTGGCTCCGTGGGCGGCGCGAACTGCGAGCTACGAACGATGGACAGGATCAGTATCCGACAGCGGCAGCGGTGAGAGCAACGCCTGCGCGCCGCCCGTCATTTCGGCCGTCCGGGTAGATGGGCTCACCGCACCACAAACGGCCGATCTGTAAGCGAAACAAACCGAGCGGGTTGTGTAGGGCTTAAATCCTTTGGCGGCCCGCCAGGCTCAGCCGAAGCGATCATTGCTCCGCCGATTCAGGCCCCCGGTGCACGCGAGACAGACGCCAGCCACCGTGCGACTTGAAATAGCCGGTGTCGCCCGTAAACGAATAGCGGACTCCGGCCCAAATCGATGTCGCTACGGAGCTGTGCCAATCGCGAGCCTTCCGGTAGGCGTAGTGAAACGAACGCATCATCTCGCTCTCCTACGGCGCAACCATTCCCGGCAGGACGGCGGCTTGAAGAGCGCGATCACAAGCTGGAGCAGCGCCAGACCAGTTGCGCAGGCCAAGATAACCATAGCAAGACGCAAAAGTAGTTCCATGATGGGATCCTACAGGCCCGCGGGTGGCAGCAAGTCAAGGCGCCCGGGCCATTGGCGCTCAGCAATCTCCTGTTCGCTTGGGGTGAAGATCGCCATAACCGCGTGACAGTGGCGTGAAAGTCGTGTGGCGATCGCAAGTAGCTGGCGCATAGCGAGCTGCCGTCCGGACGCAGGTTGGCCCCCGTGTGCGCAGCCATGACCGCAGCCCCCAACAGGTGCACCTGGGTGCGCCCGTTGTCCTGCCACCCTTTGGGCAGCGATTCAATGGCCACCAAGGCTTCTTGCCCTGACAGGCATTGGATGCAGGTCAGGTAGGACCATTAGGCACACTTCCTCGCGCAAGCGCCTGCCTGCGGGCTTCTCGTCCAATCGCCCCTCGGCACTGTCCAGCAGCACGTGGGCGGCCGCGATGGCGTTGCCTTGCGGCGAGAGCCGGCTCTTCTTCTTGGGGAACAGGCCGCGCATGATCAGGCCTTCTTGCTGGCCTTCTTGGCGACGGCTTTCTTCGCAAGTTTCTTGACGGCCTTCTGGGCGGCCTTCTTCACCGGCTTGCCCGCCTTCTTGGCCACCCTGGCGGGAGCTTTCTTCACCGTCCCATCCGCCGACGGGAACTTCGCTCCGGGGTTGGCCTGAGCCCACGCCTTGCCCTCGGCGGACTTGGCCCATGCGGTGAAGGCCTTGGGGGCCAAGCCGCGACCTGCCCAGGTCTCACCGGTTGAAAGGCGATACTTCGGCGCCACCTTCCCGGGCTTGCGCCCTTCGAGGGGACCCGCGGCAGCCTTGGCGGCACGCGCCGGCTTGGCGTCGATCGTTTCCCCGATGAGCTTGGCCACCTGCCGCCGCTGGGCCGGACTGAGGACCTTCGCATACTTCTGGAGGACCGCCAGGGCTTTGGGCACCTCACCGTCGCGCTTCTCGACCACCTTTTTCTAGGCTTCGAGCTGTTTGCTTTCGGCGTTGAGAGACTTCAGGGTGGTCAGGGCCAAGGGAGGGCTCCATTAGGGAATTCAACGGTTATAGCCGATCCCCCTGAAGTCTTCCATCCTAAGCACCAGCTCTCGACGCCTCTCGCTCCTTGAGCGAACCACGGGTCAAAGAGCCGGCACAAGTGCCACGTAGATCTTCGTTCCCTTCGGCAGGGAGGCACGCACCTTGCCGACCATCTGGCCTTCCTTCAAGTCAAACCAGGGGTCCATGTAACCCCCTGGGACCTTGAGGACGTAATGAAAATCGCGGTAGCGAACTCTGCTGTAGATACACAGGATGGCGCCGTCAGGGACTGGCGAAGAGGGATTCCAGTCGGCAATCAGCTTCGTCCCCCTTTTAAACAGGGCGTTGGCTATCTCGTCGATTTCGAACCCATAGGGCTTCTCCGACACCGACAGTCCCTTCTCCTTCTCCAGCCATCTTTTCGCTCGCGCATACGGAATGGCCATGAGAGAGGCCACGCAGGCGGCTGCGCAGCCCCATGGATCTTCCTGGGAAACCTCTTGGTATCGATGCATCAGCACTGATTCTCAACCGGAAGTCCAGAGCTCAGCGCTCGTCTTTTTCAGCCACGATGGTCCAGACCACGCTGACCACACCGGGCTTCGCTGGATCCAATGAGCTTTGCGGAAACACGGAGACCACCCGCCAACCCTTCGCGTAGAGCTGCGCGACGGTCACCGCCCCGATCGTCTTGCAGCGAAAGACGGTGGCGTCCTCAAAAGGCTTCATGATGCCAGCGGGCGTGTTCTGGCTATCTGCCAAGCACACCTCCCCCTGACCCGCCCAAGCCTGACCACAAACGGCTAGCAGAGCGCCAGCCAACCACATGCTCTTCCTTTGCATATGCATCCCCTGTAGACCGCCGAACTAGGCGGCCTCGACACGTTAAACTATTTGTTGGACATACAGGCGTGCCAATGGCGATTTAGTGGCGAAAAGATGGGTTACGATGCCGGCATGCCGGTGTCCGACCACTTCGCCTTTCCTCTGCTTCGCATCTTTGGCCGTCTAGAGGCCAAGCTGAAGCACCGCCCCAGATTTATCCGCCAAGGGAAACGCGATGCCATGGTGGATTGGTGGGCGGTCAACGCCGTTGTTTCCGCATTGCCCCCCGCCGCGTTCGTGGAGCGGCTGGACGACGACACTCGGGACAAGATTCTTGCCGGAGAACGCGACCGGCCCAAGGTCCAGGTAGTCGTGGAGGTGGAGGGTCTACGGCGGGCGCGTTTCCGCCAGCGCCCCTTGGATCGGCCCGACCACGATCCATCGGATGCCATTGCTTTGGTAGAGGCAGCCCGACGCGTGCGCAACAACCTCTTTCACGGTGGCAAGGAAGATCCGGGTGATCAGCCGTTCGACGGCGATGACGACGAATGGGGGCGCGCCGCCTTGGACGTGGCCAAGATCCTGTTGGATCTGGTGGAACATGGCGCGTTTGGGCCAGCCGAACCTTGAGAACCCGCCGCACTTGCAACCGCGCCGCATACGCCTATGAACCTAACGGAACAGGCCAAGGCATCCGGCCGCGGCATCATCAGTTGAACAAGATGCGCCGATGAGAAATTTGCGGTAAATTTTCCAGATTGGCACCAGGGGAAAATATGGATATTCAAACCGTCGCTGCAATGGCGGTCGCGGCCGTGTTTGGCGGCACTGTCGTATGGGGTATCACCAGCCGACGCCGCCCTGTAGTGAACGAACAGTTGAAAGGACAGTGGGATGCAGTCTCGCTCAAAGCCCAGCTGCACGAAACCAGCCTGAGCCCTCCCGGCCCCTTGCCCTTACCGGCAACCACGTCGTTGATCGTCGAGAATCAGCAGGGTGAAAGAGCCCTCGCTGTGACGCAGCTACCGCTGGCCTTGTTTGACAAAGTCTCCGGCAAGAGCCGCAAGCCCCCCAAAGCGGTCGGCCGCTTGAACGCCCTTCTCCAGGCAGGTCCCACGAGCGCATTGGCCGCCCAAGGGGTTCCAGAAAACGTTTTTGAGGTAGCGATCAACGGTCCTCTGCTCAACGCTAAAGATTCGGCGGGCAATGTCATTGAGGGAACCTACCGGGCGATGACCAACGGCGGAAGCGGTGGCATCAAGGAACATGGGTTGCTGACCAAGGCCGATAGCTTGAGCAACGCTATGAATGCAGCCGCGATTTGGCAGGTCGCTTCCGTCGTAGTCGCCCAAAAGCACTTGGCCGATATCAGTGAAAAACTGGACGGCATCGTGAAGACCATCGGACGAGTGGAGGGCAAGCTGGATGCTCAGCGCCGCGGTGTTTTGATGGGTGCCATGGATACGCTGAGGGAGGTATCCGTGCCCATCTTGCAGGGTGAGCACACCCCTCATAACCGACAGACCCTTGAAGACCAGTATCAAAAGATGATGGACAAGAAGCACGAGATCCATCAATTGCTAAGGGAACGCATCCAAGCCTTGACCGACCTTCAGGACACCCAGACATTTGGCGCCTCAGACTTTCCCCAGAAAATTCGCGAGGAAATGAGCGAGATCGAAACATTGTTCCAAGAGGCCTTGCTTTGCTCTCGCGTCCGATTCCAAGCATGGTCACTGCTAACTGCACTTCCTGGCGAAGCGCTGCTGAAGCAGGAACGGTATCGCACCGTGCAGCATGATTTCGATCAGACCTTTTCACCCCAAGGACTCCGGGAATTGTTCGAGCAGAACATCACTGATCTGATCATGCGCGTTGACTCCAAGATGGTCTTCAAAACAACGCTGGCCACCCACCGGACAGAGCTCACCAAAGAGCTCCGCTCAACCCTTCAAACACTGGATCAAGATATCCGGGCAGAGCGCTCGATCATTGCGCAAGGGGAAGCGCTATTGAGCGATGCGACCCAACCCACCCGTGTTCTCGTCAAAACCCAGGGCACTCGGGTAACTGCGTTCAAGCACCTGCCTGCCAACGGCACGCCAGAGTTGCTGGAGCACGACATGCAACCGTCGGTTTTCCCGGCACACCTGCTACAGACGAGCGCTGCCCCCGTGCTCATTGATAGGCGTTGATCAGCGAACGGTGGACGTCGGTTTCGCCTTGACCTGCCGATCCCGGTAGGTCTCGGTGACGAAGTCCACAAATGCCACGGCAGACGCCACCGCCAAGCGCGCATGCCGGGGCTGCAGCCCACGGTGCTTGCCGTCTTTGCCATGGCCGGTGCCGTAGAGGCGGCGAAGGTTGGCCAGGTTACCGGCGATTTGGTTCAGGTTGCTCAGGATGCGCTTGATGCACTCGGCCCCCTTGGCTTGGTCATCGATCCCTTCGGGCACCAGGTCCAAGCTCTTGGCCAGCTTCTTGGCCAAGTCGTTCATGTCGTCGCTCTTGCCTATCTCCACCCCCATCTTGCCCAGGATGGTCTTGCAGCACGACTCCACCAGCTCCTTGGCGCTGCCGATGGCCAGCTCCGGATCTTTCTCGACCGCGTATTCCATGCGCTGTATCTGCTTGGCGATGGCGCCCGCGTCCAAGGAATCGGCGGCAGACCTTCCCCTCTCAAAGGATCGGTGACCATTGGAGGTCAATGGGCGGGGTTCATACCGGGCCCTTCCTGCGATCCGCTCGACTTCGACCAAGTGCCAACCCGCTTGCCGCAATTGGTCGTTGAGGTGCTCAACGATGGTGGCGGCCTCCTCCCGGTCAGGCCTCACCACCGGGTGGACCATTTCCGCCAGGAACCGTAGGAAGGTATCGGCCGGACCATCCAGCAACGGAAATCGGTCGTCGTCGAAGATCCAGTAATCGTCCCAGTCAAAATTGTTGACCCGGTGCTGGTAGATGTCCCCCGCGGCGTCCTTGTAGCGCGAATCGGTGGATGGCAACCGCCGCAGCTCGTAGATGCGGCTTAGAAACTCGGTGTCGTCCAACGCGCCGAACACGTTCACCTGCTCCAATCGGAGCCCATCAAAGATGTTCCGACGAACGGCACGGGGAATGACAACTGGAGAGGAGGAGCGCCAGTCTTCGTTCTGGCCCACGATGGGAATCAACCGGGCGGCGAACAAGTCGTGGCCATTCGGGGGAATGGCTTCCGTCAATGCCTCGGTGATCTGTTCGCAAACGTCCTTGAGCTTGGGCCGCAAGCGCGCAAACTCCGGCGCTGGCACCTCCAGCAGGACGTTCCAGTAGTTCGTTCCCCCGTTCCAGTTGTCAGAGGTATCGTGCTGGATCACTGCGGTCGCGGTGCGAAGAAGATCTGCCGCGTCGGTGTGCCCGCTCTCTTGGAGCAGCACGTAAGCGGCGCCCAAGCACCGCTCCAACACCTGATCATCGAGAGGGCTCGTCAGCACTATCAGCTCCGGCGAACCAGCATCGCTTGGGCAGGGTCGTAGACGTAGTCGGTGATGCTCCCGTCTTGGATGCGCTTGACGGCCTCGTCAATCACAGGAAGAGGAACCAAGAACCACTCGCGAGGTTTCACGGGGTTGCCGAAACGATCCTCGATCGTCAGATCCAACCTCACGTCTTGGAAAATTCGGTGGAACAGGTTCTCCAGGCGTGCACGATTGAGGTTGGACAGCTTGTAGGTCGCCACCACCTCGACCTTGGCCAGCATGTATGTGGGATCCTTCTCGGCGTTGCCGACGCGGGTCTCGACCCTGCCCCCGGTAATGCCGATCTTGTGAATCAGCTCGCGGTGCTCGACCACGTAGGAATTGTTGGACAGGCTACGCAGGACGTAAATGGTCCCATTGACGATGTCATTGGGCTCTAGGGTGTCTCCAAACAAAGGGCCATGATCATCGTCGGTGATGCGTCGGCCGGTATCGTCCTTGTAGAGCGCCCGCTGCAAGGAGCGCTCGAGCAAATCGCTCTCGGTGCCGTTGGAATAGATCACCCGCAGCCTGGCGTTGGATTCTCCATTGGGTGTGCGCACCGGCTCGCCCACCTCGGCGACGTAAGCCATCTGCCCGCCGAGAATGAAGAAGTTGCCCTTCTCCACGCTGGCGTCGCGGCCAAACCGCAAGGTTTTCCGGAGCCCCGACTTGAGATCCCCTTCCACGCGCTCAAAGAGCGGCACAAAGCGTTCAAAGTCTGCGCAAGGCGTGCGGCTGGCAATGTCTTCCAACGCCTTGCGTTCTTCATAGGACCGAACGTGACGCAACTGGGTGATGTCGTCCTCGGATCCTCCTTCGCTCACACCCAAGTCGGCCAGCAGGGCGTCATCGTCTACCGATTCACCTCGCCCGGTGGCAGCAAGGGTGGGGGCTTCTTGGAGCAGTCCGTGCGTATCCAAGGGCATGAGCAACGGATGCGCATCGGCAAGCGACCGCAGGCGGTCCAGGCGCACGGCGAACAGGCGTTCAAAGATGTCGCGTTCCTCTCCATGCTGCGGAGAACGCCCATGCTCGTCCACGAACCGGAGGATTTCTTCGAAACCGGCGATCAGCCGTTCTTCCTGGGGCGTTCGCGCAGCGGCCTTGATCGGGGCCAGATCTTGCCCCAGTTCGGCCAACAAGGCCTCGTCTTCGTCCCAATCAGCCATGATCGCTACCTCGGGCCTCGGCCGCCTTGCGTTGCTGGACGTGCTTGGCCAAGGCCACCACGCCTTCGGCCATTTTTCGCTCCCAAGGGTCTGGCGAGTTGATGTCGGGGGCGCGCTGCTTTTCTGCCTTGAACGCGCGGGCTCGCAGGGCCAACGCCTTGGCCTCGTCGTAAGGAATGGCCACGCGCTTGGCTGAAATGCTGGCCTGGACCTGACGGAGAATCTTCTCATCCATGGCCTTGGCCAACACCGCGTAGGCGGCATCGAACGGGTTGATCCGGTCGATGAGGTCAATGTTCAAGTCCCGCACGTTGACGAACTTTCGCACCCCGTCGATGAGCGAGGTGTTGCCCTGCTCCCCTTGGGCATCGTCTTCTGCCAGCCGCTGCTTGGCCTGTTGGGTCACGTTGAGCGCGGCGATGGCGTGCTGACGGATGGCCTCTTGATCTTCCGCGGTCAGGTCAGGGTATCGGTCACGCACGATCTTGCCGAGCTGAACCTGGGTCAGGTCTTCGGGCAGGGTGTTTTCCTTGTCGAACAGCCCACGTTCCACCGCCGTCTTGTCTTGAATGAAGGTGGTGACCACCTCGTTCAAATCCTCGCGGCAGATCCGTGCCGCTTCGGGCGAGGTCGGCATGGCCAGCCCCCCAATCTCCACGTGAACTTGGCCGGTGGTCGGATTGACACCCACGTTGGGACCGTCCTCTTGGTAGCCGTCCTCGCCGTAGTCAAAGCCGTCCATCTTGCCGGCATTCTTGGGCGTGAACTCGAACCGCGGGGCCAGGACCTGCTCCATGAGCAAGCTGGCCGCGATGGCCTTCAGGGTGTCGTTGACGGCGTCCACGACCGCGGCCTCGTCGGCAGCGGGTTCGGCGATGAGGTTGGTGAAGCGGGAACGCTCCTTGCCGGGTGCATCGCGGGTGGCGCGGCCGATGATCTGAACGATTTCGGTCAAACTGCTGCGGTAGCCGATGGTCAGCGCGTGTTCGCACCAAATCCAGTCGAACCCTTCCTTGGCCATCCCTAACGCAATGATGATGTCGACGTGGTCTCGGTCGTCCTTGTGCGCCGGATCCTTCAGCGCCGACAGGACCTTGGTGCGCTGTGCAGCGTCGGTGTCGTCCACCAAGTCGGCAACTTTGAGCACGCGTCCGTCGGCCAGCTCGACCTGATGGAACCCCGTGGCCGGGTCCAATCCCTTCCAAGTGCCTAAGCGGGACATGATTTCCTCGACCTCGCGGTGCTTGTCCTTGAGGCTCTCCCGGGCATTGACGTTGGGGATGTGGACGATGGTTTTCAGGCCAGGATCCAGCACCTTCATGATCGCGTCCAGGTAGCGGCCCGTGTAGAAGAAATAGCCGATGTCCAGGGACTTGAGGTAGGTGTAGCCGTTGAGCTGTTCGTAGTAGGTGTAGGTCACCGTTTCAAAGCGTGCCTCGTCCGAGGGCGAGAGCACCGCCACGGTGTCTCCACGGAAGTAGGAACCGGTCATCGCCACCACGTGGACCTGTCCATGCGCGATGAGCTGACCCAGCTGACTGCCCAGCTTGTTGTCCGGGTTGCTGCTGACGTGATGGAACTCATCGATGGCGATCAAACGGTTGTTGAAGGCCTCGATACCGAACTCGTCCACCGCGAAGCGGAAGGTCGCATGGGTGCACACCAGCACCCGATCATCGCTGGATAAAAACTCGCCAACGGCCTTGATCTTGGACTTGGCGACCTTCCCGTTGTCTTCGCCCGGTGCGTTGCACAAATTCCACTGTGGCCGAACCACCCAATCGCTCCAGAACCCGTGCTTGCTCAGCTCTTCGTCGGCAAAGCTGCCCCCGATCGAACGTTCGGGCACCACGATGAGGGCCTGCTTGAGCCCTTGGTTCTCCAGCTTGTCCAACGCAATGAACATCAGGGCTCGTGACTTGCCCGAGGCCGGAGGCGACTTGATGAGCAAAAACTGCTCACCCCGCGAGGCGTAAGCTCGTTCCTGCATGGGCCGCATGCCCAGCGCATTGACCTTGTTCGACTCACCGGTGCGAGCGGCCGTGATGGAGACGGACGGCACGGTGTGCCGATTGGTCGGATTGGTTTCCATGGTCATTTCGCCCTTCCCCCCTTCTTGGGCTTGGCCGGCGTGGCCGTCATCTTGGTGTAGAGATCGAACAACTTTTCCAGCCGCTCAGTGTCGTTTCGGAATCTGCGACCGATGTAGATTCGATCGATCACATCATCGTTCCGTTCATGAGCTTGGCGCAGATCCTCCGGCATTTGATCAGCGACATACAAATCCGCGATGGTGGATGGATAGTGCGCCTCTCTCGCCAGCAAAATCTCTTGGGCACAGGTCATTAGATCTATTCGATTCTGATCCGTTAACAGCGGAACAGGAAAGCTGTTGTAGCAGACGCCCGATGAGTAGCGAAGATCTGATTTCATTCGCCCCGCAGTCAACGACACCCAAGCAAGATGCATTCGAGAACAAATCAGCGACAACACATACAGCGGCGCATCATAGATAGCTTGGGCAGCGTCGGATATCACAACATCATTACCCAGCAGGCCAACCGGAATGTGCGGCCGCTTTTCCGATGAAACGCGCGGAACAATTATCGAAGTGGCCTTAGCCGTGATCGTGCGCTCAAAGCGATGTGGCGTATCAACCCCTAATTTGCCCCGCTCGCTACCACCCTCTCTATAGGCGACAATCGCGTCCAACCGTTTCTTGATGAATGGGATCGAGTTCGCCAAAGCCGCCTTATCGTCATCGATCCAAAGGCAATAACGCTCAATCCCATTGATGAACTCCATGGAGCCAAGAATTTTCCTTACGAGAACCGCAGCCTCCGGATGACCTTGGAGCAACTCTTCCTTTTCATTAGAACTAAGCATGAAGTTACCAAGATCCCGAGGAATATTTCCCGCAACCATCTCAGGCAGGCCTGAAATAGACTGCGAGTGCTTTTCCACGATGACATTTGGGCCATTCACCAAATAAGCATTGATATTCCCAACGACCTGCCGCTGAGAATCCCTGTAAATGTATTTGTCACCAACCCTCCCACTCGAAACCCCAACAACCACACAAATTACGTTCGCGTTGTTGCTTGCATTATTGGACCAATAAAAGTCCTTATGGGCGAAAAATATTTCCTGACCCCTAGCAAAAATTTGAGGCCAAATGATGGGAACCTGAACCCCCTGGCAAATTGAATTCGTTGATACGAACGCAAATGCCCCGCCCCTTTCGATATATTGAGATGCTTTCCAGAACCATCCGGCAATGTAGTCCATTGCTTTGTGTTTGCTCCTAGGCCCTAGCACAGATTTCAAATCAGCCTTTTGAGAGTCTGTCTGGAACTTATCTCCCACATACGGTGGATTTCCGCAAATGTAGGTTTCTCCCCCCTCGTTTTCAAAGTCGATTTCGGACTGATCTGCGGGAGCAGTGAACAAGTCGTCGCCCTGGAGGTTGACCTCGGTTCCTGTCGGCGGACAAACGGAGAGCCAATCGATGCGCAAGGCGTTGCCGCAGGTGATCCAGTTCTTGCTGTCGAGCGGAAGGACGGTAGCCAACGCCTGCTGCTGCCCGCGGTAAAGCACGTCGCACTGAAACTCGGCGATGATGAGCGCCAGCCGGGCAATCTCGGCGGGGAAGTCGTTGAGTTCAATGCCACGGAAATTGTTGATCGGGATCTCGGACTTCCGATCCTCCTCGCCGCGCCGCCGGTTGATCTCCGCCTCAATCTTGCGCATTTCCTTGTAGGCGATAACCAGGAAATTGCCGGACCCGCACGCCGGATCGAACACACGGATGTGCGCCATCCGCTTGCGCAGGTTGAGCAGCTTGGCCTTGTTGTCCTCCGCGGATTCCAGATGCGATCTCAGGTCATCCAAGAAGAGCGGGTTCAGCACCTTCAGAATGTTCGGCACGCTGGTGTAGTGCATGCCCAACGATCCGCGCTCCTCCTTGTCGGCCACCGCCTGAATCATGGACCCAAAGATGTCTGGGTTGATCTGGCGCCAGTTCAGTTCACCGATCCGGAGCAGATACGAGCGTGCAGCCCGGGTGAACCGCGGAACTTCTGTGCTGCCTGAGAACAACCCGCCATTGACATAGGGAAATGCCAGCGCCCAACCATGAAGGCCCGCGCTGGGACGATCATCGGATTTCAAGTTCATCGCCGTGAACAGCGTTCCGAGCACGGCGTCCGTGTTCGATCCGTCAGGAGCCGACATCCGGTCCACGGTGCGCGTGAACAAGCTATCGCCGTGGAAAATGTCCGTGTCCTCGGCGAAGAAGCAGAAGATCAGTCGGGCCATGAAGTGATTCATGTCCGATCGCCGCTCGTCGGTGTCCCAGTCCGGGTTGTGGGTCAGCAGCTCCACGTAAAGCTTGTTCAGACGGCCCGTCGCCCGGACATCGATCGGGTTTTCCTTGATCTCCTGAACGGTGGTGATGCCAGCGAAGGGCAGGAAATAGCCAAAGTGCTCGGCCAGCTCGGCATAGGGGCATGCCAAAGGCTCCCCTGTGGCCAGATACTCCGCCTCAAGGGATTCACCGTCGGTGGCAAGGACGAGCTTGATCCGATACGTCGAGTTCTTGGCGCTGGCCTTCAACGCTTCGAACGTCTCACGCACCTTTCCTCGTTCGCACACTGCCAAGTGGATGTGGTTGCGTTGAAGAATGGCCCCTGGAACGTCGGAAAGATTCGTCCCGCCGGACCCGACTTTTCTCAGGCGCTTGAGGGTGACCTCGTTGTTGCCAAACGCCGCCAAGAACTGGAAGGGGAACTCTGCAGAATCAAAGGGAGCCTGGGCCAGCTCGTAGATGGCCTCTTCGATTTCCACCGCGTTCATACGGCCAAGATCCACGACGAAGCCCCGCCGTGACAGGCGCGGCGGAAGGGAGGATGGGAGCAGTCTACGTGGCGTTGAAGCAATGACATCCGGCAACTCTCAAAAGACAGGTCCCAAGTATCGTTCAGCCCCATGGTAGAGGGCCACTTTCGCGGCACCTGCGACGTAGCAAGCCTTTGTTTCCAAAGGCCCTCCCCATCAGCGGCAAGCCACCTCGGCCACCGTTTGCGCAGCCCCAAGGTCCGCGGGCAGCTGGGCCTTGCAGACCCCTTCCACGTCCACCGTCAGGCCGGGTCGCGGCTGCTCCAGGTAGAGCACCCCGTCGTAACCCACCTGGGTGGTCTCGGTCGCCGTCTTGGCCACCGTGCCCGCTTCGATGGCCGGGCCAGTGAGGCGGAAGGTTCGTGCGGTCTCGGTCAGGACTGGGAAGGTGAGGTGCATGCCGGCTTGGCGGCCAGCGGTGGCGGTTTGCTCGATCTCGGCCAACTGGGTGCCCAGTGGCAGCGCCCGATCGTCTACGCGGACCTCGGTGGGCACCATTGGGGTCACCTCGCCCACCACCAGGCGGCCCTGGGCGTTGGTCTTCCCCACCAATCGGCCGCCCACCCTCACCGGCATCCCGGCTTGGCCGGGCACGTCCACCACGGCGAAGGATTCGGCCGGACCTAGGGACGTCACGCCCTGGCGGTCCAGGTGAACGGCACCGGCCATCGAACCGGAAGTCCAGGTGCCGCTGGGCCCGTGCTCGGCGTTGATCTGAGCCCACCCTGCCCGGGTGGTCCAGTTGGCGTTGGCCCGGGCCGTCTGGCCAGCCGCTCCCTCGTCTACCGACAAGGACAAGCCCACCGGGGTTCCAAAGATCGTGGGGCGGGCGCGTCCTTGGACGGCCCAGGCCGTGGCATCCGGGGCTTGCCGGGCCCTAACGCTCACGCCCTTGCCCCGGCCGAAATCGTAGCTGTAGCCCAACTCCACCCGGGTTTCCTTGCGCTCCAGATCGCGCAACGCGGAGACGGCCACGGTGTGCCCGTAGCCACGCCAAGTCAGCCCGGCGTCGGCGTAAGCAGTGCGAAAGCGCGGCGTGCGCACGTCCGAATAGCTGGCCCGAAGGGACCACTGCGGCGTGGGCCCCCAGAACACCGAGCCTCGGGTGCGCTGCTCCACCTCCACCGCACTGGGGGCGCGCAGGCGCCAGTAGTCCTGTTGGCGCTCGTGCTCCAGGCGCACGCCAAACCTCGGGCCGCGGTAGTCGTAGGCCACGGCCTGCCGTTGGCCGCCTTGCGTGGAAGTGCCCAATTCCATATCGAACGTGCCGTAGGTGCCAAGCATCGTCGTGGCCCCCAACGCCACGTTGGCCTTCCCATCCGTTGAGGTTTGGGCGGTGCCGCGCAAGGTCCACCGGTCGTTGAGGCCCCACGCCACCGACCCGGTCGCGCCCAACGTCCCGTAATCGCTCTCTCCTTGGCGCACCCGGCCGGCCGCGACCTCCCAGGTGGTGAGCCCTTGGCGGAGCAACGTGGGGGCGACGTAGAAGCGCTGATCGCTCACCACCGTTTCGCGGCCGTAAGGGTCTCGCACGACCACTTGGGTTTGCTGTGCACCGGTGCCCAAGGCGCTGCCATCGGCGGTGAACGGCCCTTTCCCCACCCGGCCTTGCAGCACGCGGGCGCGGTTGGCTAGGACTTCGACCGTGGCCGGATCGAACGCCACGCCGCCGAGCATCGGGACCGGATACGTGGGCGTCAACGGGTCCAACGCCCGCGGGTCCTTGGCCACGCGCACCCCACCCAGGTTGACCGGCGAGGACGACGGACCAGCGAACACATCGCCGGCTTGGTAGGTCACCAAGCGGTTGGGATCGTCTTTCTGCCAGCGCGTCACGCCGCGAACGTAGCCGGTGCCGGCCGTGTCTGTGTTGACCTGCCCGCTGGTGCTGACAACGCCCCAACGCCCCGCCTTGCGGACCTCGTGGCCCAAGGAGAGCGCCTGCTGTTGCACGGACACCATGCCCGCCAGGCTGTAGTTCAGCAGCACCCCGGGAGCGGGTGGCGCGATGGGTCCGCGCTCGGTGCGATCACGGGCCACGCGTTGGGCCTTGAGCCGATCGGCCGGCAGATCCAGGGCGACCGTGGCGGTGGCCTCGTCCACAACAAAGCCCACAGCCAACGCTTGGGCGCTCATCGGCTCCGTTTGACCCGGGGGAAGTTGGAGCCCGACCTCGCGCCACGTGGCCGGCTCGGCGAACCACTGACTGCCTTGCCGCCAGAACGTGAGCGGATCCGCCTTGGCCTTTCCGCCGATGACCGGCACCAGGAACGCGGGCGCCACGCCGTCGGGCACCGCAGCGCTGGCCGACGATGCAGCCAGCAACAACAACGCCAAGGCTTGGCCACGCATCGATCACCGCCCCACAGGGACGGTGACGGGCTGGCCGTTGATGGTGATCGAAAGCACCTCGGCGCGCTGGCCAGGCTGGGTCTCGTAGGTCATCGAAGCCCCCGGCAGCGTCCAACCCAACGCACCCTAGCGCCATGGCTTCGCACCGGCCGGGCCGATGGACGACACGCGGGCGGCGGTCTGGCCGTGATTGATCAGGCGGTAGCCCTTGGCCACCGCTTGGACGGTCACCTGGGGGATGGGTGCGTTGGTGGCTTCAAAGGCCACGGGCAAGTCCTGGTTGACCAGCAACTGGACGCCTTGGACGTTGGGGTCCTTGAGCTGCATCAGCAGCACGCGGTAGTAGCGCCGCTCGCCCAGTGCGCCCACCCGCATCAACCGGGCGGTGCGCTTGGATTGGGGCGGGACGTCCACGAAGGTGGGCGCCCCCACGATCTCCGTAGTGGGTGAAAACACGTTCTGCCCCGTGGCCTGATTCCACCCCACGGCTTTCACTTGGTAACGCACCGAGGCGTCCCCGCTGTTGTGCAGCGTCACGGCGACGTGCTTGGCCGAGGTATCGGCCATCAGGGTGGTGGGGCCAACGGAGATGGAACCGGCGGACGCCGAAAAGGACAACAAGGACGCGGCGGCCACGGACAAAAAACGTTGGGATTGGGTCATGGGGTCTCCTTTTGGGGGTGTCTCCATTCAAGCTAGATCGGAATACCATTCCGTCAACCCATACCTACTCATCTTTTCGGCAACAAAAAGCCCCCAGGGCAAACCGGGGGCTTAGGGACAACGGAGGGGATCAGTTGTAAGTGGCGGTGACGGTGACCGTGTCGGTGTAGTTGCCGCCCACGGCCTGCTTGAGAGCCAGGAAGCGCACCGCGTAGTTGTAACTTTGGACGGTGCCGTCGCCAACGCCGGTGAACGCGTCGGTGTCATCCCCCCAGACTTGGCTTCCCTGCGGGTCCTTGAAGAAGCCGTAGGGGATGTAAGCCCCGGCGCCGTTGGTCACAGCCCGGTAGGTCTCATACCCGGAAAGCAGGCCGAAGTTCTGCCCCTGGCCCGGCGAAATGGAGTAAGTCGTGCCCGCGTTGCACACGATGCTCAGCCCGGAGGTGCGTGCAGCAGCTTCAGAGATGCCCGACCAGTCCATGCCTTCGATGGAGGTCACGGACAGCTGGCAGGTGTTGGTCAAGGTGCCCTGAATCGTCAGGTCCGCGGTGGTGTCGGCGGCGAAGGCGGGCACCGCCAGCGAGGCCAGGGCCATGGGCAGCAGGGCGCGAAGGAAGGTCTTGCGTGTCATGGGTATCGTCTCCTTGAGAGGGGTTGAGTGGGGATGAGTAGCCCCCAAAAGGGCCATCCCCTTACCGATACCTCGAATCTGAAAACGCGCAAGGGGGCCATTGAGCCAGCGGTCAGAGCCTGGGTCGTTTGCCACCTGCGGTGGCTGACTGTTCCCATACCCGATCCAGCTCACGCGCCCGGTGCTGAGCCATTGCCTCCTTAATCATGCGCTGAAGGACGAACGCAAAAGCGTCAGTCACAAAAACGCCCACCCCGATCCCATAGTTATCCGGCAGGCTGGAAATCTCTCTTATCGATGGCTGGTAAATGACCTCATCGAGCTCAGGAGGCAACGGGTCCACGAACGTGTCAATGAACGCGCTCACCTCGGTTTCGGCTGCTTTACAGAGGTCAGCGTCAGTGAGCAGCGCCCGCAAGTCGGCAAGCGTGGGAAGCCACACCGTATTGAAGAGCGGGCTACCCACCGTGGGACTGATGAAATGAATGCCGTGAAGCACGGTTGCCCTCTCACTCTTTCCGAGCTCTCCATCTCCCCAATGTCCGTTCATCCGAGGGGTCAAGTTACCCATCACAACCGCTGGTTGTTTGGCCTGGGAGGGATTCAGTCCTCGTTCGATCATCGCGGCTTCGTTGGTTGTGACGGTTGGGCTCATGTGACACCTCTTGACTTGGTCGGCGGAATTGCCCCCATGAATTCAAAGTAGATCGCCACTGGATTTCGTCCACACCATGAGTGGACAAAGCTTTTTCTAAATACAAGAAGTGCGAAGCAAAGGCCGCAGTTTCTACTGGTTTTGGCGCCGAAGGCGTTGTGCTTTCCATCCATGCGGATGCTTTTTCCGGTGCCGGCGCGCAGTGGCGGAGGCGGCTTCCGGCATAGGCTTTTTTCGCCCAAGGGGCGGTCACACCCACCCCCGCGAAGCCATCGACACGTGCGAGGTGCCCGCGATCACCAGGTGATCCAGCACTCGGATGTCGAGAAGGGCAAGAGCCTGTTTGAGGCGGTCGGTGATGGCGCGGTCGGCCGCGCTGGGCTCGGGGTTTCCGCTGGGGTGATTGTGAAAAAAGATGACCGCGGCAGCGTTGTGGACCAGCGCCTTCTTGGCGACGATGCGGGGATGGACTTCGCACCCGTCGATGGTGCCTTGAAAGAGGTGTTCGGTGGCCAGGATGCGGTGGCGGGTGTCTAGGAACACCGTGCCAAACACTTCGTGATCCAGGTGCGCGCAGCGGGCAGTGAGGTAGCTGCTGGCGCTGGCAGGGTCGGTGATGGCCCCTTGGCGGTGGAGGCGACGCTCCAGGATGTGCGAGGCGGCCAGGAGGATGCCCTCTTCGTCCATGACCAGCTGGTATTGGGCCCGCATGTCGTTGGCTCGCTTCATTTGCTTTCTCCACCGGCGCGGGATGCGCCTCGTGGGGACCGGTGGGCGAAGCGTTGGACGAATCCGCACCCGGGAGAGAGCACCGTCAGGCGCGCAGCGAAGGGCCGGAACAGCGTGAAGGAGGCCTGCCCTTGCGGCTGCGTCAGCGGAGCCAGGATCCCCGTCAAAGAGGCCACTGTCCGGTTGGGGATTGCAATCAAGGCGAGCAATCAGCGTTCAAAAAACGTGCCTGGATGCAAACGATCCGATACATTGAGTGATCAAGGACCGCAAACAGGGGACACAGGAATGTTCGGCAAGTTCAAAAAGCAGGCAAGCAAGCCTATGACCGGGGCGGAGCTGGCGGAAGAAGGCCTTCGGCAGGTGGCCATCGCCGCCAAGAACGGGGACATCGATTTCCAGCGCGGGCGGGTTCACGAAGACATCTTTGCGCACGCTGATCAACCTGCTGGAATGATGAGGCTGACTTACGTCATGATCAGCCCCACCGTCGAGAACGAAGTTATCGCCCGCTGCGTCATGCTGCTCGATCGCGTCGAAGCAAACACGCCGGTGTTTCAGATGGACTGGGCGGTTCTGGAAAGCTACAGAGGGCAAGGCTTTGGCATCGCCGTGGCATTGAAGTCATTGATGGAATTCACCAACGGCATGCAGGGCAAGCTTAAGAGTGGATACGTCATTGAGGCGGTGGTTGACGAAGGCAACGACGCGTCGCTGAAGATCGCCCGCAAGATTTTGGGTGGAGAGAAGGTCCTACCGAATCCTGCCATTGGAAAGAACACGCACAGTTTTCTTCGCGTTTTTCCTGCATAACAAGCGCACCGCCAAAGGCTTGGGCAAGACACCGCTTCAAGCCCCATAGGGCGGTCATCGCATCCCCTGCCGTGGGGCGTCCTTGGGCGCCTCCAGGGGAACCTCGACAACGTCGTCTGACGCACGCCACACCTTCCCTCCGCGCACCATGCCGGGGCCCCTGGAACGTGCGATGGCGACCTCTTTGGCGGTTGGTGGGTTCCATGACCGATGTTCGTCCAGGTAGCGCTCCAGGGACGGCCTCAACGGCCGACCGATGTTGGGCAAGGGCAATGCCCGATCATGGCGTTCGTCTTGCTGACGGGCATAGGCGACTTGCTCGGGCTCCCCAAACGCCTCTCGGTGGGCATCGAGCATGCGATCAATGGCGTCCACGTCCCCGCGGGCGTGGAGCGATTCGGTGTAAAGCGCTTGAAGCAACGAATCACGCTCTTGATGAGCTTCCTCGCCCGTGACTTCGCCCTGAAACAGCCCATCGTGGCGAGGGCGGGCGTCGACGGCGTCTGGGCGGAACCGCCCGTGACTGGTCCTCATGCTCGCCTCCGGGCCAGCCCGCTGCCCTGAAGCAGCCCACACGTCATCGAATAGACGACAAGCGCCAGCGTGGATGACAGGTATAGGTTGGAAGGATCCAACCAGACTTGGCTCACCACATGCTGTAGCTGGTAAGCCAGCAGTGCCAGGCACGCGTAGAACACGGCCAAATGCCACACCAACGCAACCACGGATGGGACGTCTTCCCGGCCGGCTTGGAACGCCTCCCAGCCCCTGCGTGCGCTGCGGGCTTTGGAGGCGCACAGCCACGCGATCCCGAAAGTGACCGCGGAGAGGACGAGCTCAGACAGCACGACCACCAGAAAAAGGGTCATGGCATCCTCCTCTGGTTTGGGAGCAGACCATGGGCCTGCAGATAAGCGTGGACCGCCTGCCGGGTCACGCCCAGGCGCTTGGCAATTGCAGGGCCGTTGTTCCCCTGCTCCAGGAGGCGCACCACCAGGGCGTGCTGATTAGCCAGTGGGCGCCGGGGCTTTTGACGCAACCCCAGGTGAGCCAGGTCGGCGCTCACCACGGGTGACGGAATGCCCAGGGCTTGGGCGATGGCCGCCCGGCGGTGTCCCTCTCGAAACATCCGGGCGACCTCGGAGCGGCGGTGGGCAAGGTCTCGGCTCAATCCTGGCTTCTCAGTGCTGCCCGGCTCCATCCTTTTTGGAAGAGCAGAGCGTCCACGAGGACAACTGCGAGTAGAACAACCACTTTGGAAGCTGAGATTTCCGTTTGCGCCCCTGAGAACAAGACCAACCAGATTCCGAGCAGGAACAACACGCTGAGCAGCCCAGCCAAAGCATTGAGAACGACGACCGTGGAGATTCCCTTGCGTCGTCGGCGCAGTCCGTCCCACACCAGTCGGAAACGGTGCCCGGCCCAGATCGGCGCAAACGCGGTTACGTAGGCAAACGCGCCAAGGAACAAAACAGCAAGGATGGGGTTCGCGATGTCCATCAGCGCATGTCCCCTAAACTCACGCCACAAGCGCCCACCCCGCACGCACTTGCGTTCTCGGCACTACCCCACGCTGCGTTCTCGGCACCACCCCACGCTTCAATCCGCGCCATCGGCACCACCCGGGTCTTCTTACCCTTCCCCACCAGGAACACCCGATCACCTTCGCGCACGTCCACGTCGGCGTCTTGGACCACCGCGAGGACGCGCTGGCGGCGATCAGACAAGTCGCGCACGTAGATCTCCACCGCACGCCGGCCGCTGAGGCCCTTTTGAACCGCGGTTCCGGCGACCCCACCGATGACGCCACCGGCCACGCGGGCAGCATTGCGGTAGTCCCGGCTCTTGACTTGATTAGCAGCCCCATAACCAACGGCCGCCCCAATAGCAGAACCAGCGTTGAGCCGCTGGTCGGACTTCAGTTGAACCGTGCGAACCATCAGGACCTCGCCCAGTCGGGCGTCCTGGACCGACAGGGCTTCGGACGAACCATAGCGGCGAGCGGAGGTGGAATCGGCGGCAAAGGCAGCTGGAGCAGACGACGCCAATGCAAGGGCCAGGACGATGGGTTTCAAGGTGCACCTCCATTTCGTGAGTAGGTTCACCTATGCATAGATCGATTCTGGAAATGCGCAAGGGGGTTCAGACCACCATCACGTGATTCCGCCGCCGGGTCTTCTCACGCGCTTTCGTGCGGGCCTTCGTGCCGTTAGGTTTTTCAAGCTCCTGCTGGTTGGCTGCCACGAGCTGCCGCTCCTGCTCAACCTTCGGGAGCGGCTCGCGAACCAACTCGGGCACCTTCAGGAACTCCACCACCCGCTCGGCCGCCGCCGCGGCTCGGAAGAGCTCCCTGGGATCGTCCCGGAGGATCTGGATCCAGGACTTCACGTAAGCCGCGTGCTGGGTTGGATCGTGGCCAATGCCCAGGCGTTCGCCCATCAACATGGACGACACCTCCGCGACCAGTTCTTCCTTGGCGTAGTCGATGCTCCCAAAAGCCCCCTTCTGATCGCGGTTGAGGCGGGTGGGAAAGCCGGTCCAGTGGCCCAGTTCGTGCAACGCGGTGGCGTAGTAACCGCTGGCCGAGTGAAAGGTGTTGCGCTGGGGCAAATGGATGCTGTCCGTCATCGGCCGGTAGAACGCCTGGTTGCCCCCGTCGTGGTGGATCTCGGCTCCGCTGTCATTGAGCACCGCTTCGCAGGCCTGATGGACATCGGGCTCTGGCCGCGGGGCTGGCAAGACCAGTGCCGGCAACCCATCGATCTGCATCGCGTTGAACACCCGGGGAAAGAAGACCTTGGGGTAGGCCTTGGCGATGAGATCGGGGTCCCCGCTCTTCTTGGCCTCTTCGACCGGCGACCAATCCCAATACTCAATCACGCTGGCCTTCTCACCTTTGCGCACCTGAGCGCCCACGGCCGCGGCTTGCTTGTAAGTCATCCACCGGTTGTCCTGGGTGTCCCAGGCGCTCTGCAGGGCCCACAGGTGGAGAAGGTTTCCGCCCCGGTAGCTCTTGCCCGTCGTGGGGTTCATCGGCAACCCGAGGTCCACGCGGGCGTCCCAGGGTTTGAGGAAGGGACCGGTGCCCTCCTCCATTTGGCGGATCAGGCGTTCGACGACGTCGCGGGAGTGGCACTGAAGGAAGCTTTCGTTGGGGGTGGCATCGGACACGGACAGGCTCTCCTGGAAGGCAAGGAAAGGCGCCTGTCGGCAACGCCAAGGGGGTTGGAAATTTCAATCGTGAATGGTGACGGCGCGTCCCTGCTCCAATAGGTTCTCCAGCAACGCCAAGGCCCGGTCGATGGTCAAACCGGTGCCGGGGTCTGTGTCGCCCTCCTGGAGCTGCACACGGACTCCATCCGGCGTTCGTTGCACGGTGAAACGGGGGGAGGCCGCCAGGGCGTCCTGGCGGTCCATGCTGTCGTCCACAAAAGCATCGGAAGGGGTCATGGTTTCAGCATGCGACAGGATGGGGATTTGGCAAGCCCCCGCCACGACCGCACCTGCTGACAGGGCGCCTCTAGGGCTGGATGAGAAATGGGACCACTGCTTCCGCCTGCGGCTGACGGCATTGAGCCCCAACCTCTCTACAAGCCAGCCAACCGCAAAATGGTTGTTGTGGAACTGGCTCACACGGGCGTTTCCAAATCCGCCATGTCCCGCAGCGGCTTGATCCCAGCAATTCGAATCTCGGCCACTCGAGGCTTCTTGCCCCCATGGGAGATTTGGTAGATGCCGGCCTCGGGAAACTTCTCGCGAACGCGCTTCCAGAAGTCCTCCGCGTTGACAGGCTTCTTGCCCAACTCTTCCAACACGTATTGGCGGTAGTCGGCGTAAATGGCAGTCTTGTCGGTGCAAACACCGCTGTCGTAGGAAGCGTCGCGGTCCGCCATGTAGGCCATGGTCGTGTCCGATTCCATTCGGTTTTGCTCGGCCAGCGCCAGCACGGCGTCGGGCAGCTTTTCGGAAAACCCGCCACGCTCCATGAGGCGCAGCGCCCCTTCCAGCACCCAGTCCAGCACCTGGGCCATTTCCTCCTCGCTTTCGGTGATCTGCAGGTGGAAGTCAGGCTCACGCTTCTTTCCATTTCCACCCTTCGCTCCCTCATGGGTCTTCTCACCCATGCGAACATTGAAGGGGATGGCCAGGACCTTTCGCCAGAACCCGTGCTCATGTCCGGAAACCGTGAACCAGGCGTTGACGCTGGCGAACAGTGTGCCGATCGGGAGGGTGGTGTATGCGTCCTTGCGCTTGGCCTCGACTTGGATCGGGTCACGGGAAATGAGCGCTTTCAGGACCTCCTGGATAGACGCAGCAAGGACCTTTGGCGTCTCCGTGACGATGTAGGCACTCTTGCCCACCAGTGGGGCCATGGCAAAAGTCCCGTCCAGCTTCTCCAGACGCAGCGACACGTTGCGGGGATGAAGGGCGCGCAGGATGTGGAGGAACGTGGATTTGCCATTGCTGCCCGACCCGACCAGGAAGAAGGCCTTCTCAAAGCAGATCGACATCAACGAGCTGGCCACCGCCTCCTGAAGGAGTGCACGCACCTCCAGGTCGGGCTGAAAGAGATCCAGATATTGACCGAACTTCGAACTGGGATCCAGCGGCTTGGGAGTGTAGTAGCCATCGCCGTCAACTTGGTCCATCCGCAGCGTGGCAGGGACCTGGTAAGTGATTCCATGCCCCTTGGTGGCCGCGAGGACCCGAATGCGCGTCCTAGACGGCGTCTCGTCGTTTTGAAACAGGAGTGCTTGGCGCGGGCCCAAACTCTGTCCATAGGTCGGGGAGAAAACGTCCTGATCAACGACCTCTTCTCCAACCGCCGCTGCGCGAGCACAACGCGGTTCGTCAGGCTTGACGATCTCCAGGTAGCCCCCCTTGAGGGGAACGATGGCCCTGCGATCAGACTTTTTGGGCAACCAGCATTTCCGATCCCCCATCAACTCAAGCACCGCCGTGTTCATGCAACTGGTTGCATGACCTGCGTTCGCCTTGTCCTTGCGCTCCAATCGCAGCCAGGAAAGCGCCTTGGCCGCCATGTCCTTCCCCGAGCAACGGTCCCAGTAGCCTTGCTCTGGAAGCCAACGGAAGAAGCTGCAGTCGTCGTCGCCATCCGGCATCTTGCCTCCGATCGCATACTCCTCCGTCGCTTTCAAGTAGTCGGCAAAGTCGGCCTCGAATGCTTGATCGCTCAAGGTTGCCTTGGGCGCTGGTGCTCCAAAAGCCGCCTTGGGGGCCGCATTCCCGCGGAAGGAAAGGACATTGCTGGGGCGCCCATTGACACCCGAAGTTGGTGTTGTATCGTTCATGTGTGTGTTGTCCGTTTTCTTGAACCCCGGTTGGCGCCGGGGTTTTTTGTTGATTACGCGGCCTGCTGGACGCGACTCATCCATTCCACCAGCGCTTGACGCATGGCTTCCGATGAAGTCTTGCCCTGGGCATCAGCCGCCGCTTGAAGCCGCCGCTTGAACGCTCGACTCACCCGCGCCTTCAGCATTTCGTCTCGCGGTTGCGTCGCCTTCTTCGATGTGGGGGAGTTCGTCATTGCTCGTTTCCTGGGTGATGTGGTCCCGTTGTGGCCACAACCCCATCCAAACAGAGCTCACGAACTTGTCCAGATCGACTTCTTGACTAAAACCAATATCCGTTGCCTCAACAGCATTTTTTGCATAAACGAGAGGCAATTCACGCTTTTCAGCCAAGGTGTAACAGGTGCTTGTTACACCCCTTGTTACGGCTGAAACCCTTACCAGACAAGGGTTGTCACGGGTGTAACAGGTGTAACAAGTAGATCCATTGATTTGAAAAAAGTGATTGGCCCTGACGCCAAAATCTCTGATGCAGCTGCAAGTAATACCTACCCACCCGTTACACCCGTTACATGCGCCTTCGCCTCTGCAAAGCCATTGAATCCATTGGACAAACTGCCGTAACAAGCACTTGTGACGGGTGTAACGGGTGCTTGTTACGTCTCCGAGAAGATCACTCTTCGCCGGCGTCACTCGCGGATGGCAAAGAACTTTCCGCACACCCGCACGCAGCTGCCGGTCGCTTCGCGCCGGCTTCTAAAATCTAAAAGCCCGCTTGGAAGTGAATAACTCCGCCTTCGGCGCGATAGCGACAGGCCCGGGTGGGCACCACCGGCGTTAACCGTCACTGGCACCCGGCAAGGGTTGAGCCCTGGGCGAACCGCACGGCAGCTTTGACTGGGACACTGCCCCTATCCGCAACCATTTGCTTGCTACAAATCGTCCCGCACGAGTTCGAATGGGCAATCCTCGCGACACTCCGACACAAACACCGGCACCAACAGGTGACGCTGAGCGATGATGTCTTTGCATTCCACGTGAACGGCTCCGATGGGGCGCTTCCAGACCAACTGATTGATCAACAGCTGGAGAGCGGTCATTGCAGCGCAGAGCGGATCCCTGTCGTTGGCCGACACCACCAGGTCCATCAACGCGTCCGGATCGTTGGATTGGCTCCAAAGAAGGGCATGGACACGGGCCAGAAGCAGCGTTCCAGCACCGCAAGTGAAATCGTTGAACAGCGGTTCCTGACGCCCATCGCCCAAACCCCTGGGAAGAAACCTCATCGCGCCCTGAGCAAGGGCCCACGGGGTGAAGTCCTGGCAATCCCTTTTCTTCTGACCCGATCCCGCCAGCTCGTTGAACACCCACCCGAGGATGCACTCAAACGGCTCAGCGCTTCCGATGGCGGCGATGTAGGCGTCGGCCACCTCTGCCCCCCAATCCCCGTCTTCAAGATCCACGTCGCTGAGCAGGCCCACGTCCATCCAAGGCAACACCGATACCCCCACCCCGTTCTTGCGCTTTTCCAGCTGCTTGTGAACGGCCGCCCTAAGACCGTATGCCACGAATTTGGACATGCGTTCGCGAGGCGAGAGGGCAGGAATACAGTTGACGGCCTTCACCAGCCGCTTGTAAGCCTGCGCCTTCTTTTGAAGTTCGCGTTCCTCCCATGCCTTCGCAACATTGATTGCGCCATCGCACCCCTCAACCCTGCCTTCCATATCGCTCATCCACTGAAGGATATGGAGGGCTGCTTTGGTCTGGTTACTCATCGTTCGCACTCCCCTGGTTCGCAGTGGCCACCTGCGCCACCCGCTGGAGGGCAAAGAACTTCCCGCGCAGCACACCGCTTGCGTGCGCTTGCTGAAGGTGACCGGCGGCGCGCTTGCCGTAAGCCACCACCAACGATCCCGAAGGCGCCGCACTGCCGGTGGATCCGTCGGGACGCACAAACTTCAGCCTCCCACGGGTGAACAGGATCGCCGTCGCGCTGGGGTGGGAAAGCACGCAGTCGTGCATCCATCCCGTCTCCATGTTGACCGGCACCAGGGCGATACCGCCGCCGGGGTGGTTGGCCAGCTTGCTCAGCCATTTCTCCATGCCCTTGCCGTAGGGCGGGTTCATCCAGACGAATGCCTGCTTGGGCCACGGCGTGAGCAGGCCGTCCTGGCTCGGCGGGAACATTCGGCGGGCCGTGGGTGCCGGCAGCCGCAACGGGTCTTCGGGCGTGCAAGGATCGAGGTCAAAGCCGCGCTTGCCCCCCAGCGCCTTGACGATGGCAGGCGGGGTATACCAATCGACGCTCGTGTGGGCCTTGTCGCTTGCCTTGTAGCAAACGGAGGTGAGCCGGGTGGGTTTCTGAGCCAGAAGGCGCTTGGAGCGGGTTGCTGCGTTGAACGGCAGAACGTTGGACTTGGGCTGCATGAGGATTCTCCAGGCAATGCTCCGCCAGCACGGCTGCGTTGCCGCGTTGAAGGAATGGGTTTTGGGAGTTGGGCTTGAACTATCCCGAGAGGCGCTGCTGACTGCGGGTTACCACCAAGAGTCGTAGAACACGTTCCAACCGTCGTTGATCAGTGCGCGGGCCTGCGCAATGAAGTCCAGATCTTCTTCAGCTCGATCGGGATCCGATTCACCGAAGAAGAAGCCTTGGGTATAAGGCAAATCATCGTTCAGGACAGCCCGTTTCAACGCATCAAGATCGTCCAATCCAAGGAATACGGGAACTTGGTTGAAGTCGAAGGGATCAACCTGCCCCGTCCTAGCACTGTGCAACTTGCACATCCAACCGTGAAGGTTCGGATGCTTTCGCCAGTAGAAAAATAGTTCTTGAGTGCGATCTCGCACATCAGTGCGGGTCTTGACCGCATACATATCGAGGCCCATCGGCTTGCTCCATCGCCCCGACCACCGAGGCGTTGGAGTAATCATCCGAACTGAGAGCTTCCATCGATACGGATATTGGAGGCCTCCAATATCCGTTAGCGGCCGTTACATTCGCCCATTGCGCTTGTCGGGCATCTTTGGAGGCGCCGGCTGCAGGCGTTCGTCCAGCGCTTGTTCGATCACCCTAGCTCGCGAGGCGTCGAGCTGCTGAGCCAGGTATCGCAGACGGCTGGCCTGGGCTTGGGCTGCGTTGTTGAATGCGTCCACCCACTGGCGCTTTACGTCAGGGTTTTGCCAAGGCTGGGCGAATGCCTCGGCCAGCGTGCAGACCCGAATCCCAAGCCCGATCTGCGCGCCCAATGCTTGGAGCCGGCGAATTAGCGCATCGGTGATCGGTTGGTCAGTCAGTGGCTCCAGGAAGAGCTGCTTAGCCTTGGGCCCTTTGGCCACCAGAAAAGGCAGTTCTGCAGTTAGGAGGGTGTCGATCGCAACGCCCCGTTCGCTCAACGGCTTCCAAAGGCCCTTAGCCTTGAGCTCGGCTGCCCAGGCCATCAACGGGACAAGGGTGGTCGAGCGCTTGCGAGTTCCCTTCACCGTGAACAGCGTCCCCGTTGGGGAGTGTTCCTTCAAGAGGTGTTGCAACTGGGCCGTGCTGATCGCCAACACCCCAGCGGCCTCATTGAAGCTCAGCTCCACGTCCACCGTGGGGCGCAACTTCGCTAGGCGCAGATGGTCTGCAACCTTCTTCTCCATCTGGCCCACGGTTTCGGAGCCAGAGAGTTTGCCGAGAAAGCGGTCGATGGCTCGTCGGTGGGCATCGGCGGCAGTGAGGGCCATTAGTTCGGCTCGCTCCCCTTACGGCCGACCTTTGAAGAGCGCGCGGCAGCATTGCTGCTGCGCCGCCCGACCTTGCGCGCCGGCAGGGTGCGCAGCGCCTCCAGGTCGATTCCGTAATCTATGACACCCAAAGCTGGCGTTCCTCCTGCACCGTTGAGCTTCTCACTCACCGTAAAGGGCCTGCTGTAAGTCGCGTGGTGTTCGTCGTCCAATTCGTGGCCGACGATTTGGGCTCGCATCTCAGAGGCCACACCGCTGCCCTGCATCTCCTGAATCACGGTCTTTCGGAGACTATGGAAACCACGCTTCGCTTTCGGCCACCCACCACTGTGCTTTTGGAGGTAGTAGCTGAACGCCTTCGATATCCAGTTCCCCGCACCATTCTTCGCCTTACTGTCAGCCTGCGGAAACAATCGCCAGTCCCCGCTCTCCCTTCGTTCGGCGACGTAGTCCAAGAAACCGAGCTTGATCAGGTCGGGATGCAACGGGACGACCCGATTGGAAACATCGGTCTTCAACCGCTGATCCTCCCCCTCATCGGTAAACCGTATGCACGGGATCCCCTCCTCCTCCTTGACGTCGAGGGTGAACAGCTGCCCCACCTCACCCGCCCGGGCTCCCGTATACAGGCCCAACAAAGCCGCCCAGCGCGCTCCCGTTGAAAGCTGCCTGAAGCTATCGGGTGCGAAGAGTTGATGGACCTGCTCCAAGGTAAAGGCCTGGAAGCCAAATTTTCTACGCTTGCGCTTCTCGGCCATCGAAACGCTGACGTGACCTGCGGCGACATTGTCTCCCTTGAGCACATAGCCTGAAGCCATTGCCCAAGTGAAGAATCCTCTCTTTCCTGCGAGGTAGCTCTGGCGATTGTTGAGCGTAGAACGCGTTAACCCGCGCTTGGCCAAATGGTCGTAGAAGCGGGCCATCTCAGGCCGCGTGATGGTATGCAGCTCGCGCTCGGCGCCCAAGAACTCGATCAGCTCTGTCACGGGAAGCAGTTTGATGCCGACCGTTTTGACCTCAATGTCCTCGGCGGCGACTTTGTCCTGCCAGATTCGCTTCGCATCGATCAGGCTGATCGTCTCAGCTGGCAGGGGCTGCGCCGCCACTGATTCCAACAGTTTTGGCCCATCCGCCGCCGGTACTGCCCCCGCATCACGGAAGTGGAACTTGCCGATTTCTTCCAGCGCCTCCATTGCTCGAGCATGGTCGGCCGCATCCGTGGTCCGGAGACGGAAGCCCGGCAAGTCAATTTCATAACGCCGGGAGCCGTTCTCCGCGACGCTGCGCAGAACATCCTCAACCGTGAGTCCCTTCTTGGTCATGCACCCATCCCTGATGGCATCGAATGCTTGAGCATAACGCTGTGCGATGGCCAAGGCAGCCACCCTTGCGCTATGCAGGTGGATGCCTAGGGGATGCTTGACGAAAGGTTTGCCGACGATGCCGCGCATGTCAGTCGGAACGCGCATGCGAAACTGGTAACGACCAGTGGAAGAGCGAGTGAGATAGCTTGGTAATCGCATCGGAGTTGTGCCCCGATTTGTGCCCCAAGCCGCCCTTCATGACCCTAAAAAATGTCGTTTAAAAACAAACACTTACTAAGGGTTGGCGGAGAGAGTGGGATTCGAACCCACGGAAGGTTTAACCCTTCGCCGGTTTTCAAGACCGGTGCCTTAAACCGCTCGGCCATCTCTCCAATCGGGTCCCGGTCGCCCGGGCAGCGCCGTATTCTCGCACGTGAAGGGCATTTGCCCAAGACCACCTTGCCCCTGCCCTTCGCATCCGGCACGGTGGGGGCCTTCACCGCACTCGGAGCCGCCATGGCCCATCTCGATCTGGCCAACCTGCGCACCTGCTTGCTGGACGACACCCAGCTGGCCGCTGTGGCCCTGCACCGCACCTTCGCCGGGCACCTGCCGGTCAGCAGCGGGCACGTGGTGGTCTGCGATCCGCTGGTGCAGGCCGAGGCGCCTGCGCTGGCCGACTACACCGCCCCGCTGGGCCGGCATCCGGTCGAGATCATCGTGCACAGCGGCCGCCCGGCGTTGGCCGTGGTCTGGTTCAAGCCACGCGAAGCTCTCACCGCGACCGCCCTGCACTGGCAGATGGCGCGCTGGACCACGCAGGATCTAACCGGCCTGGATGAGGACAGCTTCATCGGCTACCCGGTCGACGCCGGCATCGGTTGCTTCATGGACACCGACACCCAGCAGGCGCTGCTGGCCCTCATCGAACAGGCCGATGGCGACGAAGAGAGTGAATGGTCGGATGCACTGATCGACCACGATGGCCTGGATGAAGGCGCCGAGTACCGCCCCTGGGGCGAGGACTCGCCGCACGGCCTGGTGGTGTTCACCAGCGGCTGGGGCGACGGTGTCTATCCCAGCTACTGGGCGCTGGATACGTCCGGCATTCCGGTCGCCCTGGTCACCGATTTCCTGTGCATCCAGGGCGGCGATGGGCGCGACGAGCGCGAGATTGCCGACCAGGCCTATCGCGACAACCTGCCAGCTGCGGAAGCCGAGGCGCTGGCGCGGCTGGTGGCTGCAGTAGAACGAGACGACGCGGAGGCATTGCAAACCCTGTTGGAGGATGCGCCGCAGCGCGCCAACCTGATCGAACCGGGCTGTGGCGGCACCGCCCTGTACGAGGCGATCCGCCTGGATCGTCCGCAGGCATTGCGGGTGCTGTTGCAGGGCGGCGCATTGCCGGCAATGCCCGAACGCCTGCACATGAGCAAGGTGACCAGCTATCTGGACTATGCGCGATTCCTGAAGAAGCCGCGCAGCGCGGAGCTGATGGCGGTGCTGGAAGCGCCCGTCGTTGCAGCCGGACCGCCACCGGCCGCACCGCGACGCCGTAGTTTCTGGGACCGGCTGTTCGGCCGGAACTGATCGGCGCCGGAATACAGCAACGCCGGGCATGGCCCGGCGCTACCTACCCGCCTTCTCAGCCGGCATCCACCGCCAGCGCACCCAGTGCACTGGCCTTGATCCGCTCCTTGGCCTTTTCACAGGCGCCACCGCAATCCAGGCGCGAGGCCTCCAGCTGCGGCGGCAGGTGCTCGGCCAGGAAGTCGATGAACACGCGCACCGCCGGCAGCAGGCCGCGGCGCGAGGCGAACACGGCGTGGCACACGCCCTGCGGCAGCGACCAGTCCGGCAGTACCACTTCCAGCTCGCCATTACGCACGGCGTCGGCGCACACGGTTTCCGGCAGCATGGTGATGCCGAAACCGTCCTTCACCATGCTCTGCAGCAACGGGAAGTCGAAGCCGGCCACGCGCGGCTGCAGGTCGACCCGGCGCACTTCGCCTTCCGGGCCATGCAGTTCCCAGCGCTGGCGGGCTTCGTCTTCGCTGATGCTGAGGGTCACGTGCTGGGTCAGCTCTTCCGGGTCCTTGGGGCGGCCGGCGCGGTCGAGGTACTTCGGGCTGGCCACCAGCAGTTCCTGCACCTGGCCGAAGCTGCGCATCACCAGGCTGCCGTCGTCGTCCAGGCGCGAACGCACGCGCAGGGCCACGTCGTAGCCTTCGTTGATGATGTCCACGCGGCGGTTGCTGATGTTCAGCTGCAGCCGCACCTTGGGATACTGCTCAAGGAACTTGGGCAGCAGCTTGGGCAGCTGCATCTGCGCCAGTGACACCGGCACGCTGGCGCGCACCACGCCGCGCGGTTCCGCGCTGAGGCGGTCCACTACTTCGCGTGCGGCCTGCGCTTCGGCCAGCATCGTCTGCGCATGCCGGTGCACGCTGGTGCCGACGTCGGTGACCGCGAAACGGCGCGTGGAGCGCTGCAGCAGGCGCACGCCCAGGTCGGTTTCCAGCTGGCTGATGCGGCGGCTCAGTCGCGACTTGGGAATACCCAGCGCCCGCTCGGCGGCGGCAAATCCGCCGTGGTCGACCACCATCGCGAAGTAGTACAGGTCATTCAGGTCATGCATGCCCAAGTTCCATATCTAGAACAATACGTGGCATTCAATCACCTTTATTCCGCCTTTGCAACAACCTATCGTTCTCTCCGTCGGCGGGGCCACCCCGCCCCTTCCTCCCAGAACATAGGTGACTGCCATGAAGCTTCTGCATCTCGACGCCAGCGTGCTTGGCGACAACTCCGTCTCGCGCCAGCTGTCGGCCGCCGTGGTCGCCCGCCTCGCCAGCCAGATCGACGGCCTGCAGGTCGATTATCGCGATCTTGACGCCAATCCGGTACCGCACCTGCGCAGCAGCTCGCTGGCCAAGACCGACGCCGCTGAAGCGACCGATGCTGAACAGGTGATGCAGCAGTTCCTGGAGGCCGACATCGTGGTGATCGGCGCGCCGATGTACAACTTCAGCATCCCGTCCACGCTGAAGGCCTGGATCGACCGCGTGGCCGTGGCCGGCCGCACCTTCAAGTACACCGAGAACGGCCCGGTGGGCCTGGCCGGTGGCAAGCGGGTGATCATTGCCAGCAGCCGCGGCGGCATCTACACCGACTCGCCGGCCGACTTCCAGGAGCCGTTCCTGCGTCAGGTGTTCGCCTTCATGGGCATCAACGAAGTCGAGTTCGTGCGCGCCGAGGGCATCGCCTACTCGCCGCAGCACCGTGAAGACGCCATCGCCGGTGCGCTGGCGGCGCTGCCGTCGCACGAAGCGGCCGAAGCCGTCGCGGCGTAACGCGTTCCAACGTTCGGCGCCCCTCTCTCCTCGTCTGGGCGCTGAACGCGGGCCGGGATCCCCTCCCCCTCCCGGCCCACCCTGGCGGCCCCGCTGTGCGGGGCCGTTTTCTTTTGCGGCGCGCTAGGCTGGGGGCATGAACTACATCGTGACGGCTGCGCACCGCAGCGAATTTCCGCACCCGATCATCCTGCGCCGCGGCCAGGCGCTGGTGGTGGGCGAACGTTATGAAGGCCCGGAGGGCTGGGACGACTGGTTCCTCTGCGAGGCCGAGGGACAGCAGCCCGGATTCGTGCCGACGCCGGTGATCGGCGGCGATGCGCAGGGTGGCGCGTTTGCCACGCAGGATTACTGCGCGCGCGAACTGGATGTGGACCCCGGGCAGACGCTGCGCGGGATGCGCACGCTCAATGGCTGGGCATGGTGCGTGCCGGAGAACGGTGAACCGGGATGGGTGCCGCTGGAGAAGCTGAGGGCCATAAAGGAGAGCCGAGCATAGGCTCGGCTCTACACAGATCTGTAGCGCCCGAGCCCATGCTCGGGCGGCGGCGCGCAGCGCCGGCTATCAGCCAATGGTTTCCAGGCCACCCATGTACGGGCGCAGGGCCTCCGGCACGGTGATGCTGCCGTCGGCGCTCTGGTAGTTCTCCATCACCGCGATCATCGCGCGGCCAACGGCCACGCCCGAGCCGTTCAGCGTGTGCGCCAGCTCCGGCTTGCCGGTGGCCGGGTTGCGCCAGCGCGCCTGCATGCGGCGGGCCTGGAAGTCACCACAGTTCGAGCACGAGGAAATCTCGCGGTAGGTTTCCTGCGACGGCAGCCAGACTTCCAAGTCGTAGGTCTTCACCGCCGAGAAGCCCATGTCGCCGGTGCACAGCAGCACCTTGCGGTACGGCAGGCCCAGCTTTTCCAGCACCACTTCGGCGCAGCGGGTCATGCGCTGGTGTTCGGCGTCGCTGTCTTCCGGGCGGCTGATCGAGACCAGCTCGACCTTCTCGAACTGATGCTGGCGGATCATGCCGCGCACGTCGCGGCCACCGCTGCCGGCCTCGGCACGGAAGCACATCGAGTGGGCGGTCATGCGCAGCGGCAGGCGCTCGGCGTCGACGATCTCATCGCGCACGATGTTGGTCAGCGGCACTTCCGAGGTCGGGATCAGGTAACGCGTGGAGTCGCCCACGGCGGTCTTGAACAGGTCGTCCTCGAACTTCGGCAGCTGGCTGGTGCCGCGCAGCGAGTCGGCGTTGACCAGCAGCGGCACGTTGGTCTCCTCGTAGCCGTGCTCGCCGGTGTGCAGGTCGACCATGAACTGGGCCAGGGCGCGGTGCAGGCGCGCGATCGGGCCACGCAGCACGGTGAAGCGCGAACCGGACAGCTTGGCCGCGGTCTCGCCGTCCAGCCAGCCGTTGCGGGCGCCCAGTTCGACGTGGTCGAGCACCTTGAAATCGAACTGGCGCGGGGTACCCCAGCGCGCCTGCTCGACGTTGTCGTTCTCGTCGGCACCGGCCGGCACGTCGTCGGCCGGCAGGTTCGGAATGCCCATCGAGATCGCTTCGATCTTCTCGCGCAGTTCGTCCAGCGCCACTTCCGAGGCCTTCAGCTCGTCGGCGAAGGCAGCGACCTCGGCCATGATGGCCGAGACGTCCTCGCCCTTGGCCTTGGCCTGGCCGATGGCCTTGGAACGGCTGTTGCGCAGGCTCTGCAGCTCCTGGGTCCGCACCTGGATGCGCTTGCGATCCGCCTCCAGGGACTCCAGGGCAGACACGTCGAGCTCGAAGCCGCGGCTGGTGCGCAGGCGTTCGGCGAGGTCGGCGGGCTGGTGGCGGAGCAGGGCTGGATCAAGCATGGCAGGTGTCGTGGTGGGTATCAGGGATGGGATTATCGCTTGTTATACGGATTTCTGCCGCCCGGTTCATTCCTGGCGTGGCAGAATCGGGCTATTCCGTACTGGTCCGGTCCATGTCTGCACCCCGCTCGTCGTCCGCCAAGTCGTTCACTGTGCATATCCCGCGCAACGCCCTGAAGATCGCCGGCATCGCCTTCGGCGTGGGCGTGCTGTTGTTCGTGCTGGTCTGGTTGACCGGCCGCGACAAGGAGTTCTTCCGTGCCGATCCGGCCGCGCAGACCCCGCAGGAGACCGCGCAGGTGGAACCGCTGCCGGAACCGCTGGCCGCCGCCGCAGGCTCCAGCGACATGCCCGATGCCAAGCCGGCCCCGGTAGAGGACGACGCCCCGAAGCTGGTCGAAACCGCCCCGCCGCCGCCGGCGCCCACCGCTGAACCGGCCCCGGCCACGCCGAGCCCTGCGCCAGCCGCCACCGGCAACAGCCAGCCGATGCCGATTGCCGGCCAGTCGCCGCCGCCGGCCTACCCGGCCGCGGCCCTGCGCGCGGGCGAGACCGGCAGCGTGGTGGTGCGCGTGGACGTGGATGCCACCGGCTACCCGAACAATGCCACGGTGATCCAGCGCAGCGGCTCACGCGAGCTCGACCGTGCCGCCACCGACGCCGTGCGCCGCTGGCGTTTCACCCCGGCGCAGAGCAACGGCCAAGCCGTACCGGGCAGCATTGAAGTGCCGTTCGACTTCAAGACCCAGTAACTGAACGTTTCCCGGCAGGCAACCTGAACCCTGCCGGTGACGTTGACGCAACGCTGACACTTCCCGCCACTGGCCCGCGCAACACTCTCCCCGTCGTCCATTGACGGAAGGAGTTTGCGATGACCGCCACCACCCACGAAGACCTTCATTCGCCGCAGCTGCAGCAAGACGCCAGCGAACAGCACAAGCCCACGTCGCCCTGGATGTGGATCGCGCTGATCGTGGCGATGTTTGCCGCCGCGCTGCTCTGGCTGCGTCACTCGAATCAGGAAGACGTGGCGCCGGCACCGGTCGGCGAGCGCATGCTTCCCGCCCCCGAGCAGGCGCCGGTGGCCGACGCGCAGGAGCCGGCGGCCCGCCAGGCCGCACCGGTCGGCAACCAGCGCAAAGCCGCCCCTGCGGTACGCAATCGCGAGGCGCGCCCGCTGGCAGGCAACATCAAGCCGACCTACCCCGCCGCCGCGCTGCGTAATGGCGTACAGGGCAGCGTGATCGCCAGCCTGAATGTCGATAGCCGCGGCCAGGTGACTAATGCCGCGATTGTTTCGCGCAGCGGCGAACGCAGCCGTGACCTGGATCGCGCGGTGCTGAGCGCCGTGCAGAACTGGAAGTTCCAGCCGGCGATGCATGAAGGCCGTGCAGTGGCCAGTGTGGTGCGGGTCCCGGTGGATTTCCGTACCGAACAGCGTTGATCGCGGACGAGGGGTTCGTGATGTTTAGACGGAGGCTTCGGCCTCCGTCCTTTTATCTGGAGGCGTGCCAACCAAGGTTGGCACCTACCGGGCGATGTGAGCGTGCCAACCAAGGTTGGCACCTACCGGGCGATGTGAGCGTGCCAACCAGGGTTGGCACCTGCCGGGCGATGTGAGCGTGCCAACCAAGGTTGGCACCTACCGGGCGATGTGAGCGCGCCAACCAGGGTCGGCACCTACCGGGTGATGTGAGCGTGCCAACCAAGGTTGGCACCTACCGGGCGATGTGAGCGTGCCAACCAGGGCTGGCACCTACCGGGTGATGTGAGCGTGCCAACCAAGGTTGGCACCTACCGGAAAACGCGATCCGCCGATCAGGCCAGGTTGAAGCCGGCGCTGCGCGCCAGGCCATCGAAGTCCGGGAAGGACGTGGCGACGTTGGCGATGTCGTTGATGCGCACTTCGCCGTCGCTGATCTGGCCGGCAATGGCGAATGCCATGGCGATGCGATGGTCGCCGTGGCTTTCGATGGTGCCACTCCCCAGCCGAGCCCCGCCATGCAGGGTGGCGCCATCCTCGGTCTCGTCCACCTGCATGCCCAGCGCGCGCAGGCCAGTGGCCATCGCCGCAAGACGATCGGATTCCTTCACCCGCAGTTCGGCAGCACCGCTCACCACGGTCTGGCCTTCGGCGGCGGCGGCGGCCACGAACAGCGCCGGGAACTCGTCGATCATGTCCGGCACCAGTGCTTCGGGAATACGCGCGCCCTTCAGCGGAGCGTAGCGCACCACCAGATCGGCCACCGGCTCACCGCCCTGCTCGGCCGGATTCTCTTCGGTGATATCCGCCCCCATCAGGCGCAGCGCGTGCAGCAGGCCGGTGCGACGCGGGTTCAGGCCGACCTGCTTCAGGCGCAGCTCGGAGCCGGGAATGATGCTGGCGGCGACCAGGTAGAACGCCGCCGAGGAAAAATCGGCCGGCACCACGATGTCCGTGGCGCGCAGGCGCTGGCCGCCCCGCAGGCGCGCCTTGCCCGGCGAGAACTCGATGTCCACGCCGAACGCGGACAGCATGCGTTCGGTGTAGTCGCGGGTCGGGTGGGGTTCCACCACGCGGGTTTCGCCCTGCGCGTACAGGCCGGCCAGCAGCACGGCCGACTTGATCTGTGCGCTGGCCACCGGCGAGGCGAAGTCGATGCCATGCAGCGTCTGGCCGCCATGCACGTGCAGCGGCGGCGTGCCGTCGTCCTGGGTATCGATCCTTGCGCCCATCTGCGACAGCGGGCCGGTGACACGGCGCATCGGGCGGCCGGACAGCGACTCATCGCCGATCAGCGTGCAGTCGAACGCCTGGCCCGCCAGCAGGCCGGCCAGCAGGCGCATGCCGGTGCCGGCATTGCCGCAGTCCAGCGGTGCCTCCGGTGCTTTCAGGCCGTCGATACCCACACCATGCACGATGCGCTGCGATGGGCTGGGGGTTTCGATGCGCACACCCAGCTGGCTGAAGATGCGCGCGGTGGCGCGGGTGTCCTCGCCTTCCAGGAAGCCTTCGATATGCGAAGTGCCATCGGCCAGCGCGGCGAACATCACCGAGCGGTGCGAGACCGACTTGTCGCCGGGAATGGTCAGGCTGCCCTGCAGCGGCTGGCCCTTGCGGGCGATCCAGTGTTGCGCGTTGCTCATCGTTCGATCGTTCCGTAAACGCCGGCAGCGCCGGCGATGCATCAGGGAGCGGCGGCCAGGGCCGCCACAGCAGCACTCAGGGCACGGCCACCGGGTAGGAGCCCAGCACCTTGATCTGCGCCGAGTGCGCTTCCAGTTCGGCCAGCGCCGCCTGCATCGGCGCGTCGTCGATGTGGCCGGCCAAGTCGATGAAGAAGCCGTATTCCCACTTGCCGTGGTGCGACGGCCGCGACTCGATGCGGTTCATGCTGATGCCGTGGCGGGCGAACGGGCTGAGCACATCGAACAGCGCACCGGGCTTGTCATGGATGAACACCAGCACCGAGGTGCGGTCGTGACCGGAGGTCGGGAAGATGTTGCGGCCCACCACCAGGAAGCGGGTGGTGTTGTCGGCATCATTCTGGATCGGCTTGGTGACCACCTTCTTCAGGCCGTACACGTGGCCGGCACTCTCGCCGCCGATGGCCGCTGCGTCGTCGGCGTTGCGCGCGCGACGCGCACCCTCGGCATTGCTCGAGACCGGAATCTTCTCGGCCTTCGGCAGGTTGGCGCGCAGCCACGCCGAGGTCTGCATGAACGACTGCGGATGCGCGTAGATGCGCTCGATGTCCTCGATGCGGCCGCTGCGCGACATCAGGAACTGCTGCACGCGCAGTTCCACTTCGCCACAGATCTTCAGGTTGGAGGTCAGGAACATGTCCAGGGTGATCTGGATGGTGCCCTGTCCCGAATTCTCCACCGGCACCACGCCGAAATCGGCGTTGCCCGCTTCCACTTCCTGGAACACTTCCTCGATGCTGGCCATCGGCAGGCCCAGCGCGGAGCGGCCGAAGTGCTTGAGCACGGCCTGCTGGCTGAAGGTGCCTTCCGGGCCGAGGTAGCCGATCTTCAGCGGCTCCTGCTGGGCCAGGCAGGCCGACATGATCTCGCGATAGACATGCACCAGCAGCTCGTCGCTGAGCGGGCCTTCATTGCGGTCCACCACCATGCGCAGCACCTGCGCTTCGCGCTCGGGGCGGTAGTAGTCGACAGCGGCGGCCAGCTTGCCCTTGGCCTTGCCGACCTGGTGGGCGAAGCGCGCGCGCTCGGCGATCAGGCTCTGGATGTCACGGTCGATCTGGTCGATCTTCGAGCGCACATCGGCCAGCGCCAGCGGTGCCAGGGTGGGTGCCGGGTTCGAGGCGGCCTTGGCCTTGCCCTTCGCCTTGCTGGGCGCGCTGTCCTTGGCCGGTTCGGCCTTCTTCGGCGCCTTCTTGCTGGATTTGCTGCTTGCCATCGGAATTCCTTGTTGCGGGACCCGCACCCGACGGTGCGCGCCGTTCATTGCTCAGCCGTGACGCTGCTGGAAATCGGCCATGAAGGCGACCAGCGCCTCGGCCCCGGCCAGCGGCATGGCGTTGTACAGCGAGGCACGGATGCCCCCGACCACCTTGTGTCCCTTCAGCGCCAGCAGGCCGGCAGCCTTGGCTTCGGCGACGAAGCGGGCATCAAGCCCGGCATCGGGCAGGAAGAACGGGATGTTCATCCGCGAGCGTGCCGCATGCGCGACCTCGTTCCGGTAGAAGCCGCCGGAGCCATCAATGGCGCCGTACACCAGTGCCGCCTTGGCGGCATTGCGCCTGGCGAATTCGGCCACGCCGCCTTCGGCCAGCATCCACTTGAACACCAGGCCGGCCAGGTACCAGTTCCAGGTCGGCGGGGTGTTGAGCATCGAATCGCGGGCGACATGCGAGCGGTAATCGAAGATGTCCGCGCGCGGCTGGCCAGTACGCTCGAGCAGATCGCGGCGGACGATCATCACTGCGATGCCGACCGGGCCCAGGTTCTTCTGCGCGCCGGCATAGATCACACCGTAGCGGCGTACATCCAGCGGCTCGCTGGCGATGGACGAGCTGAAGTCCGCCACCAGCGGCACATCGCCGGTATCCGGCACATCACGGAACTCGACGCCGTGGATGGTCTCGTTGGCGGTGATGTGCACATAGGCGGCGTCGGGCGAGAGCTGCCAGTCGGCGCGGGGCGGCAGCGTGCGATAGCCGTCGGGCTCGCTGCTGGCGGCAATGTTGACGTCGACGTAGACGCCGGCCTGCTTGACCGCAGTCTTTCCCCAATGGCCACTGACCACGTAGTCGGCGCGCTGGCCGGGGCTGGCGAAGTTGAGCGGGATCAGCGCCTGCTGGGTGGTGGCACCACCGGACAGGAACAGCACCGCGTAGTCGTCGGGGATATCGAGCAGGCGGCGCAGGTCGGCCTCGGCCTCGGCGGCCACGGACATGAATTCCGCGCCGCGATGGCTCATTTCCACGATCGAGGCACCACTACCGTGCCAGTCCAGCATTTCCGCCTGCGCCTGGCGCAGGACCGATTCCGGCAAGGTCGCAGGGCCGGCACTGAAGTTGAACGCGCGCGTCATGTCACACCTGTGGGGCAAGACCCCTAGTATGCCGCAGTGCACCAGCCTTGCGGCCTAGTGCGGCAAGGGAAATTTGGTTTCATTGGAATCCATTCGCCGCCGGCGTGGCGCCGGTAGTCGCCGACCTCGGTCGGCGTACGCCGTCAGGCGTCATGCCCGCCGAAAAAGCGTGCCGACCAAGGTCGGCACCTACCAAAGCCATGCGCCGTCAGGCGTCATGCCCGCCGAAGAGGCGTGCCGATCAAGGTCGGCACCCACCAGCGCGCGGACCCAGCGGATTCAGATCAGCAGCAAAGCCCCGGTAGTCGCCGACCTTGGTCGGCGTCCGCCGTCAGGCGTCATGCCCGCCGAAAAAGCGTGCCGACCAAGGTCGGCACCTACCAAAGCCGTGTGCTGCCGGGCGTCAAGCCCGCCGACGGAGCGTGCCGATCAAGGTCGGCACCCACCAGGGCGGCGGACCCAGCGGATTCAGATCAGCGCGCGCCGAACCAGAGCAGCAGGCTGAGCAGTGCGGCCAGCAGCAGCGCACTCACCAGCAGCCACGGCCAGCGCCGGACCCTGCGCGGCGCGGCCGGCAGCACCGGCGCCTGCTCGGCCTCGTGGCTGGCGTCGTCCTCGGCGGGCAGCGGCCGCCGGCGCGGATCGTGCGGCACTTCCAGCACGAACCGGTGCTGGCCATCGAACACGACCTGGTCGCCGGCCTGCAGCCAGCAGTGGCGCACGGCCACGCCGTTGACCCGGGTACCGTCGGCGCTGCCCAGGTCGCGCAGCAGCACGCGCTCGCCGTGCACTTCCACGCGGGCATGCTGTTCGGCGAAGGCCGGGTCATCGATGGCGATGTCGGCCTCGTTGCCGCGGCCGATCAGGCGGGCCCGCGACAGGGTGAAACTGCGGCCATGGTGCAGGCCGCCGACACCGCGCAGCAGTCGTTGCTGCTCGTCGCTGCCATCCTCGTTCTTCGGCGCAGGCGCCTGCAGCAGGCTCTCGACTTCGCCCTGCAGCACCATCTCCACGCCATCCACGTATACCGCATCGCCCGCGCGCAGCAGGGCCATCCGGCGCACCGGTCGACCATTGACGTGGATGCCGCGGATGCCATTGCCGACCTGCAGCCAGAGGCCGCGATCGTCCATGCAGAACTGGGCCAGCAGCAGGGCGCCGTGGCCGGCATCACCGAGCCGCACACTGCCGTTGGCCTGGCGCACGATGCGCTGCACCCCGGGCCGCAGGGGCTGGTCGGGCTGTTGTTGCTGACTGAAGTGAACTAGCAGGTTCTGCACGCGGCGCAGCCTAGCAGGTTGGTCGCCAACGAAGAAGAACCCACGATGAGTGCTTGGCGCGGCGGCCCTTGATGCGCACAATGCTCGCCCTCTTTGATCATCCCCGCCCTGCGCCAGGAGCCTGCATGTCCACCATCGATGTCCGCCACGCCCACGCCCTGCCCGACGCACAGGCGCGCGCCGCGATCGAACAGGTCGCTGCCAAGCTGTCCGAGCGCTTCGGCCTGAAGTCGTCCTGGACCGCCGACGTCCTGAACTTCTCCGGCAGCGGTGTGGACGGTGCGATCGAACTGCAGCCGGGCGCCGTGCGCGTGACCGCCAAGCTCGGTTTCCTGCTGTCGGCGATGAAGGGCATGGTCGAAGGCGAGATCCAGCGCGTGCTGAAGGAAAAGCTGGGCTGAATCCTGGCGGCGGCCATCACGGCCGTGCAACGCCACCGCGCGCTACTCTCGGGGCAGGCCCAACTCCCACGGGAAGTGCGATGAACCACTACGAGAACGACGACCGCCGCAACGACGACGCCTCTTTCGGTGACCAGGCCGAGCGCTTCTCGCGCAAGCTCAGCGATTCGGCGCAACAGGTCTGGCTGGCCGGGCTGGGTGCGCTGGGGCGCGCGCAGGCCGAGGGCAGCCGCTTCTTCGACGGCCTGGTGAAGGAAGGCGAAGCCTGGGAAGCCCGCCGCCGTGAACGCAGCGGCGAACAGGGCCCGGGCTGGCGTGACAACGTCGAAACCTCACTGGACGAGGCCCGCGAGAAGGCCTCCGGCACCTGGAACAAGGTCGAGAAGGCCTTTGATGACCAGGTACAGGGCGTGCTCAAGCGCCTGCATGTACCCACTGCCGACGAGGTGACCGCGCTGGAAGCCCGCATCGATGCCCTGCACGCGCGCCTGGCCAGGCTGGAAAACCGGGCAGCTTCGGGTGCAGATGCCCCCGCCCCGGGCAGCCATCAATCGCCGGACAGCATTCCCTGAGCGCAATTGTTGCAATGCAATAAATTTTGATTGACAATCGCGAGCAACCCGCCAATCGCTTCGGCTGCCGTTTGTTCCCTCCCCTCACGGCTTCAGGATTGGCGGGTTTTTCGTGTCCGCCGTATACCGATCTGCGCGCTCCATCACGCTTCCTGTCAGGAACATCCTGACCCAGCCGGGCACCGCGACCTTTACACTGTCGCTCTCCGCTTTCGCCCCTTCCGCCCTACTCCTGCATGCTCCCCTGGATCCTGGCCCTGCTGTCGGCCCTGCTTACCTGTTCCCTGGCCGTTGTCTATCTGTGGTGGATCAAGCGGCGGCAGAAGGAGATGCAACTCGGCCTGCAGGCCCTGGCAGGCATGCACTGGCGCGAATTTTCGGTACTCGTCAAGCGCATGCTGCGCGAGCAGCGTGGCCTGCGCGAGCTGGTCGATCCGGCCGAAGATGCCCGCGAGCCGAGCAGCGACTTCCTGCTCAGCGATGGCCCCAATCAATGGCTGGTGTCGTGCAAGCACGGCCTGGCCTACCGCATCGGCACCGCCGCAGTGAACGAACTGGGTGCGGCCGCGCGCCTGGCCGGCGCCAAGGGTGGCGTACTGCTGACCGAAGGCCGTATCGAGCGCGACGGCCGTGGCGCCGCCGAGAAGCAGGCGGTTGAAGTGCTGGACGGGCCGCGCCTGTGGCCGTTGCTGCAGCCCTACCTCCCTGCCGATATCGAAGCGCGCGTGCGCGCCAGCGCCCGGCACGAAGCGCTGCGCCGCATTGCCATTGCCGCACTGGGTGCGGCCACGCTGGGGCTGCTTGTCGGCCTGGGTCTGCAGGGCCTGCATGTGGACGAGGCCGCGCCGGTTGCTGCGGCACCGGTGGTGGCGACGCCTTCGGCCGCGCCTTCAGCCGCACCCGCCCCGATCGAAGCAGTCCCTGCGGCCGCCCCCGCTCCCACGCCTGCCGTCGCCCCCGCGACCGACGCGCGCAGCAATCCCGACCCCGATGCCGCCACGCTGGAGCGCTTCCAGGCCGATCTGGCCCGTGCCCTGGCCGGCAAGCCCGGCATCGCCAGCGGGGTCTGGCTGACCCGGCAGACGCTGGCGATCAACCGCACCGGCGAGCTGGAAAAGGTCTGGCCGCAGGTCTGCGAGGAAGTGCTGCACTACCCCGCCCTGCGCAACGTGCGCATCCAGCTCAACGCCCGCCCCGGCGTGGATGAGCCGGTGCGCTGGCGGCAGTGCGCCACGTACTGATGGGGCTGCATCCACGCGTGGCGTGGATTTACTGAACCCCGATGCGCGACCCCTTGGTAGATCCACGCCACGCGTGGATGCCTTTGCAGAGTTGAGCCACGCGCGAACAGCAGCCGAGCATGGGCTCGGCTCCACATGGCGCGTGCTCAGCCCAATGCCGCGAGATGGGCGATGTAACTGGAGCGCGATTCACCCGCCGCTCTGGCCTGCGCATCCAGCCTCGCCAGGATCCGGCGTGGCAGGCTGATATTGACCCGCTCGATGGTGTCGTCCAGCAGAGCCGGATCAATGCAGATGTACGCAAGAATCCAACAGATGTCCTTGGATGCCTCGGCGGCGATCTTCTGCGGCGCGGAAGGTGTCGGAATCGAGCGCCCCTCATCCAGGGCCACATCAATCCAGGCGAGCGCCGCCTCTTCCGCCGCAGTGAGCGCATCATCAAGCGTGTCGGCCGCTGAGAAGCACCCCGGCAGATCTGGAACGACCACACCCCACGCGTTGCGCTCATCGCCTGCCTCGATCAAGACTGGATATCGCATGGGCCCTCCTACGTCAGTCCTGCGAGCTTCCGCAACGCCTGCACCAGCCCTTTCCCCAGATCCTTCCTTGGGTGAGGAACGGTGAGGATGTGAGGGTGCTGCGGGCGCACGAATACATGATGGGATCCGCGGATCCGACGACAGATCCAACCTGCCGCTTCCAGTTCCCGGATGAGGTCCCTGCTCTTCATGCAGGGACGATACACATCGTACACACGCCCCGACAGAGTTCAAGGCGACAGTCGTTTCGGCAGAGTAGATCCACGCCATGCGTGGATGGAATCCCTATCGCGCGCCCGGCGCGAAGCGCGCCACCAGGTCCCAGGCATCCCCCAGGAACACCTGGCGCACGCGGGTGATCGGCTGTTCGCCACGCCAGGTCAGGCGTTCGATCACCAGGCAGGCGGTACCGGGCTTCACATCCAGCAGCCTGGCGGTGGCAGTATCCGCGCCCCAGGCACTGATGCGATGCTGGGCGCGGGTCCAGGACACGTTCTGCAGCAGCCAGCTGCCCGGGGCGGTGGTGCTGAAGTCGACCTCCAACACCTCGGGCACGCCCACCGGGCTGATCAGGCGGTGCTCCAGTGCCAGCGGGCGGCCATCGGCCAGGTGCAGGCAGCGCATCGCCAGCAGCATTTCGCTGCCGGCCAGCTCGACTTCGCCGGCATTGCCGGCATCGGCCAGGCGCAGATCGCGCTGCAGCAGTCGATAGGCGTACTGATGTCCCCGCGAGCCGACTTCCATCGCGATATCGGGAATCTCCAGCGCCACCTGCTCCAGGTGCGGTGGCTGACGCGCCACGAACGAACCCGCGCGACGGCGGCGCTCGATCATGCCGCTCTCGGCCAGTGCGGTCAGCACCTTGTTCACTGTCATCCGCGAGCAGCCGTACTGCTCCATCAACTCGTGCTCGTACGGAATCCGGAAGCCCGGCGCCCACTCTCCACTGAGGATGCGGCTTTCCAGATCGCTGCGGATACGCTGGTTGAGCGTGGCGGACTTGCTGGCCTTCACGTAATGGGGTCTCGGTGGCGGGAGGCGATCAGCCCAGCACGCCGCGCAGGGCGGCGGTAAAGGCGGTGGTGATCGCCTCGCGCTGCAGGTGGCGGCCCTCGGCCACGCATTGGCGGCCATGGCGCCAGACCGATCGCAGCGCGCCATTACGTGCGGCGAACACCCAGCTGTCAAGCCATGCGTCATCCTGTCGCGCCTGCAGCGCCGGGTGCCCGGCGTCCAGTTCAACCAGGTCGGCACTGGCGCCGACCTGCAGGCCGGCGGCCACACCCAGCGCCTGTGCGCCACCGTGCAGTGCACCTTCAAACAGGAAACGACCGCTGCTGCGGGTGGCATCCGGCGCCAGCACGTTGCGCCCGCGCAGGGTAAGCCGCTGGCCGTACTCGAGCAGGCGCAGTTCTTCGGCCGCGTCGATCAGCACATTGGAATCGGAACCGACGCCGAAGCGCCCGCCCTCGCGCGCGAACGCCTGCATCGGGAACAGGCCGTCGCCCAGGTTGGCCTCGGTGATCGGGCACAGGCCGGCCACGGCCTGGCTGGCGACAATGGCCGCGCGCTCGTCATCGGTGATGTGGGTGGCATGCACCAGGCACCAGCGCGCATCCACCGGCGCATGGTTGTACAGCCACTGCACCGGGCGCTGGCCGCTCCAGGCCAGGCAGGCCTCCACTTCGCGCACCTGCTCGGCGATGTGGATGTGGACCGGGCCGTCGGTCAGCGGCAGCAACGCACTCAGTTCCTCGCCGGTGACCGCACGCAGGCTGTGCGGTGCGATGCCGAGCACCGCGTCGGGCAGCGCGGCCAAGGCCGGCTTGGCGGCCTCCAGCAGCTGCGCGAAGCCGTCCACGTCGTGGATCAGGCGCCGCTGCGCTGGATTCGGCGCCGCCCCGCCGAAATCGGCATGTGCATAGAACACCGGCAGCAGGGTCAAGCCAATGCCGGTCTGGTCGGCGGCGGCGGCGATCCGCGCACTCATCTCGGCGCGGTTGGTATACGGCCGGCCGTCGGCATCGTGGTGCAGGTAATGGAACTCGCCGACGCGGGTGAAGCCACTTTCCAGCATTTCCATATAGGCCTGGGCGGCAATGGCCTGCACCGCGTCTGGGCGCAGGTGGGCCAGGAAACGGTACATCAGCTCGCGCCAGCTCCAGAAGCTGTCACCGTCGCCGCCGCCGATCTCGGTCAGCCCGGCCATGCCGCGCTGGAAGGCATGGCTGTGCAGGTTGGGCAGGCCCGGCACCAGGATTCCGACGCGGGTGTCGCCCGCCTGCGCGCCCTGCCCCGTGCTGATGGCCGCGATGCGACCGTCCTGCACCTGCAGGCGGACATCGCGGACCCAACCTTCGGCCAGCAGGGCGTGGGCGGCATGGAAACTGTGCGGGGAACGCGAATCGGACATGGCTGGACAACCCGAAATGGACGCCTATATTGTATAGACATATAAGCACAGCCGCGTTGTGGATGCCATGCACGTCGATACCCTCTGGTCCAACGTCCACCTGATCACCCTTGATGGCGAAGGGCTGGGTGTCATCCGCGATGGCGTCCTGGCCTGCGCCGACGGCCGCATCGTCCACGTCGGCGCGGCCGGCAGCGATGCCCACCTGCAGCCGACCACCCGCATCGACGGCGAAGGCCGCTGGATCTCGCCCGGCCTGATCGACTGCCACACCCACCTGGTCTACGCCGGCAACCGCGCCAATGAATTCGAGCAGCGCCTGCAGGGCGTCAGTTATGCCGAGATCGCCCGTGCCGGCGGCGGCATCGTCTCCACCGTGCGCGCCACCCGTGCTGCCACCCCGGAACAGCTGGCCAGCGAAAGCCGGCCGCGCCTGCTGGCGATGCGTGCCGAAGGCGTGACCACGATCGAGATCAAGTCCGGCTACGGCCTGACCCTGCCCGACGAACGCAAGCAGCTGCAGGTCGCACGCGCGCTGGGCGAGGAATGCCGGGTCAACGTGGTGACCACCTTCCTCGGCGCACACGCGGTTCCGCCAGGCCGCGAAGCACAGGAATACACCGACGAGGTGTGCAACGTGATGATTCCGGCCATCGCCGCCGAAGGCCTGGCCGAAGCGGTGGATGTGTTCTGCGAGAACATCGCCTTCTCGCCGGCGCAGGCGCGCCAGGTCTTTGAAGCGGCGCGCGCCAACGGGCTGTCGGTGAAGATCCACGCCGAGCAGCTGAGCAACCAGCATGGCGCCGAACTGGCGGCCCGCTTCGGGGCACTGTCGGCCGACCATATCGAACATCTGGACGATGCCGGCATCGCCGCGATGGCCGCTGCCGGTACCGTCGCCGTGCTGCTGCCCGGTGCCTTCTATTTCACCCGCGATACCACCCTGCCGCCGATCGCCGCGCTGCGTGCGGCCGGCGTACCGCTGGCGCTGGCCACCGACAGCAACCCGGGCACTTCGCCGCTGACCAGCCCACTGCTGGCGATGAACATGGGCGCCACCCTGTTCCGCCTGACCGTGGACGAGTGCATCGCCGGCTTCACCCGTGAAGCGGCGCGCGCACTGGGCCATGGCGAGCGCATCGGCCGCCTGGCGGTGGGCATGGACTGCGACCTGGCGATCTGGGACATCGATGCCCCCGCCGACCTGGTCTATCGCATTGGATTCAACCCGCTGCACGCGCGCGTGGTGCGCGGACAGCCCGACCTGCCTGCCTCCTGGAGCAACACATGAGCAACACCCTGGTTCTTCGCCCCGGCCATGTCACTCTCGCCCAGTGGCGGCAGGTCTATCGCGGTGCGCCGCTCGCACTGGACCCGGCCGCGCTGCCGGTGGTGCGCGCCAGTGCGGCGGCGGTGGCCGCCATCGTCGCCAAGGGCGCGCCGGTGTATGGCATCAATACCGGCTTCGGCAAGCTGGCCAGCGTGCGCATCGAGCGCGAAGACCTGGCCACCCTGCAGCGGAACATCGTGCTCTCGCATGCCGCCGGCGTGGGCGAGCCGATGCCGGCCAGCGTGGTGCGCCTGATGATGGCGCTGAAGCTGGTCAGCCTGGCGCAGGGTGCGTCAGGCATTCGCGAGGAGACCCTGCTGCTGCTGGAAGCGATGCTGGTCAAGGGCGTGCTGCCGGTGGTGCCCGCACAGGGCTCGGTGGGTGCCTCGGGTGACCTGGCGCCGCTCTCGCACCTGGCCAGCGTGATGCTGGGCGTAGGCGAAGCCTTCATCGGTGACGAGCGCCTACCGGCAGCCGACGCACTGGCACGTGCCGGCCTGCAGCCGATCGAACTGGGCGCGAAGGAAGGCCTGGCGCTGCTCAACGGCACGCAGTTCTCCACCGCCTATGCGCTGGCGGGCCTGTTCGAGATCGAGACCGTGTTCCAGGCCGCGCTGGTCACCGGCGCGCTGTCGGTGGAAGCGGCCAAGGGTTCCGACACGCCCTTCGACCCCCGCATCCACGCCATCCGCGGCCAGCGCGGGCAGATCGCCACCGCCGCCACCCTGCGCACGCTGATGCAGGGCTCGGACATCCGTGAATCGCACCGTGACAACGACGTGCGCGTGCAGGATCCCTACTGCCTGCGCTGCCAGCCGCAGGTGATGGGCGCGGCGCTGGACATCCTGCGCCAGGCCGCTACCACGCTGGAAATCGAAGCCAACGGCGTCTCTGACAATCCGCTGGTGTTCACCGATACCGGCGAAGCGTTGTCCGGTGGCAACTTCCACGCAGAGCCGGTGGCCTTCGCGGCCGACATGCTGGCGATGGCGGTGTGCGAGATCGGTTCGATCAGCGAGCGCCGCCTGGCGATGCTGGTGGACCCGGCGCTGTCCGGCCTGCCCGCCTTCCTGACCCCGCGCCCCGGTTTGAATTCCGGTTTCATGATTCCGCAGGTGACTGCCGCGGCGCTGGTCTCGGAAAACAAGCAGCGCGCCTACCCCGCCAGCGTTGACTCGATCCCGACCTCGGCCAATCAGGAAGACCATGTGTCGATGGCCGCGCACGGCGCGCGCCGGCTGATGCAGATGGCCGAGAACGCGGCCAACGTGATCGGCATCGAGCTGCTGGCCGCTGCGCAGGGCTGCGACTTCCACGCCCCGCTGCGCTCCAGCGCCGCGCTGGAAGCCGTGCGCGCCACCCTGCGTGCGCAGGTGCCGACGCTGGAAGAAGACCGCTACTTCCATCCGGACATGGTGACCGCCACGAATCTGGTGCGCAGTGGCGCGCTGGCGCAGGGCCTGACCGACCTGCTGCCAACCGTGGAACCGCAGGCATGAATACCCAACCCGAATGGCTGACGGTGCACGAAGGCGACGCCCCCCTCATCGTCAGCTTTCCGCATACCGGCAGCGAGCTGCCGCACGACCTGTTCGGCGACTACCACTCACCGTGGCTGGCCCGCCGCGACGCAGACTGGTGGGTACACGAACTGTACGACTTCGTGCGTGGCATGGGCGCGACCACGGTGCGCTCGGCGATTTCGCGTTCGGTAATCGACCTCAACCGCGATCCCAGCGGCGTCTCGCTGTACCCAGGCCAGAACACCACCGGCCTGTGCCCGCTGACCACCTTCGACAACCAGCCGCTGTATCACGCCGGGCGCGAACCGGACGAAGCGGAAATCGCCCGTCGCCGCGACACGTATTTCCTGCCTTACCACGATGCGCTGGCGGCGCAGATCACGCGCCTGCGCGCACGCCACGCTACCGTGGTGGTGTACGACGCGCACTCGATCCGCTCACACATCCCGCACCTGTTCGAAGGCGAGCTGCCGCAGTTCAACCTGGGTACCGCCGGCCCGTCCGGTGCACCGGACACCTCCTGCGACAACGCCTTGAGCGATGTGGTGGAGAACCTGCTGGCGCTCAGTGGCATGAGCCAGGTGCGCAACGGCCGCTTCAAGGGCGGCTGGATCACCCGCCACTACAGCAACATCCCGGGCGGCGTGCACAGCCTGCAGATGGAACTTGCCTGCCGCGGCTACATGCACGAGCCGCTGCCCGACCAGGTGGACGAACACAGCTGGCCCACCCCGCTTGACCCCGCCCACGCCGCACCGCTGCGCCACACCCTGGCGCAGGTGCTCAACGCCTGCCTTGAATTCGCTACGAACCGGAGCGCCGCATGACCCGCAACGACCCGTCCCGCACCATTGCCGCGCCGACCGGCACCACGCTCAACGCCAAGAGCTGGCTGACCGAAGCGCCGCTGCGCATGCTGATGAACAACCTGCACCCGGACGTGGCCGAGCGCCCGCAGGAACTGGTGGTGTATGGCGGCATCGGCCGCGCCGCGCGCGACTGGGAGAGCTTCGATGCCATCGTCGAGACGCTCAAGCGCCTGGACGACGACCAGACCCTGCTGGTGCAGTCGGGCAAGCCGGTAGGCGTGTTCCGCACCCACGCCGACGCACCGCGCGTGCTGATCGCCAATTCCAACCTGGTGCCGCGCTGGGCCAACTGGGACCACTTCAACGAGCTGGATAAGAAGGGCCTGGCCATGTACGGCCAGATGACCGCCGGCAGCTGGATCTACATTGGTGCGCAGGGCATCGTGCAGGGCACCTACGAGACCTTCGTGGAAATGGGGCGCCAGCATTTCGGCGGCGACCTGAGCGGCAAGTGGCTGTTCACCGGTGGCCTCGGCGGCATGGGTGGTGCACAGCCGCTGGCTGCCGTGATGGCCGGCGCCTCCTGCCTGGCCGTCGAGTGCCGCAAGAGCAGCATCGACATGCGCCTGCGCACCGGCTACCTGGATACCTGGACCGACAACCTGGACGAAGCGCTGCGCCTGATCGACGAGTCGTGCAAGGCCGGCACGCCGAAGTCGGTGGGCCTGCTCGGCAATGTGGCCGACGTGCTGGCCGAACTGCTCAAGCGTGGCGTGAAGCCGGACCTGCTGACCGACCAGACCTCCGCGCACGACCCGGTGAACGGCTACCTGCCGCAGGGCTGGACGGTCGAACAGTGGGATGAGAAGCGCGCTTCCGCCCCCAAGGAAGTGGAGAAGGCCGCGCGTGCATCGATGGCCAACCACATCCGCGCCATGCTCGGCTTCCATGCGCTGGGCGTGCCCACCGTGGATTACGGCAACAACCTGCGGCAGATGGCGCTGGAAGAAGGTGTGTCCAATGCCTTCGATTTCCCGGGTTTCGTGCCGGCCTATATCCGTCCACTGTTCTGCCGCGGCATCGGCCCGTTCCGCTGGGCCGCACTGAGCGGTGATCCGGAAGACATCGCCAAGACCGATGCAAAGGTGAAGGAACTGATTCCGGACAACCCGCACCTGCACCGCTGGCTGGACATGGCCGCCGAGAAGATCAAGTTCCAGGGCCTGCCGGCACGCATCTGCTGGGTCGGCCTGGGTGATCGTGATCGACTCGGCCTGGCCTTCAATGAAATGGTGGCCAACGGCGAACTGAAGGCACCGGTGGTGATCGGTCGCGACCATCTGGACAGTGGCAGCGTCGCCTCGCCGAACCGCGAAACCGAAGCGATGGCCGACGGCTCCGATGCGGTGTCCGACTGGCCGCTGCTGAACGCCCTGCTCAACACCGCCAGCGGCGCGACGTGGGTGTCGCTGCACCACGGTGGCGGCGTGGGCATGGGCTTCTCGCAGCACGCCGGTATGGTGATTGTGTGTGATGGCACCGAAGCGGCGGCGAAGCGGATTGGCCGCGTGCTGTGGAACGACCCGGCCACTGGCGTGATGCGCCATGCCGATGCGGGGTATGAAGTAGCGATCGACTGCGCGAAGGAAAAGGGACTGGATCTGCCGGGGATCCTCGGCTGATCACGGAGGTGCCGGCCAGCGGCCGGCACTACCGAAACGTGTGGTAGTGCCGGCCGCTGGCCGGCTCTCCCCGATGCGGGAATCGGCGGCCTTGACCCGCTCGTCGGTCGTGACCAACATGCGCCATCACCGCTGATGGATCACCGCGATGTACCGCACGCTCGCTGCCGCATTGCTCTGCACGCTGTTTGCGATCCCGCCCGCTTCGGCGCGTGACGTCCCCACCACACTCTCCACTCAGCTAGACGCCCAACTGCAGAGCAACCGCGAGCGCTACGGCATTGCCGGCCAGGCGGTACTGGTCGCACACAACGGCCAGGTGCTCTACCAGGGCGCCAGCGGTGAACGTGATCCCGCTGCCCTTGCCCCTGCCACCGTCGAGACCATCTTCGCCGCGCAGTCGATGGCCAAGCTGCTGACCAGCACGCTGGTGATGCAGTTGGTCGATCAGGGCAAGGTGGATCTGGATGCGCCGGCCAGCCGCTACGTGCCGGGCCTGCCGTTTGCATGGCAGGCGATCCACGTGCGTGATTTCCTCAACCACAGCTCCGGCATCGGCGAGTACTACGACCGGGTGGATAACCGCTGGGTGAGCAAGGGCTACCCCGGTGTAGCGCCTGACCTTGGCGCGGCACTGAAGGTGGCCGGTGCGGCACCGATGCAGTTCGCCACCGGCAGCCGCGTGCAGTACACCCAGGCCAACTACCTGGTGCTGACAGCGCTGCTGGAAGCACACTACCGCACGCCCTACCCGGCCATCGCGCGCGAACGCATCCTGCAGCCATTGAAGATGACCAGCACGTCATGGGGCATCGCCAACGTGCCGGTCGAGCGCGCGGCGGTGCCGTACATCGGCAAGGATGGCGCGTTGCAACCGGCCAATGAAGATCCCTGGCCCAACTACGGCTGGGGGCATGCCGACCTGCAGACCACCGTGGGCGACATGAACCGTTTCCTGCAGGCGCTGGCGACCGGCAAGCTGGTGCGCACGGCGACCCTGGAAAAACTCTGGCAGCCGCAGAAGCTGAGCGGTGGCGGCAGCAATTTCTTCTCCACCGGTTGGGATACCACCCGCAGCGATGGCTACACCCAGGTCGGTCATGATGGCGGCACCCGCGTTCGTGCGCGGTTGGCCTACAAGGGCACGCTGGCCAACGGTTACTGGGTGTTCGTGTACCTGACCAATGGCAGCGCCCGCAATGTCTGGTCCAGCACGCTGGTGGAGAGCACGATGGCGGTGGTTGCGCCCGGGGAGTTTCCGCATGCGGTGTTGTCCGAGCGGCTGATCGGCTATGCGCTGGATGACAGCACCGATGCGAAACCGCAGATGCGTAGCTGGCTGCGCGACAGCAATGGCGTTCCCAACGGCGAACTGGAACGTGCGATCAACAGTGATGGCTATGCCATCCGCGAAAGCCTCGGTGCACGCAAGGCGCTGAAGGTGTTCGCGCTGAACACCGAGCTGTATCCGCAGTCCGCCAACACGTGGGACAGCCTGGCCGAGTGCCACGCTGCATTGGGGGAGAGGGAAGCGGCTGATCGGCTGTACGCGAAGGCCAAGAAGCTGGCGAAGCCCTCGCCATAAACCCTGCTGTAGAGCCGAGCCCGTGCTCGGCTGATCTTCGCCGCGATGGCAGACAACCCGCGCTGCGCGCGATTAGCCGAGCGTGGGCTCGGCTCTACAGGAACACGGCGGGCGGCCATACGCCGCCGGCGGGTGACGCGGCGCTGCCGACCTGTTAACTTGCGCGCCACTTTCGTGGTTTACAGCATTCCCGCATGTCGCTTCCGTCGTACCGCCCTCACCCGTCGCTGCTGTTCCTGGCTGTTTCCCTCGCCCTGGCTTCCACCGCCGCCGCCGCCCCACAGGCCACCACGCTGGACGCCGTACAGGTCACCGCCGCCGGTGCCAACGCGCAGGCGCGCGAAGCGCTGAAGCGCGTGCCGGGCGCCAGTAACGTCATCGACGTGGCCAAGGCCGACAGCCGCCTATCCACCAGTGCGGATGTGCTGGCCTATCAGCCGGGTATCAGCGCGCAGTCGCCGGGCAACGAAGGCACCAGGATCTCGATCCGTGGCTCGGGCATCAATCGTGGCCCGGGCGCGCACGCCTCGGGCATTGCGGTGTCGATCGACGGCCTGCCACTGACCGGCCCGGGCGGCACGCCCTACGAGCTGCTGGAACCACTGTGGCTGTCGCGCGTGGAAGTGCTGCGCGGCGCCAACGGCTTCGAGCGTGGCGCGCTGGCGCTGGGCGGTGCCATCGACTACGTCAGCCGCAGCGGTCGTGATTCGGCGGGCGTGCAGCTGCACTACGAAGCCGGCAGCCGTGGCTATCAGAAGCGCGGCATCAGCTGGGGCGGCGTCAGCGGTGATGTCGACTACTTCCTGGCCTACACCGATACCGAATTCGACGGTTACCAGCGTCATGCGCGCGGCGACGGCAAGGGCGCGATGGCCAACATCGGCTGGCAGATCACGCCCGACCTGCAGACGCGTTTCTTCGTGCGCTACCGCGAAACCAATCATGAAACGCCCGGTCGCCTGACCCGCGATCAGATCCGTAACGATCCGCGTGCCGCGAATGCGGCCAACCTGGCCATCGATGCGCGTCGCCCGCAGCCGGGCAGCACCTGGGTGGGCAACGTCACCACGCTGCAGATCGATGAGGACTCCTCGTTGCAGGCCGGGCTGGTCTATCACACGTACCCGATGGACTTGAACGAGAGCCTGTACCGGCAGCAGCTGGACTACGCCAACCTCAACGCCACGCTGGACTACCGCCATCGCCACCAGCTGTTCGGCCTGGACAGCGAAACCACGGTCGGCCTGCGCGCCACCCACGATCTGGACGCCGATGTGCGCGAGTCGCTGCGCTTTGCCAGCAACGGCTTCGCTGCCGGCACGCGCACGCGTGACTTCCGCCACCACGGCACCGTCAGCACGCTGCACGTCAGCAATACCCTCGCCTTCAATGACCGCCTGCGCATGCAGACCGGGCTGGCGCTGATCAACACCCGTCGCGATGTGCAGGTGACCTGGCCGAGCAGCGGTGGCCGCCTGCGCGACCACGACTGGGACTACGCGCCGCGACTGGGCTTCACCTGGCAGCACAGCGCCCAGACCCAGTGGTTCGGCAACCTCAGCCGCTCGGTGGAGGCGCCGCACCCGTGGTCGATGATCTGGGGCTCGAACCAGTACTTCGGGCCAGGCAATGGCCCGTCTACCGGCCGCCAGCGCGCGCCGGTGCCGATGCAGAACCAGACCGCCACCACGCTGGAACTGGGCGCGCGCGGTGACGCGGCGCTGGGCCGCTGGGAACTGACCGGCTACTACGCGCACGTGAACCACGAACTGCTGAGCGTTGAACTGCAACCGGTGCCGAACCTGTTCATCGCCGAGAACAACGCCAGCCCCACCGTTCACCGCGGCATCGAGGCCGGATTGGACAGCACGCTGTGGCAGGCTGCACCGGGCCGGCTGTCGCTTCGCCAGGCCTATACCTTCAGCGATTTCCGCTACCGCCACGACGCGCGTTTCGGCAGCAACCGCCTGCCCGGCCTGCCGCGCCACGCCTACCACGCCGAGCTGCGCTTCGATCATGCATCCGGCCTGTACGCCGCGCTCAATACCGAATACGCCTCGCGCATCGCCGTCGACTACGCCAACAGCTACTGGGCCGACAGCCATGTGATCTTCGGCAGCCGCATCGGCTACGACGCACCCGGTGGCCGCTGGCAGGCCTGGGCGGAGATGCGCAACCTCGGCAACCGCCACTACGCCGCTACGGTCACGCCGGGTTACGACGACGCCGGCAAGGATGTCGCGCGCTCGACCCCGGGCGAAGGTCGTGGCGTCTATGCGGGCATGCGCTGGCGCTTTGACTGATTGCCGCAGGCGGCGCCGGGTGTGATCCGGCGCCGCCGTTCCAGTGTCAGCCGATACGCCAGGCCGGCAGGCGCTCGCTGCGCTTCCAGATGGAAGGCGCCAAGCCGATCAGCACCAGTGCCGCCAACCACTTCGGCGAGGTACTGAGCAGTGTCGAGGTGAGCGAGCCATCGGCGGGGGCGGCCATTTCCTGCCACGGGTTGTAGCCCAGGTAGACGACGCTGCCAGCCCACCACAGCAACGCCACACCGACACCCACCAGCAGCAGGGCCAGCGTGCGGCAGGTCCAGCGCTGCGAGGTAGTGCCCCATTCCCGCGACGCCGCGGTCAGCAGGCCCACCACCAGCAGCGACACCAGTGCCACCAGGCCGATATCGACCTTGGTTCCAATGCGCTCATAGGTACAGGCGCGGCACTGCGCCTCTTCCGCGGCGGCGGCGGCTTCGGCGCCATCGGCCTGCCCGGCTGCGGGCTGCGCCAGTGCTGCAAACGGCAACAACGCCGCCAGCAGCGTCACCATGATCCAACGAAACAACGTCCTGTTCCTGCGTGCAGCGACATCCATGCGCTCTTCCTCGTCAGTGGTTGTGTGTCCCAGTGGGCGTCCGGCCATCCAGCGCCCCTGTTTCAGACGCAGTACGACAAGCTCCCGATAGGTGACACCGCCGGGACACGAATCCCGGCCGACCGCGATCATAGCCCACTGTTCAGTGCAGCTGAAAACGGGGCGGGTCCAGGCGATATGAAGGAGCCAACCGCACTCCCCCCCCCGGATGACCTGCAGCAGATGGCTCGCACCCGGCACGCATTCCTGCGCGAGCCAGCCCAGTACGGCGAAAAACAGCAGCAGGCCGAGCAGCGGCCAGATCGTATGCGACACGCATACCCGCCACCATCCCTGTTCCTGCATGCCCTGCATGCGAGGCGATGGGCTGCCACCGCCCACATCCTGCGACAGTCCCTCCAGTACGTTGCCCAGCGCCAGCGGATCCAGATCCACACCAGCAGCAGGAACACGCCATAGGCCAGCAACACGGCCATCGGGTAGCGAAGCAACATCGCGTCGATGCCGGCCAGGCGCAGCAGGTACGAGGCAAGGAATCCGGCCGCACCGGTCAGGGCGACGATCAGCGCCATCTGCAGGCGTGGCCAACCCCGCTGCTGCAGGTACCGGCGCGCACGCACGACTTCGCTGCCGTGGTTTACGGGCAATTTCAGTGGACTGCGTGAAAAATGGCGTGAGCGCTTCATTCCGCCGCCGGGGGCCGGAGGCAGCGCGGCCAGGGACTTCGGGAACCTGATGCTGCATGCGGACATCCTTGCCGGGCACGCGTAGGCGGTGGTGGACGGATTCCAGCGCGATGGGGCCGTGGGTCCATCACCCACAGGCCGCACTGGCGCCGGCCTTGTACCCGCGCGCCGGCGGCTGGATCATGACTTTCCGCTACGAAAAAGTATGCTCTACGGCATGCACGTCTCCCAGCTCACCCGCTCCACCGCCCTCGTGATGTTCGTTCCAATGATTGGCCTCGCCAGTTGGGGTTCGTGGTTTGGTAGCCGCTGCATCAGCGATGGCTGCCTCGGCGTCCTGGTGGCATGGCTTGCCGCCGTGGCCACCTTTGCGGTGCAGGCGTTGCTGGTGCTCCCGACGCATGCCTGGGCCCTCAAGCGGCAGGGATCCCCCGCCTCCCGCAGCTACCTGCGTTGGTTGGGCGCGTCGGCCATCGCTGCCTTCCTGCCCATCGTGCTCGGCTGGGGCTATCTGATGATCTTCCGATGACCTGCTGCGCGTCTTCCGCACGCGGATAGCCGGATCAAGGACGCGCGGCCGCCTTCAGCAACTGCGCGGTCACCTGGTCGAACGGGGCGATGTCCTGCAGTGCGCGGCACATCGCCACTGCGCCTTCCACGCTGGCAATCACCAGGCTGGCCAGCCCGTTCGCAGCCGACTGTTCGTGGCCGTCGGCAATGAAGGCTGCGGCGAGATGCCCCTGCCAGCGCGCGAACACTTCGGCAGCGGCAACGCGTGCCTGGCTGGGCACGGCCTCCACCGGCTCTTCCACTGCCGCGGCCAGCACCGGACAGCCCGCGCGGAACCCGGAACGCAGCAAGCGCTCACGCCACATCGCCAGGAACTGCTGCAGGCCCTGCACCGCCCCACCCTTCAGCAGCTCCACCAGCAGCGTTTCTACCTTGTCGCCAGCCATGTGGGTGGCGCGCGCCAGCAACTCCTGCTTGCCGCCGGGAAAGTGGTGATAGGTGGAGCCCAGCGGTGCCTCGGCCAGCTTGGTCACCTCACGGATGCTGGTGGCATTGAGACCCACGCGCGCCAGCATCTGTGCCGCAGCATCAATCACGCGTTGTGGCGCATCAGAGGGACGCGGGCTCACGGTGGGCTCCTTGCTAAGACAGTCGTCATAGATTAGCGTACCGGCGATTCTATAACAGTCGTCATAGCCATGAATCTCTGGTTCCGCCTGCTCCACCTGCTGCTGTGCAGCCTGTTCCGGCCGAAGCTGGAGGCCCCGTTCGGGGTCTCGCGCCTGCAGTTCCGGGTGCTGCCCAACGATCTGGACAGCAACCTGCACATGACCAACGGTCGCTACTGGAACATCTTCGACCTGGGCCGGCTGGACCTGATCCTGCGCATGGGCCTGGGCCGGGTGGCGCTGCGCGAGAAGTGGGCGCCCATCGTAGGCGCCGGCACCATCCAGTTCCGTCGCGAGCTGAAGCCGTTCCAGCGCTTCACCCTGGAAACGCGCCTGGTGGGCTGGGTCGGCTCGCGCGGCATCATGGAGCAGCGCGTGCTGATCGGGCCCGAGCAGAAGATCGCCACGCGCGCGCTGCTGGTCACCGGCATCTACGACCGGCGTGCGCGCCAGTTCCTGGGCATGCCGAAGATGATGGAAGCGATCGGCGTGGTCGCCCCGCCGTCGCCGCCGCTCAGTGCGGCCGCCGAAGCGTTGCTGGCCGCCGATGCGGCGTTGAAGCAGGACGACGCCTGAGCTTCAGGGGGCCGCCACCGGCACCGCGTGCGGTTCGCGCGACACGACCTGGGTGCGCCCTCCCACGTGCAGCACGTACTCGAAGGACTGCCGCATGCGGCTGTATGCGCCGCCATCCGGCACGCCGTAGTTGGCACCCACGCTGAGGGTATGCCGGCCCGGCGGCAACGGCTTGAGCATTACCCAGTAGCCGTCGGCGGCGGCCAGCCGAGAGTGTTCGTCGTCGGCATCCATGCGGAAGCAGCCTTCGCTGCGGACCCGATGCCTGCGCATGTCGCCCAGTGGCTGGCCGTCCAGCAGCACCACCGCGCTGATCAGGTAATCGTTGTTGACCGCCGCCCCCGCCTGCAGCTCCTTGCAGGACACAGCCTCATCCACCTGGTAGTGCGCCATGTTGATGATCGGCAGCAACAGGTACTTGCCAGCCGGCACCACGCATTCGCGATGTGGCCGGAAACGGCCATTGGTGCCGGCCAGGTTCCAGACCGGGCCTTCCTGGCCCAGATCACACACACGGCCATCCGGGTCGAGATAGGGCGCGCCGCCCTGGGCGTCGGCCCAGCGCCACCAGCGGGCGGTCCATTCGGCCAACGAAACGCCGCCCACCGGTTCACGCGTCAGCGGCGAAGGCACCGCCGTGTCTGCACTGAACGCCGGCACGGCGGCCAGCAGCAAGGCCATCGTTGCGCCACTGCGGCAAAGCCATCCCTGGATTCCCTTCCGCATCACCCACCCCATCGTCCCTGGCGGCCACGCGGCGTGGCCAGCTTCGGCGCCACTGTACCTTGGCGGGCTGGATCCTGTGCAGTGCGGGTACTGTGCCTACTCCAGCGCCATTGCGCGCTTGACCGCCGCCTCGGCCAACGGCGCCATCACCGCATAGCCCTTCGCCGTGGGATGCACGCCGTCGTCGGCCAGCTGCGGATCCAGCCCTCCGGCGGCATTGGCCATCGGCGTGTAGTAGTCCAGATAGACCAGCTGCTTCGCATCGGCATAGCGCTTCAATGCCGCGTTCAATGCGCGCACCTTGGGCGCAGGTGCCGTGCCCGGCAACCACGGGTAATCGCTGACCGGCAGCACCGATGCCAGCACCACGGCAATGCCATGTGCACGAGCCAGGTCCACCATCGCGTGCAGGTTGTCTTCGATCATCGCCTGCGTGGTCGGGCCGGTGTTGCCGGCGATGTCGTTGGTGCCAGCCAGGATCACCACCACCTGCGGCTTGAGTGCCAGCACGTCCTGCGGGAAACGCACCAGCATCTGCGCCGTGGTCTGGCCGCTGATCCCGCGATTGAGCCAACCCTTGCCGGGAAAGAACGTCGCGCTGCCCTCCCTGCCCCAGCCTTCGGTGATCGAGTCACCGAAGAGCACCACGCGTGGTTGCCCCGGTACGGCGGCAGGCAGTCGCGCGTTGGCATCGCGGTAACGCTGCAGTTCCGGCCAATCGGCCAGGCGCTGCTGCATGAAGCGCACCTCGTCCGGGCGCAGTCGCTCGACAGGTTCCACCAACAACGGGTTGACGGCGGGCACGTCGGCCGCCATCCCATGGGCGCTCATCGCGCTACCGAGGGCAACCGCGGCCAGGCCAGCGGACAAGGAACGCATGGGGTCTCTCCGTTGAATGTCTGCGCCAGTCTAGCGCGCGGCCCCGCGCTCAGCGTGCCGCCGACCGAGCCGCCACGCCGGTCACCTTGGCCGGCATCCACATGCCTGGCGTCCAGCCGCTGGCGGCGAGGATCGCCTTCGGATTGTCCTGCTGGATCAGCGCACGTACCGCATCGCGCTTGTCCCTGGCCTGCAGGTAATAGGCCTTGGCGATGCGGTAGCCCACCCAGTAGCCCAGGTCGTAAGGCTCCTGCGAGCCCGGCTTGTAGTTGTACAGCCACGGCGACAGATCGGTGCTGTCCACATCCAGCGCGAAGGCGCTTTCGATATGCACCTCCCGGCCACGGGTCCAGGCGGCGTGCCGGCCGTTGCCGACGTTCCCGGAAATCAGTTCGGCGATGAACTCGGCAATGCCTTCGCCCAGCGAAACACGCAGCACCGTCGCATGCAGGTCGCCCGGCTCGAAATCGGTCAGGCCGGTCTGCTGGATGTGCACGTACTCGTGCGCGATCACGTGCACGAAGCGGTCCTGCACATTGGGATTCATGAAATCGGCTGCGCACAGCGCTTCCAGGCCGATGATCACGCCGCTCTTCGAGGTCAGCCCGACCGGCCGGCCACGGCCGACCGCGATGGTCACCGGCGGAAACGTGGCCTGCGGATAGATCGCCTGCAGGTTGCCGAACACCTGCACCAGGCGCTGCTTCACCGCCGGCAGCTCCGCAAGGCAAGCGCGGCCCTGCGCATACACCTCGGGCTGGCTGGCGATGGCCTCGGCAATACGCTCGGGCGTGACCCGGCGCGCCTTCGCCAGTTCACCCAGGCCCGCACTGCCTTCGGCCAGGTAACCTGCCAGCTGGGCGACGCTGGGCTTGCCGCCGGTGCTGTCGTAGAGCGCGTAGAAGCGGCTGGCATCGGTGGTGAGGATCTGCGGCCCCGGCAGGGTACCCGCCGACGCCACGCCGACCGCCCCGGCACAGGCCAGGGCAAGCAGGCAACGCAGGAAACTGGACATCGCTCCGTCCTTGGTGGAGTGCATGCGAAGCGCGCAATCTACCACTCCGCCCCGGCCACCGCAGCGGGCATATGCAGGCCCTTCGGGGCTGTGCCAGACTCACTCAGGCACCTGCCATGGATGATGGAGCACCGCACGATGATGATCGTTCCCGCGTACTGGGCCGAGGCCCGCCTGCAGGCCCGTTTCCGTGGCCGGCCGGTGGTCGTGCGCCGCTTCGGCTGGTCCGACGAGGGACCTGCCCAAGCCCAGGCCCACGCCGACGCACGTGCCCATGAAGCCCTCAACGCCATCATCGCCGGGCAGGTGCTGCCGCGTCGCGAAGTGCGCAGCAACTACGGTGTGGAGGGCGTACCGATCCGCGAGCAGATCGTGCAGCGCGACGGCGATGTCATCATCACCCGCAACAGCTATGGCGCACTGTGCCTCAACAGCCCCGACGTGCTGTTCGCCGACATCGACCATGCGCAGCCGCCGGCTGGATGCGTGATACCGGCCATCGTCGCTGCGGCCGTGCTGCTTGCCGGCGCCATCATTGGCACCGTGCTCTGGCATTGGCTGGTGGGCCTGGTACTGGGCGTGGCGGCAGTGCTGCTGGTCAACGCGGCACTGCTGATGCGGCGGAAGCAGCGTCTGGCCGCTGCCGGCGGTGCCGAAGGGCTTGCGCTGAAGCGCGTGGACGCCTTCAGCGAACAGCATCCCGATTGGCACCTGCGCGCCTACCGCACACCGGCGGGGCTGCGCGTGCTGGCGATGCATGCCACGTTCTCACCTGAGGACGAGCAGCTGCAGGCATTCTTCAAGGCACTGGGCACCGACACCCTGTACGCGCGCATGTGCCGGCTGCAGCATTGCTTCCGTGCACGACTGACCCCGAAGCCGTGGCGCGTGGGCCTGAAGTACCGCATCCGCCCGCCGGTAGCCGCGTGGTCCGCCGAACAGGCCAACAATCCGGATCGACTGGCCTGGATTGCCGACTACGAAAAGAAGAGTGCCGGCTTCGCGGCCTGTGCCTACCTGCGCAGCTTCGGTGATACCACCCGGGTGCATGCCAAGGCCGAGCATGTGCGTGACCTGCATGACCGGCTGTCACGCGCGCAGGATCGCCTACCGCTGGCGTGAGAGTGGCAGACGCTCAATCAGCGCCCTGCACGAACGGCTGCCCTGCCAAGGTAGTGCCCAGCTGCACCGCGATCTGCTGCCCGCCCTTCTCGAAGGTTGTCGCGCACTGCTTTCCGCCCTTCTGGCATCCGACTTCGGGAAAGCCCTCAAGTGACTCGGGGGCGCCCTGTGCCGGACTCGCCTGCCAACCTGCCGCATCCAGCAGGCGCTTGGCCTTGGCATAGGGCATGCCGGCGACGATGCCCAATTGCGTCAGCTCAGCAGGAAACGACTGGGCATGGGCGGTTGAAACCAGGGCCAACGACAACGTTGCAGCAAGGAGAATGGCTTTCATCGCAGTGACCTGAAACGAGCTATCAGGTTCAGCCTAGATCATTTGCGTGGCGTGCGAATGTGCCGGTAACACGCCGTTACCGTGTCTCCACGGTTGATTTCAGGACATGCGCAATTGATCACATGGCGGATTCCCTGCCCCTGGCGCCACAGTCCAGCGACTCCATCGCGAGATCCCTGCGCAGCCGGTCATGCAACCAGCGCGTCTGGAAACGCCTGCGTGAGTCTTCCCCTTCCGGCAGCAGGGCAATCACCGCTTCGCTCAGTTCCGGGTGCCACTGCTCCTGCGCGTTGTCCAGGTCCTGCTGCTCGAAAACCACCGAGGGCAGGCGTTTCCAGGGCAGCATCATTACCTTCTGTGAGGTCGACACCAGCACCACATCCGGACGCCCCGGCCGGCTCACGACAACCGTCATCATCGGCACATCATCGGTCCAGAGCCCGGAGAAATGCCGGTCGACACGCGACTGCAGGCTCCGTCCGGACAGCGCCTTGCGCGCCCACGCGCGCTGCTGTGCGAACGAGCAGGCATCCGTGTCCAAGCTGTGCAGCCCCGGGTCCAGGGACAGTATTTCGGCGCGATCCAGCCGCGAAGCGATCCGCTGCACCGCGGCCGCCCTGGTCAGCGGGGCGGTCTGCAGCGCGGTGTCGAGCGCCGCCATGGCGCCAAACGGCAGCAGCTCCGGCAATCGCGCCTTGCCGTCGGGCCTCTCCACCACCTGCACGCGGGTGGTCAGGCCATAGGCATCGCGCCGGATCACCCAGTGCTCCGATACCGAGCCCCAGCCGTACCAGTCGTATCTCACATCGACGCTCATCTGTGGCTGTGCCGCCATCGCCGCAGACGATGCGCACACCGCTGTCAGTCCCAACAACCAAGTCTTCATGGAGCTGCCTTGCCTCTGGGGTTCCGACGAACGGCAGCCGAGCATGGGCTCGGCTCTACAGAATGCAGGAAGGCCGCTCTGAGGCGGGCTTCCTGTTCCTTCACTTGGCGTTCTTCACGTAGGTATCGAACCAGTTCAGCATTTCCGCCACCAACTGTTCGTTCGATTCCAGCGCGGTGTACCAGTGCGGCTCGTTCGGCAGCATCACCAGCCGGGTGGTGCCGCCGTTGCCGCGGATCGCCTGGTACAGCTTGCGCGACTGGAACGGCTCGGTGCCCGGGTTGGCGTCGTCCTCGCCGTGGACCAGCAGCAGCGGCAGCTTGATCTTGTCGGCATAGAAGAACGGCGAGGCCTTCAGGTACACGTCCTGCGCCTGCCACACCGAGCGACGCTCGTTCTGGAAGCCGAACGGGGTAAAGGTCTTGTTGTACGAACCGCTGGTCGCCACACCGGCCTTGAACAGCTTGGTGTGCGCGATCAGGTTGGCGGTCATCAGGCCGCCGTGGCTGTGGCCGGTCACGCCGATGCGGTTGCGGTCAACCACGCCCATGTCCACGGCCTTGTCCACCGCCGCCTTGGCGTCGGCTTCCAGCTGCTCCAGGTAGGTGTCGTAGGCGTTCTTCGGATCGCCCACGATCGGGAACGAGGCGTTGTCGATGATCGCGTAGCCGGCCAGCAGCATCAGGCGGTACGGCTGCAGGCGGGTGAAGGTCTGCTGCGAACCGGACACCTGCCCCGCCTGCGCGGCGTTGGCGAAGTCGGCCGGATAGGCGTACAGGATCGCCGGCACGCGCTGGCCTTCCTTGTAGCCCGGCGGCGTGTACAGGGTGAACGACAGGTCCACGCCGTCGGCGCGCTTGTAGGTCACCAGCTGCTTCTTGATCTGGCGCACTTCCGGTGTCGGGTCGACCAGCTTGGTCAGTGCGGTCGCGGTGGACGCGAACTGCGCTTCGCCGGCCTTCGCATCAGCCACCGCCTCACCCTGCTGGCGGACGAAGGCATTCGGCGGATCGATCACCGACTGATGCCAGGTCAGGTAGCGGCCCGGCGTGTTGCTGAAACCGAGGAACTGTTCGTAGGCGTCTGCACTGCTGCGGAACAGGCGCTCGCTCTTCAACGTGGCCAGGTCGAGGCGGTCGAGGAACGGACGGTCGCCCTGCGGCGAGGCACCGCGGCCGCTGAGGAACACATGGTTGCCCTCACGGCGCACCACCTGCGCGCCATTCGGCAGGCGGGTGAAGACCAGATTGCCAGGGTTGCCGTACAGCTCATCGCTGGACATGTCCCACAGCAGGCGGCCTTCCTTCTTCGGCTGGTCCACATCCACGATGCGGGTCTGCATCCAGTGACGATTCTCGTCGTTCTCGTACTGGAAGGCCACGGCCGGATCGGCGGTCCACGCGAAGCCTTCGAAGCGCTGCGCGGTGCGGGTGATTTCGGTCGGCTTGCCGTTGAACGGCGCCTTCAGCATCAGCACGCGATCACGATGCGGCACGTTAACCTTCCAGTCGCCCTTGTCCAGCGCTTCGGCGTAGACCAGGGTAGCCGGATCAGTGGCGCGCCAGTCGAAACCGCGCGGGCCTTCCGGCACGCCGTGCACCGGCACGCGGTCGGCCAGCGGCAGGCTGGCGATCGGCGTGCTGCGGCCACTGCTGATATCCAGCACGGCCACGTCGTTGGCGAAACGCTGGTAGGTCACCGCGTGCGAATACGGTGCCTTGATCGATTCAGTCAGCACGTGCACGCCATCGGGCGCGGCGCTGACTTCGTTGAACAGTGCCGGCTGCCCGACCGGGCGCACGCTGCCTGCGGCGGTATCTACCACGGCCAACTGCGAGGCACCGTAGTAAGCGAACAGCTTTTCGTCGTGCACGCTGGTCAGCGTGTCGCGGGCCTCATAGGTGCTGCTCTCGCCACTGCTGCCCAGCGACTCCTGCGCATCCGGGCCGGTCGGCACGCCACCGTTGGACGGCGCCGGGCCCTGGTTGGCCGGGACCAGCTTCACCAGCAGGTTCTGGCTGCCGCCCAGCCACTGCACGGTGTTGCCGAAGATCGGGTTCAACTGCACGTTCAGCACCTGCTTCACCTGGCCGGTGGACGCATCGCCCACCCACAGCTGCACGCTGGTATCGACCGCATTCTGGAAGGCGAAGTGGCTGCCATCGGCCGACCAGAGCGCGCCGGTGGCGCAGCCCTGCGGCAGGTTGACCTTGGTCTCCTTGCCACTGCCGATGTCGACCAGGGTGAAGTCGGCCACGCAGGCCGGAATGCCGTAGCCACCAGGCGTGTCATGGCGGCTGCGGTTCTTCGGCTCCAGCCGCACGCCGGCCAGCTTCAGGTAGGGCTGGGCGACGCGGCTGATCGAGGGATAGGTCTGCGCGGTGGTCAGCAGCAGGCGCTGGCCGCCCGGGGCCACGTTCGGCGCCGGCGGTGGCGGTGCCTTCAGCACCTTGAGCAGGTGTTCCGGCGGCTTGGCGTAGTCGGCCAAGGCCGGGCCAGCGGCCAACAGGCCGACGGTGGCAACGGCAACAGCCGCCGCCAGAGAGGTTCGACGGATCAGCATCCTTATCCCCTGGGTGTGAATGGGTACCCGGAATCGGGCATGGACCCGAATCTAGCACCGCAGGGGATGGGGTGAATGGGCCGGAAGGGCTAGAGGCCGGATGGGGCAAAGTGGGACACGCCCGGAGAGGCTGGCGATGGACCGGCATCTGCCAGGCGTGGTCTGTCGTCACTGCTGGGCGTGCAGGTCCCAGGCGGTCAGGTAATCGGGGTCGACCACGATCATGCCACTGTTCCGCATGCGGTATTCGCCTGGCTCGGCCCGCTGGTACTGGTCGAGCATGGGCGGCAGGTAGCGCTCATGGCCATCGTCTTCGTCGGCCAGCACCACGCCTTCGTCGGCGCTGATGCGCAGCACGGTGCCCGCGTACTGCTCCAGACCCTGCACTTGGCCGTCGCCACCATAGCGGGTGACACCCACCAGCACGACCTTGCCGATCATTTCCTCGGCCTTGGCATCGTCCAGTGGGGGCAGCATGGCATTGAATTCGTCGTTCATCGGTGCACCTCCAAAGCCTGTGGGGATAGCGTGGGTTCGGCGGTCCCACGCTGCCAGCGTCGACGGCAACGCAGGAATCTCTCTCGGGGCGCAAGTAGCTGGATCGCAGGCCCGACCGGGAAACGCGGGGGTGCGATGGGTGAAAGGTGTCTGGAACTTGGCTGGAACTGCGGCGGATGGCCATCTGCGCCGATGGCGTGACCGTGTCAGGTCAAGATCAACACCACGCGTTGCGTTGCATACACGGTGAAGCGTGACAGCTGCACTGTAGTGGCATGAGCGCCTCCTGTTGAAGGTCACACGCGGGTGCGTTGCTCCGTTGGAACGAATGCTGCCACTCCACGCGGAAGGAACAAGTGAAGATTGCAGGCGACCTGCAACAAGCGGTTCGCGCGGTACCCGTTCATTAAGCTGGCGCCCCGCTCTGCTGCGGCACGCCTGCCCTGGCAGGACGCTAGAATGCGTCCATGCGCACCGTACATGCCCTCCGCTACATCACCCCGTTACGGGAAGGCGGCTCCCTGCCCGCCGTGGTCGAGACCGACGACGACGGCATGGCCGTGCTGAAATTCCGTGGAGCCGGCCAAGGCCCGAAGGCGTTGATCGCCGAGCTGATCGCCGGCGAGATGGCACGCACGCTGGGCCTGCCGATTCCGGAAATCCTGTTCGTCGAACTGGACCGCGAGTTCGCCCGCACCGAGCCCGACCCGGAAATCCAGGAGCTGATCCGCGCCAGCGAGGGCCTGAACCTGGGCCTGGACTATCTGCCCGGTGCAATCAATTACGACCCGGCCGCGATGCCGGTGGATGCCGAGCTGGCCTCGCGCATCGTCTGGTTCGATGCATTCACCAGCAACGTCGATCGCACCACCCGCAACCCCAACCTGATGGTATGGCATCGCAAGCTGTACCTGATCGACCACGGTGCGGCCATGTACTTCCACCACGACTGGGCCAGCGCCGGCGATGCCTGCGAGAAGCCGTTCGTGCTGATCCGCGACCACGTGCTGCTGTCGTTCGCCAGCCGCATTGCCGAGGTGGACGCAGAACTGGCTGCGTGCCTGACCGATGCCGAAATCGAGCGCATCGTTGGCCTGGTGCCGGACAGCTGGCTGGTGGACGAACCGGCGTTCGACAGCCCACAGGCCTATCGCCAGGGCTATATCGACTATCTCAAGCACCGCCTGAAAGTGCGTGCAGTGTTCGTGCAGGAGGCCATCCGTGCCCACGCTGCACACGTATGACTATGCGGTCATCCGCGTCGTGCCGCGGGTGGAACGCGAGGAATTCATCAACGTCGGGGTGATCGTCTCCTGCCCTGGCGCGCGCCATCTGGAGGCGGCCATCGAAATCGATCCTGAGCGCCTGCGTGCCTTCGCGCCGGCGCTGGACCAGGACGCGCTGCAGCCATGGCTGGATGCAATCGTGGCCATCTGCCGTGGCGACGCCAGCGCCGGACCCATCGCAAAGCTGCCCGCGCGCGCCCGCTTTCATTTCCTCACCGCCAAGCGCAGCTCGGTTGTGCAGATGTCGAGCACGCATGTCGGCCGCACTGCGGACCCGGCGGGTGTGGTGGAACACTTGATGACGAAGATGGTGCGGGTACCGGAATGAACGGCACCTGCCGCGTTCACAGTGGCAACCTTCGCGCGATGTAGTTGACCACATTACCGATCGCATCCGGATCGACATTGGCCAGGCCAACGATCACGTAGCCCTGCGCCGGCAGCACCACGATGGCACTGTTCGATCCGGGCGCACCGCCTTCGTGGCCGTACTGATGCTCCCTGCCCTCGCCCTGAACCACGAAACCAAAGCCATACCAGCCCTTGTGGTTCTGCGCCGTAGTGGCCTGCTGCAGCAATGCAGGTGAAACCAGCTTCCCGCCTTGCAGTGCCTCGGCGAATTTCACCATATCGGCCACTGTGCTGTAGCCACCACCGGCCGACATGCCGCGCCAGGGCAGCGACTTCGTTTCACGGACCCATTGCCCATCGTGCTTCGTGTAAGCGACGGCACGCTTTGGAACGCTCGCTGTTTCCGGCTCGAAGCCGGTGCCGGTCATGCCCACCGGGTGCAGGATGTGCTCCTCCACATATGCGTAGTACGACTGCCCCGATACCGCCTCGATGATGCGTCCCAATACGATGAAGCCATAGTTGGAGTAGCTGTCCTGGCTGCCGGGCGTGAACTGCGGCGCATCCCTGGCGAACCGCTGCACGTAGTCATCCAGCGTCTTCAGGGACGCGGAATACTGTTCGAAACCATCGCCAAAGAAGTCCCCCAGGCCACTGGTGTGTGACAGCAACTCGCGCACGGTCACGCTGCTGGCGACAGCCTTGTTCGGATAGTCCGGCAAGTGCTTGCCGATCGTGTCATCGAGACTGAGCCTGCCATCCTGCACCAGCTGCAGGATGGCCACGGCGGTGAACATCTTGTTGGAGGACGCAAGGCGGAACTGCGTCTCCACGCCCACTGCAATTCCAGTGCTGCGATCGGCATCACCACCGCGCCAGTCCAGCAGCACCTTCCCATTCTGTGCCACCTGCAACGCGCCCGACAGCGCGTCCTGTGCCCGCAGCGCCTCCAGCCTTGCTGTGACGTCGGCCATCAGGGCAGGCAATGCAACCCGTGCCGGCTTGTGCTTGTCCGGCGTTTCAGCGCCCTCGATCTGGAACTGCATCAGGTGCGACGGATTGGCCGGGTCCATGACGGCGGTCACCCACATCGCGCGTTCGTTCATCTGGCCCATCACCAGCAGCTTCGCTTGGCCGGGTGCACTCTCGGTTGATTCGAGTACGCGCAAGGGGCCTGTGCTTTCGCGGAACTCGAGATAGTCCTTGGGACCGCTGCCTTGCTTCTTCGCGTATCTATCGGCGAATGCCTGCAACCCCTCGAGGCTGCCCGCATTGAAGGCCGCAAGCCAGTCACCGATGGCGTCCTGCGCACGCGGATGTGCACGCACGCTGGAGGCGGCGCCCACTGCCGGAACAGCCCAATGCGTCATCAGCACCGAACAGGCCAGTACTTTGCAGAGCAGCAGGCATCCAACAGCCTTCATGGCAGTTCCTTTGCGGGTATCCCTGGGCGCATCCTAGGTCATGGAACCGCCCGCTGCATCCATGCCAGGGACCCTGCCGCAGCACCTCAGCCGTGACGATGAACGCCTCGATGCGATGCCAATCGCCCCGCTCATGCGGCAGCGATTCCACGCCCATGCCGATCTGGTACCTCACCGCATCCGGGCCGTCGCGCCAGTAGTACGGCGCGCCATTGCTCCAGCCGCAACAGGCGTAGCGCAATGCAGGCATGGCAAAGGTCTCGCGCAGATAGGCTTCCACCTTCACTGCCTGGGTACCTGGAACGCGGTAGTGGGCCTGCATGGGTTTGATGCAGGACGCGTCGTCCTGGCTGCAGCCGCTGTATGCCAGGCCCGCAGGCTTCCGGCCCATCGCCTGCAGGAAATCCTGGCATTCGATATCCGGTCGCGCCAGGCCATCCGCACGCCCCTGCGCTTCCCACGCGGCCAGCGCCTGCGCAGTCGTCTGCTGCGCAATCACGTTGGCGGCGAACAGCAATGCCGCCAGCCCCAGCAGCAAGCGCGCGCTACGCAGCGGCAACCGGCCAATCGTCTCAGGGCGATCCTTCGCAGGCAGTCACAGGAATGCCAACCGATGCCGTGCTATCGCCGTGCCATCGTCTGCTCGCTGAAGCGTGCCACGCAGAAGTCCAGGAAACTGCGCAGCTTGGGCGTCAGCTGGCGGTCGCGCGGGTACACCAGGTTGATCCACGTCGACACCGGCACGTAGTCCGGCAGCACTTCCACCAGTTCACCACGCGCCAGCGCGGCGGCAAGCATTTCATGGGGCTGCAGGATCAACCCCAGCCCACCGACTGCCGCGGTCAACAACGGCTCGGCCTGGTTGACCATGAAGCGGCTGGACACCGGCACGCTCAGCACGCTGCCGTCAGCATCGCGGAAACTCCAGCGCGTGCGGATGATCGAATGGGCGAAGCCCAGGCACTCGTGCCGACTCAGATCGGCCGGATGGACAATGGCCGGGCGCGATGCGAGGTACGCCGGCGATGCACACAGCACCAGCGGATACGGCCCCAGCCGTCGCGCCACCAGCCCACTGTCGGCCAGATCACCGGTGCGGAACACAAGATCAAAGCCGTCCTCGACGATGTCCACCAGGCTGTTGGACAGGTTCAGATCAACCTGCACGTCCGGGTACTGCTGCAGGTAGGCCACCACCGCCGGTCCCAGTGCATGCACGCCGAAGGTGACCGGTGCGCTGACGCGCAGGCGCCCCATCGGCCGCCCGCGCGCCACTTCGGCCAGCTGCTCGGCGCCTTCCACCTCCTCCAGGATCACCCGCGCACGGGCCAGATAGGCCTGGCCGAAGTCGGTCAGGCTCTGCTTGCGCGTGGTGCGGTTGAGCAGGCGCACGCCCAGGTGTTGTTCCAGCGACTGCACGTGTTTGCCGACCAGCTGCGGCGACAGGTCCAGCGCGTCGGCGGCAGCGGCGAAGGAGCCGACCTCGGCCACTTTGACGAAGGTCCGCAGGGGAGCGATCAGGTCCATTGCAAACAATTGGTTTTCAATGAAACGCCAGATTACCCCTTATTCTGGAGGCAGGCCACGCGCACAGTAGCCTCCACCTTTCCGCCGGCCCTGCGCCGGCCTTGCCCAGGAGTCCCCCATGAGCCAGGTTGTCCGCATCCACGAATATGGCAGCGCCGATGTGCTGCGCATCGACGACATCGATGTTCCCGCCCCCGCCGCCGACGAGGTCCAGATCCGGGTCAAGGCCATCGGCCTGAACCGTGCCGAGGTGATGTTCCGCAACGGCGCCTATCTGCAGGAGGCGCAGTTCCCCAGCCGGCTGGGCTATGAAGCGGCCGGCATGGTCGAGGCGGTCGGCAGTGCGGTGAGCGGATTCGCTGCTGGCGATGCGGTGAGCGTGGTGCCGCCGCTGGACATCGCCCGCTGGGGCACCTACGGCGAGCTGGCCAACGTGCCGGCGCGACTGCTGGTCAAGCACCCGCAGGCGCTGGGCTTCGAAACGGCGGCTGCGGTGTGGATGCAGTACGTCACCGCCTGGGGCGCACTGTTGGAGCAGGCGCAGCTGGCCGCCGGGGATTCCGTCATCATCACCGCTGCCAGCAGCAGCGTCGGCCTGGCCGCGATCCAGATCGCCAATGCAGTGGGTGCCACGCCGATTGCGGTCACCCGTGGCCCGGGCAAGCGCCAGGCCTTGCTCGATGCCGGTGCCGCCCATGTCATCGCCACCCAGGAACAGGACCTGGCAGCCGAAGTGGCGCGCATCACCGGCGGTGCCGGCGCCCGCGTGGTGTTCGACCCGATCGGTGGCCCGCAGTTCGTGCCGCTGACCGAGGCAATGGCCCGTGGCGGCATCCTGCTGGAATACGGCGCGCTGAGCAGCGAACCCACTCCGTTCCCGTTGTTCAACGTGCTGGGCAAGTCGCTGACGCTGAAGGGCTACCTGTACTCGGAAATCGTCTCCGACGATGCCGCGCTGGCACGTGCCAAGGCGTTCATCGTCGACGGCCTGGACAAGGGCACGCTGGCGCCGAAGATCGCGAAGGTGTTCCCCTTCGCGCAGATCCAGGACGCCCACCGCTACCTGGAATCGAACGAACAGATCGGCAAAGTGGTGGTGACGCTGTAAACACCCTGCCGGCAGCGACGGACCCACTGCGGGCACGTCGCTGCCGCAGGCTCAGGCCATTGAAGGCCCGCGGTTCTCATGCTGGCGGCTTTCGAGGGTGAGCTGGTGCTCGCGCTGCCGGTCGTCACCGGCCAGATCATTCACCGTTTCCTCCATCGAGCGCGCGGGCTGTGCCGTATCCACACTGGCGCGCTCACCGGGAATCAACCCGGCAACCCACAGGCGATCTCCGGCCATCATCACCCGGTCGACGCGCGCGGCATCATCGATGCCGTTGCGCTTGGACTCCAGCACTGCCTGCATGACGTGCTCGTCGCCGATGGTGCCAGGTACCCCCTGGCGGATGCGATCGAACAGCGCGGCGTCCCTGGGCGACAGCGATTCCATGCCATTGGACTGCGGTGCGGGCTCCGGCGCGGCCGGACCAGCGACCGGTGCATTCGCCGCTGCCTGCTGCCGCGCCTGCACCTGCTCCGGCTGGAACTCCGCCCGCGTATAGGGCGGACGCTGCGGCGGCCAGTTCTCCGCGCGGTCGAACTCGGTGGTCGGCGCATGCTCGCGAGCGACGGCGGCATCGTTCAACTGCCGGCGCGCATCCGTGTCGATGACGCCGCCGGGGCGCAGCGGCAGGCCATAGTCCTGCTGGAAGTTGCGCATGGCCGCCTGCATGCCGGCATCAAACGTGCGCGCATCGCGCTCGGCACGTGGGTTCGGCTCGGTCAGGTACCCCAACGCCTCCAGCTGCCGGCGCATTTCGAACACCGGCTCGCCCTTCTCACCGGGGCCCAGGTTGCCGTCGGCCAGCGGGCCGGTCAGGTCGGTCACCGTCCGGCGCTTGAAGTCCGGATCGACCGCCAGCGTGTCGCTGCGCATGCGTTCCAGCAGCGCATCGTCGATGCGGCCATTGGCCGGGCTGATACCCCGCTCGGTCTGGAAGCGGCGCACGGCCTGCTCGGTGGAGGCGCCGAAATCACCGTCGGGCTTGATCGCGGCATTGGCGTTGTCGCGGATGTCCAAGCGCTGCAGGTACTGCTGCGCTTCCAGCACGTGCTGGTTGGCGTCACCCCGGTGCAGGTCCATCGCCCCGGTGGGCGCCTGGGGGGTCGGCACCGGCATCTGGAAGCCTGGTTGCTGCACACGCTGGACCAGGCCGGCAACCTGGGATTCCCATTCAGTGGCCCGTGTGGCGATGGCGTCTGGATAGGGACTGCCGTTGTTCAGCTCACCGCCATTGACCGAGGCCCGCGCCTGCCGGTAGTCGGCATGGTTGGCGTTGACGTTGTCGGACAGCCGCGCACCGAACAGGCCGTCGCGCATCCCCACCACCAGCACCTTGGTGGCGATGTCTGCCCGGGCAGCCCGTTCCGGATGCTCGACCAGCTCGCGGCCGATCCCCAGCGCCTCGCCCAGCCGCTCGTAGTTGTTGACGTGGGTAAGGTGGGCAAAGCCCCGGCCGAAATACTCCTCGCCGCCGAAGTAGCGCAGGTCCACCGCCTGCTTCCTGCCCCAGTCTTCCTCGGGCGCGGCGAAATCACGCGATTCGTGCTGCGCCGTGGCCAGCACATAGGCAATCTGCCGATGGTCGGTAACGCCGTTGTCGATGCAGGTACGCACGATCATCTCGACCGACTGGTCCCGGGTCAGGCCGAAGCCCGACCCACCTTTTCCATAGCCTTCGCTCATCCTTCAGCTCTCCAGTTCCGGAACGCATCCATTCGTCGGGGGAAGACCTACTTCAGCAGGTCCGATTCGGTAGGGGCCTCGCCCCTGCAGGTGTCATAGCGGCGCTGCAGCAGCGTGCGCGTGCCGGTTCCGCGCAGCTGGATGACCTTGTCCTCGCGCTCGCACGGGCTGACCTTCGCGCGAAGCACGAACCGCCCATTGTCGATATGGTCGATGTCGCGCCCACCGATGGCCGCTTCCAACGCCTTGGCACGCACATAGCGGTTGCGCTTGGCATCGAACAGGTAGAACGCATGCACCGGAACGTTGTAGACACCGCTGTTGTCCTGCCACACCTGCAGGTCCGGCACGCCATCACCATTGAAATCCGAAACGGTCAGCAGCACGGCGGTCGCACCCTGGGCACCGGTGCCGGCGCGGGTCAGGCGCGGCTGCACGTCCGTGACCACCACGTTGCGCCCACCACGGGTCACGCCCATGCTCCGCACCTGGCAGGTCGTCACGTTGTCGGTGCCGCTGCAATCGGTCACCTGGAAGACCACCTGCAGTGCCGGTGTGAGCCTGCCCTCGCCGGGCCGCAGGACGATCCTGCCCTGCTTGTCGGGCGCGGCATCGGCGGCATGCACAGCGGCCTGCGCCGGCGCCGGGGCCGCCTTGGCTTCCGCCACCAGCGCCGCCGCACCGCCGCCCTGCAACTGGCGGGCACGCAGCAGGGTCATGTGCGTGCGGCACTGCTGTGAATCCAGCTGGGCAACGGCCGTGCTGCCTTCCGGGCACCGGCTGTCGCGCTGGTGCAGCCATTGCCGCTGCAGATCGCGCAGCACCTGCTGATCACTGGCGGTCAGTGTGGAGCGCGCCGCGCTGTAGGCGGCATTGAGTGCATCGTCGTGCACCTTGAGTTCAGCGTCGGCACAACGGCGACGGGCGTCCAGCGCGGTGCCTGCGGCCGCCATGCAAGGCGCATGGGCGGGGCTCAGAGAGCGCGCATCGCCTGCGATCAGTTCGGCACCGCTGGGCACCTTGCGTGCGGCGGGCTGGGGCGACGCCTGCGCGCTTGCCCACAGGCAAGGGCCAAGCAGAAGCAGTCCTGCCAGCAGCCGGGTGGCACGCCCCGGCAGGCGTTCGGAGTTCAGCATGCGTTTCCTTCCCTGCGGGCGTTGGCCGGCCCCGTCCTGTTCCGATGATGGATGCTGCCCGGTCGCCAGCGCAACTTCAGCGACAGCGGTCACAGCCCGCAGGTCGCATTCAGGCCGGCAGCGCTATTTCGGCAGCGCGTAGGCCATCACGTAATCGCCGTTCGGGGTTTCCATGAAATGGTGGCCGCCAGCCATGATCACCACGTACTGGCGCCCGCCCTGCGCGTACACCATCGGATTGGCCTGGCCACCCGCGGGCAGCTTGGCATGCCACAGCTCCTTGCCGGTCTTCAGGTCGATGGCGCGCAGCAGGTCATCAGTGGCGGCGGCGATGAAGATCAGGCCGCTGGCGGTGACTACCGAACCGCCATTGTTCGGCGTGCCGATCTCGATGGGCAGGCCCGAACGGATGCCGAATGGTCCGTTGCCGCGCGCACTGCCGAACGGACGGTCCCACAGCAGCTTGCCGGTGCGCAGGTCGATGGCCCGGATGCCGCCATAGGGTGGCTGCTTGCACAGCAGACCAGTGAACGGCAGGCGCCAACCGGCGTTTACCTGGATGGCGTAGGGCGTGCCCACCTGTGGGTCGCCCGCGCCTTCGGCGCCGCCCTTGTCGAACCGGACCTTCTCGCGTGGCAGCCAGCCCAGCCTGTCGGCCTCGGCGCGTGGCACCAGCCGGTTGTAGTTGGGCATGTCGTTGTAGTTGGCCACGATCACGCCGCGGCGCGTATCGATGGACACACTTCCCCAATCCGAACCGCCGTTGTAGCCGGGATATTCGATGGAATGGCGATCACTGCTCGGCGGGGTGTAGAAGCCTTCGTAGTACGCCTTGCGGAACTGGATGCGGCAGATCAGCTGGTCGACCGGGGTGATGCCCCACATGTCGCGCTCGGTCAGGTCATGCTGCCGGCGCAGCGTGTGATACAGCGAGAACAGCTGCGTGGGTGAGCGTTGTTCCGGTTCGACACCGCCGACCGGCACCCTGCGCTCTTCGGCGGCGGTCAGCAGCTGGCCGTTGCGGCGGTCAAGGATGTAGAGATCACCCTGCTTGGTCGGCAGCAGGAGCGCCGGCACCTTGCCTGCCGCCGTCGGGTAATCGATCAGGCTGGCCTGCGAACCCAGGTCGTAGTCCCACACATCCTTGCGCACCGCCTGGAAATGCCAGGCCGGCTTGCCGGTGGCCACATCGATCGCCACCAGCGACGTCGCATAGCGGTTCTGGTTTTCCGTGCGTGAGCCACTCCAGTAATCGCCAGCGGAATTGCCCAGCGGCAGATAGACCAGCCCCAGCGCCTCATCACCGGTCGCGGTGGTCCACATGTTCGGCGTGCCGCGCGTGTAGGTCTGCTCATGCGGCGGCAGGCCGCTGCGTTCGGGCTGGTCCATGTCCCACGCCCAGCGCAGCTTGCCGGTGATCGCATCGTAGGCCTGGATCACGCCCGATGGCGCGTCGCGGCGCTGACCATCCAGCACCTGGTGGCCGGTGACGATCACCCCGCGCACGATGGCCGGTGGCGAGGTGATCGACACATAGCCCGGTGGCACCTCGCCCATGCCCAGGGTGATGTCGACCTGGCCGTTGTTGCCGAAATTCGCGCAGGGGCGGCCACTGTCGGCATCCACCGCGATGATGCGCCCGTCCAGCGTGCCCTCGATGATGCGCGCCCAGCATGCCGGACGACTGCCCGGTGCAGCGCTGCGGGTGGCAGTGGGCGGCGGTTCCGGCAACGCCAGATCAGCAGCGGCATCGGCCAATGCGGCATCGGCGAGGATCGGCGTGGCCGGCTGCTCGTAATAACTCACGCCACGGCAGGCGGCGGTGTATGGAATCGAAGCGTCCTTTACCTTCGGATCGAACCGCCACACTTCCTTGCCGCTGGCCGCATCCAGTGCGATCAGGCGGTTGCGGGCGGTGCACAGGTACAGACGGTCGCCGATCTTCAGTGGCGTGGTTTCCGCACCCCAGCGCTTGTTCGGCATATCGCCGGTGCGGAACTGCCAGGCCAGCTGCAGCGTGGCCACGTTGGCCGGGGTGATCTGCTGCAGCGGCGAATAGCGGGTGGCGGCATTGCTGCGCCCCCACGCCGGCCAGTCCCCTTCGGCAGGCTGGTCGGCCGGCTGCAGGCCGGTGGTGTCGCGGGTCGGTTCCAGCCCGACGCTGGCCGCGCCTTCCGGGAACGGCTGGTGCACGTCCACTTCGCCGTGCGGCGCGAACGCCAATCCGAAGGCAGCGACGAACACCAGCATCAGCACGCCGGCCACGCTGCGCGACAGGCGCCTGGAAACCGGTTGGTGGAGGGTGGGCGCCAGCAGCGCCAGCACGATGCCAAGCGCGGTCACCAGGCCGAGCCGCGGTACCCAGCGCCAGTAGTCGCTGCCCGACTCCCACCAGGTCCACAACAGCGTACCGGCGAACACCAGCGCATACAGCAGCGCGCCGCTGCGGCGATTGCCGAACAACAGGAGGCCACTGGCCAGCAGGCCGGCCCCGGCGATGGCGTAGTACGCCGAGCCGCCCAGGCTGAGCAGCCATGCGCCGAGCCCGCCGATGACCAGGCCGAGCAGGACCAGCAGCAGCGACAGCACGGTAACGAGAGGATGCCGGGAGGCGCGGACGGGAGCAGGAGCGGACGGCGGCGTGGCGGACATCGTCGATCTCCGGGGGCAGCATGCGCCGTTATCCCACCGCCGACGTGAAGCGCGTGCGTATGTGCGGCATCCGGATACGACGACGCCGGCACAGGGCCGGCGTCGTCGCGTAACTCAACCTTGCGGCAGGATCACTCCTGTGCGGCGTCCTCGCTGCTGGAAGCCGCCGGGGCGCCATCGGTCGTGGTCGCGGCCGGGGCCGGGGCAGGCACTGCCACCTCATCCTCGTCCTCGTCGATCGAGGCATCCATGCGCTCCACCGCCTGCAGCTTCTCGTCCTTGGACAGGCGGATCAGGGTCACGCCCTGGGTGTTGCGGCCGACGCGGCTGATTTCCGAGCCACGCGTACGCACCAGGGTGCCACCATCGGAGATCAGCAGGACTTCGTCGCTGGAGCCCATCAGCACTGCGGCGACCAGCTTGCCGTTGCGCTCGGTGGTCTGGATGCCGATCACGCCCTGCGTACCACGGCCCTTGCGCGGGTAGTCCGGCAGCGGGGTGCGCTTGCCGTAGCCGTTCTCGGTGGCGGTAAGGATGTACTGCACGCTGCTGTCATCGGCGCCGTCGATCACCGCGTCGCCATTGGCGACGGCTTCCTCGGCACCGTTGTCGTCCTCGTTCTCGTCCTCAATGCCACCGGCACTCTCGGCCACGATCAGGCTGACCACTTCCTCGCCCGGCGGCATCTTGATGCCGCGCACGCCGGTGGCGGTACGGCCCATCGAGCGGACCTTGTCCTCACCGAAGCGCACGGTCTTGCCGTTGGAGGCGAACAGCAGGATGTCACGCTCGCCATCGGTCAGGCCGACACCGACCAGCGCATCGCCCTCGTCCAGGTTGATCGCGATCTTGCCGCGGGCGAGGCGGAAGGCGAACTCGCTCAGCGGGGTCTTCTTGACCGTACCGTTCTTGGTGGCGAAGAACACGAACTGGCCATCGGCGTACTCGCGCACCGGCAGCACGGCCTGCACGCGTTCGCCCGGCTCCAGCGGGATCCAGTTGATGATCGGACGGCCGCGGGCGTTGGAACCGGCTTCGGGCAGCTGGTAGACCGGCAGCCAGAACACCTTGCCCGAACTGGTGAAGGTCAGCAGCGTGTCGTGCGTGTTGACCAGCCACAGCTGTTCGATGAAATCCTCTTCCTTGGTCGCCGCCGCGCTGCGGCCACGGCCACCACGGCGCTGTGCGCGGTACACGCTCACCGGCTGCCGCTTCACGTAACCGGCATGCGACACGGTAACCACCACGTCTTCCGGCGCGATCAGGTCGAGGATGTCCAGGTCCTCTTCGCTGTGGCGGATTTCGGTACGACGTTCGTCGCCGAATTCGGCCTTGACGTTGACCAGCTCCTCGCGGATCACCTGCAGCAGGCGGTCGGGATCTTCCAGGATGTGGATCAGCCCGGCGATCACTTCCAGCAGCTGCTTGTACTCGTCGGTCAGGCGGTCCTGCTCCAGCCCGGTCAGGCGGTGCAGCCGCATCTCCAGGATCTGCGTGGCCTGGATCTCGGTCAGCTGGTAGCCGCCCTCGATCAGGCCCACGCCCTTGGGCAGGTCTTCCGGACGGGAGGCCTCGGCACCGGCCGCACCCAGCATCGCACCGACCAGGCCCGGCTCCCACACGCGGGCCAGCATGCGCTCGCGGGCTTCGTTCGGGTTCGGCGAGGTCTTGATCAGTTCGATCATCTCGTCGATGTTGGCCAACGCAACGGTCAGGCCTTCCAGCACGTGGGCACGGGCGCGCGCCTTGCGCAGCTCGAACACGGTGCGGCGGGTGACCACTTCGCGACGGTGGCGGACGAACGCCTCCAGCATCTGCTTGAGGTTCATCAACTGCGGGCGGCCATCGACCAGCGCCACCATGTTGATGCCGAACACCGATTCCATCTGCGTCTGCTGGTACAGGTTGTTCAGCACAACCTCGGCAGATTCACCGCGCTTGATCTCGATGTAGATGCGCATGCCGTCCTTGTCGGACTCATCGCGCAGCTCGCTGATGCCTTCGATCTTCTTTTCCTTGACCAGCTCGGCGATCTTCTCGATCAGACGCGCCTTGTTCACCTGGTAAGGAATTTCAGTGACGATGATCGATTCGCGGCCGTTGTCGGCCACTTCGATATCGGCCTTGGCACGGATGCGCACGCGGCCACGGCCGGTGCGGTAGCCGGCGACGATGCCGGCAGTGCCGTTGATGATGCCGGCAGTCGGGAAATCCGGGCCCGGGATGTATTCCATCAGGCCGTCGACATCGATGTCCGGGTTGTCGATCAGCGCGATGCAGGCGTTGATCGATTCGCTCAGGTTGTGCGGCGGGATGTTGGTCGCCATGCCCACCGCGATGCCAGCCGAACCATTGACCAGCAGGTTCGGGAACCGGGTCGGCATGACCGTCGGCTCCAGTTCCTTCTCATCGTAGTTGGGCTGGAAATCGACGGTTTCCTTGTCGATGTCCGCCATCAGCTCATGCGCCAGGCGCGACATGCGCGCCTCGGTGTATCGCATTGCTGCAGCGGAGTCGCCGTCGATCGAACCGAAGTTACCCTGGCCGTCGACCAGCATGTAGCGCAGCGAGAACGGCTGTGCCAAGCGCACCAGCGTGTCGTACACCGACTGATCGCCATGCGGGTGGTACTTACCGATGACGTCACCGACGATACGCGCCGACTTGAAGTAGGGCTTGTTGCTGTGCGCGTTGAGTTCGTTCATCGCGTACAGCACGCGGCGATGCACCGGCTTGAGGCCGTCGCGCGCATCCGGCAGCGCGCGGCCCACGATCACGCTCATGGCGTAATCGAGGTAGCTCTTGCGCATCTCGTCTTCCAGGTTGACCTGGATGATTTCCTTGGCGGTTTCTGCCATTCGGGTTCCGTTGTCTGGTAGCGGTCCAGTCCGGCGCAGCCCTCTGCGGGAGGGGGTCGCGCCGGAACCTCGATTCAACCTGTGGATACTACCACAACAGGCCGTTTTCCGCCTCCCTTTACGGGGATTTTACCGGCACAAATCAGGAACTTAGGGCCCCATACCGCCCCTGTAGAGCCGAGCCCATGCTCGGCTGCGCGAAATCAGTAGATCCGCGCCGTGCGTGGATGAGGCCTGCCTGGGGTCAGAGCCCTTTCCTGCGAAAAGGGGTCCGACCCCGGGACCTTCCTGCCCGCCTCAGCCGCCGAAGGCGGTGCGCATGTTCCCGGCGGTCGGGTTCAGGATGACCCCGCGCTCGGTCACGATGGCGTCGATCAGCTCGCCCGGGGTGACGTCGAACACCGGGTTCCAGGCAGCAATGCCCTCGGCGACGGTACGGGTACCCCCCACGCCGTACAGCTCACCCGGGTCGCGCTGCTCGATCTCGATCTGGCTGCCGTCCACGGTCTCCATGTCCACGGTCGAGGACGGAGCGACCACCATGAACTTGACCCCGTGGTGGCGGGCGGCGATGGCCAGCTGGTAGGTGCCGATCTTGTTGGCGGTATCGCCATTGGCGCAGATGCGGTCCGCGCCCACGATCACCCATTGCACGGCGCCGGTCTTCATCAAGTGCGAGGCAGCCGAATCGGCGATCAGGGTGGCATCGATGCCGTCCTGCTGCAGCTCCCACACGGTCAGGCGCGCGCCCTGCAGCCACGGCCGGGTCTCGCCGGCGAACACGCGGGCGATGCGGTGCTGGGCCATGCCGGCACGGATCACGCCCAGCGCGGTACCGAACCCCGCAGTGGCCAGCGAGCCGGTATTGCAGTGGGTCAGCACGCCGCTGCCAGCCTCGATCAGGCCCGCGCCCAGTGCACCCATGTGGCGGTTGGCGGCCAGGTCTTCCTCGGCGATGGCCTGCGCTTCCGATTCCAGCAACGCCTTCCAGTCGGCGCCGGCGGCGTTCAGGCAACGGCGCATGCGCGCCAGCGCCCAGGCCAGGTTGACCGCAGTCGGGCGCGACGCATTGAGGCGCTGCAGGGCCGGTTCCAGCTGCTGCAGGGCGTGCGCACCATCGGCGGCCTGCACCTCGCGTGCAGCCAGCACGACACCCCAGGCAGCGGCAATGCCGATCGCCGGCGCGCCACGCACGGTCAATGCGTGGATCGCGCTGGCAACCTCGTCACTGTCATGGCAGACCACGTGCTCGACCACGAACGGCAGCTTGCGCTGGTCCAGCAGTTGCAGGGCATCGCCGGTCCACAGGATCGGGCGGATGTGGTCGTAACGGGCGTAGTCGATGTCAGAGGCAGTGTTCATGGGCCCATTGTAGGGCCACGCCCCGCAGGGTTGGAGCCTGCCCGGGCTCAATTCACCGAGAATTCGGCGCGGCAGCCGCCGTCCACCCAGATCCCGTTGCGGCTCCAGCCCCAGGTGCTGCCTTCCTCGCAGGGCGTGCTGGACAGCTGCTCGGAGACCACGGCGCCAACCGAGATGCTGGCACCGCAGAAACGCCGCTTCTTCGACTTCGATTCGCAGGTCAGGCGGCGCGGCATGTCGACGAAGCGGCCATCGTCATCGGCCACTTCGAAGTCACCCTGGCAGCCACGGCTGGTCCAGACTTCATTGCGCTTGTAGCCCCAGCCCTGCCCTTCGCGGCACGGCAACACCGACAACTGGCGCAGCAGGCGCACCGGCGCGCCATCGAGTCGTACCGGGCAACTCTGCGGACGGCCATTGGACTCGCAGCGCACCACACGGCGCACCAGGCGCTTGCCCGAGCTGCCAGCCGGCGGCGCCGCGCCCGCTGCGCGCCGGGCGCGGAACTCGGCACGGCAGCCCAGGGTGACCCACACACCACTGCGGTCAGTACCCCACTCGCTGCCGCGGATGCAGCTGTTGCTGGACAGCTGGCGCACCAGGTCGACGCCATTGGCAACCTCGATATCGCAGTGCACCCAACCCATGTCGCGTGATTCGCAGGTCACCACTTCATCGTCGTAGCCCACCTGCTGGGCCGACGCCGGCGACGGCAGCCAGGCACCCCAGAGCGCAATGGAGTACACCGGTGCAGCGACAACCGCGAACCACTTGACCAAAGCCTTCCCCAGCAGGAATGGATGAACTGGATGCCAGTGTCCGGCATTGGCCGTGATAAGAGCATCATCGTGCTTACCGACGCAAGCGCACCGAACCCGCGTTTCGTTCAGCCTGCGATGTTCAGCAACACGCGGGGATCACGCGTGGGCGAAGTCGTAGGCCAGCACATCGGCGATGCGTGGCGTGCGGTTCATCGCCATCAACAGGCGATCGACACCCACCGCCACGCCAGCACAGGCAGGCATCGACGGCAACGCCGACAGCAGTGCCTCGTCCACGGCTGGCTGCACCTGTCCACGTTCGTGGCGGCGCTGCTGGTCACGCTGGAACCGGGCGCGCTGCTCGTGGGCGTCGTTCAGTTCGTGATAGCCGTTGGCCAGTTCCACTGCACCCAGGTACAGCTCGAAACGCTCGGCCAGCGGCGGCGTGCCCGGACGGATGCGGGCCAGCGCGGCCTGGCTGGCCGGCCAGTCATGCACCACGGTCATCACCGCGTCATCGAACTGCGGCTGGATGTGGTGGGTCATCAACAGGTCCAGCCAGTCATCACGGGTCAACCCGACCGGGTCGATGTGCACGTCGCCAAGCGCAACACGCAGCGCGGCTTCATCGGCCTCGAACGGATCCAGGCCCACGTGCTGCTGGAACAGCTCGCGGTAACTCAACACACGCAGCGTTGCACGGCGTCCGACCAGGGCCAGCGCCTGGCCGACCAACTCGGCGGTTTCCTCCATCAACCGGTGGTGGTCCCAGCCGACCCGATACCACTCCAGCATGGTGAATTCCGGGTTGTGGCGGCCGCCGGCCTCGCCGTTGCGAAACACCCGGCCCAGTTCGTAGCAGTCGCCCACACCGGCCGCCAGCAGGCGCTTGAGCGGATATTCCGGCGAAGTGCGCAGCCAGCGACGACGGCCACCGGCATCGACATGGCCGGTGAAATCGGTATGGAAGCTGTCGATGTTCGGCTCGGTGTTGCCTGCCACCGACAGGATCGGCGTTTCCACCTCCAGCACATCGCGCTCGGCGAAGAAGCGGCGCACCAGTGCATTGAGCGTGGCGCGCTGCTGCAGCGCGCGCAGCAGGGCCTCGCTCACAGGATACCCTCCGGGCGCGGATGGTCGAGCGGCAGGATCAGCAGATCGCGGGTGTCGTCGATGTAGCCGCTGGCCAGGTACAGGCGGCGGGCCAGTTCGTTGTGGTGGTTCACCTCCAGGCGCAGGCGGCTGACACCACGCCCGCGAGCGCGCTGTTCACAGATGGCCAGCGCCTGCTTGCCGCGACCACGACCGCGCGCGCGATGGCTCAGGTACAGCTCGTCCAGCAGCATGAAGTGGCCGCCCTGCTCCAGGCTGAAGCCCATCGCGATCACCGCGTAGCCGACCACCTCGCCGGCCTCGTCCAGCCACAGCAGCACTTCGCCATTGCGCGGATCGGCCAGCAGCGCGTCCACGCCGCGACGCACGCGCGCGTCATCGAAGTCGATCCTGTCTTCGGCGTAGAACTCGCGCATCAACGCGATCAACAGTTCTTCGTCGGCACGGGTGGCCAGGCGGAAATCCAGCGGGGCGGTCTGCATCGGTGTTCCTTTGTCTTTCATGCCGGGCGCCAGGCACCCGGCGGGTCATCATTCGTGTTCGGCGAGGTAGGCCAGCAGGCGGTCTTCGTCCCACACCGGCACGCCCAGCGATTGCGCCTTGTCCAGCTTGGAGCCGGCCTCGGTACCGGCGACCACGAAGCTGGTCTTCTTCGACACACTGCCGGAGACCTTGGCACCCAGCGCTTCCAGGCGTTCCTTGGCGGCATCGCGGGTGAGCTGGGCCAGGGTGCCGGTCAGCACCACGGTCTGCCCATCAAGCGGGCCGGCCACGATCTCGGCCAGCGCCGGCGCCTTGGCCAGGATCTGCTGCATCGCCTTCTCGGCTGCCAGCAGCATCGCGCCATGGCCATCGGCATCGAGCCAGTCGGCCAGACCGCGCGCAGTGTCGTCCGGCAGGCCGGCGTTGACGAACTGGCCATGCTCGGCATCCAGCACCGCCTGGGCACCCGGCAAGGCAGCCACCAGCTTCTCCGCACGCAGGCGGGTGATGCCGGGGATTTCCGATTCGACCAGCAGTTGCGCCAGATCCAGGCCTTCGCGCAGCTTGGCACTGGGCGCGTGCACATCACTGATGCGCACCTGCCCGACCTGCAGCAGGTCGTCGATGGCCTGCTGGTTGCCCTGCTGCTCGAAGAAATGGCCGAGAGAACGCGCCACTTCGCCACCGATGTCCGGCACGCGCTTGAACAACGGCCATGGCAGGTGGCGGATCAGTTCCAGGTCACCGAACCACTGCGCCAGCGCCTTGGCCGTGCTCTCGCCGACGTGCTCGATGCCAAGCGCGAACAGCAGGCGCTCCAGCGTGGCTGCGCGACTGGCGTCGATTGCCGCGATCAGGTTGTCGGCCCATTTGGTGGCGATCTTCTTCGTGTTCCATTCGAAGCTGGCCGGCTGTGCCAGCGCCTGCGCGCGCCACGCCGGATCGTTGCCATCCAGCTTGAGCACCGCATTGAGCACCGCGCCGCTGCCTTCTGCCGGCAGGTGCAGCTTCAGCGCGGCGGCCAGTGCGGAAGGGTCCTCGGCATCCAGCACCAGCTTCAGGTGCAACAGCTGGTCGCGGTTGAGCCGGTACAGATCGGCCACGCTCCTGACGATGCCGGCGTCGACCAGGGTTTCGATGTACTTGTCGCCGAGGCCGTCGATATCCATCGCACGGCGCGAAGCGAAATGGGCAATGGCCTCCTTGCGCTGCGCAGGGCAGGACAGTTCGCCCGAACAGCGCCACGCAGCTGCACCTTCCTCGCGCACGATTTCCGAGCCGCACACCGGGCAGCGCGTCGGCATCTGCCAGGGCGAGGTGCCCTGTGGACGGCGGTCGAGGATGACGCTGACCACTTCCGGAATCACGTCGCCAGCACGCCGCACGATCACGCTGTCACCGACACGCACATCGAGACGCGCGATCTGATCGGCATTGTGCAACGTGGCATTGGACACGATCACGCCGGCCACAGCCACCGGTGCCAGCCGCGCGACCGGCGTGGCGGCACCGGTGCGGCCGATCTGGATCTCGATCGCCTCCACCGTGGTGCTCTGTTCCTGTGCCGGGAACTTGTGCGCGATGGCCCAGCGCGGCGCACGCGAGACAAAACCCATGGCCTGCTGGCCGGCGCGGTCATCCAGCTTGTAGACCACCCCATCGATGTCGAACGGCAGGCCATCGCGACGCTCGCCGATGTCACGGTAGTAGCCGAGCAGGCCGTCGGCGCCTTGCACCACCTTGCACAACCCGCTGACCGGGAAGCCCCAGGCGCCGAGCTGGGCCAGCGTGCCCGAATGGGTGTCCGGCAGCTCGCCGCCCTGCACTTCACCGGTGCCGTAGGCGAAGAAACTCAGCCGGCGCTGCGCACTGATCTTCGGATCGAGCTGGCGCAGTGAACCCGCTGCCGCGTTGCGCGGGTTGGCCAGCACCTTGCCGCCCTGCTGGCGCGCACGTTCGTTGTAGGCCTCGAAGTCGGCGCGGGCCATGTAGACCTCGCCACGCACCTCCAGCACATCCGGCCAGTCCTTGCCGTGCAGGCGCTTGGGAACATCGCCGATTTCACGCAGGTTGGCGGTCACGTCCTCGCCGGTACTGCCATCACCGCGGGTTGCGCCGAGTACGAAATGACCGTCCTCGTAGCGCAGGCTGATCGCCAGGCCATCCATCTTCGGTTCGGCCGAGAACTGCAGGCTGCGGCGGCCCAGGCGCTCATCGATGCGGCGCACGAAGTCGGCCACCTCCTCATCGCTGAAGGCATTGGACAGCGACAGCATCGGCACCGCATGGCGCACTTCGGGGAAGCGGCCGGACGGGCGTGCACCGACCTGTTGGGTCGGGCTGTCGGCACGGGCCAGTTCCGGGTGCTCGCGCTCCAACGCTTCCAGCTCGCGCACCATCCGGTCGTAGTCGACGTCGGGGATCTCCGGCGCGTCCAGCTCGTGGTAGGCGCGGTTGGCCTGGGCGATCTGCCGGCGGAGATCTTCGGCGCGTTCGGCGGGGCTGGGGCTCATCGGGATCCGGTGGTTCTGGGATGGCCGGGGATTCTACCGCGCCCGGCCGTCAGGCCCTGTAACGCCCCGCCTTTGCAGCGTCGAGCGTGCTCGACGGGCACTCCCCGCTCCGGTAGGTGCCAACCTTGGTTGGCACATCTGCATGGCGCGACGCCACAAAAAGCAGCTTGCCGCCCACCCTCGCCGGCGCTAGCGTGCGACGGCCCCCATCGGAATCCTGCCCATGACCCTGCCTGCCTCCCGTAGACGCTTCCTGCAGCTGGCCGGTGCCAGCCTTGCCGTCGCCGGCAGCGGCCTGCCGCTGCGTGGCCAGGCCCAATCCGCGGCCGCCATCGGTGCGGCCCCCGCCGAAGGCGCGGTACTACTGAACTTCAACGAATGCCCCTACGGCCCCTCCCCCGCTGCCCAGCAGGCGGCACGCGACAGCATCGCCAGCTGCGGCCGCTACCGCTTCGCCCTGGCGGCACAGGTACGCGATGCGTTCATCGAGCAGGCCCGTATCCCGGCCGACCATGTGCGCCTCTATCCGGGCTCGAGCGAACCGTTGAACCGCGCCGCCACGTTGTGGACCGGCCCGCAGGCGGGACTGGTGGTGGCCGACCCCACCTTCGAGACCCTGGGCGAGGTCGCTGCCGCACATGGTGCACACGTGCAGAAGGTGCCGCTGCGCAATGACGGCGCACACGACCTGCGTGCGATGGTCGCAGCCGCGCATGCGCGCCCGACCGGGCTGCTGTACGTGTGCAATCCGAACAACCCGACCGGTTCGATCAGCCCACCGGATGAGCTCGCCTGGCTGCTGGCCCACAAGCCTGCTTCCACCCGCGTGCTGGTCGACGAGGCCTACCTGCAATACAGCGAGCAGCCCAGCCTGATCGCGCAGGTGGCGCAGCGCGACGATCTGATCGTGCTGCGTACCTTCTCCAAGCTGTACGGCATGGCCGGCCTGCGCCTGGGCCTGGCGGCCGCACATCCCGAGCGTCTGCGCGAGCTGGCCAGCCCCGGCGACAACCCGCTACCGGTGCCCGCGCTGGCGGCGGCGCTGGCCAGCCTGCAGGATCCGCAGCTGATTCCGCAGCGTCGCCTGCAGAACGCCAAGGTGCGCCAGGCCACCATCGCATGGCTGGGCAAGCGTGGTTTCAGCTGCCTGCCGTCGGAAGCGAACTGCTTCGTGGTCGACGTGCAACGCGACGGCAGCACGTTCGCCAAGGCGATGGCCGACAACGGTGTGGTGATCGGGCGCAGCTGGCCGATCTGGCCGCAGCACGTGCGCGTGACCGTCGGCAGCGAGGACGAGATGGCCGCGTTCCGCCGCGCGTTTGCCAAGGTGGCCGGCGTACCGGCCTGACCCTGTTGGTGGGGGCGAACCTTGGTTCGCCCCATCCACGCATAGCGTGGATCTACTGTTGTGGGTGCCGACCGTTGGTCGGGGTGGGTGCCGACCGTTGGTCGGCACGCCATGGCGCTCACCAGCGCGGGGTCTTGGTCAGCGGCGGCGCCTGGTGCTGGCGGTCGTAGGCGCGCAGCTCGTCACGGATGTGCGCGATGCGCTGGCGACCCAGGGCGTTGCGGCTGTCATCCAGCACCACGCCATCCAGCAGTTCGGCCATGCGCTGCACCGTCGGCAGCATCTTCTCCCAGGCATCCAGCGCGGTCAGCGGCGCCGGCAGGGTCAGGAAGAAGGCGATGGCCGGGGTTTCCATGGCACGGATGTTGGCCATGTCGAAGCTGCCTGGCTTCATGATGCTGGCCATCGAGAAGATCGGCCCGCGCTCGGGATGGCCTTCCACCAGACGGTGGAACACGTTCATGTGGCCGAACACCAGGCCGGTCTTCTCCGCGGCTACCACGATGTCTTCGCCGCGCAGCTGCTCACCGGCACGGGCGGCCACGAACAGCGAAACGATCTTGTCGAAATCCTGGGTGGCTCGCTTGCCGAGATCGCTGGCGCCCGGGTCGGTATCGCCCAGGCCGAGTTCGGCCTGTTCGCCTTCCGTGCCCATGCCCGGTTCGACGCGGCCATCGGCCACGACAACGCCGTCCTCGCCCAATACCGGTTCGCGGCGCTCGCCGCTGGCCGGTTCCGCGCTTTCCACGCGGCGTCCCTGGGGCTTCTTCTTCGGACGGCCAAACAGGAAGATCGCGGCGATCAACAGCAGGCCGGCGGCCAGGATGCCGATGCGCAACAGTGCCGTGTCGGACATTCGATAGGTTCTCCGGCTAGTTCATTCAGGTAACTAGGATGGCACGTCAGGCCGCGCCCGCCAATCGCGCGGCTTCTTCCAGGTCCACGCTGACCAGGCGGCTGACGCCCGGTTCGCGCATGGTCACGCCCGAGAGCTGGTGCGCGGCCTCCATCGTCGCCTTGTTGTGGCTGACGAACAGGAACTGCACCTTCTCGCTCATTTCCTTAACCATGTTGGCCAGCCGGCCGACGTTGGCTTCGTCCAGCGGCGCGTCCACCTCGTCCAGCAGGCAGAATGGCGCGGGGTTCAGCTGGAAGATGGCGAACACCAGCGCCACTGCCGTCATCGCCTTCTCGCCGCCGGACAGCAGCGAGATGCTGGACACGCGCTTGCCCGGCGGGCGCGCCATGATGGTCACACCGGTGTCGAGCAGGTCTTCACCGGTCAGCTCCAGGTAGGCGTGGCCGCCACCGAACAGGCGCGGGTACAGCGCCTGCACGCCAGCATTGACGCGGTCGAAGGTGTCCTTGAAACGGCCGCGGGTCTCGCGGTCGATCTTGCGGATGGCATCCTCGAGGGTTTCCAGCGCCGTAGTCAGGTCGGTGTGCTGCGAATCCAGGTAATCCGAGCGCTGCGAAGCCTCGCCGTACTCGTGGATGGCCGCAAGGTTGACCGGCTCCAGCCGGCGCATGCGTGCGTCGATCTGATGCACGGCCTGCTCCCAGTCGCCCAGGCGCGCATCCTCGGGGAGTGCGTTGAGCACGTCCTGCAGCACGAAGCCGGCCTTTTCCACCGCCGCCTGCAGGGTGTCCGCGCTGAGCACCAGTGCCTGCTGGTCCAGCTTGCGCTGCGAAATACGCTCGCGCTGGGCCAGCGCCTGTTCGTCACGCTGGTGACGGGTCTGCTCGTAATTGCGCAGCTCGGCGTCGATGCCGTCCAGCAACGTCCGCGCCTCGGTCAGCACGCGATCGGCGCGCACGCGCTCTTCCAGCGCGTTCTGGTGTTCGGCCTGCAGCGCTTCGACCGGCGAATCACCTTCGTCCAGCTGCGAGTGCAGCTCGCCCAGTCGCGAATCCAGCTGCCCACGCTGGGTGCCCATGCGCTCCAGCGCCTGGCTCAACGAGGCCAGCTGCGCACGCTGCGATTCCAGGGTCAGGGCCAGCGAATGCGAGCGCTCGCGCACTGCACGGGCAGCATCGCGGGCCAGGTCGCGCGCCTCGGTCAGCTGGCGGCGCTCGCCCTCCAGCCGCTGCCGGGTCGACTCCAGGTCACCCATGCTGCTGACCGCGTTCTCCAACCGCGAGCGCGCTTCGCGCGCCTGCGCGTTGTTGGCTTCAATCGTTTCCTGCAGTTGCTTCAGCTCGCCTTCGATGCGGTCGATGCGCGTGCGTGCAGCCTCTACCTTGCCCTGCTGCCCCTGCAGCTGGCCGGCCAGCTCGGACACCGCGCGGTGGGCCTGGTACAGCGCGCGCTGCGCGTCCTCGCGCTGCTGTTCGGCGGCCTGCAGCTGCTCGCGGAAACCGGCCAGCTGTTCTTCCAACTCGGCCTCGCGGTCCTGCAGCTGCTCGATCTGCTCGCGCAGCTCGTTGATCTCGCGTTCGCGCAGCAGAGCGCCCTGCTGGGCTGCACCGGAGCGCGACACGCGCAGCCAGCCCTGGCCCAGGCGCTCGCCGCTCTGGGTGATGATCGAATCGCCTTCCGGAAGGCTGGCCTGCAGGGCCTTCGCCTCGGACAGGTCCTTGGCACCATGCAGGTGCGCCAGCAGGCGACGGATCGCCGCCGGGCCACGCACGCGTGCGGCCAGCGACGTCGGTGCAGCCTTGACCTCGGCATCCGCGCTGGCGACCAGCGCAATGTGGCCGTCGCCGAGTTCGCCGAGGGCGTTGACCAGGCTGCCCGGGTCATCGACCAGCACGCCTTCGATCAGCTGGCCGAGCGCACTTTCCACCGCGTTTTCCCAACCGGCATCGACGTCCAGGCGTTCGCCGACACGTGCCGCCGAATCCAGCCCGCGCGCCTTCAGCCACGCGACGGCCGCGCCCTGCTCCTGGCCCAGCGCGGCCTGCTGCAGGGTTTCCAGCGAGGCCAGGCGACCGCGCAGGCCGTTGGCCTGCTTGCGCAGTTCGGCCAGTTCGTTCTGGCCATTGCGCTGCTGTTCCTGCACGGCCGCCACGCCCTGCTTGCGCAGCTCGACGTCTTCGCTCAGTTCATCCAGCGCGGCCTTCTGCGTGTCGTGCTGCAGGTGCAGCTGCTCGAAGGCTTCTTCCAGCGCGTCCACGTCCAGCCCGGCGCGCTCGGCGGCCAGGGCCTCGCGACGCCGGTCGGCGTCGAGGATCTGCTTGTCCAGGTAGTCCACACGCGTGCGCTCGACATCACCGGCGCGCGACGCCTCCGAACTCTGCGAGGTGTGCTGCTCCCAGCGCTGCTGCCAACTGGCCAGCCGGTCTTCGGCCTCGCGCAGGCTTTCCTGCTTGATCTCGTTCTCTTCCTGCAGCGCCTCCAGCTGCGGGGTGGCGGCCTCCACTGCCTCGCGCAGCACCCTCAGTTTGGCCTCGTCGCCGCTGATGTGCTGGCCCAGTTCGGCCAGGGCCTGCTGGGTTTCATCGCGCGCCTTGTGCAGGCGCTGCGACAGCTCGCGCTGGTGCTGGATCTGCTGTTCCAGGCGCGCCAGCGTGCTGCCGACCTGGTAGACCGCGGCCTGCGCGGTGTTGAGCGCGTCGGCGGCCTCTTCGCGCCGCGCGCGCGAGGTCTCGATGCGGGCCTCGGCATCACGCTGGTCGGCGATCAGCTGCTGCAGCTTGGTCTCTTCCTGCGACAGGCCTTCGCGCAGCTTCGACAGGCGACCGTCGAGACCACGGAATTCCAGCGCCTTCCACTCGGCATCCTTGACCCGGCGCTCTTCCTGCAGGGCCTGGTACTGCTCGGCCTGCCTGGCCTGGCGCTTGAGGTGTTCGAGCTGCTTGCTGATCTCGTCGCGCAGGTCGCCCAGCCGGTCCAGGTTCTCGCGGGTGTGGCGGATGCGGGTCTCGGTCTCCTTGCGGCGCTCCTTGTACTTGGAGATGCCGGCTGCCTCTTCCAGGTACACGCGCAGGTCTTCCGGGCGCGCCTCGATGATCTGGCTGATCATGCCCTGCTCGATGATCGAGTAGCTGCGCGGGCCCAGGCCGGTGCCGAGGAACAGGTCGGTGATGTCGCGACGGCGGCACTTGGTGCCGTTCAGGTAATAGTTGCTGGTGCCGTCGCGGCTGACCGTGCGCTTGACCGAGATTTCGTTGAACGAGGCGTATTCGCCGGAGATCGTGTGGTCGGAGTTGTCGAAGATCAGCTCGACGGTAGCCTGCGAGACCGGCTTGCGGGCATTGGACCCAGAGAAGATCACGTCGGTCAGCGAGTCGCCACGCAGGCGGCTGGCCGAACTCTCGCCCATGACCCAGCGCACGGCATCGATGATGTTCGACTTGCCGCAGCCATTGGGGCCCACCACGCCGGTCATGTTGGTCGGCAGGTGCAGGGTGGTCGGATCGACGAACGACTTGAAGCCGGACAGCTTGATCGTGGAAAGACGCATAGGGGTTCCGGACTGGGGCCGGCAAGCGGCCTGCGTTTACCCTCCAAGTCATTGATCCTGCTGGGATCGATGCCCGTGGAACGGGTGTGACGCCCTGAGTATACCGATGTGGCCGTGTTCTACGAATGGGCGTGGAACATTGTCCGGCCCCACCCCGTCGGCCGGACGTGGCCGCACGCCACGAAACGGAGCCATAAAACAAAACGGGCACCCTTGCGGGCGCCCGTTCTGCGGTGATGCCAGGCCTTGCGGCGTGGGATCAGGCTTCGGCGACGACGACGACCTTGACGGTGGTCTCGACGTCGGCGTGCAGGTGGATCAGCACGTCATACTCGCCGATGTTGCGGAAGGCGCCTTCGCCCAGGATGACTTCGCTCTTGCTGACCGGCAGGCCGGCAGCGGTGAAGGCATCGGCGATTTCGCGGGCGCCGACCGAGCCGTACAGCTTGCCTTCGGTCGAAGCGTTGGCCGGGATGGTCACGCTCGCGCCTTCCAGCTTGGCCTTGCGGGCGTCAGCGTCGGCGTGGATGGCCTGGGCCTTGGCTTCGTATTCGGCGCGCTTGGCTTCGAACTCGGCCTTGTTGCTCTCGGTGGCCGGCACGGCCTTGCCCTGCGGCACGAGGAAGTTACGGCCGTAGCCCGGCTTCACGTCGACCAGGTCGCCCAGGTTGCCGAGGTTGGTGACTTTCTGCAGGAGGATCAGCTGCATGGTATTGCTCCAGATGAGTTATTCGTTAGCGAGGCGATGCCCCGCAACAAAGGCTGTCCGAATAGCTGGCACAGCGGGGGCGGCACCGGGCCGCCCCGCCGGGCATCAGACGTCGTGGTTGTCGGTGTACGGGATCAGGGCCAGGAAGCGAGCGCGCTTGACGGCGGTCGCCAGCTGGCGCTGGTACTTCGACTTGGTACCGGTGACGCGGCTCGGCACGATCTTGCCGTTCTCGGTCAGGTACTGGCGCAGGGTGTTGAGATCCTTGTAGTCGATCTCCTTCACACCTTCAGCCGTGAACTTGCAGAACTTGCGGCGACGGAAGAACTTGGACATGGGAAGGCTCCTTAGGCGGCGGAAGCGGCGTCGTCGCCGGCTTCGTTGTCAGCGGTGGTGGTGGACTCGCCTTCTTCGTCGTCACGACGACGGCGCTCACCGCGCTCCGGCTTGTCACCCTTCTCGTCCTTGCTCTTCATGATCAGCGACTGCTCGGTGTCAGCCTCGTCACGCTTGATGACCAGGTTGCGCAGCACGGCGTCGTTGAAGCGGAAGCTTTCGGTCAGTTCGTTCAGAACGGCCTGGTCGGCTTCGATGTTCATCAGCACGTAGTGGGCCTTCACCAGGTTCTGGATCGGGTACGCCAGCTGGCGGCGGCCCCAGTCTTCCAGACGGTGGATGGTGCCGTTGCCGTTCTCGACCAGCGACTTGTAGCGCTCGATCATGGCCGGGACCTGCTCGCTCTGGTCCGGGTGGACCATGAACACGATTTCGTAATGACGACTCATGTTTTTTCTACCTTTCGGATGTGGCCTTGCGGCCGGACAGCCCCCCGCCGTTGAGACCGCGGTGGGGCAAGGATTCCCGCCGGGAAGGCAGGAAGCCGCGCATTATGCGGCAAGCGGCGCCACCGGGCAACCGGGCGCAAACCGGGCAACCTGAACGGGAGCGCCGGCCCATGTCCGGCACGTGCTCATTCCAGATCGACGTGAAGACGATGCTGGCCGCATTCCAGGCATTGGAACAGGCAGCCGACCATCATCCCGTCCCGGCTCAGATGCTCCAGCACCCAGTCGGCGTCGCGCGGATTGACCGCCGCCACGTCCGGCCGGACCTGGTCGAGGATCGGCAGCAGATCGTCGCTGCCGGCGTAGCCGAGGAAGGCGCAGGGCCGTTCGCAATGGCTCAACCAGACCGATTGCTGCCAGGAGGAGTAGCCCGGGGTGCGCTCGCAGATCTCCAGCAGCAGCTCACGGGCGATGGTCGGCGGCGGATCAGCCGGATCCGGGGATACCCCCTCGATATCGCTCCAGCCGGTGAACTCGCCCTCGTAACTGGCCGCAGCCCTGCCATTGGCGATACACCAGGGGCACAGGTAATCCGGGCGCAGGCGGGTATAGAACGGTCCGCGATAGCGCAGTGCGCGCGCCTGGCCGCAGCAGTCGCAGATCCCCTCGACCTCTTCGAAGGAGAGGTCGTAGGCGTTGGGGTGATAGGTGAAAAGCGGTCGTTCCATCCGTGGGGTCCCTGCCGAGCCCAGCGTGCCGACCAAGGTCGGCGCCCACCAGAGCACGCCTGGTCAGCGCCGGGCCATGCCCGGTGGCCGGCCCTCAGGCCTTGTCGGCGTCGGTGGTGAAGCTCTCGCCGCAGCCACACTCGGCGGTGGCGTTCGGGTTGCTGAACGTGAAGGTCTCGCTCAGGCCATGCTTGCCGAAGTCGATCACGGTGCCGTCCACCAGCGCCAGGCTCTTGGCGTCGACGTAGATCTTCACGCCCTCCTGCTCGAACACCGTGTCGCCCTCGCGCTCTTCGCGGGCCAGGTCGGTCACGTGGCCCCAGCCGGAGCAGCCGGTCTTGGTCACGCCGAAACGCAGGCCCAGCGCGCCGGGGGTCTGGGCGACGAAGCGCTGCACGCGCTCGAAGGCAATGGGGGTCAGGCTGACGGCCATGGGGCTACTCCAGAGGTACGGGGACATTATAAGGAGCCGTTGCCACGAAAAATGCCTCGCAAGCAGAACGCTGCAACCGGTAAACTCCCGTGTTCACAGATCGAGTCGATCAGCAGAGGATTCAAGTCATGACGGTGGTCAGCGTTGAACATGCGCTTGCCGGGAAGATCCCGGAAGGCGGCGAAGTCACGGTACGCGGATGGGTGCGCACGGTGCGCGGTTCAGCGAATCTGGCCTTCGTGAATGTGAGCGACGGCTCCTGCTTCGCCCCGATCCAGGTCGTGGCCGGCGACAGCCTGGCCAACTTCGATGAGATCAAGCGCCTGACCAGCGGCTGCTCGGTCATCGCCACCGGCACGCTGGTGAAGTCGCAGGGCAAGGGCCAGTCGTTCGAGATCCAGGCCAGCACGCTGGACGTGGTCGGCTGGGTCGAAGACCCGCTCACCTACCCGATCCAGCCCAAGCCGATGTCGCCGGAGTTCCTGCGCGAAGTGGCGCACCTGCGTCCGCGCACCAACCTGTTCGGCGCGGTCACCCGCATCCGCAACTGCCTGGCCCAGGCCGTGCACCGCTTCTTCCACGAGAACGGCTTCAACTGGATCAGCACCCCGATCATCACCACCTCCGACGCCGAAGGCGCCGGGCAGATGTTCCGTGTGTCCACCCTGGACATGGTGAACCTGCCGCGTGACGAGAAGGGCGCGATCGATTTCAGCCGCGACTTCTTCGGCAAGGAAACCTTCCTGACCGTGTCCGGCCAGCTGAACGTCGAGGCTTACTGCCTGGCGCTGAGCAAGGTCTACACCTTCGGCCCGACCTTCCGCGCCGAGAACAGCCACACCACCCGCCACCTGGCGGAGTTCTGGATGATCGAGCCGGAAATCGCCTTCGCCGACCTGGCCGAAGACGCGCGCCTGGCCGAGGAGTTCCTGAAGTACCTGTTCCGCGCAGTGCTGAACGAACGCAGCGACGACCTGGCCTTCATTGCCGAGCGCGTGGACAAGAACGCGATCACCAAGCTGGAAGACTTCATCAACGCACCGTTCGAGCGCATCGACTACACCGACGCGGTCAGCCTGCTGCAGAAGTCCGGCAGGAAGTTCGACTTCCCGGTTGAATGGGGCCTGGACCTGCAGACCGAGCACGAGCGCTGGCTGACCGAGGAACACGTCGGCCGCCCGGTGGTGGTGACCAACTATCCGGAGCACATCAAGGCCTTCTACATGCGCCTGAACGACGACGGCAGGACCGTTGCCGCGATGGACGTGCTGGCCCCGGGCATCGGCGAGATCATCGGCGGCAGCCAGCGCGAAGAGCGCCTGGACGTGCTGGACGCGCGCATGGCCCAGTTCGGCCTGGATCGCGAGCACTACAGCTGGTACCGCGATTTCCGCCGCTATGGTTCGGTGCCGCACGCCGGCTTCGGCCTGGGCTTCGAACGCCTGGTGGTGTACGTCTGCGGGCTGTCCAACATCCGCGATGCGATCCCCTACCCGCGCGCGCCGGGCAGCGCGGACTTCTAAGCCCCACACGACCACGGAGGTACCGCGCCCATGACCCTGTTCTTCGCCCTGTGTTTCGTCGGCGTTGCAGTGGCCGGGTTCAGTGCCTTCGTGATCTTCTGGCCGCTGACCCTGGTGCACGTGCGCGACCGCCATCCGGCGCTCGCCGCGCGCTTCGGCAGCGGCGCCTTCCTCAAGCCCGATGCCCTGGCCTGGCTGCTGCGACGCGACTATCGGCAGCAACCGGACCGCTCGCTGTCCGGGCTGGCGACACCGGCCTGGGTATCGCTGCTGACCCTGCTGTCCGGACTGGGCATGGCCGCCCTGCTCTGGCTGGCCTCGCTCTGGTAATACGCTCATGAATGACATCACCGCCTCGCGCGACAGCTGGTGGCTGGCCAGCCTCGGCAACACCCTCATCTGGGCGCGCCTGCGCGTTCGCCCGGCCGGCACTGCCGAAGTGCTCGACAGCGATGGCAACACGCTGAGCTACGACAGCGAAGACACCGCCCGTTCGCAGTTGTTCGACGCCGAGTTCGTCGAGTACGACGGCCTGGACGAGGAGGACGCACTGGTGCGCGGCTTCAGCCTGCACGAAGTGCAGCCGCCGCAGGCCGACAGCGACGAGGGCCTGCGTGGCCGCATGATCCAGTCACTCGGCGGGCGCGCCTGACCCCTGCATGTTCACCCCGCGCGCCTTCGCCGAGACCGACCTGCTCTGGCTGGACCGCCTGCTGGCGCGCGACCCGTTCGTTACCGTGCTCACCCCCGGCAGCGATGGCCTGCCGGAGCTGACCCGGATGCCGGTGCTGTACCGGCGTGACGGCGACCAGATCGAACTGCGCGGCCACTGGGCCCGCGCCAACCCGCAGTCGCGCCACAGCGGCGCGGCCAAGGTGCTGGTCGATGGACCGCACGGTTACGTCTCGGCCAGCTGGTATCCGGACAAGGAGCCCGCCGCGCGGGTACCGACCTGGAACTACGCTGCTGCCGAGCTGCGTGGCCAGCTGCAGACCTTCGACGATGCCGGTGCGCTGGCGGAGCTGGTCGGCGCGATCAGCGACCGCTTCGAAGCCAGCGTCGGCAAGGCCTGGCAGTTCGATGCCACGCGTGCCGAACATGGCCCGGAGCTGCGCGCCATCGTCGGCTTCCGTTTCCAGGTCGAACATGTGCAGATGAAGCTCAAGCTGAGCCAGAACCATCCCGACGCGAACCAGCGCGCCGTGATCGCGGCACTGGAACAGCTGGACACCCCCTCTTCCACCGAGTTGGCGCAGTGGATGCGCTGGCACCGCGAACAGGCCGCCCGCAGCGACTGAACGCCGCAGATTCCCGCGACGACGCAGCCGGACGGCTGCGGCGCGCCCCCACCCGACGCCAGGGACCCGAACATGAAAGACATCCACAAGCTGCTGCAGAACAACCGCGACTGGGCCGACCGGATCGAGAAGGAAGACCCCGAGTTCTTCCACCAGCTGGCCAAGCAGCAGCACCCGGAATACCTGTGGATCGGCTGCTCCGATTCGCGCGTGCCGGCCAACCAGATCATCGGCATGGCCCCGGGCGAAGTGTTCGTGCACCGCAACGTCGCCAACGTGGTCGCGCACACCGACCTGAACTGCCTGAGCGTGGTGCAGTACGCGGTGGACCAGCTGAAGGTGAAGCACATCCTGATCGTTGGCCACTACGGCTGCGGCGGTGTGCATGCGTGCCTGCACAACACCCGCGTCGGCCTGGCCGACAACTGGCTGCGCCACGTCGGTGACGTGATGCAGAAGCACACCGGCATCCTCGATGCGATCGAGACCGATGAGCTCAAGCACGCGCGCCTGTGCGAACTGAACGTGATCGAGCAGGTGGCCAACCTGTGCCGCTCGACCATCGTGCAGGATGCGTGGGCCCGCGGCCAGAAGCTGATGGTGCATGGCTGGGTCTACAGCCTGAAGGACGGACGCGTGCGCGAGATGGGCATCGACGTCGGTTCGCAGGAAGAGCTGCAGCCTGCATATGAAAAGGCCCTGTCCTACATCCCGCGCAAGGGCAAGCGCGACTGATCCCTTACGGATGACCATCATGCTCGCTTCGCCGATCAACCTGCACGCCTGGATCGAAGAGAACCGCCACCTGCTGAAGCCGCCGGTGGGCAACAAGATGATCGACAACGGCGATTTCATCGTGATGGTGGTCGGCGGGCCGAATTCGCGCACCGACTATCACTACGACGAAGGCCCCGAGTGGTTCTACCAGCTCGAAGGCGAGATGGTGCTGAAGGTGCAGGAAGACGGCGCGGTGCGCGACATCCCGATCCGCGTCGGCGAGATCTTCCTGCTGCCGGCAAAGGTTCCGCACTCGCCGCGGCGCCCGCCCGGTGGCATCGGCCTGGTGGTCGAGCGCAAGCGCCTGCCGCACGAGATGGACGGCGTGATCTGGCACTGCGAGCGCTGCAACCACAAGCTGCACGAAGAGTTCTTCCCGCTGCAGAACATCGAGACCGACCTGCCCAAGGTGTTTGCGCGCTACCACGCCAGCCTGGAGCTGCGCACCTGCAGCCAGTGCGGGCACGTGGATCCGCTGCCGGCGCCGGCGGTGGGCTGAGTTCCGAACGGTAGTCGCCCACCTTGGTGGGCGCTTGCTCGCTCCCGCCCTGGTAGATGCCCACCTTGGTGGGCGCTTTCTTGTACGTGCGCCAACCAAGGTTGGCGACTACCGGATCACACGGCGCTGGTGCCGGGCCGGCTGCTACCGGGCCATGCCCCAGGCGCTACACTGGCGGTCCCGTTGCAGCCTGTTGCCCGACCATGTCCGACCTGCTCAGCCGCACCCACGCCATCGCCCTGGACGCCGCCGATCCGCTGCGCCCGCTGCGCAGTGAATTCCTGATTCCGCGCCATGAGGGCGGCGAGCAGACCTACTTCGTGGGCAACTCGCTGGGCCTGCAGCCGCGCGGCGCGCAGGCAGCGGTGCAGGAAGTGATGAAGCAGTGGGGCGAACTGGCGGTGGAAGGCCACTTCACCGGCCCGACGCAATGGCTGTCCTACCACCGCCTGGTGAGCGCGCAGCTGGCCCGCGTGGTTGGCGCGCTGCCCAGCGAAGTGGTGGCGATGAACACGCTGAGCGTAAACCTGCATCTGATGATGGTCAGCTTCTACCGGCCGACCACGCAGCGCCCGGTGATCCTGATGGAAGCCGGCGCGTTCCCGACCGATCGCCACGCGGTGGAAGCCCAGATCCGCTTCCATGGCTTCGACCCGGCCGAGTGCCTGGTGGAAGTGCAGCCGGACGAAGCCAACGGCACGATTTCACTGAACGCCATCGAGCGCGCCATGACCGAACACGGCCCGCGCCTGGCACTGGTGCTGTGGCCTGGCGTGCAGTACCGCACCGGCCAGGCCTTCGACCTCGATGCGATCACCCGCGCCGCCCGCCTGCAGGGCGCACGCATCGGCTTCGACCTGGCGCACTCGGTCGGCAACCTGCCGCTGCGCCTGCATGACGTGGCCCCCGATTTCGCCGTGTGGTGCCATTACAAGTACCTCAACAGCGGCCCGGGCGCAGTGGCTGGCGCCTTCGTGCACGAGCGCCACCACCGCGACACCACCCTGCCACGCTTTGCTGGCTGGTGGGGCCATGAGGAAGCCACCCGCTTCCAGATGGCGCCGCAGTTCACTCCGGCCATCGGCGCCGAGGGTTGGCAGCTGAGCAATCCACCGATTCTCGGCCTGGCACCGCTGCGTGCCTCGCTGGACCTGTTCGAGCGCGCCGGCATGGAGGCGCTGCGCAGCAAATCGCTGGCGCTCACCGGCATGCTCGAAGCACTGGTGCGCGCGCGCCTGCCGCAGGTGCTGGACATCATCACCCCGGCCGATCCGCAGCGCCGCGGCTGCCAGTTGTCGCTGCGCGTGATCGGTGGCCGCGAGCGTGGCCGCGCACTGTTCGAGCACCTGCGCGGCATCGGTGTGCTCGGCGACTGGCGCGAACCCGACGTGATCCGCATCTCGCCCACCCCGCTCTACAACCGCTACCTGGACGTGCACCACTTCGTCGAGGAAGTGGAAGCCTGGGCCGGCCTTTGAGCCGGTCCCTCCCCTGCTGCTGGACAGTTCGTTGATCGCACATGCTTCCCGCTCGTTGAGCATTATCGGTGCCGGCCTGGCCGGGTCCCTGCTGGCCATCCTGCTGTCGCGGCAAGGCTGGCGCATCACCCTGTACGAACGCCGCGGTGATCCGCGCGTGGCTGATTACGAGAGTGGCCGCTCGATCAACCTGGCATTGGCCGAGCGTGGGCGCAATGCGCTGCGCCAAGCGGGTGTGGAGGACGAAGTGATGGCACGCGCGGTGATGATGCGCGGCCGCATGGTGCACCCCCGCGACGGCGAACCGCAGCTGCAGCGCTATGGCCGTGATGACAGCGAAGTGATCTGGTCGATCCACCGCAGCGATCTGAACACCACGTTGCTGGAACTGGCCGAGCAGGCCGGCGCCACCGTGCACTTCCATCGGCGCCTGCACACCGTTGATTTCGACGCCGGTTACGCGCGTTTCATCGATGACCGCGACGACAGCCCGCACGACATCCGCTTCGACACCCTGATCGGTGCCGACGGCGCCGGTTCGGCCCTGCGCGCGGCGATGAACCGCCGTGCCCCGCTGGGCGAGGACATCGCCTTCCTCGACCACTCCTACAAGGAGCTGGAGATCCCACCGGCCGCCGATGGCAGCTTCCGCATCGAGCGCAATGCGCTGCACATCTGGCCACGCGGCCATTACATGTGCATCGCCCTGCCCAACCACGAAGGCACCTTCACCGTCACCCTGTTCCTGCCCAACCAGGGCGATCCCAGCTTCGCCACGGTCAACACCGGCGCGCAGGCCGAGGCGCTGTTCGCGCGGGAGTTCGCCGACACCCTGCCGCTGATCCCGAACCTGCGCGCGGACTGGGAACAGCACCCGCCGGGGCTGCTCGGCACGCTCACCCTGGAGCGCTGGCACCAGCACGGTCGCGCCGTACTGATCGGCGATGCCGCGCATGCGATGGTGCCGTTCCACGGCCAGGGCATGAACTGCGCGTTCGAGGACTGCGTTGCGCTGGCCCGGCACCTGATGGAAGCGGATGACCTGGAAGGCGCGTTCGCCGCGTTCGAAGCCGAGCGCAAGCCGAATGCACGTGCCATCCAGCAGATGGCGCTGGAGAACTACCTGGAGATGCGCGACCGTGTCGCCGATCCTGCGTTCCTGCTGCAGCGCGAACTGGAGCAGGAACTGCAGCGGCGCTGGCCGACCCGCTTCGTGCCGCACTACACGATGGTCACCTTCCTGCACACACCGTACGCCGAGGCGCTGCGCCGCACCGAACTGCAACGCGACATGCTGGTGGCCGCCACCACCGGTCACGATTCACTGGACAACATCGACTGGGCCGCGCTGGAAGCGCAGATCCACGCGCAGCTGCCGGTCCTGGAGGGCGCGCACTGATGGCCGACAGCTTCCTGTTCTACGACCTGGAAACCTTCGGCCAGGACCCGCGGCGCACGCGCATCTCGCAGTACGCCGCGATCCGTACCGATGCCGACCTCAACGAGATCGATACGCCAGTCAGCTTCTTCGTGCGCCCGGCCGATGACCTGCTGCCCTCGCCGATGGCCACCCTGGTTACCGGCATCACCCCGCAGCAGGCCCTGGCCGAGGGCATCAGCGAGGCCGAGGCCTTCGACCGCATCAACGAACAGCTGTCGCGCCCCGGCACCTGCGCGCTGGGCTACAACACGCTGCGCTTCGACGATGAATTCGTCCGCTACGGGCTGTTCCGCAATTTCCACGACCCGTACGAGCGCGAGTGGCGCAACGGCAATTCGCGCTGGGACCTGCTGGACATGCTGCGCCTGATGCGCGCGATGCGCCCGGACGGCATCCAGTGGCCGCTGCGCGAGGACGGCGCCACCTCGTTCAAGCTCGAGCACCTGGCCGAGGCCAACAACGTGCGCGAGGGCGATGCGCACGAAGCGCTGTCCGACGTACGTGCCACCATCGGCATGGCACGCCTGTTCAAGCAGTCGCAGCCGCGCCTGTGGGAGTACGCGCTGAAGCTGCGTGACAAGCGCTTCGTCGGCGGCCTGCTGGACGTGGCCGCGATGAAGCCGGTACTGCACATTTCCATGCGCTACCCGGCCAGTCGCCTGTGCGCGGCGCCAGTACTGCCGCTGGCCGTGCACCCCACCATCAACAACCGGGTGATCGTGTTCGACCTGGACGGTGACATCGACGACCTGCTGGCACTGCCGGCCGAGGTGATCGCACAGCGCCTTTACCTGCGCGCCAGCGAGCTGCCCGAAGGCGTGGCGCGGGTGCCGCTGAAGGAAGTGCATCTGAACAAGGTGCCAGCGCTGATCGCCTGGAACCACCTGCGCGCCGATGACCACGCGCGCCTCGGCCTGGACGTGGCCGCGATCGAGGCCAAGGTGGAACGGCTGCGCGCGTTCGCCCCGCAGCTGGCCGAGAAGGCGCGCCAGGTCTACAACCAGCCCCGCGTCGCCACCGTGGCCGACGTCGATGCCTCGCTGTACGACGGTTTCCTCGGCAACGGCGACAAACCGCTGCTTGCGCTGGCACGCACCACCGCGCCCGAGCAGCTGGCCGCGCTGGAAGGCCGTTTCCGCGACCCGCGCCTGCCGGAGCTGCTGTTCCGCTACCGCGCGCGCAACCACCCCGACAGCCTCGCGCCGGCGGAACGCCAGCGCTGGCAGGATTACCGCCGCCAGCGCCTGCTCGGCGACGGCGGGCTGGGCGAACTCAACCTGCCCCAGTACCAGCAGCAGCTCGATGCACTGGCCGCCGAAGCGCCCGACGACGCGCGGCGCCAGGCCCTGCTGCAATCGCTGCGCGACTGGGGCCAGCACCTGCAGGAGACGCTGTGAGCACCTACTTCTCGGACGCCAGTTTCAGGTTCCTGCGCAGCCTGGCGCGGCACAACGACAAGGCCTGGTTCAACGACCACCGCCAGCAGTATGAAGACCACGTACGGCAGCCGTTCCTGCGCCTGCTGGGCGACCTGCAACCGGCCCTGGCCGAGGTCAGCGAACACTTCCGTGCCGATACGCGCGGCGTCGGCGGCTCGCTGTTCCGCATCCACCGCGACGCGCGCTTCTCCAACGACAAGTCACCGTACAAGACCTGGCAGGGCGCGCGCCTGTTCCATGAGCGCCGCCGTGAAGTAGCCGCGCCTTCGTTCTACGTGCACCTGCAGCCGGGCGAGAGCTTCGTCGGTGCCGGCCTGTGGCATCCGGAACCGGAAACCCAGCGCCGCGTGCGCCACTTCATCCTCGACAACCCGGGCAGCTGGAAGGCCGCCGCGCACGCACCGGCCCTACGCAAGCGCTTCGATTTCGAGGAGAGCGAAAAGCTGGTGCGTCCGCCGCGTGGCTTCCCCGCCGACTTCGAGTTCATCGACGACCTCAAGCACCGCAACTGGGTGATGTGGCGCTCGCTGGACGACGCCACCATGACCGGTCCGCGCCTGCTGTCCACGCTGGGCAAGGATCTGGCCGCGCTCGGCCCGTTCGTCGACTACCTGTGCGCGGCGCTGGACCTGGAATTCTGATGCCATTGGCACAGCAACGCCGAACGCTGGGCCGCACCGGCCTGGCGGTTTCGCCGGTGGGCCTGGGCTGTTCCGGCTTCTGGGGGCATCGCCGATTCCCGGAACAATCGGCCGCGAACGTGGTCGAGCATGCACTGGCACAGGGCGTGAACCTGTTGGACACCGGCCACAACTACTCCGGTTTCCACGCCGAGCCGCGGCTGGGCCGCATCCTGCGCCCGTTGCTGAAACAATACCCGCGCGACGCGCTGGTGATTTCCAGCAAGGGCGGCACGCTGACCGGCCAGGCCGGCGTCAGCGGCGCCGAGCAACGCAATTTCTCGCCGGCAGCCATCACCGCCAGCTGCGAGGCTTCGCTGCGCAATCTCGGCCTGGATCACCTGGATATCTACCAGTTGCATGGCGCCAGCGAGCACGACATCAACGACGACCTGCTGGCCGCGCTGCAGCGCCTGCGCGAACGCGGGTTGATCCGGCACACCGGCATCAACACCCACTCGGCCTCGACCCTGCGCTGGATGATCGCCCATCCCGACGCCTTCGATGTGGTGCTGCTGGACTACAACGCCCTGCAGCAGGACCGCGAACCGCTGATCGACCAGTTGCAGGCGGTGGGCATCGGCGTGCTGGCCGGGACCGTGCTGGCGCAGGGCCACCTGCTGCCCGCGCGCCCGCGCCTGCCACGGCTGGCCGATGGCTGGTACCTGGCGCGCGCCTGGCTGAAGCCCAGCAGCCGCCAGCTGATGCGCAGTGCCCGCCAGATGCGCCGGGCAGTGGCCGCGATCCGCAGCCAACGCCCGGCCCAGACCGCCTTCGCCTATGCGCTGGGCCATCCCGGCGTGGCCAGCGGCATCCTTGGCACCACCCGTACCCGCAGCCTCGACGAGGTGCTGGCGACGCGGCTGGAAGCGCTGACCCCGGCCGAACGGCAACAGCTGGTCGATGCCTTCGGTGACGGCCGTGGCTCGCCCAGTCATTGAGTCTTCACCCGGCACTGCCGCCATTGCGGCAGTCTGGTCGGCATGAAGAAACTCACCGCACTCATTGTGCTGCTGGTCCTGGCCGTCGCGGCCTGGTGGTTCGGCGGCCCCTACATGACCGTCAATGGCCTGTCCAAGGCCATCGAGCAGCGCGACACCGCCCGCCTGGAGCGTTACGTCGACTTCCCGCGCGTGCGCAGCAGCCTGCGTGCGCAGCTCAACGACTACCTGGTGCGCCAGGCCGGCCCCGACGTGGCATCCAGCCCGTTCGGCGCCCTGCTCTATGGGCTGGGCGACCAGCTTGGCGGTGCCGCAGTGGAGACCATGGTGACCCCGACCGGGATCGGCGCGATGCTGCAGGGCCACGTGCTGTGGAAGCGTGGCCGCAATGAACTGCAGGGCGGCGATGCCTTCGGTGCGACCGAACCGGCGCGGCCGCTGAAGCATGCCGAGCATCATTTCGAGGCACTGGACCGATTCGTGATCGACGTCGATCGCGGCCCCGGCCAGCCACCGTTGAAGGTGGTGCTGGAGCCGCAGGGCCTGCGCTGGAAGGTGGTGGACCTGCAGCTGGGAATGTCGGGCAGCCCTTGATCGGACCCGTGGCCTGACGGCAGCGCCAACCAAGGTTGGCAACTACCGGGGCATGTGGCTCTGGTAGATGCCCACCTTGGTGGGCATGTGGCTGTGGTAGATGCCCACCTTGGTGGGCATGGGTCCTAGGCAGTGCAAACCAACGGTTGGCACCTACCGGTCGAGTCCGCCCTACCCCTCGTTGGCGACGCCGTGCGGCACGTGGCCGGCGGCCACATGCTCGCGGGCGCTGTCGATGTTGTGCTGCGAATCGTCGAAGAAGATGTCGGCACCGAAGGCCTGCAGGAACGGGCCCTTGTGACGGCCGCCCAGGAACAGTGCCTCGTCCAGGCGCACGCCCCACTCGCGCAGGGTGCGGATCACCCGCTCATGCGCCGGTGCCGAACGCGCGGTAACGAGCGCGGTACGGATCGGCGCGCTCTCGCCGGCCGGGAACACTTCCTGCAGCGTATGCAGGGCCGACAGGAAGCCACGGAAGGGACCGCCACTGAGCGGCTCGCGGGCGCGCTCGCGCTCGTGGCGGCCAAACGCTTCCACGCCCTGCTCGCGCGAGATGCGCTCGCTCTCGTCACCGAAGATCACCGCGTCACCATCGAAGGCGATGCGCAGCTGGCCGGCCGGGCGACCAGTATCGATCTGGTCGGCGGCTGCCGCAGCGGTCTCGCCCGGCGGCTTGGGCAGGATGGTTGCCGCCGCGATGCCATGACGCAGCGCGCTGCGCACCGATTCGGGGTTGGCCGACAGGAACAGGTCGGTACCGAACGGCTTCACGTACGGCCAGGTCGGCTCGCCGGCGGTGAAGGTCGCGCGGATGATGCCCAGCCCATAGTGCTGGATCGAATTGAAGATGCGCAGGCCGGTATCGGCCGAGTTGCGCGACAGCAGGATCACCTCGACCCGCGGGTTCTCCGGGCTGGCGCCCTGGTTCAGCGCCAGCAGCTTGCGCACCACCGGGAAGGCCACGCCGGGGCCGAGGATATCGTCCTCGTGCTGGCGCTGGAATTCGGCGTAGGCCGCCACGCCATCACTTTCGAACAGCGCATGGCTTTCCTCGAGGTCGAACAGCGCGCGCGAGGTCACCGCGACGGTCAGCAAACGGGGGGAGTTGTCGCCCATCGGTGGGGGTCCTTCAAGCGGTCGGCGGGGCCGGCCGCCCATTGTCCTCAAAAAACGAACTGTTCGCTCAGGATCCTGTCTTCCAGGTTGTGCTCCGGGTCGAACAGCAGGGTCACGCGGCGGTCCTTCGACTCGCGGATGGTCACCTCGACCACGTCGCGGGTCTCGTGCGAATCCGCCGTGACGCTGACCGGGCGCTTGTACGGATCGAGCACGCGGAAGCGCACCTCGGTATCGGCCTTGAGGATCGCCCCGCGCCAGCGACGCGGCCGGTACGGGGCCAACGGCGTCAGCGCGATGGTGTGCGAGCCCAGCGGCAATACCGGGCCATGCGCGGAATAGTTGTAGGCGGTGCTGCCCGCCGGGGTGGCCACCAGCACGCCGTCACCGATCAGCTCGGCCACGCGTTCCTGGCCGTTGAGGTCGATGCCGATATGCGCGGCCTGCCGGGTCTGGCGCAGCAGCGAGACATCGTTGTAGGCCAGCGAACCGGTACTGGTGCCCGACTCGGTCAGCGCCACCATTTCCAGCGGGCGCAGGTTGGCCGGTTCGGCACGCGCAATGCGGGCCTGCACGTCGTCGTCGCCACGGTACTGGTTCATCAGGAAGCCGACGGTGCCCAGCTTCATGCCGAACACCGGCTTGCCCAGGTGCCCATGCCGGTGCAGGGTCTGCAGCATGAAGCCGTCGCCCCCCAGCGGACACAGCACGTCGGCCTGCTCCGGCGCGTGATCGCCATAACGCGAGACCATCGCGGCGCGGGCCATCTGTGCAGGTTCGGTGGCGCTGGCCAGGAAAGCGATGCGGGGGGTGTCGCTCATCGGTGGATCCGGGTGGGTGTGCCAGCAAGAGCATACCCGGTAGTGCCGGCCGCTGGCCGGCAGCTGCACCCGATTGTGGTCCATGCGGTTGCCGGCCAGCGGCCGGCACTACCCGGCAATGCAGAACGGCCCCGCTTTCGCGGGGCCGTTCCTCCAACTGCTGCAGATCAGGAGCCCCCCCTGAGTCAGGGGGGCGCGCCAACGGCGCGGGGGTCTGGGAGCATGGTTGGCATGGGGCCCACGGTTTGCAGAACAAACCGTGGGGCGTCAGCGCGAATGCGCTTACGCACCATGCGCAGCGAGCTGGCCCAGGCGCTGCACCGCGACCGAGACGGTCGGGTAGTCCAGGGTCTTCTGCTCGGCCAGTTCGGCCAGCATCGCCAGGGTGAAGCGCAGGCTGCTGTCGTCGCGACCCATCCAGGCCGCCACCTTTGCTTCGGCACTGCTGCCCTTGGTACCCAGCACCTGGCCCGCCAGGTTGCGGTGGTTGGCGGCCAGCTCGTCACGCAGCACGCCACGTGCCACCGCGTGCCAACGGCCATTGACCTCCAGCGCATCGACCTGCTCGAACAGCCACGGCAGCTGCAGGGCATCGCCCAGGCGGAAGTGGACCTTGGACACGTCCACCGGCTTCAGCTTGCGGGTACGGGCCAGTTCGATGATGTCGAACGCCGGCTCCAGGAAGTGCAGTTCGGCCAGCTGCTGCGCCAGCGCGGACGGCAGGCCCTTTTCCTTCCACTCGGCCACCAGGGCTTCGTAGGTCGGACGCTGCGAATCCGGCAGCACACCCGAGGCAACGCGGATATCGTTGAACGGGCCCTGGTAGCGGTTGACCGCTTCGGTGATGCCGGGCATCGCGCCGGGGCGCGACAGCAGCCAGCGCACGAACGAGCGCTGCAGCTTCCAGATCACTTCCAGGGCGTCGATCTGCACCGACTCCGGCACCTTGCCGTCGAGGGCATCGATCTGCGCCCACAGCGCGCGTGCATCCAGCGTTTCACGGCTGATGGTGTAGGCCTTGGCGACCTCGGCGATGGAACGGCCGGTGTCTTCCTGCATGCGCATCAGGAAGGTGGCGCCCATGCGGTTGATGGTCTGGTTGGTCACGGCCGTGGCGATGATTTCGCGCTTCAGGCGGTGACGCTCCATTGCGTCGGCATACTTCTTCTGCAGCGGGGTCGGGAAGTAGCGCTGCAGTTCCTTGGACAGGTACGGATCTTCCGGGATGTCCGAATCCAGCAGCTGGGCGAACGCCACCAGCTTGGAGTAGGACAGCAGCACCGACAGCTCCGGACGGGTCAGGCCCTGGCCGCGCGCCTTGCGCTGCGAGAGCTCGGCATCGGACGGCAGGAACTCGATCTGGCGATCAAGCAGGCCCTGCTGTTCCAGGGTACGGATGAAGTGCTGCTTGGAACCCAGGCGCTTGACCGCCATCCGCTCCATCAGGCTCAGCGCCTGGTTCTGGCGGTAGTTGTCGTTGAGCACCAGCTCGGCGACTTCATCGGTCATCGAGGCCAGCAGCTTGTTGCGCTGCTCGACGGTCAGCTTCTTGGCCCGCACCACATCGTTGAGCAGGATCTTGATGTTGACTTCATGGTCGGAGGTGTCGACACCGGCCGAGTTGTCGATGAAGTCGGTGTTGAGCAGCACGCCGGCCTGCGCGGCTTCGATGCGGCCCAGCTGGGTCATGCCCAGGTTGCCGCCTTCGCCCACGACCTTGCAGCGCAGCTCGCCACCGTTCACGCGCAGCGCGTTGTTGGCACGGTCGCCGACATCGCTGTGCTGCTCGCTGGCGGCCTTGACGTAGGTACCGATGCCGCCGTTCCACAGCAGGTCGACCGGTGCCTTCAGGATCGCGCTCATCAGTTCGTTGGGCGACAGCGCCTTGACGTTCTCGTCCAGGCCCAGCGCTTCACGCACCTGCGGGGTGATCTCGATCGACTTCAGGCTGCGCGGGTACACGCCGCCGCCCTTGCTGATCAGCTTGGCATCGTAGTCCGCCCAGCTCGAACGCGGCACCGTGAACAGGCGCTCACGTTCGACGAACGTGGTGGCCGCATCCGGGTTCGGGTCCAGGAAGATGTGGCGGTGATCGAACGCAGCCACCAGGCGGATGTGGCGCGACAGCAGCATGCCGTTGCCGAACACGTCGCCGGACATGTCGCCGACGCCGACCGCAGTGAAGTCCTGGCTCTGGCTGTCACGGCCCAGCGCACGGAAGTGGCGCTTGACCGACTCCCACGCACCGCGTGCGGTGATGCCCATGCCCTTGTGGTCATAACCGACCGAACCACCGGAGGCGAACGCATCGCCCATCCAGAAGCCGTGCGCGATGGCCAGGCCGTTGGCGATGTCGGAGAAGGTCGCAGTGCCCTTGTCGGCGGCCACCACCAGGTACGGATCGTCCATGTCGTGGCGCACGACATCCACCGGCGGCACGATCTTGTTGTTGACGATGTTGTCGGTGATGTCCAGCAGGCCCTGGATGAACAGCTTGTAGCAGGCCACGCCGTTGGCGAAGATCGCATCACGGTCGCCGTTCACCGGCGGGGTCTTGGCGAAGAAGCCGCCCTTCGCGCCGACCGGCACGATGACGGTGTTCTTGACCATCTGTGCCTTGACCAGGCCCAGCACTTCGGTACGGAAGTCTTCGCGACGGTCCGACCAGCGCAGGCCCCCACGGGCGACCGCGCCGAAGCGCAGGTGGGTACCTTCCACGCGCGGGCCGTAGACGAAGATCTCGCGGTACGGGCGCGGCTTCGGCAGGTCCGGCACCAGCGCCGAATCGAACTTGAAGCTGATGACATGGCCGTGCTGGCCGTTGGCATCGGTCTGGTAGTAGCTGGTACGCAGGGTCGCGTCGATCACGCCCATGAACGAGCGCAGGATGCGGTCCTCGTCCAGGCTGGACACGCGGTCCATCAGCTTCAGCAGCGCATCGCGCGCGGCCTGCATCTGCGCGTCGCGGTCACCCTTGCGGGCGTCGACCACGGTCTTGAGCACCTTCAGGGTGGCATCGTCACCGGCAGCCAGCACGTCGAAGTGGGCCTTCAGCTGGGCCTGGCCGGCGGCGATGTCGTCCTTGCTTTCGTGGCCGGTGGCCGGATCGAAGCGGGCTTCGAACAGCTCGACCAGCAGGCGGGCCAGCAGCGGGTAGCGCGCGAAGGTGCCTTCCACGTAGGCCTGGGAGAACGGCACGCCGGTCTGCAGCAGGTACTTGCAGTAGCCGCGCAGCATGGCGACCTGGCGCCAGTGCAGGCCGGCAGCCAGCACCAGGCGGTTGAAGCCGTCGTTCTCGGCATCGCCGTGCCAGACGCGGGCGAAGGTCTCGCCGAAGGCTTCATCGACACTGGCGGCATCGATCGCGCCGGCGGTCGACTCGACCTCGAAGTCCTGCACGTACACCGGGGCGTTGTCGACCGACAGGCGGTACGGACGCTCGGCGATCACGCGCAGGCCCATGTTTTCCATCATCGGCAGCGCGTCCGACAGCGGAATGTCGTCCAGCTGGCGATACAGCTTCAGGCGCAGGCCATCACCGCTTTCGCGCGGCACGGCCTGCAGGCTCAGGCGCAGGTCGTCCGGGCCGGTCAGGGCGTCGAGCTGGCTGACATCGTTGGCGGCAACCGCGGTGCTGTTGTCTTCGATGTAGCCGGCCGGCAGCGCCTTGCCGATACGGGCGGCGATGCGCAGGCCTTCGGTCTCGCCGTGGCGGGCCACCAGCGCTTCGCGCAGGTCGTCCTGCCAGTTGCGCAGCACCTGGGCCAGCTTCTGCTCCAGTTCGGCGGTATCGACGTCGAGCATCTCACCCGGCTTCGGGCGCACGATCAGGTGCACCTGGGCCAGCGGCGATTCGCCCAGCACCACCGAGCTGTCGACGTACTCGCCGTGCAGCGCGTCCTTCAGCATCGCTTCGATGCGCAGGCGCACGTCCGTGTTGAAGCGCTCACGCGGCAGGTAGACCAGCGCGGAGATGAAACGGCTGTATTTGTCGCGGCGCAGGAACAGGCGGCTGCGCACGCGCTCCTGCAGGCCCAGCACGCCCATCGCGGTGCGGAACAGTTCGTCCTCGCTGGACTGGAACAGTTCTTCGCGCGGCAGGGTTTCCAGGATGTGGCGCAGGGCCTTGCCACTGTGGCTGGCCGGGGCCAGGCCCGACTGCTTCATCACGTGCTCGTGGCGCTGGCGCACCAGCGGGATTTCCCACGGGCGGCGGTTGTAGGCGCTGGAGGTGAACAGGCCGAGGAAGCGCTGCTCGCCGATGATCTTGCCCTTGGCGTCGAATTCCAGCACGCCGATGTAATCCATGTAGCCAGCGCGATGCACGCGCGAACGGGCATTGGTCTTGGTCAGGATCAGCGCATCCTTCAGACCGGACGTGGTGTTCAGGCCCTGCGCGGCCAGGGTCTTGACCGGACGGGCGGCGGACTTGTCCTTGCCGCGCATCAGGCCCAGGCCGGTGTCGTTCAGCGGCGCCAGCACCTCTTCCTTGCCCTGCTTCTCGACGCGGTATTCGCGGTAGCCGAAGAAGGTGAAGTGGTTGTCGGCGGCCCAGCGCAGGAACTCCTGTGCTTCCTTGCGCGATGCGTCGTCGACCGGCAGCTGGCGGCTGCCGAGGTCGTCGGCCAGCGCCAGCGCCTTGTCCTTCATCGGCTGCCAGTCGCGCACGATCGCACGCACTTCGTCCAGCGCCTTGTTGATGGCCTGTTCGATGGCAGCCATGGCGTCGGCCGGCTGGCGGTCGATCTCCAGCAGCATCACCGACTCGGCATCGCCCTCGCCGACCTTGACCAGCTTGCCGGCCTTGTCGCGGGTGAAGCGCAGCACCGGGTGGCCCAGCACGTGGACACCCACGCCCTGCTCGGCCAGCGACATGGTGACGGTATCGACCAGGAACGGCATGTCGTCGTTGACGATCTGCAGCACGGTGTGCGGCGATTCCCAACCGTTGGCCTTCGCAGTCGGATTGAACACGCGGACGTTGGCCTTGCCGGCCTTGCGGGCACGGGCGAATTCCAGCGTCTCAGCCGCGAGCGCGGCCCACTCTTCAGCGCTGTGGTGCGGGAACTCGTCCGATTCCATGCGCTTGTAGAAGTCAGTGGCGAAGGCCACCGCTTCGGCCTGTGCGGCCGCGGGGTAGCGCTTGCGCAAGGCCGTGTACACCGGCTCCAGGGAGAAACCAGCGGTCACTGCGACCTCCGACTCTGCTGGTTTCGTCTTGTTTTTCACGGTCTTGGCTGCGGTTTTTTGCGGTTTCATGGCAGAGCGATGCGCTTGCTCAGTTGGGAAAATGAAATTGTAGCCCTACCGCACGAAAAGGCCTTGCTGCAGGACGGAATAAGCAGATTCGGGTTTGCTGCGGTTTAGACGCCTATTCAGTTCGCTCCGGTATGGAGCTGGCGCCTGCTTCAGCACTGCCGACAGGATCGGCAAAGCGTGTTACCGGAAGACACACGCGGCGACGCCGATTCGATTCCACAATCCTGAACTGGACGGTATAGTCCACCGCGTGAACCCGGCCTACCTCCCCGTTGCCCTCGACGCGCGCGATGAGCGCGTGTTCGATGCCGTGCGCAGACTGCTGGCCGAGCAGGGCATGCAGATGAGCATGGACGCGGTGGCCCAGCATGCCGGCTGCTCCAAGCAGACCCTGTACTCGCGCTACGGCAGCAAGCAGGAACTGCTGCGCCGGGTGATGCAGCGCCACGTCGGCCACGCCACCGGGGCCATGCTGCGTGCACTCCGCGGTGACGACCTGCGTGCCAGCCTTCTCCAGTTCGCCACCGACTTCCTGGAGCATTTCAACCAACCGCACGTAGGACAGGCCTGCCGGCTGATTGCAGCCGAGGCAGCCCAGTTTCCCGAAGAGGCGCGTACGCTGTACCGGCACGGTGCCGGCGCGCTGACGCTTCATCTTGCTGAATGGATTGAAACCGTTTGCATGCAAGGCCAGCTCCGGCATGACGACCCGCACTTCATGGCCGAACTGCTGCTGAGCATGATCGCCGGTCAGGATTTCGACAAACAGCGCTTCCATACCCCCCATCGTGATGACGCGCTCCTGCGTCGGCGCTGGGCAGAGTTCTCCGTCGACAGCTTCCTGCGCGCGTTCGCGCCACAGCCGTCGCCGGCCCCGTCTACAAACCAACCCCGGAGTTCCTCCTGATGACCGCCCCACTCCGCACCCTTGCCTTGACGTGCGCCGTTGCTGTCGCGCTGGCTGCCTGCAAGAAGCCGGAACAGCAGACGCCCCCGCCGCCGGAGGTGGGCGTGATCGACGCCAAGCCGCAGACCCTGCCGCTGCAGCGCGAGCTGGTCGGCCGCCTGTCGCCGTTCCGCAGCGCCGACGTCCGCGCACGCGTACCCGGCGTGCTGCTCAAGCGCGTTTACCAGGAAGGTTCGCAGGTCAAGCAGGGCCAGACCCTGTTCCTGATCGACCCGGCGCCGTTGCGTGCCTCGCTCAACGCCTCCGAGGCCCAGCTGGCTTCGGCCCGCGCCACCTACGCCAATGCCAAGGTCGCCGCCGATCGCGCGCGCTCGCTGGCGCCGCAGCAGTTCGTCTCCAAGTCCGACCTGGACAACGCCGAATCGGCCGAGCGCACCGCCCTGGCCGCCGTCAAGCAGGCCGAAGCGGCAGTGACCTCTTCGCGGATCAACCTGGGCTACGCCGAAGTGACCGCGCCGATCAGTGGCGTGGCCAACAAGCAGCAGGTCACCGAGGGCGCGCTGGTCGGCCAGGGCGATGTGACCCTGCTGACCACCGTTGACCAGCTCGACCCGCTGTATGTGAACTTCTCGCTGAGCGTGGATGAGCTGACCCAGCTTCGCGCGCAGCAGGCCAAGGGCTCGCTGGCGCTGTCCGGCGACGGCAAGGCCACGGTCAACGTCAAGCTGGCCGACGGCAGCACCTATGGTGAGCCGGGCACGCTGGACTTCTCCTCGACCACGGTCGACCCGGCCACCGGTGCGGTGTCGCTGCGTGCGCTGCTGCCGAACCCCCAGCAGATCCTGCTGCCGGGCGCCTTCGTCAGCTTCCAGGCCAACCTGGGCGAGCGCAACAATGCCTACCTGGTGCCGCAGCAGGCGCTGCTGCGTGACACCACCGGCGGCTACGTGATGGTGGTCGGTGCCGACGGAAAGGTGGTGCGCAAGAACGTGAAGACCGATGGCGCGCAGAACGGCAACTGGCTGGTCAGCGACGGTCTGGCCGCCGGTGACAAGGTGATCGTGGCCGGCGTGCAGAAGGTCAAGGAAGGTGCACCGGCGGTGGCCAAGCCGTGGACCCCGGGGCAGGACGCCAACGGCAAGCCTGCCGCAGGCGGCGCCGCTCCGGCGGGCGCAGCACCGGCGGCAGGCAAGGCACCGGCCGACGCGGCCAAGCCGGAACAGGCCGATGCGGCCAAGCCGGCCGCCACCGATTCGAACAAGCAGTAACGGGAACCTTCCGTCATGCCTAAATTTTTCATCGAACATCCAGTCTTCGCCTGGGTGGTTGCGATCCTGATCTCGCTCAGCGGCGTGATCGCGATCCTCAACCTGGGCGTGGAGTCCTATCCCAACATCGCCCCGCCGCAGGTCACCGTCTCGGCGACCTACCCGGGCGCCAGCGCGGACACCACCGAGAAATCGGTCACCCAGGTGATCGAGCAGCAGCTGACCGGTATCGATCACCTGCTGTACTTCAGCTCCTCGTCGGCCTCCAACGGCCGCGCGCAGATCACCCTGACCTTCGAGACCGGTACCGATCCGGACATCGCCCAGGTGCAGGTGCAGAACAAGGTGTCGCTGGCCACGCCACGACTGCCTTCGGAAGTGACCCAGCAGGGCGTGGTGGTGGCCAAGGCCAATGCCGGCTTCCTGATGGTGGTGGCGCTGCAGTCCGATACCCCGACCATCAACCGTGACGCCCTGAACGACATCGTCGGCTCGCGCGTGCTCGACCAGGTCTCGCGTATCCCCGGCGTCGGCAGCACCCAGCAGTTCGGTTCCGAGTACGCCATGAACATCTGGCTGAACCCGGAGAAGATGCAGGGCTATGGCCTGTCGGCCAGCCAGGTACTGGCCGCGGTACGTGCGCAGAACGTGCAGTTCGCCGCCGGTGCGCTGGGTTCGGACCCGTCGCCGGAAGGCCAGCACTTCACCGCCACGGTCTCGGCCGAAGGCCGCTTCAGCTCGCCGCAGGAATTCGAGAACATCATCCTGCGCGCCAACGCCGATGGCTCGCGCGTGCTGCTCAAGGACATCGCCCGCGTCGCCTTCGGTGCCAACAACTACGGCTTCGACACCCAGTACAACGGCAAGCCGACCGGCGCCTTCGCCATCCAGCTGCTGCCGGGCGCCAACGCCCTGAACGTGGCCGAAGCGGTGCGCGCCAAGATGGACGAGCTGCAGCCCAGTTTCCCGTCCGGGGTGACCTGGTTCTCGCCGTACGACAGCACCACCTTCGTCAAGATCTCGATCCAGGAAGTGGTCAAGACCCTGTTTGAAGCGGTCCTGCTGGTGTTCCTGGTGATGCTGATCTTCCTGCAGAACTTCCGCGCCACCCTGATCCCGACCCTGGTCATCCCCGTCGCCCTGCTCGGTACCTTCCTGGGCATGTGGATGATCGGCTTCACGATCAACCAGCTGACCCTGTTCGCGATGGTGCTGGCGATCGGCATCGTGGTCGACGATGCGATCGTGGTGATCGAGAACGTCGAACGCATCATGAGCGAGGAAGGCCTGGCGCCGAAGCCGGCCACGCAGAAGGCGATGACCCAGATCACCGGCGCGGTGGTGGCGATCACCGTCGTGCTGGCGGCGGTGTTCATCCCGTCCGCCCTGCAGGGCGGCGCCGCCGGTGAGATCTACAAGCAGTTCGCCCTGACCATCGCCATCTCGATGGCGTTCTCGGCGTTCCTGGCACTGGGCTTCACCCCGGCGCTGTGCGCGACCTTCCTCAAGCCGACGCACAACGACAACCCGAACATCGTCTACCGCACCTTCAACAAGTACTACGACAAGATCAGCCACACCTACGTGGGCCACATCACCTCGGCGGTGCGCCATGCGCCGCGCTGGATGATCCTGTTCGTGGTGCTGACCGCGCTGTGCGGCTTCCTGTTCACCCGCATGCCGGGCAGCTTCCTGCCGGAAGAAGACCAGGGCTATGCGCTGGCGATCGTGCAGCTGCCGCCGGGCTCGACCAAGGGCCAGACCAACGAAGTGTTCGCGCAGATGCGTGGCATCCTGGAAAAGCAGGATGGCTATGAAGGCATGCTGCAGGTGGCCGGCTTCAGCTTCGTCGGTTCCGGCGAGAATGTGGGCATGGGCTTCATCCGCCTGAAGCCGTGGGAGGAACGCAAGTTCACCGCGCCCGAGTTCATCCAGAACATGAACGGCGCGTTCTACGGCATCAAGGAAGCGCAGATCTTCGTGGTCAACCTGCCCACCGTGCAGGGCCTCGGCCAGTTCGGCGGCTTCGACATGTGGCTGCAGGACCGCAGTGGTGCCGGCTACGAACAGCTGACCCAGGCGCGCAACATCTTGCTGGGCAAGGCCGCGCAGAAGCCCGAAGCCCTGGTCGGCGTGCGTCCGAACGGGCTGGAGAACGCCCCGCAGCTGCAGCTGCACGTGGACCGCGTGCAGGCGCAGTCGATGGGCATGTCGGTGTCGGACGTGTACAGCACCATCCAGCTGATGCTGGCCCCGGTCTATGTCAACGACTTCTTCTACGAAGGCCGCATCAAGCGCGTGACCATGCAGGCCGATGGCCCGTACCGCACCGGCCAGGAGTCGCTGAAGAGCTTCTACAGCCCCTCCACCCTGACCCAGAACGCCGATGGCACCAACGCGATGATCCCGCTCAACACGGTGGTCAAGTCCGAATGGGTGTCGGCACCGCCGTCGCTGAGCCGCTACAACGGCTACTCGGCGATCAACATCGTCGGCTCGCAGGCCCCGGGCACCAGCTCGGGCGAAGCGATGCAGACCATGGAGAGCATCGTCAACGACGACCTGCCCGCCGGCTTCGGCTACGACTGGTCCGGCATGTCCTACCAGGAAATCCTGGCCGGCAATGCCGCCACGCTGCTGCTGGTGCTGTCCATCGTGGTGGTGTTCCTGTGCCTGGCCGCCCTGTATGAAAGCTGGTCGATCCCGGTGGCGGTGCTGCTGGTGGTGCCGCTGGGCGTGCTGGGCGCACTGGGCCTGTCGATGCTGCGCGGCCTGCCCAACGATCTGTTCTTCAAGATCGGCCTGATCACCGTGATCGGCCTGGCCGCGAAGAACGCGATCCTGATCGTGGAGTTCGCGGTGGAGCAGCGCGCAGCCGGCAAGAACCTGCGCGATGCCACCATCGAAGCGGCCCGCCTGCGCTTCCGCCCGATCCTGATGACCTCGTTCGCGTTCATCATGGGCGTGATCCCGATGGCGATCTCCACCGGCGCCGGCGCCAATTCCCGCCACGCCATCGGTACCGGCGTGATCGGCGGCATGCTGTTCGCCACCCTGCTCGGCCTGCTGATGATCCCGGTGTTCTTCGTGGTCGTGCGCCGCATGCTGGGCGACAAGCTGGATGAACCGTCCAAGGAGTTCATGGAACGCCAGCGCGACGCGGATGCTGCACACCGCCCGGATCGTTGATCCGGCAGTGCGCTGAAACGAAAAGGCCCCGGAGCGATCCGGGGCCTTTTTCTTGCCGCTTTTGAATTCATGCCAACCAAGGTTGGCATCTACCAGGGCAACGGCATGCCCGGTAGCCGCCAACCTTGGTGGGCGCCGTTCGAGTCACGTCTCAGCGCAACAGCGCGACCACCACGCACACTGCCACGATTACCAGTGCAGCCCACTGCATCGGCACGAAGAAGAAATGATGGGGCGCCACTTCGCCCTTCTGCCGGGGTGCGATCGGCGTGATCAGTGTCAGGATTCCCCAACCACGATAGATCATCTGTGCAGACCGTATGGAAACGGCCTGCATTGGAACAGATCCGGCATCGTTCGGCCAAGAGCACAGCGCATCCACGCGTGGCGCGGATCGACCGGCCGCGCCGCCATTGCAGCGGCGCGGCCGTTGCGTCTCAGCGCAGTCCGGTTTCGTTGCGGGCGATCACCAGGCGCTGGATTTCCGAGGTGCCTTCATAGATCTCGGTGATCTTGGCATCACGGAAGTAACGCTCCAGCGGCATCTCCTTCGAGTACCCCATGCCGCCGTGGATCTGCACCGCCTGGTGGGTGATCCACATCGCCGCTTCCGAGGCGGTGAGCTTGGCGATGGCGGCTTCGTTGCTGAAGCGCTTGCCCTGGCCCTTCACCCAAGCCGCGCGCAACGTCAGCAGCAGCGCTGCATCCAGCTTGCACTTCATGTCGGCAATCTTGGCCTGGGTCATCTGGAAGGTGCCGATGGCGGCACCGAAGGCCTTGCGCTCCTTCACGTACTCCAGGGTCGCTTCATAGGCGGCACGGGCGATGCCGATGGCCTGCGAGGCGATACCGATGCGGCCGGCATCGAGCACGCTCATGGCGATCTTGAAGCCCTCGCCTTCCTGGCCCAGCACGTCCTCGGCCTGCGCCACGTAATCATTGAACTCGATCTCGCAGGTGGCCGAGGCGCGGATGCCCAGCTTGGGCTCGGTCTTGCCACGACCGAAACCGGCCTTGTCGGTATCGATGAGGAAGGCGGTGATGCCGCGCGCGCCCTTGTCCGGCTCGCTCATCGCGAACAGCACGATGTACTTGGCCACCGGGCCGGAGGTGATCCAGCTCTTCTTGCCGTTGATGACGAAGGTGCCGTCGGCCTGCTTCACCGCGCGGCAGCGCATGGCGGTGGCATCGGAGCCGGACTGCGGCTCGGTCAGCGCGAACGCGCCAATGGCCTCGCCCTCGGCGATGGCACGCACGTAGGTCTGCTTCTGCTGCTCGGTACCGTGGGTGAGGATGCCGTTGCAGAACAGCGAGTTGTTGACCGACATGATGGTCGAATGGGCTGCGTCGGCGGCGGCGACCTCCACCATCGCCAGCACGTACGCAACCGGGTCCATGCCCGCGCCACCGTATTCGGTCGGCACTTCGATGCCCATCAGGCCGTTCTCGCCCAGCAGGCGGATGTTGTCGAGCGGGAACTCGCCGGTACGGTCATGGTGCTCCGCGCTCGGGGCGATCTTCTCCTGCGCGATGCGCCGCGCAACGTCCTGCAGCATCAACTGCTCTTCGGTAAAGCTGAAATCCACAACACCCTCCCGGGTACATGAAGTTATGGGCCGCATACGGCGCGCCCAGGTGCTCCGATTGTACCGGGGGCCGGCTGTTTCCGTACGCTGGCGACTTGACCGCGGCAGGCCTTCTCGGCGAATATATCTCTATATCGCGATAGGTAGATATTTATGGATCTGGAAGACTGGTCGACCCGCCTGAAGGTGTTCGCCGATGCCACCCGCGTGCGCCTGCTGGCGCTGCTGGAGCAGGAGGAGCTGACCGTGGCCGAACTGTCGGCAATCACCCGGCTGGCGCAGCCGCGCGTGTCCACCCACCTGGCGCGCCTGAAGGAAGCCGGCCTGGTCCGCGACCGCCGTGCCGGCGTGTCGGCCTACTACCGTTTCGACGAAGCCCAGCTGGACCCGGCGCAGCGTGCATTGTGGCATGCCTTGAGCAACGGAAGCGACGACCCGTTGCTGCGCCAGGATGCCGAGCGCGTGGCTGCAGTGCTGGCCCACCGCGCCTCTGACCAGAACTGGGCCGACAGCGTGGCCGGCGACATGGAGCGCCACTACTCTCCGGGCCGTACCTGGGAGGCGCTGGCGCGCACCGCCTTGCCGTTGCTGGAGACCGGCGACGTGCTGGACATCGCCTCCGGTGACGGCGTGCTGGCCGAACTGGTCGCCCCCCACGCCAAGCGCTACATCTGCATCGATACCAGCGCGCGCGTGGTCGCCGCTGCCAGCGAGCGCCTGCGCCGGCTGCCCAATGTGGAAGTCCGCGAGGGTGACATGCATGCCCTGCCGTTCAAGGACGGCAGCTTCGACCTGGTGGTGCTGATGCACGCGCTGACCTATGCCAGCAAGCCGGCGCAGGCCGTAACCGAAGCCGCACGCGTGCTGCGCCCGGGCGGCCGCCTGCTGTTGTGCAGCCTGGCCCGTCACGAGCACAAGGCAGCGGTGGAGGCCTATGGCCACGTCAACCTCGGCTTCAGCGACAAGGAGCTGCGCAAGTTCGTCGACAAGGCCGGCCTGCAGGTGTCCAGCCTGGAAACGGTCACCCGCGAGAAGCGTCCGCCGCACTTCGAAGTGATTTCGCTGATCGCCAACAAGCCCTGAGCCCGAGACCACCATGCCCGCCCTGCCCTGGTTGCATCCTGACCGTGCCAACGCCCTGCTCGACGCCCTGCGCGAGCGGATCCTGATCATCGACGGCGCGATGGGCACGATGATCCAGCGCCATGGTCTGCAGGAAGACGACTACCGCGGCGAGCGATTCGCCGGTGGCTATGACCATGCGCACGGTCCCGGCTGCGACCACGGCACGCCTGAAGGCCATGACCTGAAGGGCAACAACGACCTGCTGCTGTTGACCCGGCCGCAGGTCATCGCCGACATCCATACCGCATACCTGGACGCCGGGGCGGATCTGGTCGAGACCAACACCTTCAACGCCACTTCGGTCAGCCAGGCCGACTACCACCTCGAACACCTGGTGTACGAGCTGAACAAGGCCGGCGCCGCCGTTGCACGCGCCTGCTGCGATGCGGTGGCTGCGGCCACGCCAAGCAAGCCGCGCTTCGTGATCGGGGTGATCGGTCCCACCAGCCGCACCGCTTCGATCAGTCCCGACGTCAACGATCCGGGCTTCCGCAACACCAGCTTCGACGAGTTGCGCGACACCTATCGCGAAGCCATCGAGGGCCTGATCGATGGCGGCGCCGACACCCTCATGGTCGAGACCATCTTCGACACGCTCAATGCCAAGGCCGCGCTGTATGCGCTGGAGGAGGCCTTCGACGCGCGTGGTGCACGCCTGCCGGTGATGATCTCCGGCACCATTACCGACGCCTCCGGGCGCACCCTGTCCGGGCAGACCGCCGAGGCCTTCCATGCGTCACTGGCGCATGCGCGCCCGCTGTCGATCGGCTTGAACTGCGCGCTGGGCGCCGAGGCGATGCGCCCGCACGTGGAGACCCTCTCGCAGGTCGCCGACTGTTACGTCAGCGCGCACCCCAACGCGGGCCTGCCCAACGCCTTCGGCGAGTACGACGAAACGCCTGAAGAGATGGCCACCACCCTGCGCGGCTTCGCCGAGGATGGCCTGTTGAACCTGGTCGGCGGCTGCTGCGGCTCCACCCCCGACCACATCCGTGCGATCGCCCGGGCCGTGGCCGGGCTGCCGCCGCGCGCCCTGCCCGGTGTCCAGGAGCAGGCCGCATGAATGTCGCCGCCACCGTTCCACACTTCCCGCCCTCCTGCTGTTGAGCCGACGCCCGCCATGACGCCTGTCCGCCCTACCCGCCTGTCCGGCCTGGAACCCCTGGTCATCACTCCGGACCTGCTGTTCATCAACGTCGGCGAACGCACCAACGTCACCGGCAGTGCGCAGTTCCGCAAGCTCATCAAGGAAGGCCGCTACGAAGAAGCGGTGGACGTGGCCCGCCAGCAGGTCGCCAGCGGCGCGCAGATCCTCGACGTCAACATGGACGAGGGCCTGATCGATTCGGAAGCGGCGATGACCCGCTACCTCAACCTGATCATGTCCGAGCCGGACATCGCCCGCATCCCGGTCATGGTCGACTCCTCCAAGTGGAGCGTGATCGAGGCCGGGCTGAAGTGCCTGCAGGGCAAGAGCGTGGTCAATTCGATCTCGCTGAAGGAAGGCGAGGCGCTGTTCCGCGAACACGCGCGCAAGGTCCTGCGCTATGGCGCCGCCGCGGTGGTCATGGCCTTCGATGAAAGCGGGCAGGCCGATACCTGCGCGCGCAAGGTCGAGATCTGCACCCGCGCCTACCGCATCCTGGTCGACGAGATCGGCTTCCCGCCGCAGGACATCATCTTCGACCCGAACATCTTCGCTGTCGCCACCGGCATCGAAGAGCACGACAACTATGCGGTGGACTTCATCGAAGCCACCCGCATCATCAAGCAGACCCTGCCGTACTGCCACGTCTCCGGCGGCGTCTCCAACGTCTCGTTCTCGTTCCGCGGCAACGAAACGGTGCGCCAGGCCATCCACTCGGTGTTCCTCTACCACGCCATCGCCGCCGGCATGGACATGGGCATCGTCAACGCCGGCGCCATGCCGATCTACGACGAGCTGGAGCCTGAGCTGCGCGAGCGCGTCGAGGACGTGATCCTCAACCGCCGCAGCGATGCCACCGAGCGCCTGCTGGAGATCGCCGAGCGCTACAAGGGCAGCAAGGGCGCGGCGAAGACCGAGGACCTGGCCTGGCGCGGGAAGCCGGTGGCGCAGCGCCTGGCACATGCGCTGGTGCACGGCCTGGATGCCTTTGTCGAGGAAGACACCGAGCTGGCCCGGCAGGCCTCCAGCCGCCCGCTGGACGTGATCGAGGGCCCGCTGATGGACGGCATGAACATCGTGGGCGACCTGTTCGGTGCCGGCAAGATGTTCCTGCCGCAGGTGGTGAAATCCGCACGCGTGATGAAGAAGGCGGTGGCCTACCTGCTGCCGTACATCGAGGCGGAGAAGGCACGCAGCGGTGATACCGCCAAGAGCAATGGCAAGATCATCATGGCCACGGTGAAGGGCGATGTGCATGACATCGGCAAGAACATCGTCGGCGTGGTCCTGGCCTGCAACAACTTCGAGGTGGTCGACCTGGGCGTGATGGTGCCGGCGCAGAAGATCCTCGATGCCGCCCGCGAGCACAACGCCGACCTGGTCGGCCTGTCCGGACTGATCACCCCGTCGCTGGAGGAGATGAGCCACGTCGCCCGCGAGATGGAGCGCCAGGGCTTCGACCTGCCGCTGCTGATCGGCGGCGCCACCACCTCGCGCGCGCACACCGCGCTGAAGATCGACCCGCACTACAAAGCGCCTACGGTGTGGGTGAAGGACGCCTCGCGCGCGGTGGGCGTGGCCCAGTCGCTGATCTCACGCGACCTGCGCGAAGCCTTCGTCGCCGCCAACGAAGCCGACTATGCCGAGATCCGCGCCCGCCACCGCAACCGTGGCGACGCCAAGCGCCTGGTGACGCTGGAACATGCGCGCGCGCAGAAATTCCAGGGCGGCTGGGACAGCTACACGCCACCGGCACCGGAACAACCCGGCCTGCACGTATTCGACGACTACCCGCTGGACGAGCTGGTCGACTACATCGACTGGACGCCGTTCTTCCAGGCCTGGGAGCTAGCCGGCAAGTTCCCGGCCATCCTCACCGACGAGATCGTCGGCACCCAGGCCAGCGAGCTGTACCGCGATGCGCGCGCGATGCTCGAGCGCATCGTCGGCGAGAAGTGGCTGACGGCCAAGGCCGTGTTCGGCCTGTGGCCGGCCAACAGCATCGGCGACGACGTCCGCGTGCAGCACCCGCAGGGCGAAACCACCCTGCACTTCCTGCGCCAGCAGGTGGACAAGCCGGCCGAGCGCCCGGACTTCTGCCTGGCCGATTTCATCGCGCCCCTCGACAGTGGCAAGCAGGACTGGATCGGCGCGTTCGCAGTCACTGCCGGTATCGGCATCGACGCGCACGTCGCGCGCTTCGAGGCCGAGCATGACGACTACAACGCGATCCTGCTGAAGGCACTGGCCGACCGCCTCGCCGAGGCGCTGGCCGAGCGCCTGCACCAGCGCGTGCGTACCGAGTTCTGGGGCCATGAGCGCGCCGAGGCGCTGGACAACGACGCCCTGATCGACGAGCAGTATCGCGGCATCCGGCCGGCGCCTGGCTATCCGGCCTGCCCGGAACACAGCGAGAAACGGCGCCTGTTCGACCTGCTGCAGGCCGAAGCAAACGCCGGCATGGAATTGACCGAGAGCTTCGCGATGCTGCCCACGGCCGCTGTCTCGGGCTACTACTTCAGCCATCCGCAGAGCCAGTACTTCGTGGTCGGCCGGCTCAGCCGCGAACAGGTCAGCGATTACGCCCGCCGCAAGGGCGTGGACCGCGCCCAGGCCGAACGCTGGCTGGCCTCCAACCTCGACTACGACCCCGAATGACACAAAAAGGGGACGGAGGGGATTAAGTCGCTTATGCACAAACGACTTAATTCCCTCCGTCCCCTTTTTTGCCTCATCATTCCGCGATGACCGTTCCCGTTGCCCGCCTCTCCAGCTTCTACCTGTTCTACTACGCGGCGCTGGGCGCGTTCACTCCGTACTGGAGCCTGTTCCTGAGCGCGCGCGGCATGAGCGTGACGGCCATCAGCGTGATGATGGGCCTGTGGTACGCCACCCGCGTGATCGCGCCCAGCACCTGGACCTCGCTGGCGGCCGCATCGCCACGACCGATCCGCCTGCTGCGCGCGGGCTGCGTGCTGACCCTGCTCAGCTTCGCGGTATTCCTGCTGCCGCTGCCACAGCCGTGGATGTACCCGGCGATGGTGGTGTTCTGCTTCTTCTACAACGCGGTGATGCCGCAGTTCGAGTCGATCACCCTCACCCATCTGGGCAACGACAGCCATCGCTACGGGTTGATCCGGGTCTGGGGCTCGCTCGGCTTCATCGCCGTCGTGACCCTGTTCGGCTGGCTGATCGAAGATGACGGCACGGCCAGCCACGCCGGGCTGCTGCCGTGGATGATGCTGCCACTGTTCGCGCTGCTGGTCGCCTCGGCCTTCAGCAACCACTACGCGCGCGGCGTCGGCAAGACCGGCGGCGACGCCAGCGGCTTCTGGCAGATCGTGCGCCGACCGCCGGTGCTGGCGTTCTTCCTGGCCGCCTTCATGGAGCAACTGTCTTTCGGCCCGTACTACACGTTCTTTTCGGTCTACATGGACCATCACGGCTACCGCACCTCCACCCTGGGCCTGTTGTGGACCATCGGTGTGGTCTTCGAAGTGGGCGTGTTCTTCACCATCGGCCGCTTCTTCCGCCGCTATGACGCCAGCTGGATGCTGTTGATCGCGCTGGTCAGTTCCTGCCTGCGCTGGGCCGTGACCGCACTGTTCCCGGAAAACCTGCCGGTGATGCTGCTGGCGCAGAGCGCGCACGCGCTGGGCTTTGCGGCGTTCTTCGCAGCAGCGATGCAGATGTTGGCGACCTACTTCCCCGGTCGCCTCAATGGGCATGGCCAGGGGCTGCTGTACGGATTCTCGTCCGGTGTCGGCGGTGTGCTCGGCGCACTCATTGCCGGCCAACTGTGGAAGATCGACGATGGTCGCACCGCGTTCCTGGCCGGCAGCGGCTTCGCCCTGATTGGCGCCCTGCTCTGTTTCTTCGCACTGAGCCTGCCGCTCATACGTGCGCGACGGAACAGCCGCGTGCGCTGACCCCTGCCCGGCTCAGCGCTGCAACAGCACCTGTTGCAGCGAGGGCAGCAGCACCCGGTTGCCATGCGCACTGAGATGATCGCCATCGAAGAACAGCGGCCGCCCATCGCGCTGGGCTGGACATAACGCGTCGTCGCACAGCACCGGCATCGGGTCCCACAGCACGCCACCTGGCAGTCCATCGACCACCTGCTGCAGGCTGCCCAGCATGGGTGCCCGCAACGTTTCCATCGCGATGCGCGTGCTGTCCAGGCCGTTGCGGCAGACCTCGTTGCGGGCATTGAAGCGGTCCGAGCAGCGATAAGGAGGCGCTGGCAGCACTGGCTTGGGCGCCTCCAGCACGATGCGCACGCCACGCTCGGCCAGGGGTCTCCACTGCGCGACCGCCTCGGCCACTTCGGCGTCGCGTCCTGCCGCGGCCTCTGCCGTCAGTTCGCCCGCCAGCTGCGCCTGCGCATCGAACAGCACGAACTGATCGGAAAGGCGTGGCACGCGCAACGACACCAGCACCACGGCATCCCCCGGCTGCGCACGCCGCGCGATATCGGCGAACACCGCGGCGTCGAAATCAGCGCAACCGGCACCGGCACCGCGCCACTTCTGCAGGCTCACCTGCGGGCATCCGCCGCGGCCATAGAGGGAGACCGCCGAGCCGGTTTCCAGGGCCAGTCGCTGCAGCAGTTCGATGTAGGCCATCGCATGCGAATCACCAGCAACGAACACCCGCTTCGGCGCGCCAATCGGTAGCGGGCGGTCGCAGTCTCCACGCGCAAAGGTGCGCGCACTACCGCCTTCGAAACGATGCTTGGCGACCACCAGTGCGCACTCGGGATAGTCACCGGCCACGCTCTTGCCATTGGGGTACCAATCGGCCGGATGCCGGCTGACCGTACTCAACGACAGCCGCGGCGCCTGCAGGTAGAGCACTGTCTGGATGCCGGCGGCGCACAGCAGTACGACCGCGCCGGCCAGCACCCAACGCCCGGGACGCAGGCGCTGCGCCAACGTGCCGCGGAACGGCTGTTCCACCCAGCGCCACGACAGCCATGACAGCAGCAGCACCAACGCCATCGCGGCGGTCATCTGCAAGGGTGTCTGCAAGCCCACGGTCCAGCGCATCAGCACGAACACCGGCCAGTGCCACAGGTACAGCGAGTACGACAGCTGGCCGATACGGCGCATCGGGGCGCTGGCCAACAGGCGCGCCACCCATGCCTGCGGATGATGATGCAGCGCCCACAGCAGGCCCGCGGTGGCGAAGGCCGGCAGCACGCCGTCAGGCCACGGTGACCGCCCGGCACGCGCGGACCACAACGCCCACCCCAGCAGGCCCAGCGCCACCATGGCCAGCAGGGAGAACACCGGCGCGGCGCGCTTCAGTGCCTGGCCGGTTGCCGGGTCCAGCGATTCGCGCACATGCAGCAGCTGGAACAGCAGCACGCCCACCCCCAGTTGCCAGAGGCGGGTGCTGGTGGCATAGAACGCCCACGATGGCGGCGCCTCGCGCAGACCCAGCACCGCCGCATGCAGCAGCGACGCCATGCTGACCAGGCCGAACAGGCCCAGGCTGATCCAGCGCCCGCGTGCACCGCGCGCCCAAGCCAGGAACAGCAGCGGGAACAGCAGGTAGAACTGCTCTTCCACGCCCAGCGACCAGGTATGGGTGTAGGGATTGAATTCGGCCCTGGGCGCGAAATAGTCGTTGCCGATCGCTGCCAGCACCCAGTTGCTGAAGCCGAAGAACGCCATCAGTCCGGTCCTGTCACTGGCTTCGCTGAGCCAGGACTCGGGAATGAACAGCACGCTTGCCACGGCAGTCAGCAACAGGCAAGCCAACAGCGCCGGCGCGATGCGACGGATGCGGCGCGCATAGAAGCGCAGCATCGACTGCCCCAGCGACAGCGGCGGCAGCCGGTGTACCGACGCGCTGACCACGAAACCGGAGATGACGAAGAACACATCCACGCCGGTGAACCCGCCTGGCAACCAGGCCGGGTCCAGGTGGAACACGATGACGGCCAGCACGGCGATCGCGCGCAGGCCGTCAATGTGCGGCACGTAGCCACGGCTTGGATCAGCGGTCATCCCTTCCCCCACGGCCGCGACGGCAGCGCGCCCGCGGCGGTCACGCGTTTACCAGACCAGGTCGTCCGGCACCTGGTACTGCGGGTCCGCGTACGGATCTTCCTCGGCCGGCGCATTCGGATCGACCTTCAGCGCCACCGATGCGGCGAACACCGCCTCGCACTGCGCCAGCACCTCGGCGGTCACCAGCAGGTAGCGGCCATTGAGCTGGACCACACCCAGCTCACCGGCGTTGAGCGCGGTCAGCTGTTCGGCGGTTACATAGATGCGCTTGATCTTGCCGCCGTAGGGGAAGTGGCGGGCAATGTCCGCCGCTTCGGCATTCAGGCCCTTGTCCTTCAGCAGTTCTTCCAGCTTGGCCTTGGCCTCGCGGCGCACACGCGCCTCTTCCTGCTTCAGGCGCTCGGTTTCGATGCGCTCTTCCTTTTCCTTCTGCGCGCGGATGGCGTAGGCCTTGGCCAGGTCCATCTCTTCTGCGCTGCGCGGCTTGCGCGGGCCCTGCTGGCCCGGGCCACGCGACTGGCCGGGCTTGCCCGGGCCGCCATGGCCAGGACCACGACGCTGGCCGGGCTTGTGCTCGCCCTTGCCAGCGCCCTGCGGCTTTCCATTGCCGTTGCCACCCTTGCCCTGCGGGCGGCCGTCACGGCGGGGGCCATCATTCTTGCGCTCTGGCTTGGGCGCAGGCTTGAAGCCCAGGCCCATCAGCTGGTCGCGGAGGGTATCGCTCATAGGATTCGGATCAGTAGTGCGGCGGCGGCGGTTCGCTCGCCGGATCGGAAGAATTCAGCGCGTTGCGGACCTTGCCCAGATCTTCCAGCAGCACACGCAGCACGTCGGCGTTGCGCATGCCCTGCATGCGGGCATCGGCCAGCGCATCGCTCAGTTCGGCCAGCGCCTGTTCCTGGAAGGACACGCGCATTTCCAGTTCGACCAGGCGCGCTTCCAGCGCCTGCTCGCGTTCGGTTGGCAGCAGATCAGACATGCAGCGAGCGCCCCCGGCCAATGCCGTAATACGCCAGGCCCGCTGCTTCCACGTCCGCCGGCTCGTACAGGTTGCGGCCGTCGAACACCACCGCGTCCTTCAACTGCTCGCGCAGCGTCTGGAAATCGGGGCTGCGGAACTGCTTCCACTCGGTCACCACGACCAGTGCATCGGCGCCCTGCAGCGCCTCGTTGGCATTGCTGCAGAACACCAGGTCATCGCGTTCACCGAAGATGCGCTGCGCCTCATGCATCGCTTCCGGATCGTAGGCACGCACCGTCGCACCGCCTTCCCACAGTTGCGCCAGCAGGCGTCGGCTGGAGGCTTCGCGCATGTCGTCGGTGTTTGGCTTGAATGCCAGGCCCCACACGGCAAAGGTCTTGCCACGCACGCCTTCGTCCTCGCCCTTGTCGTAATGGCGCTGGACCAGGGCGAACAGATGGCCCTTCTGCGCATCGTTGACCGCTTCCACGGCGTTCAGCAGTTTAGGCTCCAGGCCGGCCTGCTGCGCGGTGCGGGCCAGCGCCTGCACATCCTTGGGGAAGCACGAGCCACCATAGCCGGCGCCCGGGTAGATGAAATGCCAGCCGATGCGCGGATCCGAGCCGATGCCCTGGCGGACCTGCTCCACATCGGCGCCGACACGTTCGGCGATGTTGGCGATTTCGTTCATGAACGAGATCTTGGTCGCCAGCATCGCGTTGGCGGCGTACTTGGTCAGCTCGGCCGAGCGCACGTCCATTTCCACCACGCGGTCGTGGTTGCGGTTGAACGGTGCATACAGGCGCCGCATCACCGCCACCGACTCGGCGCTGGTCGCACCGATGATGATGCGATCCGGACGCATGCAGTCGGCAACGGCGTCGCCTTCCTTCAGGAATTCCGGGTTGGACACCACGTCGAAGGCGATGTCGGCGCCACGTGCCGCCAGCTCTGCTGCAATGGCGGCACGGACCTTGTCGGCGGTGCCCACCGGCACCGTCGACTTGTTGACCACCACGGTCGGCACGCTCATGTGCTGGCCGATGGTGCGGGCCACGGCCAGCACGTACTGCAGATCAGCGCTGCCATCCTCGTCCGGCGGCGTGCCGACAGCGATGAACACGACCTGGCCGTGGCCGATCGCGGCTGCGGCATCGGTGGTGAACGTCAGCCGCGACGCGGCGTGATTGGCCTTCACCATCGGTTCCAGGCCCGGCTCATAGATCGGGATGATGCCCTGGTTGAGGCCATCGACCTTGGCCTGGTCGATATCGACGCAGACCACCTGGTGGCCGACATCGGCCAGGCAGGTACCGGTCACCAGCCCTACGTAACCGGTACCGAAAATCGCAACGCGCATGTCCGTGCTGGCTCCGTGGTCGCTTACGGCAGGACGCCCAGCAGCTCGACGTCGAACGTCAGAGTCGCGTTCGGGCCGATCGGGCCACCCGGGGTGCCGTTCTCACCGTAGGCGAGCTCGCCCGGGATCCAGAAGCGGTACTTCGAACCGACCGGCATCAGCGCGACGCCTTCGGTCCAGCCCTTGATCACCTGGTCCAGGCCGAACTCGGCCGGCTGACGACCATAGGAGCTGTCGAACACGGTGCCGTTGAGCAGCTTGCCTTCGTAGTTCACGCGCACCTTGCTGCTCGGCAGCGGACGCTCGCCGCTGCCCGGGCGGATGACCTGGTACTGCAGGCCCGACGGGGTGGTTACCACGCCCGGCTGGGTCTTGTTCTTGGCCAGGAACGCATTGCCTTCCTCGCGGTTGGTCTGCGCGGCAGCGGCGGCCTTGGCCTGCATTTCGGCCTGCTTGCTGCCCATGAACGCCTGGATGGTGGCGGTCGCGTCAGCTTCCGTCATCTTCGGCTGACCCTTGCTCAGGCCGGTGCTGATCGCGTCAAACAGCGAGGCGACGTCGATGTCGTCCTTCAGCTGTGCCAGCGACGGGCCGACCGAGTAGGAACCGATCATCTGCGACACCTTGACGCGGTCGACCTTCGGCGGCTGCGAACCCGGCGCCATGCCCGGCACCTGCTGCCCACTGCGGGCCATCACGACCTGGCGCAGCGCGGCATCGGTGGCCTTGGCCTGTTCCTGGGTAATCTGCGGCTGCAGGCCTTCGAACGAACGTTCCACGGCGGTGCGCAGCGCGGCCACATCGATCTCATCGGCGATCGGGGTGAACGACTTGGCGACGTCCAGGCCGATGGCGTAGCCCAGCTTCTGCTTGGGGGAATTCAAGGTTGCGGTCTCCTTGGCGGCTGCGGGGGCAGCCGGTTGTTGCGACAGAGCGACACCCGAAGTGCCCATCGCCAGAATCAGAACCGACGCCGCGGCGCCGCGCATTCCCATCTTCATTCGCTGCATTCCTGGAAGTGTCTGGGCGCCGACGTCGGCGCGAAAAGAAGCATTGTCGCACGCATGCCGTCGATGTCGAGGCATCCGTGCCGGATATCAATGCGTAGGAGCGACGGCCAGCGCCTTGTCGATGGCGGCGGTCAGCTGTGGATCGTCCGGCGTCACCTTGCTGGCGAACTGGGCGATGACCTTGCCATCGCGGCCGACCAGATATTTGTGGAAGTTCCAGCCCGGCGCCACGCCGGTGGCTGCGGTCAACCGCTGGTACAACGGCGTGGCCTCCGCACCGACGACGTGCACCTTCTCGAACATCGGGAACTTGACGCCATAGGTAAGCGTGCAGAAATCCTGGATCTGCTTCTCGTCACCCGGTTCCTGGCCCTTGAAATCGTTGGACGGGAAACCCAGCACGGCAAAGCCGCGGCCGGCATAACGCTTCTGCAGCGCCTCCAGGCCTTCGTACTGGGGGGTATAGCCGCACTTGCTTGCGGTATTGACCACCAGCAGCACCTGCCCGTGGTAGCGCTGCTGCAGGTTGACCTGCTGCTTGCTGGCCAGCGGGCGATAGTCCAGGTCCAGCAGATCGGCCGCCAGCACGTGGGCGGAACCGGCCAGGCCGGCCACCAGCAGGGTCAACAGGGACAGGCCGCGCAGTCGGCGCGGAACAACGGTCGGCAGGGGCATCGAAAGCAGTCCGCGGTAGCCATTCACAGGGCCGGCCGATAGCGGCCGGGAATCGGCCGAACTATAGCACCGGGCTCCGTTGCCCCTTGTTGCGGCGGGTGCCGGCGGCTTTGCGTGGCGTGGCCTTTCCCGGGAGGACCCACCCTCAACGGCGCAGGGATGACATAGCATGGACAACGCTGAATGGAAGGCAGGGCGTGATCGCCCCGCGCGACAATTCCATTTCCCTTTTCAATCAAGGGGATAAGGGGATATTTCAGCGGCTTGACCACCCCTGCCATCAGTTGGGCACGGCAAGGGGTTGCACGTAGGCGTGCCGGTGTTATAGTTGCATACAACACCAGTCACCTGAGACAGGGGGAGCCATGAACGCCCGGATCCGTCGCAACCTCACCGCACCCGCGGCCGCTGCCGTTTCGACCCTGATCGTGCTGGCCTGGCTGGCCATGCCAACCGCCCCCGCCTCCGCCGACAGTGCGCAGGATGCATCCGTTTCGCCGGCCGGGAACGCCGATTCCTCCCCCCCTCCCCCGCGTCGGCTGCACAGCTCCCTGTCCATGCCGTATTTCTCGTTCGCACAGCCGCTGACCCCACGGAGCTGAATATGAGCGACATCCAGTGGAGCGACGGCGCTCCCATCTACCGTCAGTTGAAGGAGCGCGTGATCGCCATGATGCTCGACGGAATCCTCAAGCCGGGCGATGCCCTGCCTTCGGTGCGCCAGGTGGCCGCCGACTACCAGCTCAACCCCATCACCGTTTCGCGCGCTTACCAGGAACTGGCCGATGAAGGCCTGGTCGAGAAGCGCCGCGGCCTGGGCATGTTCATGACCGAGCAGGCGGCCACGCAGCTGCGCAGCAGCGAGCGCGAGCGCTTTCTCAATGAAGAATGGCCGGCGGTGCTGGAGCGCATCCAGCGCCTGGGCCTGAGCCTCGACGAATTGCTGCCCCAGGGGAAAGTCTGATGAATAGCACTGCAAGTGAACCGGTCATCACCGCCCGAGGCCTGCGCAAGGCCTACAAGACCACCGTGGCCCTCGACAATGCCAGCTTCAGCATTCCGAGCGGGCGCATCGTCGGCCTGATCGGGCCCAACGGCGCCGGCAAGACCACCGCGCTGAAGGCCATCCTTGGCCTGACCTCGGTGGAAGGTGAGTTGAGCGTGCTCGGCCGCGACCCGCGGCAGCACCGCGACGCGCTGATGAACGACATCTGCTTCATTGCCGACGTCGCCGTGCTGCCGCGCTGGCTGAAGGTCCGCGAAGCGATCGATTTCGTCGCCGGTGTCCATCCGCGCTTCGACCGTGCCCGCTGCGAGCGTTTCCTGGCCAACACCAAGCTGCAGCCGAAGCAGCGCGTGCGCGAACTGTCCAAGGGCATGATCGTGCAGCTGCACCTGGCGCTGGTGATGGCCATCGATGCGCGCATCCTGGTGCTGGACGAGCCCACCCTGGGCCTGGACATCCTGTACCGCAAGGAGTTCTACCAGCGCCTGCTGGAAGATTATTTCGACGAACAGAAGACCATCATCGTCACCACCCACCAGGTGGAGGAGATCGAGCACATCCTCAGCGACGTCATGTTCATCCGTGATGGTCGCATCGTGCTCGATGCAGAAATGGACGATGTCGGCCAGCGCTACACCGAGCTTCTGGTCAACGCCGACCAGCTGGAGACCGCGCGTGCGCTGAAGCCGATCGACGAGCGCAGCCTGACGTTCGGCAAGACCGTAATGCTGTTCGACGGTGTGCCGCGCACCCAGCTCTCCACCCTTGGCGAGACCCGCAGCCCGGGCCTGGCCGATCTGTTCGTCGCCATCATGAAGGGGACCTACGCATGACTGCCGTCAACCACCCCGTCAGCCCGATGGGCACCCTGCGCTGGCTGCTCAAGCGCGAGTACTGGGAGAACCGTGGCGGTTTCCTGTATGCGCCGCTGATCGCCGGCCTGATCTCGCTGGTGATGAGCACCGTCGGCATCGCCTTCGGCCTGTTTGCACTGAACCGTGCAGCACGCAACGGCGCACTGCATGTCGACGGCGAGAGCGTGAACATCAACGGCCTGGACCTGGCCCTGCTGACCCGCGACATCAGCGCCAAGGACCTGGCCGACCTCGGCAACGGCCTCGACCTGACGCTGGTGCTCAGCTCGGCCTGGCCGTTCCTGGTGCTGGCCTTCGTGGTGTTCTTCTACTGCCTGGGCGCCCTGTACGACGACCGTCGCGACCGCAGCATCCTGTTCTGGAAGTCGCTGCCGCTGTCGGACACCCAGACCGTGCTGTCCAAGGTGATCAGCGCACTGGTCGTGGCCCCGCTGATCGCGGTGATCGCCGGCATCATCACCATGTTCGGCTTCATGCTGGTGATCAGCATCGTCGCGCTGATGCACGGTGGCAGCCCGATGACCCTGATCTGGGGCCCGGCCAGCCCGTTGACCCTGGCCGCCGGTCACCTGGCCTGGATTCCGGTCTACGCCCTGTGGGCCCTGCCCACCGCCGGCTGGCTGCTGCTGTGCTCGGCCTGGGCCCGTACCAAACCGTTCCTGTGGGCGGTGATGCTGCCGCTGTTCGCCGGCGTCATTGTCAGCACTACCAAGGTGATGCCGTTGATCGGCCTGACCACCGGCTGGTTCTGGCAGAACATCGTTGGCCGACTGCTGCTGGGCGGCGTGCCGGGCACCGACCTGGTGTATCGCCTCAGCGCCGAGGAAGGCACGCGTCGCGATCTCGAATCGGTGGTCAGCCTGATGTCCCCGGCCTCGCAGCTGAAGTCGCTGGCGATGCCGGAACTATGGATCGGTGCCGCCGTCGGTGTCGTGTTCATCGTCCTCGCCATCCGCCTGCGCAAGCGCGCCGGCGAGATCTGATTCCATCCACCCGGAGGCACCACCCATGCGTTCCCTGCTCGCCTGTTCTGCGTTGTTGCTGTTGCCTCTGTCGGCGCTGGCCGCCGATGCTCCGAACTGCAAGTTCACCGCCGCCCGCACGCTGAAGCTGGATGTGTCCGGCGCCAAGGCGGTGGTGCTGGAGGTGAACCAGCATGACCTGAAGGTCGTCGCCAGCAAGGGCGGTGGCCAGCTCGATGGCCGCGCCTGCGCCTCCAGCCAGGAATGGCTGGACCAGCTGGTACTGGAGCAGCGCAGGGAAGGCGACAAGCTGGTCGTCAGCCTGCGCCGCGACGGCCGCCACAGCGGCATCAGCCTGGGCAACAGCTATGCGTGGCTGGACATCCGTGGCAGCGTGCCCGACAACCTGCCCCTGCAGCTCAAGGTCGGCTCCGGCGATGCCAGCATGGACAACGCCCAGTCGCTGAGCGTGGACGTCGGCTCGGGCGACGCGATCGTTCGCGGCACCCGCGGCAGCATCCACGCAGCGGTGGGTTCGGGTGACCTGGACATCGACGGTGGCGGCTCGCTGAACCTGCTGTCGCTCGGCTCCGGCGACGTCAAGGCGCGCAACATCGGCGGCGATGCGGTCACCGGCACCGTCGGCTCCGGTGACCTGAAGATCAGCGATGTCCGCGGCAACGCCCGGCTGGACACGGTCGGTTCCGGCGACATCGGGTTCAAGCGCGTGCAAGGCAACGTCGAGGTCGGCGTGGTCGGCTCGGGCGATGTCGATCTGTCCGACATCGGCGGCAACGTGCACGTGCGCAGCCATGGTTCGGGCGACATCCAGGTCGACGGCGTGCGCGGCAGCCTGACCGTCGACCACAGCGGCAGCGGCGATGTCGGCCACCGCAACGTCGGCGGCACGGTCACCCTGCCCCGCAACAAGTAACCGCCACCGGACCAATTCGAGGGAGTTGCCATGAACCTGCTGCGCCTGCTGCCTGCCACCCTGCTGTGCCTGCCGCTGATCGCCTGCGGCGGCACTTCTTCCACGCCCGACAAGACCGTCGGCAAAAGCGTCGCCGAAGCCACCAGCGGCGTCGGCCAGACCGTCAAGGAGGCCATGGTTGATGCCCGCAAGGACATCACCCAGGGCAACATCAACATCTCCGCCGACAAGCAGCCGCGTGCGGAGATCACGCCGGATGGCCACCTGCTGATCGACGGCAAGGACGTGCCGGCCAACGAGGCCCAGCGCCAGCGGTTGCTGGAGTACCGCGGCCACGTCGTCGCCATTGCGATGGACGGCATGGATGTCGGCCTGGCCGGCGCCAAGCTCGGCGCCAGCGCTGCCGGAGAGGCACTGAAGGGCATCTTCAGCGGCGACAGCGAAGGCATCGAGAAGCGGATCAACGCCGAGGCCGAGAAGATCGAAGCCCAGGCCAAGCGCATCTGCAACCGCTTGCCGGCGATGCTGGCCAGCCAGCAGGCACTGGCGCGCGAGCTGCCGGCGTTCAAGCCCTACGCAACGATGGACCAGAGTGACGTCGACGACTGCGGCAAGGACACCGTGGTCAAGCGCTAGGCCTGTGACAGATCAGCGCACCCGGCCGGCAGCGGCGTCCCGCTGCCGGCCGTCGTGCGCCGGCCGGCTTACAATGGCGGCCCCGGAGGCCCCCGAACCGAATGCCATGAAGAAGTTGTTCCTGCTGCTGGCCGCCCTGCTCTGCCTGGGCCTGGTCGGCTGTGACAAGGATTACCGCAACCACCGCGCCGAGCGCGGCAAGCCAAAGATCTCCGTCAGCGAAGGCATGGTCACTGTGCGTCGCCCGCCGGCGCCGAACATCATCATCCTCGGCGATGGTTCGATGAAGGTGGACGAGATCCAGATTCCGCTGGACGAGGCACAGAAGCAGATGCTGCAGACCATGTTCGGCAAGCTGCAGGTGCTGCGCCAGAACACCCTGGTCGCCGCCCCGGCCGATCCCAACATGCAGCCGGTGAAGATCCAGCCGCCAGAAGGCATGGAAGTGATCCCGGCCGACCTGGTCCAGCGCATCCCCGAGTTCAAGGACTACACCGACACCTTCGGCAACATCGTCGCCGACCGTCGCTGAAAAAACGCCGCCCCTGGGCGGCGTTTCCTCTTGTAGAACCGAGCCCATGCTCGGCCCAGGTCCAGGAAGCAACCGAGCATGGGCTCGGCCCTACGACCGGCAGATCAACCGCCGCCGCCACCGCCCCCCGCGTGGATGCCACCGGCAGTCAGTGCGGCCGGGTCCAGCAGGCGGCGCAGCTCTGCTTCATCCAGGCCACTGTCCTCCAGCGCGACATCCAGCACCGGACGCTGCTCCTTGTAGGCACGCTTGGCAATCGCCGCCGCCTTCTCGTAGCCGATGATCGGGTTCAGCGCGGTGACCAGGATCGGGTTGCGCGCCAATGCTTCGGCAACGCGATCCTCACGCACCTTCAGCCCGGCAATCGCGCTGTCGGCCAGCAGGCGCGACACATTGGCCAGCAGGCCAATGCCATCCAGCAGGTTCACCGCGATCAGCGGCAGGGTGACATTGAGCTGGAAGTTGCCGGTCTGCCCGGCCACGGTGATCGCGGTGTGGTGGCCGATCACCTGCGCGCAGGCCATCACCGTCGCTTCCGGAATCACCGGGTTGACCTTGCCCGGCATGATCGAGCTGCCCGGCTGCAGCGCCGGCAGTTCGATCTCGCCCAGCCCGGCCAGCGGACCGGCGTTCATCCAGCGAAGATCGTTGGCGATCTTGATCAGCGCCACCGCCAGTGCATTGAGCTGGCCCGACAGTTCCACCGCGTCATCCTGCGCGGCCAGGCCCTCGAACTTGTTCTCGGCGCTGTCGAACTTGAACCCGGTCTGCTGCTTCAACGCCTTGGCCACCTGCGCGCCGAAGCGCGGGTCGGCATTGATGCCGGTACCGATGGCGGTGCCGCCCAGCGGCAGCCGGCGCACACGCTTGAGGCTGTCTTCGATGCGTTCCTGTGCCGAGGCCAGCTGTGCCGACCATGCGCCGAACTCCTGCTCGAAGGTCAGCGGCATCGCATCCATCAGGTGCGTGCGGCCGGTCTTGACCACCTTGCGCAGGCTGCGGCCCTTCTTGTCGAGGGTCTTGCGCAGGTGCACCAGCGCCGGCAGCAGTTGCTCATGTGCCGCCAGTACCGCCGATACGCGCAACGCGGTCGGGATCACGTCATTGGAGCTCTGCCCCTGGTTGACGTGGTCATTGGGGTGCACCGCGGTCTTGCCCGCCTTGCCGGCACGGTTGGCCAGGGTGGCGATGACCTCGTTGGCATTCATGTTCGAGGACGTGCCAGAACCGGTCTGGTAGACGTCGATCGGGAACTGCGCGTCCCAGGTGCCGGCGGCCACTTCGGCGGCAGCGGTCTGGATGGCCTTGGCCACGCTCTTGGGCAGATGGCCCAGCTCGGCGTTGACGCCGGCGGCAGCGCCCTTGACCAGGCCCAGGGCACGGATGAAACCGCGCGGCATGCGCTGGCCCGACACCGGGAAATTCTGCACGGCACGCTGGGTCTGCGCGCCCCACAGGGCGTCGGCAGGCACCTGCAGCTCGCCCATGCTGTCGTGTTCGATTCTGAAACCCTTGCTTGCAGCTCTGCTCATTGCATCAACTCCGCACTACTTCAGTTGGGGAAAGGGAAGCGGCGGCTGGCAGGGTGTCGCTTCCCGGGCTGGCGGCTGCGCCAACGATACTCCCTTGCCCGCAGCGTGGGATGACGAGGACGGGCCAGATCGTTCCGTCCGCAGGGCCGTTGTGCGTGCGCAAGGGTAGTGCCGGCCGCTGGCCGGCAAGCCATGGCGGCGTGGGCCGAGCGTGGTTGCCGGCCAGCGGCCGGCACTACCTGACCGGCACGTCGTAGAATATCGGCCCCGCCGCTCGTCCCAGCCCTGCCGACATGTCCGATTCCGCCCTGCTCGCCCTGTCCCCGCTCGATGGCCGCTATGCCGGCAAGGTCGACGCCCTGCGCCCGATCTTCTCCGAGTACGGCCTGATCAAGGCCCGCATCACGGTCGAGGTGGAATGGCTGCTGGCCCTGGCCGCCGAGCCGGGCATCGTCGAACTGGCCCCGTTCTCCGACGCTGCCATCGCCCGCCTGCGCGCGCTGGCCGCCAGCTTCAGCCCGGCCCAGGCCGCGCGCGTGAAGGAGATCGAGCGCACCACCAACCATGACGTCAAGGCGGTGGAGTACTTCATCAAGGAACAGCTGAAGGACGACGCCGAGCTGGCCCCGGCGCTGGAATTCGTGCATTTCGCCTGCACCAGCGAAGACATCAACAACCTCAGCTACGGCCTGATGCTGGAACAGGCGCGCCGCGAGGTGCTGTTGCCGACCCTGGACGGCATCGCCAGCACCCTGCGCACGCTGGCCCACGCCGAGGCTGGCCAGCCGATGCTGTCGCGCACCCACGGCCAGACCGCCTCGCCGACCACCCTGGGCAAGGAACTGGCCAACGTGGTCGCGCGCCTGGAGCGCCAGCGCCGGCAGATTGCCGCGGTCGAACTGACCGGCAAGATCAACGGCGCGGTGGGCAACTACAACGCCCACATCGCCAGCTACCCGGACGTGGACTGGCCAGCCTTCGCCGAGCGCTTCGTGACCGGCCTGGGCCTGGTGTTCAACCCGTACACCACGCAGATCGAGCCGCACGACAACATCGCCGAGATCGGTGATGCCGCACGCCGCGCCAACATCATCCTGATCGACCTGGCCCGTGACATCTGGGGCTACGTTTCGCTGGGCTACTTCAAGCAGCGCCTGAAGGAAGGCGAAGTTGGTTCGTCGACGATGCCGCACAAGGTCAACCCGATCGATTTCGAGAATGCGGAAGGCAACTTCGGCATCGCCAACGCGCTGTTCGAGCACTTCAGCGCGAAGCTGCCGATCAGCCGCTGGCAGCGTGACCTGACCGATTCCACCGTGCTGCGTGCGCTGGGCACCGCGTTCGGCCACAGCCAGGTGGCACTGGATTCGCTGGCCAAGGGCCTGGGCAAGCTGGAAGTGAACCCGCAGCGCCTGGACGCCGATCTGGACGCAGCCTGGGAAGTGCTGGCCGAGGCCGTGCAGACGGTGATGCGCCGCCACGGCCTGCCGAACCCGTACGAGCAGCTGAAGGCGCTGACCCGCGGCCAGGGCATCACCGCCGAGTCGATGCGTGCGTTCGTGCAGGGGCTGGAGCTGCCGGCGGATGCGAAGCAGCGCCTGCTGGAGATGACCCCGGGCAGCTACACCGGCCTGGCTGAGTCGCTGGCGAAGAAGATTTAAGGGGTTTGCTTGCGGCGGCGGCCGCGGGCGCCGCCTGCGGCAGGCAACGGCAACGGCAACGGCAATAGCAACGTCAAGAGCGGCTCTGGATTGCTGCTAGCTGGGTGGGGCGGGAGGGGCCAGCGGGACACGCCGTGAACCCATCCATGGGGGCTCGATGGCGCCATCCATGGCGCCAACGGTCCCGCTGGCCCCTCCCGCCCCACCTCTGGCAGATTCCCGGTGACGGATCGAAGAGCATTGGGTTGTCGGGACGGAATTTGAAAGAGGGACGCGGCTTCGCCGCGTCCCTCTTTTGTTTTGGGATGAGCAAGCGCAGCGCGCGACCCGCTGTTGCCTTTGATCTTCTTCTTTCCATTCCGTGGCGGGCCGCGCAGGAAACTGTCAGGGGCCGGGCGGGGTGGGTTCGCGGGACCGTTGGCGCCATGGATGGCGCCATCGAGCCCCCAGGGACGGGTTCACGGCGTGTCCCGCGAACCCACCCCGCCCGGCCCAGCCCATGAAGCCAGCGCTTTGCGCGACCAACCACCCCGCCACGAGGGGCTCCGCCGTTGGCCGGACACCCCGCGACAAACCCGCGCACGTGCGCAATCCCGGCGAACGGCGGACAATGGAGATCTCAGGCGGCCCGCTGCGCCGCCCCTCCCGCTTTCCGCTGCAAGGATTCCCCCATGGCCGCCCGCAAGTCCTCCGCCCCCCTCATCGAAGTCACCGCCCGCCCTGGCCAGCCGCTCGGCATGGCGCCGGCCACCTTCCTGCGCGACTTCTGGCAGAAGCGCCCGCTGCTGATCCGCAATGCCTTTCCGGATTTCCAGACCCCGGTACAGCCGGAAGACCTGGCCGGGCTGGCCTGCGAGGAAGGTGTGCTGGCGCGCCTGATCGAGCACGACAAGGCCCAGGACGGCTGGCGCGTGCGCACCGGCCCGTTCCAGGAAGACGTGTTCCCCGCCCTGCCCGACCACGACTGGACCCTGCTGGTGCAGGACGTGGACAAGTGGGACCCGGACGTGCGCGCCCTGATCGAGCACTTCAGCTTCCTGCCGCGCTGGCGCATGGATGACGTGATGATCAGCTTCGCCGCCACCGGCGGCTCGGTCGGCGCCCATGTCGACCAGTACGACGTGTTCCTGCTGCAGGCCCACGGCCACCGCCGCTGGCAGATCGATGCCAGCGAATCGATCAAGGGCAGGCAGCCGCCGCTGGGCTTCCGCCCGGACGTGGAGCTGAAACTGCTGAAGGTGTTCAAGCCCACCCACGACTGGGTGCTGGCGCCGGGCGACATGCTGTACCTGCCGCCGAACGTGCCGCACCACGGCGTCGCCGAAGACCCCTGCCTGACCTTCTCGTTCGGCATGCGTGCGCCGTCTTCTGCCGAGCTGATCAGCGACTATCTGGACACCCTGATCGCCGATGCCGATGAGAACATCCGCTACCAGGATGCCGACCTGAAGGTGCCGGCCGATCCGAACGAGATCGACACGGTGGCGATGGCACGGGTGATCACCGCCCTCAACGCCATCCGCATGAATGACCCGGACAAGCTGGGTGACTGGTTCGGCCGCTTCATCACCACCTACCGTGCCGCCGGCGAAGTGATGGCCCACCAGGCCGCGCCGGCCGCGGAGGAAGTGGTCGAAGCGCTGGCGTCGGGCATGCTGCTGCAGCGCCACCCGTGGGCCCGCCTGGCCTGGCGCCGGGCCAAGCGTGGCGCCAGCCTGTATGTCAGCGGCCAGGACTTCGCGCTGCCGGTGAAGGACGCGCAGCGCCTGGCCGGCGCCGAGCAGCTCGACGCCGCCGCCTATCGCGGCCTGTCCGACAAGGGCCGTGCCGTGGTCCAGCAGCTGCTGGTCGGGGGTGTGTTCCAGCTGATCGACCCGAATGAGGTGTACGAGGCCGAAGACGAGGAAGACAGCGAGGATGCCGTGGTGCTCGGCGAGGTCGTCGAAGGCCGCGACCGCGTCGAGGCGATCGACGCCGACGCGGTGTCCGACGATGTCCACTCCGTGACCGTGCACGACGACGGTATCGAGGTCATCGTCAACTTCGAGGACGACGACGAAGACGACAGCACCGGCCGGGCCTGAGCCATCGTCATGATCCGGGTCCAGCAGGTCAGCCACGCCGACGCCCACGTTGCCATCCACGACGTGCGCCAACGCGTGTTCGTGCAGGAACAGGGCATCGCCGCCGAGCTGGAACGCGATGCGCTGGACCCGGTCAGTGCCCATGTGCTGGCGCTGGACAGTGACGGCCAGCCGGTCGGCACCGGCAGGCTGGCTCCGGACGGCCGCATCGGCCGCATGGCCGTGCTGGCCACCCATCGCAGCAACGGGGTCGGCGAGGCCCTGCTGGCGGCCCTGGTCGAAGCCGGGCGCCGGCTCGGCCTGGCCGAACTGCACCTGCACGCCCAGCTGCCCGCGCGCGATTTCTATGCACGCCAGGGCTTCCTGCCCGAGGGCGAGGTGTTCGAGGAAGCCGGCATCGGACACCAGCAGATGCGCCGCCGGCTGGGCGTGGCCAGCGCCATCGACAGCCGAGCCGAGGCGGTGGCGATCACCACGGCCATCATCCACCGCGCGCGTCGCCAGCTGTGGCTGCACAGCCGCCAACTGGACCCGGGGCTGCTCGACGCGCCCCCGGTACAGTCCGCCCTGCGCCGCTTCGTCACCGCCCGCCACGACAAGCAGTTGCGGGTGATCGTGCACGACGCCGCCGCGATCGCGTCTGTCGGGTCGCCGCTGCTGGCGCTGGCCCAGCGCCTGCCCAGCGTGATCCAGTTCCGCGAGGTCAGCGATCCGGTCGACCGCGCGCTGGCCTCGGCCTGCCTGCTCAACGATGCGGGCGACTTCTACTTTCGTCTGATCGGCCATCGCCTCGACGGCGAGGCCGGCATCGCGCTGCCAGCACGTTCGCAGCCGTTCGAGCAGCAATTGCAGCGTGTCTGGGACCGTTCGCGCATCTGCAGCGAACTGCGTGCGCTCGGCATCTGAGTCGGCACAGCCGACCGAACCTGTCTGGAACCGGCATCGGCGGACGCGGGATACCTGTGGTGGTGCCCCTTCGTGTCCGGTTGGGGGTACAATTTGGCTGTTTGAACGCGCCCGCGCAGGGCTATTCATCTTCCTGCCGGGTCCTTCTGAAGCCATACCCCACAAAGCGAATCAACACCCTCCATCGTGGACAATCAACTGAAGCAGTTTGCGCAATCTTCGCAACTCGCCGGCGGCAACGCCTCCTATGTCGAGGACCTGTACGAGCAGTACCTGGTCTCCCCGGATAGTGTCGATCCCAAATGGAAAACCTACTTCGACGGCTTCAAGGGCCGCGAAGCAGGTGACATTCCGCACTCGGCCGTCATCTCCCACATTGCGGACGCGGCCAAGGATGCGCTGAAGGCCGGTACCGGTAACGGTGCAGGCGACGAGCGCGAGCGCAATGTCGGTCGTCTGATCACCGCCTACCGTTCGCGCGGCCACCTAGACGCCCGCCTCGATCCGCTGGGCCTGGCCGCACCGGTCAACACCCCGGATCTGGGCCTGCCGTTCCACAGCCTGTCCGATGCCGACCTCAACAGCGAGTTCAGCACTGGCGGCGTCGGCGGCCAGCCGCGCATGAAGCTGCGCGACCTGCTGGCACGCCTGAAGGCGACCTACACCGGCTCGATCGGTGCGGAGTTCATGCACATCTCCGAGGTCGAGCAGCGCCAGTGGATCTACAAGAAGCTGGAAGCCGCCGGTGGCAACTACCAGCTGGACGCTGACACCCAGCGCCGCACCCTGGAGCGCCTGACTGCGGCCGAAGGCCTGGAGCGCTACCTGCACACCAAGTACGTCGGCCAGAAGCGGTTCTCGCTGGAAGGCGGCGATTCGCTGATCCCGATGATGGACACCATCATCCGCAACGCCGGCAAGGATGGCGTCAAGGACGTGGTGATCGGCATGGCCCACCGTGGCCGCCTGAACGTGCTGGTCAACACCCTGGGCAAGAACCCGCGCAAGCTGTTCGACGAGTTCGAAGGCAAGTTCGAGCACGACGAGCACGCTTCGGCCGGCGACGTGAAGTACCACATGGGCTTCTCCGCCGACGTCGCCACCGATGGCGGCCCGGTGCACCTGGCGCTGGCGTTCAACCCGTCGCACCTGGAAATCGCCGACCCGGTCGTGGCCGGTTCCGTGCGTTCGCGCCAGGAGCGCCGCAAGGACACCGCACGCAAGCAGGTCATGCCGATCCTGATCCACGGCGACGCGGCCTTCTCCGGCCAGGGCGTGGTCATGGAACTGTTCCAGATGTCGCAGGCCCGCGGCTTCGCCGTCGGCGGCACCGTGCACATCGTGGTCAACAACCAGGTCGGCTTCACCACCTCCAACCCGCTGGATACGCGTTCCACGCGCTATGCCACCGACGTGGCGAAGATGATTGCCGCCCCGGTGCTGCACGTGAACGGCGATGACCCGGAAGCAGTGGTGTTCGCCGCACAGCTGGCCTTCGAATTCCGCCAGACGTTCGCCAAGGACGTGGTCATCGACCTGATGTGCTACCGCCGCTGGGGCCACAACGAGGCCGACGAACCGGCGATCACCCAGCCGCTGATGTACCAGGTGATCCGCAAGCACCCGACCACCCGCGAGATGTACGCCGAGCAGCTGGAAAAGGCGGGCGTGATCGCCGCCGGCGCCGGCAAGGCGATGGTCGATGCCTACCGCGAGAAGCTGGACGCCGGTGAAGTGACCACCGAGCTGGCCAAGGTCGAGAAGACCCCGCCGAGCAGCCCGCTGTTCGTCGATTGGCCGAAGCTGCTGGAAGGCAAGCTGTCCGACCCGGTCTCGACCAAGGTCGAGAAGAACAAGCTGGTCGAGCTGGCCAAGCTGATCAACACCATTCCCGATGAAGTGCAGCTGCACTCGCGCGTGGCCAAGGTCTATGACGACCGCCGCAAGATGGCCGCCGGCGAGATCCCGGGCGACTGGGGCTTTGCCGAGAACCTGGCCTACGCCACCCTGCTCGACGAAGGCCATGCACTGCGCCTGGTCGGCCAGGACGTGGGCCGCGGTACGTTCACGCATCGCCACGCGATCCTGCACGACCAGAAGACCGACAACTACTACATGCCGCTGCGGCAGCTGGTGGATTCGCCGGAGAAGGCCACCGTCATCGATTCGCTGCTGAGCGAAGAAGCGGTGATGGCCTACGAGTACGGCTTCTCCACCACCGATCCGAACACGCTGTGCATCTGGGAAGGCCAGTTCGGCGACTTCGCCAACGGTGCCCAGGTGGTGATCGACCAGTTCATCGCCGCCGGTGAAGCCAAGTGGGGCCGCATTTCCGGCCTGACCCTGCTGCTGCCGCATGGCTATGAAGGGCAAGGCCCGGAACACAGCTCGGCGCGCCTGGAGCGCTTCCTGCAGCTGTGTGCGCTGGAGAACATGCTGGTGGTCGTGCCGTCGACCCCGGCCCAGGCCTTCCACATGCTGCGTCGCCAGCTGCACATGACCACCCGCAAGCCGCTGGTGGTGATGTCGCCGAAGTCGCTGCTGCGCCACAAGCTGGCCGTGTCGACCCTGGACGAGCTGGCCAACGGCGAGTTCCAGCACCTGATCGGCGACGCCAACGCAGACGCCAAAAAGGTCAAGCGCGTGGTGCTGTGCTCGGGCAAGGTCTATTACGACCTGCTGGAGGACCAGATCAAGCGTGGCCAGGACGACGTGGCGATCATCCGCGTGGAGCAGCTGTATCCGTTCCCGCGTGCGCTGCTGGCGGCCGAACTGAAGAAGTACGGCAAGGCCACCGACGTGGTGTGGACGCAGGAAGAACCGCAGAACCAGGGCGCGTGGTACCAGATCCGCCACCACCTGCAGTTCTGCCTGGCCGATGGCCAGAACCTGCACTACGCCGGTCGCGCACGTTCGGCCTCGCCGGCTGCCGGTCACATGGCTGACCACGTCCGCGAGCAGCAGCAGCTGATCGCCGACGCACTGGTCAACCCGTTCAACGACACGTTCGCTGAATAATCCTCCCCCTATTTAGAAGACAAACCAGGAAGCTCCCGCAATGGCCACCGAAGTCAAAGCCCCGGTACTGCCCGAATCCGTCGCCGACGGCACCATCGCCACCTGGCACAAGAAGGTGGGCGACGCCGTCAAGCGCGACGAAAACCTGCTTGACCTGGAAACCGACAAGGTCGTCCTGGAAGTGCCGTCGCCGGTCGACGGCGTGCTGAAGGAAATCAAGTTCGCCGAAGGCTCGACCGTGACCTCCAGCCAGGTCGTGGCGATCATCGAGGAAGGCGCCGTTGCAGCTGCTCCGGCACCGACCGCCGAGGCCGCTCCGGCCGCTGCTCCGGCCGCCGCCGCTCCGGCTCCGGCCGCTGCCGCTGCGCCGGCCCCGGCCGCCAAGTCGGCCGCCGATGCGCTGCCGCCGGGCGCCCGCTTCACCGCCATCACTGAAGGCGTGAACCCGGCCGATGTCGACGGCACCGGCCGTCGCGGCGCGGTCACCAAGGAAGACATCGTCAACTTCGCCCGCAACGGCGGCGCCGGCAAGGCCGGTGGCGCACGTCCGGAAGAGCGCGTGCCGATGACCCGCATCCGCAAGCGCATCGCCGAGCGCCTGATGGAGTCGAAGAACTCCACCGCGATGCTGACCACCTTCAACGAAGTCGACCTGTCCAAGGTGTCGGCGGCGCGCAAGGAACTGCAGGACGAGTTCGTCAAGGCACACGGCATCAAGCTGGGCTTCATGAGCTTCTTCGTGAAGGCCGCCGCCAACGCGCTGCAGCGCTTCCCGCTGGTCAACGCCTCGATCGACGGCGACGACATCATCTATCACGGCTACTCGGACATCTCGATCGCCGTCTCGACCGAGAAGGGCCTGGTCACGCCAGTGCTGCGCAACGTCGAGCGCATGTCGTTCGCCGACATCGAGAAGACCATCGCCGACTACGCCAAGAAGGCCCGTGACGGCAAGCTGGGCCTGGAAGAACTGCAGGGCGGCACCTTCACCGTGACCAACGGCGGCACCTTCGGTTCGCTGCTGTCGACCCCGATCATCAACCCGCCGCAGAGCGCCATCCTGGGCATGCACGCCATCAAGGAGCGTCCGATCGCCCAGAACGGCCAGGTCGTGATCGCGCCGATGATGTACCTGGCGCTGTCCTACGACCACCGCATCATCGACGGCAAGGACTCGGTGCAGTTCCTGGTGGACATCAAGAACCAGCTGGAAAACCCGGGCCGCATGCTGTTCGGCCTGTAAGACACCTCCCGCCCCTCCGCGCCTGCGCGGAGGGGTTCTGGTAATGCATCAAGGAATAATTCAATGGCTGAACAATTCGACGTCGTCGTCATCGGTGCCGGCCCGGCCGGTTACCACGCTGCCATCCGCGCGGCCCAGCTGGGCCTGAAGACCGCCTGCATCGATGCAGCGCTGGGCAAGGACGGCAAGCCGGCCCTCGGCGGCACCTGCCTGCGCGTGGGCTGCATCCCGTCCAAGGCGCTGCTGGATTCCTCGCGCCAGTTCTGGAACATGGGCCACATCTTTGGCGACCACGGCATCAGCTTCAAGGATGCCAAGATCGACGTCGAGGCGATGGTTGGCCGCAAGGACAAGATCGTCAAGCAGTTCACCGGCGGCATCGGCATGCTGTTCAAGGCCAACAAGGTCGCCGCCTACTACGGCTTCGGTGAACTGCAGCCGGGCAACGTGGTCAAGGTCACCCAGCATGACGGTTCCATCGTCGAGCTGAAGGGCACCAACGTCATCATCGCGGCCGGTTCGGATTCGATCGAACTGCCGTTCGCCAAGTTCGACGGCGAGACCATCGTCGACAACGTTGGCGGCCTGGACTTCACCGAAGTGCCGAACCGCCTGGCCGTGATCGGCGCCGGCGTGATCGGCCTGGAACTGGGCAGCGTGTGGAAGCGCCTGGGCGCTGAAGTCACCATCCTGGAAGCCATGCCGGAGTTCCTGGCGGCTGCCGATGCGGAAGTGGCCAAGGCGGCTGCCAAGGAATTCAAGAAGCAGGGCCTGGACATCAAGCTCAATGCCAAGGTCTCCAAGACCGAGATCACCGGCAAGGGCAAGAAGAAGGAAGTCATCGTCACCTACACCGACGCGGAAGGCGAAAAGACCCTGACCGTGGACAAGCTGCTGGTGGCCGTTGGCCGTCGCGCCGCCACCAAGGGCCTGCTGGCCGAAGGCACCGGCGTCAAGATCAACGAGCGCGGCCAGATCGAAGTCGATGCGCACTGCCACACCGGCGTCAACGGTGTGTGGGCAGTCGGCGACTGCGTGCGCGGCCCGATGCTGGCGCACAAGGGCTTCGAGGAAGGCATCGCGGTGGCAGAGCTGATCGCCGGCCTGCCGGGCCACGTCAACTTCGACACCATCCCGTGGGTCATCTACACCGAACCGGAACTGGCCTGGGTCGGCAAGACCGAAGCGCAGCTGAAGGCCGAAGGCATTCCGTACAAGGCCGGCAGCTTCCCGTTCGCCGCCAACGGCCGTGCCGTGGCGATGATCGAGCCGGCAGGCTTCGTGAAGATCCTGGCCCATGCCGAAACCGATCGCATCCTCGGCATGCACCTGGTCGGCGCCAACGTCTCCGAGCTGGTGCACGAAGGCGTGCTGACCATGGAGTTCAGCGGTTCGGCCGATGACCTGGCCCGCATCTGCCACGCCCACCCGTCGCTGTCGGAAGTGGTCCACGACGCGGCGATGGCGGTCAGCAAGCGCGCCATCCACAAGGCGAACTGATCGGCATCATGGTAGGTGCCGACCGTTGGTCGGCACTCACCTGCAGACGAAAAACCCCGCCCCGGCGGGGTTTTTTGTTGCCCGTTTCCCTGTAGCGCCGAGCCCACGCTCGGCTGCCCTGCAAAGGCCGCCGAGCATCGGCTCGGCGCTACACCTTTCCAGCCGGCTTCTTCGGTGGATCCTCACAGACCTTGTGCTGTACCACCGTATCGCCGGCCTTCCATTGCTTGACCACCCGGCAGCGCGCCTCGGCTTTCGGCGCAGGGACCGCCGCTGCATTGGCTTCGTCAGCCGCAGCGCTCTGCTCGCGCTCCAGCCACGCCGACGGGGGTGCCGGGGGTGCGGCCAGCACCGGGCCTGGCAACAGGACCAGACCGGCCAGCAGCACCCTCCTCATGCGGGAACCGCCCGGCCGCCAAGCAACCGCGCCGGCAGCATGAACAGCGCTCGCAGGAAGGCGAACAACGCCGAGAAGGTGATGCCGACCAGGCGGAACGGCAGGCTCAGCAGCCACACGAGCGGCCAGGCGATCAGGGCGAGGATCGCCAGCGGCCAGCACAGCACGAACAGCAGGCACCACACACCGAGCGCGAACAGGGTCTTCATCACGGTCTCCTTGGGGCGGCACCCTGCCGCCTGCGGACACCTTGGCGCCCCGCCCTCGCCGCCGGCAAACGGTTTGCGACGAAACCCGGGCTGGGGGCGATGAAATCCGGTGCAGGGCCGTCGTTGTAGAGCCGAGCCTACGCTCGGCTGCTCTTCGTTGCGATCACAGAAAACCCGCGCTGCGCGCGACAGCCGAGCGTAGGCTCGGCTCTACAGGAGCTGCACCGCGCCCGAGCGGCCATGGACCACCTGGAATCGCGCCGCGGTACGCACTGCGGCATCCGGGCGCAGCACGCTGTCGGCGAAGCGGAGCTCGGCGTCCACGGTCTGCCGGTTCAGCTGCAGCTTCCACCAGCCGCGGCGGTCGCCGTCGAAATAGCGGATATGCGGGTTCTGCGGAATCGATGGCCCGTAGTACGGCCCGTACGGCGTGTCGTCGCCGCCACTGCTGATCGCCGGGGCGATGAATTCGGTGGCCACGACCGGCGCGCTGGCCGCGTCGAAATCCAGCTTCAGGTCGTTGACGAAGGTGGAATGCCAGTCGCCGCCCAGCACGATGGCATTGCCCTGCCCGCCCGCCTGCATCGCCTGCAGCAGACGCCTGCGTGCGGCGGGATAGCCATCCCACGCGTCGTTCCAGAAGCGCTCGCGTGGCGTGCCGCCGTCCAGCCGCAGCTGCGCCATCAGCAGCTGCTGCACCACCACGTTCCAGCGCGTGCCCTGCGCGGCGGCCATCGACTGCGTGAACCACGCTTCCTGCCCCGTGCCGAGCATGCTCATGCGTGGATCCAGCGCCGCTTCGCAGCGCGGTGACTCGCCCACACCGCAGGGATTGGCCGGGCGGAACTGGCGGCAGTCGAGCAGGGTCAGCTGTGCCAGATCGCCGTAACGCAGGCGCCGGTGCACGCGCAGGCCGCTATTGCCCGCAGGCTTGCTGCGCATCGGCAGATGTTCGTAGAACGCGCGGTAGGCCGCCGCGCGGCGAACGATGAAGTCCTCGATCGACACGCCGGGCTTCTCCGGATGGATGCCCGAGTAGTCGTTCTGCACCTCGTGATCGTCCCAGATCACCGCGAAGGCGTGTGCGGCATGGGCCGCCTGCAGATCCGGGTCGAGCTTGTACAGCGCGTACTGGTCACGGTAGCGCTCCAGGCTCACCGTCTCGCCACTGAAACGCGCCGCGTCCAGCTTGCTGCCACGCACGTTCTGCAGCGGGCTGTATTCGTACAGGTAGTCGCCGGCATGCAGCACGAGGTCGACATCGCTCTGTGCGATATCGCGCAGCACCGGATAGTAGCCACTGTTCCAGGCCTGGCAGGTGCACAGGGCCAGCCGCAGCTGCTGCAGCTGCGTGTCCGGTAGCGACGCGGTGCGGAAGTGGCCGACCGCGCTTTCCTCATCGCCATCGCAGGCGAAGCGGTAGTAGTAGTCGCGGCCCGGGCGCAGGCCATTGACCTCCACGTGCACCGAATGGGCCAGCTCCGGCACCGCGGCTGCAGTACCCCGCTGTACCAGCCGACGCATGCCGGCGTCTTCGGCCACGAACCAGCGCACCGGCACCGCCCGCGACGGCATGCCGCCGCCGTTGAGCGGGTCCGGCGCCAGCCGCGTCCACAACACGGCCCCCTGTGGATCCGGATCACCGGCGGCGACACCAAGGGTGAACGGATCACGCCCCAGCCGCGGCCGTGGGCCGGCCGTGGCCAGCCCCGGCATCGCCGCCAGCGCGATCGCTGCCCCCGTGCCCTGCCACGCCATGCGCAGCAGGCGACGACGGCGTTCCGGATCCACAGGCCCGCGCATCAGAAGCGCACGGTCGCGGTGGCCATCACCTGGCGCGGCGCGCCGACCTGCATGGTCGCCAGGCTGCGGGTCGGGTCGGCGGCGTAGGTGCCGTTGGTGTTGATCGAGGACAGGTAGCGCTTGTCCGTCAGGTTGGTCAGGTTCAGCGCCACGGTCAGGTTCTGCGCCGGGCCCAGCGCGCCGAAGTCATAGGCCACGGAGGCATTGACCAGCCAGTAGCTCGGCACCGACTCGTCGTTGGTATAGGTCACGTAGCGCTTGCCGACGTGGTTGGCCGACAGGCGCATGTCCCAGGGGCCCGGGGTCCAGGCCAGGGTGCTGGCGAACATCCATTCGGGGGTGTCGACGGTCTTCTTGCCGCGGGTCGGCACCACGCCATTGTTCACGTAGTCGTTGTCGTAGGTGCTGTCATTCCAGGACAGCGCGTTGGACCAGGCCAGGTCCTGCATCGGCTTCAGCTGCAGTGTCGCCTCGGCGCCGCGGCTGGTCACCGAACCGACGTTGGAGAACAGCGCCGGGCAGCCGAGGATGCCCACGCACTGGGCGATCGCCAGCAGGCGGTTGTCGAACTTGACGTCGTACACCGCAACCGAGGCTTCATAGCCCTTCCCGTAGCCGCGCCAGCCCAGTTCCAGGGTGCGTGACTGTTCCGGCTTCAGGTCCTGCGCGCTGGCATCGAACGCCGCCTGCGGCACGTTGAACGGGCTGCCCACGCCCAACGCGTAGGCGGCGATGTTCCTGGCGAACGAACCGAAGATCTCGTTGCCTTCGTTGAGCTTGAAGTTGAAACCCGCCTGAGGCAGCAGGCCCTTCTTCGAAATCAGGCTGCTGTTGTTGGCATAGCTGCCCAGTGGCGTGCGCACGCGGGTGCGGGTGTGCGGCGACTTCGCACCGATGTCGATGGTCAGCCGGTCATCGAACAGGCGGAAGCGGTCCTGCACGTAGAACTGGCGGGTAATGGTGGTGTAGCGCTGGTGCCACACGCGCTGGTCCGGGTTGCGCAGGAAGAAGTCGTCGGTGACCGGGCCGTCGATGTAGTAGAAGTTGCGCTGCACGCTGTGGCCGTTGTCCTCGTACCAGAGGCCGGCTTCCAGGTCGTGGCCGCCGACGTTCCAGGTGAACGCCGAGGTCACGCCGGTACGATCGATCGCGTACTCGGTGGTGCGGATCGAGATCGGAATCTCGCGACCGGTGCCCGGGTTGGACGGATTGGACGGGCTGAACCAGTGGCCCTGGCCACGGTTGCTGTGGTTGTAGACGTTGACCTTCAGCCGCATCGACTCGTTCAGGCCGAAATCGCCGGCGATGCTGGACAGGTCATCGTTGCGCAGGCCGTGGCCGGAGTAGTACGCATCCCAGGGGCTGTTGACGCCGCCCGTGAACCTGCCGCGCGCGGCGGCGACGGCACGATCCCAGTCCGGCGCGTAGTTGTCCCAGTCCCAGCCAAGGCGATCGATCATCTCCAGCGACAGGTCCTGGTAGTCCGCCTCGACGCGGCGCGAGGCGTTGAACAGCGCGGTGATCCTGCTGTCCGTTCCGAAATTGTAGGTGGCCTTGCCGTTGAACTGTTTCAGCTCCTGCGAGCCCTTGCCCTTCCACTTGTCGCCTTCGGAGTACACGCCGGACAGATAGGCCGCAAAGCCCTGGTGCTCACCGGTCTCCAGGCGCGCATAGCTGCGCCGCGCGCTGTCGCTGCCGAAGCCCTGCGCCAGCACCACGCCGTACTCGGTGGACGGATCGATCGAATAGAACTGGAACACGCCACCGAGGTTGCTGGTGGACGGCGTACCCAGCGCGCCGATGCCGGTGGACACTTCGGCTCCGCCCAGGTTCTCGCTGATCACGGCACGGCTGATGTGCAGGCCGTTGCTGTTGCCATAGGCCATGTTGCCCAGCGGGATGCCATCGAGCGTGTAGCCCAGGCGGCTCTGGTTGAAGCCACGCAGGCTGATGGTGGTGGACCATTCGTACGCGCCGGTGGCATCGGCCGACTCGAAGTGAACGCCCGGCTTGCTGGCCAGCAGCTTCAGGGGGTTCGCACCGGGCGGCAGGATCTTCATGTCCTCGGCGGTCACGCGCTGCACCTGGCGGGCTTCGCCGCGGCCGATCACCGAGATCGAATCGAGGGTGGTCGCCGACGGTACGTCGGGGGCGGGGGCGGGTTCAGCGGCAGCGAGCGACGGCAGCGAAGCACAGACCAGCAGGGCCAGCAGATTGCGGCGATGCGAAGCGTGAGACGACATGGAGGTGGATTCCTTGGGCACGCTGGACGCCGAAGGGCGGCGTCGAAGGGCAGCAGCGGCGGAATCGTAGAAGCGGCGCGTTACATGTCATTTACACGCCACATGCGGAATCCTTGCGTTCCGAATGGTTTACCGTCCGGAAGGCGATTGCCGGCCAGCGGCCGGCATGGCCGTTATTCGAACGAGCCGACCGAATCGTGGGCCAGGTTGTCGAAGCGGGTGTACTCGCCGAAGAACTTCAGCTTGCACGAGCCGGTCGGGCCACCACGGTGCTTGCCGATGATGATCTCGGCCAGGCCCTTGTCCGGCGAGTTTTCCTTGTTGTAGTAGTCGTCGCGGTAGATGAACACGATCATGTCCGCGTCCTGCTCGATTGCGCCCGACTCGCGAAGGTCGGCCATCACCGGGCGCTTGTCGGTACGCGTTTCCAGCGAGCGGTTGAGCTGTGACAGCGCGATCACCGGCACATTCAATTCCTTGGCCAGGCCCTTCAACGAACGCGAGATCTCCGAGATTTCGGTCGCGCGGTTTTCGCTGTTGCCGGGCACGCTCATCAGCTGCAGGTAGTCGATCACGATCAGGCCTAGGTCATGCTCGCGCTTGAGGCGGCGGCACTTGGAGCGCAGCACTTCCGGCGACACGCCCGGCGTATCGTCGATGAAGATCTTGGTTTCCTTCAGCATCTTGATCGCGCTGGTGACGCGGCTCCAGTCCTCGTCTTCCAGCTGGCCGGTACGCAGGCGCTGCGCGTTGATGCGGCCATTGGAGGAAATCAGGCGCATCGCCAGCTGCGATGCCGACATTTCCATCGAGAACACCGCCACGCCCTTCTTCGACTTGATCGCCGCGTACTCGGCGATGTTCAGCGCGAAGGTGGTCTTGCCCATGGCCGGGCGCGCGGCGAGGATGATCAGATCGGTCGGCTGCAGGCCGGCGGTCATCGCATCGAAATCGGTGTACCCGGTCGGCAGGCCGGTGATGTTGCCGCCGTTCTCGAAGCGGTTGCGCAGCTCCTCGAATGCATCCTTCAGCGCACCGGGCATGGCCACGAAATCGGTGCGACCACGTGCGCCCTGTTCGGCAATGGCGAACACGCTCTTTTCCGCCGAGGCCAGCAGCTCGCTGCTGTCGCGGCCTTCGGGCTGGAAACCGTCGTTGACGATGTCGGTGCCCACCTGGATCAGCTGGCGCAACACTGCCTTGTCACGCACGATCTCGGCGTAGGCCACGATGTTGGCAGCCGACGGCGTGGTACTGGCCAGTTCGATCAGATAGGCACCGTCGCCCACCAATTCCATCTTGCCCTGCGACTCGAACCACTCGCCCAGGGTCACCGCATCGAACGGACGCTCGCGCTCGGAGAGCTCGCGGATCGCCCGATAGATCATCTGGTGGTCGCGACGGTAGAAGTCGCCTTCGGTCAGCTGGTCATTGACCCGGTCATACGCTTCGGGCGCCAGCATCAGCCCCCCCAGCACCGCCTGCTCGGCTTCCACCGAATGCGGCGGTACCCGCAACTGGTCGATGCGCGACTCGTCGCGATCGCGATCGAAGCCATCACCGCGCTCTCTGCGGTTGGAACGGAAGCCGGGACGAGCGGACATGCTGCGGTGTTTCCTGCAAAAGTGGGCCAGACGAGTGTAGGCATGCGCCGACCCCGGCGACCATGGACAAGCCTGTGGATAAGCCGTGGAGAAACGGGGGATATCCGCCGGCGCCTGGCCAGACTGGCGTGGGGGCGTCGCACTGCCTGCGACAGGCGCCATTGCGGCACCCGAGCGGAGCATTATCGCAGATCAGGCGCCACGGGTCGGAGCCCGTCGCTGCGCGTCAGGATCCGACCCCGGGCGTGGTTGGGGTCGGATCCCTCTGCGACGCAGGGAACTCCGACCCCGCAGGCGTCAATCGCCCTTGACGTGCACCGCGATCAGCGCCAGGAAGCGGTCCACGTAGCCCTGCAGGAACTTCTGCGTGCCCTCGTTGTGGATCGTGCCGTCGGCATCGATCAGGCCCTCCTTGAAGTGGATGAACGCCTCGGGCTGCCCAAGCACATGCATGTCCAGGAAGGCCAGGGTGTTGCGCAGGTGCTGCTGGGCCACGGCGGTACCGATCTGCCCGATGGAGGCGCCGATCACCGCCGCCGGCTTGCCGGCAAACGCACTGTCACCGTAGGGACGCGAGCCGATATCGATGGCGTTCTTGAGCACGCCCGGCACCGACCGGTTGTATTCGGGGGTGACGAACAGCACCGCGTCGGCGGCGCGCACCTGGTCCTTCAGCCGGGTACCCTGCGCCGGGTACTGCGCGTCGAAGTCCTGGTCATACAACGGCAGGTCGCCGATCTGCACGTACTGGAAGCGTGCGCGATCACCGGCGATCTTCTCCAGCGCATGGGCCAGCTTGCGGTTGCACGAGTCCTTGCGCAGGCTGCCGACGAACACGGCGATGGTGGGGACGGACATCGGGACATACTCCTCATGGTGCGGGAGGCCCAGCCTAGTCGCCGGGCCCGTGCAGGCCGGTGAAGATCAGCCGCCCACAATGCCTGCGCGCACCTGCCGCCAATGCGCCTGCCAGGCCTGGAACATCAGCACGTTCCACAGATGGGTATGCCACTTGCGCTGCCCTCCCAGGAACTGCTGCCACAGCGGCTGCACCGCCGCCGCCGACAGCACGCCCTCACGCTCCAGCCGCGCCGGCTGCAGCAGGTCCTCGGCCCAGGGCCGCAGGTCGCCTTTCAGCCAGTCACTGACCGGCGCGCCGAAACCGCGCTTGGGACGGTGCACCATCGAATGCGGCACGTAACGGCCCAGCACGCGCTTGAGCAGCACCTTGCTGGTGGTCTCGCTGCGCTTGAAGCCCAACGGCAGCGACCAGGCGAACTCGGCCACCCGCCAGTCCAGCAGCGGTGCGCGCGCCTCCAGGCTGACCGCCATCGAGGTGCGGTCGACCTTGCACAACAGATCGTCCGGCAGGTAGGTCACGAAATCGGCCAGCATCATCGCGTCGGCCGGCGTACCCGCGCCGTGCAGCGGATCGGCCAGGTCGTAGAAGCTGCCGGCGGCCCGCGCGCCGGTCACCGCCGCGGCCGGGTCGCGCCAGCGCGAGATGCGGTTGCGGTAGACGTCGCCGATGCCACGCGCACCGGTCTCGGCCAGCAGCGCGGCCAGGCCGCCGGTGCGCGAGGCTTCGCCCTGCTGCTGCGCACGCGCGCCCATCCAGCGCCGCAGCGGCCCCGGCACGCGGCCGAGCATCTGCCAGTTGCGCAGCGCGCGTACATACCGGGTATAGCCGAAGAACAGCTCATCGCCACCGTCACCAGACAGCGCCACGGTCACGCCCTGCCGCGCCAGCCGGGCGACCAGCGCGGTCGGCACCTGCGACGCGTCGGCAAAAGGCTCATCGAACATCGCCGGCAACTGCGGCACCACCGCCAGCGCGTCGGCGCCGCTGACGTACAACTCGGTATGGTCACAGCCCAGGTGGGCCGCCAGCTCCCGGGCCAGCGGCGCCTCGTCATGTCCCGAATCGGTGAAGCCGATGCTGAAGCTGTGCACCGGCTGCCCGCTCTGGGCCTGCATCAGCGACGCCACCAGTGAGGAATCGGTGCCACCAGACAGGAATACGCCGACCGGCACGTCGGCCACCATGCGTAGCGCCACCGCGTCGCGCAGCAGCGTGTCCAGCTGTTCCTCGGCGTCCTCGATGCGGCCCTGGAAGGGTGCGGCCAGCGCCGCCTGCATGCGCGCGCGCGCATCCCAGTACGGCCGCTGTGCCTGTTCCGGACGATGCGCGGATGCGCCGGCAGCGACGGCCGCCGCGTCCAGGCGCAACACCCGGCCCGGCATCAGCTTGTAGCAGCGCTGGTGGATGCTGTGCGGCGCCGGGATGTAATCCAGCCGCAGCAGCAAGGTGAGCGCATCGCGGTCGATGTCGTTGTCGAACGCCGGGTGCTGCCAGAGCGCCTTCAGTTCCGAACCGAACACCAGCGTGTCGCCGGCCCAGCCGTAGTACAGCGGCTTCTTGCCGACGCGATCGCGGGCCAGCCACAGGCAACGCTCCTGGCGGTCCCACAGCGCGATGGCGAACATGCCGTTGCAGCGCTGCAGGGTGTCTTCCACGCCCCATTGCAGGATCGCCGCCAGCAGTACTTCGGTGTCGGAATGGCCGCGGAAGGCATGCCCCAGCGGCTCCAGTTCCTCGCGCAGGGCCGCGAAGTTGTAGACCTCGCCGTTGTAGGCCATCACGTAGCGGCCGTCGGCCGAGGCCATCGGCTGGTGGCCCAGCGGGGACAGGTCGAGGATGCTCAGGCGGCGATGCGCCAGCGCGATGCCCGCCTCGGCATCGACCCAGCTGCCGCCATCATCGGGCCCGCGGTGGTGCAGCGCCTGGCCCATGGCCAGGGCCTGCGCCTGCAGCGCCTCGGCCGACGCCAGCGGCGCCGGCAACAACATTCCCGCCAATCCACACATGCATCAGGGTTCCTGCGCCAGGTCGAGGGCGGCGCCAATCACCGCATTGTCGCTTGGAAGCCCGAACATTGCTGCCCCCGCCAGTGGCGTGTAGGTGTCGGCACCACAGACCCGGCGCAACGGCAGATGGCCGAACCCGGCCTCGACCAGCGCGGTGACCACGCCCTCGCCCACCCCGCCGCTGTGGCGGCCTTCATCCAGCACCAGCACCCGCCGTGCGCTGGCGGCCTGGGCAGCGATGAAACCGGCGTCCAGCGGTACCAGCCAGCGCAGGTCGACCACCCGCACCTGCCAGCCCAGCTGCTGCTCGATCGCCCGCGATGCGCGCAATGCCATCGGCACGCCGTTGCCATAGGTATAGATCACCAGATCGCCGGCCTCCGGCGCATAGACCCGGCCCTCCCCCGGCACCAGCGACTGGCCCTGTGCGGGGAAGTCGAACAGCCACTGGCCATCGCCGGCTTCGTGCAGGTCCTTGCTCATGTACAACGCGATCGGCTCCAGGAACACTGCCACCCGCCCATCCACCCGCGCCAGTGCGGCCAGCGTGCGCAGCATCATCACCGCATCGTCGCCACGCGACGGGCAGCCCACCACCAGCCCCGGGATGTCGCGCAACGCGGTGATCGAGTTGTCGTTGTGGAAGTGGCCACCGAAGCCCTTCTGGTACCCCAGCCCGGCCACCCGCACCAGCATCGGGTTGCGGTACTGGTCGTTGGAGAAGAACTGCAGCGAACACGCTTCGCCGCGCACCTGGTCGATGGCGTTGTGCAGATAGGCCAGGTACTGGATCTCCGGAATCGGCAGCATGCCCAGGTTGGCCAGGCCCTGAGCCATGCCCAGGATCATGGTCTCGTCCAGCAGGGTGTTGAACACCCGGCGTGGGCCGAAGCGGCGCAGCAGATCCTTGGTGACGGTGTAGACACCGCCCTTCTGTGCGACGTCCTCACCGAACAGCAGGCTCTGCGGATACTTCGCCAGCAGTTCCTGCAGGGCATGGTTGATCTGGATCGCGAGGTGGCGTGGCGCCTGCCGTTCGGGCAACGCCTCCACACCGCCATACAGGGCTTGACGCGTTCCGGCGGGCACCTCGCGCCGTGCTTCGGCCTGCACCGCAGCCGGCGTATAGGGCGCAAGCGGCTCCATCACTTCCCGCAGCGACTGCAGCTTCGGCCGTCCTTCGGCATCGGCGGCGGCGGCCATGCAGCGCGCGCGCATCGTCTCGTAGGCCACCTCGATGGCGGCCGCATCCATCCAGCCCGATTCCATCGCGATCTGTGCCGAGCGCAGCAGCGGATCCTGCGCCTCGGCCGCGCACAGCTCCGGCAACGCGCGCCATTCCACCTCGAAGTCGGTGCCGGCGTGCCCCATCAGGCGCGTGGTGCGCAGATGCAGGAAGGTCGGCCGCCGCGTACGCCGGCAGTGCTCCACCGCCGCCTGCACCTGCGCATGGCCGGTGACCAGGTCGAGGCCATCGGCGTAGAAATAGTCCAGCCCGGGCTGACCGCTGAAGCGTTCGGCGATCCAGCCTTCAGGCGTTTTCACCGAGATGCCCAGGCCATTGTCCTCGCAGACGAACAGGACCGGTGCCGGCAGCTTCTGGTAGGCCGACCACATCGCGGTGTTGAACGCGGTCTGCGCGGTGGCATGGTTGGCCGAGGCGTCGCCGAACGAGCACAGTACGATGCTGTCGGCCGGAATGGGCAGTTCGTGGCCCAGCCGCTTGCCGCTTTCGAGGGCCAGCGCGGTGCCCAGCGCTTTCGGAAGATGCGAGGCGATGGTCGAGGTCTGCGGCAGCACCCACAACGGTTTGCTGCCCCACACCTTGTGCCGCCCCCCGCTGGCCGGGTCATCGGCGCTGGCAGCAAAGGACAGCGCGGCATCGCGCAGCGGGTCGATCCCCGGCACCTGGCGTGAGCGCTCGGCCATGAAGGCACCGGAGCGATAGTGCAGGAATGCAGGATCCGTATGCCGGCAGGCCCGCGCCAGCAGCGCATTGCCTTCGTGGCCGGATGAACCGATGGTGTAGAAGACCTTGTTCTGCACGCGCAGCACGCGCGCCATCAGGTCCAGCTGGCGGCTGGCCAGCTGCGAATCGAACAGCTCGCCAAACGCGGCGGCGGTAAGCGTGCTGCCCGGCAGGATCGGCGCATCCGGCGCCGGGCGCGGGCGCGGGGTACCGCGCCAGCCACGCACCGCGTCGAGGAAATTGGCGTCGCACACGTCGGCGCGGTTGAGCACGCGCATGCGTGCGGGAATCGGATCTGGAACCACAGCGAACATCGAACACCCTCCGTGTCGTTGTTGCATTCCGCCCGGGGTTGGCCAGGCGCTACCCTGTGGGGATCACCTTGGTGAGAGTCATGCGGCCTCGAAGCGGGCGCGCACCTCGGCGGTCACCGCCGGCATCGGCAGGAAGCGCGGCTGCCCGCGCACACGCTGCAACCAGGCGCGAACTTCCGGGAACGGCTGCAGGCTGATTCCACCCTCGCCTGCGACGTCGGTGTAGGCGAACAGCGCGATGTCGGCGATGCCGTACCCACTGCCGGTGAACCATTGCGCATCACGCAGGTGCTGCTCCATCACCGCCAGTGCAGCGGCGGCGCGCTCGTGCAGGCGTGGCAGTTCGGCGCGGCGCGGCGACCCAGGCGGGGTCCAGCCGCGGATGAAGCGCGCGACCGCCACGCACGGCTCGTGCGTGTACTGCTCGAAGAACATCCAGCTCAGTGCCTGCGCGCGCTCCCAGCCATCGTTGGGCAGGTAGGGCGTGCCTTCGGCCAGCCAGAAAAGGATCGCATTGGACTCGGTCAGCACGCGGCCATCGTCGCGGACGATCAACGGCACCTTGGCATTGGGATTGAGCGCGAGGAACTCAGGGGTGTGGGTCTGGCCGTGGGCACTGTCCACTTCCACCCAGCGGTAGCGGCTGCCGAGCTGCTCCAGCAGCAGGCGGACCTTGTGGCAATTGCCTGACACCGACATGCCGTGCACCGTCAACGGGACGCGCTCTTCCACCATTGCCTGCTCCCTCGGATCCGGCCGGCGGCCGGCTGCGTGCAGTCTGGCAAGCACGCCAGTGAATGCCAAGCGCGGGTGCAGCATGACTACACGGTCGTGCCGGCCGCTGGCCGGCAACCTCGATGCAGCTGGTAGTGCCGGCCGCTGGCCGGCATCCTCGATGCAGCTGGATCCAAGCGATTGCCGGCCAGCGGCCGGCACTACCAAGCCACGCTCAGCGCGCGCGTTGCCGCCACTGTTCGCGCGACTGGCCCCAGATCTGCATGGGCTTGTCGTTGTATGGCGCTGGCAACTCCCCCATGCGCAGCAGGGTGCTTCCCAGCTTGCGTGCCACGGCCCGCGAGTTGTCGTTGTTCTCGGCGATGGTATGGATCACCTCAGCCCAGCCCAGCGTATCGAACGCCCAGTCGATCGCCGCGACCGCCGCCTCCGGCGCATAGCCCCGGCCCCAGCTGGCATGGCGGATGCCCCAACCGACCTCGGTACCCGGCCAGTCCTGCGGCTGCCACGGTCCCATCCGCCCGATCCAGTCGCCGCTGGATTTCTCGATCACGCTGAACATCGAGAAGCCGAACAGCTGCCAGGCGCCGGCCAGGCTGCAGAAACCGCGCCAGGCCACCGAGGGTGGCTGCAAGCCGCCCAGGGTACGCATCGTGGCCTCGTCGGCGCAGAACGCCAGGTACGGCTCGTAGTCCTCGCGAAGCAGCGGGCGCAGGATCAGCCGCTCGGTTTCGATGCGCAGGTCGAAGATGCTCATGCCGGCTCCATGTCGAAGGGGGCACCCATGATGGAGGATGGCTTCGCTGCGCGGATGAATATCGCCGGTCGCAATGAAACGGGCCGGCATGAGCCGGCCCGTCAGGTACTGTATGCTGCGCCGGGATTACTGGCGCGTGGCTGCGGCAGTGGCACCGGCGGCAGCGGTCTGCGTGACCAGCTGGCCATCGACCACCGGCAGGCGATCGCTGGCCGGCTTGTTGTCCATGCGCACGGTCTTCTCCGCGCCGTCATAGCGGTACGTCACGTTGTAACCCTTCACCACGTCGTTGGTACCCATGGCAATGCGGTTGCCCGGCTTGCTGGCCATGCGCATGGTGCCGGTGGTGCCGTCCTCATTGCGGTAGGTCACGTTGTAGCCGGTGACGCGGCTCGACTCGGAGGTGGCGGTCTCGGTGTGGCACTGGCGCTCGGTGCGGTTGACCACGCGGCCACCCACATGGCGCTTGTCGATCTGGTTGCCGATGAAGCCGCCGGCCACGGCACCGGCGGCGGTCGCGGCCTTCTTGCCGTTGCCGCCACCGACCTGGTTGCCGAGCAGGCCACCCACCACCGCGCCAACCACGGTACCGCCAACGTTGCCATCACGTTCCGGCAGGCGCTCCTGCACCGTCACGTCCTGGCAGACCTCGTGCGGGGTCTGGGTGGTGGAGGTCTCGCGCACTGGATCGGTGCCGATCACGGTGGCGTAGGCCTTCTGTTTCTCGGTGATCGGGTCAACCTTCAGCACATCGGCATATTCAAGCCCGCGCGGCGCGGACGGGTCCAGCTTGTCACCACGTGCGCCGTCGTCAGAAGCGTTACCTTCAACGAGGCGCGATTCACCATTGGGGGTTCCGGCGCTGATGGAATCGGGCGACTTGTCACCACTCTTCATGAAGGCGGCGGTGGCGATGCCACCGACCAGCAGCGCGCCCGCTGCGACCAGGACAGTTGTAGTTGTGCTTTTCATGACCTGCTCCTTGCGGACCATCCGCAACGTTCTCGGGGCAGATTGCAGCATGCGCTGCCTGAACGGAATCTCCACATTTCCTGCTCATTCCGATAACCCATTCAGCATCGGGAAATGCTGGGCCCGTGGTAGCGTTTGCACATTCCCCACGAGGCTCCCCGCCATGGCCAACCCGATGCTGCTGCCGGTACTGCAATGGGCCCGCCGGCTGCGCTACCCCACCCTGTTCAAGCTCACCGCCGGCCTGTTCGTGCTGACCTTGTTCATCCCGGACCCGATCCCGTTCGTCGATGAGCTGGTGCTGGGCTTCGGCACGCTGCTGCTGGCCAACTGGAAGAGCCGCAACGCCACCACGCCACCGCCGCTGGAACAGCGTTGAGCATCCTGGTTGACAGCCACTGCCATCTGGACGCCAGCGGGTTCGACCGTGACCGCGCTGCGGTGATCGAGCGTGCGCAGGCCGCGGGTGTGCGCCAGCAGGTGGTACCGGCGGTGACCGCGGCCAGCTGGCCGAAGCTGCGCGAGGTCTGCCAGCAGGCGCCGGGGCTGTACCCGGCCTACGGCCTGCATCCGATGTTCCTGGCCGATCACCAGCCTGGGCACCTGCCACTGCTGCGCGAGTGGATCGAGCGCGAACGCCCCTGCGCGATCGGCGAATGCGGCCTGGACTTCTTTGTCGAAGGACTGGACGCCGACGCCCAGCAGGCGTATTTCATCGGCCAGCTGGAACTGGCCCGCGAATTCGAGTTGCCGGTGATCGTGCACGCGCGACGCGCGGTGGATGCGGTGATCGCCGCCATCCGCCGCGTCGGCGGCCTGCGCGGCGTGGTGCACAGCTTTTCCGGCAGCCCGGAACAGGCCGCGCAACTGCACAGGCAGGGCTTCCTGCTCGGCCTCGGTGGCCCACTGACCTACGATCGCGCGCAACGTCTGCAGCGGCTGGTGCGCGAGATGCCGCTGGAACAGTTGCTGCTGGAAACCGACGCGCCCGACCAGCCCGACGCCGGCATCCGCGGCCAGCGCAACGAGCCAGCGCGGCTGGCGACCATTGCCCGGCACGTGGCCGCACTGCGCGGGATGGAGCTGGATGCCGTGGCCCGGGCCACGACGGAGAATGCGCGGCGATTGTTCTCGCTGCCGGCAATGTAACGGGTAGGTGCCGGCCGCTGGCCGGCACGATCCATCACACCTCGCTGGCCTCTACCGCATCCACCTTCACCTTCTTCGGCTCCAGCAGCATCTCCAGCGCCTTGCCAACCGCCGCGAAGGCGAACGCGCCGGTAATGTGGGTTGCCGCGCCCAGGCCGGCACCACAGTCCAGCTTCAACGCCGCATCGGCGCCCAGGTTCGGACGGATGCCGCAGACGCTGCCATCGGCCTGCGGGTACTTCACATTCTCCAGCGAATACACCGCCGGTACGCCGAAATAGCGCTTGGCGTTCTTCGGGAAGTTGAATTCGCTGCGCAGCTTCTTGCGGATCAGCGCCAGCATGGCGTCGTGCTCGGTGCGAGAGACATCGCGGATGCGCACCAGGGTCGGGTCGGTACGGCCACCGGCGGCACCAACGGTCAGCAACGGCAGCTTGCGGCGGCGGCACCATGCGATCGTCTCGACCTTGACCCGGAAGCTGTCGCAGGCATCGATCACCAGATCGAACCCCCGGTCCAGCAGCTCGGCCATGTTGGACACGGTCAGGAATGCCTGCACCGCGTCGACCCCGATGTCCGGATTGATCGCACGGCAACGCTCGGCCATCGCCTCGGCCTTGTTGCGGCCGTAGTTGCCTTCCATCGCCGGCAGCTGCCGGTTGGTGTTGGACACGCAGATATCGTCGGCATCGATCAGGGTCAGGTGGCCGACGGCCGAACGGGCCAGCGCCTCCACCACCCACGAGCCGACGCCGCCCATGCCGACCACCGCCACGCGGCTGCCCTGCAGGCGCTCGAGTGCACCCACGCCGTACAGCCGTTCGATGCCGGCGAAGCGTTGTTTGACCTGTTCGTTCATCGGGCTATTTTAACGTGCAGGTGCTGACGCCCGCAGTACGCCGGCGTCGAACCCACCGTTGCACGCCCGGAGTGCCCGCATGAATGCCAGCCCGCCCCGCCGCCTGTCCAGCGCCCATCGCTACCTGTTCGTGCTCTGCCTGGGCCTGCTGATCGGCCTGATCGCCACGGTAATGGTCGGCCGCGCCCTGCAGGCGCGTCGCGATCCGTTCCCGGGCAGCCTGATGCAGGTGATGCAGCGGCAGTCACAGCTGCTGCAGCAGGCCCAGCTGCAGAACCGCTGCAGCCTGGCTGACAGCGTGCCGCGGCTGCAGGTGCTGCGCCTGCTGTCCAATGACCTGGACCAGGCGTTTCCCGGGCTGAAGGACAGTGCGCAGTTCCAGCAGCACGCCAGCCAGCTGCGCGGCAACCTCAACACGGCGCTGGCCTCACCCCCCGGCGACTGCAGGGCCCTCGCCCAGCTGGTGGAAACACTGCAGGCGGACTGCCGCGCCTGCCACCAGGATTTCCGCTGAGCCGCATTCATCCTGCAGCCGGGCAGCACGCACACGGTTGGCGCGTTGTTCACGTTCGAAAGGAGAGGATTCGTCCACCCTGCTGCACGACGCAGTACCACCCAACCCACCCGCCTTCACGGCCAGGAGACGCCCCATGAAGATCCAGCTCATCGCCGCCAGCGCCATCGCTACCCTCGCGCTGGCTGGCTGTGCCACCTCGCCCGGTTACAGCGGCGGTGGTTACAACAACGGCTACAACAACGGCGGCTACGGCAACAATGGCGGCTACAACCAGGGCCGTTGCGCTGACTGTGGCATCGTCACCCGCATCAACACCGTGCCCTCGGGCCGCACCGCGCCCAGCGCGACCGGCGCGATCCTCGGCGGCATCGTCGGCGCCGTGGCCGGCCATGAAATCTCCGACCACACCGGTGGCAGCCGTGGCAACAAGAACATCGCCGCCGCCGCAGGCGCGGTCGGTGGTGCCCTGGCCGGCAACCAGATCCAGAAGAACGTCACCAGCGATACCTATGACATCAGCGTGCGCATGGATGATGGCCGCACCATCGTGGTCAACCAGCGCGATCTCGGCGGCATCCGCGAGAACACCTACGTGCGCGTCGTCAATGGCAAGGTCATCCTGCGCTGACCTGCACCGGGCCAACGGCAAAGAAAAAGGCCCGCTTGCGCGGGCCTTTTTCATGCCGACGGGCGGCGGGTATTACACCGGCTGCACCTTGTCAGCCTGCAGGCCCTTCTGGCCCTGCACGACTTCGAAGCTCACAGTCTGGCCTTCCTTGAGGCTCTTGAAGCCCTGGGTCTCGATGGCGCGGAAGTGCACGAACACGTCCTCGCCATTCTGCCGGCTGATGAAGCCGAAGCCCTTCGCATCATTGAACCACTTTACGGTACCGGTCTCGCGCTCAGCCATCTCACTAACTCCCTTTGACTCTCTCTTGTTGTTGGAAACGCCCGGTGGGCGGCTGACAAGCAAGGGGGAAGCGAGGTGCATCGATGCAGCGGATCGGAAAGATCTTGCTTCATCAGGCCACGATCCACGGTGACCTTGCCAAGCTCAGCGACTGCAACTTAACCCGCCCAAAACGAAAAAGCAACTGGCAAAATCTTTCACTGTCAACCCCAAAACGGCCACCATACGGGACAGCATGGGACTCTCATTCATCTTATATCTGCTAGCGGTCATTTTTGTCCTGATCGGCATCGCCGGCATCATCCTGCCGGCCCTCCCGGGCATCCCGCTGGTGTTCATCGGGCTGCTGCTGGCGGCCTGGGCCGACGGCTTCGCCCACGTCGGCTGGCCCACCCTGGTCGCGCTGGGCGTGCTGACCCTGCTTTCACTGTTGGTGGACGTGCTTGCCACCGTAGTTGGCGCGCAGCGCGTCGGCGCCAGCCGCAAGGCCCTGTGGGGCACCTTCGTCGGCAGCATCGTCGGCCTGTTCTTCCTGCCCATCGGCCTGTTTGCCGGACCGCTGGCCGGCGCCCTGCTCGGCGAGTACTGGCACACCCGCGAACTCGGCCGCTCGACCAAGGTGGGCCTGGCGACCTGGCTCGGCATCCTGCTCGGCCTGGCACTGAAACTGGCGGTGGTGATCGCGATGCTGGGCCTGTTCGCGTTCGCCTGGTTCTTCTGAGCCACCTAGCCTTCACGCCACGCGCACGCCGTGGCCGTGCATAAACGGTGGGGCTGGCCGCGATCCGGTGCAGCCGCCACACTGTGCGATTCCCGTATCCATCGAAGGGCCTGCTGCAATGACCCTCCCCACGCTGCTTCCCCGTCTGGCGCCGCTGGCGCTTGCCCTGGCCAGTGCACCGTTGGCTGCGCAGGAGTTCGCGCCCAGCGCCGACACCTCGCCGGCCGCCTGCGCGGCGATCACCACCGACGCGGCCCGCCTGGCCTGCTATGACCGCCTCTTCGGGCACACCCCGGAGGCCACCGCCGCCGCCGATGCCGCCGCCGAATCGGCTGCGCAGGCGCGCCGCGAGGAACGACAGACCGCGCGCGTGAGCCAGGGCGAGGAAAAGCTGCGCGAGCGGGTCAGCGACCTGTTCCGTCCGGCGGCACCGGACAGCGCGCTGGCCAATGCTGGCCGCGGTTCGCTGCTGGATAGCCGCTGGGAGCTGGCCGAGGACTCCAAGCTGGGGCCCTTCCAGCTGCGTGCCTACAAGCCGGTGTACCTGCTGCCGGCGTTCTGGACCAGCGACCGCAACACCACGCCGCATTCGCCGAACCCGGCCAACAGCGTGACGACCCCGCAGGTACTCGACAGTACCGAGCTGAAGTTCCAGATCAGCTTCAAGACCAAGATCGCCGAGAACCTGTTCGGCGACAACGGCGACATCTGGGCTGGCTACACCCAGAGTTCGCGCTGGCAGGCCTACAACAGCGAGGATTCGCGCCCGTTCCGCGAAACCAACTACGAACCCGAAGTGATGATGGTGTTCCGCAACGGCTACTCGATCGGTGGCTGGCGCGGGCGCATGACCGGTATCAGCCTCAACCACCAGTCCAACGGACGGGCCGATCCGCTCTCGCGCAGCTGGAACCGGGTCATGCTCAACATCGGCCTGGATCGCGAGAACTGGGCGCTGGTGCTGCGCCCGTGGTACCGCATCCCGGAAAGCCGCAGCGAAGACAATAATCCGGACATCGAGGATTACATGGGCCGGGGTGACGCGACCCTGATCTGGAACCGCAACGGGCATGAAGTCGCTCTGATGGCGCGTCATTCGCTGCGCACCGGCAGCCGCTCCCACGGTGCACTGCAGCTGGATTACGGCTTTCCGATCAGCAATCTGCTGCGTGGCCATGTGCAGGTCTTCGACGGCTATGGCGAGAGCATGATCGACTACAACCACAAGGCCACCTATGTGGGCGTGGGCGTGTCGCTGCTGGAGTGGTTCTGATGGACGTGACGATCTGGCACAACCCGGCCTGCAGCAACTCGCGCGGCGCACTGAAGCTGATCCGCGATGCGGGCTTCGACCCGGTGGTGATCGAGTACCTGGGCACCCCACCCGACGCGGCCACGCTGCGCCAGGTGCTGGCCGAGTCGGCCCTGAGCGCGCGCGACCTGGTGCGCAGCAAGGAGACCCAGTTCGCCGCACTCGGGCTGGAAGATGCCGACGATGCCACCCTGCTGGCTGCGATGGCCGAACACCCGCGCCTGATCAACCGCCCCGTGGTGCGCACGCCCAAGGGCACACGGCTGTGCCGCCCGCCGGAAACGGTGCTGGAGATCCTGTAACGGAAAAGGGGACGGAGGGGATTAAGTCGTTTGTGCACAAACGACTTAATCCCCTCCGTCCCCTTTTCTGGTTACCGCCAGTCGGTGATGCCTTCGCGGCGGTAGGCCTCGGCGAACGCCGGGCGCGCCTTCATCGAGGTGGCATGTGCCTTGAGCGACGGCCAGGTGTCACTGGGCCTGGGCATGTTGCGCGACCAGCGCATCAGCATCACCAGCATGTAGTCGACCACGCAGGGCGTGGCGCCCAGCAGGTAGGGTCCATGCGCCAGCAGGTGCGTGGCCACATGCTGCCAGGCCGCTTCCAGGCGCTGTCGCGCCATCTCGCGACTGGCCTCCACGTTTGCCTCGCCCGCCACCTCGTGCGGATAGAACCAGGCGCGATAGGCCGGCTGCAACGTATTGGCACACCAGAACATCCAGCGGTAGGCATCGGCGCGCTGCGGCGTGCCCAGTGCCGGCAACAAACCGGCGTCCGGATGGCGGTCGGCCAGGTACAGGGCGATCGCCGCCGCTTCAGTCAGTACCAGGCCATCGATCAGCAGCGTCGGCACCACGCCGGCCGGATTCAGTGCCAGGTACTCCGCCGACTTGTGCTCGCGCGCGTCGAAATCCAGCAGCACCAACTCGTGCTCGATGCCGAGCTCGATCAGCAGCCAGTGCACCACCAGCGCGGCGGTGCTTGTCGAACCATACAGCGTGGTGCTCATGCGGCGGATCCTGTGCAGGTGGGCCGGCCGATTATGCGCCCGTGCGGGAGCCGTCGCTCAGCCGCAGCTGCTCATGCAGGTATCGCGGCGCTCGCCACAGGACATCATCGGCGCGCGCAGCGTGCAGTCATGCGTCTTCAGTTCGCAGGCACGGCGCAGGTCCGGGTTGTCCACGTCCTTGCAGCGCTTGTCCGGCGCCGGCACCATCCGCTGCTCGCAATTGCTCTGGCGGCTGCCGAGAGAGTCATTCTGCGCCATGCAGCTGCGGTAGCCGGCCTGGCACTGCATGCGGCATTGCGCCGATGCAGGGAAATCCGCGCCTTCGTACGACGCCGGGGTGCTGCAGCCGGCCAGGGCCAGCAGCACGCCGGCCACGATGAAGCGATGCAGGGCCATGGACACGTCCTGTGCGAGGGTGTGCCAACCGTAGCAGAGCCAGGGCTACAGGCGCGTTAATCCTGCCTCCAGATACAGCAACGGCGCCACACGGGCGCCGTTGTCTGGACCGAAGCGTGCGGGAATTACTCCACCACCACCGGAATCTTGCCGATGCGGGCCTGCCACTCGCGCGGGCCGGTCTTGTGCACCGATTCGCCGGCGGAGTCGACGGCCACGGTCACTGGCATGTCCTGCACGGTGAACTCGTAGATCGCCTCCATGCCCAGGTCAGCGAAACCGACCACCTTGGCCGCCTTGATCGCCTTGGACACCAGGTAGGCCGAGCCACCGACGGCCATCAGGTAGGCCGACTTGTGCTTCTTGATCGCCTCGATCGCGGCCGGGCCGCGCTCGGCCTTGCCGACCATGCCCAGCAGGCCGGTCTGTGCCAGCACCTGCTCGGTGAACTTGTCCATGCGGGTCGCCGTGGTCGGGCCGGCCGGGCCCACCACTTCGTCACGCACCGGATCGACCGGGCCGACGTAGTAGATGAAGCGGCCCTTCAGATCGACCGGCAGCTGCTCGCCCTTGTTGAGCATGTCGACCATGCGCTTGTGCGCGGCGTCGCGGCCGGTGAGCAGCTTGCCGTTGAGCAGCAGGGTCTGGCCCGGCTTCCAGCTGGCCACGTCTTCCGGGGTAATCGTATCCAGGTCCACCCGGGTGCCCTTGGATGCGTCGTAGGTCAGCTTCGGCCAGTCTTCCAGCGACGGCGGGTCCAGCATCACCGGGCCGCTGCCATCCAGGGTGAAGTGCGCATGGCGGGTGGCCGCGCAGTTCGGGATCATCGCCACCGGCAGGTTGGCCGCGTGGGTCGGGTAGTCGTTGATCTTGATGTCGAGCACGGTGGTCAGGCCACCCAGGCCCTGCGCACCGATGCCCAGCGCGTTGACCTTCTCGTACAGCTCCAGGCGCAGCTCCTCGATGCGGTTGGACGCACCACGGGCCTGCAGCTCGGTGATGTCGATCGGCTCCATCAGCGCTTCCTTGGCCAGCAGCATCGCCTTCTCGGCGGTGCCACCGATGCCGATGCCCAGCATGCCCGGCGGGCACCAGCCGGCGCCCATGGTCGGCACGGTCTTCAGCACCCAGTCGACAATCGAGTCGGACGGATTGAGCATGGCGAACTTGGTCTTCGCTTCCGAACCACCGCCCTTGGCGGCGAGGATCACGTCGACTTTGTTGCCCGGCACCACCTTGACGTTGACCACGCCCGGGGTGTTGTCCCTGGTGTTGATGCGCTTGCCTGCCGGATCGGCCAGCACCGAGGCGCGCAGCTTGTTGTCCGGGTGCATGTAGGCGCGGCGCACGCCTTCATTGGCCATGTCTTCCACGCCCATGGTGGCGTCATCCCAACGCACGTCCATGCCGATTTCCAGGAACACGGTGACGATGCCGGTGTCCTGGCAGATCGGGCGGTGGCCCTCGGCGCACATGCGCGAATTGATCAGGATCTGCGCCATCGCTTCCTTCGCGGCCGGCGACTCCTCGCGCTCGTAGGCGGCGGCAAGGTTCTTGATGTAGTCGACCGGGTGGTAGTACGAGATGTACTGCAGCGCGTCGGCGATGGACTGGATGAGGTCTTCCTGCTTGATCGATGTCACGTCTTGCTCGCTTGCTCGAGGCTGGCGGGGGTAATCCACCCATTTTACCCCCTCCCCCCGGCCCCGGGGTGGTAGTGCCGGCCGCTGGCCGGCAAGATTCCCCCGACGCTCTGTCACGCCACGCGCCACTGCGGCGTCCTTGCCCACATGAACGCCGAAACCGCTTTCCAGACCCACCGCCCGCGCCTGATGGCGCTGGCCTACCGCCTGCTCGGCAGCCGCACCGACGCCGAAGACGTGGTCCAGGACGCCTGGCTGCGCTGGTCCGGCGCCGATCCTGCGGCCGTCCGCGATGCCGAGGCCTGGCTGGTCACCACCACCACCCGGCTCGGCCTGGACCGGCTGCGTGCGGCCAAGCGCGAGCGCGTCCACTACGTCGGCCCATGGCTGGCCGAACCGCTGGCGGTCACCCTGGAGCCGGACCCGGCGCCCGGTCCGGCCCAGCTGCATGCGCTGGCCGACGACGTCTCGGTCGCTTTCCTGACCCTGCTCGAACAGCTCGGCCCGGAGGAACGCGCCGCCTTCCTGCTGAAGGAGGCGTTCGACCACGACTACCGTGAGATCGCCGAGCTGATCGGCCACAGCGAGGCCAACTGCCGGCAGCTGGTGCACCGTGCCCGGCAACGCCTGCAGGCCGGACGACCGCGCTTCAATGCCGATGCCAGCCAGCACCGGCAGCTGCTGGCGCGCTTCATGGAGGCCTCGCAGCGCGGCGACAGCGACGCGATCCAGGCCCTGCTGCACGCCAACGCGGTGCTGGTTTCCGACGGCGGTGGCGTGGTCACTGCGGCGGTGCGGCCGCTGCTGGGCGCCGAACGCATCGGCCGCCTGTTCTGGGCCATCGCCCGCCGCGGCGCGGTGCATCCCGCCCAGCTGGGCTACGTCAACGGCGAGCCGGCGATCCTGCGCTTCCAGGGTGAGCGCCTGCATTCGGTCACCACCATCGAAGTGGTCGATGGCCGCATCGCCAACGTGTACAGCGTGTTGAATCCGGAAAAGCTGCCGGGTGTTGTCACGCGCGATGACGGTACGGCGTCCTGGTAGTGAAAGGCGGCCACCGTGGCCGCCGTGGAGCCGAAAATGTCCGACCACGCCTCTCCCCGCGTCCCCTACACCCGCCTGGCCGCCGAGGCCTTCAAGGGCCTGCTGGCCACCAGCCAGGCCGTGCATGACAGCTCGATCGATCCGACCCTGATGGAACTGGTGTTCCTGCGCGTGTCGCAGCTCAACGGCTGCGGCTACTGCATGGACATGCACGGCACCGCGCTGCGCAAGGGCGGCATCGAGCCGCGCAAGCTGGACACCCTGCCCGCCTGGCACGAAAGCCGCTTCTTCGATGCCCGCGAGCGCGCGGCACTGGGCTGGGCCGAGGCGCTGACCCGGCTGACCGACGGCGCGCCGTCGCAGGCCGCGTTCGATGCCCTGGCACCGCACTTCGATGAGAAGGGCATCAGTGACCTGAGCATGGGCATCGCGGTGATCAATGCCTGGAACCGCCTCGGTGCGGGGTTGCTGCCGCCGCTGCCGGCCTGACCCACCCCGCCTTTGACAGTTCACCGGTGATGCCGGTAGGTGTCGACCTTGGTCGACACGGTAGATCCACGCTACGCATGGATACGGGAGGGTCGGATCCCTTCGCTTCGCGAAGGGCTCTGACCCGCTGTGGGTCGCTGGGGTCAGAGCCCTTTGCCGCGCAAAGGGATCTGACCCCGGTGCCGGCAACACGGCTGCACTGACTCCCCCTGCACGTATCACGCGCGCACAATACGCGCATGCCTGCCATCCCCCCCGCTGGCGCTGCCGCCGCGAAGAAACCCAGCCTGCGCCAGCGCTTCAAGGCGATGCGCAACCTGCCGCCGTTCCTGCGCATGGTCTGGCAGACCAGCCCCGCGCTCACCCTGGCCAGCCTGGGGCTGCGCCTGATCCGTGCGCTGCTGCCGGTGGCGATGCTGTACGTCGGCAAGCTGATCATCGACAGCGCCCTGCACCTGAGCCAGCACGACGCCGGTTTCCCGCCGCTGGGCGAGGCGCTGTCCAGCGGCATGCTCAATCCGCTGCTGGGCCTGTTGGCGCTGGAATTCGGCCTGGCCATCGCCTCGGACCTGCTCGGCCGCCTGGTCAGCTACGCCGATGCCCTGCTCTCCGAGCTGTTCGCCAACGTCACCAGCATCCGGCTGATGGAACACGCGGCGACGCTGGATCTGGAGGACTTCGAGGACCCGGACCTGCAGGACAAGCTCGACCGTGCGCGGCGCCAGACCATGGGCCGGATGAACCTGATGAGCCAGCTGTTCGGCCAGGTGCAGGACGCGATCACCGTGGCCAGCCTCGCCGTCGGCCTGCTGGTCTACGCGCCGTGGCTGATCCTGCTGCTTGCGCTGGCACTGGTGCCGGCCTTCATCGGCGAATCGCACTTCAACGCGGCCGGTTACAGCCTCAACTTCCAATGGACGCCCGAGCGCCGCCAGCTCGACTACCTGCGCCAGCTCGGTGCCAGCGTGGAAACGGCCAAGGAAGTGAAGATCTACAACCTGCACCGCTTCCTGGTCGAGCGCTATCGGCGCCTGTCGGTGGCGCTGTTCCAGGCCAACCGTGCCCTGGCACGGCGCCGGGCGTTCTGGGGCACGCTGCTGGCTGCGCTGGGTACGCTGGGCTACTACACCGCCTACGCCTACATCGCCTGGCGCACGGTGCGCGGCGATTTCTCGATCGGCGACCTGACCTTCCTTGCCGGCAGCTTCCTGCGCCTGCGCCAGCTGCTGGAAGGCCTGCTGATCGGCTTCTCGCAGGTGGCCAGCCAGGCGCTGTACCTGGACGACCTGTTCTCGTTCTTCCAGATCGAGCCGGAAATCCACTCGCGCGAAGGCGCCATACGCGTGCCGCAGCCGATCCGCCAGGGCTTCGTGTTCGAGAACGTCGGCTTCCGCTATCCCGATGCCGAACAGTGGGCGGTGCGCCACCTCGATTTCCAGCTGCAGGCCGGCGAAGTGCTGGCCCTGGTCGGCGAGAACGGCGCCGGCAAGACCACCCTGGTGAAGCTGCTGGCACGCCTGTACGAACCGGACGAGGGTCGCATCCTGCTCGATGGCCGCGACCTGCGCGACTACGACCTGGACGACCTGCGCGCCAACCTCGGGGTGATCTTCCAGGACTTCGTGCGCTACAACCTCAGCGCCGGCGAGAACATCGGCGTCGGCCAGGTCGAGGCCATGGACGACCGGGCGCGCATCGCCGACGCCGCGCGCCGCGGCATGGCCGAGGAAGTGATCGAGGAGCTGCCCGGTGGCTACGACCAGCTGATCGGCCGCCGTTTCAAGCAGGGCGTGGACCTGTCCGGTGGCCAGTGGCAGAAGATCGCCATTGCCCGCGCGTGGATGCGCAATGCGCAGGTGATGATCCTGGATGAGCCAACGGCAGCACTGGATGCGCGCAGTGAATTCGAGGTGTTCCAGCGGTTCAGGGAACTGGCGGATAATCGCACCGCCGTATTGATTTCCCACCGTTTTTCCTCGGTCCGCATGGCCGATCGCATCCTGGTGCTGGCCGATGGCCGGATCGAGGCCAGTGGCACCCACGCCCAGCTGATGGCACAGGGCGGCCGCTATGCCGAGCTGTTCGAGCTGCAGGCGGCGGGTTACCGCTGAGAACGCCTCTCGTTCCGCCCAATGAGAACCCGTCTCATTTGAGATAGAATTCCCCCGACGACTTTTGACAGATACGCCCATGTCCTCCGCTTTTGGCGCCGAAACGGTGCTTGAGGTCCGTCACTGGACCGACGCCTACTTCAGTTTCACCACCACCCGCGACAGCGGCTTCCGCTTCGAGAACGGCCAGTTCGTGATGATCGGCCTGGAAACCGAGGCACGGCCGCTGCTGCGTGCGTACTCCATCGCCAGCGCCAACTGGGAAGAGCATCTGGAGTTCTTCAGCATCAAGGTGCAGGACGGCCCGCTGACCTCGCGCCTGCAGCACATCAAGCCGGGCGACAAGGTGCTGGTCGGCAAGAAGCCCACCGGCACCCTGCTGATCAGCGACCTGCACCCGGGCAAGAACCTGTACCTGCTGGGCACGGGTACCGGCATGGCTCCGTGGCTGTCGGTCATCAAGGACCCGGAGACCTACGAGCGCTTCGAGAAGGTGATCCTCTGCCACGGCGTGCGCTACGAAAAGGATCTGGCCTACCGCGATTACTTCGAGAGGGAGCTGCGTGAGCACGAGTTCCTGGGCGAGATGATCGGCGACAAGCTGCTGTACTACCCGGCCGTCACCCGCGAGCCGTTCGCCAACCAGGGCCGCCTGACCTCGCTGATGGAAAGCGGCCAGATGCAGCGCACCCTCGGCCTGCCGGAGCTGAGCCCGGAAAACGACCGCGCGATGATCTGCGGCAGCCCGCAGATGCTGGCCGACCTGCGTGCTGTGCTCGATGCCCGCGGTTTCCAGGTTTCGCCGCGCATCGGCCAGCCGGGCCACTACGTGTTCGAGCGCGCGTTCGTCGAGAAATGATGCTGCAACGGTAGTGCCGGCCGCTGGCCGGCTCTTCCTGGCCCGCCGGGTTGCCGGCCAGCGGCCGGCACGACCTCATAACAGCGCTTCAATCTCGCCGCTCAGCTGCTCCGGCCGGGTGGTGGGCGCATGCCGCGACACCACCCGCCCCTGGCGATCGACCAGGAACTTGCTGAAATTCCACTTGATGCGGGCACTGCCGAGCACGCCGCGCTTCTCGCGCGCGAGCCACCTCCAGAGCGGGTCGGCCCCCTCGCCGTTGACCTCGATCTTTTCCGACAGCGGGAAGCTGACCGGATAGTCCAGCGAACAGAACTGGCGGATCTGTGCGGCATCACCGGGCTCCTGCGCGCCAAACTGGTTGCACGGGAAGCCGATCACCACCAGGCCGCGTTCGCGGTACGCCTGCCACAGCTGCTCCAGCCCGGTGTACTGAGGCGTGAAGCCACAACGGCTGGCGACGTTCACCAGCAGCAACGGATGGCCCTGGTACCGGGCCAGCGCCTGCAGCTGGCCATCGAGGTCGCGGAAGCTGAAATCGTAGGCGGTCGTCATGGCAGCGGGCCGTGGGCGGTGAATGCATGGTACCCGCGCCCGGCCCCGGCAACATGCCTTTTGACACAAGTGCAGTCGCCGCCGGCCGGGTTACCCTCGGGCCCTTGTTTGCCTTACCGGAGCTTCTACCTTGACCACTCGACTTGCCCTTGCCGTGGCCATGTCCCTCGGCCTTGCCCTGCCCGCCTTCTCGGCCGGCGCCGCCACCCCGGCTGCCAGCACCAATGCCCAGCAGGCCAACCCGTTCTTCGCCGAAAGCCCGCTGCCGCTGCACTTCCCGCAGTTCGACAAGATCAAGGACAGCGACTTCGCCCCGGCCTTCGACGCCGGCATGGCGCAGCAGCTGAAGGAAGTGGAGGCGATCGCCAACAACAAGGCCAAGCCGACCTTCGACAACACCATCATCGCCCTGGAAAAGAGCGGTGACATCCTCGACCGTGCGACCACCGTGTTCTTCAGCCTGGTCGGCGCCGATACCAACGACACCCGCAAGAAGCTGCAGGCCGACTACTCGGCGAAGTTCGCCGCGCACAGCGATGCGATCGCGCTGAACGGCAAGCTGTTCGCCCGCATCCAGGCGCTGTACGACACCCGCAGCCAGCTGGGCCTGGACGCCGAAGGCGTGCGCCTGGTCGAGAAGTACTACGACAACTACGTGCGCGCCGGCGCCAAGCTGTCCGAGGCCGACAAGGCCACGCTGAAGGACATGAATGCCGAACTGGCCAATCTGGGCACCAAGTTCAGCCAGAACGTGCAGTCGGAAGTGAACGCTTCGGCAATCACTGTCGACGACGTCAAGGAGCTGGCCGGCCTGTCCAAGGAGCAGATCGCCGCCGCCGCCGAAGCCGCCAAGGCCCGTGGCCTGGAAGGCAAGTACGTGATCACCCTGCTCAACACCACCGGCCAGCCGCCGCTGACCAACCTGGCCAACCGCGCCCTGCGCCAGAAGATCTACGAAGCCTCGACCACCCGCGGCAGCCGCGGCGGTGAATTCGACAACACCGCGCTGGTCTCGCGCATCATGCAGCTGCGTGCCGACAAGGCCAAGCTGATGGGCTTCCCGAACTTCGCCGCCTACAACCTGACCAACCAGACCGCCAAGACCCCCGAAGCGGTCAACGCGATGCTGGGCAAGCTGGCTCCGGCCGCGGTGGCCAATGCCAAGCGCGAAGCCGCCGACCTGCAGGCGATGATCGACAAGGAGCAGAAGGCCGCGCGCAAGCCGACCTTCCAGCTGGAACCGTGGGACTGGGCCTTCTACAGCGAGAAGGTGCGCCAGGCCAAGTACAACTTCGACGAGTCGCAGCTGAAGCCATACTTCGAACTGAAGAACGTGCTGGAGAACGGCGTCTTCTACGCCGCCGGCCAGGAATTCGGCCTGACCTTCAAGCAGCGCACCGACCTGCCGGTCTACCACGATGACGTCACCGTCTACGACGTGTTCGACGCCGATGGCAGCCAGCTGGCGATCTTCATCTTCGATCCGTATGCACGCGCCTCCAAGCGTGGCGGTGCGTGGATGAACTCCTACGTCTCGCAGTCCAAGCTGACCGGCTTCAAGCCGGTGGTTGCCAACCACCTGAACATCCCGAAGCCGCCGGCCGGCCAGCCGACCCTGCTGACCTGGGATGAGGTGAACACCACCTTCCACGAGTTCGGCCACGCCCTGCACGGCATGTTCTCCAACGTGAAGTACCCCTACTTCTCGGGCACCTCGGTGCCGCGCGACTTCGTCGAGTTCCCCTCGCAGGTCAACGAGATGTGGGCCGACAACCCGGTCATCCTGAAGAACTACGCCAAGCACTACCAGAATGGTTCGGCGATGCCGCAGGCCCTGCTGGACAAGGTGATTGCCGCATCGAAGTTCAACCAGGGCTTTGCCACCACCGAATACCTGGGGGCGGCGATGCTGGACCAGAACTGGCACCAGATCGGCCCGGACCAGGTGCCGGCGGCCAAGGACGTGATGGCCTTCGAGCGCGCCGCGCTGGAGAAGGACGGCATCTACTACGCGCCGGTTCCGCCGCGCTACAAGACCCCGTACTTCAGCCACATCATGGGCGGCTACTCGGCCGGCTACTACGCCTACATCTGGTCGGAAGTGCTCGACGCCAACACCCAGAAGTGGTTCAAGGACAACGGCGGCCTGAGCCGCAAGAACGGCGACCACTTCCGCGCCACCCTGCTGTCCAAGGGCGGCAGCGTCGACGCGATGCAGCTGTTCCGCGATTTCGCCGGCCACGAGCCGCAGATCGAACCGCTGCTGGAAAAGCGTGGCCTGACCGGCGCCGGCAACTGATCGCCAGCGCAGTCGCCTGAAACGAAAACCGCCCGGGAGACCGGGCGGTTTTTTGTTGTGGTCGGGGTCAGAGCCCTCTTCTGCGAAAAGGGATCTGACCCCGGGGTCGGATCCCTTTCCGACGGAAAGGGCTCCGACCCCAGCCACGCCATCATCGCGGCGCCACGTACCCACCCGGCACGCCTTCCGGCGACAGCACCAGCTGCCACAGCTGCGCGTGCCGGCAGCGGAAGGTGGCCATCGACCCGGCCAGGTAGAAGCGCCACATGCGCCGGAAGTGCTCGTCGTAGTGCGCATCCAGCCGCGGCCACGCTGCTTCCACGTTGCGCCGCCATGCCTGCAGGGTCAGGTCGTAGTCGGTGCCGAAGTTGTGCCAGTCCTCCAGCACGAAACGACCTTCGAACGCCTTGGTGATCTGCACCGCCGACGGCAGCATCGAGTTGGGGAAGATGTAGCGTGCAATCCATGGATCGGTGCGATGCCGTGAGACGTTGGTGCCGATGGTATGCAACAGCAGCAGGCCACGTGGCGACAGGCAGCGCTTGGCCACTTCGAAGAAACTGGCGTAGTTCTTGTCACCGACGTGCTCGAACATGCCGATCGAGAAGATCGCATCGAACGGTTCGTCCAGTTCACGGTAATCCTGCAGGCGGATCTCGATCGGCAGGCCAGCGCACAACTGCCGCGCGAACTCGGCCTGCTCCTGCGATATAGTCACGCCGACGCCGCTGACACCGTAGCGCTCGGCGGCGAACTTCAGGGCTTCGCCCCATCCGCAGCCAATGTCCAGCACGCGCTGGCCCGGGCGCAGGCCCAGCTTGCGGCAGACCAGGTCGAGCTTGGCCTCCTGTGCGGCGTCGAGGTCGTCGGCGTTGCGCCAATAGCCACAGCTGTAGACCAGGCGCTGGCCGAGCATGGCCTGGTAGAGATCATTGCCGAGGTCGTAATGGCGGCGACCGACTTCGTAACTGCCCTGCCCCGCCTGCAGGTTGAACAGGCGCGCCTTCAGCGCGTCTGCCACTTCGCGCCAGCCGTGCACCCGTTCATCCAGGTGCGCCTGCATCAGGTGGACGAGGAATTCATCCAGGACATTGGCATCCCACCACCCCTCCATGTAGCTCTCGCCCAGGCCGAGCGAGCCGTGGCCCATGACCCGCGCGAAAAAACGCGGGTCATGCACCTGGATGTCCTGTGGCTGGGTGCCGCCGATGCGGACCCCGGCTTCGTGGAGCAGGCCGGCGACCCGCTCCTGCAACCCTGTATCCACGCCACCTCCTCGACTGCGGTCAACCGCGTGCGAACAGCTCCACGTAGTCCTTGGCCACGTGAGGCAACAGCACCGCCGCCGGTACATCGGCGGTCTGGGTGCCGTCCGAGTATGGACCCACCTGGTACGGCGGGAAAACAAAGCGCAGCGCGGTGATCTGCCCCTTGTCGTCGGTCAGTGGCTGGAACTGGCTGAAATTGTCGGCCTGCGGGCCGGTTCCGTCGGCGATCATGCGCGATGCGTTGCGCAGCGATTCCTGCAGCTGGGCCGGGTCCATGTCCTCGCCACTGAGGCGGGTGGCCACGCGTTCGCGCAGCTGGTCGGCGACGAAATCACTGATCGCCTTCCAGCCCTTGGCATCGGCCACCAGCTTGTCGGCACTGAGCATCTGCTGCTGCTGCGGCAGCCACACGAAGCGCGCCACCAGCGGCTCGCCGTGGGCGCCACCCGTGTAGCGGCTGCCGTCGGCACTGACCACCACCAGCTGCGGGGTTTCAAGCAGCTTCTCGAAGCTCAGCGACAGCTCGTAGGGCATGGTCGGCTTGTCGTTGCCCAGCCCGTCCAGCGCCTGCTGCAGGTCGCTGCGCGCACTCGTCGCATAGCTCTGCAGCGCGCGGGCCAGGCCCGGATAACGGTCGATACCGGCCGGGTAGCTGATGCCTACCACTTCGCGCTCGTTGTTCTCGATCACGTCGCGCAGGTCCAGCGGCGCTTCCGTGGCCGGCGTTTCGCCTGCGGCGGTGGCTTCGGCGGCGGGCGCCGCGTCGGTCGCCGGTGCCGGCTCGCTTTCACGCTGGCAACCGGCCAGCAACAGCACGCCCACCACGCCGGCCAACACGCTGCCGTGCAATGGCCGGTTGTTTCCAATCTTCATCGGGATCCCCTGTTCATGTTTGTACATCATCGCCTGCCATGGCTGAAGCGTGACCCGCTGGCGTTCAGCCAACGAGCAGGTCGTGGTACTCCTCGTGGCGCTGCAGGAAGGCTTCGGCGTAGGAACATGCCGGCACCACCTTGTATTTCTGCTCGCGCGCGAAACGCAGTGCCACGCGGGTCAGCTCACCGGCGATGCCACGGCCGGCGATCGGCTCGGGCACCTCGGTATGGGTGATGACCATGCGCCTGCGCTTGATCTGGTAATCGAGCACCGCCAGCTGTCCGCGCACACGTGCGGTGAAGCGGTGGTTGGCCAGGTCGTGCTCGACCTCATAGGCCAGACCGGGGGGCGTGACCGAAGCCATGGAACTGTCTCCTGCGGCGACTGCGTGGATGGTGCGCAGCCGGGCGCCATGATCGCGTGAAGCCTGAACAGGGGCAAGTCCAGTCCATTCACGTCAGTTTTCGCCCTCAAGCTGGAGGCGGGCCGGCCGCTATCGCCTATGGATGGGTACGGCCAGGCTGGCACGACCCTTGCGACCGTTGACCATGCGCACCACCGTGGAGGCTCCCATGCACGCCAGCAATTCCCATTCCGATACCGACCGCGCCCTGCTGGAGGGCCTGCTGCAACTGGCGGTGGAAGGGCAGACCGAGGATCAGGATTTCCAGCGCATCGGCGAGGAAGTGTTCGCCCGCCTGCTGGATACCTACGGTCAGCAGACCGCAGCCTGACCCGGCCGGGGCGGATCGGACCCGATCCGCCCCGCTACCCGCATCAACCGCCGCCGAGGCGGAAGGTCGGGTTGGAGAGTTCGCGCAGGAAGTGGGTGAAGATGCTCGGCTGCATGGCCAGCATGAAGATCACGCCAAACGCCGCACCTGCCAGGTGCGCGCTGTGGTTGATGCGGTCGCCACCGCGCCTGTCCATCCAGATGCTGTAGCCGACGTAGAACGCGGCATAGATGATCGCCGGTGCCGGGATGAAGAACACCAGGATGATCGACCACGGCTTGATCAGGATGAAGGCGAACAGCACCGCCGATACCGCCCCGGACGCCCCGAGGCTGAGGTAGTTCGGGTTCTTCTGGTTCTTCAGGTAGCTGGGCAGGATCGAGACCAGCAGCGCGCCGATGTAGAACGCCGGGTAGGTCAGGTAGCTGCCGGTCAACTGCACCATCACGCTCTCGATGAATCCCCCGAAGAAGAACAGGGTGATCATGTTGAAGATCAGGTGCGACCAGTCGGCGTGGATGAAGCCATAGGTCACCAGCCGGTCGTACTGGCGGTGACGGTCGATGGCCGGCGGCCACAGGATCAGGCGGTCGGCCAGCTTGCGGTTGTTGAACGCCATCCACGACAGGATGGCGGTGATGGCGATCAACAGCAGATTGACGGGGGTCATGTCAGGCTCAGGCGCTACGGTAGTTGTCAACCATACGATAGCGTTTCGCGTACCAACCGAAGGCCAACGCCGCGACGAAGGCGAAGCCGGCGAAGAAGAACATCAGGAACGCCGCCTCGCTCAGGCCCGTGCCCGCGATCTGGTGGGTGACCGTGTCGTTGCGCACCGCCGCGTTGGACAGCAGCACCCACAGGTTGCCGATGGTGGTGGTCAGGTTCCAGAAGCTCATCACCACGCCCTTCATCGCCTGCGGTGCCTGGCTGTAGGCGAACTCCAGGCCGGTGGCCGAGACCAGCACCTCACCGAAGGTCAGCAGCGCGTACGGCAGCATCTGCCAGAAGATCGACATGGCGTTGCCGCCGTCCATCACCACCTGGATGCCACCCACCACGATCCAGGCCAGGCCACTGAAGGCGATGCCGGCGGTCATGCGGCGCAGCGCGGTCGGTTCGAAGCCGAAGCGGCGCAGGGCCGGGTACAGCACCAGGTTGTTGAACGGAATCAGGATCATCACCAGCAGCGGGTTCAGCGCCTGCATCTGCGAGGCGGTGAACCAGCTTGGCATCTGCATCTGCTGGCCCTGCAGGACCCAGGTCGAGGCCTTCTGGTCGAACAGCGAGAAGAACGGCGTGGTCAGCGCGAAGATCACCAGCACGCGCAGTACCGAGCGCACGCCTTCCACGGCTTCGGCCGGATGCTGGCCACGGGCGCGGTCCAGCTGCAGCCAGGTGCCGCCACCGATGCCGGCAAGGATGGCCACCAGCGCCAGGCACAGGCAGATCACGATACCCAGCGAACCGACCAGGCCGAACGCGGCCACCGCCAGCGCCAGGCCAAGCACGGCGATCACCAGGCCCGGACGGCCCTGGCCAGCCACGCGCGTGGTCAGCGCGGTACGCACCACGTTGGCGAACGAATGCGGGTCCTTCGGCGGCAGCGGCACCAGCACGTAGCGCCTGCGGCCCAGCCAGAACACGAAGGTAGCGATGAACATCAGGATGCCCGGGATGCCGAACGCCCACTGCGGGCCCCAGTTCTTCAGCACCAGCGGGATCAGCAGCGAGGCGAACAGCGAGCCGAAGTTGATGATCCAGTAGAAGGCGTCGAAGACGATCTTGGCCAGGTGCTTGTTGCTCTGGTCGAACTGGTCGCCCATGAACGAGGCCACCAGCGGCTTGATGCCGCCGGCACCGAGCGCGATCAGGCCCAGGCCGAGGAAGAAGCCCTCGCGGCTGTTCTCGAACAGCGCCAGGCACAGGTGGCCGGCGCAGTAGACCAGGCTGAACCAGAGGATGGTGTGGTACTTGCCGAAGAACCTGTCGGCCAGCCAGCCACCGAGCAGCGGGAAGAAATACACGCCGATCATGAAGCTGTGCATGATGTCCTTGGCTTCACCGGCACGGCCTTCGGCAGTGATTTCCTGCAGCAGCAGCGAGGTGATCAGGAACTGCACCAGGATGTTGCGCATCCCGTAGAAACTGAACCGCTCGCAGGCCTCATTGCCGATGATGTACGGAATCTGGCGCGGCATCTTTCCCTGGCCGGCGATGGGGGCGACTGCGTCGTGGCTCATCCTGTAAGGCATTCCTGCAAAGCGAAAGGCGCAAGGTTACCGGAACCGGGGCTTGCGAAGCACGCTGCAGGGCTGCATGACAACGGTGCCAATCCATGGCAGGCAGTGCAGGCCCTGCCGGAAGTCACGGCACCTGCACGACAAAAGCGTAAACTTATCGTTATGCGCCCTCTCGCCCACGCCCGCCTCCTGCTCAGCTGCCTTGCGCTGTTGCTGGCGTTGCAGGCGCAGGCACGACCACAGGCGCCGGCCGCCGTTGCCAGCGAGAGCGACCCCAGGCAGCTGACGGTCGCCGCGCTGGAGCTGCCCAGCCGCGATGACGCGCAATGGAAGCAGCGCCGCGAGCAGGTCGCACAGCTGCTGACCGAGCTGCAGCCGGACGTGATCTCGGTGCAGCAGGTGCTGCAGCAGCAGGGCCGCAACCCGGCCTGCTGGCTGGCCAGCCGGCTGCGCTACAGCTGCGACTTCGTTACCGCCGATCCGCCCAGCCAGCCGCTGCGGCATGGCAACGCCATGCTGACCCGGCTGCCGGTCAGCGAGGACGGCGTGACCCTGCTGCATCCTCCCGGCACCTTCAGCGCGGCCGGCATGATGCGGCTGAGGCTGGGCGAGGCGCTGGTCAACATCTATGTGGCGCGGCTGCGCCCGGACCCGGACGAGGCCAGCGCCCGCCAGCACCAGACCAGCGACCTGATGACCTGGATCGGCGCCACCGCCGAAGGCATGCCGAGCCTGATTGCCGGCGATTTCTCGGCCAGCACGGTGGAACTGGTGCGCAGCACGCCGGGGTTCCAGCCGGCCCGGCGCAATCCCGGCGGCCGTGCCGAGGCGCCGGCGGCCAGTGGGGGCGGCAGCAGCGGCCACGGCCTGGATGTGCTGTTCCAGGTCAAGCACTTTGGCGGCATCCGCCAGCAGCCGATCCTGCTGCCGGCCGACGGCGACCTGCCCGGCCTGCGTCTGGGTGTGATGGCGACCCTGCGCCTGCAGGGCGATACGGCCACCGCGGAATAAGTAGTGCGGGCCGCTGGCCGGCTCCCCCGGTACTGCACGGTTGCCGGCCAGCGGCCGGCACTATCGAACGACTGCTGCAACAGAAAAGGCCGGGGTCTCCCCCGGCCTTCTCATGTCATCCTGTCACGCGATCAGGCGATCGCTTCCTGGTAACGGCGCTCGACTTCGTTCCAGTCGATGACGTTGAAGAACGCGCCGATGTATTCCGGGCGGCGGTTCTGGTACTTCAGGTAGTACGCGTGTTCCCACACGTCCAGGCCGAGGATGGGGGTGTTGCCTTCCATCAGCGGGCTGTCCTGGTTGCCGGTGCTCTCGACCACGACCTTCTTGTCCGGGGTCACGCTCAGCCACGCCCAGCCACTGCCGAAACGGGTCAGCGCGGCCTTGGTGAAGGCATCCTTGAACTTGTCGAAACCGCCCAGGTCCTTGTCGATGGCCTTGGCCACGTCGCCCACCGGGTTGCCGCCGGCATTGGGGGCCATCACGGTCCAGAACAGCGAGTGGTTGGCATGGCCACCACCGTTGTTGCGCACCGGGCCCTGCAGGTTCTCCGGCAGCGACTTGAGCTTCTTCACCAGCTCTTCGACCGGCAGGTCAGCGTACTCGGTGCCTTCCAGCGCCGCGTTGACGTTGTTGATGTAGGTCTGGTGATGCTTGGTGTGATGGATTTCCATCGTCGCCGCATCGATATGCGGTTCCAGCGCGTCGTAGGCGTAGGACAGCTTGGGCAGGGTGTAGGCCATGATGCATCTCCTGATTGCGAGGGCACCCGACGATGTCGGGCGGTGCGCGGTGAATGATGGGGACAGACCGCCAGATTACCAAGGGGGATGTAAAGGAAATTGCGTCCTGCCAGTGAGCACGACGGCAATTGTTACGCAGCAGTGACGCAGCGCGCTCCTCATGCACCGTGCAGCGCACAGGCGCTACAGTGCGTGTACTACCCTCGCCCGCCCCTGCCCATGCGCAACCCCCGGCTGCTGATCACCGCCATCGCCCTGCTGCTGCTCGGCCTGGTCGCCAACCATTTCCTGCAAAGGCCGCCAGCGCCGCAGTTCGCGCCCGACCTGCAGGGCACGCCGGTCGCGCGCGCGCCGGCCACCGCCTCGCCCGGCAAGGACAGCGGACTTCCCGCGTTCCTGCCCGCCGAAGCGCGCGCGACCATCGCCCTGATCCAGCGTGGCGGTCCATTCCCGCACCGCCAGGACGGCAGTACCTTCGGCAACCGCGAGCAGCAGCTGCCGCAGCGCGCGCGCGGCTACTACCGCGAATACACCGTCGACACCCCTGGCGCGCCTACGCGTGGCACGCGTCGCATCGTCACCGGCGGCGATCCGCCGGAAGCGTGGTACTACACCGACGACCATTACGCGTCATTCCGCAGCTTCACCGTACCGGCCCAGGGAGCGCAGTGATGAGCCACGATGATTTCGGCCTTGGCCTGCATGACATCAACAACGCCGGCGTCTACGCCATCGACAGCGACGACATCGGCGCACTGGCCGCGGCGATGCGCGATGCCGGCCTGAAAGTGATCCGCATCGATCTGGAGGGCGTCGCGGACAAGCGCACCCTGCTCGCCCGTTTGGCCGCACAGCTGGATTTCCCGGCCGGTTTCGGCGGCAACTGGGATGCGCTGTCGGACAACCTGCGCGACCTGCAATGGCTGCCGGCCAATGGCTACGCGCTGTTCCTGGCCGACGTGGACGCGCTGCGCGCCGGTCCGCAGAAGGACTTCGACACCCTGCTGGACGTAATGGACGAGACCAGCCGTGACTGGGTCGGCCGCGACGTACCGTTCTGGGTGTTCCTGTCGCAGAGCGCGTAAGGTCACTGCCTTGGCCGGCATGCACTGACGCCTTGGCAGAGGCCGACCTTGGTCGGCGCTTCTGTGCCAACCAAGGTTGGCATCTACCAAAGCGCGGGCCGGCCAGCACGTGGGCACGGCCCCTGTCTAGCGGCTCCCGTTGTCTTCCTGCAGTTCCTTCTTGAACGGGATGTCCGGCGGCGGTCGTGCCACGGCCGGCTGGTCCTGCATGTTGGGGTTGGTCAGGCCACAGCCGCCACCGGCCTGCAGGATCGAAATGACGCAGGAGATCCTTGTGTTGGTGCCCGGCAATGGAATCTCCATCGCCTTGACGCCCTTGCGCACCCATTCGGCCAGCAGCGATTCCTGCGGCACCCAGTATTTGTCGAACGAGGTCGGCGTGTAGTCGTACGGCGGGCGCTTCAGCCAGGTGCCGGACTGCGCAATGCGCTCCTTGCTCCAGCCGTCGTTGGCACCGCCGGGCGCACCGCGCGCGGCATGGCCATCGCCCTCCTGGCCAGGCACGCGCACGCTGCCATCGGCATTGAACAGGCCGCTGCCCTTGCCGGCGGTACTGGCCTGGCGGGTACCGTTGCTGCTGCCGTCGCGGTTGCGGCTGGAAGACCCCCAGTCATCGCCCTTGGCAGGCGTCGCCCAGTTGCCTGGATCAGGCGCCGGGCGCGCTCCCGCGTTTGCGGGTGTGCTGCTGGATGCTGACGGACGCGCGCTGCTGCTCGCCTGCGTCGCGCTGCCCTGGGCCGCAGTCGCGGGCGTCGCCGTGGCACTGCCACTGGAGGATGCCGGCGCTGCCACCGGTGCCGAGGCCACTTCACGTTCCCGCACCTGCACGTCGCGGCCAGTGGGCGCGCGTACGGCGGGCTCACGCCCGGCCACCGCCGCCATCCGCACCTGCGGATCGGCCACGGCCTGCACTTCACGTTCGCGCACCTGCACGTCCTGCTGCGGCACGCGCACCTGCACTTCCGCGCTGCGCAGCGGTTGGGGAGCGACCGGCGCGTCGACCGTACTGACTTCGCGTTCGCGCACCTGGATGTCACGCACCTGCGGCGTGCGCACGGCCAGTTCCGGGGTACGCACCGGGCTTGGTGCCGGCGGCGCCTGCACCGGCTGCACGCTGCGCTCGCGCACGGCGGGTGTGCTGTCACGCGGCACGACGCTGACTTCGGTGCGCGGCACACTGACCGGCGGCACCACGAAATCCGTGCTGGCCTGCGCCACTTCGGTGGCCTGGACGGGCGAAGGCGGCGGCGCGGCCACCGGCGCCGGCTCGGCGTCGGCCGGCGGTGGTGGAACGCTGGCGGTCGGCGCGGATGCCGGGGATGAGGCGGTGGTTTCGGCAGCCACCGGACGTGGCGCAGGGGCCGAGGCAGCGCCCGTCTCCTGGCCCGGCGCAACCCGACCTGCCGCCGCAGCCGCAGCCGCTTCGGCGCCCGGCTGATCGCCACCGCCTTCCTGCGACGCGCGGCCGACGAACTCCACCTGCACGCGCTCGCCCTCGGTGCCCTCTTCGTCCGGCGCGCTGGTACGGATCACCGCCACCCACAGCAACAGCACGAAGAACAGCAGATGCAGCAGTGCACTGACCAGTGCCGAGGTCCAGCGCATCCAGCGCTGGTCGCGCGGCGCGGCGTCCCAGTCCTGCCAGAACAATCGGCGCAGCGCCTGCCACGGCGACAGCCGCGGCGACTGGCCTGGCGGGCCCGGCAGCGGGCGCGGCAGGAAAACTGCGATCACCTCGCGGGCATGGAACGGCCGCGGCAGTGGCCCCAGCGAGCGCAGCCACAGCGCCCAGCCATAGGGCAGGCGCGTGGACTTCTCGAGGACGGCGCGGGGCTGCTGGCGCGCCAGCAGCAGATCAATGAGTTGCTCGGCCCGGGTCAGAGGCACGCGTCAGCGATCAGGCGACGTTGCCGCGCGGAATGTAAGGCGCGTGGCCGCTGTCATGATCGGTCGCGTCACGCACGGCGGTCACGCCCGGCACGCGGCCCATCAGGGTCTTTTCGATGCCCTGCTTGAGCGTCACATCGGCCATGCCGCAGCCCTGGCAGCCACCACCGAAGCGCAGCAGCACCACGCCGTCGGACGAGACTTCCTGCACGGCCACCTTGCCGCCATGCGAGGCCAGCTGCGGATTGACTTCGTTCTCCACCACCCAGTGCACGCGTTCGACCAGCGAGGCCGCATCACCCGGCGCTTCGCCCTTGATGCGCGGCGCCTTGATGGTCAGCTGCTGGGCACCGGCGGTGCCGGCGACGATGTCGATCTCGGCGCCATCGAGCCAGCCAACGCTGCCGGCGTCGACATAGAGGGTGAAACCATCGCAGTCCACCGCCCACTCGTCACCGAGCAGGTCGGTCGGTTCGGCGAATTCCAGCCGGGCGTCGGCGCGCGGCGTACCGGGGTCGACCGCGCTCAGGCGCACGCCCATGCCGGGCACGCCCTCGCGTTCGATCAACTTGCGGAAATGGGTCTGGGCAGTGTCGGAGATCTGGATCATCAGGCTATTCTAGCCAAGTAAGCGTCAGCCGCTCATTCGGTTTATACACCGTCCGGCGCATTGTTCAGTCAACACGAGGTGGAGATTCCCATGGCCGACCTGATTCCACTGGCCCAGGCCCGTTGCGTGCCGCGCAAAGGCAGCGACCACAAGCTCGGCGAGGCACGCCTGGCCGAACTGCTGCCGCAGGTTCCCGGCTGGGAGCTGAGCGAGGGTGACCAGGCCCTGTCGCGTACCTTCCGCTTCAAGGATTACTACGCCACCATGGCCTTCGTGAACGCGCTGGCCTGGATCGCCCACCGCGAGGACCACCACCCGGACCTGGGCGTGCACTACGACCGCGCGGTCGTGCGCTTCTCCACCCACGATGTGGGCGGGCTGAGCGAGAACGACTTCATCTGCGCGGCCAAGACTTCGGCCCTGACGGAGCAACTGCCATGAACGTACGTTTGCTGAGCCTGTCCCTGATCGCTGCGACCGGCCTGGCCGGCTGTGGCGCGTCCGAACCGCCGTCACCGCCACCGCCGCCGCCGACCGAAGTGGCCGCGGTGAAGACGCCGCCGCCGCAGTACCCGCTGGAACTGGCCTGCATGGGCGTGGGCGGCACCAGCACCTTCAAGGTGACCATCGGCACCGACGGCAAGCCGAGCGAGGTTGCGCTGTTGACCGGGGCCGGCAACCCGCAGCTGGACGAACTGGCCAAGACCGCCGTGCAGGGCTGGCAGTTCAAGGCCGCCACCCGTAACGGCCAACCGGTGCCGGCCACCATCCAGGTTCCTGTCAGCTTCAACCCGCCACAGCCGAAGCCGGACCAGTGCTTCGCCATCGAAGAACGCCTGCGCCGCGGCGGCTGATCGCGCGCACCCCGACGGGGCCTGCCGACGCCCGCCTCGCCCTCGCCGCCCCGGCCCTGCCCGGGGCGGCTGTCTGTTGACCAGGATCGCGTGGGTTGATGCTGCAGATTCCCCCTGAAAACATCTGGATCGCACTGGCGGTCACGCTTGCCGCAGGCCTGGCCACCGCGATCGGCAGCCTGCTGGTGCTGTTCTCGCGCCGCCCCAGCCCGCGCCTGCTGGCGTTCGGCCTGGCCTTTGCCGGTGGCGCGATGGTCTATGTGTCGCTGTCGGAGATCCTCAACAAGTCCATTGCGTCGTTTGCACTGGCGTATGGCGAGCGCACCGGCTTCACCTACGGCACCTTGGCCTTCCTGCTGGGCGTGATCGTGATCGTACTGATCGACCACTTCATTCCCAATCCGCATGACAGCCTGGACAAACAGGACCCTGCGTTCCGCGAGAACAGCCGCGAGTACCTGAAGCGGGTCGCGCTGCTGACCTCGGTTGCGATCACCGCACACAATTTCCCGGAAGGGCTGGCGACCTTCTTTGCCACGCTGGAAAGCCCATCGGTGGGCATGCCACTGGCCTTCGCCATCGCCATCCACAACATTCCCGAGGGCATCGCGATCGCGGTGCCGGTGTACTTCGCCACCCAGAACAAGTTCTACGCGTTCAGTGCCAGCCTGCTGTCCGGCCTGGCCGAGCCCGTGGGCGCGGCGCTTGGCTACTGGCTTCTGTCAGGATCGCTGTCGCACGCCACGTTCGGCTGGGTGTTCGGCCTGATCGCCGGCGTGATGGTGTTCCTGGCGCTGGATGAGCTGCTGCCGGCGGCCAAGCGCTATGCCAAGGGCCACGAGACGGTTTATGGACTGGTGGCCGGCATGGGCACGCTGGCGATCAGCCTGGTGCTGTTCAAGTGGTGAGGGGTTCCCGGCTCGCCCTGTAGAGTCCAGCCATGCTCGACTGGCTTTCCGCGTGGCCCGACCGAGGCGCAGTCGAGCGTGGCTCGACGCTACAGGAGATCCCTACTTCAGCCGGTCCAGCGCCTCGACCAGCTCATCCGCCAGCGGCGCGTTCAATACGTATGGGCTCTTGCCGTCATCCAGCGCGAACTCCAGCGAGGCCGCATGCAGGAACAGGCGCTTCAGCCCGATCTGCTCACGAAGCCGCTTGTTGACCGCTGGATCGCCGTATTTGTCGTCACCGGCCACTGGATGCCCCAGATGCTGGGCGTGCACGCGGATCTGGTGGGTACGGCCGGTCTCGATGCGGACTTCGCAGTACGAATGGCCACCGCGGCGTTCCAGCACCCGGAAGTGGCTGATCGATTCCTTGCCGATCGCATTGACCTGCACATGGCGCTCGCCGCCCTGGCGCAGGCCCACGTGCAGCGGTGCGTCGACCGTCATCACGCCGTCGGGCATGCGCCCGGCCAGCAGCGTCAGGTAGCGCTTGCGGATGCCGGCGCCGTGGTCTTCACGCAGCAAGGCCTGCAGTTCGCTCAGCGCCGAGCGCTTCTTGGCCACGATCAGCAGGCCCGAGGTGTCGCGATCCAACCGGTGGACCAGCTCCAGGGTCTGCCCCGGGCGCAGCGCGCGCAGGGTCTCGATGGCGCCGAAGCTGATGCCGCTGCCGCCGTGGCTGGCCACGCCGGTCGGCTTGTTCAGGGCCAGCAGGCGGGCGTCCTCGAAGACGATGGCCTGCTCCAGGCGGCGCATGAACGCCTCCGGCGGACCGGCCTTGTCTCCCTCCTCAGTGAGACGGACCGGTGGCACGCGCACCTCGTCACCGGCCTCGAGCTTGCGCTCGGCCTTGGCGCGGCCACCGTTCACCCGAACCTGGCCACTGCGCACCAGCTTGTAGACCAGGCTGCGCGGGGCGCCCTTCAGCTGGCCGAGCAGGAAGTTGTCCAGGCGCTGGCCGGCGCGGTCGGCGGGAACGGTGATCATGCGCACGGAAGGCTTGTCGCCAGCGGGTTTGGTGGGGTCTTGGGCGGTCATCAGGCTGTTTATTCTGTTACACTCGGGGGGCGAGATAAGGGATTGATTTCGTTGGAAGTTACTCAGGGCCAGAAGCCCAGCTTCCGACGAATCCGGCACAGTGCGCGACCACCGCCCGCGGGGCGGCCATGTTAGCGGCTCACCGGCCTTCCCGGCCATCGCCGGATGCCTGACACGCAACCGTGCTGAACATGTCCCGCGTGGCGCTCCAGCCTGGCTGACAGCTGCCTGCGGCCTGTAACACCCCAAAACCCATAAGAGTGAAGCGCTCCCGCGGCCTGCCGTGGTGTCGTAGCGCTGGAAACCCAAGCCGCCCTCCCCGCGCTTGCGCGAATGGGCGGCGAACCGTGTCCAGAGGCGAAACCCCATGGCGTTCCGCGCGGTAGCCGCTTGCGAGGAACGCAACAATGAAGCGAATGCTGATCAACGCCACGCAGGCTGAAGAGCTGCGTGTTGCCATCGTGGATGGCCAGTCGTTGTATGACATCGACATCGAACAGCCGTCGAAGGAACAGAAGAAGTCCAACATCTACAAGGGCCGGATCTTCCGCATCGAGCCCTCGCTGGAAGCCGCCTTCGTCGAGTACGGCGGTGGCCGCCATGGCTTCCTGCCGCTGAAGGAAATCTCCCGCGACTACTTCCAGGCCGGTGTCGACCACAACAAGGCCGGCATCCGCGAGCTGCTGAAGGAAGGCCAGGAGATCGTCGTCCAGGTCGACAAGGAAGAGCGTGGCAACAAGGGCGCCGCCCTGACCACGTTCATCTCGCTGGCCGGCCGCTACATGGTGCTGATGCCGAACTCGCCCAGCGCAGGCGGCGTTTCCCGTCGCATCGAGGGCGAAGACCGGGCCGCGCTGAAGGACGCCCTGGACAAGCTGAACATTCCCGACGACATGGGCGTGATCATCCGTACCGCCGGCGTCGGCCGCGATGCGGAAGAGCTGCAGTGGGACCTGGACTACCTGCTCAATGTCTGGCGCGCCATCGCCGAAGCCGCACTGAGCAAGCCGGCTCCGTTCCTGATCTACCAGGAATCGCGCCTGATCGTGCGCGCCCTGCGTGACTACCTGCGCGCCGACATCGGCGAGATCCTGGTGGACACCGAGGAGATGTACGAGCACGCCCGCGAGTTCATGCAGCAGGTGATGCCGCAGACCCTGCGCAAGCTCAAGCATTACAAGGACGACATCCCGCTGTTCAACCGCTTCCAGATCGAGTCGCAGATCGAGGGTGCCTACGAGCGCAACGTGCGCCTGCCGTCGGGCGGCTCGATCGTGGTCGACCAGACCGAAGCGCTGACCGCGGTCGACGTCAATTCCTCGCGCGCCACCAAGGGCAGCGACATCGAGGACACCGCGTTCCAGACCAACCTGGAAGCGGCCGAGGAAGTGGCCCGCCAGCTGCGCCTGCGCGACCTGGGCGGCCTGGTGGTGATCGACTTCATCGACATGGCCTCCAACAAGCACCAGCGCGAGGTCGAGAACCGCCTGGCCAACGCGCTGAAGTACGACCGTGCGCGCGTCCAGGTTGGCCGCATCTCGCGCTTCGGCCTGCTGGAAATGAGCCGCCAGCGCCTGCGCCCGAGCCTGGGTGAATCCAGCCAGATCGTCTGCCCGCGTTGCGACGGCCACGGCCGCATGCGCAGCGTCGAGTCGCTGTCGCTGTCGATCATCCGCGTTGCCGAAGAGCATGCGATGAAGGAAAACACCGGGCAGGTGCTGGTCCAGGCGCCGGTGGAGATCGCCAATTACCTGCTGAACGAAAAGCGCAGTGCCCTGCGCGAGATCGAGCAGCGCCACGAGGCGCCGATCGTGATCGTCGCCGACGAGCAGCTGCACACCCCGCACTACACCGTCACCCGCCTGCGCGAGAACGAGCTGGGTGAAGAGAGCAACAAGCCCAGTTACCAGCGCGGCACCCCGCGCAAGCTGCCGGTGCATGCCCTGACCAAGGGCCAGCTGAACATCCCGCCGCCGGCGGTGACCCAGGTCAAGCACACCTCCCCCGCCCCGGTGCGCGAGGAAGTGGAGCCGGCCGCAGCGACACCGGCCCCGGTCGTGGCAGCGCCGGTTGCAGCGGCCCCGAGCGGCGGCGTGATCGGTTGGCTCAAGCGCGTGTTCGGTGGCGAACCGGCGCCGGCGCCGGCACCGGCGGCTCCTGTTGCCCGCCAGCAGCAGGACGGCGGCCGCAAGGACCGCAACAAGGATCGCAACAAGGACCGCAAGGATCGCCGCGACGACAACCGTGGCAACGGCAACGCTCAGCAGCAGAAGGATGGCGGCAACCGCAAGGAGCGCGGTGAGCAGCGCAAGGACGGCCGCAACGGCAACAACGGCAATGCCCAGCAGCAGCCGCAGCAGGGCAGGCAGAAGGAGCCTCAGCAGAAGGACGGCCAGCAGCCGCAGCAGCAGAACAAGCCGCGCAACGAGCAGCAGGGCCAGAACCAGAACCAGCAGCAGCCGAAGCTGAAGCAGCCCAAGCAGCCGCGCCAGCCGCAGGACGGTGACAAGCCGGCCGAGAAGCCGCAGCGCAGCACCGCCGAGGCACCGGCCGAGGCCGTGACCGCGGCTGCCGCCGTGGCCGCCACGGCGGTCGCCGCCAATGGGGTGACCGCTCAGGAAGCCACTGCGCCGGTGGCGCCGGTTGCGCCGGCCGCCTCCGCTCCGGCGGAAGCCACTGCACCGGCCGACACCACTGCCAACGCCGGCAACGAGGCCGAGGCGATTGCCGTGACCGGTGAAGAGGCTGCTGTCGACGCCAACGGCGAGCAGGCCGGTGAAGGCGCGACCCGCCGCCGCCGTGGCCGTCGTGGTGGCCGTCGCCGCCGTCGTGGTGGCGCCGAGAACGCAGCCGGCAGCGATGGCCTGGGCGATGATCAGGACGACGCGGACGACAGTGATGACACCGATGCCGCTGATGTCGCCGAGCAGAGCAACGACAGCGTCGCCGGGACCACTCCGGTCGCCGCTGCGCAGCCGGCCCGTTCGCAACCGGAATTCGATTTCGATGACGAAGTCGAACCGACCGCTGCCGAATCCGGAAAGCCGGTCCGTGCCGCCGCCGCTGTTGTCGCCGCGCCGGTCGCGGTGGTGAGCAGCACCGTGGTCGATGCCGCTGCACCGGTGGTGGCCGAGGTACAGGCCCCGATCAATACCGTGGCCAAGGCCGAACCGGCATCTTCGCCGGTGCAGACCAGCATGCTCGATGCCATCGACGCGGCGACCCCGGCCCAGCCGCTGGTGGCTGCAGCACCGGCGGTCGAAGCCAAGCCGGTCGTGGTTGAGGCTGCCCCGGCCGTTGAAGCCACTCCGGTGGTCGAAGTGAAGCCGGTCGTGGTCGAGGCTGCTCCGGTCGTGGAATCGAAGCCGGAGGTTGTTGCAGCGGCCCCGGTGGTCGAAGCCAAGCCGCTAGCCGTTGAGGCTGCCCCGGTGGTGGAGGCCGTTCCCGCGGTTGAAGCCAAGCCGGTGGTCGAGACCGCACCGGTCGCCGAACAGCCAGTCGCTCCGGTGGCGGTTGAAGCCGCACCGGTGGAAGCTGCGGCCCCGGTCGCCGATGCGGTGGTGACGCCGTCGATCGATCCGGTCGCCGATGGTCACGCTGATGCCGCCGCCCAGGCGGCCGAAGCCAAGGCCGACGAAGAAGACGAAGACGCCGCCAAGCGCACGCCGCCGGCGAACTGATCGCGATCTGGTCGCGTGAAAAAGAACGGCGGGGATCGATGATCCCCGCCGTTTCTGTTTGTGCGCCGGGCGCGTGCAGCGCTCTGGTAGAGGCCAACCTTGGTTGGCGACGTTGTTCGAGCGAACGCGGACACGTCCGTGCCAACCAAGGTTGGCACCTACCAGGACATCAGCGCGTCGGCGCGAACTGCAACCGGGTCCACACGCCGTAGTGGTCCGAGGCCCAGCGACCGTTGTCATCGGGCTGGTCGAACAGGAGCTTCGCTTCGCGCGCGACCATCCGGTCCTGCTGGAAGAAGATGTGGTCGATACGCGAAGGTGCCTGGTAATAGTGCCGGTTCAAGGTGCTGACCCCGGCCAGGTCGGTGTTGACGTGCACGCTGCCATAGCTGTCGCCGTAATGGCTGCGCAGCTCGCTCAGGTCACCTGCGTCCACCAGCGCATTGAAGTCGCCCGCGATCACCACCGGCGCGCCGGCCGAGGTAGCGGTGATGAAGTGCAGCAGGTCCTCGACCTGGGTACGGCGGATGCGCTGACCACTCTCGTCGTTGCGCTCGTTGAGATGCGTGGCGTAGACGTTCACCGGCGTGCCGTCGACGTCGATGCGCAGGTGGGCCACCGTGCGGTAGTCGTCCAATGGCAGCAGCAGATGGTCCCCCTGGGCGAGGATCGGCCGCCGGGTCAGCAACGCATTGCCGTAACGCTTCGGCGCGCCCACCGGATCGGTGGACACGAATACGTACTTGTAGCCGAGCTGGCTGGCCAGCCACTGCGCCTGGTTGCGCACGTTGCGGCGCTGGATCACCTCCTGCAGCGCGATGGCATCGGGCTGCAGGCGCTTGAGTTCGGCCAGGATGGTACGGCGGCGGCTTGGCCAGTCTTCGCGGTCATGATGGAGGTTGAAGGTGACCATGCTCATGCCTGGCGCGCTGGCGATGTCCACCACTGGCGATGCGACCTGCGGCACCGCCGCCAGCGTCAGCCCGGGCAATGCCAACACAATGGCCAGCCCCAGGGCGCGCACCGTCGCACGCGCTCCCTCCCCTTGTTGCTTCATCGTTACTGCCCCTTGCGCTCGGCGCGGCGCACCGCGCCCGGTACATCGATCTCGACCCGTGCCGGCAGCTGGTGCACGTGCAGTTCCTTGTTGATCCATTCGGCCGCTTCGCCGTTGATGGTCGCCTCGCCCGGATCACCGGCGTACGGCCACGGCAACACCACGCCACCGACCGGTGGCACCAGGCCCGGCTGCACCTCCAGCACCAGCTGCTTGTCGCTGCGCTGCAGGCGGTAATTGAGCTGGCCCTGCGGCGTGCGAAGGCCCTGCACGGCGATGCCCTCGCCCTGCAGCCAGGCCGTCGGGATGCCGGCGGCCAACACCAGCGCATCGTCCATGTCACGACTGTAGGCGAACATGTCCAGGGCCGAGCGCACGAAGTCCGAGGCGACCCAGGCATGCGGCAGGTCACCGACGAAGAACGGCTTGCGCGGCGTGCGCGAGACCACTTCGGCCCACTGGTTCCAGGCCTGCGGCGCACGGTCCTTGAAGAAGAACTCGGTCGCCTGCCAGGCGCGATCGCGCCAGCCCAGGCGAACGAAGGCGGCCACGTTGCGCCATTCGTACGGCGTGTAGTCCTTCCACTCGCGCTTGCCATCGCGGCGGGCCACGAATTCCTTCCAGTAGCGCTCGAAGGTCGCCTCCAACGCCTGCTGCGGCAGCCGGCCCTGCTCGCCGCCCGGCGCCAGCGCGATGGTGGTCGAGGTCGCGTCGAAATCGCCCAGCTCGGCCGAGCCCGGCAGGTAGTCGATGTTGTGCTGCTGCATCGCCGACAGCAGTGACGCCTGCAGGTCATCACGGAACTGGTCACGCGACTCGGCGATCTGCATCGCTTCGACCTTGCCCAGCTGGGCCGCCAGCGATGCCGCGTCATTGTAGCCGCGCAACGCCCAGAAATTATCCCAGTACGAATGCATCGGCTTGGCCGAATAGCCTTCGTGGCTGATCGAGGCCGGCATCATCCCGTAGAACGCCGGGTTGCGCGCACGGTTCTCTTCGGTACGCTCGCTGGCACGCAGCTGCTCCATGTAGCTGTAGGCGCCCTGCACGTGCGGCCACATCAGCTCGGCGAAGGTGCTGTCGCCGGTATAGCGCCCATATTCGGCGATGCTGTAGATCAGCTCACCGTGGCTGTCGTTCTCCGGCACCGGGTCGCTGCCGCGCGCATCGACACAGCACGGCACCTTGCCGTTCTCGAACTGGTAAGGCGCATACCAGTTGATGTAGTCACGCACGGCATCGCTGCGCCCCATGCGCAGCAGGCCTTCGGAAATCATCGCGCCGTCGCGGATCCAGCTGCGCGCGTACGAGCGCGTGCCCGGCTGCAGGCGCGGGCCGACCCGCGAGATCAGCATGTGCGCCACGGCGGTGCGCAGGGTGTCGACCAGGGCCTGGCCTGCCGCCGGCACCTGCAGCGAGACCACGCCCAGCGCGTGCCGCCACTGTTCGGCCACCTGCGCCTGCGCCTTGGCCACGTCCAGCGCCTGCGGCGCCCAGCTCCCGGTCTGCGGCAGCACCACTGCCACTTCGCGGCTCTGCCCGGGGTCCAGCTTGATCGTATACAGCAGCGCACCGGACGCCATGCCGGTACTGTCCTTCACTGCCGTAGTGGCCGGATACTTTCCGGACGCAAGATGCATCGCATCGAGCTTGCCATCGAACGTGCTGGCGAAACGGGCATCGGGCACCTGCAGTGGATAGATGCGCGGCTCGCCGTTGATGCGTACCAGCTGTTCGCCCACGTCCAGCGCATCGATGCGGCTGAAGCCGCCGACGGTGTTGAGGAACTGGGTCGGCGGGTTGACCTGCCAGGGGCGGATCGCCAGCGCCAGGGTGTACTCGTGCGCCACCTTGTCCGGATTGCTCAGCCGATAGCGGCCGATCAACTGCGCGCGCTCCGGCGTGCCCTGCACGAAGCTGGTCACCGCCAGGCCGGCCTTCTCGTGCACCCAGTCGACGTTGGCGATCGGAAGATAGTGGTCCTGCAGCGACTGGGTCGTGGCCACCTTCGACCAGTCCAGCAGCTTGCCGTCGAGGCGGATGAACGGCTCGATGCTGAAGCTGCCCTTGGCCGGCTCCAGCGCACCGTCCTCGCTGATCAGCGCCTGTTCCTGGCCGCCATCGAGGCCGAGCAGGGTCCAGTACGGCTGTTCGCCCACATACGCACGCGGCAGCGAACCGCGCGGCAGGTCGGCCGCCACCGAGGACAGGAAGGCGTTCGGCGTGGCGGCGAACGCCAGCGGCTTGAGCGTGATGTCACGGATGCCATAGCGCCAGTTCGGGCCATCGAGCAGATCGAAACGCACGTAGCGTGCGTCGGTGTCCGGCAGCGCCAGCCAGTCGCGGCCACCCGCACCGCCGGTCACCTCGCGCACAGTGCGCCAGTCCCGGCCATCTTCGGACGTCCGCACGGTGTAACGATTGGCTTCCAGGTTCGGCAGCCAGTCGATCACCGCCCCGCCGATCTCGCGGCTCTTGTGCAGGTCCAGGCTGATGGTCTGCTGCTTGACCCCGCCGCTGATCCAGAACGTATCGCCCTTGCCATCGATCATGCGGTCCTGCAGCGCGGTGGCGGTATCGGCGATGACCGATGGCACCAGTGCCGAATCATCCTGCGGTGGCAGGCCCTGCAGGGTCAGCTTGTCGAAGCACACCGTGCCGCGGCCACCGACCTTGCTGTAGATCGTGAACTCGACCGCGGCGCTGCGCGCCATCTCCTTCTCGGGCGACGGCCCCCACGCCTTGTCGATCTGGCGACGCCGGTATTCGACCGGTGTCCACGCATTGGGGAAGCTGTAGCCCGGGCGGTTGACCCACCAGACGTTGTCGCCGCTGGCATCGATCAGCTTGAACTGCAGGTCGTTGGCCGGCGAATCACCACGCAGCTGGAAGCCGAAACGGTAGTTGACCGGGTAGTCGATGTTCAGCGCGCGGCGGATGCCGACGTAGCCGGAGACCTTGTGGAAATCATAGTCCAGGCACAGGGCACGGCCGCCGCCGGCGCCGCTGACCGGCCGCAGCGAACCACTGACCTGGTCGGACAGCACCAGTTTCCAGGCGCCGATATCGTCGAAGTCGTCCAGCACCTTCGGCGCCGGCAGTGCCGGTGGTGCGGCGATCGCCAGGGAGGTCCACAACAGTCCCAGTCCAACGGCGATCGCTCGCTTCATCCCTTGACGCTCCCCAGCAACAGACCTTGGATGTAGTACCGCTGCAGCACCAGGAACAGCGCCAGCACCGGAACCACGGTGACCACCGCGCCAGCCATCATCATTTCCACGTCCATGATGTGTTCGCGCGAGAGGGTGGCCAGCGCCACCGGCAAAGTGTAGTGCTCCTGGTCGGTCAACACGATCAGCGGCCACATGAAATCGTTCCATGCGCCCATGAAGGTGAAGATCGCCAGGGTCACCAGCACCGGCTTGAGCATCGGCAGCACGATCTGGAAGAAGATGCGCAGCTCCCCTGCCCCGTCGATGCGCGCCGCTTCCAGCAGTTCGTCCGGGATCGAACGTGCGTACTGGCGTACCAGGAAGATGCCGAACACGCTGGCCAGCGCCGGCACGATCACGCCGCCGAAGCTGTTGACCAGCCCCAGCTGCTTCATCAGCAGGAACAGTGGCAGCATCGCCACCTGCGCTGGAATCACCAGCGCCGCCATCAGTACCTGGAACAGGCGCTCGCGGCCGACGAAGTTGAGCTTGGCGAAAGCGTAACCGGCCATGGTGTTGAGCAGCAGCGAGCCGATCGTGATGCCCAGCGACACCAGCAGGCTGTTGGCAAAGTTGCCGCCCATGCCGGTGCGCGCGAACAGTTCATGGTAGTTGTGCGTGGTGATGCTCGAAGGCAGCAGCGGCGGCGGGAAATGGCTGGCCTCGCCCTGCGGCATGAACGAGACCGAGACCATCCACAGCAGCGGTGCCAGGCTGACCAGGGCCAGCACCAGCAACGCACCATTGATCATCCACGGGTACCAGCGCGACTGGCCGATTTCACGACTCATACCAACTGCCTCTTGCGGCCGAAACGCAGCATCACGGTGGTCACCGCCAGGATGATCAGGAACAGCAGGAACGCCACGGCGGAGGCGCGTCCCAGGTTCCACCACTTGAAGCCTTCCTCGAACATGAAATACAGCACGCTGACGGTGCTCTGCAGTGGGTCGCCGCGGGTCATCACGTAGGGTTCGGCGAACAGCTGGAAGTAGCCGGACACGGTAATCACCCCGACCACCAGCAGCACCGGGCCGAGCATCGGCAGGGTGATGTGCAGGAACTGCTTCCAGCGCGAGGCACCATCGATGCGCGCCGCTTCGTACAGGTCATGCGGGATCGCCTGCAGGCCGGCCAGGAAGATCACCATGTTGTAGCCGAAGTTCTTCCACACCGCGAACAGCATGATGGTCGGCATCGCCCAGTTGGGATCACCCAGCCAGTCGATCGGGCTGATGCCCAGATGGCCCAGGCCGTAGTTCACCAGGCCATAGCTGGTATGGAACAGGTAGCGCCAGATCACCGCCACCGCCACCAGCGTGGTCACCACCGGCGCGAACAGGGCCGTGCGGAACAGGGCCTTGAAGCGCGCGGCCGGTGCATTGAGCAGCATCGCCGCGCCCAGCGACACGCCGATCGACAACGGCACGCCGATCAGCACGAAGTAGGTGGTGTTCCACAGCGACTTCCAGAACATCGGCGTCTGCAGCAGGTCGATGTAGTTGCCCAGGCCGACGAAGCGCAGGTTGCTGCTATCGGCCAGTGCATAGAGGTCGAAGTCGGTCACGCTCAGTGCAAGCGCCGAGGCGACCGGCAGGCCGAAGAACACGCCCAGCACGATCAGCGAGGGGCCGGCGAAGATCCAGCCGGCCAGCGAAGTACGTTTCATTGCGCGCTCCCGGCGGCCACGGCGCTGCTCGATTGCGACGACGGCGCGCGCTCCTGCAGGCGTTGTTGTTCATGCATCCAGCGGCGCTTGGCCAGCACCTTGTCCACGCGCTGGTCCAGCTCTTCCACGGCCTTGTCCTGCGGCAGGCCACCGCGCACCACCTTCTCGGTGACGATGCGCATTTCCTGCACGATGCGCTCCCATTCGAGCACCTTCGGCGTCGGCCTGACCCGCTCCAGCTGATCGCGGAACGCGGCCGCCAGCGGGTCATTGGCCAGCGACGGCGTGTTCCACGCACTGCGGCGCGGCGGCAGGTCGCCAATGATCGAATGGAAGCGTGCCTGGATTTCCGGCCGCGACAGGAATTCGATCAGCTTCCAGGACGCCTCCTTCTGCTGCGACTTGCGGAAGATCACCAGGCTGGTACCACCGGCGATGCCCGCGCCCGGACCGTCCGGCCCCGGCAGCGCGGCGGTGCCCCACTGCCCTTCCAGTTCCTTCGGCTGCAGCTTCTTGAACTCGCGGATGTTCCAGGGGCCGGAGATGTAGAACACGTTGAAGCCGCGGAAGAATTCGTCCCAGACATTGGAGATCTGCGTCTCGGACATCTTCGGCGCCCAGCCCTGCTCGAACATGTTGGCGTAGAAGCCCAGCGTGCGGCGGAACCCCGGGCTGGAGAAATTGCCCCGGGTGTCGTCGTCACGCAGCAGCGGGTCGGGCTGCTGCAAGGCCAGCGACAGCTGCTGCTCGAACTCGTTGATCGGCATCAGCACCGCGTAGCGGCTCGGGCCCTGCATGCGCTTGATCGCCGCCATCTGCTCTTCCCATTCCTGCCACGTACGCGGCGGGTGGTCGTAGCCGGCCTTGGCCAGCAGGTCCTTGCGGTAGTAGATCAGGCGCGTATCGACGTACCACGGCACGCCGACCAGCCCGCCGTGGATCACGTTGGTATCCCAGATGCCCTGGAAGTAGTCCTTCGGGTCGACCACGGTGGAGCGCTGCACGAACGGCTGCAGCGGGGTCAGCGCGTCGAGTTCGGCGAACTCCGGCACCCAGGTGTTGCCAAGCTGGCACACGTCCGGCAGGCCGTCGGCGGCGAACGCGGTCAGCAGCTTCTCATGCGCGGCGGTCCACGGGATGTTCTGCACATCCACCTTGATGCCGGGGTTTTCGGCCTCGAATTCGTGGATCAGCTCGCTGACCACCTCGGCTTCGCGGCCCATCGCCCAGAAGCGCACGGTGGTGGTGCCCGGTTCGGTACGGGCGCAGCCGGCCACGGCCAACGCGGCCATGGCAGGCAGCGCCCAGCGGCGCAGGCGGTCGATCCAGTTCGGCATCGGGCTACTTGCCCTGGCCTGTGGTGCGGTTGGCATTGTTCTTCTGTTCCTGCGCGGCAGCCGCGCGTGATTCGGCGATACCCACCGCGCGTGCTGCCGCGGCCTTTTCGTCTTTCTGCAGTTCCAGCGGCTGGAACGACCCTTCCGGCGCCAGCCAGCCGCCACTGAACCCGGCCCGCTCCAGGCCCTTGCGGATGTACGGGTTCTTCTTCATCACTTCCCAGACGAAGTCATCGCGGTAGTTGGCGATCATGGTCAGGATCGGGCCCTGGTCGATGGCGATGTAGTCGCTGGCGACCCAGCCGCGATCGGGAACCAGACGACCGGTCTTGATCGGGATGTCGTAGTTGAAGCTGGGGTTGAACGAATCCAGGAAGCCGTAGCTGGAATAGATGTAGTCGCCAAAGCGCTTGTGCATCTCCAGCGTGGCCGGGATCACCTGCTCGGGGGCGAACACCACCGAGGCGATCGCAGCGGTCGGGGCGATGGTGCCGTCATCGAAGTTCTCGCGCAGGCCGGCGCCGCGCGAGGAGTAGTGGCGGAACTGGCGCTGCTCGCCGCGGTACTCCTGCGTGGTGTTCTGCGGACCATCGCTGGCGGTCAGGCCCCACACGTTCTCGCCATACTCCTTCCACTGCATCGGGTTGGCGATGGCATATTCGCGCTGGGCCAGCGCGGCCGACCGGCTGTTGAGGAAATAGGTGCTGCCGCGCTCGCGCATGTAAGCGTCCTGGATGTCGCGGAAGTCGATCCAGACGTGGCTGTACTGGTGGCCGAACAGCGGGCCGAAGGACAGGTATTCCTGGCCCTGGTAGACGCCCCAGTCGTTGTCGTAGGTACGCGTCCACACCGTCCACGCGTCCGGGCTGACCGGGTGCGTCGGCGAGCCCAGGGCGAGGATGTACACCATCATCGCCTCGTTGTAGCCCATCCAGTCGTGGTCGATGAAACCGCTCTCCGGGAACCAGCCCATCGAGATCAGCGGTGCACGCTGCTGCAGCCACGGCCAGTCGACCTTCTTGTACAACGTATCGGCGATCTGGCGGATTTCCTTCTCGCGCGGATCATCACCGTCGTAGTACGACTGCGCGAACAGCACGCCCATCATCAGCAGCGCGGTATCCACCGATGACAGCTCGACCCAGCTGTCGTAGCGACGGCCTTCCTGCATGTCCAGGAAGTGGTAGTAGAAGCCCTTGTAACCGGCCTTGCCGGTGCGCTGCGGGCCCATCGGCACGTCGCGGAAGAACTTCAGCGTGGTCAGCGTGCGGTCGATCGCCTGGTTGCGGCTGACCCAGCCGTTCTCGATGCCGATCGGATAGGCGGTCAGCGCGAAGCCGACCGAGGCGATGCTGGCGAACGGCCGCGACGGGTAGCGGTCCGGGGTCAGCCCGTTGACCTCGTTGGTGGTATCCCAGAAGAACTGGAAGGTGCGGCGCTCGATGTCATCGAACAGCGGCGGCAGCTCAGGCTTCATGGGCCGAGGCGGTGCATCGGCCTCGATCAGGATCACCGGCGGGCGCGGTTTGGCAGGTTCCTGCTGGGCCGGCTGGCAGGCGGCCACGGCCAGGCTCAGCGCTGCGGCGGACAACAGATGGCGTGCCTGCATGGCGCGGTTCCTCCGGTGGTCTGATCGATGGGAAAGCATACCGTCCAATGATCTGAAATCGTTTACAAGGTGTGTGCTTAAAAAACCACGAAAAACGTGGCCTGACACCGCGATCATTGCCCACGCCGCTGCCCCCCTGGCCGGCAGCGGCGTGGGCAATGGACCGGCACGGGGCCGGCCATTGCCATTTTCAGGCGCCCGATGCCGCCGGCGGAGCGGCGGCATCGGGGTCATGCATCCATCCGGGCTTAGAAGCGGAAGCCCACTTCGGCCTTGACCTGGCGCGGCGTACCGATGATGTCGCCGGTCTCGTTGTAGCTGGCCTGCAGCTTGCCGTTGGTCTTGACGTAGTTGTAGGTGGAGAAGTTGTCGAAGTTGAACACGTTGATGATGTCCAGGCGGGCGTACAGCTCAGTGTTGCCCGGCATCTTGAACGTCTTCGTCGCCTGCAGGTCGACCGAACGGTAGCCGAAGATCTTGCCGCCCACCAGGAACTTGCCGGTTGCGTTGGGCACGGCCGCCTGCGGAGTCGGCAGCGTGTAGCCGCTGGCCTGCATCACCGGGTACCAGTCGTTGACGGCGGTCGGGGTGGCCAGGGTGATCTTGCCGCCGAAGGTGATGCCCCAGAAGCCCGCGTACGAACCGGTCACCACCAGGCGGTGGCGCGGCGCGCCGTTGGAACGGATGGTCGGGTAATCACCGATCAGACCGCGATCAAAGGCGTACTTCTCGTTGATGTCACGGTTGTGGCGCGCGGTGGTCCAGGTATAGGCGATCGAGGTGCCCCAACCGCTTTCCTTGGTGAACGGCTTCTGTGCCGACAGCAGGACCTGGGTGGCACGGGTCTTGATGCCCTGCTGGCCGATGATCAGGCTGCCGAAGCCCGGCACGTTGCAGCTCCAGGCCTGGCTCAGGCCCGGGGAGGTGCCACCACACAGGCGCGGATCATCGAAGAACTGGCCGGTCGGGTAGCGGTTGCCCAGGGTGAAGGCGAAGCCGTCGTAGCTCAGGGTTCGAGCGATGGTGGCGTCGGTCAGCCAGTCGCCGATCTGGTTGCTCATGCCCAGGCTGAACTGATCCGAGTACGGCGCCTTCAGCTTGTTGTTCAGCAGGTCCACTTCCAGGCCGGCATTGCTGGTCGCGCCGACCAGTGCCTGCAGGTTGCCGATGCCGTTGAGCAGGTTCGGGTTCCAGTCATAGCAGGCGGCCTGGCCGTTGATGCAGGCGCCGGTGGCCGGGTTGCGGAAGTAGATGGTCGGCTGCGGCAGGGCCAGCTTGGTGGTTTCCAGCTGCAGGTTGTCGAACAGGTCACGGTCGTAGGAACGGCCGGCACCACCGTGGATCACGTGCTGCTCGTCGGCATTGATGTCATACGAGAAGCCCAGGCGCGGCTGCCAGGCATCCTTGAATGCCTTGCGGTTGTGACCGTTGCTGATGTAGTCGCTGATGTCCAGGCCGCCCAGTGCCAGCGAATCGGCATAGGTCTGGCCGGCGGGAGCGCGCGGATCCTGCGAATAGATGGCGTCGACCACCTGCTGCGGGGTCACGAAGTCCAGGTAGGACGGGGTCTTTTCGTAGTCCCAGCGCAGGCCGATGTTCAGCTGCAGGTGGTCATTGACCTGCCAGTCGTCCTGGATGAACACGCCGTACTGCTTGGACTTCGAACGCACTTCGCCGGACACACCGGTCACGCCGGTCACCGGCTTGACGAACTGCGCCTTGTACGGAATGGAATCGGGGAAGTCCGGATCACCCAGCGAGTAGGTGAAGGTCGGGTTGATCTGCGCCGCATCGGACGCGTACAGGTCGATCTGCTTGTACTTCACGCCCATCTTGATGGTGTGGTCGCCCGCCCACTGGATGCCATCCAGGGTCAGGTTGTCTTCGATCGACCAGCCCTTCTGGCCCTTCACCTGCGAATCCAGTGCCGAGGCGCCACCGATCTTCACGATGGTGCGGTCTTCCGGGCCGTCCGGTGCGGTGTAGGTGATGCCGTTGGCCAGCGTCAGCGGGGTCGGATTGTTGAACGAATCTTCGTGGGTGACCATCAACTCGTTGTAGTAGCGCTCACCGCTGTGGTTCCAGCGCAGGGCATAACGACGGTCGGTGTTGACCACTTCACGGCCGGCTTCCGGCGAGGTCTGGCCGCTGAACTGCGACTGGGTTTCGTCGCGGTCCTGGAAGGTCAGCTCGATGCGGTCGTTGTCGGTCGGCTCGAAGTCGATCTTGCCGAAGATCAGATCCTGCTGGAACGGCTGGCTGGCCGGGCCGAGGCCGGCGGCACCGGCGGGCGGCAGCAGGCCGGCAGCGCCGGTGACCGCGCCATCCGGCGCGATGGTGACCGGCAGGTCGAAGCGCTTGGCTTCGTAGGTCACGAAGAAGTGCGCCTTGTCCTGGATGATCGGGCCGCCCAGGGCGAAGCCGTATTCCTTCTCGGCCGAGACCATCTTTTCCTTGCCACCCTGACGCTCTGCCGGGGTCTTGGCACGCATGTCTTCATCGGTGTAGCGGTAGAACGCCTCGCCCTTGAACTCATTGGTGCCGGACTTGGTCGCAGCCGTCACGGCGGCGCTCGACACCTGGCCGTACTCGGCCTTGTAGTTGCCGCTGATGACCTTGTATTCGCCGATGGCCAGCTGCGGGAACGGGTTGCCGGCGCTGCCGGACTGGCCGGCCACGCCGCCGCCCTTGACGTAGCTCTTCTGGCCTACGCCGTCGATGTACACGTTGGTGCCGTCGGCATTGGTGGCGCCGCCGCGCAGCGAGGTGTTGCCCTTGGCATCGCGGGTGAAGATCAGGCCCGGCACCGCGTCGGCGAACTCCAGGAAGTTGCGCGAGACCTGCGGGGTGGTCTGGATCTGCTGCAGGCTGACGGTCTTGCCGACTTCGGAGGTGCGCACTTCCTGCAGCAGGGTCGGCGCGACGACGTTGACGGTGTCCAGGTTGGTGGCCGCGGTCGAACCGGGGGTGCTGCTGGCGGCACCGGCAAAGTTCAGCGTCGCGGTCGAGGCCACGGTGACGGTGACCTTCTGGGTCTGGCCGTTGGCGACCACGTCATAGGTACCCGGGTCCAGGCCCATCAGCGAGTAGCTGCCGTCGGCGCGGATGGTGCCACGGCGGACGGTACCGGTGGCCACGTTGGTGGCGGTCACTTCGGTACCTGCCTGGGCGCCGGCAACCTGGCCGCGCAGGCTGGCGTTGGCCGACTGCGCCATGACGTTGGGGGCGGCGGCCAGCATCAGGCAGCTGACCAGTGCGGTGCTCAGCAGCCGGCGCGCCGGCATGCGGAAGGTGGTATGCATCATCAACTCAATCTCCGGGTGGCGGTAACCGCTTGCGCGGTCCCTGCGATCAGTCAAAAAAAAGAAGGAACGCCTCTGGCTTCAATGGCCGGATGGCGGAGTGGTGGAATCGCGAACTATCAAGCGGGGAACCAGGGTCTGCTTGTCCCCTGTCCCATCCGTGGAGGTGCCGTCCATCAACTGCATCAGGCGCGTCATGGCCCGGTCGCCGAGCTCGGCGATGCTGACCTGCATGGTGGTCAGCGACGGGTGGACGAAACGCGCCAGTGGAATGTCATCGAAACCTGCCAGGGCAACATCGACCGGCACACGGACACCAGCCTGCGTGAACGCATACAGGCAGCCCAGGGCCATCATGTCGTTGGCGGCGAACACGGCATCGGGCAGCGCTCCGGCTGCCAGCAACTCCTGACCGGCGCGATGGCCGGAAGCTTCGTCGAAATCACCGGGCAGCTCGATGCCCTCGGCGCCACTGCCAAACGCCACCAGCGCGTCACGGAAGCCGCGCAGGCGCTCGCGCGCGTCGAAGTTGAGGTCCGGGCCAGAAATGAAGGCAATGCGGCGGTGGCCGGCGTCCAGCAGGTGGCGGGTCATCGCCATCGCACCGGCGTGATCGTCGATGCTGAGCACCGGATGGTCCTGCCCGGGCAGATAGGTGTTGATCAACACCGTCGGCAGCGACTGCGGCAGGTTGTCGGTCAGGAAGCCCGGGCTCTCGGCATAGGGCGAGAGCACCAGCAGGCCGTCGACGCGGCCGCGCATGGCACGCAGGGCGGCGCCCTGCTGTTCCTGGTCGCCGTGGTAGCTGGACACCAGCAGGTGCTGGCGGCGGTTGCGGGCCACGCCGTCGATGCCGCGCATCAGTTCGGAGAAGAATTCGCCGTACAGGTCAGGCAGCACCACGCCCACCGTATTGGTGCGGCGGCTGCTCAGGCTGCGGGCGGCGGCATGCGGGGTGTAACGCAGCCGTGCGGCCACCTCCAGCACAAGCTGGCGGACCGGTTCGGCGACATTTTCATGCCCGTTGAGCGCGCGGGAAACCGTGGCCACGGAGACCCGGGCTTCGCGTGCGACGTCTTTGATTGTGATAGCTGCCTTGTTCACGAAGCCGCCCTCCACGGCTTGGACCTACCAGCATTGGCGCGGAATGTAAGCGTTTCCATCTGGGCTTGTAAACAGTCCGTTAGGCGAATGTCCCGAAATGGACATGAAAACCTGTCCGTGGCCAGGCCCTTGCGGACCCGCCAGGACAGTGCGGGACAAGGGCTCAGCCCTGTTCTGACGGGGTATGTGCGCGGATGGACAGCGCGTGGATATCGGTGTCCATCATCGACCCCAGCGCGGCATAGACCGCGCGATGCCGGGCCAACGGAGCCAGTCCGGCGAAGCGTTCACTCACCACATGGACGTTGAAATGGCCGCGCCCGTCGCGCGCGCCGGCATGGCCGGCATGGCGATGGCTGTCATCCTCGATCTCGAGCACGCTGGGTGCCAGCGCCTGCTGCAGCGCATCACGGATCCGCTCGATCCGTTCCGCGTTCACGGCAGGACCTTGCGGAACGGGCGTACCTGCACGCGGGTGTAGACGCCGGCAGCCACGTACGGGTCGGCATCGGCCCAGGCCTGGGCCTGCGGCAACGACTCGAACTGCGCGATCACCACCGAGCCGCTGAAACCGGCCGGGCCCGGGTCTTCACTGTCCACCGCCGGGCACGGGCCGGCCAGCAGCAGGCGTCCCTCGTCGCGCAGCGCGTGCAGCCGCGCCAGGTGTTCCGGCCGCGCCTGCAGCCGCTGCGCCAGCACATCCTGGCCGTCATACCCTTCGATCACATACCACACCGGCATTTCCTCGCTTGCGTTGTCGGGTCCGCAGATTCTAGCCAATGCAGCCCCCGCCCCGGTCCGGCTGGACACTGGCGCGGCAAAGGCTTACCCTAGACTCCATTGCACGTGGCTGGATGCAGCGGCCCGTCGGTTTTTGCGGCCAACGCAGCCCCCGACGACCGTCCCGCTGCTTCAAACCGGACCACCCGGCCGGGCCACGTAGACGACCTCCCCGTAGTTCTGTCGCTGCCGTTTACCGCGGCGCGTCCCGCTGTTTGATATGTGTGGAATCGCGCCGATCCCGGCGTGTCTGGCGCCTTGGGGCTCCGTGGCGTTGGCCCGGCGAACCCGGTGCCGCGACTGGTCCGTTGCAATCCTGATGTCCATTAGATGACTTCCGAACTCGCGCTCGACGCGAACCCGCCAACCCGGCCGCCCGCCCCCCAGCAGCAGGAAATGCCGCTGGCCGTGGTGCATGGGCAACCGGTCCTGCAGATTCCGCAGGACCTGTACATCCCGCCGGACGCGCTGGAAGTCATCCTGGATGCCTTTGAAGGCCCGCTGGACCTGCTGCTGTACCTGATCCGCCGCCAGAACCTGGATGTACTGGACATTCCCGTTGCCGAGATCACCCGGCAGTACGTGGAGTACATCACCGTGATGCGCGAGCTGCGCTTCGAGCTGGCGGCCGAATACCTGGTGATGGCCGCGATCCTGGCCGAGGTGAAGTCGCGGATGCTGCTGCCGCGCCCGGTCAGCGAGGAAGGCGATGAAGCCGACCCGCGCGCCGAACTGGTGCGCCGGCTGCAGGAGTACGAACGCTTCAAGCAGGCCGCCGAGAACATCGACGCCCTGCCCCGCCAGGACCGCGATACCACCGTGGCACATGCCTTCATGCCCGAACGTGCCACGGTGAAGCTGCCGCCGCCGGTGGACCTGAAGGAAATGCTGCTGGCCCTGCACGACGTGCTCAAGCGCGCCGAGCTGTTCAGCGGCCACGCCATCAAGCGTGAGGCACTGAGCGTGCGGCAACGCATGGGCGAAGTGCTGGGACGCCTGGAAGATGGCAAGTTCTATCGTTTTGAAGGGCTGTTCACCGCCGAAGAAGGCAAGCTGGGCGTGCTGGTCACGTTCCTGGCGGTGCTGGAGCTGGCCAAGGAACAGCTGCTGGACATCGTCCAGGAAGAACCGCTGGCGCCGATCTACGTGAAGTCGCTGGCGGCCGGCAACACCAATGCCCCGCTGCAGTTCAGCAGCGAGTTCGACGACAACGACGACGACGCCAATGCAGACGAGTGAGCGCTGACTGCCGATGGATCAATCGCTGATCAACCGCATTGTCGAGGGTGCCCTGCTGGCTTCCAGCCAGCCGCTCACCCTGGCCCAGCTGAAGGACCTGTTCCCGGAAGAGGAACCGGCACCGCCGGGCAGCATCGAACGTGCGCTGGAACGCCTGCGCGAGGCCTGCGAAGGCCGCGGCGTGGAACTGGTCGAGGTCGCCTCCGGCTTCCGCTACCAGGTCACCGGCGAAGTGCATGGCTGGATCAGCCGGCTGTGGACCGAACGCAAGACCCGCTACACCCGTGCCACCCTGGAAACCCTGGCGCTGATCGCCTACCGGCAACCGATCACCCGCGGCGAGATCGAACAGGTGCGCGGCGTGGCGGTCAGCAGCAACATCATCCAGGCGCTGGAAGAACGCGAGTGGATCCGCGTGGTCGGCCACCGCGACGTGCCCGGCAAACCGGCGCTGTTCGGCACCACCAAGGGCTTCCTGGACTACTTCGGGCTGAAGCGGCTGGACGAACTGCCGCCGCTGTCGGAGCTGAAGGACCTGGGCGAGCTGGAACCGCAGCTTGCCCTGGACCGCGATGCGCCGGCCGTCGCCGGTGCCGAGGGTCCGGACATCTCGGCCGGCGCCGATGGCGCTGCCGCGAACGATGACGCCGGCCTGGCCGGCAGTGACACCCCCGATTCCGCCGATGCAGCCCCTGCGTCGGCCACCGATGAGCAAGCACCTTCGCCCCTCGATGATGGGCACCCCGATTCCGCGCCGGGCGAGCGCGCGGTGCCAGTGAACGAACGCGAAGACAACGCCGTCGCGATGACGACCGTGGCTGTTGACCAAGCCGATTCCGAACCAGAGGCCGACCTCGAAACCGTCGGCCGGAGCAAAACTGATGAGTGACACCCCCCGTAACAAGCTCTCGCTGAAGCGCGAAGCCACCTCCGAACAGTTCAAGCTGGAAGAACGCCTGCACAAGGTGCTCGCCCAGGCCGGCCTCGGCTCGCGCCGCGCGCTGGAACAGCGCATCGCCGAAGGCCTGGTCAAGGTCAACGGTGAAGTCGCGCAGACCGGCATGTCGGTCAAGAGCGGCGACAAGATCGAACTGGATGGCCGCGGCTTCGTCGCCACAGCCCTGGCCGAGCCGTCGCGCGTGCTGGTCTACAACAAGCCGGAAGGCGAAGTGACCACCCGCGATGATCCGGAAGGCCGCCCGACCGTGTTCGAGTCGCTGCCGCCGCTGAAGGGCGCGCGCTGGATCGCCATCGGCCGCCTGGACATCAACACCACCGGCCTGCTGCTGGCCACCACCGACGGTGAGCTGGCCAACGCCATGATGCACCCGTCGTTCGAGGTCGAGCGCGAGTACGTGGTGCGCGTGCGTGCGCCGGAAGGCGAGGAAAAGGTCTCTGACGCCATCGTCGACCGCCTCACCCGTGGCGTCGCGCTGGAAGACGGCCCGGCCAAGTTCGATGAGATCGAACGCATCGGCGGCACCGATTCGCACGACTGGTTCCGCGTCGTGGTGAAGGAAGGCCGCAACCGCGAAGTGCGCCGGCTGTGGGAGTCGCAGGGCTGCCAGGTCAGCCGCCTGAAGCGCACCCGCTATGGCAAGGTGAGCCTGCCGCGCGAACTGGCCCGTGGCCATTCGGTGGAACTGGGCACCACGCAGGTTGAAGCCCTGCGCGCCCAGCTGAAGCTGGAAGAAGGCGCACCGTCGGCACTGACGCTGCAGCCGGTGATCGGCCAGCGCCGCGCCGCCAAGACCACCGTGCGCGTGCGCGAAGGTGGCCGTGGCAACGCCTACGTCAACGGCCACAACACCGCCGACGAAGGCCGCGAGCTGCGTCGTTTCGACAACGTCCGCGAAGACCGCGGCCGTGGTCGCGGCGGCAAGGGTGGCGGCTTCAAGGGTGGCCTGACGGTCAGCGGTGAAGCGGCAGCCAAGCAGTCGCAGAAGCCGTTCAAGCAGCGCGCCCAGAAGAATGATCGTTCGCTGCCGGAAGGCAATCCGGCCGCGTTCCGTACCTGGTACGTGCCGGACGGTGTCAGCACCGGCCCGAGCGGCCATCGCAATGCCGGTCCGGGCGCACGTGGCCCGGGTGCCCGTGGTCCGGGCGCAGGCGGCCAGGGCCGTCCGTACGGCAAGCCGAAGGGCCCGGGCGCAGGTGCCGGTGGCGGCCAGGGCCGTGGCGGCTTTGGTGGTGAAGGCCGTGGCGGCGCAGGCGGCCAGGGTCGTCCGGCCGGTGGCGGCAACCGCTCGCAGGGCCAGGGCAACAAGCACCCGTACGGCCATCCGGGCAACGCCCCGAGCTTCCCGTCCGACCACGCCACCCCGGGCTTCAACCCGTATGGCAGCCCGAAGCCGGCACACGGCGCCCGTCCGGGCGGTCGCGGTCCGGGCGGCGGTAACAACCGCGGCCCGGGTGGTAACCGTGGTCCCGGTGGTCCGGGTGGCAACCGAGGCCCGGGCGGCCCCGGTGGCAACCGCGGTCCCGGCGGCCCGCGCCGCAGCGGCCCGCGCGGCGGCTGATCGGCAGCCACGTTGAAATACAGAACCCCGGCTCCGGCCGGGGTTTTTCTTTGAAAAGGGGACGGAGGGGGATTAAGTCGCTTTCGCCACGCTGTGCGTCGAAGGGCGAAAGCGACTTAATCCCCTCCGTCCCCTTTTGCGTGGCGCTGGAACGCGGCGGGCGTGGTGCCGGTCATGCTGCGGAAAAAGGCGATGAACGGGCTCTCGGCGGAAAAACCAGTGTCCTGCGCAACGTGCCCGATGCGATGGCCAAGCAGCAGCAGCTCCATGGCGCGCATCAGGCGCCATTGCTGGCGCCAGGCCTGGTAGCCCATGCCGGTGTCGCGTTGCATCAACCGGCCGACCGTGCGCACGCTCAGGCCCGCACGCGCGGCGAGCTCACCCAGTTCAGGCGGCAACTGCTCGGCCAGCGGCAGGCAGCGCGCGATGCGTGGATCGCGTGGCAGCGGCAGGTCCATCGGCGCCACCGGTGCGGCGGCGATCTCCAGCACGCACAACGCCAATTGATGGTGCGCGCGTGGCGCCCGCCAGTCATGGTCGAACGGCGCCTGCGCGATCGGTTCCAGCAATGCCTGCAGCAGGGGGCCGACGCCGATGATCGCCGGCTGCTGCGGCAGCCGTGCCGACAACATGGCATCGAAATACAGCGAGCGGTAGTCCACGGCCTGGCGCATCTGTGCGCGATGGCGCAGGCTGCCGGGAATCCATGCCGCGCGCGAGGGCGGCAGCAGGCTGATGCGGTCGCCGAAGGTCAGCCGCGTGCAGCCCTGCCGGGTGTACAGCAACTGCGCGCGCGCGTGCTGGTGCCAACCCGAATCATGATCGGCCAGCGACGACGCGATGCCCAGCACCGGTGCGCTCCAGGCATCCGCATCGAAGTGCGCATCCGGTTGCAGCCACGCCATGTCCGATTTCATCCATTTCCTGGCCGGACCGACAGAGTGCGCCACTACGCCGGCCACCACAATACGCGGCCCTGTTTGCGGAGCACCCGCATGTCGCGTCGCCTGTTGTTGCTCACCATCGCGCTGCTGATGTTCCCCCAGTTGGCGCAGACCCTGTACAGCCCGGCCCTGGCCGACCTCGCCGGGCGCTTCGCACTGCCCCCCGGCGCCGCCAGCCAGGCCATGAGCCTGTACCTGTTCGGTTTTGCCGCCGGTGTCCTGCTATGGGGGCGGCTGGCCGACCATGTCGGTCGTCGCCCTGCCCTGCTCTGCGGCCTGGCCGTGTTCGTACTGGCCGCCTGCGGCGGCCTGCTGGCCAGCACGTTCGGCCAGGTCCTGCTGGCCCAGGCACTGGCCGCACTGGGTGCGGCGGCGGCCTCGGTGGTAACCCAGACCGTACTGCGCGACTACCTGAAGGGGCCGGCGTTGGCGCAGGCGTTCTCGTGGATCGGCATGGCGCTGGCCTTGAGCCCGGCGATCGGGCTGGCACTGGGTGTGCTGCTGGTGGACAGCCATGGCTATGTCGGCGTGCAGGCCGGCCTGCTGCTGATGGTCAGCCTGCTGATGCTCGGATGCGCAACGGGCCTGCGCGAGAGCCGCCCTGCGGAAGTCGCGCACACGCCCCTGCTGCCACTGTTGTGGCAACTGCTGCGTGATCGCTGGATCTGGTCACAGGCGCTGCTGGTGATGGCGTTCAACGTGGCGATGTACAGCTGGTACGCGCTGGGCCCGTTCGTGTTTGAACGCCTGCACTGGCCGCTGGCCTGGTTCGGTACCAGCGGCGCGCTGCTGGCGCTCGGCTCGGCGCTGGGTGCATGGGGCAATGCTCGCCTGCTGCGCGCAGGCGTTGCCTCCGCCACGCGCATCCGGCTCGCCGCAGGGCTGGTGCTGGCCGGTGGGCTGTTGGCTGCCTTGCTGCACAATCAGCCGGCACTGGTCGCGGCGATGGTACCGGTGGTGGCCGGGTTCGGCCTGGCCATTCCCAATGTGCTGGGCCAGGCCCTCCGCGGATACCCGCACTGCCTGGGCAGCGCCGGCGCCCTGTTCGGCCTGCTCTACTACCTGTTGATCGGCGTGGCGATGGCCGTGGTCGGCGCACTGCAACTGCTGGCACCGACACTCATCGTGTGCGGCCTGCTTGCATTGTGGCTGCAGCGGCCGGCACGGCTCAGCGCCGGCTGATGGTGAAGGCGGCGCCGTCCACGCCCAGATCCCAGCCCTTGCCGGTGCCGGACAGGGCCAGCGAGATGTCGCCCTTGGTCATCACCTGCGCGTTGCTGGACTTCACGGCACCCGCATGCGCGCCAACCGAGGCGTAGGTGCCCAGCAGCTCGTTGACGCTGACGGCGCCGGTGAAGCTGCCACGGCCATTGGTGATCTTCGACTTGCCCACGGTCAGGCCGCCGCCCTTCACTTCGATACGCACCGGCAGGCTGGTGCCGTTGCTGCAGCTGACCGTGCCGTTGCCGGAAGCGGTCTTGTAGATCAGTGACCAGCCGGACAGGTTGTAGCGCAGCTGGCAATCGAGGTTGCCGGCGGCGTGCGCGGCCGGGGCCAGCGTAGCAGCGGACAGGGCCAGCAGCAGGGCGAAGGGCTTGTTCATGGCAGGACTTCCAGTTCGGTCGGACTGCCGACGAATCTAGCAGCGCGCGCGTGCACGCTGGATGCAGGCGCGCGCGCTGCGTGGCAGGCATTCAGCCGCCGTCGTGCTGTTTCAGGCCTGCTCGTCCAGATGGAAGGCATCAGCATCGAGCATCGCAGGGAAACGCGCGCGATGTGCAGCCAGTGCTTCGGCCGAAATGGTGGTGGTCACCACCTGTTCGCGTTCGCGGATCTCCACCTGCGGCTGGCCGAGGAAGTCGATCACCGCGCTGTCGCCGGCGTAGTGCAGCTGGTTGCCGTCCACGCCGACGCGGTTCACCGCCGCCACGAAGCACAGGTTCTCGATCGCCCGCGCACGCAGCAGGGTCTTCCATGCATAGGCGCGCGCCGACGGCCAGTTGGCGACGAAGATCTGCAGGTCGAAATCCAGCTGCTGCGGGCGTTCGACGTTGTAGCGGTTGCGGCAGAACACCGGGAAACGCAGGTCGTAGCAGACCTGCGGATTGATCCGCCAGCCCTTCCATTCCACGCTCAGGCGCTCACGGCCGGCGGCATAGCGCTCGTGCTCGCCGCCGTAGCGGAACAGGTGGCGCTTATCGTAGTACTGCAGGCCGCCCTCTGGCGTTGCGAACAGCAGGCGGTTGTAGACGCCGTTGCCCTCGCGCAGCTGCACGCTGCCGATCACTGCCGCGTTCAAGGCCCTGGCCTGTTCGCGCACCCAGGCCACGGTCGGCCCGTCCATGCCTTCGGCCTGGGCGATGGCGTCGTTGGAGAAGCCACTGGTGAAGGTCTCCGGCAGGATCACCAGGTCGGTGCTGCCGGCCAGCGGTGCCAGCAACGCACCGTAGTAGGCGCGGTTACCGGCCGGGTCATGCCAGCGGGTGTCGCCCTGGACGAGGGAAATGCGCAGGTCCTGCATGTCCGTGCCTCCGCTCACAGCAGGCGCAGGCGTTCGATCGCCGCGTCCATGGTCGCTTCGTTCTTGGCAAAGCACAGGCGCACCAGGCGCTGGCCGGCCGGCGGAGTCTCATAGAACGGCGACAGCGGAATGGCGGTGACGCCCTTCTCGATGGTCAGCCACTTCACGAACTCATGGTCCGGCAGGTCGCTGATCGCCGAATAGTCGACCAGCTGGAAGTAGCCGCCCGGCACCGGCAGCGCCTTCAGGCGGGTGCCGGCCAGCTGCTCACGGAAGCGGTCGCGCTTGGCCTGGTAGAACGCGCCCAGTTCCAGGTGGTGTTCGGGTTCGTCGCGGATCATCGCGGCGAAGCCATGCTGCGCCGGGCCGAAGCTGGTGAAGGTGTTGTACTGGTGCACCTTGCGGAACTCGGCGGTCAGCGCCGGCGGGGCGATCGCATAGCCGATCTTCCAGCCGGTGCAGTGGTAGGTTTTGCCGAAGCTGGAGATGACGAACGCGCGCTCGCGCAGTTCCGGGTAGCGCAGCGCCGATTCATGGCGACGGCCGTCGTAGATGATGTGTTCGTACACCTCATCGGAGATCAGGTAGATCTGCGTGCCGCGCAGCAGTTCGGCCAGCGCCTGCATGTCCTGCGCCGACAGCATCGCACCGGATGGATTGTGCGGGGTGTTGACGATCAGCATGCGGGTGCGCGGGGTGATCGCTGCGCGCACGCGGTCCCAATCGACCGCGAAGGTCTGCGGATCGAGCGACACATGTACGGCCCTGGCACCGGCCAGGTCGATCGCCGGTTCGTAGCAGTCATACGCCGGGTCCAGCACGATCACTTCCTCGCCGGCACGCACCACGGCGTGGATGGCGTTGAAGATGGCCTCGGTGCCACCGCTGGTGACGGTGATCTCGCTGTCCGCATCGACCTGCGCGCCGTAGCAGTCCAGCGCCTTCTGTGCGATGGCCTGGCGCAGCGGCGCCACGCCGGTCATCGGCGGATACTGGTTCAGCCCGGCGGCCATCGCCCTGGCGGTCTCGTCGATCAGGCGCTGCGGCGCCGAAAAGTCCGGGAAACCCTGGCCCAGGTTGACCGCGCCGTGTTCGGCGGCGAGCTGGGACATCACGGTGAAGATCGTGGTACCGACCTTGGGCAGCTTGGTGGTGGGTTGCATCGGCCTGGGGATATGGGGAGACAGCCCCTGAGTTTACGCAATCCCTGCCTCGGTAGTGCCGGCCGCCGGCCGGCAACCTCGGCCACTCTGCGACGCTTGGCCGCATCTGCCGGCCAGCGGCCGGCACTACCCTGTGAATTCACCGCTACAATTGCCGCCGCACTCCGGCATGAAGACCTTTGCCCCTTGAACACCCCTGCATTGCTGGCTGCCAGCGGCCTGAGCTTCTCCCGCAATGACGAGCCGGTGTTCGGCCCGCTGGACTTCCATGTGGACGCCGGCGAAGCCCTGCTGGTGCAGGGCGGCAATGGCGCCGGCAAGACCACCCTGCTGCGCGTGCTGGCCGGCCTGGCCCGGCCCGGTGCCGGCCAGGTGCGGATCGACGGCAAGCCGGCCAGCAATGCCGAGCGCGCGCGCTATGTCGCCTACCTCAGCCACCTGCCAGCGCTGAAACCGGACCTCGGCACGCTGGAAAACCTGCATTTCCTGTGCGGCCTGCACGGACGGCGTGCGCGGCAGATGCCCGGCAACGCGCTGGCCATCGTCGGCCTGGCCGGTTATGAGGACACCCTGGTACGGCATCTGTCGGCCGGACAGAAGCGGCGGCTGGCACTGGCGCGCATCTGGCTGTCGCCGGCGCCGTTGTGGCTGCTGGACGAACCCTATGCCAACCTCGACCTGGAGGGCATCACCCTGGTCAACCGGATGATCTCGGCGCACCTGCGCGCCGGCGGCGCTGCGCTGGTCACCACCCATGGCGCCTATGCCGCACCGCCGGTGCGTACCCGCCAGCTCGACCTCGGCGGTGCCGCATGATCGCGCCGGGCACCGAACCGGGCCTGTGGCAGACCGCAGGCGCCCTGCTCAGGCGCGACCTGCGCCTGCTCTGGCGCCGCCGCGGCGATGCGCTGCAACCGCTGCTGTTCGCGGTGCTGGTGGTGGTGCTGTTCGCGCTGGCCCAGGGCCGCGAACCACAGCTGTTGGCCGCCACCGCCGGTGCAGTGCTGTGGCTGGCCGTGCTGCTGGCCGGACAGCTGTCGCTGGATTCGCTGTTCCGCTCCGACGCCGAGGATGGCTCGCTGGAACAATGGCTGCTGGCGCCGGTGCCGCTGGCCTGGCTGGTGCTGGTGCGCGTGCTGCTGCATTGGGCCACCACTGCGCTGCCGCTGATCGTGGTCAGCCCGCTGCTGGCCGAAATGCTGCATCTGCCGCATGACCAGCTGCCGATGTTGCTGGCATCGTTGCTGCTGGGCACGCCGTTGCTGAGCCTGATCGGTGGCGTGGTCGCCGCGCTGACCGTAGGCATTCGACGCTCTGGTATTCTCGTGGCGCTGCTGTCGTTGCCGCTGTACGTGCCGGTGCTGGTGTTCGGCGCAGGCAGCCTGGCGGCAGCCGGACGCGGACAGGATCCGGTCGGTGCGCTGCTGATGCTGGGCGCCGGCCTGCTGGTCGCGCTGGTGCTGGCGCCGCTGGCCACTGCCGCTGCAATACGTATTTCTCTGAGTTGACCGAGCTGAGAGCCAATCCACCCCTGCTGGATAGCCGCCACGCATGAATCCGATTGTCCGCTGGTTCCACCAACTCGGTTCGCCCCCCACGTTCGACCGTTTCGCTGCCCGCTGGTCGCGGGTGTTCTACCTCGCGGCGGTGCCGGTGCTGCTGGTCGGCATGTGGCAGGCGCTGCTGGTGGTGCCACCGGAAGCCAAGCAGCTGGACAGCTTCCGCATCCTCTACATCCACGTGCCCAGTGCCTGGATGAGCCTGTTCGTCTTCGCGCTGATGGCGCTGTATGCGGCCATCGCACTGATCTGGCGGATCAAGGTCTGCGAGATCCTGTCCATGGCCTGCGCGCCGATGGGCGCCGGCTTCACCCTGATCACCCTGTTGACCGGCAGCATCTGGGGCAAGGGCACCTGGGGCACCTGGTGGGACTGGGACCCGCGCATGACCAGCGAACTGGTACTGCTGTTCCTGTACCTGGGCGTGATCGGCCTGTACCACGCCATCGAGGACCGCCGCAGCGCCGCGCGCGCCGCTGGCCTGCTGGCCATTGTCGGTGTCAGCCTGCTGCCGGTGATCCGCTACTCGGTGGACTGGTGGGGCGGCCTGCACCAGCGCCAGTCGATCAGCGTGTTCGGTGAATCGGCGATCAGCAGCGCGATGATCGCGCCGCTGTGGTGGATGGTGATCGGCACCAAGTTCTGGTTCGCCGGTTCGGTGCTGGCCAAGGCCCGCGCCGACAATCTCGACCGCGAGGCCGGCAAGGCCTGGGTCGGCGGCCGCGTCGATGCCGGACGCCCGGCCCGGGAGGCCCAGCCATGACCCACCTGCCCTATGTGATCGGTGCCTACGCGGTGTTCGTGCTGGTGCTCGGCGCCGATGCCATCGGTTCGTGGCTGCGCCTGCGCGTGGCGCGCCGGCTGGCACTGGCCCGCCAGCAGCGCCAGCAGACCCGCGCCGGCAGGCAGGACGCAGCGGCGCCGTTGTCGACGGAGCTGGAACGATGACCCCGGTACAGCGCCGCCGCCTGGTGTGGGTGCTGCTGGCCCTGCTCGCCTCCGGCCTGGCCACCGCACTGGTGGCGATGGCACTGGAGCGCAACATCGCCTACCTGTACACGCCGTCGGAAGTGCTGCGCGGCGATGTCGATGCACAGTCGCGCTTCCGCCTCGGTGGCATGGTGGTGAAAGGTTCCTTCAACCGACCGGTCGGCTCGCTGGAGGCGCGCTTCGAGGTGACCGACGGCGACGCGCAGCTGGCGGTGACCACGTCGCGGATCCTGCCGGACATGTTCGCCGAAGGCACGGCGGTGGTCGCCAGCGGCCGCCTGCAGGACGGCACCTTCGTCGCCGACGAGGTGCTGGCCAAGCACGATGAGAAGTACGTGCCGAAGGAAGTGGCCGACAAGATGGGCGACGCCCATCGCAAGCACGACGTGCCGGTGACGGCACCCGAGGTGCGCTGAGTGCTGCCCGAACTGGGTCAGATCCTGCTGCTGTGCGCGTTGCTGGCCTCGCTGCTGCAGGCCGGCCTGCCGCTGGTCGGCGCGCAGCGCAACAATACGGCGTGGATGGCGGTGGCACGACCGGCCGCGTTCGCGCAGCTGCTGCTGGTCGCCGGCGCGTTCGTGGTACTGACCGCCGCGTTCGTGCAGCAGGACTTCTCGGTGCGCTACGTGGCCGAGAACTCCAATACGCTGCTGCCGATGGTCTACCGCTACTCGGCGGTCTGGGGCGCGCACGAGGGCTCGCTGCTGATGTGGGCGCTGGTGCTGGCGCTGTGGACCGGCGCGGTGGCGCTGTTCTCGCGGCACTTGCCGGCACCGGTGCAGGCGCGCGTGCTGGCGGTGATGGGCGTGGTCAGCGTCGGCTTCCTCGCCTTCCTGATCTTCACCTCCAACCCGTTCCTGCGCCTGAACCCGGCACCGCTGGAAGGCCGCGACCTCAATCCGCTGCTGCAGGACCCGGGGCTGATCATCCATCCGCCCATGCTGTACCTGGGCTATGTCGGCTTCGCGGTGCCGTTCGCCTTCGCGGTTGCCGCACTGCTGGAAGGCCGCGTGGACGCACGCTGGCTGCGCTGGACGCGGCCATGGACCAACGTCGCCTGGGGCTTTTTGACCCTGGGCATCGCGCTGGGCAGCTGGTGGGCCTATTACGAGCTGGGCTGGGGCGGCTGGTGGTTCTGGGACCCGGTGGAGAACGCCAGCTTCATGCCGTGGCTGGTCGGTGCGGCATTGATCCATTCGCAGGCCGTCACTGAAAAGCGCGGCACCTTCGGCAGCTGGACCCTGCTGCTGGCGATCGCCGCCTTCGCGCTGTCGCTGCTGGGCACGTTCCTGGTGCGCTCCGGCGTGCTGACCAGCGTGCACTCCTTCGCTGCCGATCCTTCGCGCGGCTTGTTCATCCTGGTGTTCCTGTCGGTGCTGGTCGGTGGCAGCCTGCTGCTGTACGCGCTGCGTGCCAGCCAGCTGAGCGTGGACGCCGAGGACCCACGCCGTGGCTTCACCGCCACCTCGCGCGAGACCCTGCTGCTGGCCAACAACCTGCTGCTGGCCACCGCCTGCGCGATGGTACTGCTCGGCACGCTGTACCCGCTGCTGGCCGATGCGCTGTCGCTGGGCAAGATCTCGGTCGGCCCGCCCTACTTCGGCAGCCTGTTCCTGCTGCTGATGGCGCCGATGATCCTGTTGCTGCCGTTCGGCCCGCTGGTGAAATGGCAGCGTGACCAGCCCTCGCGCGCCTTCGCGCTGCTGGCACCGTGGCTGGGCCTGGCGCTGCTGCTGGGCGCGCTGGCCTGGTGGCAGGCGCCGCAGAACGGCTGGAAGGCCGGCATCGGCGTGGCCGCTGCGGCCTGGGTCGCGCTCGGCACCGCACGCTTCGTCTGGCAGCGCCTGCGCGGCAATGGTCGCTTCACCGCCGAAATGCTCGGCATGATCGTCGCCCACGCCGGCATTGCCGTGTTCGTGGCCGGCGCGCTGCTGGTGGAGGCGCTTAACGTGCAGCGCGAAGTGGCGCTGGCACCGGGCCAGCAGCTGGTGGTCGGTCGCCACGAAGTGCGCTTCGAAGGCGTGGACCATCGCGAAGGCCCCAACTTCATCGCCGACCGCGGCCACCTGCGCGTGTTCCGCGACGGCCGCGAGCTGGCCCTGCTGCACCCGGAGAAGCGCCAGTACGCCAGCGGCGGCCAGGTGATGACCGAGGCCGGCATCGATGCACGCTTCAATGGTGATGTCTACGTGGCATTGGGCGAGCCGCTGGGCAACAATGCATGGGCGGTCCGGGTGCACATCAAGCCGTACGTGCGCTGGATCTGGCTGGGCGCGCTGTTGATGGCCCTGGGCGGATTCATCACCGCCGCCGATCGCCGTTTCCGTCGTCCGTAGGAGTTCCCATGTCCGAGTCCCCCACCCCGCGTCCCTCCCGCCCGCTGCCGCCGGTAGCCATCGTGATCGGCGTGCTGTTCTTCTTCGGCCTGCTCGGGCTGATGATCTACGGGGTGATGAAATCAGGCGATCCGCAGCGCGACGTACTGCCGTCGGCACTGATCGACAAACCGGCGCCGGCATTCGCGCTGCCGGTGCTGCACGACCCGGAAATGATCGTGCACAGCGACGACCTGCGCGGCGCGCCCTACCTGCTGAACGTGTGGGGCAGCTGGTGCGCGGCCTGCCGCGAAGAACACCCGGTGCTGACCCGCTTCGCGGAAAGCAAGCGTGTGCGCGTGATCGGCTACAACTGGAAGGACGACCCGACCGACGCGCTGCACTGGCTGGAACAGCTGGGCAACCCGTTTATGGTCGTGCTCAGCGATGTCGAGGGCCGCACCGCGATCGACTGGGGCGTGACCGCCGCACCGGAAACCTTCCTGGTCGATGGCAGCGGCATCGTGCGCTGGAAGTACAGCGGTGCGATGACCCAGCGCGTGGTCGACGAGAAGCTGATCCCGGCGCTGCAGAAGATCGAGAAGGCCCAGGGCAGTGCCGGCAACACCCTGCATACGGCGCCCTGAGCCCATGCGCTGGCTGCTGGCGTTGCTGCTTCTGACGCTGCCGCTGGCCGCGCTGGCCCAGCAGCCGCTGCACGATCCGCAGCCGCTGCAGTTCCGCGATGACGCCGAGGAACGCCGCTTCCATGACCTGGCCGCGCAGCTGCGCTGCGTGCAGTGCCAGAACCAGTCGCTGGCCGATTCGAACGCGCAGATCGCCCAGGACCTGCGCCGCGAGGTGCTGCAGCTGATGCAGCAGGGGCACGACGACGCACAGATCAAGCAGTTCCTGGTCGCGCGCTACGGTGAGTTCGTGCTCTATCAACCACCGTTGCAGCCGGGCACCTGGCTGCTGTGGGGTGGCCCCCTGCTGGTGCTCGGCGCCGGTGCACTGGTAGTGCTGGGCATCGTCCGCCGACGTGGACGCACCGTCGGCGCGGCGCCGGCCGGCAAGGCCGATGAAGGAGACGAATGGTGAACCATTGGCTGCCGATGCTGGCCGGGCTGGTCGCCGCGCTGATGGCAGCGCTGGTGCTGTGGCCACTGCGCCAGCGCGGTCGGCGCGGCTTCGTGGTCGGCGTGCTCGCGCTGGGCGTGGCCGGTGCCTGCCTGTATCTGCTGGTCGGTGACCCAAGGGCGGCACAGGTACAACCGACCCCGTCGGCAGCCACCCTGCGCGATGGCGTGCAGGCACTGCAGGACGCACTGGAGCGCGACCCGCAGCGTGCCGACGGCTGGGCATTGCTCGGCCGTTCGCAGGCCGAACTGGGCAACGCCGCAGCCGCGGCGGATGCCTTCGCGAGGGCCGCCGCATTGGCACCGGAAGATCCGGGCGTGCTGGTGGAAGCCGCGCAGGCGCGCGCGCAGGCTGATGCCGGCAAGCAGTTCGATGACACCGCAATGGCCTGGTTGCAGCAGGCGCGCGCACAGGCTCCCGATGCCGAGCGCGCCAGCTGGCTGCTGGGCATCGCCCTGCGCCAGCGCGGAAAGAACGCCGAGGCCGCGGATGTGTGGAGCGGCCTGCTGCCACGACTGGAGCCGGGTGCCGCGCAGGCGCTGCAGGCACAGATCGCCATCGCGCGCGAGGCCGCCGGCCAGGCGCCCGATGCTGCGCCCGCGTCGCCACCGGCACTGCTGCAGGTGCGTGTGCACCTGCCTGCGTTGAAGGGCACCGAGTGGCCGGCCAGCACCCAGGTATTCGTGTTGGCCCGCGCCGTGGGTGGACCACCGATGCCGGTGGCCGCGCGCAAGCTGCCCCTGGCCGGATTCCCGGACACGGTCGGGCTGGGCGACGGTGACAGCCCGATGCCGACCGCACCGCTGTCGGCCCATCGCGAAGTGGAAGTGGTGGCACGCATCTCGCGCAGCGGCAGCGCCAACCGCAGCGAGGACGACCTGCAGAGCGTTCCGGTGAAGGTAAGCCTGCCGCATGAAGGCGTGGTGGAACTGCGGTTCCCTTGACGCTCCGCCCGGTAGTGCCGGGCGCTGGCCGGCAACCACACACGCGCATCAGGATTCATGAGGTTGCCGGCCAGCGGCCGGCACTACCTGCATCGCCGATGGAAACCAGCGTGTCGCCAGCTCCACATGCGGCCCCGCTAGAATGACTGCATGACCGAATTCATCCCGCCCGGCACCCGCTTCCACGCCCTGCCCTCGCCGTTCCCGTTCAAGCGCGGTGGCACCCTGCACGGCGCACGCGTGGCCTACGAGACCTGGGGCACGCTGGCCGCTGACGCCAGCAATGCGATCCTGATCGTGACCGGCCTGTCGCCGGATGCGCATGCGGCGGCCAACGAGGCCAATCCGGCGCCGGGCTGGTGGGAAGCGATGGTTGGCCCCGGCAAACCCATCGATACCCGCCGCTGGTTCGTGGTCTGCGTGAATTCGCTGGGCAGCTGCAAGGGATCGACCGGCCCCGCCTCGATCAACCCGGCCAGCGCTGAGCCCTACCGCCTGGACTTCCCCGAGCTGTCGATCGAAGACGGCGCTCGCGCCGCGATCGAAGTCGTGCGTGCGCTGGGCATCGCGCAGCTGGCCTGCGTGGTCGGCAATTCCATGGGCGGGATGACCGCGCTGGCCGTGCTGATGCTGCACCCGGGCATCGCGCGCAGCCACGTCAACATTTCCGGCAGTGCGCAGGCGCTGCCGTTCTCGATCGCGATCCGCTCGCTGCAGCGCGAGGCGATCCGTCTCGACCCGCGCTGGAATGGCGGCCACTACGACGATGCCGAGTACCCCGAGTCCGGCATGCGCATGGCGCGCAAGCTGGGCGTGATCACCTACCGCTCGGCACTGGAATGGGATGGCCGCTTCGGCCGCGTGCGGCTGGATTCGGACCAGGCCGACGACGATCCGTTCGGGCTGGAATTCCAGGTGGAAAGCTATCTGGAAGGCCACGCACGGCGCTTCGTGCGTTTCTTCGATCCCAACTGCTATCTGTACCTGAGCCGTTCGATGGATTGGTTCGACCTGGCCGAGTACGCCGACGGCGATGTGCTGGCCGGGCTGGCGAAGATCCGGGTGGAGAAGGCACTGGCCATCGGCGCCAACACCGACATCCTGTTCCCGGTGCAGCAGCAGCAACAGGTCGCCGACGGCCTGCGTGCCGGCGGTGCCGATGCGCGCTTCATCGGCCTGGAATCGCCACAGGGCCATGATGCCTTCCTCGTCGATTTCGAGCGTTTCGGCCCCGCCGTGCGCGGCTTCCTCGACGCGCTGTAAGTGGCGTGGCGGCGTAACCTCGCGCTGGCCGCCTTCGGCGCGCTGACCGCCTTGATGATCAGCGGTGTGCTGCCGCTGTGGCTGGGTGGCTGGTGCCTGCTGGCCAGTGCGGTGTCGTTCGGCCTCTATGGCCATGACAAGCGCGCGGCGCAGCGAAAGCGATGGCGCATTCCCGAGCGCACCCTGCAGCTGCTGGCCTTCGCCGGAGGCTGGCCCGGCGCGCTGCTGGGCCAGGCGCTGTTCCGCCACAAGCATCGCAAAGCCGCATTCCAGTGGGTGTTCTGGCTGTGCGTGCTGGCCAACGTGGCCTCGATCGCGGTGATGCTGCGCGAGTTCTCCCATTGACCGGCCTGTAGAGCCGAGCCCATGCTCGGCTGGCTTGCTTCCGGAGCCGAGCATGGGCTCGGCTCAACAGTAGATCCACGCCATGCGTGGATGTGCCGACCAAGGTCGGCATCTACCGAAGCACTTCGCGCTCCAACATCCCGTCGCGCAACCGGTACTGCGCATCGACCACGCCTTCGGGCAGGTCGTCGTGGGTGATCATCAGCAGGCTGCGCCCGTCCAGCAACCCGGAAAGGTCCTGCAACAGCGCACGTGCGGTATCCACGTCCAGGCCTTCGGTGGGTTCGTCGAGCAGCAGGATCGGCGCATTGCGCAGCAGCGCGCGCGCCAGCGCCAGGCGTCGTGCCTGGCCCGCCGACATCGTCGCGCCGTTCTCGCCCACCCAGGCCTGCAGGCCACCGTTGCGCTCGGCCCAGTCGCCCAGGCGCACGCGACGCAGGACCGCCCACAACGCAGCATCACGGGCGTCGGGATCCCCCAGCCGCAGGTTCTCGGCCACGGTACCGGCAAACACCGGTGCGTTCTGCGGAAGCCAGGCCAGCTGGCGGTGCCACTCGGCCTGGGCGACGTCGCGCAGGTCGCGTCCGCCATAGGTGATTCGCCCCTGTTGCGGATCCCACAACCGCAGCAGCAGGCTGGACAGCGTGGTCTTGCCGCTGCCGCTGTCGCCACGGATCGCGATGCGTTCTCCCGGCGCCAGGGTCAGCTGCAGGCCGGACAACACCGGCCGCGCGGCACCTGGCCACTGGAAGTGCACGTCATCCCAATGCACGCGCGCCACCTGGGGTACCGGCTGCGGCGTCTGCGGATCCTCCACCGTCGGCGGTTGTTCGACGATGGCCTGCAGGCGGTCAGCAGCAATGCGCCCGGACTGCAGCGACTGCCAGGCCAGGCCCATGCCGGCCCAAAGTTCGATCAGCGCCACGGTCAGGAAGACGAGGCCCGCGGCCATTTCCGGCGCGATGTGCTGCTGTTCGGCGGCCTGCAGGGCCAACGCCAGCATCGCCACCAGGCCCAGCCCCGCCACCAGGCCGTGCAGGGTCGAGGCCGCGATCAGGCGCCAACGCCGACGACGATCACGCGAGGCCAGCTGCTTGGCGGCCACGCGTACCTTCAGCTGCCAAGCCGCATCGGCATGCAGCGCAGCCAGGTCACCGGCCCCCTCCAGCCCTTCGAATGCAGCGGTGCGCAACGCCGCGCGGTGCGCGGCACGATCGGCCTCTTCGTCGTCATGGCCACGCACGCCCAGCCACGGCACGCCGAAGGCGATCAGCAGCGCCAGCACCGCCAGCAGTACCGCCGCCGAGGGCAGGATCAGCGCTGCCGAGGCAACCGCCACCAGCGACAGCGCGCCCAGCGCCACCAGCGGCCCGATCGCACGCACCAGCAGCCCATCCACTTCGCCGATGTCCCCCAGCAGCCGCGCCAGCAGCTCGCCGGTGCGCGTGGCGCCCAATCGTGCCGGCGCCAGTGGCAGCGCGCGGCGGAAGAACCACACGCGCAGGTCGCGGGCGATGCGCAGCGTGGCATCGTGGCCGACCAGCTTTTCGAAGTAGCGCGACACGATGCGCGCCATGGTCAGGCCACGGATGCCGGCCGAGGGTGAGAAGAAGTTGAAGCCCTGGCCGAGGCCGGCCGCACCGGCCAGCGCGGCCGCCGTGAGGAAACCACCGGACAGGCCCAGCAGCGCCGTGCCGGCCAGCATCGTGGTCCACAGCAGCAGCAGGGTCAGCAACAGGCGCGGCCGGTGGCGCAGGAATACCGCGCGCAGCGAATCAGGCGAACGGCTCATGCGCGCACCGCCTGTGCCGGCTCGACCAGGCGGCCTTCCGGCAACAGCAGGCAACGATCGGCCCAGGCGATCACCGCCGGGCTGTGGGTGGCGACCACTACGCTGCGCCCGCGCGCATACGCGGCCAGGCTGCGCAGCAGCGCCGCCTCGGTATCGGCATCGAGGAACGCGGTGGGTTCGTCCAGCAGCAGCACCTGCGGGTCGCGCAGCAGCAGGCGGGCCAGGCCAATGCGGCGGGCTTCACCACCGGACAGGCCGAAGCCGCGTTCGCCGATCACCGTGTCCAGCCCCTGCGGCAGGCGCTGGGCAAACTGCAGGACCTGCGAAGCCTCGGCCACCGCGCGCAACCGCGCATCGCTGGCTGCGGGATCGGCCAGGCGCAGATTGTCGGCGATGCTGCCATGGAACAGGTACGGTCGCTGGCTGGCATAGGCCACCTGCACGCCGGGGCGCAGCTGCAGCTTGCCGGCACGCGGCGGCAACCAACCGGCCAGCGCCTCCAGCAGCGTGCTTTTGCCGGACCCGCTGGGACCGACCAGGGCCAGGCGTTGGCCCGGCTCCAGCAGCAGGTCCAGATCCCGCAGCACATCCTGCGGCGCACCCAACGGGCGCAGTACCAGTCCTTGCGCCTGCAGTGGCGGCAAGGCGGCCTCGGCCGGCTCCACCGCCAGCGGCGCAACCTCGTTCTCGATCAGGCCCTGCTCGTCCGGCAGCGACTGCAGCAGGCGCTCCACTTCGGCGGCGGCGGCCAGTGCATTGGCGCGATCATGGTAGTGCGCAGCCAGCCGTCGCAGCGGCGCATAGAACTCCGGCGCCAGCAGCAGGCAGAACAGGCCCGCACCCAGCGTCGGCACCGCTGCATGTAGCGACATCATGCCCAGATAGCTCAGGCCCAGGTACAGCGCCACCATCGCCACGCTCACCGAGGCGAAGAATTCCAGCACGGTGGACGACAGGAAGGCGATACGCAGCACCTTCAGGGTGCGCACGCGCACGCCTTCGGCGGCGGCCTCGATGCCGGCCAGTTCGGCTTCGCCACGGCCATACAGGCGCAGCAGGCCCAGGCCCTTGATGCGGTCGGCGAAGTGGCCGCTCATGCGCGCCAGCTCGCCCAGCTGCGCGCGCCCGGCGGCTTCAGCACCCCAGCCCACCAGCATCATGAAGAACGGCACCAGCGGCGCGGTGAACAGCAGGATCAGCGCCACCACCCAGTCCACCCAGGCGACAGCGGCCAGGATCAGCAGCGGCACCACCACCACTTCGGTGCGCACCGGCAGGAAGCCGCTGTAATAGCTCTCGATCGCATCACCGTGATGCAGCATCAGTTCGCCCAGTTCACCGGTGCGGCGCTGCCGCAGCCAGAGCGGGCCCTGGCCCAGCAGGCGCGCGAACACGCGTTCGCGCAGTGCCAGCCGGGCGGCGTCGGCCACGTCACCGGCGGCGGCCTGGGTGGCGCTGCCCAGCAGGGTGCGCAGCACCAGGATCACCGCCAATCCCGCCAGCACCGGCAGGCCAGAGGCCAGCGGCACGCGCTCCACCAGCACCTGCTGCACCAGCCAGGCGATGGCGGCAGCCTGCCCGATCAACAGCGCGCCGGACAGGCTGATGCACAGCGCGGCCAGGCGCTGGCGGCCCCGGGCGGAGCGTGCCAGGTCGGCCAGCCAGGCCGTGCGCACACGCCGCTGGCGGGCGGTTTCAGCATCCGGGGACAGGCCGTCAGGGGTCGTTTCGGCAGCGCTCAAGAGGTCTTCACGGGCAGCGGGGGAGACACGGCATTGTAGGCGCAGGCAATAGCCCGCCCCTGCGGCCGGCGGTCGCAGTCTTCATCAGGTTGGCATACGATCAACCGGGGCACCTGTTCATACATTGATCTGGATCAAGGCTGTTTGAAGTAGTCGGTCACATCATTCACGTCGTAGACCACCCTTCCCGCCACCTGCAACGGCACTATCCAACGAGGTAGCCAGGCCATGATTGATCAGACAGTCGTAGAACTGTCGCGGCTGCAATTCGCGCTGACCGCGATGTACCACTTCCTATTCGTACCGCTCACCCTCGGCCTGTCCTTCATGGTGGCCATCATGGAGAGCGTGTACGTGATGACCGGCAAGGAGATCTGGCGCAGGATGACCCTGTTCTGGGGCGTCTTGTTCGGCATCAACTTCGCCATGGGCGTTGCCACCGGCATCGTCATGGAATTCCAGTTCGGCATGAACTGGTCCTACTACAGCCACTACGTGGGTGACATCTTCGGTGCGCCACTGGCGATCGAAGGCCTGATGGCGTTCTTCCTGGAAGCGACCTTCGTCGGCCTGTTCTTCTTCGGCTGGAACCGCCTGAGCAAGGTCAAGCACCTGATGGTGACCTGGCTGATGGCGCTGGGGACCAACCTGTCGGCGATCTGGATCCTGGTGGCCAATGGCTGGATGCAGAACCCGACCGGTGCGGTGTTCAACCCGGAAACCATGCGCATGGAAGTGGTCGACTTCATGGCGGTGGTGTTCAACCCGGTGGCGCAGGCCAAGTTCGTGCACACCGTCAGCGCCGGCTACGTGACCGGTGCGGTGTTCGTGATGGCGATCAGCGCCCTGTTCCTGCTGCGCAACAAGCACAAGGACCTGGCCCGTCGTTCGTTTGCGGTGGCCGCGGCGTTCGGCCTGCTGTCATCGCTGTCGGTGGTCGTGCTGGGTGACGAGAGCGGTTACGCCGCCAGCGAACACCAGAAGATGAAGCTGGCCGCGATCGAGGCGATGTGGGAGACCGAGCGAGCGCCGGCCGACTTCACCGCCTTCGGCATCCCCAACCAGGAGACTCACCAGAACGACTACGCGGTGAAGATCCCCTACCTGATGGGCCTGATCGCCACCCGCTCGTTGAACCAGCCGATTCCCGGCATCCTGGAACTGGTCGAGCGCGCCGAACACCGCGTGCGTGGCGGCCAGCTGGCCTACGGTGCATTGGAACGCCTGCGCGCCAACAAGAACGACGTTGAAGCGCGCGAGATGTTCGACCGCCACTGGCAGGACCTGGGCCACGGCCTGCTGCTCAAGCGCTATCGCGATGACATCCTCAACGCCACCCCGCAGGAGATCTCGCAGGCGGCGATGGACACGGTGCCGCGCGTGATGCCGTTGTTCTGGACCTTCCGCGTGATGGCCGGCCTGGGCTTCTACCTGATCGCCTTCTTCGCGCTGGCCTTCTACTACTCGTGCCGCAACAACTTCCAGGACAAGCGCTGGTTCCTCAAGCTGGCCCTGTGGACGCTGCCGGCACCGTGGATCGCGATCGAGTGCGGCTGGTTCGTGGCCGAGTATGGTCGCCAGCCGTGGGCGGTCGATGGCGTGCTGCCGACCTTCTATGCGGCGTCGGGCCTGGCCCTGCATGAAATCGTGCTGACCCTGGCCGGCTTCACTGCCATCTACACCGCGCTGATCGTGGTCGAGATCAAGCTGATGCTCAAGGCGATCCGCAAGGGTCCGGACGAGGTGCTGCCGTCGCTGCAGTCGCCCCAGCCGCATGCTTCCCACAATGCCTCGGCGCCGGCCGCCGGCCAGGCCTGAGGCAGGAGAACCAAGATGGATTTCATTCTTCTGGACTACACCACGCTGCGCGTGATCTGGTGGCTGCTGCTCGGCATCCTGCTGATCGGTTTCGCCGTGATGGATGGTTTCGACCTGGGCGTGGGCACCCTGCTGCCCTTCGTCGCCCGCAACGACGCTGAGCGCCGGCTGGTGATCAATACCATCGGTCCGGTCTGGGAAGGCAACCAGGTGTGGCTGATCCTGGGCGGCGGCGCGATCTTCGCCGCCTGGCCGCCGCTCTACGCGGTCAGCTTCTCCGGGTTCTACCTGGCGATGTTCGTGATCCTGTTCGCCCTGATCCTGCGTCCGGTCGGCTTCAAGTTCCGCAGCAAGATGCCCAGCGAGCGCTGGCGCAACACCTGGGACTGGGCGCTGTTCATCGGTGGCTTCATACCGGCGCTGATCATGGGCGTGGCGGTGGGCAACGTGGTGCTGGGCGTGCCGTTCCACTTCGATGACAGCATGCGCATCTTCTACACCGGCTCGTTCTTCGGCCTGCTGATGCCCTTCGCACTGCTGGCCGGCCTGCTCAGCGTGTCGATGCTGGTCGCCCACGGTGCCGCCATGCTGGTGCTGAAGACCGACGGCCCGGTGGCCGAGCGTGCGGCCCGCTTCGGCAGCATCGCCGCGATCATCGCTTTCGTGCTCTTTGCGGTCGGCGGCGCCTGGGTGGCCTTCGGCCTGCCGGGTTACCAGATCACCTCGCAGGTGGTCACCGACGGCGCCACCAATCCGCTGCTGAAGACCGCCGAACTCGGCGCCGCCGGTGGCTGGATGCGCAACTACAGCACGATGCCGGCCACGATCCTGGCCCCGCTGCTCGGCCTGGCCGGCCTGCTCGCCAGTGCGGTGCTGCTGCGTGCCCGCCGCGGCGGCCTGGCCTTCATTGCCTCCGGTGCGGCCATCGCTGGCATCATCCTGACCGTCGGCTTCGCCATCTTCCCGTTCCTGCTGCCGTCCTCGAGCCAGCCCACCTCCAGCCTGACCGTGTGGGATGCCTCGTCCAGCCACCTGACCCTGTGGATCATGCTGCTGGCCACGGCGGTGTTCCTGCCGATCATCCTCGCCTACACCACCTGGGTGTACCGCGTGCTGAAGGGCAAGACCACCACCGAAGAGATGGGCAACAACCCGAACGCGTATTGATTGCTTGCACGTGTGCCGACCAACGGTCGGCACCTACCCGGAATGAAGGAGACTGATCATGTGGTATTTCGCCTGGATTCTCGGTGCCGGCCTCGCCTCGACGGTGGCCATCCTCAACGGCATGTGGTTCGAAGCCCGCGAGCAGAACCGCATCGAGAAAGAAAATCGTCGCTGAGCTGTAAAAAAACCTTGCCGCCTTGGCCTTCACACGGTATCTTAGGCGGCTCCTTCGGGGTGTAGCTCAGTCTGGTAGAGCGCTACGTTCGGGACGTAGAGGTCGCAGGTTCGAATCCTGTCTCCCCGACCACTTCGGTGGTCGCATTGAAGCCTGGTGAAGTCGTCCAGGCTTTTTTGTTCCCTGAAGTGGCACTGCTTCGGCAGTGTGAAGAAAACAGCATTCACCCCTTGCCGCCATCGGGGTGAATCGCTAGAATAGGCGGCTCCCTTCGGGGTGTAGCTCAGTCTGGTAGAGCGCTACGTTCGGGACGTAGAGGTCGCAGGTTCGAATCCTGTCTCCCCGACCACTTCGGTGGTCACCAAGAAGCCTGGAAGACATCACTGTCCTCCGGGTTTTTTTGTATCAGGCACCTGGCCGCCCGCATGACGGGACCTTGCCGGAGCCCGCACGTACAATGGCCGCGCTGCCGGCCCGCCAGCAGCCCCTCCCCCACCTGCCGCTTCGGCGTAGACCGATGCCGGCGCTGCATGCCATTGCCCCGGCGTGCGACACCTGCAAGGACCACCGATGAGTTCCTCCCCTTCCGATTCGCCGTCGCTGCTGCACGGCCGCGTCCTCGCATTCGCCGCGATCCTGCTGGCAGCGATCAACCTGCGCACCGCGGTCACCTCGATCACTCCGCTGCTGGACGTGCTCGGCCAGCAGTTCGGTTTCGGTACCACCATGACCGGCGTGCTGGGCATGCTGCCGACCGCGTCGTTCGCACTGTTCGGCGTGGCCACGCCGGCACTGGCGCGGCGCCTCGGGCTGGAGCGCACCACGCTGCTGGCGATGGTGATGGCGATGGCCGGCCTGCTGCTGCGTTCCAGCGCCGGCAACGTCGGCACGCTGCTGTTGGGTTCGGTGGTGGCACTGGCCGGCATGGGCATCGGCAACGTGGTGGTGCCGCCACTGGTGAAGCGCTATTTCGCCAACAAGGTCGGCACCATGAGCACGCTCTACATCAGCGTGCTGCAACTGGGCACGATGCTGCCGGCACTGCTGGCGGTGCCGGTGGCCAACGCCGCAGGCTGGCGCGTGTCGCTGGGCATGTGGGCGCTGCTGGCGCTGGCTGCCGCACTGCCGTGGCTGGTGCTGGCCACGCGCGCGCCGAAGCCCCAATCCGACGCATCCGATCCGACCGCGCAGCCGCACGGCAAGGTCTGGCGCACGTCACTGGGCTGGAGCATGACGCTGATGTTCGGCATGACCTCGCTGATGACCTACTCGATGTTCACCTGGCTGCCGCGCATCGTGGTCGAGGCCGGTGGCACGCCCGCGTTCGGTGGCGTGATGGTCGCCGTGTTCTCGGCGCTGGGCCTGCTGCCATCGCTGGTCATTCCGTCGATGGCGGTGCGCATGCAGAACCCGTTCCCGCTGGTGCTGATTGGCTTTTTCTCGTTCGTGATCGCCTTCACCGGCCTGCTGCTGGCACCGATGAAGGCCCCCCTGCTGTGGGCCTGCCTGCTCGGCGTCGGCCCATCCACCTTCCCGCTGGCACTGACCCTGATCAACCTGCGCACCCGCACCCCGACCGGCTCGGCGGCGCTGTCCGGCTTCATGCAGGGCGTGGGCTACAGCTTCAGCTGCCTGGGCCCGTTCCTGGTCGGCTGGCTGCACACGGTCAGCGACGGCTGGACCCTCCCGTTCAGCTTCCTGTTCGGCTGCGCCGCACTGATGCTGTGCGCTTCGTGGGTGGCCTGCAAGCCGCGCAAGCTGGAAGATCTCTGGTAAGCCACGTGGGGCCCGCAACCGGGCCCACCTACCATTCGTCAGCCCGTCTGCGCATTTTGACGCCGGGCTGACAATTCCGGGCGGATAGTGCCCACGAATGCCCATCCTTGCCGCGTGCCGGCATCGGGCATGGGGGCGGCAGCGCCGCCCGGGCCACCACTCGGTGTGCGGGGGACTTTCGTTTCAGACAAGACATCGCAGGTCGCTGTCCGGGTTGTATCCGTCTTCGCTGGGCGGGAATGCACGAAGGGAGTGACGCGGGCCACGGCCACGCCAAAAGCTGGCATGTGATGTGCGTCACATTTTTCAGGTTGTCTGGTTCGGAAGCCAAGGGGGTCCCCAATGGTTGTCCACCGCCGGCTGGCGCTCTGCGTCGGCCTCGCCTGCACCGCCCTGGCCTGGGCCAGCAGCGCTGCCCCGCCCGACCGCGAAGCAGCGTTGGCCGAGATCGGCCGCTATCGAGACCAGGCGCGTTGGCTGGACGCCCTGGGCGCGATCGAGCGCGCCAGCCAACAGCAACCCAACGACGACCTGCTGTTCAAGCTGCGCGTATTGACGCTGGGCGACATCGGCAACGCCTGGCGTGCGTGGGAGCTGTACCAGCAGCGCCCGCAACTGTTCGACGCTGCGCAGAAACAGCGCCTGGAAGGCGACTACCTGGCCAAGCTGGTGGTCTGGAGCCTGGCCTACAGCAGCAGCGAGGACAGCCGCCTGGAAGAAGCCGAATCGACCCTGGCCCGCATGCAGCGCTACCTCGGCGGCGAAGGCACCCCGCCCTCGCAGGCACCACTGCGGATCCGCATGGACCGGCTGATCCTGCTCAACCGGCTGGGCCGCCATGCACAGGTCCGCGAGGAAGCGCGGGCACTGCAGGCCGAAGGCCACACCCTGCCCGACTACGTGCTGCCCGCAGTGGGCGATTCGTTGATGGGCACCCTGCACCCGGAAGAAGCCATCCCGGTGCTGCAGGCGGCCGTCGCTGGCGACCCGACGCGCGACGCCTCGCATTCGGAACTGGCTTACGCCTACCTGGAAAGCGAGCAGCAGGAAAAGGCCATCGACCTGCTGCAGGCATGGCGCGACAAGGAGCCGGCGTGGCGCTGGAGCAACGGCAAGTCGCCGTACGCGAACTGGTCGCGCTACGAGGCCGATCTCAATCTGGCGATGGTGCGCGCCTACAGCGGCGACCTACACACCGCGCAGCACGATCTGGAGTCGATGGTCGAGATCGCACCCGGCAACGGCGGGCTGCAGAGTGCGCTGGCCAGCGTCTACATGATGCGCGGCTGGCCACGCCGGGCGCTGCAGCGCCAGCAGATGGCACACGCGCTCGATCCGCGGGACATCGAACCGCGGCTGGGCATGGAAGAGGCCTATGTCGCCCTGCAGCGCGACGACCTGGCGCGGCCGCTGCACGATGACCTGGTCGCACGCTACCCCACCCAGCCGGCAGTCGAACGCATGGACCAGGCCTGGCGCGCGCATCGCGGCTGGCAGCTGAAGGCATGGACCGACATCGGCCGCAGCTCCGGGGGCGGTGGTACTTCGCCCCTGGGCAACAACGACCGCCACTACGGCGTGGACGTGGAGACGCCGATCCTTGATGACCGCTGGCGGTTGTTCGCCCTCGCCGACCGTCGCGTGACCGACTTCCAGGACCAGCGCATCGATCCCCTGTGGCTGGGTGCGGGCGTGCGTTACCGCTTCGGGCAGCTGGATGCGGAAGCGGCGGTCCTGCGCGCCAACGATCACATCGGCGACACCGGCCTGCGCGTCGGCGTCGGCTGGCAGTTCAACGATTCCTGGCACGCCGGCGTGGTGGTCGCACGCAATGACCCGGAGGCCTCGATGCAGGCGCGCGCGGCCGGCATCACCGCCGACAGCGTGAGCGCACAGGTGGACTACCGGCGCAGCGAGCTCACCCACTGGACGTTCGGCGCGAGCCGCTTCCGCTATGACGACGGCAACCACCGCGAGCTGTTCGGCACCAGCGTCCAACAGCGCCTGCTGACCCGCCCACGCTGGCTGGTCGATGGCCTGGCCAGTGCCTACACCAGTCGCGGCAGCCGCGATGATGCGCCTTACTTCAACCCGAAGCGCGACCGCATGGTCGAGATCGGCCTGCGCATCGACCAGCAGCTGTGGCGGCACTACGAGCGCCACTTCCGGCACCGGCTGACCGTCTCGCTGGGCGACTACTGGCAGGACGGCTTCGGCAGCGCGTTGGTGCCGTCGGTGTCCTACATGCACGAGTGGCAGCTGGGCCCTGGCCGCGTGTTCGAGTATGGCGTGCGGTGGTCACGACCGGTCTACGACGGCCATCGCGAGCGCCATATCGGCTTCGAAGCCGCATTGCGCTGGGGAGACTGACATGGCCCGCTTCCTGCGACTGATCGTGCTCCTGCTGCTGGCCTGCGTGCCACCGGCGTTCGCGCAGCAGCCCCTGCATCTTGATGCGATCGACAACGGCCTGCTGATCCTCAGCTACCACGACATCCGCGACAAGGTGGCCGCCAAGGGTGATGCCGATTCCTATGCGGTGAGCACGCAGAACTTCGCCGCGCACCTGGACTGGCTGGGCGCGCACGGCTACCACCCGGTTTCGCTGTCGCAGCTGATCGAGGCCTCGCAGGGCCGCGCCACGCTGCCTCCCAAGCCGGTGCTGCTGACCTTCGACGATGGCCTGCGCAGCGTCTACGACAAGGCGTTCCCGCTGCTGCAGGCCTACCACTACCCGGCCCTGGTGGCGGTGATCACCGATTACGTGGACATGGCACCGGGCCGCACCATCGACTACGGCTACCGCCCGTTCGGCCACGATGACTTCGTGACCTGGGCGCAGCTGAAGCAGATGCACGACAGTGGCCTGATCGAAGTGGCCAGCCATACCGACGACCTGCACCACGGCGTGCTTGCCAATCCGCAGGGAAACTCCACGCCCGCCGTGGTCACCCGCATCTACACCCCGGCCACGCGCAGCTACGAGAGCGGGACACAGTATGAGCAGCGCCTGCGCACTGATCTTTCGCGCAGCGTGCAGCGCATCCAGCAGCACCTGGGCGTGCGCCCGCGCGCCATCGTCTGGCCGTATGCCGCGTACAACCAGTTGAGCAACGACATCGCCGAGCAGCTGGGCATGCCGGTTTCGTTCGACCTGGAAGGCCGTAGCACGCCAGTGGCCCGCGACCTGCACGGGCTGGCACGATTGCTGGTGAGCAACAACCCGACCGTGGAAGGCCTGGCCTACGAACTGCGCCGAGACGTGGCGCTCGATGGCATCCGCGCCCTGCAGATCGATCTGGATGATATGTATGACCCGGATCCAGCGCAGCAGGCACGCAATCTCGATGCATTGATCGAGCGGGTCAAGCGCATCGCGCCGACCCATGTCTATCTGCAGGCCTTTGCCGACCCGGACGGCAACAACACCGCCGATGCGCTGTATTTCCCGAACCGGCACATGCCGATGCGGGCGGACCTGTTCAGCCGCGTCGCCTGGCAGCTGAAATCCCGCGCGGGCGTGAAGGTCTACGCGTGGTTGCCAGTGCTCGGCTTCGAACTGCCCGACCCGGAGCAGCGCAAGGTGCTGGCGATCCGCAATGGGGATGCCGACGGCATGTACCGGTTGGATTTCACCAACCCGAAGGCCAGGCAGATCATGCTCGACATCTACGAGGACCTGGCGGTCAATTCCTACTTCGAAGGCCTGCTGTTCCATGACGACGGCTACCTGCGCGACACCGAGCTGCCCGCCCTGGCGGCCGGCGAAGATGGCAGCGCACGTACCCAGGCACTGATCGACTTCACCCTGGCTCTGCGCAACAGCGCGCAGCGCTGGCGGCCGAAACTGGCAACGGTGCGCAACCTGTATGCCGAGCCGGTACTCCGCCCGCAGAGCGAAGCCTGGTTCGCGCAGCGCCTGGACCTGTTCAACAAGGCCTACGACCAGACGGCGCTGATGGCGATGCCGTGGATGGAAGGCAGCAGGCACCCCGAGCGCTGGCTCGACCAGTTGCTGGCCGCGGTACGCGCGCACGACCCGCAGCTTCAGCACACGCTGTTCGAGCTGCAGACCGTCGATTGGCGCAGCGGGCAGCCGATTCCCGCCGCGCGCCTGCGTGCGCAGATCCGCCAGTTGCAGGCGCAGGGCGTGCACCACTTCGCCTGGTACCCCGATGACTTCATCGCCGACCAGCCCTCCACCCGCGATGCCCGCGCGGCAATGTCCGCCGGCAACTTCCCGTACCCGGAGAAGTGACGTGGACATGCATCCGCTGCTGCAGGTCCTGTTCCAGTTCGCCTTCTACTACCCGATGGTGATGGCGTTCTTCTGGATGTCCGGTGGCCTGTACTACTACTTCCGGCGCGAGCGTCACTCACGTCCGCGCAACGATCCGCCCTTGATGATCGCCCCTCCCTTCGCGACCTTGCTGGTGCCCTGCCACAACGAAGCAGAAAACCTGGACGACACGCTCACTGCGGCGCTGGCCCAGCGCTACCCCGCCGATTACGAAGTGATCGCCATCGACGATGGCAGCAGCGATGACACCGGCGCACGGCTGGATGCGCTGGCGGCAAGGCATCCACGGCTTCGCGTGCTGCACCTGGACCGCAACCTGGGCAAGGCCAATGCGCTGCGCATGGGCGCACTGGCCGCACGCTCGGAGTACCTGGTGTGCATCGATGGCGATGCGATGCTGGAAGAGCATGCACTGCACTGGATGGTCTGGCACCTGGTCAGTGGCAACCGGGTCGGTGCGGTCACCGGCAACCCGCGCATCCGCAACCGCTCCACCCTGCTCGGACGCCTGCAGGTGGCGGAATTCTCCTCGATCATCGGCATGATCAAGCGGGCACAGCGCGTGTATGGCCGCATCTTCACCATCTCCGGCGTGATCGCCGGCTTCCGCCGCACTGCCCTGCACCAGGTCGGCTGGTGGTCGGATGACATGGTGACCGAGGACATCGACATCAGCTGGCGCCTGCAGCGCGCGCACTGGGACATCCGCTACGAACCCAATGCGCTGTGCTTCATCCTGATGCCGGAGACGCTCAAGGGCCTCTGGCGGCAGCGCCTGCGCTGGGCCCAGGGCGGCGTGGAAGTGATGCTGCGCCACGCGCACTCGCTGCTGCACTGGAAAGAGCGGCGCATGTGGGGCGTGCTACTGGAGTACGTGTTGAGCGTGGTCTGGGCCTACACGATGCTGTTCATCGTGCTGCTGTGGGCACTGGGCAAGTTCATCGAGCTGCCGCCGCAGCTGCATATCGCCAGCCTGCTGCCGGAGTGGCATGGCGTGATCCTGGCGCTGGTCTGCCTGCTGCAGTTCGCCAGCAGCCTGATCATCGACCGGCGTTACGAAACACAGATTGGACGCAATTACTTCTGGGTCATCTGGTACCCGATGGCTTACTGGCTGATCAGCCTTTCCACCACCCTGGTGGCGCTGCCCAAGACGCTGCTGCGCCGTCGCAGCAAGCGCGCCACCTGGACCAGCCCTGACCGGGGGATCCGATGAACGCGCAACGCCCGTCCAACCGCTTCGACTCGCGGATGATCCGCAAGCCGCATCGCCAGCCACACTTCCAGCGCACGGCCTGGGGCTTCGTCACCCTGGCGTTCTGGGGTTTCTACTTCTATCTGTGGGCCCCCCTGGTGACCCTGCTCTCGTGGTTGATCGGTGGCCAGCTGGCCTGGCGGCAGCTCTACGAACGGCAGAACCAGTTCGACCCGTACGTGCTGGTCGCGCTGCCATTGATGCTGCTGTGCGCCAGTGTGCTGCTGATCGCCTGGGCCGAGTACAACCGCGCCCGCTTCCGTGGCCGCGAACGCCGCCTGCCGCGGCCCCTGGCCAGCCTCAACGAAGTGGCCGCCGATCTGGGCGCCAGCACCGGGCTGGCCGAACGCCTGATGGGCTGCAAGGCCGCCACGCTGCACATGGATGATCACGCACGGCCGGTCGGCATCCGCCGCGAGGTGGTGTAGCTGCCGACCTGGGTCGGCGCTTGGGCCTGGTGGGTGCCGGCCTTGGTCGGCACCGGGGTTTGCCGCGAAGAGCATCTACGCGCCGCGTGGATCCACTTATGTACGCGTCTGCCCTTCGCCGCGCACGACAAATCGTTCAACGGTGAGGGCTTCCAAGCCCATCGGGCCGTAGGCGTGCAGGCGCGTGGTGGAAATACCGATCTCACTGCCCAGGCCCAGCTGGCCACCATCGGAGAAGCGCGACGAAGCGTTGACCATCACCACCGCCGAGCGCAGCGCGTTGACGAAGCGCTCGGCGTGGCCGGTGTCCTCGGTGGCGATCACTTCGGTGTGGTCGGAGGTATAGGTGCGGATGTGCGCGATGGCTGCATCAAGATCATCGACCACGCGCACCGCCAGCACCAGATCGAGGAACTCGGCGGCGTAATCCTCCTCGGTCGCCGCCGTGCTGCCCGGCAGCAACGGCTGCGCCTGCGCATCGGCGCGCAGCTGCACCCCACGCTCACCCAGCGCCTGCGCCACGCGCGGCAGGAACGCGTCAGCCACGGCGCGGTGCACCAGCAGCGTCTCCAGCGAATTGCACGCCGCCGGCCGGCTGCACTTGCCGTCCACCAGCAGGTCGATGGCCTTGCCGAGGTCGGCGCTGGCGTCCACGAACAGGTGGCACACCCCCTTGTAATGCTTGATCACCGGCACGCGCGCGTGCTCGGCCACGAAACGGATCAGGCCTTCGCCGCCACGCGGAATGGCCAGGTCGATCAGCTCATGCAGCTGCAGCAGTTCCAGCATCGCCTCGCGGCGCAGGTCGGTGAGCACGGTCACCGCCGCCGGCGGTACGCCGTTGGCCTTCAATGCACCGGCCAGCGCCTGGGCGATGGCGGTATTGGAGTGGATCGCTTCGGAACCACCGCGCAGGATCACGCCATTGCCGGCCTTCAGGCACAGCGCGGCGGCTTCGGCCGTCACGTTCGGGCGCGCCTCGTAGATCATCGCAATCACGCCCAGCGGCACGCGCACCTTCTGCACGCGGATGCCGTTGGGACGTACGTCGTCGCGCGTCACCTGGCCGACCGGGTCAGGCAGCGCGGCCACCTCGCGCACCGCCTCGGCCATCGCGAACAGCCGCGGCGGGTCCAGTGCGAGGCGGTCGAGCATGGCACTGCCAACGCCCTTGTCGCGCGCGGCGGCGAGGTCGCGTGCGTTGCCGGCCAGGATCAGTCCGGCATTTACTTCCAGGGCCTGCGCCATCGCCAGCAGCAGCGTGCGTCGCGCCGCACTGTCCAGGCCGGCAACGATCTGCGCTGCATCACGGCAGGCGCGCGCCTGGGCTTCGATTTCGCTCATCGGGGTGTCCTTCAAACCGGTCATGGCAGCACCAGGTCGTCACGATGGACGACGCTGCCACCGTAGTTGTAGCCCAGCACGGCCTGGATGTCGCGCGAATGATGGCCGGCGATGCGGCGCACGTCGGCGGCGGCGTACTGGCTGACGCCGCGGGCGACACAGACACGCCCCTGCGGCGCGATCCAGCACACCTGCACCATGTCACCGCGGCGGAACGCACCCTCCACACCGGTGATGCCGCCGGGCAGCAGCGAGGCGCCCTTCTCCCGCATCGCCTGTGCCGCACCGGCATCGACGACGATCGCGCCCTCGGCCAGCGGCGCGTGCCGCAGCCAGTGCTTGCGGGCAGCCTCGCGGCTGCGTGCGGCGTGGATGCGGGTGCCGAACAGGCGGTCCTGCGCCAGCGCGCGCACCACATCGCTGCTGCGGCCGTTGAACAGGTAGGTCTCGATGCCGAGGCGGCCCGCCTTGGCCGCCGCCTCCAGCTTGGTACGCATGCCGCCGGTGCCGGCGCGCGAGCCGGCGCCGCCGGCCATCGCCAGCACATCGTCACTCAGTTCCGGCACGTCGTGCAGTGGCCGCGCGTCGGCCACGGTGCGCGGATCTGCGTTGTACAGGCCGTCGATGTCGGTGGCGATGAACAGTGCATCGGCATCGACCAGCGCGGCCACGGTCGCGGCCAGGTTGTCGTTGTCACCGAGCTTGAGCTCGTCCACCGATACGGTGTCGTTCTCGTTGACCACCGGCAGCGTACCCAGCCGCAGCAGTTCGCTCAGCGTGGCGCGTGCATTGAGGTAGCGGCGGCGGTTGCGCAGGTCGTCGTGGGTCAGCAGCACCTGCGCCACCGGGCGCTCGAAGAAGCGCTGCCAGAGCCCGATCAGCTGGGCCTGGCCGAGCGCGGCCAGGGCCTGCCGCGCTGCCATCGCCGCACCGGGTTCATCGGCCCGCGGCAGGATCGCGCGCCCCGCCGCAACCGCGCCGGAGGAGACGATCACCACCTCGCGCCCAGCCAGCACGTTGGCGGATACAAACTGGGCCAGGCCCAGCGCGTGGCGTGGCGACAGGCCGCCACCATCGGCCGCCAGCAGGCTGCTGCCGACCTTCAGCACCGCACGCCGCCATGGCGGCAGCGCCTGTTGCGGGAACGGCGAAGCGACGGTGGCGGCGTGCAGGGTCATCGGTCAGGGCCTCAGCGGGTATTCCATTCGTGCACGGTCAGCTCGGAAGCGTGCATCGTCACCAGCGGATCGGTGGCGACGATGGCCCGCGCCTGTTCCAGGCTCTCGACATTGCACAGCACATAGGCGCCACCGCTGCCATCGGCGAAACCACCGGTCAGCTGCAGCTTTCCCTGTGCCTGCAACGCCTCGAGGAAATCGCGGTGCGGCTGCACCGCCGCATCGTTGAAGTCCGGCCGGCGCATCGCCATCACCAGATAGACAGTGCCCGCCATCAGGACAGCGCCTGCCAGCGTGCGCGCAGTTCGTCCAGGCGCAGATCGGCAGCCGAGCCCGGCGATACACGCGCAGCCAGGCTGCCTTCCGGGGTACGTCCCTGCCCTGCGCTGTCGGCACCGGCTGCAGCGGCCTTGTAGGCCTCGCGGAACGGCACACCGGCCACCGCCGCTTCCACGGCGACGTCGGTGGCATACATGCCCGAATCGATCGCTGCGCGCAGCCTGTCGTCACGCCACTCCAGATTGGCCAGCAGCGCCGGCAGCAGTTCCAGCGCGGCCAGGCCACGGCCGAAGCCGTGGAAGATGGCGCCCTTGGACGACTGCAGGTCACGGTGATAACCCGAAGGCAGCGACAGCAGCTGCTCGATCTCGGTGCGCGCGGCGGCGACGCTGGCGTGGGTCGCACGCATCAGCTCGATCACGTCCGGGTTGCGCTTGTTGGGCATGATCGAACTGCCGGTGGTGTACTGCGCCGGCAGCGCGACGAAGCCGAACTCGGCGCTGGTGAACAGCGACAGGTCCCAGGCGATGCGGCGCAGGTCCAGCGTAGCGCCACCGAGTGCTTCCAGCGCGGCCAGCTCGAACTTGCCGCGCGACAGCTGTGCGTAGATCGGCGAGATCTGCATGCGCGCGAAACCGAGCGCGGCCGTGGTGTGCTCGCGGTCCAGCGGCAGGTTCACCCCGTAGCCGGCGGCGGTGCCGAGCGGATTGGCGTCGACCAGCGCATGGGTGTCACGGGCGCGGATGGCGTTGTCGATGAAGGCCTCGGCCCATCCGGCCCACCACATGCCGGCCGAAGAGACCACGGCGCGCTGGATATGGGTATAGCCGGGAATCGGCAGGTCCTTCTCGGCCTGCGCACGGTCCAGCGCGATCTTGGCCACGTCGGTGCTGAGCCCGGCCACGCGCAGCAGCTTCTCCTTCAGCCACAGGCGGGTGGCGACCAGGATCTGGTCATTGCGGCTGCGGCCGGTGTGGATCTTGCGGCCAGCGTCGCCGAGGCGTTCGGTCAAACGCGCTTCGATTGCTGAGTGACCGTCTTCGTACTGCGTATCCAGCACGAAGCGGCCTTCACGGAAATCCTGCGCCAGCACGTCGAGCTCGCGCAGCAGGCCTGCCAGCTCGTCGGCGCTGAGGATGCCGATGTGCTGCAGGCCCTGCGCATGCGCGGCGCTGGCAGCGATGTCATGCAGGAAGAACTCGCGGTCGAGGATCACATCGTCGCCGGCGAGGAAGGTCTGGATCTGGGCGTCGACAGCGACGCCGGGCTTCTGCCAAAGAAGGTCTGCCATGGGGGCTCCGGAAGGCGTGTTCAGTGCGGGATCGACGTCAGTTCGTCGATGCCCAGCGCAAGGTTGAGGTTCTGCATGGCCTGGGTGGCCGCGCCCTTGAGCAGGTTGTCCAGGGTCGCCACCACCACCACCCGCTTGCCGCCCGGGGCCAGGGTGAAGCCACCGACCTGGGCACCGTGGCGGCCGGCGATGCGGCTGACCCACGGCGCTTCATCCACCACTTCGATCAGGGGTTCGCCGGCATAGGCCTGCTGGAAGCGCTCGACGATCTGTTCGCGGGTCTGCACGCGGTTCAGCCACAGGTTGGCGGTCAGCGTGATGCCGCGGAAATGCGGCGCGACGTGCGGCATGAACTCGACGGCCACGCCCAGCTGCACCGACACCTCGCGCTCGTGCACGTGGTTGGTCAGCGCATACGGCATCAGGTTGTCGGCCAGCAGTTCGACGTTGTTCTTGTCCGACGGCGTGGTACCGGCACCGGAGTAGCCGGAGACACCGAAGCACTGCGGCGGGCCGGCCAGCAGGTCCAGCAGCGGATGCACCGCCAGCTGCATCGCCGTGGCATAGCAGCCCGGGTTGCTGATGTGCTTCTGGCCGTTGTAGCGGCCGCGGGTCAGCTCCGGCAGGCCGTAATACCAGCTGTTGTCGAAGCGGTAGTCGGCCGAGAGATCGACGATGACGGTGTCCGGCTTGGCGGCTTCAAGCGCGGCCACGAACGGTGCGGCCAGGCCGTTGGGCAGGGCCAGGATTACCGCGTCCACGCCTTTGGCGGCCACCGCGTCGACATCCAGGTTCTCGTACTGCAGCTCGCCCTGGAATTCCGGGTGGTGGTCGGACAGGCGCTGCCCGGCGCGTTCGCGCGAGGAGACGAAGGCCAGATCCAGGCGCGGATGGGCGGCCACCAGCTTGATCAGCTCGGCGCCGGTATGGCCGCGGGCCCCGACGATGCCCAGGGTGAAAGTCGAATCGTTCATGCGTGGCTGTCCAGGCGGTACTGCAGGTGGCGCTTCACGCCCTGCCATTCCGCATCGATGATGGAGAAGATGACGGTGTCGCGCGGCGTGCCGTCGGCGTGCCGCTTGTGGTTGCGCAGCACGCCATCCTGCTTGGCGCCGAGGCGTGCGATGGCGGTGCGCGAAGTGAAGTTGAACCAGCTGGTCTCGAACACGACGCTCAGGCACTGCAACCGCTCGAACGCGTGGCTGAGCAGCATCAGCTTGGTCTCGGTGTTGACCCCGGTGCGTTGCGCAGACTCGCCATACCAGGTGTAACCGATACTCAGGCGCGGCACGTCCGCTTGCAGATCGTAGTAGCGGGTGGTGCCGACAATCTGGTCGTTGGCATCGAACACCACGAACGGCAGCACCCTGCCTTCGGCCTGCGCCTGCAGCGCTGCCTGCACGTAGCCGGCCATGGTCTTCGCATCGGGCACCTGGGTGTACCAGAGCCTGGACAACGCGCCATCGCCAAGCGCGCCGCGCAGGCCATCGATATGCCCCATCTGCAGCGGCTCCAGCCGCGCATGGGTGCCCGCCAGCGTAGGGACCTTGGTCCAGTCGGCATGGTTCATGTGTTCAGCCCTGCAGGCTCGGCGCGCGCCGGGCGCAATGGTCGACATAGGTCTTGATCCGGTCGATGCCGTCGGCGCCGAACCAGAACACCTTCCAGTGGTCCTGCTTGTAGCAGCCGTCGGATTCAGCGTAATAGAAGTGGTTGATCGGATTGCCATGGCGCGAACGCCAGAACAGCTGCGGGGTTTCCTCCAGCATCACGTTCCAGACCGCGCGGCCCAGGCCCTCGCCCTGCGCATCGTCGAGCACGGCGAACTTGTCCAGGTACACGCCCTCGGCCTCGTCGGTGAGGATCACCGCGGTGCGGTAGTTCTCGCTGACGTAGGCGCGCAGCAGCTTCGTCTTTTCGAAGTACTCCGGCACCAGGGTGCGGCCGAAGCTGGATTCGATCAGGCCCTTCAGGCGCGGCAGGTCCAGCGCGTTCCAGGCGGTGGCGCGCAGCACCTTCTCGCCCTTGCGCACAAGCGTCCCCGAACCCTTGTGGGTGAACAGTTCCTTGGCCAGATCGGCCGGGCGCGTGATCGACACCGACGATTCCAGCGGCAGGCGATCGAGCAGATCCTTGATCTGTTCGATCTTCACCTTCATGCCGCCGTGGATCCACGGCTGCGCGATCAGGTGGTCGTACTCGGTGGACAGGTTGATCGAATCGATCACGTTGCCCTGCTCGTCCAGCAGGCCGCCAGTGCCGGTCAGGAAGATGATCTTGTATGGCTGCAGTTCCTGCACCAGCTCGTTGGCGGCGAAGTCGGCGTTGACGTTGAGGATCTGGCCGCCAGCGGTCTCGCCCAGGCTGGTGATGACCGGGATCGACCCGGCACGCAGGCTGGCCTCGATCGGTGCCAGGTTGACCTTCTTCACCTCGCCGACCAGGCCGTAGGTGTCCACGTCCAGGTACTCGGCCTCGAACACGCCGCCGGTGATCGAGGTGGCGCGCGCGCCGTTCTGCTGCAGCGCCTCGACCAGGCGCAGGTTGGACTGCTGGAACACCCGGCGCACGATCGCCAGCGCTTCCGGCGACGTCACGCGCAGGCCGTTGACGGTCTGCTTCTCGATGCCGGCGGCCGACAGTTCGGCATCCAGCTGCGGGCCGGCGCCGTGCAGCACGATCGGGGTCAGCCCGACTTCCTGCAGGAACGACAGCGAAGAGGTCAGCGCGTCGAGGTCGTCGCGCAGCACCGCGCCGCCGACCTTGACCACGGCGAAGCGCTTGGCGTCCAGCTGCGAGAAGCGCTTGAGGTACTGGCTGATCTCCTTCGCGCTGGCCATGCTGGAAAGCAGGCGCACGATGGTCTGGCGGGTCTGGCGGTGGGGCTGGAGGGCAGGAGACATTTCGGTTTCGTCACAGGCGGCGGTCGCCGCGTTGCAGTTCCACCCGGCCAGGGCCGGGCGGCGTTGTAGGGTCGATCAGGCGCCGGCGGCGATGATGCGATGCACGGCGTCGGTGTAGCGCTGCAGCTGCTCCAGCGTCACGAACTCATCGGCGGTGTGGGCCTGGGCGATGTCGCCCGGGCCGAACACCAGCGTGGTGTAGCCACCGGCGGAGAACAGCGAGGCCTCGGTCCAGAAGTCCACCGCGTTGCCGATCGGCAGCTCCAGCGCATCGGCCACATCGCGCGCCAGCAGGCGGCGGTTCTCGGCCTCGGCGATGTCACCGGCCGGCAGGCTGGGGCCACGGAACGTTTCGGTGAACACGGCGGCTTCCGGTTCGGCGAAACCGGCGAAGGTCGCCAGCAGGCCATCAATGTCCATCGACGGCAGCGGGCGGAACCCGAAGCGCACCTCAGCAGCCGGTGCGATCATGTTGGCCTTGATCCCGCCTTCGACGCGACCGATGTTGAAGCGCAGCCCGGTCAGCCCGCCGAAGCGGGCCGAGGCCAGCGATTCCACATGGTCCAGTGCACGGTTGCCCCAGCGCATGGCCTGGTGCAGCGCGCTGGCGGCCGCGTCCTGCTTGCCGGACGCATGGCCGGCGCGGCCGGCGAACTGCATCAGCACCGAGCTGATGCCACGATGCGCCAGCACCGCTTCACTCATGGTCGGCTCGGCCACCAGCACCGCTTCATACGGCAGGCCACGGGCCAGGAACGCGGCGATACAGCGCGGATCGTTGGCTTCCTCGTCGCTGGAGAACAGGAAGGCGGCATCGCCATCGCTGGCATTGGCCGCCGCCACCAGCGCAGCGGCGGCGCCCTTGATGTCACACACACCCAGGCCGACCACACGGTCGTCCAGGCGCCGCATCACATGCGGGTCGGCACTCCAGTGCGGCGAGTCCGGCACGGTGTCCAGGTGCACGTTGAACAGGTACTTCGGCGTCCCGCGCACGGCGTACAGGCTGACTGCGCCCGCGCCATGGTCGATCACCTCGACGTTGAAGCCGGGCAGGTTGTCGCGCAGGTAATCGAAGATGCCACCGGTGGTGATCGCACGCGGCGGGTTGCGGGTGTCGAAGGACACCAGGGCCTGCAGGTGATCGAGCGTCTGTTCAAGCATGTGTCTGAATATCCGTAGGGTTCGAAATCGGTAGTGCCGGCCGCTGGCCGGCTCCGCAATGATCCAGCCGTGCCACGAGCCGGCCAGCGGCCGGCACTACCCTCCATCGACGTTGCGAGGCGCCGGCCAGCGGCCGGCACCCCGTCACAGGTCAACCGCGGTTGACCTGCGCGTAAACGGTGGAGCTCATGCCGAACAGCTTGATGAAGCCTTCAGCCTCCTCCACGCCCCAGTCGGCCGACTGCGCGTAGGTGGCGCCCTTGGTGTTGAGCAGGTGCGGCGACTTCACGGCCACCGCATCGACGCGGCCACCACGGGTTTCCAGCACCACTTCACCGTTGACCTTGGCCTGCGAGGACTTCAGGAAGGCTTCGATGTCGGTCTTCAGCGGGTCGTGGTAGAAGCCTTCGTACACCAGCTCCACCCACTTGCGCGCCACGTCCGGCTTGAAGCGGTTCTGCTGCTTGGTCAGCACCGCATCTTCCAGCGCACGGTGTGCGGCCAGCAGCGAAACCAGGCCCGGGGCCTCGAACACGATGCGGCCCTTCAGGCCGATCACGGTGTCGCCGGTGTAGACGCCGCGGCCCACGCCGTACGGCGCGAACAGCTTGTTGAGCTGGGCCAGGATCTGGTCACCCGGCAGCGCCTTGCCGTCCAGTTCGACGGCTTCGCCTTCAACGAACTTCAGGGTCACGGTCAGGGCCTGCTCCGGCCACTCGCTGCGCGGTGCGCACCAGCCACGCGCACCCTCGCCCGGGGCTTCCCACCGGTCGATCTCGCCGCCGGACATGGTCAGGCCCAGCAGGTTCTCGTTGATGGTGTAGGCCTGCTGCTTGGCGCGCACGCCGAAGCCACGCTCTTCCAGGTACTTCTGCTCGTAGGCGCGGGTCTGGGTGTGTTCCTTCTGGATCTCGCGGATCGGCGCGATGATCTGGTAGTCGCCCAGCGCCTTCACGGCCAGGTCGAAGCGGACCTGGTCGTTGCCCATGCCGGTGCAACCGTGGGCGATGATGTTGGTGCCCAGCTCGGCAGCACGCTTCAGCGCGGCATCGACGATCAGGTAGCGGTCCGAGACCAGCAGCGGGTACTGGCCCTGGTAGCCTTCGCCGGCCCACACAAACGGCTTGACGAAGCCTTCCCAGATGGCCGGGCCACCGTTGACGGTAAGGTGGCTCGCCACGCCCAGTTCGGCGGCGCGCTTCTCGATGAAGTCACGCTCTTCATCATCGACGCCGCCGGTGTCGGCGAACACGGTGTGCACGTTGTAGCCGCGCTCCTGCAGGTACGGCACGCAGAAGCTGGTATCCAGGCCGCCGGAGAAGGCGAGAACGACGTCTTTGTTGCTCATGGGGGTCAGGTCCACTTGGGGGATGGGAATTCGGTAGAGCCGACCGTTGGTCGGCTGGAATATTGGATGCGCCGCTGCGGGAGCAGCCGACCAACGGTCGGCTCTACCCCTTGTTCGATCTAGCGCCCGGCAACCGCCGCCATGATCGCCTTCTGCACGTGCAGGCGGTTCTCGGCTTCGTTGATGGCGATGCACTGCGGCGAATCCATCACCGCGTCGGTGGCCTTCACGTTGCGGCGCAGCGGCAGGCAGTGGCTGAACACACCATTGTTGGTCAGCGCCATCTTCCGCTCGTCCACGATGAAGTGCTTGAACTGGTCGCGGATCGGCTTCTCCGGTTCCCAGTTGCCGAAGAACGGCAGCGCGCCCCAGCTCTTGGCGTAGACCACGTCGGCGCCGGCGTAGGCGCTGTCGATGTCATGGCTGATCTTCAGCGAGCCGCCGCTCTCGGCCACGTTCTGCTCGGCCCAGCCCATGTAACGCTCGTCGAGGATGTAGTCGGCGGTCGGGCACAGCAGGGTCACGTCCATGCCCATGCGGGTGGCGATGGTCAGCGCCGAATTGGCAACGGCGGTGTTCAGCGGCTTGGGGTGATAGGTCCAGGTCAGCACGTACTTCTTGCCACGCAGGTCCTGGGTGCCGAAGTGCTCCTGCAGGGCCATGATGTGGGCCAGCTCCTGGCACGGGTGGGTGATGGTCTCCATGTTGATGACCGGCACCGGCGAGTACCTGGCGAAGCTGTTGAGGACGATGTCCTGGCGGTCGTAGGCCCAGTCGATGAACTTGGGGAACGCACGCACGGCGATGATGTCGCAGTAGCGACCCAGCACCTTGGCCACTTCAGCGATGTGCTCTTCGGTATCGCCGTCCATCACCGTGCCGAGGTTGAACTCGATCGGCCACGCATCCTTGCCCGGCTGCAGCACCACCGCGTGGGCACCGAGCTGGAACGCGCCCAGTTCGAAGCTGGTGCGGGTGCGCATGGACGGGTTGAAGAACACCAGCGCGATCGACTTGCCCTTGAGCTGGTCGCCGAGCTTGTTGCGCTTGAACAGCGCCGCCTGGGTCAACAGCGCGTCGAGATCGCTGCGGCTCCAGTCCTGGGTGTTCAGGAAGTGCTTGGGGGACATCATCTTTCCTTGCGTGGCGGCGCCGGTTTCGACGCGGTGGAAGGGAAAACAGGAATCAAAGGTGGAGCGGGAAGATTGCAGTTGCAGCTTTCAGAAGATGCATTTTCGAAGCGCGGAAACGAAAAAACCCAGCCGGCGGGCTGGGTTTTTTCGGACGAACAGCAAAAAGCTCCGGTTACCCAGCGAGGATGTGGGGTTCCGGTCGACGCGCACGCGAGGTCATGCCCGACGCCTGTCGGGCTGCGCTGCTGTCGTGCTGGAAGTCGGTGAGCTTCATGGTCAACCATCTTTGCATGCGGCCGAGGCCGGCGCAAGGGCCGGGGTCCCAGAATCAGGGATTGCTGGCCGTGCCCTGCTCCGGGCCGACCCAGGGCGTGATCGACACCCGGATCTTGAGCCGGTTGCCGGGGTCTTCCGGCAGCCGCGAACGGTACTTGGTGCCCTTGTAGACGTAATCCACGTCGTAGGCGATGGGCCGGCGGAATTCACGCCCCACCGGCACGATGCGGCAGTCGCGGGTCAGCATCGGGCCAGTGTTGGCCGGCGCCGGGGCCGGCGTCTCGGCTCCGGGCTCCTCAACGGCCTCTTCGTCGCTGCGCTTGAACATCGAGCGCACCGAGTCCCAGAAGCGGCTGATCCGGCCCTTGTCCTCGACCGGCTCCTCGCCGGTCACGTTCACCGGGGCCAGGGTCCGGGTCGACACCGGCTCGCAGTGCTCCTCGGTGCGGGTCGCGCGCAGGGTCTGGAACACCGGCTCCACGTTCAGCACCTGGGCGTAGTCGAACTTCACGTTCTCAACGATCACCACCCGGTTGCGGGGCTCGGCCTCCTGCGCCAGCACCACGGCGGGCAGCGCCGACAGGCAGGCCAGGGTCAGCAACGCGGTGGATTTCATTGGCGACGGGAGCAAGGACACGGCAATAGTGTAGGCAGTGGCGAGCGCAAGGGGCTGAACATTACCCGTCCACGCCGCTCCTGCCCACCCCACCCCGGGTGGCCCCGGCGTCCACCGGTGGCAACGGGTGCCCCCAAAGGGGGCAGACACGTTCTAAAATCACAGGCTTGTCCCCCAGCCACAGCCCCATGACCCTGCGCCTGCACAACAACCTGACTCGCCAGCTCGAACCGTTCACCCCGCTCGATCCGGCCTGTCCGACCCTGTATGTGTGCGGCCCGACGGTCTACAACTACGTGCACATCGGCAACGCCCGTGGCCCGGTGGTGTTCGGGGTGCTGGCCGACCTGCTGCGGCGCCGTTTCGGTGGCCTGCGCTACGCGCGCAACATCACCGACGTGGACGACAAGATCAACACCGCCGCGCGCGAGCAGGGCGTACCGATCAGCACCATCACCGACAGGTTCGCCGCCGCCTACCGTGAGGACATGGCCGCGCTGGGCGTGGTGCCGCCGGACATCGAGCCGGAGGTGACCGCGCACATTCCGCAGATCATCACCATGATCGAGCAGCTGATCACCAACGGGCATGCCTACGCTGCCGAAGGCCACGTGCTGTTCGCGGTGGCCAGCTTCGATGGCTACGGCAAGCTCTCGCGCCGCGATCCGGACGAAATGCTGGCCGGCGCCCGTGTCGACGTGGCCCCGTACAAGCGTGATCCGGGTGATTTCGTGCTGTGGAAGCCGTCCAGCGACGACCTGCCCGGCTGGGCGTCGCCCTGGGGCCGTGGCCGCCCGGGCTGGCACATCGAGTGCTCGGCAATGGCCGCCGCCCACCTGGGCGAGACCATCGACATCCATGCCGGCGGCGTCGACCTGCAGTTCCCGCACCACGAGAACGAGCTTGCGCAGAGCGAGTGCGCCCACGGCGGCAAGATCTTCGCCCGCTTCTGGCTGCACAACGGCATGCTCAACTTCGGCGGCGCCAAGATGAGCAAGTCGCTGGGCAACATCGAGCGCGTGCACGACCTGGTGCGCCAGCACCCGCCGGAAGCACTGCGCCTGGCCCTGCTGTCGGCCCACTACCGGCAACCGCTGGACTGGTCCGATGGCCTGATCGAACAGTCGGTGCGCACCCTGGACCGCCTGTACGGCACCTTGCGCGAACTGGCGTCAGTCGAGGCGGTCGTTGCGATCCCGGCCACGGTCGAAGCGACCCTGGATGACGATCTGAACACCCCGCAGGCACTGGCCGAAGTGGCCCGCATCGCCGCCGATGCGCGTCGTGCCACCGATCCGGCCGAGCAGGCGCGCCTGAAGGGTGAACTGCTCGGCGCCGGACTGGCACTGGGCCTGCTGCAGGCCGATCCAGCGCAGTGGTTCGGCACTGCGGCCAGCGACGGCGGCGACGATGCCCGCATCCAGGGCCTGATCGATGAGCGTGCCGCTGCCAAGAAGGCGCGCGACTTCGCCCGTTCCGACGCCATCCGCGACCAGCTGGCCGCCGAAGGCATCGTGCTGGAAGACACCCCGCAGGGCGTGCGCTGGTCGCGCAAGCGCGGCTGACCCGCCCTGCCCCGTGGCCGGTACGCCGGCCACGCCCCCACCGTAGAGACTGTTGTGATCGACTCCCCGTTCCCGCTTGAACCCACCGCCGCCGAGGCACAGGCCGCCATCGCCGAGGAATTCGGCTTCTTCGGCGACTGGTCCGAGCGTTACCAGTACCTGATCGACCTCGGCCGCAAGCTGCCGGCCTTCCCGGAAGAATGGAAGACCGAAGAGCATCGCCTGCTCGGCTGCCAGTCGATGGTCTGGATCGTGCCCGAAGGCAACGCGCAGTCGCTGCGCTTCCATGCCATCAGTGATTCGGCGATTGTCTCCGGCCTGATCTTCCTGGCCCTGCGTGTGTACTCCGGGCGCTCGGCGCAGGAGATCCTGGCTACCGAGCCGAGCTACATCCAGGACATCGGCCTGGCCCGCCACCTCTCGCCGACCCGCAGCAACGGCGTGGCGGCGATGCTGGCCTTCATCCGCGAGACCGCGCAGGCCCAGCTGCAGCGCGACCCGTCGTGAGCGAGCCTGCCACAGCCGAAGACAGCGCGCTGGGCCTGCTGTCCCGGCCCGGTTTCGCCAGGCTGCTGGCGTACCGCATCTTCGCGATGCTGTCCTACCAGGTGGTCGCGGTCACCGTCGGCTGGCACATCTACGAAGTCACCCGCAATCCGTTCTCGCTGGGCCTGATCGGCCTGGCCGAGGTGCTGCCGTTCTTCTGCGTGGCGCCGTTCGCCGGTTACCTGGTGGATCACCTGCCGCGCCGCCGCCTGGGCATGGTCGCCTGTTGCGGACTGATCGCCACCGCACTGGTATTGACCAGCGTGGCCATGGGCTGGCTGCCGATCGACGGCGTGTGGCCGATCTACGCAGCCATTGCGCTGACCGGCATGGTCCGCGCCTTCCTGTCGCCGATCTACAACGCCCTGTTCGCCCGCGTACTGGCCCGTGACCAGTTCGCGCGTGGCGCCGGCCTGGGCGCGGTGGTATTCCAGGCCGGCATGATCGCCGGCCCGGCACTGGGCGGCGTGCTGGTCGGCTTCGGTGGCAAGGGCCTGTCCTACGCGGTGGCCACCGCCTTCGCGCTGGTGGCGATGGCCTGTCTGGCCACGCTGAAAGTGGAGGAGCCGGTGCACACCGGCCCTGCCGCGCCGATCTTCAAGAGCATCGCCGAAGGCGCGCGCTTCGTGGTCGGCAACCGGATCATGGTCGGCGCGATGGCGCTGGACATGTTCTCGGTGCTGCTGGGCGGCGTGGTGGCGATGCTGCCGGCATTCCTGCACGAAATCCTGCACCACGGCCCGGAAGGCCTGGGCATCCTGCGCGCGATGCCGGCGCTGGGCTCGGTGTGCGTGGGCCTGTGGCTGGCCCGCCACCCGCTGCACCGCAATGCCGGCCGCGTGCTGCTGTTCGCGGTGGCCGGCTTCGGCCTGTGCGTGATCAGCTTCGGGCTGTCGCAGCACTTCTGGCTGTCGGCGCTGATCCTGCTGTTCTACGGCGCCTTCGATGGCGTCTCGGTGGTGATCCGCTCGACCATCCTGCAGCTGGCCACGCCGGAAGAAATGCGCGGTCGCGTATCGTCGATCAACGGCATCTTCATCAGTTCGTCCAACGAGCTGGGCGCGTTCTATGCCGGCACGATGGCGAAGCTGCTCGGCCTGGTACCGGCCGTGGTGCTGGGCGGGTTCGCGGTGCTGAGCGTGGCCGGGATCACCGCGTGGAAGAACCCGACGCTGCGGAAGTTGAATCTTCGCGACCTGCAGTGAGCCTGTAGAGCCGAGCCCATGCGCGGCTGCGTATTTCCATGCGCCCACGCGCCGATAGCGCCGGGCCATGCCCGGCGGGCTCTTTCCGCGACCGCGGTGGGGTGTCACGTTTCTTTTCGCGCGAAAAGAAAAGTAACCAAAGAAACACGCCGCCATCCGCGAGCCGGCGCTGCGCGCCGGTGCCCTGTGCTCCTCGGTGAATCAGGGGACGGCGCGGAGAGCCAGCCGACCAGCAGTCGGCTCTACAGGATAGAGCCGCCTCTTCGCGCCTGATTCCCCTGCGGTGCTCGGCTCGCTACAAGGCGGACTCAACAGCCGCGAGCGCACGCAAGACCGCTCCTGATAGAGCCAAGCCATGCTTGCCTGCCTTTGCTTTTGCTTTTGCTCTTCCTTGCCCTCCGGCTTCGGCCTGAGCCGAGCGTGGGCTCGGCTCTACATCGGACCCACCCGCAGGCTCCACCCGATACCCGGAAGGCGCTCTACACAGCCAACTCGAACCCAACAAAAAACCCGGCCGAAGCCGGGTTTTCTGCATGACCAGACAACGATCAGGAATCAGTCGCCCTGCTGCTTCTGCAGATGCTCCCAACGCTCCTGGGCATCGATGGTGCGCTCGGCGGTCAGGCGCGCCTCCAGGCGCTCCAGGCCGATTTCTTCGCCGGTGTCGACGCAGTAACCGTAGTCGCCCGCTTCCAGGCGCTTCAGGGTGCTGTCGATCTTGCCGATCAGCTTGCGGTAGCGGTCGCGGGTACGCAGTTCCAGCGAGTTCTCGGTCTCGCGGGTCGCGCGCTCGGCTTCGTCGCCGATGTCACGCACTTCCTCGCGCAGGTTCTCGATGGTCTGCTTGGACTCTTCCACCAGGTCCGCGCGCCAGTTCTGCAGGCGCTGGCGGAAATACTCCTGCTGCAGCGGGCTCATGTATTCCTCTTCCGAGGACGGCTTGTAGCCAGCCGGCAGGATCGGGCGGCCGGTGGCCTCGTCGGTCTTGTATTCGACCACCTTGTACTTGCTGCGCGGGGCCGGTGCTGCCGAGCGGGCGGCGACGGCCACGGCAACCTTGCCGACAGGGCGCGACACGGTCTTCGGGGCGGAATCGGATTTCACGGCGGTTTTGGCAGGCGATTTCGAAACGGGCACGGGATTCTTGGATTGCGGGGCCTTCGAAGCGGCAGGAGCGGCGGCCGGGGCCGGCTTGGGGGCCGGTTGGGCTGCTGCCACTGCCACGGTCTTGGCCGGGACAGGCTTGGCCGGAGCCGGCTTGGCAGCAGGCTTCGGTGCGGACTTCACTACTGGGGCCGGGGCCGGCTTTACGGCCGGTGCGGCAACATTCTTGGCAACCTTCTTTGCAGCGGCAGGCGTGGCGACCGGCTTGGCCGCAGCGACCTTCTTTGCCGCCGGCTTGGCGACCGGCTTGGCTGCAGCCTTCTTCACCACCGCCTTCGGCGCCGGCTTGGCTGCTGCCTTCTTGACCACCGGCTTGGCGACGGTCTTCTTCACCGGCGCAGCCTTGCTGACGGCCTTTTTCACCGGCGCCTTCTTGCTGGCAGCGGCTGGCTTGGCCTTGGCGGGCGCAGCGGCTTTCTTCGCCACCGGCTTGGTTGCCTTGACCGGCGTTTTCTTTGCGGTGGCCTTCCTGGCCGCCGGTTGCGAGGACGCTGCCTTGGTCGCCGGCTTGCTCGCCGGCTTCTTGGCAACGGGCTTTGCCGCCAACTTCTTCACAACAGGCTTGGCGGTTTTCTTGGCGGCCGTTGCGGCCTTCTTTGCAGTTTTTTTAGCAGCCACGAAACGCTCTTCCTTGGATTCCCCGGGGCCCGGGAAAGCGGGCCTTTATAGCCTACCCGACCCGCAGCAGCAACCTCGGCACCCTGCTCCATTCAGTCCTGGAGCCAAGGCGCCCAATGGGCAGTCCGACGAACACGGACCGCCTTGCGCGGTACGGAACCTGGCCAGCACCCGACGGTGCTGGTACCGGTCGCAGGCCATCGGCGACATGCGACCAACGGCCCATCCTGCACAAATGCGGCCTTCATGCCAACTGGCATAAGATGACTGGGTGATCTCGCGCCTGCTCATCGCCCTGCTGCGCTTCTACAAGCGCTTCATCAGCCCCTTGCTGGGGCCCCGCTGCCGTTTCGTGCCGAGCTGTTCTGAATACGCGATGGACGCGATCTCGCGGCACGGCCCGCTGCGCGGCAGCTGGCTGGCTGCGCGCAGGCTGGGCCGCTGCCACCCGTTCCATCCCGGCGGCTTCGACCCCGTGCCCGAGTCCCCCAACGCCCCCTCTTGCCGTTGCACAGGAAAACATTGACATGTCCTCCACCCTCATCACCAATGCCCGCATGGTCAACGAAGGCCGCACCTTCGACGGCGACCTGCGCATCGAGAACGGCCGCATCGCGCAGATCGGCAACGGGCTGGCGCCGCGCGACGGCGAGCAGGTGGTGGACGCGGCCGGGCGCTGGCTGCTCCCGGGCATGATCGATGACCAGGTGCACTTCCGCGAACCGGGCCTGACCCACAAGGGCGACATCGCCAGCGAATCGGCTGCGGCCGTGGCCGGTGGCCTGACCAGCTTCATGGACATGCCCAACACCAACCCGCCGACGCTGGATTCGACCATCCTGGAAGCCAAGTACGAGCTCGCGCGCGGCCGCGCCTGGGCCAACTACGGCTTCTACCACGGCGCCAGCAATGACAACCTGGACGCCATCCGTGCGCTGGACCCGAAGAAGGCGCCGGGCGTGAAGGTGTTCATGGGTGCTTCGACCGGCAACATGCTGGTCGACAACCCGGAAACGCTGGACGCGATCTTCCGCGAATGCCCGACCCCGATCATCACGCACTGCGAAGACACGCCGATGATCGATGCCAACCTGAAGGCCTTCCAGGAAAAGTACGGCGATGCGCTGACCCCGGACATGCACCCGGACATCCGCTCGCGCGAAGCCTGCATCAAGTCGACCCGCCTGGCGATGTCGCTGGCGCGCAAACACGGCACCCGCCTGCACGTGCTGCACATCTCCACCGCCGATGAACTGGCGCTGTTCGAGAAGGGCCCGCTGATCCGCGCCGATGGCAGCCGCAAGCAGATCACCGCTGAAACCTGCGTGCACTTCCTGCACTTCGCGCGTCCGGACTATGCGACCAAGGGCAACCTGATCAAGTGCAACCCGGCCATCAAGGAAGTGTCCGACCGCGAGGCGATCACCGCTGCGCTGGCCGACGACGTGCTGGACGTGCTGGCTACCGACCACGCGCCGCACACCTGGGAAGAGAAGCAGAAGCCCTACGCGCAGGCCCCCTCCGGCCTGCCACTGGTGCAGTACGCGCTGGTGGCCGCGCTGGAGCGCGTGCACGAAGGCAAGCTGACCCGCGAGCAGGTGGTGCAGAAGTTCGCCCACGCCCCGGCGCAGCTGTTCGACGTGGAAGAACGTGGCTTCCTGCGCGAAGGCTACTTCGCCGATCTGGTCCTGGTCGAAGACGTGCCGTTCACGGTCAAGCGCGAGGACGTGCTGTCCAAGTGCGGCTGGTCGCCGTTTGAGGGCACCACCTTCCGTTCGCGCGTCGCCTCCACCTGGGTCAACGGCCAGCTGGTGTGGGACGGCAGCAACCTGGTGGGCGAACCCGCCGGCCAGCGCATGACCTACAACCGCTGATGCGCTCGGCACTTCTGATCGGGGCGCTGCTGGCCGCGCCCCTGTTTTCCGTACCCGCGGCGCAGGCGCAGGATGGCATTGGCAGCCTGATCGACAGCCGCGTGGTGTTCCCGGCCAGTGCGTCGCAGGGCGCACTGGTGATCGGCAAGGTTCCCGCCGGCAGCCGCGTGCAGTACGCCGGTCGCCAGCTGCGGGTGAGCGGCTACGGCAGCGTGGTGTTCGGCATCGGCCGTGACGAGAAGGGCCCGCTGCGCGTGCAGGTGCAGCGCCCCGATGGTGGCAGCGAGACCGCGACCATTGCGGTGACGCCGCGCGACTGGCCCACAGAGCGGGTCAATGGCGTGCCGCCGAAGACGGTCAACCCGCCGCCGGCGATTGCCGAGCGGATCAAGCGCGAACAGGCGCAGGTGACCGCCGCACGCGCCCGCGATGACGACCGCACCGACTTCACCCAGACCTTCATCTGGCCGGTGCAGGGCCGCATCAGCGGCCGCTTCGGCAATGCCCGCGTGTACAACGGCCAGCCCGGCGCCGGTCATTCCGGCATGGACATCGCGGTGCCGACCGGCACGCCGGTGAAAGCACCGGCCGCCGGCATCGTCACCTTCGCCGGCCCGGACCTGTACCTGACCGGCGGCACGTTGCTGCTCGACCACGGCTTCGGGGTCAGCTCCAACTTCCTGCACCTCTCGCGCATCGACGTAAAGGTCGGCGACCGGGTTGAACAGGGCCAGGTGATCGCTGCGGTCGGCGCCACCGGCCGTGCCACCGGCCCGCACCTGCACTGGGGCATGAACTGGTTCGAGACCCGTATCGACCCGCTGCTGGTGCTGGAGCGCAAGTAACGGTAGTGCCGGTCGCTGGCCGGCAACCTCATCCTCTTCCGCGCCCTGCTGGATGCCGGCCAGCGGCCGGCACTACCAGGTACGTTGGATCAACCGCGCGCGGCCCACCACACGCGCAGCAGGGTGCGCACCGGGGTGGCCTCGATCGGCTTGCCTGCGGCCTGTGCCGCCACCCGCGCACGCGCCAGGCTGGACCACACACGGCGCGGGCGCGGGCCGGGCACGCGGGTGCCCCACCCCTTCAACAGATGCTGCGCCCAGCGCTGTGCGGCATTGCTGGCGTCCTCGTCCAGCAGGCTGCGCGGCACACCCGCCACGCCAGCGTCCTGCAGGCGCTGCGCCAAGGTCTGCAGCTGCACCGCACGACCGGCGCCGGTGCGCGGCTTGTCAGCGAACAAGGCCGCCTCCACCGCGGCTACGGCCTCGGCGTAGTTCGCCAGCGCGCGCTCGGCGCCAGCCGCATCCAGCGCGACCGTGCGCGCTTCAACCAGATCCGGGAGTGCCTCGGCCAACTGGGCCCACGGTGCACGCATCGGCTCCAGCAGCCTGCCCAGCGGATGGCGCGAGCGATGTCCCGCCCAGCTGCGCAGCTCCTCGCCCCACCACGCCAGCTTGGCGTCGGCCGGCAGCGGATCGCCGCTGGTGTTGAGCATGTCGTCGAACTCCTGCAGCAGCGCGAACCACGCCACTGCAAGCTCGCGTTGCGATTCGGCCACGAACGGGGCGGCCACCGACCATTCCGGCCAACGGCTGCGCCACTTGTCGAGGAAACTGTCCAGCGCGGTACTGCTCACTACACCATTCCTTACGGCTGGGCCGGGGCTGCCGGCCGGGTCGGCCAGAGACTGGCCAGTTGCAGAAGTTCAGCGTTCTCGACCAGCACGTCGGCCTGCCAGGCCAGCGGATCGTCGCTGTGCAGGCGGTAGCCCCACAGGGCTGCCACCGACGGCATGGCCGCGGCTCGCGCGGCGATGATGTCGCGCTCGTCGTCACCCACGTACACGCAGTCTTCGGCAGCAACGCCAATGGCCTGCGCAGCGTGCAGCAGCGGCAGCGGGTGAGGTTTGCGCTCGGCCAGGCTGTCACCGCCGACCAGCACTGCACAGCGCTGCTGCCAGCCGTGCTGCGGCAGGATCAGCCGCGCCAGGTACTCGGGCTTGTTGGTGACGATGCCCCACACGGTGCCGGCGTCATCCAGCGCGGCAAGCATGCCGGCCACGCCATCGAACAGCACCGCGTGCTGGCCGATCAGCGCTTCGTAGCGCTGCAGGAATTCCGGAATCAGTGCATCTCGCGCAGCGGCATCCAGGTCCGGGAAAGCGGCCCCGACCATCGCGCGCGAGCCCTTGGAGACCACCGGGCGCAGCACCGCCGGATCGATCGGCGCACGACCACGCTCGGCCAGCATCGCGTTGCAGGTGGCGACGAAGTCCGGCGCGCTGTCCAGCAGGGTGCCGTCCAGGTCGAACAGCACCGCACGCGGGAAGCGGGCGGCGGTCATGCCGGCTTGACCGCGTAGGCCAGGTAGTTGATGTCGGTGCGGCTGCTCAGGCGGGCATGGTTGCGCCACGGCTCGTAGGCCATGCCGCTGACATCCACCAGCTGCAGGTCGGCCTCGCGCAGCCAGCGCGCCAGCTCGGCCGGCTTGATGAATTCCTGGTAGTGGTGCGTGCCCTTGGGCAGCAGGCGCGCCACGTACTCGGCGCCGACGATCGCCACCGCGAACGCGGCGGCGGTGCGGTTGATGGTCGACAGGAACAGGTGGCCGCCCGGCTTCAGCAGGCGCTTGCAGGCCTCGATGATCGCGCCCGGGTCCGGCACGTGCTCCAGCATTTCCATGCAGGTGACCACGTCGAAGCTGCCCGGCTGCTCGGCGGCCAGATCCTCGGCCGCCTGCACCCGGTAATCGACCTGGGCGCCGCTTTCCAGCGCATGCAGGCGCGCGACCTTGACCAGCTCCGGGGCCAGGTCGATGGCGGTGACGTCAGCACCGGCCTGGGCCAGCGCTTCGCTCAACAGGCCGCCACCGCAGCCGATGTCGAGCACGCGGGCGCCGCGCAGCGGCACGCGGTCAGCCACGTACTGCAGGCGCACCGGATTCAGCGCATGCAGCGGCTTCTGCGGGCCGTCAGCGTCCCACCAGCGGTTGGCCAGCGCAGCGAACTTGTCCAGCTCGGCCTGATCGAAATTTGAGGAAGCGTGGGGGGCAGTCATGGGGGATGTCCTTGCGGCGCCAGGGTTCAGGCGCGGATATGGCGGATGCGCTCGCGCCACTGGCGCGCGTTGGCGATGATGCCCGGCAGGTCCATGCCGACCAGCTCGCGCTGCACCAGCTTCGGCTTGCCGGCGATCCAGACATCGCTGACCTGCTGGCGGCCGGTGGCGTACACCAGCTGCGACAGCACGTTGTGCAGCGGCTGTGTTTCCAGCGCGGACAGATCAACGCAGACCAGGTCGGCCTGCTTGCCGACTTCGATCGAGCCGATGCGGTCGCCGAAGCCCAGCGCGCGTGCGCCACCCAGCGTGGACGCGCGCAGCGTGGTTGCCGCGTCCAGTGCAGTGGCGTCGTCGGCCACGGCCTTGGCCAGGATCGCCGCGGTGCGGTTCTCGCTGAACATGTCCAGGTCGTTGTTGCTGGCGCAGCCATCGGTACCGATCGCCAGGTTCACGCCTGCGCGCTGCAGGGCGCAGGCCGGGCAGAAACCGGAGGCCAGCTTCAGGTTCGATTCCGGGCAATGCACCACGCTGACGCCACGTTCGGCGCACAGGTGGATTTCCGCATCAGTCAGCTGGGTCATGTGCACCGCGATCAGGCGGTCGTTGACCAGGCCGAGCCGATCCAGCCGCGCCAGCGGGCGCTGGCCGTGCAGCCTGATCGAATCGTTGATTTCCTGCGCGGTCTCGTGGGTGTGCAGGTGCACCTGCATGTCGAGCTGGTCGGACAGCATCCGCACCCGCTCGAAGTTGGCATCATTGACCGTGTAAGGCGCATGCGGCGCGAACGCGGTGCCGATCAGCGGATCGGTGCGCCACTGGTCGTGCAGTTCACCGGCCTTGGCGAAGTACTCGTCGTCGGTCTTGGCCCAGGCGGTGGGGAAATCGATGATGACCGCGCCCACCAGCGCGCGGAAACCGTGTTTCTTGTAGACCGCGGCCTGCACGTCGCCGAAGAAGTAGTTCTCGTTGGCGCAGGTGGTGCCGCCGCGCAGCATCTCGGCGATGGCCAGGGTGGTGCCGTCGGCAACGAACTCGGGGCCGATCACCGCCGCTTCCACCGGCCAGATGTGCTGCTGCAGCCAGGTCATCAGCGGCAGGTCGTCGGCAACGCCGCGCAGCAGGGTCATCGGGTTGTGCGTGTGCGCGTTGACCAGGCCCGGCATCAGCGCAGCCTCGGGTCGGCTCACCACCTGGGTGGCGCGGAAGCGTGCGCGCGCCTCGGCACGCGGCAGGATGGCCACGATCTCGCTGCCACGCACGGCAACGGCATGGTCTTCCAGCACCACCGCATGCGGCTCGATCGGAACGACGTAACCGGCTTCGATGAGCAGGTCGCAGGCTTCGGGGAGGTGCGGGCTATCGCTCATGCGGGCTCACTGGCTGTGGGGGCGGCGAGATACTTCTGGGGACACGCCCCTGAGTCAGGGGCTGCCGCGAAGCGGCGGGGTCTGGAGACCCGTGAAGCGGGGCCCATGATCTGCCGAAGCAGATCATGGGAGCGCCAGCGCGAATGTGCTGGCGCGTACCCGGCCAGCGGCCGGCACTACCGCAAGGTCGGCCTATGGCCGGAACCTTACTTGACGCGTGCGGAGTATTCGCCCGAACGGGTGTCGACGCGGATCACTTCGTCCTGGTTGACGAACAGCGGCACGCGGACCACGGCGCCGGTTTCCAGGGTGGCCGGCTTGCCGCCGCCGCCCGAGGTGTCGCCACGGACGCCCGGATCGGTTTCGGTGATCTTCAGTTCGACGAAGTTCGGCGGCTGCACGAAGATCGGCTCACCGTTCCACAGGGTGACCACGCAGGACTCTTCGCCCTTCAGCCACTTTTCGGCGCCGCCCATGCCGGCCTTGGTGGCCTGGACCTGCTCGAAGGATTCCGGGTCCATGAAGTGCCAGTACTCACCGTCGCTGTACATGAAGTTCATGTCGGTATCGACGACGTCGGCTGCATCCAGCGAGTCGGTCGACTTCATGGTCACTTCCTGGGTACGGCCGTCCTTGATCAGGCGGTACTTCACGCGGGTGAAGGCCTGGCCCTTGCCCGGCTTGACGTATTCGGTGTCGATGATGACGGCCGGTTGGTTGTTGACCAGGATCTTCATCCCGTTCTTGACGTCGTTCATGCCGTAGCTGGCCATGCGTAAACTCCTGAGTGGCAAAAACGCCGCGGGTGCGGCGAGCCGTTAGAATGGAAAGCCCACCGGGTGCCGGTGGGCGACTGTTTTTCTGCCCCCATGATAACCGCAGGCCCCCTCTCCATGCAGCTTTCCGCCTTCCCCCGGCCCCAGTCGCCAGGCGCGCCCGCGCGCTGGCAGCAGCTCTGGCGCCAGGCGCTGCGCGACCCGCACGCTCTGCTGGCCCGGCTGCAGCTGGACCCGGCCGCGCTGGGTGTCTCGGAGGCGGCCATTGCCCAGTTCGCGCTGCGCGTGCCGGAGGGCTTCGTGGCGCGCATGCGCGTGGGCGACGCGGCCGACCCGCTGCTGCGCCAGGTGCTGCCCGTCGACGAGGAAATGCGCCCGGCACCCGGGTTCAGTTTCGATGCGGTGGGTGATGGTGCCGCCAGGAAGGCCACCGGCGTCATCCAGAAGTACCGTGGACGCGCCCTGCTGGTCGCCACCGGCAGTTGCGCGATCAACTGCCGCTACTGCTTCCGCCGCCACTTCGACTATGCCGCGGAAAACGCCGCCAAGGGCGGCTGGCAGGAGGCCGTAGCGGCCATCGCGGTCGACCCGGACATCGACGAGGTCATCCTGTCCGGCGGCGACCCGCTGTCACTGGCCACGCACAAGCTGGCCGAGCTGACCGATGCGCTGCGCGCGATCCCGCACATCCGCCGCCTGCGCATCCACACCCGGCTGCCGATCGTGCTGCCGGAGCGCGTGGACGAGGAGCTGCTGGCCTGGCTGGGCAGCCTGCCGTGGCCGCTGGCGATCGTGGTCCACGCCAACCATGCCAATGAGTTCGACGCCAGCGTGGACGCTGCGATGAGCCGCCTGCGCGGCGTCGGCGCCCAGCTGCTGAACCAGGCCGTCCTGCTGCGCGGGGTCAACGACAGCGTGCAGGCCCTGCAGGACCTGAGCGAGCGCAGCTTCGCCGCCGGCGTGCTGCCCTATTACCTGCACCAGCTGGACCGGGTCGAGGGCGTGGCCCACTTCGAAGTGGACGACAGCCAGGCCAAGGCGCTGATTGCCGGCCTGACCGCACGCCTGTCCGGCTACCTGATCCCCAAGCTGGTGCGCGAACTGCCCGGCGACCCGAGCAAGCGCCCGCTGTAATTCCGCAGGGGGTCAGATCCCTTTTTCCTGCGGAAAAGGGATCTGACCCCGACACAACAACCGTCGGTCAGAGACCCGATTCGATCATCCGCACCACTTCGGTGGCAGTCACCGGGTGGCTCAGCCAGTAGCCCTGGCCAAGATCGCAGCCGCGCTGCACCAGCAGTTCGAACTGCGCCTGCTGCTCGATGCCTTCGGCCACCACCGTGATGCCCAGCGCGTGGGCCATGGCGATGATGGCCGTGGTCAGTGCCAGATCGTCGGGATCGCGCTGCATGTCGGCCACGAAACTCTTGTCGATCTTCACGCCGTCCACCGGCACCTGGCGCAGGCGGCTGAGACCGGAGAAGCCCGTTCCGAAATCATCCAGCCAGACCTTCACGCCAGTGCGGTGCAGCTTGTCCAGCAGCTGCGCGGCAACCATCTCGTCGCCGATCACTGCGGTTTCGGTCAGCTCCAGGTGCAGGCGCGAGGCCGGTAGCCCGGACTCATGCAGGCACTGTGCAACCAGCGCCGGCAGCTCGCCGCCGCGCAGCTGCCGCGGTGATACGTTCACCGACACGAACAGATCGTCGCCGCCCGCACCCCGTGGCCACTGCGAGGCTTCCATGCAGGCCGCACGCAGCACCTTCGGGCCGATGATCTCGATCAGCCCGCTCTGCTCGGCCACTTCGATGAACACCGACGGCGGAATCGTACCCAGGGTCGGATGCTGCCAGCGCAGCAGCACTTCGACGCCGACCATGCGGCGGTCGCGCATGCGGAAGATCGGCTGGTAGGCCAGGCGCAGCTCGCCGCGCTCCCAGGCCCCGCGCAGTTCCTGCTCCATGTGCACGCGGCGCTCGACCGCATGGTCCATCGCCCGGCTGTAATGGCGGTAGCAGTTCTTGCCGGCCATCTTCGCCTGGTACATGGCGATGTCGCCGTTCTTCAGCAGCGTGGTCGCATCGGCGGCATCGTCCGGGAACAGGGTCACGCCGATCGAGGTCCCCAGGAACAGCTCCCTGCCCTGTACCACCAGCGGCTTGCCCAGTTCGCGCACCAGCACCTCGGCCAGCAGCCGGGCGTTCGCGGCCACGTCGCCATCGCCGACCAGGATCACGAACTCGTCGCCGCCGAAGCGGGCCAGCAGCGCCTCATCGCCTCCCGCTTCGGCAACCGCGCGCCCGATGCGCTGTGCGAACTGCAACAGCGCTTCGTCACCGGCCTCATGGCCAAGGGTATCGTTGACGCGCTTGAAGTCGTCGATATCGGCGAACAGCAGGCCCAGCCGATGATTGGATGCGCGCGCCGCCATCAGGCGATGGTCCAGTGCTTCCCGGAACGCCAGCCGGTTGGTCAACCCGGTCAGCGCATCGGTATAGGCCATGCGCCGCACCTCGCGGTCATGGCGGGCGATGGAATCGCGCATCCGGGCAAAGCCGCGCACCAGCTCGCCGACCTCGTCATTGCGGGTGTTCTCGGCCAGCGGCGCCTGGTAGTCGCCAGCCTCGATGCGGCGTGCCGCAGCGGCCAGGTCCCGGATCGGCGCCACCAGGGTGCGCTGCACGTACAGGATCACCGCCACGCCGATCACCACCAGCAGGCCCAGCATCAGCAGCAGCCAGCCCAGGTGGCGGCTGCCGACCTGCTGCAGGCGCTCGCCGAGCGTGGCATTGGCTGCCTGTTCGCGCTGCTGCACCTCGTCCAGCGCCATGCCGACGCGGACGCCGCCGATGCGCTGGTTGCCGACCATGATCGGCATGGTGTTGTCGAGCACCTTGGGCGATTCCTGCACCACCAGCGCCTGCGCCACCGCGGCCTTGGGAGCGAGCGGGTCGGCCATCGGCTGGCCGAAGCCGGACACCTCGATCGAGCCGTCATGCACCAGCCGGCCACGGTCGTCGAACACCAGCACATAGCGCACGACCGGCTGCCGTGCGGTGCTGCGCACCAGCGCACCGACCTGGTCCAGGTCGCGGTAGTACAACGGGTTGGCCAGCGCGTCGGACAGCTCGCGCGCCATCGCTTCGCCGCGGCTGCGCACGCTGCGGTCGAACAGTTCATGGATGACGCCACCACTGAGGTTGCGCACCTCGCCCTGCATCGCCGCCTGCCGCCCCAGCAACACTGCCAGGATCGCCACCACCACGACCATCGCCCCGCCCATCGCAAGCAGGAACCGGGCCTGCATTCCCGAGCCGAGCCACTTCATTCCACTTCCATCCGCACGCGCGTCAATCCTTGTTTCAATTCATCCAGCCGCTGCTGCGCATGCGCATCGACGCGGTGGAAACCGGAAGTACCGAAAAACCGATGCAACGCCCCCTGCGCCTGCGGGTCACTGGCCGCCTGCAGCAGGACGTCCTGCAGCCGGTCACGCACCCGCGGGTCGAGGTCGGCGCGCACCATCTCCACCGCCCGCGGGTAGGGCCTGGTGCGCAGCAGCTCGCGGAAGTCGCGCCGGAATGCCGCCGGCATCCTTCGCTCGTCGTTCCAGTCCACGCTGCTCACCGCCCCCACGTCAACCACGCCCTTGTGCACGAACGTAGCGATGTTCAACTCGCTGCGCGCGAACACATACCCCACACTGTCCCGGCCCGGCATGTCCCACACGCCGGCCAGGATCTGCGGCGCCAGCCCCTCCTGCAGCAGCGTCATCACCGGCACCAGGTAGGCACTGGTGGACGCCGTGTTCTGCAACGCCAGGCGATGCCCACGCATATCCTGGATGCGCTGGACCGGACTGTCGCGGCGCACGAAGAACACGGTCTGGTACTCACGCACACCATTGCGCTCGGTCAGCAACAACGGCCGCGCGCCACTGCGCTGGCCGAGTGCCACCGCCGTACCCGACGTTTCCGTGACCCAGTCGACCCGCCCCCGCCGCAGATAGCTGGCCATCTGCTGCGGGTCGCGCGCCATCAGGATCCGCCCCTCCTTGATGCCGACGTCATGCATGCGTGCCACCACATAGTCCAGCAACGGCTGCAGCTGCTCGTAATGGGCCTTGGGATCATCGCTGATCCGGCCCAGCACCAGCACCGGGTCCGGTGCTGCATGCACCGTCCCGGCCAGCAGGATCATGACCAGGCTCAGCAGTCCCCTCTGCACTGCCCTTCGCAGACCCGACACAGGCTTCATCCCCCCTGGGTATCCGGACAGACTACCCGAAAAAATGAGAACGTCGTCAGCTGTCCTTGTTGCCCGCTTGTGCCAGTCGCGCCATGCGCTGGGTGTCGGCCAGGATGCCGCGCAACAGGCGCACTTCCTGCTCGCTCGGCTCGCTGCGCAGGAACAGGCGGCGCAGCTTGCGCATCGCTGATTCCGGTGCGCGGCCCTTGTGGAAATCGATCTCGTCCAAGGTGTCGCCGAGCTGGGCGAAGAAGCTCTCCATCTGCTCATGGCTGGCGGCCTGTTCGCGGAAACCCGGCTCGGCGTCGGCGGCCGGCTGCGCGCCCAGCAGCTGCATGCGCGTTTCATAGGCCAGCACCTGCACCGCGGCTGCCAGGTTGAGCGAGCTGAACGCCGGGTCGGATGGAATATGCACCGCCGCATGGCAGAGCTGCAGTTCCTCGTTGGTCAGCCCGGTGCGCTCGCGACCGAACACCAGCGCCACCTCGGCGCCCTCGCCCGCCTTGGCCACCGCACGGGCGGCGGCATCGGCCGGCAGGTACTCCTCCAGCTGGACGCGGCGGGCACGGGCGGTGCAGCCCAGCACCAGTCGGCAATCGGCCACGGCCTCGGCCAGGGTGGCCACCACCGGGGCGTCCCCCAGCACGTCTTCGGCACCGGCCGAGCGGCGGAAAGCCTCCTCGTCCAGCGGTTTTTCGGGGGCGACCAGCACCAGGCGGGCCAGGCCCATGGTCTTCAGGGCACGGGCGGCAGCGCCCATGTTGCCGGGGTGCTGGGTACCGACCAGGACGAATCGGAGGCGGGTGGCGGCGGGAAACTGGGACATGAACAGGGAAAAGGTCGAGCTGGACGATGACCAATGGTAAACTGTGCGGCCGGCCACTGCGCCGGACCCGCTCTTTTCCCCCGCCAGTCCATCTCTTCTGCCTTTCCGGGAGCCCACGCCATGCAGAAACCCGCCGTCACCGTCATGGTCAAGGCCGCCCGCCTCGCCGGCAACGTCCTGTTGCGCAACATCAACAAGCTCGAGGCACTGAACGTGGTGCAGAAGGGCCGGATGGACTACGCCAGCGAAGTGGATGCGGACGCGGAAAAGGTCATCGTCAAGGAACTCAAGCGCGCTTACCCGGACTACGGCATCTTCGGCGAAGAAGGTGGCGTGCAGGGCGAGCGCCGCCAGATGTGGGTCATCGACCCGCTGGACGGCACCAGCAATTACCTGCGCGGCGTGCCGCACTACTGCGTGTCGATCGCCCTGGTCGAGAATGGCGAACCGACCGATGCGGTCATCTTCGACCCGCTGCGCAATGAACTGTTCACCGCAAGCCGTGGCGCTGGCGCCGTGCTGAACGACCGCCGCATCCGCGTGGCCGATCGCAAGGACCTGGAAGGCACGATGATCCACACCGGCTTCGCACCGCGCGAGCGCAGCCGTGCCAGCGCCCAGCTGAAGGCGGTTGACGCCCTGCTGGTGCACGGCGAGGACATCCGCCGCACCGGTTCGGCCGCACTGGACCTGGCCTACGTGGCCTGCGGCCGCGCCGACGCCTACTTCGAAGCCGGCGTGAAGGCGTGGGACATCGCCGCCGGCCTGCTGCTGGTCCGCGAGGCGGGTGGCAAGGTCTGCGACTTCAAGGGCGCGACCCTGGGCCGCATGGACAACCGTGGCCCGGAGACCCACCAGATCGTGGCCGGCAACCTGAAGGTGGCCGAGTCGCTGCAGAAGGTGCTGGTCAACACCGGTTATGCGGCGGAGTTCGACGCGAAGTTCTGAGGTTTCGCGTAATGCGGTTCATGGAGACGGCACCTGCGAGGGTGCCGTTTTCGTTTGCGCGCACGGAGAGTCGTTTCCGCGACCGCGGAGGGGTGTCACTTTCTTTGCGCGCAAAGAAAGTAACCAAAGAAACGCTCCGCCGGCCGCGAGCCGTCGCTACGCGACGGTTCCCTGCGCTTCTCGGAGAATCAGGGGACGGCGCCGAACTCGCTGCGCTCAGACACCGGCGCCTCTTCGCCCCTGATTCCCCTGCGATGCTCGGCTCGCTCAAGGCGGACTGGAAGGTCAAGATCAAGAACAACAGCATCCACGCGTCGCGAAGATGTACTGGGTGCAGCTGTGGCATTTGTCCTTGGGTCCGCCTTGAGCGAGCCGAGCACCGCAGGTCCGGCGAGGGCGAAGAGGTGCGGGTGTCTGAGCGCAGCGAGTTCCCGCACCGTCCCTCGACGGGCCGAGGAGCGCAGGGTACCGGCGTGCGCAGCACGTCGGCTCGCGCCCCGGCGGCGTGTTTCTTTGGTTACTTTCTTTGCACGAGCAAAGAAAGTGACACCTCCCCGCAGGCGCGGAAACGATCCGCCGGGCACGATCCGGCATCAGCAATGCATCGCGCAAACAAAAACGCCCGGCGCGAAGCCAGGCGTTCCTGCACTACCGTGGAGCGGTGGCTTACGCCGCCGTCGACGCCCGCAGCGCGGCGATGCGCTCTTCCAGCGGCGGGTGGCTCATGAACAGCTTCTTGGCCGTCGAACCGGAAATGCCGAAGGCGGCGATCTGGGTCGGCAGCGTGCTCTGGCCGTGGTTCAGCTGCAGGCGCTCCAGCGCGGCGATCATCTTCTGGCGGCCCGCCAGCGAGGCACCACCCGCATCGGCACGGAACTCACGGTGGCGCGAGAACCACATCGAGATCATCGTGGCGAACAGGCCGAACACCATCTCCAGCACGAACACGATGATGTAGTAGGCGAAGCCGCGGCCGCCGCCTTCGCGGTTGCCCGACAGTGCGCTGTCGATGATGCCGCCGACCACGCGGGCCAGCACGATCACGAAGGTGTTCAACACGCCCTGCAGCAGTGCCATGGTGATCATGTCACCGTTGGCGACATGGGCGATCTCGTGGCCCAGCACCGCTTCGGCCTCGTCTTCACTCATGTTGTGCAGCAGGCCGGTGGACACCGCCACCAGCGCATTGTTGCGGTTGGCACCGGTAGCGAAGGCATTGATCTCCGGGCCGTCATAGACCGCCACCTCGGGCATGCCGATGCCGGCCGCCTTGGCCTGCCGCTCGACGGTGGCCAGCAGCCAGCGCTCAGTCTGGTTGCGCGGCTCGGTGATCACCACCGCACCGGTGGAGCGCTTGGCCATCCACTTGGACAGCAGCAGCGAGATGAAGGAGCCACCGAAGCCGAAGATCGCGGCCATGACCAGCAGGCCACTCATCTGGCTCGGATTGACCCCCAGCAACGACATCACGATGCTGGCGAGGATCAGGACCGCGAAGTTGGTCGCCAGGAACAGGGCAATGCGGGTAAACATGGGAAAATCCGGCTCGGAAGGGGTCGATACCAGTCAATTTGCGGTGTGGTCAGCTTGAATTCAAGCGCCAACCTGACCGACGATTCAGCCAGCATGACCTCCCCCATTTCCTGCGGCCGCTTCGCGCCCTCGCCGACCGGCCTGCTCCACCCCGGATCCCTGCTTGCCGCCTTCGGCAGCTGGCTGCTCGCCCGCCATCACGGCGGCCTGTGGCGGCTGCGCATTGAAGACGTCGATCCGCCGCGCACGGTGCCTGGCGCCGCGGAGGCACAACTGCAGGCGCTGGCCGCCTTCGGCCTCACCCATGACGGCCCGGTCCTGTGGCAGAGCGCGCGCGGGGAGGCCTACCAGGCCGCGCTCGACGTGCTGCTGGCCAGCGATCTGGCCTTTGTCTGCCACTGCAGCCGCAGCGAACTGGCCGCCAGCGGCGGCATCCACCACCGCTGCGTTGCGCGACAGCCACGACCGGACCCTGCCGTCCGCTTCCGCGTGCCACGCGGCAGCGTCGTGCACTTCGATGATGGCCTGCGCGGCCCGCAGCGACAGGACGTGCATGCCGAGGTTGGCGACTTCGTGCTGCGCCGTGCAGATGGCTGCTGGGCCTACCAGTTGGCCGTGGTGGTCGATGACGCCGAACAGGGCGTGACCGAAGTGGTGCGCGGCGCCGACCTGCTCGATTCCACCGCGCGGCAGATCCTGCTGCAGCAGGCGCTGGGCCTGGCCGTGCCACGCTACTGGCACCTGCCTCTGCTGCTCGATGCACCGGGGCACAAACTGTCCAAGTCGCTGGCGTCGCTGCCGGTGGACAGCACGCGGCCGGTGCCGGTATTGCGCGCGCTCTGGCAGCTGCTGGGCCAGGCGCCTGCCGCACTGGACGGCGCCGATGAGCGGGATGCGCTGCTGGAGGCTGCGCAACGGGCGTTCGACCCGGCGCGGCTGCCGCGGACCGACATCCTGTTGCCGGCCGGCGCACTTTCCGCGCCGATGTTGCAGAATCCCCCTTCCCCCACCTGATACCCGGACAGCACTCCATGACATCTCGCGTCGCACTGGTCACCGGCGGAACCGGCGGCATCGGTACCGCCATCTGCCAACGCCTGGCCGACCAGGGCCACCGGGTCGCCACCAACTACCGCGACGAGGCCAAGGCCCGCGCCTGGCAGCAGGCGATGACCGAGCGCGGCTACCACGTGGCGATCTTCCCGGGCGATGTCTCCGATCCGGACAGCGCCGAAGCACTCGTGCGCGCCGTCGAGGCCGAGCTGGGCCCGGTCGAGATCCTGGTCAACAACGCCGGCATCACCCGTGACACCACCTTCCACCGCATGCGCGCGGACCAGTGGCACGATGTGATCAACACCAATCTCAACTCGGTGTTCAACGTCACCCGGCCGGTCATCGAGGGCATGCGCCGCCGCGGCTGGGGCCGGGTCATCCAGATCAGCTCGATCAACGGCCTGAAGGGCCAGTACGGCCAGGCCAACTACGCTGCGGCCAAGGCCGGCATGCACGGCTTCACCATCTCGCTGGCCCGCGAGAACGCCGGCTTCGGCATCACTGTCAACACCATTTCGCCCGGCTACGTCGCCACCGACATGGTGATGGCGGTTCCGGAGGACGTGCGCGCCAAGATCATCGCCGACATCCCGACCGGACGCCTCGGCAAGCCGGAAGAAATCGCCTATGGCGTGTCCTTCCTTGTGGCCGAGGAAGCCTCGTGGATCACCGGCAGCAACCTGGACATCAACGGCGGCCACCACATGGGCTGGTGAGCCGCGCAGGGGGGCGCCGCGGCATGCACCGGCGGCCCCTGCCGATGGTCATGCTGCGCAGCACGCAAACCCTTGTTGCGCAACATGATCGCCCCTGAAAGCCAAGCCTGGCGGGGGCTGGAGCGGTTGCAACCGCTGCTGCACTGCGCCATGCTGCGCGTCTACTGTGACGAGTACCGCTTCATGGCTGCGACCCGCATCATCAAGAAGTATCCGAACCGCCGTCTCTACGACACCGAGATCTCCAGCTACATCACCATCGAGGACGTGCGCCAGCTGATCCTGGACGGTGAAGACTTCGAAGTCCGCGACGCCAAGAGCGGCGACGACCTCACTCGATCGGTCCTGCTGCAGATCATCGCCGACCAGGAACAGGACGGCGAACCGATGCTGTCCACCCAGCTGCTGAGCCAGCTGATCCGCTTCTACGGCGATTCCCTGCAGGGCTTCATGGGCAACTATCTGGAGCGCAGCATGCAGGTCTTCCTCGACCAGCAGCAACAGTTCCGCCAGCAGATGGGCAACCTGCTGGGCCAGACCCCGTGGGCGATGATGAACCAGCTGACCGAGCGCAACCTGGAGTTGTGGCAGGAATTCCAGCGCAGCATGGGCAGCGGTTTCGGTGGCCCGCGCCCGGGCGGTACCGGAACGGGAACCGGCACCGGCAACAAGCCCGGCGAACCGGGCACCGGCACCGGCACCGGCGGCAAGACCCGCCGCTGAACGGCAGCTACGGCTGATACGAAAACGGCGCGCCCCTGGCGCGCCGTTCTGTTTGGCATCGCGCCAACGATGCGTCAGCGTTTCGCCTTGCACCCCGTGCACACGCGCTCGACCTTGTAGCCCTTGGCCTTCAGCTTCTCGACCACGCCATCACTGCCCAGCAGGTGCAGCGTGCCGACCACCACCAGCGTACCGCCCTGCCCGGCCTGCAGGTACGGCTGCAGCTTCGGCACCCAGGCATCGTTGCGCCCGGTGTTGATGCGCTGGTACAGCTGCGGATACTGCTGGCGCATCTCCGCCGCCATCTTGGTCCACAGCAGGCGCTCGTCGCCGCGACGCCATGCATCATGCAGCAGCCGCGCCTGCTCATCGGCCTTGCCGGCCTGGTCCAGCGCTTCGGCCAGCATCTGCCGCTGCTCCTGCACCGTCATCCCGTCAAGCATGCCGATCTGGGTATCGATGTCCTCCAGACCCGCCGTCTTGCGGCCGGTCTTCTGCGCACGCTCCATGAAGTGGCGGTCCAGGCCCAGCGCCGGGTCCAGGCCCAGTTTCTGCATCTGCCCGACCGAAATGCTCAGGCCGACAAACCAGGCCTTCATGCCCTGCATCTGCGCCAGCGGCAGCTGGTTCTGGGCAGCAAAGGCCTGCAGCTTCTGCCAGGTCGGCGCATCCAGATCACGCTTCAGCTCGCTGCCATCGGTGCGGGTCGCGGCCTGCACCATGCGGCTGGCCAGCTGCGGCGACTGCATGTCTTCCGGCGACAGCTCGAACACCACCCGCTGCGAGGCCTCGAACGCCTGCTCGACATCGGGCGACAGCGGGTAGTCCTGCGGCTTCAGCAGGTGGAACGACCCCAGCAGGTAGACGCGTGCATCGCCCGGGCCGGTGACTTTCCACAACAGCGGTACGGGCGGCTTGGCCGCCGCGGCGGTCGCGGCCGCAGCCGTGGTGCCCGGCGCATCGCGGGCAGTGGCCAGGGGTGCCATCGCGCACGCCGCCATCAGCAGCGCGGCACGGAACAGGTGTTTGATCGGCATGGTCAGCCTTCTCCTTCAGGCAGGTGGTACGCCTTCTCGCCCGCTTCCACGCGCAGGTCCAGCCGGTTTTCCGGTGGCGCCAGCGGACAGGTGGCGTAGGCGGTGAACGCGCACGGCGGGTTGTAGGCATGGTTGAAATCGATGCGCACGGTGCCGTCTGCGGCGGGCGCACCGGTATCCAGGTAGCGACCGGCCGGATAGCTGCCGCGGCCGCTGGTGCGGTCGGCGAAGATCAGGAACAGCGGCTGCCCGGGCGCACCGATCGCTTCCAGCCGCCAGCTGCGACCATCGCGTTCGAACTCGACCGCGCCGGCATTGGGCATCTCGGTGGTCAGGCCGGTGATGTCGACGATCGGCAGGGTCTTGCCCGGCGGGTGCGCGATGAAGCGCGCCTGCACCTGCCAGTCCACGCCGCCCGGCCAGTACTGCAGGCCGGCAAAGTCACGCCGCGCAGGCGCATCGGCATGCTTGACCCGCAGCGCGTCCCGCGGCCCCCGGCGGATGATGCTGAGCTGGCCCTTGCCGCCATCGAAGGCCAGCAGCGTCGGTTGCGCGTCCTTGTCGGTGTCAACTCGGATGCGGCCGCGCACCGGCAGGCCATCATGACTGACATCGACACCGGCTTCAGGCGTGAACCACCACTGCGTCCCTTCGCGACGCAGCAGGCCCAGCTTGTCCGGGCCAACCGTCAGGCGGATGCCGTTGGTAGCGCCGCTGCCAACGAAATGCGATTTGTTCTGCAGCCAGTGCAGGCCCACCAGCGCCGTCCAGCCATCGGGCCGGGTCAGGTCCTGGTAGCGCGCTACACGCCATTGTTGCTGCGCGGCCGCGTAGGCCGGATCTTCAGCGGCCGTCGGCACCGGCGGTGTTGCCGGGCTGCAGGCGGCCAACACCACGGCGGCCAGCAGGCCCGCCATTCCCCGATAACGCATCGATGCTCCCCTCAACGTCCGCGCAGGAACCAGCGGTCGATCTCCGCCAGCGAAAAACGGGCCCAGGTCGGTCGGCCGTGGTTGCACTGGCCGGACCGTTCGGTGATTTCCATGTCGCGCAGCAGCGCGTTCATTTCCGGCAGGGTCAAGCGCCGGTTGGCACGCACCGCGCCGTGGCAGGCCATGGTCGACAGCAGTTCGTCGCGTGCACTGGCCACGCGGCGGCTCTGGCCATGCTCGCGCAGGTCGGTCAGCACGTCGCGCAGCAGCCCTTCCGGTTCGGCATGCGCCAACAATGCCGGAATGCTGCGCACGTGCAGCGAACCGGGGCCGGCACGGGTCACCTCGAAGCCGAGCGCCGCCAGGGTTTCGGCTTCGCTTTCGGCGGTGTCGGCCTCGCGCTCGCCCACTGCCAGCGTGATCGGCACCAGCAACGGCTGCGACTGCAGGCCGATGCCATCGTGCGCGTTCTTCAGGCGCTCGTAGCCGATGCGTTCGTGGGCCGCATGCATGTCGACCACGATCAGGCCTTCGGCGTTCTCGGCCAGGATGTAGATGCCATGCAGCTGCGCGATCGCATAGCCCAGCGGAGGCACGCCTGCGTCGGCACTGGTGACCGGCAGTCCGTTCTCGGTCGGCATCGGCGGCAGCGCAGCACCGCGCTCGGCGCCGGCCGGTGCGGCATACAGCGCGGCATAGGCAGCCGGTGCATCGGCCACCTGCAGGCCCAGCGGCTGCTGCGGGCGCCATCCGGAGAATCCGCCACCACCACCTCCCGAGCCGGCACCCGGCGCGGGCCCACGCACCAGCCCGAATCCCGACGCGCCTGCGCTCGATGCCATCGGCACGGCCGTGGCATCCACCGGCTGCGCAGCACCGGCACCGATCTCCTGCGCCGACATGCCGGCGCGGGTATCGGCCAGCGCATCCTTCAGCGTGCGGTAGACGAAATCATGGACCAGCCGCGAATCACGGAAGCGCACTTCGTGCTTGGCAGGGTGCACGTTGACGTCGACGCGGGTCGGATCCAGTTCCAGGAACAGCACATAGGCGGGCTGGCGGCCGTGGTACAGCACATCGCCGTAGGCCATCTTCACTGCGTGGGCGACGCTGCGGTCACGCACCGAGCGACCGTTGACGTACAGGTACTGCTGGTCGGCGCTCGCGCGCGAATAATGCGGCTGCGCGATCCAGCCATGCAGGCGCAGGCCGGCACCGCTGTGGTCCACGCGCACGGCCTGGTTGGCGAAATCCTCGCCCAGCGTTTCGGCAAGGCGCGCATCGGAATACAGATCGCCCGGCTTGTAGCGCCGCGAGGCCTTGCCGTTGTGCGACACGCGCAGCTCGACATCCGGCCGTGCCAGCGCCAGCGAACGCAGCCACTCTTCGATATGACCCAGTTCGGTGCGCTCGGCGCGCAGGAACTTGCGCCGCGCCGGCACGTTGTAGAACAGCTCGCGCACTTCCACCGTGGTGCCCGGCGCGTGCGCGCGCGGGGTCACCTCGCCGATCTTGCCGCCTTCGATCTGCAACGCCGAACCGTGCTCGTCATGCGCGCGGCGCGAGGCCAGGGTGAAGCGGCTGACCGAGGCGATCGAAGGCAGCGCTTCACCGCGGAACCCCAGCGTTGCCACCGATTCCAGATCGTCCAGGTCGGCGATCTTGCTGGTGGCGTGGCGCGATACCGCCAGGGGCAGCTGCTCCGGTGCGATGCCGCTGCCATTGTCGCGAATGCGGATCAGGCGTACACCGCCTTCTTCCAGATCGATGTCGACACGGCTGGCGCCGGCATCGATCGCGTTCTCGACCAGTTCCTTGACCACCGACGCGGGCCGTTCGACCACTTCGCCAGCGGCGATCTGGTTGATGAGGATCTCCGGCAACGGCCGGATCGGGCGCGGACCGGGCGCGCTCATGGGAGGTGATGGGCAGCAGACTTCATGGGTCGATGATAGCGGAGCTGCCGAGGATAGAGTCGAGCCATGCTCGACTGCGGGCTACCGACAAGGCCCAGTCGAGCGCGGCTCGACTCTACGGAAAGCAGCAACCCGCCTTCGGCGGCTTACTTGCTGCCGCCGGCCATGGTGCCGGCCGCGTCGATCTCGGCCTGGGCGCGGGCCGCATACAACGTCCCCGGCGGCGGCTGGCGGCTGAAGAAGGTGTGCACGCCGTCCAGCACGGCGCCAGCGATCTTGCGCTGGTACGCCGGGTCCATCAGGCGGCGTTCTTCATCCGGATTGGAGATGAACGCGGTTTCCACCAGCATCGCCGGCATGTCCGAGGTGCGCAGCACCGCGAAGTTGGCGCGCTCGATGTTCGGCTTGTGGTTGTTGCCGATCCGCTTCAGGCCGCCCAGCACGTGGCCGGCCGCGTCTTCGGACGCCTTCATGTAGCCGCTCTGCGCCAGGTCCAGCAGCACGTTGGCCAGGGTGCCTTCGGTCTGCTGCAGGCGCACGCCACCGACCAGGTCGGCCGCGTTTTCCTTGTCCGCCAGCCAGCGGGCGCGCTGCGAAGAGGCGCCCTTGGTCGACAGCACGTAGACCGATGAGCCCGTGGCCGAGCGGTTTTCGGCCGCGTCGGCATGGATCGAGATGAAGATGTCCGCCTTGTTCGCACGCGCCTTCTGCGCACGCATCGGCAGCGGAATGAACACGTCGCTGTCGCGCGTCAGGTAGGCCTTCAGGCCTGGCGTGGCGTTGACCTGGCGGGCCAGCTCGCGCGCCACTGCCAGAGTGACATCCTTCTCGCGCTTGCCGGTCGGGCCGATCGCACCCGGGTCCTGGCCGCCGTGTCCGGGATCGATCGCCACCACCAGGTGGCGCATGCCGGCCTGCATGCGGATACGCGACGCATCGCTGGGCATGACAGGACGCGGCGGTTCCACCGGCGTCGGTGCCGGTGTAGGCACGGTGGCCGGCGGCGTGGTCACCACCGCTGCGGTGCGCTGGCCGGCGAGGATCGCGGCCGGCGAAGACGACGGCGTGCTGCTGGCGGTGACACCGGCCGCAGCAACCTGGGCCGGCGCGGTGGTCGGTGCCGGGGTCGGCGTGGCCGGTGCGGCGGCAGTGGCGCTGGCCTGCTGCTGTACCTGTGCGGTCAGCAGGGCCGTGGCACGCGCGGCATCGGTGCGCGACTGCGCGCTCTCGGCCGGAGTCGGTACAGGTGCAGCTCCCGCCGCGGGCGCCTGCGGCTGCACGGCTGGCGTCGCCGCCGGGCGGCTGCTGGCCACGGCCGGGCCATCGCCCGGCCATTCGATCACCAGCTTGGATTCATTGCCCTCGCGCTGCATCTGCGGGCGGAACGGCGCCACCGATTCGGCGAGGTCGAAAACGACGCGGAACGTGCCCGGGACCGGCTGTCCGGTACGCACCGCCGTGACCACGCCCTGCGCGGCCGGCATCTTCAGGTTGCGTATGGCGCTGGAGTCGGGGAAATCGACCACCAGGCGGTTCGGGCCGGCCAGCGACAGGGTCTTGTAGCCGCCACTGCCGACCAGCGAGATCTCGGCACGGGTGCCGGTAGCGCCGGTGTTCAGCAGGACCTGTCGGACTTCACCCGCCCACGTACTGACGCTCGCCAGACCCAGTCCGACGGCGGCACAGATGGCGATGAGACGGTTCCCCGGGCGCATGGCTCAGGATTCAATCACCGCGCTGAACGGAATGCAACACCTTTTTCCTTAATAATCCGTAACCTGCCGGTCTTTGTTCTCGTCAGCCGACAGAAATGGCCTGCAAGTCGCCCCCTTGCGGCAACCGTTCCAGCCATTCATGTCCTACGTCGCTGGCCCCAGTGAGACGGACGCGTCGTCCCTGCCCCTCGATCTCCAGCGCCACCACCAGGTCGGTCGGCGGCAGCGCGCCGGCGCCCCGTTCCGGCCATTCGACCAGCCACAGCACCGCGCTGCCCTCGTCCAGGCCGAGGAAATCCAGCTCACCGGCCTGGCCGATGCGATACAGGTCCAGGTGCCACGCCTCGCCGCCACTGGCCAGCGGATAGCGCTCGACCAGGGTGTAGGTGGGGCTGCGGATCGCGCCCTGCACGCCCAGCGCGCGCAGCAGCGCGCGGGCCGTGGTGGACTTGCCGGCACCCAGGTCGCCGCGCAGTTCGATCAGCGCCTGCGGCGGCCGGGTGGCCGCCAGCCACTGCCCGAGCAGTTCGGTGGCGTCGCTGTCGGCAAGGAAGAATTCGGTCATGGGGAGAGGTCCGGGTTGGCCAGTCGCCGCAGCGGCGCCAGCAGATCAGTAGGAAGCAGGCCGCGCGCGCCATCGGCGGCAGCTGCATCGCCCGCCAGCGCATGCAGCAGCGCGCCCGCGGCCGCGGCATCGAAGGCCGCAAGGCCCTGCGCGCGCAGGCTGGCGATGATGCCGGTGAGCAGGTCGCCCATGCCTCCCACGGCCATCCCTGGGTTACCGGCAGCGATCAACCGGGGCGTTTGCCCAGGCGCTGCCACGATGCTGCCAGCGCCCTTCAGCACCACCACGGCATGGAAGCGCTCGGCCAGCATGTGCGCACAGGTGTAGCGGTCGGCCTGGATTTCAGCCGTGCTGCAGCCGAGCAGGCGCGCGGCCTCGCCCGGGTGCGGTGTGAGAATGGCATCGGGCAACGCGCGCGGATCCTGCGCCAGCAGGTTCAGGGCGTCAGCATCGACCACCAATGGCTTGTTGCTGGCCAGCACCCGCGCAAACAAGGCGCGTGCCCATTCGTCCTGGCCCAGACCGGGCCCGATCGCCACCACCTTCGCCTTGTCCAGCAGCGCCGGCAGCACATCGCCATCTTCCAGTGCATGGGTCATGGCCTCGGGCAACCGGGCCAGCAGTGGACCGACGTGGTCGCGGCGGGTGCCCAGGCTCAACAGCCCCGCACCCGCGCGCAAGGCGGCTTCGGCCGCCATCGCGATGGCACCGCCGCTGCCATGGTTGCCGCCGACGCACAGCACGTGCCCGGATTCGCCCTTGTGGGTATTGGCGCGGCGCGGTGGCAACAGGGCCCGCAACCTCACCTGCGTCCAGTGCTCCGCAGCGGGTACCACGCCTTGCCAGGCCGCCGCGGGCAACAGCAGGGGCGCCAGGACCTTGTGCCCGCAATGATCCAGCGCATCGCCGGAATACAGCCCGCGATGCGCCACGATGAACTGCAGGGTCAGTGCAGCGCGCACTGCTACGCCCGGCACCGCCCCACGGTCGGCATCGACGCCACTGGGAACATCCAGCGCCAGCAACGGCGCAGTCTGCGCGTTGAGCGCGGTAATCAACGCCTGCGCGGTACCCTCCGGCGCGCGATCAAAGCCCAGCCCGAACAGGGCATCAACCCAGACGTCGGCCTCGGGCAGCATGCCGTCGAAATCGGTGATGGTGCCGCCGCCGGACCTGAATTCAGATGCTGCACGCTGTGCCAGCGCGGTCGAGGGCGGCCTGCCCGGCAGGGCGATCACTGTCACCTCGCGCCCGGCCTGCAGCGCGTGACGGGCCAGCACATGGCCATCGCCCCCATTGTTGCCAGCGCCGACCACCACGCCGATCCGCCGCGCCTGCGGCCAATGCTGCAGCAGGCACTGCCAGGCGGCCTGGCCGGCCTGCGCCATCAGGCCCCAGCCGCCGTCGGCGGCCAACGCCGAGGCCTGCGCATCAAGCGCACGCGCGGCAGCGGAATCGAACAGATCGGCAAGGTTGGCCATGCAGGGATTTTATACTGGTGCACATGTCCCCCGCCCCCACCCCTGTCGATCCGGTCCAGGCCGTGCAGCGCATCCGCGAACTGGCGCGTGCGCATGGCTTCCAGCGCTGCGGCATCGCTGGTATCGAACTGGGCGAGGATGAAGCGCACCTGGCCGACTGGCTGGGCCAGGGCCTGTACGGCACGATGGACTGGATGGCGCGCCACGGCACCTTGCGCGCGCGACCGGCCGAGCTGCTGCCCGGCACCGTGCGCGTGATTTCAGTGGGCATGGACTACAGCCACAAGGACGACACCGAAGCCTGGGCGACCCTGGCCGACCCGGGCCGCGCCTACGTGGCGCGCTACGCGCTGGGCCGCGACTATCACAAGCTGATGCGCAACCGCCTGCAGAAGCTGGCGACGCAGATCAACGATGAAGTAGCGCCACTGGGCTACCGCGTGTTCGTCGATTCCGCCCCCGTGCTGGAACGCGCACTGGCGCGCAACGCCGGCCTCGGCTGGATCGGCAAGCACACCTGCCTGATCGACCGCCATGGCGGTTCATGGTTCTTCATCGGCGAGATCTACATCGACATCCCGTTGCCGATCGACACGCCGGCCACGGCGCACTGCGGCACCTGCACGCGTTGCATCGATGTCTGCCCGACCCAGGCCATCACCGGCCCGCAGCGGCTGGACGCGCGGCGCTGCATTTCCTACCTGACCATCGAGCACGACGGCGCCATTCCCGAAGACATGCGTCCGTTGATCGGCAACCGCATCTACGGCTGCGACGACTGCCAGCTGGTCTGCCCCTGGAACAAGTTCGCCAAGCGCACCGACGAAGCCGATTTCCGCGCGCGCAACAACCTCGATACCGCGCGCCTGGACCAGCTGTTCGCCTGGGACGAGGCCGAGTTCCTGCGCCGCACCGAGGGCAGCCCGATCCGCCGCAGCGGGCACGAGCGCTGGCTGCGCAACATCGCCGTGGCACTGGGCAACGCACCGTCCTCGGCCGAAGCATTGGCCGCGTTGCAGACCCGCGTCGATGATCCCTCGCCGCTGGTGCGTGAACACGTGCAGTGGGCGCTGGGCCAGCACACGGCGCGCTGACGTGCGATCCTGAGCCCCCGCTCCACCCGCAGCACGCCGTTCCCATGCAGCCACGCAACAACGACATTTTCACCCCCAGCCAGCTCAACACCCTGGCCCGCGACCTGCTGGAAGGCAGTTTCCCGGCGATCTGGGTCGAGGCCGAACTGGGCAGCGTGGCGCGTCCTGCCTCCGGTCACCTGTATTTCACCCTGAAGGACGCGCGTGCGCAGCTGCGTGCCGCAATGTTCCGGATGAAGGCGCAGTACCTGAAGTTCGTGCCGCGCGAAGGCATGCGCGTGCTGGTGCGCGGCAAGGTGACCCTGTACGACGCCCGTGGCGAGTACCAGATGGTGCTGGACCACATGGAGGAGGCGGGCGAAGGCGCACTGCGCCGCGCCTTCGAGGAACTGAAGGCACGGCTGGAGGCCGAGGGCCTGTTCGACCCGGCGCGCAAACGGCCACTGCCGGCGCATGTACAACGTCTGGCAGTGATCACCTCGCCGACCGGCGCCGCCGTGCGCGATGTGCTGAGCGTGCTCGGCCGCCGTTTCCCGCTGCTGGAAGTCGACCTGCTGCCGACCCTGGTGCAGGGCAGCAGCGCCGCCGCGCAGATCACCCGCCTGCTGCAGGCGGCCGATGCCAGTGGTCGCTACGACGTGATCCTGCTGACCCGCGGCGGCGGTTCGCTGGAAGACCTGTGGGCCTTCAATGACGAAGCCCTGGCCCGTGCGATCGCCGCCAGCCACACCCCAGTGGTTTCGGCGGTCGGCCACGAAACCGACTTCAGCCTCAGCGACTTCGCCGCCGACCTGCGTGCACCGACGCCTTCGGTGGCAGCTGAACTGCTGGTACCCGACCAGCGCGAACTGGCACTGCGCCTGCGCCGCACGGCCGCGCGCATGGTGCAGCTGCAACGGCATGCGATGCAGCAGGCGATGCAGCGCGCCGACCGCGCCCTGCTGCGCCTGAACGCCCAGAGCCCGCAGGCGCGGCTGGACTTGTTGCGCCGACGCCAGCTGGACCTGGGCTGGCGCCTGCATGCGGCGTTCAATCAGCAGCAGGAGCGCCGCGCCGCGCGCCTGCGTCATGCGGCGGCAGTGCTGCGCGGGCACCATCCGCAGCGCCAGCTCGATGCGATGCAGCGCCGCCTGGCTGCCCTGCGCGGGCGGCCGCAGGCCGCGATGCAGCGCCTGCTGGAGCGCGATGCACTGCGACTGCGCGGACTGGCGCGTTCACTGGAAGCGGTCAGCCCGCTGGCGACCGTGGCGCGTGGCTACAGCATCCTGACCCGCAGCGATGACGGTACGCTGGTGCGAAAGCTTGATCAGGTACAGTCCGGTGACGCCCTGCAGGCCCGCGTCGGCGACGGCGTGATCGACGTACAGGTCAAGTAAGGGGTGTTCGGCAGGGCTGCGCCCTGCACCTGCCGAAGCGTTCAAGCAACAACCGAAGCAACAGCCAAAGCTGGCATTCCGCGGGATGGCGGGGCGGTGTGGCTGTGCAGGACACGCCGTAAACCCCGCTGCGCGGTCCGGCCCAGCCGCTGGCGGCTGTGCGTTCGGGCGCTTGCGAAGCAGTGCTTCGCAAGCAAAGCGCCCTCACCCCTGGGGGCTCGATGGCGCCAACGGTCCTGCACAGCCACACCGCCCCACCTCTGACAGATTCCGATGACTGTTGGTAGGTGTCGAGCTTGGTCGACACGGTAGATCCTGTCAGATATCGAATCAATTCGGGGTCAGATCCGTTTTCCTACGGAAAACGGATCTGACCCCAAGAGCATTTCCCACAGACCGCAGCAAACTGTCGAAGGCAGGGTGGGTCCGGTTGCGGGGGTGTCCGCGGCATGGATGCCGCGGCCAAGCCCCCATGGAAGGGATTACGGCGTCTCCCGCAACCGGACCCACCCCGCCATCCCTCAGGAAACCCACTTCTGCTGTTGCTGCTGCCGGCCAGCGGCTGGCACTACCTACCGCGGGTGCAGGGCTGCAAGCCCTGCCGCCCCTCCCCCTACTTTGCCTGCTCGCAGAACTTCTGCCGGTACTCGAGTGCCTTCGGCATCAGCGCCTGCAGGTTCTGGATGCGGGTACCCGGGTTCGGGTGGGTGGAGGCGAACTCCGGCGGCGCCTGGCCGCCACTGGCCTGGCCCATGCGCTGCCACAGCGGCACCGCCTCGCGGGGATCGAAGCAGGCCGCTGCGGCCAGCATCAGCCCCACTTCATCGGCCTGCGTCTCGTGGCTGCGCGCATAGGGCAGCAGGTAGCCGTAGCCCATCGCCGACATCATCATCTGTTGCTGCTGCGCATCCATGCCGCTGGCGGCACCAGCCATCTGCCCGATCTGGGTCAGTTTCTGCTGCGCCATCCGCTGTGCACCATGGCGTAGAAGCGCATGGGCGATCTCATGGCCCATCACCACCGCCATCGCGTCACGCGTACGCGCCACCGGCACCAGGCCGGTGTAGACCGCCATCTTGCCACCCGGCAGGCAGAACGCATTGGCCTGCTCGGACGGGATCACATTCACTTCCCACTGGAAATCCCGCGCGAAATGCGCCGGCTGCACGCCGTGCTCCTGTGCCAGCGCGGTCTCCACCACGTCCACCTTGGCGATCAGGCGCTGGGCGATGTCGCGCACATCACGCGCGATCGGCGCATTCGGATCCATCGGCCGTTCCTGCGACAGGATCTGCTGGTAGGCCTGCAGCCCGAGCGCGGTCTCCTGGCGCGCATCCAGGCTGCTGTCGATCATCACCTTCTCGCCAGTGTAGGGATCGACCGTGCGATTGGAGAACCAGTAGAACACCGCATAGCCCGCTGCCAGCAGCAGCACCCACCAGCGGATGTTGCCGAACAGGCCGCGCCGCTGCGGGCCTTGCGGCGAGCGGGAAAAGGGATCGTTGCGCATCGGTGTCTTCCAGCAGGCCCCGCCGGCCGGCGGGCACGGCGCAATCTTAGTGCGCGGACGCCAGCAGCGGGTGAAGCCCGATGCTCAGATGCCCCGCACCAGACGGAAGCCGATGCGCGCGTTGGTGGTGTCCGAGTCCTGCGATTGCCGCCAGGCCGCACGGGTCTGCTCGGGCGCATTGGCCCAGTTGCCGCCCCGGATCACCCGCGACCGGCAGCCCGGGTTGAACCAGGCGACACCATCGGACGGCGCACGCCGGTAGCTGGCATGCCAGCAGTCGGCCACCCACTCGCTGAGATTGCCGGCCATGTCGTGCAGGCCGAAGGCATTGGCCTGGAAACTGGCCACCGGCGCGGGCCCCCACCAGCCATCGCCATAGCCGACGAAGGCGTTGTGCCAGTGCCGCCCCGAGGGCGAGACATCCTTGCTGCCGGTGAAGTTGCCAGCGCCGGGCGGCGGCGTGCCGGCGTCGCCCCACGGATAACGGCCACTGCTGCCGGCACGCAGCGCGTACTCGAATTCGGCCTCGCTCGGCAGCCGGTAGCTGCGTCCTGTCTGCTCGGACAGCCACGCCGCGTAGTTTTCGGCATCACGCACGCTCACATGCATCACCGGCGAATTGCCCAGTGCGCGCGCGCCATCGTAATCGGAACGCCAGTCCACACCGCTGCGGCGGATGAAATTGCCGCTGCGCTCGTCATAGACCACCGAGTGGCCGCGCCGGGTCGCACGCGGCCGCGCATTGGTCGACTTCACATAGCGCTCGAAATCACTGACCGTGATCTCGGTGATCGCCATCGCAAACCCGCGGTCGAAGCGCACATAATGCGAGGGCCGCTCGGCATCGCTGGCACCGGGCTCGGCATCACCCGCGCCCATCTGGAAGCCACCATGCGGCACCACGATCATCTGCGGGCCGCGCCCGCCATCGCGCATGGCGTCGCTGAACACCTGCCCGGGACGGAAGCTGCCGTAATGGGTGGCCAGGTCGATGCGTTCGCGCAACTGGGCCACCACCGCATCCCCTGGCAAGGCGATGCGCAGGGCCTCGGCCAGCTTCTCGCGCGCCGGCTTCAGGCCCTGTGGCGTCGCCAGTTCGCGAAGGCCATCATCGCGCAGCTGCAGCAGTGCCGCCGCGCGGATCTGTTCGATACGTTCGAAGGCATCGGCAATGGCCGGTGATGAGTCACGGACCTTGCTGGCTTCGGCCAGCCAGGTGCCGGCGCTGGCAAAGTCACGCACCCGCGCCGCGTCCTCGGCACGGCGGATCAGGCCACTCTCGGCCGCCGCCAGGCCCTGCCGTGCCCGGCTGTTGTGTTCATCCAGGGCCAGCGCTTCACGGAAGTTGCCGATCGCTCCGTCACCGTCCTCACCGATCCGCCCCGAACGCAGGTCTTCCTCGCCGGCACGGTTGTAGGCCACCACGCGCTGGGCGAGCTCCACCCGTCCCTGCAGCGCGCGCACCTTCTCATCCTTCGGCGCCAGGGTCAGCAGCACCAGTGCCTGGCGGCTGGCCTCGGCCAGCGCCTCGCGCTGCTGCAGCGGCCGGACCAGCAGGGCATCGGCCTGCTGCTGAAGGCGCTGGCGGGCGCGCTGCAGGCCGTTGCGGGCCTGGCGGTCATCCGGGTCTTCTTCCTGCACCGCCAGCCACAGCGGAACCGCCGCGTCGGCGTCCTCGTACAGGCGCCCTTCGGCGAACGCCTTCTCGGCCGCGCGACGCAGCTGGGCCAGGCTGCGCCCCTGCCGATCGACCCGCGGTGGCGTCCACCGCTGCACATCCTCGGCGGCATCCTCACCGGCGATGGTGACGCTGCCCTGCGCCGCCTCCGGCGTCGCGTCCGCCTGCATGCCTTGCTGCGGCCGTGCGTCTTCGCCAGCAGCCGGTCCCGGCTCCGGTGTCGCCGAGGGCGACGGCGTGCAGCCGGCCAGGGCCAGGGCGGTGCACAGCACGGACGACAGCGGAAAACGCAAGCAGGATCTCCTTCGGCACGGATGCGGACCGACGTTAGGCTATTCTCCCCTGCCTGAGCAAACCCGAGTAGTAGGCCCTGACCCGTGGCAATCTGGATCACCACCCCCGCCGAGCTGGATCCGTACTTCCAGCAGCGTCCGGCCCGCATCGGCCTGGACACCGAATTCATCCGTGAACGCACCTTCTGGCCGCAGTTGGCCCTGGTGCAGATGGCGGTCGGGCAGGACATCCTGCTGATCGACCCCCTGATTCCCGGCATGACCGAGGCGCTGGCGCCGTGGCTGGCCGATGAATCGATCGTCAAGGTGATGCACAGCGCCAGCGAAGACCTGGTCGCCTTCAAGTGGGCCTGCGGCGTGTTGCCACGTCCGCTGTTCGACACCCAGATCGGCGCCTCGCTGGCCGGCATCGGTGGCGGTATGGGCTACCAGAAGCTGGTCGCGGAAATCACCGGCGTGGCGCTGGCCAAGGGCGAAACCCGTTCGGACTGGATGCGCCGCCCGTTGTCCGAGTCGCAGCTGCAGTACGCCGCCGACGATGTCGAGCACCTGTTCGCGCTGCATGACGCCATCGATGCCAGGTTGGAGGCGCTGGGCCGCCAGCAGTGGCTGCACGACGACGGCGAGCGCCTGCTGGCCAGCGTCGCCAACGACGAAGACCGTTGGCCGCACCTGGCGATGCGCTCGGCGCAGTTCCTCGACACGGCCGCACAGCATCGGCTGCTGCGTCTGCTGCGCTGGCGCGATGTGCAGGCACGCAGCAGCGACCGCCCGCGCAGCTGGATCCTGGACAACGAACTGGCCGCCACGCTGGCACGCACGCCACCGGCCGATGCCGCCGCACTGGGCAAGCTGTTCGAACAGTTCCCGAAGGCACCGCGCAAGCTCGCGGGCGCTGTGTGGCAGGCGCTGGATACGCCGCTGGCCGATGAGGCCGAAGCACCGCTGGCGCTGCCGGCCAACGACAGCAACAAGCAGGCACTGAAGAAGCTGCAGGACGCGGTTGCCGAGCGCAGCCGCGAACTGGGCCTGCCGGATGGCGTATTGGCCTCACGCAAGCACCTGGAAAGCTATCTGGAACGCCGCCAGTGGCCGGCCGCACTGGCCGGCTGGCGCCAGCAAGAGCTGGAAGCGCGGCTGCAGGCGCTGCTGCCGGCACGCTGAAGCACCGGGCGCGGCGCCGGATTGCATTCCCGCCGCCGTCGAACGCAACAAGAAGGGCGACCCGGATCACCGGGCCGCCCTGCGCACTCCAGCAGTGCGAGGGTGGGACCGCCCACCCTCGCGGCAACGCCTTACCAGTTCATGTTCAACGAGACACCGACGGTGCGCGGTTCGTTGTAGACCGCGGCCATGTAGTTCTCGATCACACCCTTGAGGTTCTTCTCGTTGGTGATGTTGCGCGCGAACAGCGCCACTTCATAGGCACCGTAGTTGCCCGAGTAGCCGATCTTCAGGCCGCCCTCGAAATCACCCTTGGAGTTGAACTCCTTGCTGTCGTACAGCACGAAGCTGGTGTAGCCCTGCTTGTTCCAGTCGGTGGACACGAACATGGTGCCCGCGTCGCTGACCGGGAAGTCGTAGCGGGCGGCCAGGTTGACGTTGTACTTCGGCGCGTTCGGCAGCGGGTTGCCGTCGATCTGCGCGAAGGTGTTGGCGCCGACCTTGATGGTCGGGTCATTCACCGTGCACACCACCTTGCCGTTGAGGCCGCAGACCTGCGCGTAGACGCGCTTGTCCTTGATCTCGCTGTGCAGCAGGCTGACGCCGGCGCTCAGGGTCAGGTTCGGGATCGGGCGCAGCTCCATGTCCGCTTCGAAACCGTAGGCCTTGGCCTTGTCGGCATTGAACAGCACGCCGTTGCCGTCCGAATCGTTGCCGTTGAGCTGGATGTCATTGACGGTGTAGGTGAACGCGGTGGCGTTCAGGCGCAGGCGATTGTCCCACAGGCTGCTCTTCACGCCGGCTTCCCAGGACAGGATGGTCTCGGAATCGGCGGTGGTGAAGTCGGCATTGAACACCGCCGAACGGCCCTGGATGGTCGGGCCGCGGAAGCCGCGTGCGACCTTCGCATAGACGCTCACGTCCGGCGTGATCTGGTACATCGCGCTCAGATCCCAGCTCGGGGTGGTGTCGGACATCTTGACGTCGGTGCGGCCCTTGTAGGTCACCACGCCGGCGGCGGTGTCAGCGGTCTTCAGCAGGCGGGTGTGCTTCTCGTCCTTGGTCTGGCGCAGGCCGGCCGTGACGGTGAACTTGTCGGTGAAGGCGTAGCTCAGCTGGCCGAAACCGGCCCACGAGGTGTTCTTGTTGCGCAGTCGCACCCAGTTGTTCGGGTTGCGGGCCGCGCCCTGCAGGAACCACGCACGCTGGTAGAAGTCGGTGGTGTCGCTGCCGTTGAAGTAGAACGCACCGGCCTGCCACTGCAGGGCGCTGTCGTCATGGCTGGCCAGGCGGAATTCCTGGGTCCACTGGTCCAGGTCGCGGATGCGGCCCATCGACTGGCCGTAGCCGTTCGGCACACCGTTCACCGGGAAGTTCACCGCCGCGCCGCCGTCGGTGTCGCCACGGCTGTAGCCGGAGGTGGTTTCGTAGGCGGTGATCGAGGTGAAGTCGATCGCGCCGAAGTCGTAGCGTGCCTTCACCGAGCCGCCGTAGGTCTTGTAGGCCTGCGGGTTGTTGTCGGCTTCGTCGTAGGCGACCTGGTCGCGCGGCACGTCGGTCTTGTTCGAGCCCTTGGTCAGCGCACCACGCAGGAACAGGGTCGAAGTGCCTTCGTAATCACGGGCGTGGGCCGAGGCCAGGATCGAGAACTGGTCGCTCGGGGTCAGCAGCAGCTGCGCGCGCACGTTGCGGTCATCGAAGCCGCCCATGGCGTTCTTCTTCGGGCTGACCGTGCCGTCAGCGCTCGGGCCCCTGTAGGTGTTGTCGACGTAGTCGTCGCGGTGCTGGTACAGCGCCGACACGCGGAACGAGGCGATGTCGTTGATCGGGCCGCCAAAGCCGCCGTCGATCGACACGCTGTTGTAGGTCGCATAGCTGGCGCTGACGCGGCCGGTGTAGTCCTGGGTCGGCTTCAGCGTGTCGAACTTGATGATGCCGGCGGTGGTGTTGCGGCCGAACAGCGAGCCCTGCGGGCCGCGCAGCACTTCCACCTGGTCCACGTCATAGACCGGGTTGGACTTCAGCACCACGTGCTCCAGCACCACATCGTCCTGGATGATCGACACCGGCTGCGAGGCACCCAGGTAGAAGTCGATGTTGCCCAGGCCGCGGATATAGAAGCGCGGGAAGATGCGGCCGGTGGTGGTTTCCGCATACAGGCTCGGCACGCGGCCGGACAGCGCCAGCAGGGTGTCGTCGCCGCCGGCGGTGAAGTCGCGCATGCGCTCGCCCTGCACCACGCCCACCGAGACCGGCACTTCCTGCAGGTTCTGCTCGCGGTGCTCGGCGGTCACGGTGATCGTGTCCAGGCCCGTCGGGGTCGGCGCGCTGTCCTGCGCGGCGGCACCAAAGCTGCCGACCAGGGCCAGGCCGGCACAGGCCAGGGCCAGCGGATGGCGGCGGAAGGAAACGAAGGAAGACGACATACCCGACAGGCGGCGGGAATCGGAATGGGAGGGCATGGAATGCTCTGAGGAGGCGTCCGTGCGGCCTGCGCGAGCCGGGCGGCAAAAAGGAGGAGAACTGCGCAAGCCGCCATTATCCCCCAAATTGTTACGATTTCGTTGCGCGGCATCCGGGCCCGACAAACCGGACGGTTTCGGCACAGTGCACGCCTTCATGCCACGCCGTCCGGCACATCCCGGGTCGGCTTGGCAAGGCGCAGCCAGTTGGCTACACTGAAGCCCTGCCGTGGGGCCATAGCTCAGCTGGGAGAGCGCGTCGTTCGCAATGACGAGGTCAGGAGTTCGATCCTCCTTGGCTCCACCACTCATTAAGAAGACCCGCCGATCGTCGCGATCTGCGGGTTTTTTCTTGCATCGATCACGAGTCAGGCAGGTTCCTGATCCCCGTCCTTGCGGCGTGGACCACGCGAATGCGTATCACGCACCTGCTGATCGCGCTGCCCCGGCCGCTGCTTTGCCACGTCCTCCTGCGCCCTGTCCTGACGGCTTTCCTGTACGCCCTGTTTCGGATCGCCAGGGTCTTTGTCGCGCTCGCTCATCGAAGTCTCCTGTGCCGGCGAAGGCCGATCAGGACTTCACGCTAGAGGCTGCGCAGTGATCCGCAGGTCAGGCCCGCGCGAACAGCGTGTGCAGTTCCGCTTGCCGCCGCAGCTCACGGCTCTGCAGAATCCGGACCAACATGCCCAGCCAGTCCGTGATGTCACCTCCCGCCCAGCACGCCGCGCGTTCGCTGCCAATGCGCCTCGATCCAGCGGACGGCAGCATCCAGCTCGGCCACCTGACGACGTTGATCTGCCCCACCCTGTCACTGGAGGAGGCGCGCATCGCCTTCGCCACGCTGATGCATGGCGAGCGCGATGCCGGCACCGGCTATCACTGGCTCAGCCTGCACCGGGTCAGTCTGGGCGGTGCGCCCGCCGGCATCAGCCTGTGCTTCCACGGGCAACAGCTCGACATGGTGACGATCGGCGTCGATCTGCCGGGTGCGACACTGGAAGACGGCTGGCCGACCCAGGTCGCGATCGATGCCGAAGTCGCTTTCATGCGTCGCACCTTGGCCACGGCTCTGGGGCGCAAACTGGCAGGTGGCCGCGCCCGGTTCGAGTGGGGCGAGGCATGGGCCAGGTTCGACCCGAAAGGCTTCATGGCCAACAGCGGTATCCGCTACACGCCGCGCTCATGACGCCGCTCAGGTACGGGTGATCGACACTCCACCTTCAACACGCATCGCGGTACCGGTAACGAAACTGCTTTCATCGCTGGCCAGGAACAGCGCCGCGTTGGCGATCTCCTCCGGCTCGGCCATGCGCTTGAGTGCGTGCAGCGAGCGCACGAAGTCGCGGGCATCGCCGGTGGGTGCGGCCTGCCGGCCCATCTCGGTATCGGTACCGCCAGGCAGCAGCACGTTGCTGCGTACGCCACGCGCGCCGTACTCGGCGGCGATCACCTGGCTCAGGCCGATCAGTCCGGCCTTGCTCGACGCGTAGGCGGCCATGCCCGGGAAGCCCACGGTATGGCCGACAAAGGTACCGACAAACACCAGCGAGCCACCCCCGCGTGCCAGCAATGCCGGCAACTGCGCGCGTGCGGCATGGAAGGCGGCATCGAGATTGGTGGCCATCACCTCGCGCCATGCATCCGCCGGGAACTCCGCCGCCGGTACGCCCGGGCCGAGCATGCCGGCATTGTTGAGCGCGATGTCCAGGCCTCCGAATGACTGTTGGGCCAGATCCACCAGCGCCTGCGCCGTGCCCGGCTCGGCCACGTCGGCGGCATGCATCACCACCTCGCCGCCGGCGCCACGGATCTGCTCGGCCAGTGCGTGCAGCGGTTGCAGCCGCCGCGCATTGAGCACCAGTTTTGCCCCTTCGGCAGCAAAGCGCAGCGCGCTGGCACGACCAATGCCAGCGCTGGCACCGGTGATGAGGGCGATCTTGTTGTTCAGGCGCATGAGGGTGGTACCGGTTGTGGAGTGGCCGCCACGATGCCGCGCCTCCGGCCCACCAACACTCCGTTTCCGGGCCTCGCGGCCAAGTGCAGGAAACGGAGTTTCCGCAGAACCAGCACGTGCCAGAATCCGCCCATGGACAGCACCGCCACCACCGCCCTCGACGCCCGCGTCGAACGGGTCTGCCGCCATCTGCAGGCCAGCCTCGACGAGCCCTCGCTGCAGGAGCTGGCCGACATCGCCGGCTGCAGCCCGACGCGCCTGCATCGCCTGTTCAAACAGGCCACCGGGCTGACCCCCAAGCAGTACGCTGCCGCGCTGCGCGCCGACCGCCTGCGCACCGGGCTCGAACAGCAGGAGCGCATCACCGATGCCTTCCACGATGCCGGCTTCGGCTCCAGCGGGCGCTTCTACGAGAACGCACCGAAGTTGCTGGGCATGACTCCCAAGCAATGGCGCGCAGGTGGTCGCGGCGAAGTCATCCACTTCGCGCTTGCCGAAAGCTCACTGGGCAGCGTGCTGGTGGCCAGCAGCGGGACCGGCGTGGTCGCGATCCTGCTCGGCGACGATCCGGAGGCGCTGCTGCAGTCACTGCAGCAACGCTTCCGCCAGGCCGAACTGGTCGGTGCCGACCACGGCTATGAGCAACTGGTGGCACAGGTGGTGGGCCTGGTCGAGGATCCCTCGCGAGGCGCCACACTGCCGCTGGATATCCGCGGCACCGCCTTCCAGCAGCGGGTATGGCAGGCACTGCAGCAGATTCCGCGCGGCCAGACCGCGTCGTATGCGGATATTGCCGCGCATATCGGTGCACCACGCTCGAGTCGTGCGGTGGCACGTGCCTGCGCGAGCAATCCATTGGCGGTAGCCGTGCCCTGCCACCGCGTGGTGCGCCGCGACGGTGACCTGTCCGGCTATGCCTGGGGCGTTGCGCGCAAGCGCGAACTGCTGCGCCGGGAAAAGGTCGCCAACGGCTGACGCCACCCGATAGCCGCCGACCTTGGTCGGCACACCCAGCTTCCGGTAGTGGCCGACCTTGGTCGGCACACCCACCAAGCACTCAATCCAGCTTCACCACCAGCTTGCCGAAGTTGCGCCCCTGCAACAGCCCGAAGAACGCCTCCGGCGCCTTCTCCAGACCTTCCACCACATCCTCGCGGTACTGGATGCGGCCCTCGCGCAGCCACTGCGGCATCTCGCGTTCGAAGTCCGGCCACAGGTGGTTGAAGTCGTGCACGATGAAACCACGCACGGTCAGGCGCTGGCGCAGGATCTGGTTGAACAGTGACGGCAGCCGATCCGGGCCAGGCTGCTCGACGCCCCGCTCGTTGTAGGTAGCGATGGTGCCGCAGACCGGAATGCGGGCGAAGTCGTTGAGCAGCGGCAGCACCGCATCCAGCACATGGCCGCCGACATTCTCGAAGTACACGTCGATGCCCGCAGGCACTGCCGCGCGCAGCTGGTCCGCAAAATCAGCCACGCGATGATCCAGCGCCACGTCCACGCCCAGCGTCTGCAGATAGGCACGCTTGGCCTCGCCACCGGCGATGGCGACCACGCGCGCGCCCTGCAGCTTGGCCAGCTGCGCCACGGTCGCGCCCACCGGCCCGGTCGCGGCGGCTACCACCAACGTCTCGCCCGGCTTCAGACGGGCGATTTCATGCAGGCTGGAATAGGCGGTGAAGCCGGGCATGCCATATACCCCCAGCGCCGTACTGAGCGGCAGCCCGGCTGGATCCAGACGACGCCCCAGCGCCTTGGTCGGCAGCACCGCGTGGGTCTGCCAGCCACCCGGCGCCAGCACCAGCTCGCCTGCGGTTACGCCCTCGGCCTTGGATTGCAGCACCTCGGCCACGGTCTGGCCTTCCATCACCGCCCCTACCGCCACCGGCGCGGCATACGACGGGCCCTCGTCCATGCGTCCTCGCATGTACGGGTCCAACGAGAGGTAGCGGTTGCGCAGCAGCACTTCGCCATCGGCCAGTGCCGGCAGCGCAACCTGTTCCAGGCGGAAATTGGCTGCACTTGGCGCCCCCTGCGGACGCGAGGCAAGCACGATGCGGGACGCGGTGGAGCAATCGGACATGGCCAGGTCTCTGCTGTTGCCAGCATCGGGAAAGGACTGCCGACACTACGCTGCGGCGATCCCCGATGGCGGCCACGAAAACAGCGTTCCATTGCCCGGACCCGCGCGGGTCCGGCGCACCCCTTGCCCTTGCAGCTTTGGCGAACGCGGCGACCTGCTGATTTCCACCGCAGACGACAATCGATGGGGCACGCCCCGCCCCACAACGGAGGATCAAGCACTTGCGAGCGCGCAGAGGGCAATGTGAAGAAATCTTGGCAAAACGCTTGCCGAAGGCAGCCGACCTCCGTAATATACGCGTCCTTGGCAGCGACCTCGCTGCAACGAAACATGTGGCCGAGTAGCTCAGTTGGTAGAGCAGGGGATTGAAAATCCCCGTGTCGGCGGTTCGATTCCGTCTTCGGCCACCATCTTCAGAGACCTGCAGAGATGCAGGTCTTTTTTTATTCGCGCTTCGCGCAAGCGGCGACCACCGTGGCCCGGTTGACGAAACATTTACACCGGCACGGGCCGCGGCACCTACGCTCCAGACTCCTGCCTGGAGCCTGCCGATGCATCTGCGCCCCGCCCTGCTCGCCTGCCTGCTGCTGGCCGCCTTCCCGGTGATCGCCACTGAACCGGTGCGCGCGGTCGAGCACCTGGACATTGATCGCTACGCGGGCCAATGGCACGAGATCGCGCATCTTCCAGTCTCGTTCCAGAAGCAGTGCGTGGGCGACATCACCGCCAACTATGGCCTGCGCCGCGACGGCCGCATCAGCGTCACCAATGCCTGCCGCAAGGGTGACGGCGAGCGCGTGGTCGCCGAAGGCGTGGCACGCCCGGTGGCCGGCCATCCCGGGCAACTGCAGGTGCGCTTCGTCCCCGACTGGCTGAGCTGGGCGCCCCTGGTCTGGGCCGACTACTGGGTGCTGGCGCTGGACCCGGACTATCAATGGGCCCTGGTCGGCGAACCCGGCCGCAAGTATCTGTGGATCCTCTCGCGCCTGCCGGAGATGGAGCGCGATCGGTTCGAACAGTTGAAAGCCAAGGCCGAGTCGATGGGGTACGACCTCGGGCCACTGCGCCTGATGGCCCCGCTGCGCGATCCCGCGGCCGACTGAACCGCTTCGCATCCGGCGCATCGTGCGCGCGCCATCCGGCGTTGTGCATGCCCGACCGCCATCTTCACGCGCTACCCTCTGCGGACGGGTCGCCCCGGGCGATCCATAAAACCATACGCCGTAGTATGCTTACCCCAACGCACCCCCTCCAGAGGACTTGCGCCCATGCTCCACCGCTTCCGTACCGCCTTGATCGTCCTGTGCACCCTCGCCCTTGTTGCCTGCAGCAACGGCATCGTCAAGCGTGTTTCGGAACCGGCGGCCAGCCTGCAGCAGCTGACCGTGCGTGCCGACGGCAACTGGACCGTGGCCCTGCGCCTGCAGAACTTCAGCTCGATGCCGATGACCTTCGATGATGTCTCACTGGCGCTGACCGTCGGCGACAGCGATGCCGGCACCCTGCAGGTCAAGCCCGGCATCTCCATCGGCGGCACCTCCGCCGACGTCATCAATGTCGACCTCGTGCCCAGCTCGACCGCGCGCCTGGTGGTGGCCGACGCGCTGGCCAGCAACCGCACCCTGGCCTACGCCCTGAAGGGAACGGTGGCGGCCACGCCGCAGGAAAAGAAGCAGCGCAGCTTCGACATCAGCAGCCGCAGCACCCTCAACCAGGCCCCCGGCCTGCCCGGCGTGCTGCGCTGAACCCGCCTTTCGTCGCGGCGCCCGGCGCCGCTCCCCTCTGCCCTGATCAAATCGAGACGTACCGATGAGCAGCTACACCGCCCCGCTTTCCGACCTCCGTTTCGCCCTGCACGACGTGCTCAAGGTCGAACCCCTGTTCGCCCGCCTCGGCTTCACCGACGCCACCGCCGACGTGGTCGATGCCGTGCTGGAGGAAGCCGGCCGCTTCAGCGCCACCGTGCTGGCCCCGCTCAACAGCGTCGGCGACGAGATCGGCTGCGTACTCGACCAGGCCACCGGTGAAGTGACCACCCCGCCCGGCTTCAAGCAGGCCTACGACCAGTTCGTCGATGGCGGCTGGACCGGCCTGACCGCCTCGCCGGAGCTGGGCGGCCAGGGCCTGCCGCACACCCTGGGGGTGCCGCTCAACGAAATGATCAACGCCGCCAACCTGGCGTGGGGCAACTTCCCGCTGCTCTCGCACGGCGCCATTGAAGCGCTGAAGCAGCACGGCGAGGCGTGGCAGCACGACGCCTTCCTCAAGCCGCTGATCGAAGGCCGCTGGACCGGCACGATGTGCCTGACCGAGCCGCACTGCGGCACCGACCTGGGCCTGCTCAAGACCAAGGCCGAGCCGAACGCCGACGGCAGCTACTCGATCACCGGCACCAAGATCTTCATCACCGCCGGCGAGCACGACCTGACCGGGAACATCGTGCACCTGGTGCTGGCCAAGCTGCCCGACGCCCCTCCGGGCGCCAAGGGCATCTCGCTGTTCGTCACCCCGAAGTTCAAGGTCGACCGCGATGGCAACGTCGGCGAGCGCAATGCACTGCGCTGTGGCTCGATCGAACACAAGATGGGCATCAAGGGGTCGGTCACCTGCGTGATGAACTTCGATGGTGCCCAGGGTTATCTGGTCGGCCAGCCGCACAAGGGCCTGCAGGCCATGTTCACCATGATGAACACCGCGCGCCTGGGTGTCGGCCTGCAGGGCATCGGCCTGTCCGAGCGCGCCTACCAGAACGCACTGAAGTACAGCCGTGAGCGCCTGCAGTCGCGCGCCCTGAGCGGCGCCAGGTTCCCGGACAAGCCGGCCGACCCGATCCTGGTCCACCCGGACGTGCGTCGCATGCTGCTGACCGTGAAGTCGCTGGTCGAAGGCAGCCGCCTGCTGGCGCTGCATGCCGCCACCCTGATCGACATCGCCCACCACGCCGAGGATGCCGCCGAGCGCGAGCGCGCCGACACCCTGGTGAGCTTCCTGACCCCGATCTCCAAGGCCTGCCAGACCGAATGGGGCATCGAGAACACCTACAACGCCCTGCAGTGCTTCGGTGGCCACGGCTACATCCGCGAGCACGGCATGGAGCAGCTGGCCCGCGATGCACGCATCACCACGCTGTATGAAGGCACCACCGGCATCCAGGCGCTGGACCTGATCGGCCGCAAGACCGCATCCAGCCAGGGCGCCGGCCTGAAGCTGATGCTGGCCGAGATCGAAGCCTTCGCCAAGGAACACGAGGGCAACGAAGCGCTGGCCGAGTTCATCGGCCCGCTGCGCGCCAAGGCCGCCGAATGGGGCAAGCTGACGATGGACGTGCTGCAGCGCGCGGCCGCCAATCCCGACGAACTGGGCGCGGCCAGCTACGACTACCTGTTCTATTCGGGTTACGTGGTGCTGGCCTACTGGTGGGCCCGCAGCGTGGCCGCCGCCGATGCCAGCGCGCACGGCGCCGCCTTCGCCCAGGGCAAGCGCGAGACCGCACGGTTCTACTTCGCCCGCGTGCTGCCGCGCACCCTCAGCCACGCCGCCGCGATCCAGGCCGGCGCCGCGCCGCTGATGGCCATGGACGACGAGCGCTTCGGCGCCTGAGCCGGGCTTCGCCCGGCACCCGCGGTAGTGCCGGCCGCTGGCCGGCAACCGCAACAGCCGGCTTCCTGCGGGATGGCGAGGTGGGTCCAATTGCGGGGGACGGCGCACGCCACCGGACCCACCCCGCCTTCGACAGATTTCCGCTGCTGTAGATCCACGCCACGCGTGGATGAGAACCCCTGAAATCCTTCTGGAGAAGAGCCCCCTTTTGTTAAAGGGGGCGCGCCGACAGGCGCGGGGATTAGAAAGAATGCGCGGGCAACCCAGCGCGCCGACGGCGGGCTGGGTTGCTAAAGGGGGCGCGCCGAAGGCGCGGGGGATAGGAGGAATGCGCGGACCTGAATCTTGCGATTTGGGTTTCGCCCTCCGGGCGATACCCAAATCGCAATGATTCAGGTATAAGCTGTTCTCCCGATGGAGACAGACACTACACGCTTGGGTCTGATCGAAGCCGGAGCTCCGTTTTCTGCTCCGGGCGCCGAAGCATCGCCCAACGCCACGACGCTGCATCGCCCCGGTTCGGTCCGGCTGCTCTCGCTTGATGCCCACGGACGCGTACTGGACTGGATCACCTGGCAGGATGCGGCCTGCCTCTACGCCCGCGAGGCGGTGGCCTGGACGCTCGGCGACCCCTGCCTGCACATCCACGGCGGCACCAACCGTTTCAGCGGCCTGCAGAGCGGCATGGACCTGCACCCGATCATCGCCGCCCGCGGCCACGCCCGCTCCCGTGCGATCGACCCGACGCCGAACCTGACCAACCAGGCCCTTTTCGCCCGCGACGCCCATCTGTGCATGTACTGCGGCCAGCAGTTCAGCCGCCCCACGCTCACCCGCGACCACGTCATGCCGCTGTCCAAGGGCGGCCTGGACTGCTGGGAAAACGTGGTCACCGCCTGCTTCCACTGCAATTCGCGCAAGAGCGACCGCACCCCGCAGCAGGCCGGCATGCCCCTGCTGGCAGTGCCCTACCGGCCCAGCTGGATCGAGCACCTGATCCTGTCCAACCGCAACATCCTGGCCGACCAGATGGCCTTCCTGAAGGCGCAATTGCCCAAGCGCTCGAAACTGAGCACCTGAACGCCTGAAAATGCAACCCTCACCGTCCTGTCACGGACGGCGGCGTTTGCTTGCCCCACCCCCGTTTGAGGGCGAAAATGGGCGTTCAGAAAAAGTGCGAACATGATGATCGACTCTGCCCGCTATCCCCGCCTCGCGCGCATCCAGACGCCGGATGACCTGCGCACGTTCGACGAATCCGAATTGAGGGCGGTTGCCGACGAACTGCGCGCCTACCTCATTGAATCGGTGGGCAAGAGTGGCGGCCACTTCGCCGCCGGCCTGGGCGTGATCGAGCTCACCGTGGCCCTGCACTACCTGTACCAGACACCGCACGACCAGCTGGTCTGGGACGTCGGCCATCAAACCTACCCGCACAAGATCCTGACCGGCCGCCGCGACGAAATCCACACCGTCAAGCAGAAGGACGGCATCGCGCCGTTCCCGAAGCGCGAGGAAAGCGAGTACGACACTTTTGGTGTCGGCCACTCCTCGACCTCGATCTCGGCCGCACTGGGCATGGCCATCGCCCGCCAGTCCGAAGGCGACGACCGCAAGATCGTGGCGGTGATCGGTGACGGCGCGATGACCGCCGGCATGGCGTTCGAAGCGCTGATGCACGCTGGCGGCATGGAGCCGGAGCCAAACCTGCTGGTGATCCTCAACGACAACAACATGTCGATCTCCGAGGCCGTGGGCGGCCTGACCAAGATGCTGGGCCGCGCCACCGGCAGCCGCACGCTCAACGCGCTGCGCGAAGGCGGCAAGAAGATTCTCGGTGACAAGAAGAACAATCCGGCACGCTTCGTGAAACGCTGGGAAGAACACTGGAAGGGCATGTTCGTGCCTTCCACGATGTTCGAGGAAATGGGCTTCCACTACACCGGCCCGATCGACGGCCACGACATGCCCGCCCTGCTGTCCACGCTGAAGACGCTGCGCGCCTCCAAGGGCCCGAAGCTGCTGCATGTGATGACCACCAAGGGCAAGGGTTACGAGCCGGCCGAAGGCGACCAGATCGGTTACCACGCCGTGGGCCCGTTCGATCCGGACAAGGGCCTGGTGGCCAAGGCCGGGGCCAAGAAGCCGACCTATACCGATGTATTCAGCGACTGGCTGTGCGATGCCGCCGCCGCCGAGCCGCGCCTGTACGGCATCACCCCGGCGATGCGCGAAGGCTCCGGCCTGGTGCGTTTCAGCAAGGAATACCCGCAGCGCTATTTCGACGTGGCGATTGCCGAACAGCATGCGGTCACCCTCGCCGCCGGCATGGCCACACAGGGTGGCAAGCCGGTGGTGGCGATCTACTCGACCTTCCTGCAGCGCGCGTACGACCAGCTGGTACATGACGTGGCGATCCAGGACCTGGACGTGCTGTTCGCGATTGACCGCGCCGGCGTGGTCGGCCCGGACGGTGCGACCCACGCCGGCAACCTCGACCTGAGCTTCCTGCGCTGCGTGCCGAACCTGGTGGTGATGGCACCGTCCAACGAAGCCGAGTGCCGGCAGATGCTAAGCACCGGCCTGCAGCACCCGGGCCCGGCCGCCGTGCGCTACCCGCGCGGTACCGGCACCGGCGTTGCAGCCGGCACCGACCTGTCGACCCTGCCGATCGGCAAGGGCGAACTGCGCCTGCAGGGCAGCCGCATTGCCCTGCTCGCCTTCGGCAGCACCGTGGCCGCCGCCGAGCAGGTCGGCCGCGAACTGGGCCTGAGCGTGGTCAACATGCGTTTCATCAAGCCGCTGGACCGCGAGCTGGTGCTGGCTGTCGCCGCCCAGCATGAGGGCCTGGTGACGATCGAAGACAACGTGGTGGCCGGTGGCGCCGGCTCCGGTGTTGGTGAACTGCTCAATGCCGAAGGCGTGCTGCGTCCGATCCTGCACCTGGGGCTGCCCGACAGCTACCAGCACCATGCCAGCCGCGAAGACCTGCTGGCCGAAGCCGGCATCGACGCCGCCGGCATCCGCGCTGCTGTGCTCAAGCGCTGGCCGCAGCTCGCCGCAGGTACCCCGCCGCTCAGCGCGGCAGGCTGAGGCCGATCACCACCCGGTAGATCCACACAGGGCGCAATGGGCGCGGACAGCGTCCGCACCCTCCAGGCTCGCAACGCGTAGATCCACGCCATGCGTGGATGATGGAATTCCGGGTGCCTGCCTTGGCAGGCACCCGCGCTCAGCCGTAACTGACCGCTTCGACGAATGCGCCGCTGGCTTCCACGCGCACGGCCGCACGCTGACCGGTGTCGACAAAGTGCAGGCGGGCCAGAGTCTCGGCGAAGTCGTAGGCGCGGGCGCCATCGCGGAACTCGATCGGCTCCGGCCGGTCCGGATGCAGCACGCGCCACTGGCGCTGTTCGCATTGCAGGCGGATCAACATGCAGCTCACTCCTTGAGGCAGCGTATCGACGGCGGAGGGATGCCCATGCCGGTTATGGCACACGGCACCGCTGGAATTCAGGGCATGCAACATGCCCTGATCGCAGACAATACGGCGTTCAAAATGTGAGCTGTATCAGATTATTCTGATTTTCATGGGCTGAACCCGTAAAGGTCAGTTCACCTGGAACTGCGCCCGGCAGCCATCACTCACCCAGATGCCGCGGCGATCCCAGCCCCAGCTCTGGCCTTCGATGCAGGCGCTGCGTGAGTCCTGGCGGATCAGGCGCACGCCCCGGCGGATGCGCGCATCGCAGTACTCCTGCCGATGACCATTGGAATGGCAGGTGACCACATCACCGCCGCCCCACCCGTTGCCATTGCCATTGCCCCAGCCGCCGCCATTGCCACCCCAGCCGCCACCGCGGCGGTATTCACCGACGAATTCGGCACGGCACCCCTGCGTGACCCAGACGCCGTTGCGCGACTGGCCCCAGGTCTCACCTTCCACACAGGGCGAACCGGACAACTGGCGGATCAACCGCGCGCGGCCGTCCAGGCGGCACTCATTGCTGCGATTCTTGACCGACTCGCAGCGCACGATGCCGCTGCCATCGCGGCCACCATAGCGGTCGTCGTCATAGCCGTAGCCATAGCTCTGCGCCTGGGCGCCGCCGGCCGCCGCCAGCATCGGCAACAGGGTGCAGGCCAGGGTGCGCCAAGTGAGTGCCTTGCCCATCGAGATCTCCAGATGAATACGATGGCGCAAGCATCCGGGATTCGCGGCCCGGCGCACAGAGGGGAGCGCAACGGCAGTTTTTCCCCATTCAAACAACGCAACCGGACCTGACTGCGTCACGGTTGCTGGCGTCACTCTCCGACGTGAAGCGCGTCTACCGTATTGCCAAGCGCCGCGACCCGCACCGTGCTGCGCTGGCCGGTGCGGCGGTGATGCTCCAGGGCCAGCGCGGCGGCGGCGTCAAAGGCGTCGGCGCCACGTGCGTAGCGGGTGGCCTCGCGTGCCTGCGGGTGCAGTACGGACCAGCGCTGGGCAGTGCATTGGACGGTGATGACCATGGGGAGGCTCCTGCGGATAGAGGGTGCGGTGGCAGGCAGACGTGCCGCTCGCCGTTACACCATCAGGCTAGCGACCGCCTCCGGAATGGCCTATCAGATTTGTACGAAAAGTCCGCGCCAGTGCGTCAGAACCCCGCCCTCATCACATCCCTGAGTCCGTTTAGCTCGTTCATTCCGTGATCCTTGTCACGGAGTCAGCTGGGCTTCACACTACCATCATCAACAGGGGCCCCTTCCACATGCGCACCTTCTTCTCGCACCAGCGTTCGACGTTGCTGAAGTTCTATTTCGTGGCCAGCTATCTGATTCTGATCGAAGAGTTGGTCCGCGCCGCCGTGCATTGAGCGCTTGCTGACGGGCTATTTGCGACAGAAAATGTTGCTTTACGCACGGAGCTCGCGCATGAAGGTGCTTCTTCTGATTCCAGCGCTGCTGGTTCTGGCCGCATGCGCGAGCCCGGACAATGCAGCCCCGCGTGCCGACGGCAAGCCTTCGACAACCATGCCCAAGGTAGGCGGCGATCGCGACGCGCACGGCTGCATCGGCTCGGCCGGCTACCAGTGGTGCGAACACAGCCAGCGCTGCGAGCGGCCCTGGGAGCTGGCACAGGCACACGGCCTGGCCAACAGCGCCGAGGCCATCGACGCGTACTGCGCCACGCCCGCCAGCCCGGCGCGCAAGTGAGCACGACCCGTCATGGCTGAGCTGAGTCCCCTGCCCGACCTCGCCCGTGGCCGGTATCGCCACTTCAAGGGCGGCGAATACGAAGTGATCGACATCGTCCGCAGCAGCGAGACGCTGGAACCATTGGTGCTGTACCGCGCACTCTACGGCGAAGGTGGCCTGTGGGTACGCCCCTACCCGATGTTCGTCGAGCAGGTCCCAGGCAAACACGGCCCGCAGGCGCGTTTCGCACGCATCGACGATTGATCCGGCTCCCACCGGGCGGTGGCCGATGGTCGCGCCGGTGACGCGATCCGGCTGCGCTACAATCATACCGTCCAGTCGGTTTCTTCCCATCATGTCCTCCCCCCCTCCCCGCTCGCGGCGCAAAGCGCCCGACAGCGTGCGCCAGTCATTGCTGCACGCCACCATTGCCGTGATTGGCCAGCACGGGCTGGCGGCACTGACCGTGCAGGATGTCGCGCGCGTGGCCGGGGTCAGCAAGGGCGCGTTGTTCCACCATTTCAGCAGCAAGCAGGCACTGGTCGATGAAGCCATCGGCGCACTCATCGGCGAATTCGAGGCGCGTGTGCGCGCGCTCCTGCAGGACGGCACGCCCGGCCACGGCTGCTTCAGCCGCGCCTATGTGCGGGCCAACTTCGAGCACCTGCTGCAGCAGGAACAGGACAACGACATCGGCCTGACCCTGGGCAACCTGATGGAGCCGGCCCTGCTGGCGCACTGGCGCGACTGGAAGCGCGCGATGCTGGCCGAGTTCCCCGGCGAAGCCGGCGATCCGCGCCTGTACGCGGCACGCTGCGCGGCCGATGGCTATTGGGCCACCGCCTATGGTCGGCCGCTGGACGAAGCAGAGCGCCTCAATGCGCTGGCGATGGCCGAGCAGGCCCTCAAGCTGTGCGACCCGCAGTGACCCGGAGCCCGCGATGAACCCCTATATCTACCTGGCCGCCGCGATCGTGCTGGAAGTGATTGCCACGTCGCTGCTGAAGGCCTCGGACGGCATGAGCCGGCTGTGGCCGACACTGGGCGCGCTGGTCGGCTACGGGCTGTGCTTCTACCTGCTGTCGGTCACCATGAAGTCGGTGCCGACCGGCATCGCCTATGCGATCTGGTCCGGCGTCGGCATCGTGCTGATCTCGCTGATCGGCCTGGTGGTGTTCAAGCAGCGGCTGGATGCAGCTGCGCTGGCCGGCATCGCGCTGATCTGCGCCGGCGTGCTGGTGATCAACCTGTTCTCGCGCAGCAGCGCGCACTGAACGCGCTGCTGCGCGACAGGTGCTAGCTGACCTTCTTCGCCACGCTCATGCCGATCAGGAACAGCACCACGGCAATGATGATGCCGGCCCAGAACAGGAACTTGGCGATGCCCACAGCGGCACCGGCGATGCCGCCGAAGCCCAGCACGCCGGCGATGATGCCGATGATGGCGAAAATGATGGCCCACTTGATCATGTCAGTCCTTACCCCGCAGGGAACGCAAACGGTGTGATCAGGCTAGGCCGCAGCCGATGCGGCAATCGTGAAAAGGCCGCGTGTGCGGCGTGAATCAGCGCGGCCGGAAGCGCAGCAGCGCCACCGCGAAGGCCAGGAACACGCTTCCCACCAGCCGCTCGAACCAACGCCGTGCGAATGGCTTCGCAAGCCAACGGCGCAGGCCGTGGCCACCGGCGGCGTACATCACGTACCAGAACAGTTCGCAGGCCGCGAAGGTCGCCACCAGCACGCTGTACTGCATGGCCTGGCTACGCGACGGATCAACGAACTGCGGCAGGAACGCCGCAGCGAACAACAACAGCTTGGGGTTGCTCAGGCCAACCCACAGGCCGCCACGGAATACCGTCCCTGCGCCATGTACCGGCGCCAGTGTGACCTCGGCAGCATCGGCCACCGCGGGTGCCGGGCGGCAGCTGTCACGCCACGCCTTGATGCCAAGCCAGGCCAGGTAGGCCACACCGAGATAGCGCAGCACTTCGAACAGCATCGGCGAGGAGTGCAGCAACGCGCTCAGGCCCGCAGCGGATGCGGCCAGCACCAGCAGCATCGCCAGCAGGCAGCCGGCCATGGCCGGCACGCTGCCACGGAACCCCAGCCCGACGCTGCGCCCGAGGATGTGCAGCATGTTCGGCCCGGGCGTCCCGCACAGCACGAAGACCGTGGCCAGGAACCACCACCAGGTATGCAGGGCCATTGCCGGTTTCCACTTCAGAAGACGGCACCAGCATAGGGCACCCATGCAGGACGCGGCACATACAGCGGGCGGTGGATGCGACGGTTACAGATGCCGGCGCCCGTGCACGGCAGCGCCACTGCCATCTGTGCTGCAATGGCCGTCTCTGGCTTGGAGCAGTGCATGAAGACCCTTGGCCTGATCGGCGGCATGAGCTGGGAAAGCTCGGCGCAGTACTACCGGCTCATCAACGAGGCGGTGCGGCATCGCCTCGGTGGCGCGCATTCGGCGCAACTGCTGCTGTGGTCGGTGGATTTCGCCGGCATCAAGCAGCTGCAGCACGACGGCCAATGGGATCTGCTGGGCAACCACATGCTCGATGCTGCACGGCGGCTGCAGGCCGGTGGCGCCGAGCTGCTGGTGATCTGCACCAACACCATGCACACGCTGGCCGGCCGGATCGAAGCCGGATGCCCGCTGCCCCTGCTGCATATCGCCGACCCGACCGCCGCGGCGATCCTGCAGGCCGGCATCCGCAAGGTGGGACTGCTCGGCACCGCCTTCACCATGGAGCAGGCGTTCTACCGCGACCGGCTGCAGGACCGCTTCGGGCTGGAGGTACTGGTTCCGGAGGCCGATGATCGCCGCAGCGTGCACGACATCATCTACCAGGAGCTGATCTGCGGCGTGGTCAGCGAGCAGTCGCGGCAGGCGTACGCCGGCGTGATCGCGCGCCTGGTTGCACGCGGCGCCGAAGCGATCATCCTCGGCTGTACCGAAATCATGTTGCTGGTCCGCGCCGAGGACAGCCCGGTGCCGCTGTTCGACACCACCACCCTGCACGCCCTGGCGGCGGTGGATGCGGCACTGGCCTGACCCTGCGCGCTGTCAGCCTTCGCCCTGCACTTCCAGTGCGGTGATCAACCAGTCGACCACGGCCTGCGAATCACACAGGAAGAAGATGGCATCGCCCGAACGCGCCTCGGTCAGCAGCCGATAGACGGTAATCGCCACCGCCGACTGGTTGGCGATGAACACCTCCGGGCTGCGCGGTCCCTCGCTGTGGCCGGCCACGGCATGCAGCGCCTTGCGCGCAGCCACGGTGGCGGGCGGGTCCGCGCTGCGGGCCAGTTCCGGCCCGCGCAGGCCCCACGCAATGAACACATGCTTGCCCTTGAACGTGGTGTCCAGGACACGCACCTGCCCGGCCTCTGCGCCAGCCGAGCGATGAATGACGGTACTGCTGATCAACGCAACCCCCTGTGGTCGTCGTGGTCCGCGCATCCTCCTCCACACGCCGGCTGCACGCCAGTAACGGCAGCCACAGGCTGGGCCGGCAAGCGTGGGAGAGATGTAAGAAGGTGTAAGCCGATGCGATCGGATGTGCCGCGATGATAAGGGATGTAAGGCTCTGCATGGGCCGGTGCACACTACTAAATCCCCACTGAGCCAACGCCGGAACGATCCGTTCCGATGGCCCCGGGCTGGTCCATTCTTGCGGCCCGTTCCCCTGCCGAGGCCCCCCATGACCCATCGCCTGTTGCTGCCGATTGCCCTCCCCACCCTGGCCCTGCTGCTGGCCGCCACCACGGTGGCCGCCCAGGATTACGACAGCGATCCCATTGCGCCGCTGCGCTGCGAATCGCAGTTCAACAAGACCCAGCAGTGCCCGATCGAAGGCCGCATGCGCCTGGCCAGGCAGCTGTCGGTCACCCGCTGCGTGGAGGACCAGAACTGGGGCCAGAGCCGCCGCATGCTCTGGGTCACCGACGGCTGTCGCGCCGAGTTCGTGGCCGACGGACAGGGACGCGGCCGCTGGCCGGGGCGCGGCCGGGACCGTGACCGCGATGACGATGGCGAGCGCCTGGTCTGCGAGTCCTACGAGCAGAAGGACAAGGAATGCCGCATCCGTGTGCGCCACGAGGTACGCCTGGTCAAGCAGAAGTCGGTGACACCGTGCGTCGAGGATCGCAACTGGGGCTGGGACCGCCGCGGCGTGTGGGTCAGCGACGGCTGCCGTGCCGAGTTCCGTGTGTATTGACTGCCGACCACACGCTGGCTGTGGCGGATGCGCAGACACGGCCGACGCGATCGATAGACTGGGCGCACCCAGCCCAGGAGCCTTCGATGGTGCCGCCCGATCCCTCCTCGACGATGTTGCACATCCGCGAGGCAATGCCCGCCGACGTTTCCGCGTTGATCGCGCTCGACAGCGTTGCGGTCCACGATCCGCAACGCGCACGGCAGATCAGCGACTGGCAGGCCAATGGTGGCATGCACGTGGCCGAATGGGCCGGTCAGCTGGCCGGTTACCTGGTCATCCACCATCACTTCTTCGGCGAAGCCTTCGTCGAGATGCTGATGGTGGCGCGCGAACAACGCAGCCAGGGCGTCGGCGCCGCCCTGCTGCGCCATGCCATCGCGCTGCACGGCCACGGCAGGCTGTTCACTTCGACCAATGCTTCCAATACCGGCATGCAACGCCTGCTCGCCGCTTCGGGTTTCATCGACAGCGGCATCGTGCACGGATTGGACGAAGGCGATCCGGAGCTGCTCTACCGCTTTGCCGGCAGCTGATCGAGATACGTGGCCACCTTGGCGTCCAGCAGGTCCATCAACAGCGGATCCATGCAGCGATAGTCGTCGGGGATATCCAGGCAATGCAGGCGCTTGTATTCCAGCAGGCGCGCGTACGCGGCCTGCAGGCGATGCTGGTGCTTGGCCTCCATCACGAAAATGACATCGGCCCAGCGGATATCCGCCGGGCCGATGAGGCGTCGTGCATGCGGGCTGGTGCCGGCCGACAGCGCAGCGAAGCCGGGTCGCCGTCGCCACATGGCTTCGGCGGTCGGGCTGCGCAGCTGGTTGCGGCTGCAGACGAACAGCAGGTTGATCATTCCTGTTCCTGCAGTTGGCGGGCGCTGAGGACCGGATAGGTGAAGCCCAGCTGGCGTGCGCGCGCGAGCTTGGCATCGCGCGTATACAGCAGCTTCCAGTTCTTCTCGGGCTTGTAGCTGTAGGCGGTCGTGGCGCGGTCGCCACCACGGTTGCGAGCCTGGCTGCGACGCCAGGCACGGTTTCTTGCAGAATCCATGATGTGTTCTCGTGAGTACCGGGTTCAGCAGCCGCGGTAGTACGAGTGGCGCGCAGCATACACCGCACGCACAAAAAAGCCCACGCATCGCTGCGCGGGCTTCTTGATTCATCACAGTGGTCGGGACGGCCGGATTCGAACCGACGACCCTCTGCCCCCCAGGCAGATGCGCTACCAGGCTGCGCTACGCCCCGACTGATGCTGCGATGTGCCCGCCACTGCGGCGGGCCGTGAAGTATAGCGGATTACGATGGAAATGGGATCAGCGGCGCAGCAACTGCAGCACTTCTTCCAGCTCCATGCGCACCTGCTTGATGATCTGGTTGCTCAGCGCCGATTCCTCGCGGGCATCGGGGCCGTCCAGACGCAGGCGTGCACCACCGATGGTGTAGCCCTGTTCGTACAGCAGGCTGCGGATCTGCCGCACCATCAGCACGTCATGGCGCTGGTAGTAGCGGCGGTTGCCTCGGCGCTTGGCCGGCTCAAGGCTGGGAAACTCGGTTTCCCAGTAGCGCAGCACGTGCGGCTTGACGTCGCACAGCTCGCTGACTTCACCGATGGTGAAGTAGCGCTTGGCCGGGATCGGCGGTAGTTCGCGGTTACTGCCCGGATCCAGCATAAGCTTCCACCCTCTCCTTGAGCTTCTGGCCCGGACGGAAGGTGACCACCGTACGGGCGGAAATCGGAATTTCCTCGCCGGTCTTGGGGTTGCGACCCGGGCGCTGGTTCTTGCGCCGCAGATCGAAATTGCCGAAGCCCGACAGCTTCACCTGACGTCCCTGTTCCAATGCTTCACGCAGCACATCGAAAAACGCGTCGACGAATTCCTTGGCTTCCCGCTTGTTCAGACCGACTTCGTCGAACAGCTTTTCCGCCATCTCCGCCTTGGTCAATGCCATTGCCTGCTACCCCCGAGTGCTGCCCGCTCAGCCGCGGATCCGGGCGTGGTGTTCACGCTCGATGGCAGTGACCGCCTCGGCCACCACCGCATCCACGTCGCGGTCCGTCAGAGTGCGCGACTTGTCCTGCAAAATCAAGCCCATAGCGAGACTCTTGAATCCCGGCTCGACGCCCTGGCCGACGTAACGGTCGAACAGGTTCAGGTCGCGCAGCAGCGGGCCGGCGGCCTGGCGGACGGTGGCCGCCAGATCGGCCCAGGCCACCTGTTCAGGCACCAGGAACGCCAGGTCGCGACGCACCGCCGGGAAGCGCGACAGCTCGCCGGCGCGCGGCAGTCGGCGGGCGGTCAGCGGCTCCAGGTCCAGCTCGAAGGCGTAGACGTCGGCTTCGATATCCATCGCCCGGGTCAGGCGCGGGTGGATCTGGCCGATCCAGCCGATCGCCACGCCATCGCGGAACACCTCGGCCGAACGCGCCGGGTGGCCGTAGGCGCGGACGGACGGGCGGAACTCCAGTTGCGCGCCACTGGCGGCCGCCAGCGATTCCAGGTCGCCCTTCAGGTCATGGAAGTCGACCTTGCGGGTCGGCAGGCCCCACTGCACCGCCTGCGCCTCACCGCAGACCGCAGCGGCCACGCGCGGGGTTTCCAGCGGTGCCGGCTGGCCGTCTCCGGCCTGCTGGGCGAACACGCGGCCGAGCTCGAACAGGCGCACACGGCCCAACTGGCGGGCGGCGTTGCGGCCCAACGTGGCGACCAGGCCCGGCAGCAGCGACGGGCGCATCACCGCCAGTTCGGCCGACAGCGGGTTGGCCAGCGGCACCAGGCCGTCGCGCAGCTGCCACTGGGTCAGCAGCGCGTCGTCGACGAAGGCGAAATTGACGGTTTCCTGCTGGTCACGGGCGATCAGCTGGCGGCGCACGCTCAGCGCGTCCAGCTGGGTCTCGCTCGGCATCGCCACGCGCGAGGCACCGCCCGGCAGCGTGGTCGGGATCTGCTCGTAACCGTGGATGCGGGCCAGCTCTTCGATCAGGTCTTCTTCGATGGCGATGTCGAAGCGGCGGCTCGGCGCGACCACCTGCCAGCCGTCGGCGGCGGCGACCACGTCCATGCCCAGCGCGCGCAGGATGCGCTCGACTTCCGCATCGTCGATGGTGATGCCGAGCACGCGGGTGATGCGGGCGCGGCGCAGCACGATGGTCGCCGGCTGCGGCAGATCGGCTTCACGCACGGCCTCGGTGACCGGTGCCGGGGTACCGCCGGCCAGGTCCAGCACCAGGCGGGTGGCGTACTCGATCGCGGTGCGCGGCAGCGCCGGATCGACGCCGCGCTCGAAGCGATGACCGGCATCGGTGTGCAGGCCCAGCTTGCGGCCACGGCCCATGATCGCGGCCGGCGCGAAGTGCGCCGCTTCCAGGAACACGGCGGTGGTCGCGTCGGTGACGCGGGTGTCGAAGCCGCCCATCAGGCCGGCCAGGCCGACCGCGCGGTCAGCGTCGGTGACCACCAGGAAGCTGTCGTCCAGCGCAGCATCGCGGCCGTCCAGCAGCTTCAGCGTCTCGCCCGCGCGCGAACGGCGCACGGCGATGCTGCCCTGCAGGGTGCCCAGGTCGTAGGCGTGCATCGGCTGGCCCAGCTCCAGCATCACATACTGGGTGATGTCGACCAGCAGCGAGACCGGACGCACGCCGCTGCGGCGCAGGCGCTCGGCCATCCACAACGGGGTCCTGGCGGCAGCATTGACGCCTTCGATGACACGGCCCAGGTAACGCGGCGCTTCGGCGCCGGCGTCGAGCTGGATGCCCAGCTCACGGCTGCCGACTGCCGGAATGGCGTCGGCAGCGAAGTCCAGCACTTCACTGCGGGTGGCGGCGGCGACGTCGTAGGCGATGCCGCGCAGGCTGAAGCAGTCGGCGCGGTTCGGGGTCAGCTTGATCTCGATGCTGGCATCCGGCAGGCCCAGGTACTCGACCAGGGTCTGGCCGACCGGTGCGTCGTCGGGCAGTTCCAGCAGGCCGGAAGCATCGTTGTCCAGGCCCAGTTCCTTGGCCGAGCACAGCATGCCGTTGGACTCGACGCCACGCAGCTTGGCCGGCTTGATCTTCAGCTCGCCGATCTGCGCACCGACCATCGCCAGCGGCGCGACCAGGCCCGGGCGCGCGTTCGGGGCGCCGCACACGATCTGCAGCAGTTCGCCCTGCCCGGCATCAACCCTGCACACCTGCAGGCGATCCGCTTCCGGATGGCGCACCGCGTCGACGATGCGTGCCACGACCACGTGGTCGAGGCCTTCGCCCAGCGCGGTCACGTCTTCCACTTCCAGGCCGATGGCGGTCAGCACTGCACTCAGTTCATCGCGCGAAGCGCCGGTCGGGACGTGGCTGCGCAGCCAGTTTTCGGAGAATTTCATGGTGTCATCCTGGTGGGCCCGGCGCATGCGCCTGGGCCTGCGAATTTGGGAGCAGCCGAGCATGGCTCGGCCCTACACGGTTGCGGCTTACGCGAACTGTTTCAGGAACCGCACGTCGTTCTCGAAGAACGCACGCAGGTCGTTGACGCCGTAGCGCAGCATTGCAAAGCGCTCCACGCCCATGCCGAAGGCGAAGCCGGTGTAGCGCTCCGGATCGATGCCGACGTTGCGCAGCACGTTCGGATGGACCATGCCGCAGCCGAGCACTTCCAGCCAGCGGGTGCTGCCATCGGGCTGCTGCCAGGCGATGTCCACTTCCGCGCCCGGCTCAACGAACGGGAAATAGCTGGGGCGGAAGCGCATCTCGAAATCGCGCTCGAAGAAGGCGCGCACGAACTCGGCCAGCGTGCCCTTCAGGTCGGCGAAGGTCGAATGCTCGTCCACCAGCAGGCCTTCCACCTGATGGAACATCGGCGAATGGGTCTGGTCGCTGTCGCTGCGGTACACCTTGCCGGCGGCGATCATGCGCAGCGGCGGCGCGTGGTCACCCATGTAGCGCACCTGCACGCCGGAGGTGTGCGTGCGCAGCAGGCGGCCGTCGCCGAAGTAGAAGGTGTCGTGCATGGCGCGCGCCGGATGGTGCGGCGGGAAGTTCAGCGCCTCGAAGTTGTGCCAGTCGTCCTCGATCTCCGGCCCTTCCGACAGCTCGTAGCCCAGCCGGCCGAAGATGCCGGTGATGCGCTCCAGGGTGCGGGTGATCGGATGCAGGCCGGCGCGGTCGCCGTTGCGACCCGGCAGGGTGATGTCGATGGCTTCGGCGGCCAGGCGTGCATCCAGTGCCGCATCTTCCAGCAGCGCCTTGCGCTCGCCGAGCGCGCGGGTCAGCGCGTCGCGGGCCTGGTTGATCGCTTCACCGGCGGCCTTGCGCTCGTCGGCCGGCAGGGCGCCGAGCTGCTTGAGCTGCGAGGTGATGCTGCCACTCTTGCCAAGCAGGGCCACGCGCAGCTGTTCCAGCACGTCGGGGCTCTGTGCGGCGGCCACATCGGCCAGCGCCTGGGTGGTGAGGGATTGGATGTCGCTCATGGGGGGCCGGAACTCCAGTCGATCTGCCATCGCGATGCGCGAAGGGCCGACCCCTGTCGCCACCGCCGTCCCCGCGCTGCCGCCATGGCCTCGCCGGGACCCAAAAAAGAATGGGGAAGGACTTGCGCCCTTCCCCATGCATTGCCTTGACCTGACACCGTTCCGGATGAACGGTTACGGCATCGGGAAGGACTTATGCCGCCAGCGCGCCCTTGGCCTTTTCGGCCAGCGCAGCAAAACCGGCTGCGTCGTGCACGGCGATGTCAGCCAGGACCTTGCGGTCCAGGGTGATGCCGGCCTTCAGCAGACCGTTCATGAAGCGGCTGTAGCTCAGGCCGTTGATGCGGGCAGCCGCATTGATACGGGTGATCCACAGCGAACGGAAGTTGCGCTTCTTCTGCTTACGGCCGATGTAGGCGTACTGCTGTGCCTTGATGACCGCCTGCTTGGCGACGCGGAAGACCTTGCGGCGGGCGTTGTAATAGCCCTTGGCGAGATCCAGAATCTTCTTGTGGCGGCGACGCGCCTGTACGCCACGCTTAACTCGTGCCATTTTTCAGTTCCTCAGAGGTAAGGGAGCATGCGGTCCAGACGGCCTGCGTCTTCTGCACGGACATGGCCCGTCTGACGCAGATTACGCTTACGCTTGGTCGCTTTCTTCGTGAGGATGTGGCTACGGTTGGCGTGGCCGCACTTGTACTTGCCCGAGGCGGTCTTGCGGAAACGCTTGGCCGCTGCCCGGTTGGTCTTGATCTTGGGCATTGCAATGTCCTTGATGGGATTTGACCCTGGTTTCTGACTGATCTGGCGGCGGCCTGGGCCGCTCTTTCCGTCCTGCCATGATCGGCGTACGACCCGTCCTGGGTGGGTCGAGCCGGGCATGATACAGGCAAAACCGCCCTGCCACCAGCCCCAGCACCCCTTGCGCCGGCATATCACCGGCATCCTGCAAAAGCAAAGGGACGCCAGTGGCGTCCCCTTACCCTGAACCATTCAGCCAGGCGCCCCGGAAGGCGGCCCGTCAGGCCTCAGGTCTTCTTCTTCGGCGCGATCATCATGACCATCTGACGCCCTTCCAGGCGCGGACGGGATTCAATGACGATGTCCTCGCCCAGATCGGTCTCGATCCGGTTGGCCATTTCGCGACCCAGTTCCTGGTGGCTCATTTCACGGCCACGGAAACGGATGTTGACCTTGATCTTGTCGCCTTCTTCAAGGAACCCGCGCATCTTGCGCAGCTTGATCTGGTAGTCGCCCTCGTCCGTGACCGGACGGAACTTCACTTCCTTGATCTCGACCTGCTTGGTCTTCTTCTTGGCCTCGCTGGCCTTCTTCTGCGCTTCGAACTTGAACTTGCCGAAGTCCATGATCTTGCAGACCGGCGGATCGGCCTGCGGCTGGATTTCGACCAGGTCCAGGCCTTCATCTTCGGCCATGGACAGCGCTTCGTCGCGCGACAACACGCCGATCATTTCTCCGTCACTGCCGATCACGCGGACGCGCGGCACACGGATTTCCTGATTCTTGCGGTTCTGTTTGTTGTCAGGGGTGCTGATATTACGTTCTCCCAAGGGTATCGAACCGGTCCGGGTGCCTGTGCGCCCGGACCGGACCTTTGCTTACGCGCCCTCGGCCTGGAGCCGCTCGATGAAGGCCTGCAGGCTCATGCTGCCCAGGTCTTCGCCAGAACGCGTACGCACCGCCACAGCCCCATTTTCCTTCTCGCGGTCACCAATGACCAGCAGGTAGGGCACGCGCTGCAACGTATGCTCGCGGATTTTATAGCCGATCTTCTCGTTACGCAAATCCGAGCTGACGCGGAAGCCTTGCTCCGCAAGGGTTTTGGTCACGCCCGAGACGTAGTCGGCCTGGGCGTCGGTGATGTTGGCCACCACCACCTGGGTCGGCGCCAGCCAGGCCGGGAACTGGCCGGCGTGGTGCTCGATCAGGATGCCCAGGAAGCGCTCCATCGAGCCGACGATGGCGCGGTGCAGCATGACCGGATGCTTCTTCTGGCTGTTCTCATCCACGTACTCGGCGCCCAGGCGGCCCGGCATCATGAAGTCGACCTGCATGGTGCCCAGCTGCCAGGTACGGCCGATGGCATCCTTCAGGTGGTACTCGATCTTCGGGCCGTAGAAGGCGCCCTCGCCCGGCAGCTCCTGCCATTCCACGCCACAGGCGGACAGCGCCGAACGCAGTGCGCCCTCGGCCTTGTCCCAGGTGGCGTCGTCGCCCAGGCGCGATTCCGGACGCAGCGCGATCTTGATCTGGATCTCGTCGAAGCCGAAGTGCTGGTAGACCGCCAGCGCCTGCTGGTGGAACGCGGTCACTTCCGATTCGATCTGGCTCTCGGTGCAGAACACGTGGCCGTCGTCCTGGGTGAAACCACGCACGCGCAGGATGCCGTGCAGCGCGCCGGACGGCTCGTTGCGGTGGCAGGAACCGAACTCACCGTAGCGGATCGGCAGGTCGCGGTAGCTGTGCAGGCCCTGGTTGAACACCTGGATGTGGCCCGGGCAGTTCATCGGCTTGACCGCGTAGGTGCGCTTCTCCGACTCGGTGAAGAACATGTTGTCCTGGTAGTTGTCCCAGTGGCCGGACTTCTTCCACAGGCTCACGTCCAGGATCTGCGGGCAGCGCACTTCGCCGTAGCCGCTGCTGCGGTAGACCTTGCGCATGTACTGCTCGACCACCTGCCACAACGCCCAGCCCTTCGGGTGCCAGAACACCAGGCCCGGCGCCTCTTCCTGCAGGTGGAACAGGTCCTGCTGCTTGCCGATGCGGCGGTGGTCGCGCATCTCGGCTTCCTCGATGCGCTTGATGTACGCCTCGAGCTGCTTCTTGTCGGCCCAGGCGGTGCCGTAGATGCGCTGCAGCTGTTCGTTCTGCGCATCGCCGCGCCAGTAGGCGCCGGAGATGCGGGTCAGCTTGAAGGCCTTCAGGAAGCGCGTGTTCGGCACGTGCGGGCCGCGGCACATGTCCACGTATTCCTGGTGGTAGTACATGCCCATCGCCTGGATGTCGTCGGACATGTCCTCGATCAGGCGCAGCTTGTAGTCCTCGCCACGGGCCTTGAAGATCTCGATCACTTCGGCGCGCGGCGTCATCTTCTTGATGACGTCGTAATCCTGGGCGATCAGCTCACCCATGCGCTTCTCGATCGCGGCCATGTCGTCCGGGGTGAACGGGCGCTCGGAATAGATGTCGTAGTAGAAGCCCTCGGCGATCACCGGGCCGATCACCATCTTCACGTCCGGGTACAGCTGCTTGACGGCGTGGCCGACCAGATGGGCGCAGGAGTGGCGGATGATCTCCACGCCCTCCTCGTCCTTGGCGGTGATGATGCGCAGGCTGGCATCGTGGTCGATGACGTCACTGGCATCGACCAGCACGCCATCGACCGAGCCGGCGATGGTGGCCTTGGCCAGGCCGGCACCGATCGACTGGGCGACGTCCATGACGCTGACGGGGTTTTCGAACTCGCGGCGGCTGCCGTCGGGAAGGGTAATGTTGATCATCGCATTGGCTTCGTGCGGGGCCCGCTGGGCGGGCTGGAAAGCGTTCCCGGGCCATTGCCCGGGCAATAAAAAAGCGCCGCGAGGGCGCCTGGAACACAGGGCCTTCGGGGGCAGGTCAACAGTGGGCGGTGGTAGTGCTCATGTCGCACGCTCGGCCGGCGCTGGGCGCGGGCCACCTTGTTCCAGTCAGGGTTCTGCGACGATCTTAAACCAGCACACCGGAAAGCCCAAGGCCTACCGTACGGTCCGCTGAATGGTCCTCGCTGGCGGCGTGAAAACGCAATGATTACCATGTCCGCGCAGCCCGCCCCGTGCCAGCCTGCCCGCTTCCCCCCAGGACCTCGTGATGCGCCACCCGCTCCGACCGGCTCCCGCCGGCCCCGCCCGTGCCCCGCGTTCGCTGGCCCGCTGCCATGGCGGCCGCCCGCAATGATCACCGTCGGCCTTTCCACGCTGGGCTTCTGCAGCCTGGGCATGCTGGCAGCGATGTTCTCGGCACTGGCCTTCTATGCCGCCTCGCCGCACTGCCGCTGGCCCCGCCTGCGCCGCGCCGGCCGCCTCGGCCGCCAGATCGGCCTGGTCGCCGCGGCTGCCGCATTGTGGCTGTGGATGGCCGAACTCGGCTTTGCCGCTGGCCTGGTGGCGATGCTGTGCACCTGGATGCTGGCCGCGATGCTGCTGCCGGCACTGGCCGCCTGGCATCGCCCGGGCACGGAGTCGCCCTGATGTGGCCGCGCGCCTTCGCCGGCATCGTGGCCGGCTTCTTGCTGGCCGCGGCCGCGACCGGGCTGGTGACGTGGTTGCCGCCGGGCCCCTGGCAGAACGCGCTGGTGCCCAGCCTGATCACGTTCATCCCGCTGTGGATGCTGGCTGCCCTGTGGGCGTTCAGCTTCCGCAGCGCGCTGCGCGCCTGGGTGACACTGGCCGGCAGCGCTGCGGCCGGCTTCGCCGTGCTGACGCTGCTGCGCCTGACCGGCGCGGTGCAATGAGACTCCGCCCATGAAGTTCAGCTCGCAGACCCTGCGTACGTTCACCACCCTGCACACCTGGGTCGGCCTGGTTGCCGGCTTCGGCCTGTTCGTGGCCTTCTACGCGGGTGCGCTGACCCTGTTCCACCACGACCTGCCGCTGTGGCAGACGCCCGGTGCAGCCACCGCGTTGCCGGCGGGCCTGGACGATGCGCAGTACCTGCTGGAAGACGTGCTGGCGGCACACCCGGAAGCCCGCCGCCACGTCGGCATGACGTTCCCCGGCGCCGAACATCCGCAACCCCTGGCCTACTGGCAGGCCGACGACGGCAGCTGGCGCTATGCCTGGCCGGGCGAGATCGCCGGCAGCCCGACGCCGCCACAGACCGGGCTGGCCGAACTGGTCAACGAACTGCATTACAGCCTCGGACTGCCGGTGGCCGGCATCTACGTGATGGGCATCGTCAGCCTGCTGTATGGCATGGCGCTGCTGAGCGGCCTGGTGATCCACCTGCCGAAGCTGTTCGGCGACCTGTTCGCGCTGCGTCCGGGCCGCAACCTGAAACAACTGTGGCAGGACGCGCACAACGTGATCGGCGTGCTCAGCCTGCCCTTCCACCTGATGTTCGCGGTCACGGGCGCCCTGCTCTGCCTGGTGTTCGTGCAGATGGCCCTGCTCAATCCACTGATCTACGACGGCAAGGCCCTGCAGGCGGTACCGACTGCAATGGACACCGCGCCGGTGCGCGACGCCAGTGGCATCCCGGCACCGCCGGGCAGCCTGCGCCTGCTGCATGCGCGCGCGCTTGAAGTAGCCCGCGCACAGGGCGTGGCCAACTTCGAGCCGGCCTACCTGAAGCTGGCCAACGCCGGCGATGCCAACGCCACGATCGAGATCACGGGCGAATCCACCGGCACACTCGGGCCGCTCGGTTCGGTGGCCCTGGACGTGGCCACCGGCAACGTCCTGGCCTCCCAGCTGCCGGGCCAGCGCGATGCCAACCACGCCACGCTCAGCGCCGCCTATGCCCTGCACTTCGGCGAGTTCGGCAACGGCGTGGTGGTCTGGCTGTACTTCCTGCTCGGCCTCGGCGGTGCGTTCCTGTTCTACTCCGGCAACCTGTTGTGGATCGAGTCGCGGCGCAAGCGTCGCCAGCCGCAACAGCCGCGTGCCGGGGTGAACATGGCACGGGCCACGGTTGGCGTGTGCATCGGCCTGTGCGTGGCGATCTCGGTCGCTTTCATCACCGCGCTGGTGCTGGAGCGGTTGGCACCGTCGGCGGTCGACCATGGCATCCGCTGGGCCTGCTTCGGCAGCTGGGCAGCCTGTGCGCTGTGGGCCGCACTGCGCCGCCCCGCGCAGGCGGCGCGCGAGCTGCTGTGGGCCGCAGCGCTCAGCACTGCACTGGTGCCGGTCCTGCACGGCGCACTCAATGGTGACTGGCTGTGGCGCGCCGCCGCGCGTGGCCATTGGCCGCTGTTCTGGGTCGATGCCATCGCGCTGGCCATGGCCTTCGGCTTCGCTCGCCTGGCCGTCGCCAGCCAGCGCCGCGCCCGCAACGGCGACCCCAACAGCGTCTGGGCCAACTAAGCCTTCACCGGGCATGGCCCGGCGCTACCGCTGCGGGTGTTCTTCGCCCGGGTAACGACTCACTTCGATCAGGTTGCCATCCGGGTCGCGGAAGTACACCGATTCGATCGGTCCCAGCGCACCGGTACGTGTGGCCGGCCCCTCCTCCACCGCGATGGCCTGCGCCTGCAGGTGCGCCAGCACATCGACCATTGCCGTATGCGTGACCAGGCACAGATCGGCACTGCCCGGCGTGGGTCGCAGCGCATGCGGCTGCAGTGGCGCGCTGGCCGGATGCAGGTTGATCTTCTGCTGGCCGAACTGCAGCGCGGTACGGCCAGCGCCGAAGCGCACGACCTGCATGCCGAGCACGCGCTGGTAGAAGTCACAGCTGCGTTCGATGTCGGCGACGGTGAGGACCAGGTGGTCCAGGCGTTCGAGATGGATCATGCCCAAAGCGTAGCGCCACCGGCGTCGTCGCAATGTGCGGTGTCGGGTCGATGGCGTTGCCGCCTGGCGCCGGGCATGGCCCGGCGCCACCAGTGACTCAATCGCCGATGCGCGCCTTCTGCCACGGGCCGAGCATCGCGTTGAGCAGGCTGGCCTGCTCGTCGTCGCCGGTCAGCTCCCACATGAACACCCCGGCCAGGCCCTGCTCGCGGGCGAACCGGGCACGCAGGCCGATCGAGCGCGGGTCTTCATAGCTGATGAAGATCTTCTGCACGGCGTTGTACAGCCACGGGCTCTGCGCCTGCGGCTGCCAGTGCTTCACCCAACCCGGCTGGTCGAGATAGCGCGCCTTGATCACCCGCCAGTCGCCGGCGTCGGCCGGTGCGCTGTAGGGCTGATACAGGCCATCCGGCGCATCGCCGGTGACCTTGAAGCCGCGCCCATAGAACGGCACGCCCAGCACCAGCTTGTCGGCCGGCACACCGTGCTCGCGGTAGTACTGCACCGCGCCGGCCACGTTGTTCCAGCGCCGCAGCTCCGGCGCCAGCGGATCGGCCGGCACTTCATGCAGGGGCGCATTGAAGGTCGACACCGATGAGAAGCCGGTGCCCATGTCATAGCTCATCAGGTTGATGAAATCGAACACCTTGGCCAGCGCCGGCAGGTCGTAGCTCGCCGCCGGATCATAGGGGCCATCGGTCTGCAGGCGACCGGCGGCCAGCGCGGCGCTCAGCAGCATTGGCTGCCCCACCTTGCGCCCGTGCGCGTCGAGTGCCACGCGGAACGCCTGCGCGAGCCTGGTCAGGTTGGCGCGATCCTGCGGGCGATGCGCCAGCTCCTTCGGCCCGCCACTGACCGGGAACTCCCAGTCGATATCCACGCCATCGAAGCTGCCGGCATGGTGATCGAAGAACAGTGCCATGCATGAGTCCACCAGGCGCTTGCGGCTGGCCTCGGTCAACGCTGCATCGGAGAACCCACCCGCACCCCAGCCACCGATCGAAATCAGCGTGCGCAGGTGCGGATGCGCCTTCTTGAGCTCGGCCAGCGCGGCGAAGTTCTTCGGCGCTTCCGCGCCGACCGCGCAGCGGCCGTCCTCGATGGTGGAGAACGCATAGAACAGATGGGTCAGGCGCTCGGCGGGAATGCTCGACACCGGATAGCGCTCGGCCGAGCCGCCGGGGTAGTAGGCACCGAAGATCGGCGGCGGCGCCGGCGCGGCGCGCGCAGCGATGGGCACGGCACCGGCAATCAGCACGGCAAGGACGGCCACGGTCTGGCGGAACATGGGATCTCCCGGTTCGAAGGCGCCGCCACGTTAGCAAACCGATGTGGCTGCGGGACGGTTGTCGCGGCATGTCGTCCCGTGGACAGGCGTGATCCGCGCAACTGTGACAGAACGATGGCCACGTGGCGGCGCTCACGCACTGCAGCAGGACATGCAGCGACCTGGGTGCGCGGTTCTTCATAACAGCGAGGCAAAGAAAAAGCGGGCCGAAGCCCGCTTTTTCAATTCAGCGATTCCAGAAGCGTGTCAACCAAGGTTGACACCTACCGTAATCGACCGGAGGTCGATTACTCGGCGCTGGCGGCGTCGCCTTCTTCCACGGCCTTCATCGACAGGCGGATACGGCCCTGCTTGTCGACTTCCAGCACCTTGACCTTGACCACATCGCCTTCCTTCAGCACGTCGCCGACCTTCTCGACGCGATCGCTGGAGATCTGCGACACGTGGACCAGACCGTCCTTGCCCGGCAGGATCGTGACGAACGCACCGAAGTCCATGATCTTGGCGACCTTGCCTTCGTAGATGCGACCCGGCTCGACGTCCGAGGTGATCTGCTCGATGCGGGCCTTGGCGGCCTGGGCAGCGATGGCATTGACCGAAGCGATGACGATGGTGCCGTCATCCTGGATGTCGATCTGGGTGCCGGTTTCCTTGGTGATGGCCTGGATGGTCGAGCCACCCTTGCCGATCACTTCGCGGATCTTGTCCGGGTGGATCTTGATGGTCAGCAGGCGCGGCGCGTAGTCCGACAGCTCTTCACGCGGAGCGGTCAGGCCGTGGGCCATTTCGCCCAGGATGTGCAGACGACCAGCCTTGGCCTGCTGCAGAGCCTGCTTCATGATCTCTTCGGTGATGCCTTCGATCTTGATGTCCATCTGCAGGGCGGAAATGCCCTCAGCGGTACCGGCCACCTTGAAGTCCATGTCGCCCAGGTGATCTTCGTCACCCAGGATGTCGGACAGGACGACGAAGCGCTCGCCTTCCTTGACCAGGCCCATGGCGATACCGGCCACCGGCGCCTTCACCGGCACGCCGGCGTCCATCAGGGCCAGCGACGAGCCGCAGACCGATGCCATCGACGAGGAACCGTTCGACTCGGTGATTTCCGAGACGACGCGGATGGTGTACGGGAAGGATTCCAGCGACGGCATGACAGCCAGCACGCCGCGCTTGGCCAGGCGACCGTGGCCGATTTCGCGGCGCTTCGGGCCCATCATGCGGCCGCACTCACCCACCGAGAACGGAGGGAAGTTGTAGTGGAACAGGAAGTTTTCCTTGTACTCACCGGCAACGGCGTCAATGACCTGGCCGTCACGGGCGGTGCCCAGGGTGATGGTCACGATGGCCTGGGTTTCGCCACGGGTGAACAGCGAGGAACCGTGGGTACGCGGCAGCACGCCGGTCTTCACGGTGATCGGGCGGACGGTGTCCAGCGCACGGCCGTCGATACGGACCTTGGTGTCCAGCACCGAGTCACGCATGGTGCGGTATTCCAGTTCGCCGAATTCCTTCGACAGCTCGGCCGGGTTCCAGCCTTCAGCGGCCACGCGGCCAGCCAGGGCTTCGAACACGTCCTTCTTGATCGCCGAGATGGCGTCGCGGCGCTGCAGCTTGTCACGCACCTGGAAGGCTTCGCCCAGGCGCGGGCCGATGGCTTCCTTCAGGGCGGAGATCAGCGCTTCGTTCTTGGCCGGGGCTTCCCAGGTCGACGGCTTGGTGCCGGCTTCGACGGTCAGCTCGTTGATCGCGTTGATGACCTTCTGCATTTCGCGGTGACCGAAGGTCACGGCGCCCAGCATCACTTCTTCGGACAGCAGCGCGGCTTCGGATTCAACCATCAGCACGGCGTTGGAGGTACCGGCGACGACCAGCTCCAGCTGCGAGTCAGCCAGTTCGCTGACGGTCGGGTTCAGGATGTACTCGCCGTTCTTGTAACCGACCTTGGCCGCGCCGATCGGACCCATGAACGGGGTGCCAGCCAGGGCCAGGGCAGCCGAAGCACCGATCAGGGCCGGGATGTCACCGTCCACGTCCGGGTTCAGCGACATCACCGTGGCGATGATCTGCACTTCGTTCTTGTAGTCTTCCGGGAACAGCGGGCGGATCGGACGGTCGATCAGACGCGAGATCAGGGTTTCCTTCTCGGTCGCACGGCCTTCGCGCTTGAAGAAACCACCCGGGATACGGCCGCCGGCGTAGAACTTTTCCTGATAATCGACGGTCAGCGGGAAGAAGTCCTGGCCTTCGCGCGCGCTCTTGGCGGCGACGGCGGTGACCAGCAGTACGGTGTCGTCCATCTTGACGATGACGGCGCCGCTGGCCTGACGGGCGACTTCGCCGGTCTCAAGCGTGACGGTGTGCTTGCCGTACTGGAAGGTTTTGGTGATTTTTGCCACGGAGGGTGTCCTTGGGGATGCTGTCTGCGAATTTGGACCGTCGGCGACCCTTGCCGCCAGCGGGTGGCCGGATCGTTCCGGCCTGAATCGGGGATTGCGGTACTACAAAACAAAACCGCGGCGCATCGCTGCGCCGCGGGGGATTCGTTGCTTAGCGACGCAGGCCAAGCTTCTCGATCAGGGCCTTGTAGCGCTCGACGTCCTTCTTCTTCAGGTAGTCGAGCAGGCTGCGACGGCGGTTGACCATCTGCAGCAGGCCGCGGCGGCTGTGGTGGTCCTTCTTGTGGGTCTTGAAGTGGCCGGTCAGCAGTTCGATGCGGGCGGTCAGCAGTGCAACCTGGACTTCCGGGGAGCCGGTGTCAGCCGCGCTGCGCTTGTTGTCTTCAATGACCTTCTGGGTGTCGATCGACATTTCTTTTTTCTCTGTGATGCGTGGCCGGCAGGAACGCGCTTCGCGCACCGCCAGGCTCGCCGTGGACTACGAGGATGAAACCTGCGCGAGGCAGGTTGCCGGAAAACGGCCGCGAAATTGTAACGGCCGGGGGCGTCCGGGACAAGGACCGAGACTGAACCGGCAGGCCCCGGTCAGAGGTTGAAACGGCGCTGCGGGGCCAGCAGGCCACTCTCGTCGACCTGGCCCAGGCCCTGGACAGCATCGTCCGGACCGAACACGGCCACCAGGCCGCGCGGCCAGGACAGGTCGCGCTGGCGCTGGCCCACGCAGAACCGGTGGGCCTGGTCGGCGTCCAGGTCGACCCTCGAGTATTCAGCCAGGCCGGCCGCCAGCGGCAGCAGCAACGCGTCCATGCCAGCCTCGTCACCGGCCTCGACCATCGCCCGCAGCTGGTCCAGGGTGACCATGGCAGGCTCGCGGAACGGCTCGACCCAGAGCCGGCGCAGCGCGCTGATGTGGGCGCCACAGCCCAGGCGTTCGCCGAGGTCGCGGGCCAGGCTGCGGATATAGGTGCCGGAACCACAGGTCACGCGCAGCCGCAGCCGTTCCGGCTGCTGCTCCAGCACCTCGATGGCGTGTACCTGCACCTCGCGCTCGGGCGCTTCGATGACGTCACCGCGGCGGGCCTTCACATACAGCGGTTCACCGCCCTGCTTCAGCGCCGAATAGATCGGGGCACGCTGGCGGATGGTGCCGGTCAGCGGCGCCAGCGCAGCCTGCAGGGCCTGGGCACTGATCGCCGGCACCGGGCGCTGCAGCAGTACCTGGCCTTCGGCATCGTCGGTATCGGTGGTCTGGCCGAGCACGATCTCGGCGTCGTAGGCCTTGGCCGAACCCAGCAGCAGGCCGGCGATCTTGGTCGCCTCGCCGAAACACAGCGGCAGCAGGCCGGTGGCCAGCGGGTCGAGGCTGCCGGTATGGCCGCCCTTCTCGGCGCGGAACAGGCGGCGCGCCACCTGCAGGGCGGCGTTGGAGCTCATGCCGGTCGACTTGTCGAGCAGCAGGATGCCATCCAGGCGACGGAACTGAATTCGGGTCATGACAGGAAAGTGTTGGGACGGGCCATGCTCGGCTGCCGCAGCGCGGCCTGCATCAGACATCGCGCAGCCGGAATGCAGCAACGCCGGGCATGCCCGGCGTCGCGCGGTTATTCTTCGTCGCTCTCGCGACGCTTCTCGGCGGCCAGCGTGTCGGGCAGGTCGCGCAGGATGTTGTCGATGTGCTCACCACGGTCGACCGAGTCATCGTAGTGGAAATGCAGCTCCGGCACGTGGCGCAGCTTCATCGCGCGGGCCAGGTCCATGCGCAGGCGGTAGCCCAGTTCCTTCAGGCCGGCCACGGCTTCAGCCGAACGTTCCGGCATCAGCGCGGTGACGAACACCTTGGCATGGGCCATGTCGCGGGTGATTTCCACGTCGGACACGCTCACCGAGGGCAACCCGTGCTCGCGCACGGCGTTGTGCACCAGGGTGCCGAGTTCACGGCGCAGCTGGGCGGAGACACGGTCGGTTCGATGGAAAGTCTTGGGCACGAGGAGCTCTTGGTTCAGTTGTCGCCCGACCAACGGTCGGGCACTACCTTTGATTCGATTGTCGCCCGACCAACGGTCGGGCGCTACAGGTACATGGTGGGGCCCGACCGTTGGCCGGGCCACCTTGCAGCATTACAGGGTGCGCGGCACTTCGATACGTTCGAAGCACTCGATCTGGTCACCCGGCTTGACGTCGTTGTAGGCCTTCACCGCGATACCGCATTCGGTACCGTTGCGGACTTCCTCGACGTTCTCCTTGAAGCGACGCAGCGATTCCAGCTCGCCCTCGAAGATCACCACGCTGTCGCGCAGGACGCGGATCGGCTTGTTGCGCTTGACCACACCCTCGATGACCATGCAGCCGGCGACGGCACCCAGCTTCGAGCTGCGGAAGACGTCGCGGACCTCGGCGATACCGATGATCTCTTCGCGGATCTCCACGCCCAGCAGACCGGAGGCCACCTGCTTCACCTGGTCGATCACGTCATAGATGATCGAGAAGTAACGCAGGTCGACACCATTGGATTCGATGATGCGACGGGCCGAAGCGTCCGCACGCACGTTGAAGCCGATGACGGTGGCCTTCGAAGCGGCGGCCGAGTTGGCGTCCGACTCGGTGATGCCACCCACGCCGGAGTGGATCACGTTGATGCGGATGTCTTCGTTGGACAGCGCGACCAGTGCCTGGCTCAGCGCCTGCACCGAACCCTGCACGTCGGCCTTGATGACCAGGTTGAGGACCTGCTGGCCCTCGCCCTTGCCCAGGGTCGCCATGATGTCTTCCATGCGGCTGCCAGCGGTGGCCACCAGGCGCGATTCACGGCGCTTGGTCTCGCGCTGCTGGGCAACGTCCTTGGCCAGGCGCTCGTCCTCGACGACCACGAAGTCGTCACCAGCTTCCGGCACGCCGGACAGGCCCAGGACCTGCACCGGGATGGACGGGCCGGCGAACTCCGGCTGCTTGCCGGTTTCGTCGAACAGCGCACGCACGCGGCCGTACTGGATGCCGCACACCAGGTAGTCGCCCTTCTTCAGGCGGCCCTGCTGCACCAGCACCGTCGCGACGGGGCCGCGGCCCTTGTCCAGCGACGATTCGATCACCACGCCCGAGGCGCGGCCTTCATCGACCGCCTTCAGTTCCAGCAGTTCGGCCTGGATCGAGATGGCGTCCAGCAGGTCGTCGATGCCCAGGCCGGTCTTGGCCGAGATCTCCACCATCTGGGTGTCACCACCGAAGTCTTCGGCCACGACCTGCTCGGACAGCAGTTCGTTCTTGACCCGCATCGGATCCGCGTCGGACTTGTCGATCTTGTTGATCGCCACGATCAGCGGCACACCTGCCGAACGGGCGTGCTGGATCGCTTCCTTGGTCTGCGGCATGACGCCGTCATCGGCGGCCACGACCAGCACCACGATGTCGGTCAGCTTGGCGCCGCGCGCACGCATCGAGGTGAAGGCGGCGTGGCCCGGGGTGTCCAGGAAGCTGATCACACCCTTCGGCGTATCGACGTGGTAAGCGCCGATGTGCTGGGTGATACCACCCGCTTCGCCGGTGGCGACCTTGGTGCGGCGGATGTAATCCAGCAGCGAGGTCTTGCCGTGGTCGACGTGGCCCATGATGGTGACCACCGGCGGACGCTGGGTGGCTTCGCCCTGGTTTTCACCGGTCGAGGCCAGCAGTGCGTCTTCGGCGTCGTTGTCGTTGGCACGGATCGCCTTGTGGCCGAGTTCTTCGGTCACCAGTGCGGCGGTGTCGTGGTCGATGGACTGGGTGATGGTCGCCATCACGCCCATCTTGAACAGCGCCTTGACCACCTCGCCGCCCTTCAGCGCCAGCTTCTGCGCCAGGTCGGCCACGGTGATGGTGTCGCCGATCGCCACTTCACGCACCACCGGTGCGGTCGGACGCTCGAAGGCGTGCGGGCCGGCATTGTTGCCACCGCGCGACATGTCGCGACGGCCACCGGCCTGGTTGCGGCCGCCCGGACGACCCCGGGTGTTGCTGTTGTTGCTGTTGCCACGACGCGCACGGTCGGCGGCCGACAGGTGCATCTGGCCGGCGAAACGGTCACCCGGGCCACGCTCGTTGCGCGGCGCGCTGCGGTTGTTGCGGTCGTCGTTGCGCGGCGGCGGCGGTGCGCCACGCGGCGCAGCCGGGGCTGCGGCCGGGGTGCGCGGCGGGCGCGGCGCGGTTTCATCGATCGGAGCACGCTTGGGCTTGCTGGCAGCCAGCGTCTCGGCCGCCTTGGCGGCAGCCGCAGCTTCCTCGGCAGCCTTCTTCTCGGCCTCGGCGCGTTCCTTGGCGGCGGCCTCTTCCTCACGGGCACGGACGATGGCTTCGTCGCGCAGACGATCCTTCTCGGCCAGGGCCTGCTGTTCGGCAAGGTTGCGGGCGCGCGACTCTTCCAGCTTGCGCAGGATGTCGGCGCGCTCTTCGTCCGGGGTCATGGCGCGAGCACCATCCTTGACGTAGGTACGCTTCTGGCGCACCTCGACATTCACGGTCGTCTTGCTGCGACCGGAATTGACCGTCACTTCCTGCTGCTTCCGGCGGTTGAGCGTGATCTTCTTCGCAGACTGATCGGTCTCTTCCGGGGCCTGCTCGGGCTTGCCGTGCGAACGACGAAGGAAGCCCAGGAGCTTCACCTTCTCGGAGCTGGTCACGACCTGGTCGGGACCGCTGAACTTCATGCCGGCACCGGCCAGCTGTTCCAGCAGTTTTTCGACCGGCGTGTTGACCAGTTCGGCAAGCTTGCGGATGGTGGTTTGCTGCGACATTCGGATCCTATGATCTTGTGGGCGCCCCCCCGCATGTGGAGGTGGCGCGGATTCTACGCCCTGAGCGGCTCAGGGCCCTGTTCATTGCCGGCTCATTCGCCGCGTTCCAGTCGGGCGATCTCCTCGGCACGGGCGGCCAGGATCAGCGCAGCGGCGCGCGCCTGATCCAGTCCTTCGATGCCGAAGTCCATGACCTCGTCGGCGGCCAGGTCGGACAGATCCTCGCTGGTACGCACGCCGTGGCCGGCCAGCGCGTATGCGGTGGCTTCGTCCATGCCCTTCAGGGACAGCAGGTCCTGCGCCGGCTGGCCGTCTTCAAGGCCTTCCTCGACTGCCAGGGCCTCATTGAGCAGCGCATCGCGGGCACGAGCGCGCAGCTCTTCGACGATGTCCTCGTCGAAACCTTCCACGGCCAGCAGTTCGCCGACCGGGACATATGCGATTTCCTCGACGGTGCCGAAGCCTTCGCTGACCAGGATGCCGGCGATTTCCTCGTCCACTTCCAGCTTGTCCATGAACAGCTGGCGGGCCGCAGCCTGCTCGGCTTCCGACTTGGCGGTGACCTGGTCCTGGGTCATCACGTTGAGCTGCCAGCCGGTCAGGCGGCTGGCCAGGCGCACGTTCTGGCCGCCCTTGCCGATCGCCTGGGCCAGGCGGTCTTCGGCAACGGCCAGGTCCATCGAGTGCTTGTCTTCATCGACGATGATCGACTGCACTTCGGCCGGCGCCATCGCGTTGATGACGAAGTTGGCCGGGTTGTCGTTCCACAGCACGATGTCCACGCGCTCGCCATTGAGCTCGTTGGACACGGCCTGCACGCGCGAACCGCGCATGCCGATGCAGGCGCCGATCGGATCGGTGCGCTGGTCGTGGGCCAGCACGGCGATCTTGGCGCGGTCGCCCGGGTCACGTGCACAGGCCTTGATTTCCACCAGGCCCTGGCCGACTTCCGGCACTTCCAGCTTGAACAGCTCGATCATGAATTCCGGGGCGGCACGGCTGATGAACAGCTGCGGGCCACGCGGCTCCGAGCGCACTTCGGCCAGGTAGCCGCGCACGCGGTCACCGGCGCGCAGCACGTCGCGCGGGATGCCCTTGTCCTTCGGGATGAAGCCTTCGGCGTTGCCACCGAGGTCGACATAGATGTTGCCGCGCTCGGCGCGCTTGACCACGCCGGTGATCAGCTCACCCACGCGATCCTTCCACGCATCCACGACCTGCTGGCGCTCGGCTTCGCGCACGCGCTGGACGATGACCTGCTTGGCGGCCTGGGCAGCGATGCGGCCGAAATCCGGGTTCTCGATCTGCTCTTCGATGTAGTCGCCGACCTCGACGCCTTCGGCTTCATCGACGGCATCCATCAGGCGGATCTGGCGGTCCGGCGATTCCATGACCACGTCATCGGCCACCACTTCCCAGCGGCGGAAGGTTTCGTAGCTGCCGTCCTTGTGGTCGATGACCACGCGGGTCAGCACTTCCTCGTCGGGATAGCGCTTCTTCGCTGCCGAGGCCAGGGCGGCCTCGATGGCATCGAAGATCACTTCACGCGGCACGCCCTTCTCGTTGGCGACTGCGTCGACTACCAGCAACAGTTCCTTGCTCATTGGCTCACTCCGCGCGCGGCTTCTTTGCCGCCGGCTCGTTGGAAGAAGAATTCGTGTTCGGCTTCGGACGCTTCGGTGCCGGACCGGTCGGCTTGCTCGGGGCCAGCCCCAGCGCCACCCAGTCGGGCATGATCCGTGCCTTGTCGATGTTGTCGGCCGACACGACCACTTCGGCCTTGTCGACGATGAAAGTGATGGTCCCCGCCGCCTCGTCGGTCGCCTCGATACGACCCTGCAGGCGACGACGGTTGTCCTGCGGCAGCTTCAGCGTGACCTTGGCCGATTCGCCGAGGTGACGGCCGAACTGCTCCAGGCTGAACAGAGGACGGTCGACGCCCGGCGAGGACACTTCCAGCGTGTAATTGCCGCTGATCGGGTCCTCGACGTCCAGCTGCGCCGACACTTCGCGGCTGACCCGCTCGCAGTCGTCGACATTGATGATGCGCTCGGGCTGTTCAGCCAGCGGCACGTCGATGTAAAGGCGCAGGGTCGCACCGCCGGGGGCCGGCAGATACTCAACGCCCAGCAGCTCCAGGCCCAGCGACACAACGGTCGGGGCGAGCAGATTCGCGATGTCGGTTGCCTTGTCGCTCACAGCCTGCCTTGATCTCTATGGTTGGGTGCCGGCCTTGGCCGGCGTGGAAACGTGACGCCCCGGAAACGACAAAGGGCCCGTTGGGCCCCTTTTCCGGAAAGACTCCGGTGACTGGATTCCGGTTGCAACCTGCATTGCCTGCCGGTTGCGGCCCTCCTTCCGGGTCCGGACTCCCGCTGGGAGGCCGCCTTCAGGGGTACTGCTAGGCCGCTGATGATAGCGACTGCACCGCGCTGGTGCAAGGTGCGGACCCGGGTCAGATCCCTTTTCCCGTGGATAAGGGATCTGACCCCGATCACGCAGAAACAACGCAGACCCCAAAGAAAAACGCCCTCGAAGCAGGACTTCGAAGGCGATCTCTTTACTTGGTAGCGGGGGCAGGATTTGAACCTGCGACCTTCGGGTTATGAGCCCGACGAGCTGCCAGACTGCTCCACCCCGCATCAGAAGCGGAATCATGAGGCATTGCTGCGAAAAATGCAAGCTTTCCCTCATTCATCGAACCGGTTGGCGCCGGTCCGACGTTGGTAGCGGGGGCAGGATTTGAACCTGCGACCTTCGGGTTATGAGCCCGACGAGCTGCCAGACTGCTCCACCCCGCACCGGAAGTGTTTGAACTGCTGCCCTGCTCTTTCGAGGAAGGCTACCGCAACGATGTTCTGGCTGAACCGCTGCAGTGACAACTCAGGCTGCGCATATTACACGAATCGCGCAGCTTTGTGTCAACTTTTATGCAAGATGCGCAAATGCCTGCTGGCACCAGACCATGATCGGGTTCCAGGCCAGGCCCAGCGCGAGCAGCGCCAGGGCATTCACGCCCAGCACCACGCCCAGCACGCGGTCGTTGCTGCGCGGCATGGCCTCGCCCACCGGCTCATCGAAGTACATGACCTTGATGAGGCGCAGGTAGTAGAAGCAGCCGACCACGGCGCACAGCACGCCGAGGATGGCCAGCCACAGCAGGCCGCCGTTGACGGCCGCGCCCAGCACCGCCAGCTTGGTCCAGAAGCCCAGGAACGGCGGGATGCCGGCCAGCGACGCCATGATGCACAGCACCAGGCCGGCCATCCACGGGTTGCGGGCGTTCAGGCCCTTGAAGTCCTCGATGTTCTCGGCTTCAAAGCCGGCACGCGACAGCGCGATGATCGCGCCGAAGGCGGCGGTGGACATGATCGCGTAGGCCAGTGCGTAGAACAGCGCGGCGGCGTAGCCCTGCGAACCGCCACCGGCGATGCCCATCAGCAGGAAGCCGATGTGCGAGACGGTGGAGAACGCCAGCATGCGCTTGAGGTTGCTCTGCGCGATGGCCATCAGGTTGCCGATGACCAGCGATACCGCGGCCAGGCCGGCAATCAGCAGCTGCAGTTCGGTCGACAGCGGGCCCACGCCCATTTCCAGCAGGCGGTAGGCCATGCCGAACGCGGCCAGCTTCGGCGCCGAGCTGATGAACAGTGCGATCGGTGCCGGGGCACCCTGGTACACGTCCGGCAGCCACATGTGGAACGGCGCGGCGCCCAGCTTGAAGGCGACGCCGGCGATCATGAACACCGCACCGGTGATCAGCAGCACGCGCTCTTCCGAGTGCGGGATGGCCTCGCGGATCACATCCAGGTGCAGGCTGCCGGTGGCGCCGTAGATCAGCGACATGCCGTAGAGCAGCAGGCCCGAGGCCAGCGAACCCAGCACGATGTACTTCATCGCCGCTTCCGACGCCAGGCCGCTTTCGCGGTTGCTGGCGACCAGGGCGTAGGAGCACAGCGCCAGCAGTTCCAGGCCCAGGTAGACCATCAGCAGGCTGCCGGCCGAGACCAGGATCATCATGCCGGCGGTGCCGAACAGGATCAGCACCGGGATCTCGCCCTGGAACAGGTCGCGATCACGCAGGTAGCGCCAGCCGTAGACCAGGGTCAGGCCGCTGAGCAGCACGATCCCGGTCTTCATCACGTCCGCGGCGGTATCGCGCACGAACATGCCATGGAAGACCTCCCCCTGCCCGCCCACGCCGGTGGCCAGCATGAACAGCACCACGGCCAGCGCAGCGAGCGAGAACAGGTGGGTGACGATCTTGTTCCGGTTGCTGACGAACAGGTCGAGGATCATCAGGGCGAAGGCGCTGCCGATCAGCACCAGCTCGGGAGCGAGCGGTGGCAGGTCAGCGGCGGTCAATGGCAGCAGCGGCGAGGTGGTCATCATCAAATCCTGGAATTACAGCAGCTTGCTGGATGCGATCTGCATCGCCAGCTTCGCGATCGAGGGCTCCATCAGGTCGGTCAGCGGCTTGGGGTAGATGCCCAGGGCCAGCACGCCGATGGCGAACACGCCCAGCACCAGCCATTCGCGGCCGTTGATGTCCTTCAGTTCGGCAACATGGCTGTTGGCCACTTCACCGAAGAAGATGCGCTTGTACAGCCACAGGGTGTAGGCGGCGCCGATGATCAGGGTGGTGGCCGCGCCCAGGGCGATCCACGGATTACGCTGGAAGGCCGAGAGGATGACCATGAACTCGCCAACGAAACCGCTGGTACCCGGCAGGCCCGCGTTGGCCATGAAGAACAGCATCGCGAAGGTGGCGAACCACGGCATCACGTTGACCACGCCGCCGTAATCGGCGATGCGGCGGCTGTGCATGCGGTCGTACAGCACGCCGACGCAGGAGAACATCGCGCCGGACACGAAGCCGTGCGAGATCATCTGCACCATGGCGCCCTGCAGGCCCAGGCGCGCGGCGTCGGCGTTGCCGGCTTCGCGCACCAGCCACAGGGCGATGAAGGTGCCCAGGGTGACAAAGCCCATGTGCGCGATCGACGAATAGGCGATCAGCTTCTTCATGTCGTCCTGCACCAGGGCGACCAGGCCGACGTAGATCACCGCGATCAGCGACAGCGCGATCACCAGCCAGGCCCATTCCTGCGATGCGTCCGGGACGATCGGCAGGTTGAAGCGCAGGAAGCCGTAGCCACCGATCTTCAGGGCGATCGCGGCCAGGATCACCGAACCGGCGGTCGGCGCTTCCACGTGGGCGTCCGGCAGCCAGGTGTGGACCGGGAACATCGGCACCTTGACCGCGAAGGCGATCAGGAAGGCGAAGAAGATCCAGGTCTGCTCCTTGGCCGACAGCGGCAGCGCGTACAGGTCGGCCAACTGGAAGCTGCCGCCCTTCATGTACAGGTAGATCAGCGCCACCAGCATCAGCACCGAGCCGAGGAAGGTGTACAGGAAGAACTTCAGCGCGGCGTAGATGCGGCGCGGACCGCCCCAGACACCGATGATCAGGAACATCGGGATCAGCATCGCTTCGAAGAACACGTAGAACAGCATCGCGTCCGTCGCGGCGAAGATGCCGACGGTGACACCTTCCAGGATCAGGAAGGCCGCCACGTACTGGTTCACGCGCTTGTCGATGGCGCTCCAGGCGCCGATCAGGGCAAGCACGCTGACCAGGGTGGTCAGCAGGATCAGCGCCACGGCAATGCCGTCCACGCCCAGGTTGTAGCCGATCTTGTACGCCGGGATCCAGGCATGGGTCTCGACGAACTGCAGACCATCGACGCCTGCGTTGTAGCCGCTCAGCAGCGAGAGGCTCGCCACGAAGGTCAGCACCGCTACGCCCAGCGACGCCCAGCGGGCGGTCTGCGCATCACGGATCGCAAGGATCAGGGCACCACCGATGATCGGCAGCCAGATGAGGACACTGAGTAGAGGCCAGTTCGACACGTCTTCTTATTCCGTACAGGTCATCAACGCAGGTAATGCATCAGCACGCCCAGCAGGGCAATCAGGCCGATGATCATCGCGAAGGCGTAGTGATAGAGGAAACCGGATTGGGTACGACGCAGCACGCCGGCTGCGACGTCCACAACACGTGCCGAGAGATTGACCACGCCGTCGACGATGTTGCTGTCGATCCAGCGCGAGACCTTGCCCAGCTTGACGCTGCCACCGGCAAAGCCATCGATCCACAGCTTGTCGAAGCCGTACTTGTTTTCAAGCACCGACACCAGCGGAGCAAAGGTCTTGCGGGCCTTGCCCGACAGGTCCGGCTTCCACAGGTAGAACAGTGCGGCCAGCAGGAAGCCCGCAACGGTCAGCATGAACGCCGGAGCCATCATGCCATGCAGCGCGAAGGCGACCGGGCCATGGAACTCCTCACCCAGGAAGCCGATGGTGTTCTTGGCCGGATCGTAGAAGTCGACGATGCCGGTGAAGAACGTGTGCGCCTGGCCCTTGATGGCATCGTGCGCGTGGTTGCCGGCCCAGTCGGTGCCGTACAGCATCGGGCCGATGCTGAAGAAACCGATGGCGATCGACGGGATGGCCAGCAGGATCAGCGGCAGGGTCACCACCCACGGGGTTTCGTGCGGCTCGTGCGGACCGTGGCCATGGCCGTGGTCGTCGTGGCCATCACCATGGTGTGCATCGCCGTGGTGGGCGTCGGCGGCGTGGTGATCGTCATGGCCATGGCCGTGATCGTCATGCGCGTCGCGGAAACGCTCCTTGCCGTGGAAGGTCAGGAACAGCAGGCGGAAGCTGTAGAAGCTGGTGACGATCACGCCACCCAGCACCGCCCAGTAGCCATAGGTGGCCACCCAGCTGTTGGACAGGTGCGCGTGCAGCTCGGCCGCCTCGATGATGGTGTCCTTCGAGTAGAAGCCGGAGAAGAACGGCGTGCCGACCAGCGCCAGGGTACCGATCCACATGGTGATGAAGGTGATCGGCATGTACTTGCGCAGGCCGCCCATCTTGCGCATGTCCTGCTCGTGGTGCATCGCGATGATGACCGAGCCGGCGCCCAGGAACAGCAGGGCCTTGAAGAAGGCGTGGGTCATCAGGTGGAACACGGCAGCCGAATAGGCCGACACGCCCAGTGCAACCGTCATGTAGCCCAGCTGCGACAGGGTCGAGTACGCGACCACGCGCTTGATGTCGTTCTGCACGATGCCGATCAGGCCAGTGAAGAACGCGGTGGTGGCACCGATGAACAGCACGAAGTTCAGCGCGGTCTGCGACAGCTCGAACAGCGGCGACATGCGGGTGACCATGAAGATACCGGCGGTCACCATCGTCGCGGCGTGGATCAGTGCCGAGATCGGGGTCGGGCCTTCCATCGAGTCCGGCAGCCACACGTGCAGCGGGACCTGGGCCGACTTGCCCATGGCACCGATGAATAGGCAGATGCAGATGACGGTGGCGATCGACCAGATCACCGGCTCGTTCAGCAGCTGCATGCCCAGCAGCGTGCCGTCCCAGATCTGCAGCTGGGCGCGCGGGTCGGCCAGCATGCCGGCCTGCGAGAACACCTGCGAGTAGTCCAGGGTGCCGAACACCCACAGCACGCCGGCGATGCCCAGCAGGAAGCCGAAGTCACCGACGCGGTTGACCAGGAACGCCTTCATGTTGGCGAAGATCGCGGTCGGGCGCTTGAACCAGAAGCCGATCAGCAGGTACGACACCAGGCCCACCGCTTCCCAGCCGAAGAACAGCTGCAGGAAGTTGTTGCTCATCACCAGGGTGAGCATCGAGAAGGTGAACAGCGAGATGTAGCTGAAGAACCGCTGGTAGCCCGGATCGTCCTGCATGTAGCCGATCGTGTAGATGTGGACCAGCAGCGACACGAAGGTCACCACCACCATCATCATCGCGGTCAGCTTGTCGACCATGAAACCGACGTGGGCCGAGTACTGGCCGACTTCGAAGAACGTGTAGATGTTCTGGTTGAACGGCTGCGCCCCGCCCCACAGCAGCTGGTAGAGCGTGTACATCGACAGGCCGCAGGCCACCGCGACGCCGAGGATGGTGATGGTCTGCGCGCCAAAGCGCTTGACCTGGCGACCGAACAGGCCGGCGATGATGCTGCCGAACAGCGGTGCGAGCACCACTGCGATCAACAGACTCTTGGAGAGAGTGATTTCCATCTGTGGATCAGCCCTTCAACGAATCGACTTCGCCGACATTGATCGTGCGGCGTGTACGGAACAGGGTCACCAGGATCGCCAGGCCGATGGCGGCTTCCGCGGCGGCGACGGTCAGGATGAAGAACACGAACAGCTGGCCGGACGGATCGCCCAGCTGACGCGAGAAGCCGACGAAATTGATGTTCACCGACAGCAGCATCAGCTCGATCGACATCAGCAGGACGATGACGTTCTTCCGGTTGAGGAAGATACCGGCCAGGCTGATGGCGAACAGCACCGCGCCCAGCGCGAGGATATGGCCAAGGGTGATCACGGCTGGGTCTCCTCGCCGGCGACCGGCTTGCTGTTGCTGTGCACGACCGGTGCTTCGGCACCCATCTTGACCATGCGCAGGCGCTGGCCGGCCTTGACCATGGTCTGCTGGCCCGGGTTCTGGCTCTTCACGCCGGTACGGCGACGCAGGGTCAGCATCACGGCGGCAACCACGGCCACGGTCAGGATGACGGCGGCGAACTCGAACGGCAGCAGGTACTCGGTGAACAGCGTGCGTGCCAGCCAGGTGATGTTGGAGCTGTCGGCGGCGACCGCAGCGGCGTTGTCGGCCGGGAACGGCGTGACCGAACGCGCCTTGACCCCGATCAGGATCAGCATCTGCGCCAGCATCGCGACCGCGACAATCAGGCCGACCGGCAGGTAGCGCACCCAGCCCTCGCGCAGCTTGGTGGGGTCGATGTCCAGCATCATCACCACGAACAGGAACAGCACCATCACCGCACCGACGTAGACCAGCACCAGCGCCACACCGAGGAACTCGGCGCCCACCAGCAGCCACACGCAGGCGATGGAGAAGAAGGTCAGCACCAGGCAGAGCACGGCGTGAACCGGGTTGCGCACGCTGATCACCGCACCGGCCGAAACCGTTGCCGCGATGGCGAACACCCAGAAAGCGATATTTACCCAATCCATCTCTCGACCTCAGCGGTAAGCGGCATCGGCGGCGCGACGCTCGGCGATCTCGTTTTCGAGACGGTCGCCCAGGGCCAGCAGCTGCGGCTTGGTAACGATGTTTTCGCCACGATTCTCGAAGTGGTACTCGAGGATGTGGGTTTCGACGATCGAGTCCACCGGGCAGCTTTCCTCACAGAAGCCACAGAAGATGCACTTGAACAGGTCGATGTCATAACGCGTGGTGCGGCGGGTGCCGTCCTCGCGCTTGGCCGAGTCGATGGTGATGGCCAGCGCCGGGCACACCGCTTCGCACAGCTTGCAGGCGATGCAGCGCTCTTCGCCGTTGGGATAACGGCGCAGCGCATGCAGGCCACGGAAGCGCGGCGACTGCGGGAACTTCTCCATCGGGTACATCATCGTGTACTTCGGCTTGAAGCTGTACTTCAGCGTCAGCCAGAGGCCCGCCAGCAGTTCGAGCAGCAGCAGGCTCTTGAAGTAATGGGTAATCCTGTTCATCACTTTAGACGCCCTTTTGAATCACGCCGAAGAACACCATGACGGCGGTAACCGCGATCCACAGAATGGCCAGCGGGATGAAGACCTTCCAGCCCAGGCGCATGATCTGGTCGTAGCGGAAGCGCGGGAAGCTGGCACGGAACCAGATGTAGGCACTGGCGAAGAAGAACACCTTGACGAACAGCCACGGCGCGCCCCCCTTCCAGATCCAGTCGACCAGCGGCGAGACATCGCCGAAGTTGACCCAGCCCTGGACCGGGCTCAGCCAGCCGCCGAGGAAGAAGATCGAGATCAGGAAGCTGATCAGGATCATGTTCGCGTATTCGGCCAGGAAGAACAGGGCGAAGGCACCGCCGGAGTATTCGACCATGTGGCCGGCGACGATTTCCGATTCGCCTTCCACCACGTCGAACGGCGCGCGGTTGGTTTCAGCCACGCCCGAGACCCAGTAGATGACGAACAGCGGGAACAGCGGCAGCAGGAACCAGTCGAAGAAGCCGGAACTGCCGGCCTGCGCCATCACGATGTTGCTCAGGTTCAGGCTGCCCGAGGCGATCATCACGCCGACCAGGGCGAAGCCCATGGCGATTTCATAGCTGATCATCTGCGCCGAGGCGCGCATCGCACCCAGGAACGCATACTTCGAGTTGGACGCCCAACCGGCCAGGATGATGCCGTAGATGCCCAGCGAGGTCATCGCCAGCAGGTACAGCAGGCCGGCATTGGCATTGGACAGCACGATCTGCGAATCGAAGGGCACCACCGACCAGGCCGCGAAGGCCGGGGCCAGGGTGATCAGCGGGGCCAGCAGGTAGATCGCCTTGTTGGCGCTGCTCGGCTGGACCACTTCCTTGAACAGCAGCTTGAAGACGTCGGCGAAGGCCTGGAAGATGCCCATGCCCACGTACATCGGGCCGTGGCGGACATGCATCCAACCGATCAGCTTGCGTTCCCAGACCACGTAGAAGGCCACCGAGATGATCACCGGAACGGTGATCACCAGGATCTTCAGGATGATCCAGATCAGCGCGCCGATGTCACCGAGGCCAAGCAGCCACTGGTGCAGCGGGTCGACCGCGTTCAACAGCAATTCGTTCATGCAGCCACCACCGTTACGCGAGCGGCACCCAGCGGCGCGGTCGCGCCGTGGCCCGATTCAATCCAGACCGAACCCGCAGCGACGCGGGCGTCGACCACCACTGGCAGGGTGGCCTTGCCGGCATCGGTGCCGACCTTGGCCATCTGCCCTTCCTGCAGCTGCAGGCGAGCGGCATCTTCAGCGTTCAGCACGATGCGCGGGGCGTTGTTGAGCGGATGCGACTGCAGTGCCGGCGCGCGACGGACCACCGCATCGGTGCGGTAGATCGCGGCGGTCAAAGCCACTTCCAGGCCTTCGCCAGCAACCGCCGGCTGTGCCGAGGCGGCAACGGTGACCGGTACCGGGGCCAGGCTGGCGCGCAGGCCGGCCAGGTCGATGAACTCGAATCCGGCCAAGGCCAGGTCGCCGCCCAGGGCGCGCAGCACGCGCCAGCCCTCACGGGCCTCGCCCGGAAGCTTGCCGCCGGCACGTGCCGACTGCTCGCGACCATCAAGGTTGGTCAGGGTGGCGTCGATTTCCGGCAGCGCACCGATCGGCAGGATCACGTCGGCGACGTCGCGGGTCGAGGCACAGGCGAACTGGCTGAAAGCCACCACCTGGGCACCGGCCAGCGCCTTGCGCGCGGCAGGTGCATCGGCGAAGTCCAGGCCCGGCTCAAGGCCGTACACCACATAGGCCTGGCGCGGCTGCGCCAGCATCGCGGCGACGTCCTTGCCAGCCGGCAGCACACCGGCGCGGGTCAGGCCAACGGCGTTGGCGCCCTGCGGGATGCGGCACAGCTTGGCACCGGTGGCGGCGGCGAACTCACGCGCAGCAGCGCGGATCGCGGCAGCCTGCGGGTGGTTTTCGGCGATGCCACCGACGATCAGCACGGTGTTGTTGCCGCCCTGCACTGCCGAACGCAGCTCGGCGTTGGCCAGCGCGTCGACGAACTTCGACGGTGCGACGATCTGCTTGCCGGCGATGCTGAAGGCGAAGTCGAAGTCCACCGGGTTGACGACATGGATCTTCGCGCCCTTGGTGGTCTGCGCCTTGCGCAGGCGGGCGTGCAGCAGCGGCAGTTCGTGGCGGATGTTGCTGCCCAGAACGACGATGCGGTCAGCGCCTTCGATTTCGGCCAGCGGCAGGCCGAACACTTCGGCGGTTGCGGCGTCGGAGAAATCGCGGTTGTTGATGCGGTGGTCGATGTTGCCCGTGCCCAGGCCCTTGGCCAGGCGGGCCAGCAACGCGCCTTCCTCGTTCGAGGTGGACGGGTGCACCAGCACGCCCAGGTTGTCGCCCTGGTTGGCCTTGAGGATCTCGGCGGCCGCGGCCAGGCCTTCAGCCCAGCTCACTTCCTTCCACTCGCCATTGACCTTGCGCAGCGGCTTGACCGCACGGTCTTCGCTGTACAGGCCCTGGTGCGAGTAGCGGTCACGGTCGGACAGCCAGCACTCGTTCACCGCTTCGTTGTCGCGCGGCACGGTGCGCAGCACTTCACCGCGACGCACGTGCAGGAACAGGTTCGAACCCATCGCGTCGTGGTAGCCCAGCGATTCGCGCGCGGTCAGTTCCCACGGACGGGCGCGGAACTGGAACACCTTGTTGGTCAGCGCGCCGACCGGGCAGACGTCGACGACGTTGCCGGACAGCTCGGTGGTCAGCGGCTTGCCGTCGAAGGTGCCGATCTGCAGGTTCTCACCGCGGTACATGCCACCCAGTTCGTAGGTACCGGCAACGTCGGCGGTGAAGCGGACGCAGCGGGTGCACTGGATGCAGCGGGTCATCTCGGTGGCGACCAGCGGGCCCATGTCCTCGTCCGGCACCACGCGCTTGCGCTCGTTGAAGCGGCTGACCGAACGGCCATAGCCCAACGACACGTCCTGCAGCTCGCACTCGCCGCCCTGATCGCAGATCGGGCAGTCCAGCGGGTGGTTGATGAGCAGGAACTCCATCACCGAGCGCTGGAACTTCAGTGCCTTTTCGCTACGGGTGGCGACCTTCATGCCGTCCATCACCGGGGTGGCGCAGGCCGGCGCCGGCTTCGGCGACTTCTCCACGTCCACCAGGCACATGCGGCAGTTGGCGGCGATCGGCAGCTTCTCGTGGTAGCAGAAGCGCGGAATCGGAATACCGGCCTTGTCGGCCGCCTGGATGATCATCGAACCCTTGGGCACGACCAGCGACTTGCCATCGATCTCGATGGTCACGTGATCCGGTGGCACGTTCGGGTTTACGGGTTGCGCGCTCATGCGGCGGCTGCCTCCACCTTCTTGCCGTCAACCATCGAATGACCGTTGACGATGTAGTACTCGAATTCGTCCCAGAACTGGCGCAGGAAGCCCTGGATGGGCCATGCAGCCGCTTCACCGAACGCACAGATGGTGTGGCCTTCGATCTGCCCGGCCACCGCCTTCAGCTGGTGCAGGTCTTCCATCGTGGCCTTGCCGGCGACGATGCGCTCCAGCACGCGGTGCATCCAGCCGGTACCTTCACGGCACGGGGTGCACTGGCCGCAGGATTCCTTGTGGAAGAACTGGCTGATGCGGCAGGCGAACTTGACGCAGCAGACGCTGTCGTCGAGCACCACGATCGCGCCCGAACCCAGGCCGGAGCCCAGTGCACGGATGGTGTCGTAGTCCATCGGCAGGTCCTCCAGCTCGGCCGCGGTCAGCACCGGCATCGACACGCCGCCCGGGATCGCGCCCTTCAGCGTGCGGCCCGGACGCAGGCCACCGGCCATTTCCAGCAGGTCGTGGAATTTGGTGCCGAGCGGCACTTCGAAGTTGCCGCCGTTCTGCACGCAGCCGGACACCGAGAAGCACTTCGGACCGCCGTTGGCGGTCAGGCTCAGGCCCTTGAACCACTCCGGACCGTTGCGGATGATCGCCGGCACCGAACCGTAGGTTTCGGTGTTGTTGATCGTCGACGGCTTGCCATACAGGCCGAAATTGGCCGGGAACGGCGGCTTGTAGCGCGGCTGGCCCTTCTTGCCCTCCAGCGATTCCATCAGCGCGGTTTCTTCGCCGCAGATGTAGGCGCCGGCGCCCAGCGCGCCGTAGATGTCGATGTCTACGCCGCTGCCGAGGATGTTCTTGCCCAGCCAGCCGTTCGCATAGGCGTCGGCCAGGGCCTGCTCGAAGTGCTCGAACGGCTCGTGGTGGAACTCACCGCGCAGGTAGTTGTAACCCACGGTCGAACCGGTGGCGTAGCAAGCAATCGCCATGCCTTCCACCACCGAATGCGGGTTGTAACGCAGGATGTCGCGGTCCTTGCAGGTGCCCGGCTCGGATTCGTCCGAGTTGCAGAGGATGTACTTCTGCATGTTGCCCTTGGGCATGAAGGACCACTTCAGGCCGGTCGGGAAGCCTGCGCCACCGCGGCCGCGCAGGCCCGAGGCCTTGACCATCTCGATGACCTGCTCCGGCGGGATCTTCTCTTCGAGGATCTTGCGCAGGGCGGCGTAGCCACCGGTCTTCAGGTAGCTTTCGTACGACCACGGGGTGTCGTAATGCAGGGTGGTGTAGACCACCTGGTGCGGCAGCGGCGCGGGGCCGACCGGACCCTTGGATTCGTGGTGATGTGCCATGCCCTTACTCCAGCCCGTCCAGCAGCTCGTCGACCTTTTCCAGGGTCAGACGCTCATGGTAGTGACCGTTGATGACCATCATCGGCGCGCCGCCACAACCGGCCAGGCACTCTTCCTCGCGCTTGAGGTAGACGCGGCCGTCCGGGGTCGATTCACCGTGCTTGATGCCCAGCTTCTTCTCGCAATGGCGGACGATGTCCTCGGCGCCATTGAGCCAGCAGCTGATGTTGGTGCAGATGGCCACGTTGTTGCGGCCCACCTTCTCGGTCTCGAACATCGAGTAGAAGCTGGCGACCTCGTAGGCCCACACCGGCGGCAGGTCGAGGTACTTGGCGACGGCGGCGATCAGCTCGTCGGTCAGCCAGCCCTGGTTCTGCTCCTGGGCCGCATGCAGGCCCTGCAGCACGGCAGAGCGCTTGCGGTCCGGCGGGAACTTGGACAGCCAGTGATCGATGTGAGCGCGGGTCTTGTCGCTCAGCACCACCATCGGGTCGACGTCGCGCGCCGCCTCGAAATTACCTGTCGCCTTCATCGGCCGACCTCAGCGAAATGCATAACGTGAAATTCCAGAAACTGCGGCGCCGGCTTGCGCCGGCTGCCTGCAGCGGGCGTTGGCGTGGCGGACGGCATTACCGGTCAACCTCGCCGAACACCAGGTCATAGGTACCGATCATCGCCACCACGTCGGCCAGCATGTGGCCGCGCACGATCGAATCGATCGAGGACAGGTGGGCGAAGCCCGGTGCGCGCAGGTGCACGCGGAAGGGCTTGTTGGCGCCATCGGAGACCAGGTAGCAGCCGAATTCGCCCTTGGGCGCTTCCACGGCCGCATAGGTTTCACCCGCCGGTACGCAATAGCCTTCGCTGAACAGCTTGAAGTGGTGGATCAGCGCTTCCATGTCGTCCTTCATGTCCTCGCGCTTGGGCGGAGCGACCTTGAAGTTCTTGACCATGACCGGGCCGGGGTTGGCCTTCAGCCACGCCACGCACTGCTTGATGATGCGGTTGGATTCGCGCATTTCGGCGACGCGGACCAGGTAGCGGTCGTAGCAGTCGCCTTCCTTGCCCAGCGGGATGTCGAAATCGACGGCATCGTACTTGGCGTACGGGCGCTTCTTGCGCAGGTCCCAGGCCACGCCCGAGCCACGCAGCATCACGCCGGTCATGCCCCACTGGTGCGCCAGTTCCGGAGTGACCACGCCGATGCCGACGGTACGCTGCTTCCAGATGCGGTTGTCGGTCAGCAGGGTTTCGTATTCGTCGATGCGCTTGGGGAACTCGACGGTGAAGTTCTCCAGGAAGTCCAGCAGCGAGCCTTCGCGCGAAGCATTGAGCTGCTTCAGCGCCTTGCCCTTGTGCCAGCGCGATTCCTTGTACTTCGGCATGTGGTCCGGCAGGTCGCGGTAGACACCGCCCGGGCGGTAGTACGCCGCGTGCATGCGCGCGCCGGAGACCGCTTCATAGCAGTCCATCAGCTCTTCGCGCTCGCGGAAGGCATACAGCATCACGGCCATCGCACCCAGGTCGAGCGCGTTGGAGCCCAGCCACATCAGGTGATTGAGGATGCGGGTGATCTCGTCGTACATGGTGCGGATGTACTGCGCACGCTCCGGCGCCTCGATGCCCATCAGGGTCTCGATCGCGCGCACGTAGGCGTGCTCGTTGCACATCATCGACACGTAGTCGAGGCGATCCATGTAGCCGATCGACTGGTTGAACGGCTTGGACTCGGCCAGCTTCTCGGTGCCACGGTGCAGCAGACCCACGTGCGGGTCGGCACGCATGATGGTTTCGCCGTCCATTTCCAGGATCAGGCGCAGCACACCGTGAGCGGCCGGATGCTGCGGGCCGAAGTTCATGGTGTAGTTGCGGATTTCCTGCCGGCTTTCGGCGGCGTTGCTGGCGAACGCTTCGCCGGCCTGGTGTACGTGGCTCACTTCACTGCCTCCTGCGCGCGCTCACCGGCTGCGGTCTGCAGACGGGCGTCGTCACGGATCACGCGCGGCACGCCGACACGCGGCTCCACCGAGGTGACCGGTTCGTAGATCACGCGCTTCTTTTCTTCGTCGTAGCGGACTTCGACATTGCCGATCAGCGGGAAGTCCTTGCGGAACGGATGGCCGACGAAACCGTAGTCGGTCAGGATCCGGCGCAGGTCCGGGTGGCCTTCGAAGATCACGCCGTACAGGTCGAACGCTTCGCGCTCGAACCAGTTCAGGCCCGGCCACACGCTGGTCAGCGAGGACACCACCGGCAGCGCTTCGTCAGGGGCGAAGCAGCGCAGGTGCATCATCAGGTTGTGCTGGTACGAGCGCAGCTGGGCGACCACGGCGAAACGCTGGGTCGGCATGTGCTGCGGGCGGGCACCGTCGGCACCGTTTTCCTCGGTGGGGAACTCGCCCCACGCGAAGCGGCCCTGGGCCTTGCCTTCGACGCCACGGCTGAAGCCCTGCGAGGACACGTCGGCGGTGTCCCATTCGTCGGAGCCATAACCGAGGTAGTCGACGCCGCACAGATCCACGGCCTGCTCAAAACCAAACTCGTCACGCAGCGCCAGGGCGGTGGCGTGCCACTCGGCGGCAGGCACTTCCAGCGTCACTTCGCCGCGGGGTTCGACCACGATGACCTTCGCACCAGCGAAACGTGCGGAGAGTCGGTCGATGAAGGATGCTTGCTCTGCCATGGGGGCTTGGCGCGCTCTTGTCAGGTGAAGGGGTCAGCGGGCGATGGTCTGTGTACGCCAGATCTTCTTCTGCAGCTGCAGGATCCCGTACACCAGCGCCTCGGCGGTCGGCGGGCAGCCCGGGACGTAGACGTCCACCGGCACCACGCGATCACAGCCGCGCACGACAGAATAGGAGTAGTGGTAATAGCCACCACCGTTGGCACAGCTACCCATCGAGATGACCCACTTCGGGTCCGGCATCTGGTCGTAGACCTTGCGCAGCGCCGGGGCCATCTTGTTGACCAGGGTGCCGGCCACGATCATCACGTCGGACTGACGCGGCGACGGGCGGAACACCACGCCGTAACGGTCAAGGTCCAGGCGCGCGGCGCCGGCGTGCATCATCTCGACCGCGCAGCAGGCCAGGCCGAAGGTCATCGGCCACATCGAGCCGGTGCGCGCCCAGTTCAGCAGTGCGTCGACGCTGGTGGTGACGAAGCCCTTTTCCAGCAGCGGGTTGTCGCCTTCCGGCCGCAGGATGTCATCAACCCGGCCTTCCGGCGACGGGTTGTTCATGAGGCCATCGAGAGTCTGAATCACTCCCATTCCAGCGCTCCCTTCTTCCAGACGTAAATGAAACCGAGGAACAGCATGCCGACGAACAGCCCCATGGTGATGAGCGAACGGGCGCCCAGCTCCATGAAGACCTGGGTCCACGGCACGATGAAGATGATTTCCAGGTCGAAGACGATGAACTGGATCGCGATCAGGTAGTAGCGCACGTCGAACTTCATGCGCGCGTCTTCGAAGGCCTCGAAGCCGCACTCGTACGGCGACAGCTTTTCCAGATCGGGGCGGCGGGGACCGAGGAATCGACCAACCAGCATCAGCGTAATGCCGATACCGGTGGCAACGATCAGAAACAGCAGAGAAGGCAAATATTCGGCCAGCACAGCGATTCTCTCTTGCCTCTGCCGCCGCGCCTGCAGGCGCTTTGGCATGGGGGAGTGGACGGGAACCTGCCCGGCGCCTTGCGCGCCAGACGAACCCGCTTTACTTACAAATGGTGCCCAAGAGGGGACTCGAACCCCTACGACTTGCGTCGCTACCACCTCAAGGTAGTGCGTCTACCAATTCCGCCACCTGGGCAAACGATCACATCAGACTATCTTCCCGATGCGCCGCGTATTGTAACCGGCTTCAGTGTTTCTGGGAGCCTTCCGAAGGCTTTTCTTCACCAGAAACCGAAGATTCCGCCTGAGCCGGCACATTCGCCGCCGGAACCGGGGCGGCCGGGACCGGATCGGCCTTCGGAACGGCCGGCAGTTCGCCCGCCGGAGCCGCCGGCGCGCTGGCCGCCGGGGCGGACATCAGGCCCAGGTCCTGGTCGGCCGCCGGACGGGTGCCGTGACCGGCATACCAGGCCATGAAGAGACTGATGCCGAAGAACACGACGGCCAGCCACTTGGTCGACTTGGACAGGAAGTTCGAGGCGCCACGCGCACCGAACACCGTGCCCGAGGCGCCGGCACCAAAGCCCGAACCCGCCGCCGCACCCGAGCCACGCTGCATCAGGATCAGCGCGATCATGGCCACAGCGACCAGCACGTAGACGACATTGAGGATCAACATCAGCATTGGAAACCGCCCTCGGACAATACTTCTAGGATTAGTTCGCGGCCGCCGCCCGTGCGATGGCCAGGAAGTCCGCGGCCACCAGGGAGGCGCCGCCGACCAGCCCACCATCGACATCCGGCTGCGCGAACAGTTCCCCGGCATTGTCGGGCTTCACGCTACCGCCGTAAACAATGGGCAGTGAATCAGCAATTCTAGCATCGAAGCGCGCAACTTCGCCACGGATGAACGCGTGCACCTGCTGTGCCTGCTCCTTTGTAGCGGTACGGCCGGTACCGATGGCCCAGACCGGCTCGTAGGCGACCACGGCCTTGGCAAAGCCGGCCGCGCCGACCAGTTCAAGCACCGGCGCCAGCTGGCTGGCGATGACCGCTTCGGTCTGCCCGGCCTCGCGCTGCTCCAGGGTCTCGCCCACGCACAGCACCGGCACCAGGCCGGCATGCTGGGCGGCGGCGAACTTGCGCGCGACCAGCTCGCTGCTTTCATGGTGATACTGGCGGCGCTCGGAATGGCCGACCAGGCCATAGCGGGCCCCGACCTCGACCAGCATGGCCGCGCAGACCTCGCCGGTATAGGCGCCCTTCTCGTTGCTGCTCACGTCCTGCGCGCCGAAGGCCAGGCTGGTCTCGCCGAAGTCCTCGACCAGCTCGCCCAGGTACGGCAGCGGCGGCAGGATCACCACGTCCACCCCCTCCAGCGGCAGCCCGGCGGCCACCTGCCCCAGCAGTTCATTGGCGAATTGACGGCTGCCATGCAGCTTCCAGTTTCCGGCGACGATCTTGCGGCGCATGAGCGGGTGGCTCCTGTGTGAAGTCAGCCGGTCATGATACCCGTTGCGGCAAAAATCCGTTTCCTTGTAAGCGGTTACATGGATTTTCAGCCAACGGCGCAGCCCCTCGTGGCGGGAGTTTGTTTGGGTTGGTCGCGGAAAGCCCGGTTGGATTGGTGGGCTTGGCCGGGCGGGTGGGGATGGCGGGGGACGCCGTAAACCCGTCCGTGGGGGCTTGGCCGCGGCACCCATGCCGCGGACACCCCCGTCATCCCCACCCGCCCGGCCTCCGACACATTCCGGCGGTTCCGCCCGCCACGGAAAGAAAAAAGAAGAGCAAGAGCAAAAGCGGCATACCACGTGCCCTGCCCCACTTCGATCTGACAGATCTCATCCACGCATGGCGTGGATCTACCGTGTCGAGCAAGGTCGACACCCACCAACCGTCACCGGGAAACTGTCGGAGGCGGGGAGGTGTCGGATGGCGGGGTGTCCGCGGCATGGATGCCGCGGCCAAGCCCCCAGGGATGGGTTTACGGCGTCCCCGCCATCCGACACCTCCCCGCCTCCCCAAGGAACACCCCAGAGCCGCTTTGGCTTTGGACTTGCCGGCCAGCGGCCGGCACTACCGCGGGTGCAGGGTGCAACCCTGCAAAGAAAAAGGCCGCCTTTCGGCGGCCTCACTTTTCCTTACTTCAGCTTGATCTCGCGCAGGCGTTCCTCGAGGAAGCCGTGGGCGGTGATCGCCTCCGGATACCGGCTCGGGTTCTCCGGGGTGATGCACGAGGGCAGCACGTCGATCAGGTAGTCGGGGTTCGGGTGCAGGAAGAACGGCACCGAATAGCGCGGCTGGCGCGCCAGGTCACCCGGGGGGTTGACCACGCGGTGGATGGTCGACGGATACACGTGGTTGGTCAGGCGCTGCAGCATGTCGCCGATGTTGACCACGATCGTGTCCGCATCTGACGTAAATGGCACCCACTCGCCGTCATGCGACTGCACTTCCAGGCCTGCGGCACTGGCGCCGACCAGCAGGGTGATGAAGTTGATGTCGCCATGGGCACCGGCACGCACGTTCGGGATGTCGTCAGTGGTGATCGGCGGGTAGTGGATCGGGCGCAGGATCGAGTTGCCGAAGTTGGTCTTGTCGGCGAAGAAGTCTTCCGGCAGGCCAATGTGCAGGGCCAACGCGGACAACACGCGCGACCCCAGGTTGTCCAGCGCCTGATACAGGCCGTAACCGCGCTCACGGAAACCTTCGACCTCGGCCGGCCACAGGTTCGGCGCCATCACGTCCCGGTACTTGGAATCGTCGGCGATCTCGCGGCCGATGTGCCAGAACTCCTTCAGGTCGAAATGCTTGGAGCCCTTGGCGGTTTCCACGCCGAACGGGGTGTAGCCGCGGGCGCCGCCGCTGCCGGCCACGTGGTACTTGCGCTTGACCTCTTCCGGCAGGGCGAAGAAAGCCTTGAAGGCATCGTAGGCCGCGTCGATGTCGGCCTGCGGGATGCCGTGGTTACGGATGCCCGCGAATCCCCATTGGCGGTAGGCCGCGCCCAGCTCGGCCACGAAGGCCTCGCGGTCGCTGTCGAAACGGGTGATGTCGAGGGTGGGGATCTGGCTCACAGCGGTTCCTGGCTTGTCGTTGGGTCTGAGGGGGCCAACGCATTCATGGCCCGCCTGAACATTGTGACAGATCGCCCGGGGGACGCCACTCGATACACGGAAACAAACCGATACAATGCGCGACCCGCGCGCGGAGCAACGCTTCCGTCACGTTGGCCCCGCCCCTCCCCTGCCCCCCCTGAACCTGCCCCACCATGCCCGCAGCTGCCCCTGCCGCCCCTGCCATTGAAGGTTCCGCCCGGCGCTGGCGGCGGCTGGCCTGGTGGTCGCTGTTCATCGCCGGCAATGCGGTACTGGCCGCGGCGATTGCGCTGGGCAATGTACCGCTGCGTGACAATCCGGGCGGCGGCGCCGGCCTGGCCTATCTGGCGGTCGCCCTGCCCGGCCACCTGCTCGCGTTCGGTGCGCTGGCCGGCCTGCTGCCGCTGCTGCTGGGCCTGTGGCCACGCAGCGCGCGTACGCTGAGCATCAGCGCGGCCGTGCTGCAGGGCCTGTGGCTGTGCCTGCTGCTGGTCGACGCCAAGGTCTTCACCCTGTACCGGTTCCACCTCAATGCCATGGTCGTGAACATGGTGTTCGGCGGCGCCCTGCAGGACCAGGTTGCCCTGTCCTGGAAGACCTGGCTGCAGGTCGGCCTGCTGGTTGCCGCGGTCTTCACCGCCGAGGGCCTGCTGGCCTGGGCGTGCTGGAAACTGCTGCCGGCCGCGCCGCGCCGTCGACGGGTGCTGCAGGCCTGGGCGGTGGTCGCGCTGCTGATGGCCGGCGGCCAGGTCGCCACGGCCTACTACGACGCCCGCGGCGACCGTGATGTGATCGCGCAGTGGAACTACCTGCCGTGGGCGCAGCCGATCACGGCCAAGAGCTTCATGCGGCGCCTGGGCGTGGTCAGCCAACAGCACGCCGGCCTGCCCGACCCGCGCCATGCGCAGCTGCTGTACCCGCTGCATCCGCTGCGCTGCCAGAGCCCACATCGTCCCAACGTACTGATGGTGGTACTGGAGTCGCTGCGCCACGATGTGCTGACACCGCAGCTGATGCCCAACACGTCGACGCTGGCGCAGGATGCGCGCGTCTTCGACCACCATTTCAGCACCGGCAATGCCACCCGCTACGGCCTGTTCGGACTGCTCTACGGCCTGCCCGGCGGCTATTGGCCGGGCATGCTTGACGAGCAGCGTGGCTCGCAGCTGTTCCAGGTGCTGGGCCAGCAGGGCTACGACCTGCACCTGTACGGCAGTGCGCCGTTGTACAGCCCGGAGTTCGATCGCACGGTGTTCGCCGATGTACGCGACCAGCTGCACCAGGGGCCTTCAGCGCTGAAGTCCGACGGCCGCGACCGCGCGATCATCACTGCGCTGCAGCAGGACATCCGCGCCAGCCAGGCCGCGCAGCGCCCGTGGTTCGGCTTCGTGTTCCTCGACTCCACCCATGCGCCCTACCACATGCCCGAGGGCTATCCGGCGGTGGCCACACCGATGGCCGCCGATATCGATTTCCTCAAGTTCGGCCCGGAGCATGACCCGACGCCGGAACTCAACCGCTACCGCACCGCCGTGCACTATGCCGACAGCCTGATCGGCTCACTGCTGGACGACCTGCGCGCACAGGGCCTGGCCGAGGACACCATCGTGCTGGTCACCGGTGACCATGCCGAAGAGTTCAACGACCTCAAGCTGAACTACTGGGGCCACAACGGCAACTTCTCCGACTATCAGCTGCAGGTCCCGTTCGTGCTGCATTGGCCGGGCAAGGCCGCTGGCCACGACGCACGCACCAGCTCGCACGAAGACTGGGTGCCGACACTGATGCGCCACGCACTGGGTTGCGAGAACGCACCGGCCGATTACAGCACCGGCCAGGACCTGCTGGCCGAGCCGCAGGGCACGCGTGCGCTGGTGGTCGAAAGCTGGTCGCAGCGCGCGGTGCGCCATGGCGATGCCATCTATGTGTTCGACAAGTTCGGCAACGCCACCGCCCTGGACCTGCGCTACCGGCCGCTGCCACAGCAGGCGCCCGATGCGGCCGCCGTACGCACTGCATGGGAAGCGCTGACCCGCTTCCGCAACCGCTGACCCTCAAGGATCGATCCTGCATGAACCGTCCGCTGCGCATCCTGCACACTGAAGCCGCCAAGGGAATGGGCGGGCAGGAGATCTACATCTTCCGCCACATGCAGGTGATGCGCGCGCGTGGCCACGAGGTGGCGCTGCTGTGCCAGCCCGAAGCGCGACTGGCCCAGCTGGCACGCGATGATGGTTTCACCGTGCATACCCTGCGCATGGGTGGCCTGCTGCGCCTGCTGCGCGGCATCTGGTCGGTCTCGCGCCTGGTGCGCCGCGAACGCTATGACGTGGTCAACACCACCAGCCGCCGTGACGCACTGATCGCCGCCGCCGGTGCACGCCTGGGCGGCACGCCGCTGGTGGTGCGCTCGCGCCACCTGATGAGCCCGGTCAACTCGCTGCTGACCTATACCGGCCTGCCGCACCGGGTGCTGACCGTCAGCAGCTTCGTCAAGCAGCTGCTGGCCGCGCGCGGCATTCCGGCCGAACACATCGGTATCGTGCCGCCCATCGCGGTCCCGCCGCGCTGGAGCGAAATCCGCAAGGACGACCCCTGGCAATGCCTGCAGGAGGTACGCGCGGACGTGCGCGCCGAACTCGGCTTCGGCGAACAGGACATCGTGGTCGGCTGCGTGGCGGTGCTGCGCGAACCCAAGGGTCATGCCGACCTGCTGCAGGCGATGGTGCCGCTGTGCAAGACGCACCCGAACCTGCACCTGGTGGTGGTCGGCGATGGCCAGCCGGTCATGGACCGGCTGCAGGCGCTGCGCGACGAGCACGGGCTGCAGCAGCAGGTCCATCTGCTTGGCTATCGTGATGGCGCATGCCGGTTGATGGCTGGCTTCGACATCTTCGCGCTGGCATCGCACAAGGAAGCGGCCGGTACCGTCTTCCTGGAGGCCGCCTATGTCGGGGTGCCGATCGTGGCCACGCGGGTGGGTGGCGTGCCGGAGATGGTGGTGGATGGCAGCAATGCGATCCTCACCCGGCTGGGCGACAATGCAGCCCTGACAGGCGCCCTGCGCCTGCTGGTGGACGATCCGGAACGGCGGCGGCAGATGGGCCGCGCCGGGTGGGACTGGATGCGCAGCGCGCACCGGTTCACTCCCGACGGCCACGGTGAGACCACCGAACACTATTACCACCAGTGGCTGAAGGAGCTGGGACATGGCTGATGCCCGAACCGTACCGGTGCTGATGCACCACCACGTCAGTCCGTCGCCGGGCATGATCACCGTGTCACCGGAGAATTTCGAAAGCCAGATCGCGTGGCTGGCCGGCAACGGCTGGACGTCGCTGACACTGGACCAGTACGCCGGCTTCCTGGCCGGCAAGCCGGTGCCGCGCAAGTCGATCGTGATCACCTTCGACGATGGCTACCTGGACAACTGGGTGTATGCGCACCCGATCCTGCAGAAGTACGGCATGCACGCGGTGGTGTTCGTGGTCACCGGCTGGATGGGCGAAGGCCCGGAGCGGCCCCACGCCGGGCTTGCCGGGGCAACGTTGCCTGCCACGCCGGACCATCGCGGCTGCGAAGCGGCGATCTACGAGCAGAACCGCAGCGACGACGTGATGATGCGCTGGAGCGAAGCGCGCGCGGCCATCGCCGCCGGCACCTTCGAAGTGCATTGCCACACCCATACCCACACCCGCTGGCTGCGCCGCGACGACCTGGACCGCGCACAGCGCCGTGCCGGCCTGAGCCACGACCTGGCAGTCTCGCGCGACGTCCTGCAGGACAAGCTTGGCGAGGTGTCCGATACGCTGTGCTGGCCCTACGGCGATTTCGACCAGGACCACATCGAGGTGGCGCGCGAGCACGGCTTCCGCTACCTGCATACCACCCACCCGTTCGGACGCAATGTGGTGGGCGGCGACCCGGAGCGCATCTATCGTTTCGCGATCCGCAACCGCCCGGCCAGCTGGCTGCGAAAACGCATCGCACAGAGCTACAACCCGCTGATCGCACCGCTGTTCAATGGCTTCAAGGCACGCCAGAAGAAGATGGTGCCGGGGCCGTAGGCAACCCACCGCCCTGCCCCTTCAACGAAAACGCCCCGGCATTCCGGGGCGTTTTCGTTGGACGGATGTGCAGCGGCCTCAGGCGGCGGCTTCACGTACCGCCGCGGACAGTCGATCCAGCGTGTCCTGCATCAGCGTCGCATCATCGGCCTCGACCGTGACCCGCACCACCGGCTCGGTACCGGACGGGCGCAGGAACGCACGGCCACGGCCGGCCACCGACTGCTGCGCGACAGCCAGCGCGGCCTGCACGCTGCCGGCCTGCACCGTGGCCTTGGCCGAGACATTGCCCAGCCGCACGTTGACCGTCTTCTGCGGCACCCGCACCAGTCCTTTCAGCGCCTGGCGCAGGGTCTGCCCGCTGTTGCGCAATGCCACCAGCACCTGCAGGGCGCTGACGATGCCGTCGCCGGTGGTGGCCCGATCCAGGCACAGCAGGTGGCCGGAGGCTTCACCGCCGAGCACGCCGCCGCCTTCCATCAGCGCCTGGTGCACGTAGCGATCGCCGACATTGCTGCGCACGAACGGAATCTGCAGGTCGGCAAATGCCTTCTCGACGCCGTAGTTGCTCATCAGCGTGCCGACCACCGGGCCGCGCAGGCGGCCTTCGGCTTTCCATGCGCGGGCCAGGATATACAGCAGGTCATCGCCATCGACCGGATTGCCCTGGTCGTCGGCCATCAGCACGCGGTCGCCATCCCCATCGAAGGCGATGCCGAGATCGGCGCGGGTTTCGCGGACCTTGGCCGCCAGGTTGTCGATGTGGGTGGAGCCCACGCCGGCGTTGATGTTGACGCCGTTGGGCTCGGCACCAATGCCGATCACCTCGGCGCCCAGTTCACGGAACAGCAGCGGCGCGATCTGGTAGGTGGCGCCGTGCGCGCAGTCCAGCACCAGGCGCACGCCACGCAGGTCGAACGCGCGCGGCACGCTGGCCTTGCAGAACTCGATGTAGCGGCCGACCGCTTCGCGCGCACGCGACGCCTTGCCCAGCTTTTCCGATTCGGCGGTGGTGAACGGGATGTCCAGCGCCGCTTCCAGGGCCAGCTCGGTCGCATCGTCGAGCTTCTCGCCCTGGGCGGAGAAGAACTTGATGCCGTTGTCGTAGTGCGGGTTGTGCGAGGCGCTGATGACGATGCCAGCGTCCACGCCAAGCGTACGGGTCAGGAACGCCACCGCCGGGGTCGGCATCGGCCCCAGCAGCTGCACGTCCGCACCGGCGGCGACCAGGCCGGCTTCCAGTGCCGCTTCGAACATGTAACCGGAGATGCGGGTGTCCTTGCCGATCACCACGATCGGCCGGCGCCCATCCTGGCCGCGCTGGTCGACCAGGACACGGCCCAGGGCGTTGCCCAGGCGCAGCACGAAGTCGGCCGAGATCACGCCCTGGCCGACCCGTCCACGGATGCCATCAGTACCGAAGTACTTGCGGCCTCCCATCAAGCCACCTCCGGCGCCGGCTGACGGCCCAGCATTGCCAGCAGATCGGACAGGCGGTCGCGCATTTCGCGACGGTCGCAGATCTGGTCGATGGCGCCGTGCTCCAGCAGGAATTCCGAGCGCTGGAAGCCTTCCGGCAGCTTCTCGCGCACGGTCTGCTCGATCACGCGCGGGCCGGCGAAGCCGATCAGCGCCTGCGGCTCGGCGATGTTGATGTCACCCAGCATCGCGAAGGAGGCCGACACGCCGCCGGTGGTCGGGTGGGTCAGCACCGAGATGTACGGCAGGCCGGCTTCACGCAGCTTGCCCAGCGCGGCCGAGGTCTTGGCCATCTGCATCAGCGAGAACAGGCCTTCCTGCATGCGGGCGCCACCGCTCTGCGAGAAGCACACGTAGGGCGCACCGATCTCGACCGCGGTTTCCGCGGCCAGTGCGAAACGCTCGCCGACCACCGAGCCCATCGAGCCGCCCATGAAGGCGAAGTCGAACGACGATGCCACCAGCGCACGGCCCTTGAGCAGGCCGCGCATGGCGATCAGCGCGTCGTACTCGCCGGTGTTCTTCTGCGCGATCTTGATGCGCTCGCTGTACTTCTTCTGGTCCTTGAACTTGAGCAGGTCGGTCGGCCCCAGGCGCGCACCGATCTCGGTGGTGCTGTCGGCATCGAACAGGGCAGCCAGGCGCGCACGCGCACGGATCGCCATGTGATGGCCGCACTTCGGGCAGACTTCCAGGTTCTCTTCCAGTTCCGGACGGTACAACGCGCTGCCGCAGTTGCTGCACTTTTCCCACAGGCCCTCGGGGACACTGCGCTTCTTGCTGGGGGTGTTGTCGGTGCGGATGCCGGACGGCATCAACTTGCTGAGCCAACTCATGCGGGAGGACACTTCCGTTCAGGGCGGCCCGGGGGCCGCAAAGGCGGACAGTCTAGCTCCGCTTTCCCCGCCCGTGCACCCCCTTGCCAGCCACGGGGCAGCCGGAAAAAACCATGCTGGGACGTACGTTTAGGTGCTGGGGCGGTGCCCGCCGCTGGCCGGCAGCCCTTGCGTGCAGACCGATGGGTAGTGCCGGCCGCTGGCCGGCAGCCCTTGCACGCGAGCCCTCAGGAGGATGCCGGCCAGCGGCCGGCACTACCGTTACGCGTCCAGCGCCTGCCGCAGCGGGGCGAGGAAGGTCCGGGCGTGCTGCGCGGCCTCTTCCGCCGAGCCCGCTTCGGCCAGCGCCGCCACCAGCGCGCTGCCCACCACCACGCCGTCGGCCTGGCGGGCCATGGCCGCGGCACTGGCGGCATCCTTGATGCCGAAGCCCGCCACCACCGGCACCGACGCACGCGCGCGCAACGCCTGCAGGCGGGCACTGGCGGCATCGCTGTCCAGGCGCTCGGACGCGCCGGTGACACCGGCAAAGCTGACGTAGTAGAGATAGCCACGGGCCAGCGCCAGCAGCTTGTCGGCTCGCGCCTCGCTGGTGGTCGGCGACGCCAGCAGTACCAGCGCAAGGCCGGCTGCGTCGAACGCCTGCTGGGCGTCGCCCGCTTCTTCCGGCGGCAGGTCGACCAGCAGCACGCCGTCCACGCCGGCGTCGACGGCGGCCTTGGCGAAGGCCGCGTAACCGTGGATCTCCACCGGGTTCAGGTAGCCCATCAGCACCACCGGGGTCTGCGCATCGCGCTCGCGGAACTGCGCCACGGCCTGCAGGACGTAGCGGCTGCCGGCGCCGCGCGCCAGCGCGCGCTCGGAGCTGCGCTGGATGGTCGGGCCATCGGCCATCGGGTCGGAGAACGGCACGCCCAGTTCAATCACGTCGGCGCCGGCGTCGACCAGTGCGTGCATGACCGGCACGGTGGCCTCCAGCGAGGGATCACCGGCCGTGACGAAGGGGATCAGCGCCTTGCGCTGCTGTTCGCGCAGACGCTGGAAACAGGCATCGAGTCGGGATACGGACATTTCAGGCACATCCTTCAATCAGTTCAATCGCATCGCTGGTTCCCCAGTACATCTGGGTGACCCGCCCTTCAAACAGTTCCACGCGGATACCCAGGTCCGAACCCGGGTCCTGCCAGGTGAGGTACTCGCCCTGGTCACCATCGTAGGCATGCGGGCTGGATACCGGCGGCTTCGGGAACTGGGCCATGGCCTGGGCGCGGGTCATGCCGACACGCAGGCCGAACGGACCGGGCTGCTGGGTCGGCGCCCCGCTGTCCGGATCCAGGCCGAGATCGAAACGGACGACGCGATCTTCATCGGTCATCATCGACACGCCGGGCGGCAGCCCCTTGCCGTCGTAGTACTCGCAACTGCCGCCGATGGCTTCGACCGCCCCTTGCGCGGTCCACGGCCCGAGTGCCTTCAGATCGCCCATGTGCTGGCCGATCAGCACCTCGCCGGCATGGTCCAGCGCCACCGAGACCACCGCAGGCGCGCCATCGCTGTCCATATCTTCCGTGGACGGCGGATCGACGATCGGCGCACGTGCCATCGGGTCGAGGTCATCATTCGCGGCCGCCTGCTGTGCCGGCTGCGTGGTGGCCTTGGCGGCCGGTGCCAGCAGCGGCGGCTCCGGCGGCTGGCACGCGGCCAACCCCAGCGCCAGCAGCAGCACGCCACTGTTGCGCAGCAGCGCGCTCACAGCACCAGCCCTTCGCGCGCGGCGATGGTATGCACATCCTTGTCGCCACGGCCGGACAGATTGCACAGCACGATCTGGTCACGCGGACGCTCACGCGCCAGCTTGATCGCCTGCGCCAGCGCATGGCTGGACTCCAGCGCCGGCAGGATGCCCTCGGTATGCGCCAGCAGGTGGAAGGCCTGCAGTGCTTCGTCATCGGTGATGCCGAGGTAGCGCGCGCGGCCGGTATCGGCCAGGAATGCGTGTTCGGGGCCGACGCCCGGATAGTCCAGGCCGGCCGACACCGAATGGGTCTCGATGATCTGGCCGTCGTCGTCGCACAGTACATAGGTGCGGTTGCCATGCAGCACGCCCGGGCGACCGGCGGCGATCGATGCAGCATGGCGACCGGTGCTGATGCCATCACCTGCGGCCTCGGCGCCGACGATCTCGACCTGGCGGTCGTTGAGGAAGGCATGGAACAGGCCGATGGCATTGCTGCCGCCGCCGACGCAGGCAGTGATCGCATCGGGCAGGCGGCCGTACTCGGCCAGCATCTGCTCGCGTGCCTCGCGGCCGACGATGGCGTTGAAGTCGCGCACCATGCGCGGATAGGGATCCGGACCGGCGACCGTACCGATGATGTAGAAGGTGTCCTGCACATTGGTCACCCAGTCGCGCATCGCTTCGTTGAGCGCGTCCTTCAAGGTGGCCGAACCGGAGGTGACCGGCACCACCGTCGCGCCGAGCAGCTTCATGCGGTAGACGTTGATCTTCTGCCGCTCGATGTCGGTGGCGCCCATGTACACCACGCATTCCAGGCCCAACCGCGCGGCAACCGTGGCGCTGGCCACGCCGTGCTGGCCGGCACCGGTCTCGGCGATGATGCGCTTCTTGCCCATCCGCGCCGCCAGCAGCGCCTGGCCGATGGTGTTGTTGATCTTGTGCGCGCCGGTGTGGTTCAGGTCTTCGCGCTTGAGCAGGATCTGCGCGCCGCCGACATGGTCGCTCAGCCGCTGGGCGTGGTAGATCGGGCTCGGCCGGCCCACGTAGTGGGCCAGGTCGCGGTCGTAGGCGGCCTGGAATGCCGGATCCTGGCGGGCCTGGTCATAGGCCTGGGCGAGTTCCTGCAGCGGGCCGACCAGGGTTTCGGCAACGAAGCTGCCACCGTAGCGGCCGAAATGGCCCTGGGCATCCGGGAAGGCGTGGTAGTCGGCAATGGGGGAGGCAGACATGGAAGCGACCGCTGGTTCGAGACAGGTGGATACTCTAGCGCACGGGTCGTGACCGGAAAATGGATATTATCTGGCATATACCGTCAGGAAATCTCACATGAGCCGTTCGCTGTTGCCACCGCTCAATGCGCTGCGCGCGTTCGAGGCCACCGCCCGCCTGGGCGGGGTTGGCCGCGCCGCGCAGGACCTGCACGTGACCCACGGCGCGGTCAGCCGCCAGCTGAAGCTGCTGGAAGACCACCTCGGCCTGGCGCTGTTCCAGCGGGCCGGTCGCGGCCTGCGCCTGACCGCTGCGGGCACGCGCCTGCAGGCAGCGTGCAGCGAGGCCTTCAGCGGCATCGAAGACTGCGTGCGCGAACTGCGCCGGCCGACCGCGGCCCCGGCGCTGGTGCTGGGCTGCAGCGGCAGCGTGCTGGCGCGCTGGATGATTCCGCGCCTGCCCGCACTGCAGGCCGCCCTGCCCGGCGTACGCCTGCAGTGGTCGGCGCTGGATGGCAGCTTCACCGAGGCGCAGGCCGCACTGGACGCGGTGCTGCTGCTGGCGCAGGGGCCGTGGCCCCGGGGCTGGCAGGTGCGTGAGCTGGCGCCGGAACGGGTCGGCGTGGTGGTGGCCCCCTCGCATCCGGCCGCGCAGCGACTGCGGCATGTGCCGCCCTCGGCGCTGCTGCAGGAGACGCTGCTGCACACCAGCTCACGGCCGCAGGCATGGCCGGCGTGGGCGCAAGCGCACGATCTGGACACCTCGAAGCTGCAGCTGGGTACTGCCTTCGAACACCTGTACTACCTGCTGGAGGCAGCGGTGGCCGGGCTGGGCCCGGCGATCGCACCCGAGCCACTGGTGGCCGAGGACCTGGCCGCCGGGCGACTGGTCGCGCCGTGGGGATTTGCCGCCACCGGTGGCTTCTGGGTGCTGGCGCGACCGGATGGACCGGCAGATGGGCGCGTGGATGCGCTGGCCGACTGGCTGGGCCAGCAACTGCGCTGACAACAAAAAGGGGACGGAGGGGATTAAGTCGCAAGTGGCACAAACGACTTAATCCCCTCCGTCCCCTTTTTTCAGCTGGCAGTCGGGGTGGCCAGTCGCTGCTGCAGGTCTTCGCGCAGGCGCGACAGCTCGACTTCGGCCTGCTGCCGCTGCTGCATTCCTTCGCGATGGATGCTGCGCACTTCCTCGACCGTGGCGATCAACTGGTCGTGCACGTGGCGCAGCGTCGCCACGTCGATCACGCCGCGCTGGTTCCTGCGCGCGGTATCCACCGAGGCCTGGCGCAGCAGGTCGGCGTTGCGGCGCATCAGCTCGTTGGTGGCATCGTCGATGGCGGTGGACAGCTCGACCGCGGCCTTCTGCTCACCCAGCGAAAGCTGGATGGCGAACTGGCGCTTCCACGACGGGATGATGATCTCGCGAACCGTGTTGAACTTCTCGATCAGCTGCAGCGCGTTGGCCTGGATCAGGCGGATCATCGGCAGCGACTGGTCGGCCGCATGCTGCATCAGCTGCAGGTCGGACACGCGCTTTTCGAGCAGGCGGATCGCGTTGTCGACTTCGCTCTGGCGGATGCGCTGCTGCGGATCCTCACTGCCCTGCCTGGCCTGCTGCTCGGCCTGCAGTTCGGCCAGGCGCTGCTTGCCGGCCGCAGCATACAGGCCCAGCGCATGGCGTTCTTCGCGGACGATGTCATGCATGCGGTCGAACTCGCCCACGCGCTTGCCCATCAACGCCTGCTGCACACCGACATCACCCAGCAGCTGCTCGATCTGCGCATTGGTGTCGCTGAACTTCTGCACCAGCTCGCCCTTGGATACGCGCAGGCGGTCGATCAGGCCACCGATCACCGGCACCTTCGACCGCTGCGCGAAGCCGTCCAGCTTCAGGCTGCGTGCGATGCGCACCACTTCGCCCAGTTTCTCGCCGCTGGCATCGAGGTCACGATTGCGCACCTGGTCCAGCAACTGGCTGGAAAACGCTGCGGTGCGCGTGGCCGCTTCGCGACCGAAGACCTGCAGGTTGCCCGGGCGCAGGTCATCCAGCTCCAGACGGATCTCGGCGATGCGCGGCAGATCCTCGCGGACCAGGCCAAGCGCCTGCAATGCGCCTTCATCGAGCGGAACGGCGGTAGTCGTGCCGGGCACGAGGGCACCGGGGGTCTGGCTGTCCTGGGTCATCGGGCAGTCTCCTTGCAGTTGGGTAAGCGGCAGCGGCGGCCGGCTCAAGGCAGTCTAGCCTGAGCCGCCGCGACCTCGTCATCGATCTGTGCGTGCAGCGTGGCGGCCTTCGCCGCCAATGTGGCGCCGGCCGCGGCCTGGCCGGCCGCGGCGGCCTGCCGCCAGGCTGGCAACAGGACGTCATGGATGCGCGCGAAGCGTTGCAGCAGCACGTTGTCCTGGTCCTGCAGGAGCTGCCACTGGCCGGCCTCGAGACGGCGCAGCGTGGCCAGCCGGCGCAGGTGATCGAGCCGTTGCGACAGCGCGGCCTGGCCGGCGGTATCCAGCGACGCCAGCCGCACCGCTGCCAGCTCGACCCAGGCGTCCAGCGCTGCGGCCGCCGCTGAATGTCCGGCGATGGCCATGGCCCGCAGCTGCAGCTGCTGCTGCAGCTGCTGGGCCTGCTCGCGCGCCTGCAGGGCCAGCACGCCCAGCTGCGACTGCAGCGCACGTCCTTCCGCCTCGCGATCGACATCGCGCCCCAGCAGGCGGCCCCACCAGCCCGCCTGCTGCCGGATCTGCGCCGGGTTATCGGCCTGCAGGGCCAGCGCGATGCGTGCCAGTGCGGCCACCAGCCCTGCGCCCGCGCCCGGCGGCAACGGTGTTTCGCGCCGCGCCAGCGCCTGCAGCAACGGCGCACCATAGTCGGCCAGCGCGGCGACATCGGCCGTGTCCGGCAAGCTCGGTGGCGGCAGTGGCGCCTGCATGGTCACGGCAGCGGCGGCGGCTTCGGTGTCGTCGCTGGAATCTCCTCACCGTCGTCCGGCGGCAACGACTCGCCGTAGAAGTGACGCATCAGCGCCTCATCCAGCGCGCGCTCCTCCGGCGTCGTGGCACGGCGCACACGCGCACGCTGCGCCACCGCACTGTTCGGCACCCCACGCTCGACCTGCTGCCGCGCCCAGCCGGCGAACGCGGCCAGGGTCTGCGACACCTGTGCCTGCTGCGCCTGCGATTCCGCCAACAGTTCCACCAACGGTGCCAGGGCAGCCTGCAGGTCGTCGGCCAGGACCGTCGTCGGCACACTGGCGGCTGCCGCGACCGGCACCGGCGCGGCGGCCGGACGTGTTTCAGAAAGACGATGCAGGGCCTCCAGCAACGCCGGCCACGGTGCCGGGTCGGCAACGGCAATCGCTTCCGGCGCCGGCGGCGGAAGCTGCAGGGCGGTGGCGATGTCGGCCAGCTGCGCGACCACGCGCCCGCCGACATCGCTGTCGTCGGCCCCCATGGCCTTGTTGCGCAGGAAGTCGCGCTTGATCTGCGTCCAGCGTTGCGCCTGCGTGTCGTCCAGCACGCCGCGCAGCTCGGCCAGCTTCAACAGGTTTTCTTCGGCGCCGGTGGTCAGCAGCTGTGCCTCGCCCAGGTAGTGGTCGGAGATCAACTGCTGCAGCTCGTCCTCGTTCATCACCGGCGAGATCTTCTCGGCCAGCTTGTTCATGTTGCGGTAGCTACCCTGCAGCCGGAACGGCGGCTCGGTGCGGTAGCGATCGTCCTGCGCGGCACTGGCGATGTACTGCTGGTTGACGCGGTAGACCACGTCGCGCACGCGCAGCATGCGCTGCAGGGTGGCGGTGATTTCGTTGATCTCCGCGCTGCTGTAGGCGTGGCTGAGGCCGTTGGTCGAGACCTCCTTGCCCATCGCCCGGTCGACCAGCGTGTACAGGTCAGCCATGTCGCGCGTAGCCAGCGGCGCCAGCACCGGGTTGGAAGTCAGGCTGTTCTCGATGTAGCTGAGGGTAAAGGCCGCCTCCATGCCACCGAGCACATCACCCAGGTTGTAGATGTCGGCACGGTTGGCCAGCATGTCCGGAACCTTGAACACCTCGCCGGACTCGGTATACGGGTTGCCGGCCATCACCACGCAGAATTTCTTGCCGCGCATGTCGTAGGTGCGGGTGCGACCGCGCCACACACCTTCGATACGGCGGGTGCCATCGCACAGCGAGATGAACTTCTGCAGGAACTCCGGATGGGTGTGCTGGATGTCGTCCACATACAGCATGGTGTTGTTGCCCATTTCCAGCGCCAGGTTGAGCTTCTCCAGCTCCTGCCGCGAGGTCGCGTCCGGTGCCTGGGCCGGGTCCAGCGACCGCACCTCGTGACCCAGCGCCGGGCCGTTGATCTTCATGAAGACCAGGCCCAGGCGGTGCGCCACGTATTCCATCAGCGTGGTCTTGCCGTAGCCGGGCGGCGAAATCATCATCAGCAGGCCCATCAGGTCGCTGCGCTTGTTCTCGCCGACCGTGCCCATCTGCTTGGCCAGGTTGTCACCGATCACGCCCAGGTAGACATCGTTGATCAGCTTGTTGCGTACGAACGAGGACAGCGGCCGCGCCTTGAACTCGGAAAGCCGCAGGGTCTCGCGCTCGCGGCCGATGATGCCCTGGCGCAGCGCCTGGTAGGCATGGAACGCTGGCACGAAATCACGCAGATGCTGCTTCAGGCGCGCCAGAAAATCATCCAGCGATACCACCAGCGTGCCGTTGCTGATGCGTGCGTGTTCACCCAGCAGGCCACTGACCTCCGCCTGCAGCGCGGCGTCGCTGGCACGGGTACGCAACTGGCGCTGCACCAGCAGCAGTGCTGCAGCCTCGTCGACGTAGGCGGCATGCGGGGCATGCGCCGGCATCCGCGCCAGCGCCCGCAGCCACTGACCGGCCAGCGCCCAGCGCGTGGCCAGCGGATCCTGGCTGCGCTGCAGGGCGCGTTCGACCGCCTCGCGTTGCCCGGCCTGTTCCAGCTGCCGAGCCAGTGCCTCCAGCAGCGCTACGGCATGGCGGCTGCTGCTGAACACCGGTTCGCCGGCCGCCAGTTCCTCGCCCAGATAAGCGGCCGCGGCCTCTGCGGCATCGGCATCGAACGGCAACGCGTGGGATTGCGCATACGCCAGCAGTGCCTCAGCCATTTCCGCACGCAACGCCAGGCGCCCTTCATCGGACCCCAGCAGGCGTGCCAGCGCTTCAGCACCCATCTGGCGGGCCGACCATTGCGCCACCGCTTCGCGCCGCTGCTCGGCAGCCCAGAACAGCACCGCCAGCGCACGCACCCGCGGTGCATGCCGCAGGCTGCCGGCCGCCTGCTGCAAGGGCAGCAACGCACGCAGGATCAGCGCGGCATCATGGTCATGGATGCCGCGCTCGTAGCCTTCGCGGTAGCGCGGTGCGGCGAACGCACGCACGCGCTGGTCCAGTGCTTCGGGCGTGGCGACGTCGTGCTGCAGCGTGGCCAGGTCAAGCCCGTCGCTCCCCTCCTGCGCGGCCATCAACAGGCTGCCGGCCAGATACTCGCCGCGATACAGCACAGGTGATTCGGAGTCCAGGGTGACCGGCCAGAACGGCTTCAGCGCATCCAGCTCCGGATCGTGCAGGGTCTCCAGGAAGTCGGTGCCGGTCAGATGGATCGCCAGCGTGTCACCACGCGGCAGCAGGGTCAGGTCCAGCGCCTGGGTGTTGACGCTGAAGCGATGGCGCGGCCCCAGCCGCACCACGTTGCCGCCCGCTTCGTACAGATCACTGCGGTCACGCAGCTGGCGCACCGCCTGGTCACGCACGCCCTTCAGGCGCGCTTCGATGTCGTCGGCCTTGACATTGTCATGCAACGCGCGCAGGCGTTCGGCCAGCTCACGCAGCTTGAGGATCAGCGGATCGCCGGCAAAGAACGCATTGAGCTCATCGGCGGTGGCGAAGCGCTCGGTGCGCTTGGCCAGGCCATCGAGGATGCGGCTGGCCGCATCCAGCACCGAACGTGCCTTGCGCTGGCGGTCATCCAGCAGCGCCTGCTTGTGCGTTTCGAAGGCTTCAACCAGCTCTTCGCGCTTGCTCAGGATGTCGCCGAGGAACTGCTCGTGTTCGCCGAACTGGCTCTCCAGCTCCTCCAGCTGCACCAGCAGGCGCGACAGCTGCTCGTCGGCACGCTCCGGGTCCGTGGCCAGCGCCAGCGCGCTGGTGATCGACTGCGAGAACAGCGCGAACTGCGCGGCGAACTGCGCCACGGCCTCGGCTGAGCCGAGCGACCTGCGGCGCTGATCGGCACGCGCGCGGGCCTGGTTGAGGCGGCCGTACAGCACCGAAATGGACTCGACCACGCGGGTGCGGGCGGTGGCATCGTCCACCTTCAGGCCGGCCATCAGTTCAGACAGCATATCCAGATCGGCCGCCATCCCGCGCAGCCCCTCCAGCTGCTCATCCAGCTGGCGGGCACTCTGCGCCTGCTGCGCAGCCTCATCCAGCGCCTCCAGGCGCGTGGTCAGCGGCACCAGCGCGGCATCGCCGGCGAGGAAGTCACCCGTGGCGGCGCCGACACGATCCTGCGCCTCCACCAGCTCGGCCGTCATCGTCTCGATGCGCGCGGTGTCGATGTAACGCAGCTCGCGGATGGTCAGCAGCCGTCCACGCAATGCGGTGATCGCATTGAGGGCCTCGACGAAGGCCTGCACCTCGTTCCAGTTCTGCGGCTGCAGCCGGCCCAGCAGCGCCTTGTGCGCGGCCTCTGCCTCGACCATCGCCTGCGCCGACTGCTGGCGGATCGACTGCACCTTCTCGTACTCGTCCAGCACCGATTCGCCGGTGGCGCTGATCTGCCGCAGCAGCGCCTCGGCGCCATCGCAGGCCGCGTCGCCCAGCCAGTGGTGGGCATCGAACAGGCGCCGGGTGTCGGCCACCAGGCGCTGGTAGCGCTGCACCGACACGTCCTGGCCATCGATCTCGCGCGCCAGGTTGAACAGGTTGGAGATGCCCCGCACCAGTTCGGCGTTGCCGATGCGTCCCATGAAGGTGTTGCCGGGTGGCCGGCTTGCAGCAAACTCGTCACTGCTGAACGGGGTCTGCCAGACCTGCATCGGATGGATGCGGGTCGGTTCGCTGCCTTCGGCATGGAACAGCACCATGCGCCCGTCCTGCATCAAGGCGTAGCCATGGCCGAACACCGGGTTCTGCAGCACGCGCTGGATGGTGTTGTAGACGAACAGCGCCGAGCGCCCGCCTTCGCGCTCGTAGAAGATGTACAGCACGTCCTCGCCGTTGGGCGAACGGATGCTGCGCTTGAACTGCATGCCGGCCATCGAGGCGTCGAACGCCTTGTGCTCGCCGCCCTGCAGGTAATAGCCACCCGGGAAGATCACGCCGTGGTCTTCGGGCAGCTGCACGCAGGCCTGCACGATCGCATCGTTGCGCACGATGCCGCCGGTCAGCGTGTTGTAGATCAGCCCGCGCCACTCCGTCTCGCGGTACGGCAGCACCTTCAGCAGCACCAGCGAGCCGACCCGGGCGAACTCGAACTGGGCGTCGTCCAGCGACTGCGTGCTGTCCTCCACCGGTTCGCTGTAGATGCCCTGCCCGGTCTCGGTGTTGTTCTCGACCTTGATCGTGAGGTCGCCGCCGGTGGTCTCCACGAACAGGGTATCGAGGATGTTCAGGTGCGAATGGCGGCCATTGACCGCCAGGTCGCGGGTCGCCCGGGTCCATTCGAAGTCGAACGGCGGCGGCAGTGCGATATCGCGCTCACCGCGCGCATCCAGATAGGTCAGTTCGCCATCGCGCGACAGCGCCCAGCGGAACACGCGCACGTCGCTGCTGCGCTCACCGATCTGGAACGACGCCAGCAGCTTGTCCCCCACCACGATCAGCTGCAGCAGGCGCGCGTGCTTGTAGTAGGCGTACAGTTCGTTGAAGTCGTGCACGAAGCCGGGCTGGTCGAGGAAGCTGCCCTTCAGCTCCAGCGCCGCCACGTCGTAGCCGTCGCTGCCCTGCACCAGCCGGTACAGGCCGAACACGTCCTCGATGCGGGTCTGGGTCTTCAGCCCGATGAACACGTTGTAGCCGAACAGCAGGCGGTCCGGCCCGACCTGCACGATGTCACGGCCGACGCAGTTGTTTTCGCTGCGGATGCGGAAGCGCCCGACCACCTCCAGGCGGCTGTCGCCGAACTCGGCCAGGCGCTGGCGGTTGAGCGTTTCGGCCAGGCCCTGCAGGCGCTGGCCCTGCTCGGCCAGGCGGCGGCGCAGGACTTCATAGGCACCGCCCTGGGCAACGGCCTGGTCGACGGTAGTGCCGCCGGCCTCCGGTGCAGTGGATTCGGCGGACGGATGGGTATCAGACATCAGCAGGCTTCCGGCTCACGGGCGGACGGCCGCGGTTGCGGCCGGTGCGGGCGGGCGATGGCCGCAGCAGCCATCGCCCGATGCATCAACGGGCGCTGTCGACCACGGTGGCCGACACGGTCGGCACCGCTTCGGCATCCTCGGCGATCTGGCGCGGCGCCGGTTCGGCCACGGCCACGCCCAGGTAGCGCTGCATCAGCTCCTGCACGATCGGGCTCTTGCCGGCAAAGCCTTCGATCGACTTGCCCAGCGACACCGCCTTGACCAGGTTCTCGAACATGCCGCCGTCGCCACCGACCAGGTCGATATCGGCGTTGCGCAACGCGCTGGCGATGACGTTGGCGTTCTCGCGCGAGACTTCCTTGCCGGCTTCGATCGAGGCCAGCGCCTGCTTCAGGCTGTTGTCCAGCATCATGCGGAACTCTTCGTGGCCACGTGCCTGGTCGCTCAGCGAAGCGATCGCTTCGAACTTGCGCACCAGGCCTTCGGCTTCGGCCAGCAGCTTCTTCTGCACCACGCCGGCTTCGGCGTTGCCCAGCGATTCGGTGGCGGTGGCACGGGCCAGGCCCATCTTCTCCTCACCCTGCGCCTGCGCCTGCAGGGTCTCGGCCAGCACGCGGGCTTCGTTGCTGCCCTGCTTCAGGCTGGCTTCGGCCTTGGCTTCGATCACGCGGGCCTCGGCGATGCCGACCTTCTCGATGGCCAGTGCCGAAGCTTCACGCACCTGCGCTTCGGCCAGGCCCGGTGCGGCCTGCTCGGCGCGCAGCGCGTCGGCCAGCAGGCGCTTGGCTTCGGCCTGCTTGCCGGCTGCTTCGTGTTCGGCCTGGGCCAGCGTGGTCAGTTCCACTGCGCGGTGCTTGGAAGCGGTCTCGCGTGCCTGCGCTTCCTTTACCTCGCGCACCAGCGATTCCTGTGCCTTGGCCTCGGCTTCCAGGATCAGCACCTGCTTCTGGCGGTCGGCCTCGGAGACCTCGCGCACTTCCTTGATGCGCTCTTCCTCCTGCGCCACGGTCTTGTCGATGGAGATGCGTTCGCGGGTGATGTTGGCCACGTCCATCTTGCCCTGCTCGACCACCTTGTCGCGCTCCACGCCCTGCAGCTGCACTTCGCGGTCGGTGGTGACCTGCTCAAGCTGGCGTGCGCGCTCGACGCGCTCGGCCTCGATGGCCACGGCGCGCTGGCGGTTCTGCTCGGCCACTTCCACTTCGCGCAGGCGGTTCTGGTCGCGGATCTCGATCAGCTGCTGTGCTTCGATGCGGGCGTTCTCGGACAGCTGGCGCTGCTCTTCCTGCACCTTGGCGGTCTCGGCCTCCTCTCGCGCGCGGATGGTCTCGATCTCGCGCTTCTGGCGTGCTTCGGCTTCGGCCTGCTGGCGTTCCAGCGCCAGCAGCGCTTCACGCGCTTCCACGTTCTTCTTGGTGATGGCGAGCTTCTCGTTCTGCTCCAGCTCGTTGGTCACCACGTTCTGCGCGGCGGTCAGCTCGGTGATCTTGCGGATACCCTGCGCGTCAAGGATGTTGAACTGGTCCAGCAGCGCCTTCGGGGTCTGCTCCAGGTAATCGATCGCCACGTCTTCCAGCACATAGCCGTTGAGGTCGTTGCCGATCACCGCGATGATCTCGTCGCGGAACTCCTGGCGCTTCTCGAACAGTTCGGTGAAGTCGAACTTCTTGCCGACCGTCTTCAACGCTTCGGAGAACTTGGCGTTGAACAGCTCATCGACGGCATGCTTGTCCGACGCACGGTCGGCACCGATGGCCTTGGCCACGCGCAGCACGTCGGCCTGGGTCTCGTTCACCCGCAGGTAGAAGGCCACGGCGATGTCGGCACGCATGTTGTCGCGGCAGATCAGGCCTTCCTTGCCACGGCGGTCGATCTGCAGGGTGATCAGGCTGATCCGCATCAGCTCGGCGCGGTACAGCACCGGGATGATCAGCGCACCGGTGAAGTGCACCTTGGGCGTGGAGCTCATGTCGTTGACGATCAGGGCCACGCCCTGGTCGACCTTGCGGTAGAAGGCCTTGAACAGCCCGGCCACGCCCAGCAGCAGGACGAGCAGGCCGCCGGCGACGGCCAGGAACGGTAAGAGGGATGCCAACGTCATTGATGAGTCTCCTTGTTGCCCGGAAGCAGGTTGTCCTGGAAATCGAGGGCGATCGCGTCGGCGCGGACCACCCGGTAATAGTGTTGTTCGGCCATGTGCTCGACCAGCACGATGCGCTCGCCACGCTGCAGTTCGATGTCGCTGCGGATCTGCAGCACCAGCCCGGCGCCGCCATCATCGACCGTGGCATGACCGCTGCGTGCGTTCACCTTCGGCGATGCGACCACGCCGGCCCGGCCGAGCAGCGATGCCTGCGGCACCGGCCGCAGGCGCAGCAGGAAGCGCCGGACCGGGCGCAGGATCAGCGCGATGAGCGGTACCGCTGGCAGCGGTGCCAGCACCGCCACGAGCGTACCCAGGCCCCAGCGCAGCAGGTCCGGCAGCGGCAGCAGTACGAACAGATGGATGAAATAGGTGATGAGCCAGCCGAACAGGCTCAGCAGGGTGACCACCACCATGATCGGGACGCCACCCAAGCCCCAGCGCGCCAGCATGGCTGACAGGCCACTGAGGTCGGTCCCCGCCTCGAGCGCGCCATCGGCGCCGAGATTGCCAAAACCGTCATCGACCAGGCCGAACGCCGCAACCGCCCAATACATCACCGACACCAACAGCAGAATGCTGTACGGCAGCGTCGGGTAACCGAGTACGACGGTGAGAAACTCCTGCATCGCTTGCCTTCCTGGGCTGTGGGCGGCGGCCGTCCGTTCGGGGCGCGCCGCGCGCGTCCCGTCGATCCCCGCGCCAGCCCTCATGGCAGGCGCGCTTGGGACCATCCTATGTGAAGAATGCGTGCAGGCTCAAATCCAGGTCCAAATCACGGCAAATAATGACGCCAATCACTCGAGAACCGTGCAATCGGCGCGGCGCACTTCCTCGACGAAGGTGCGCATCTTGTAGCCGTCTTTGATGCCCGGCTCCAGTTCGATGCCACTGGAGACATCCACGCCCCACGGCAGGGTACCCAGCACCGCGTCGTAGACGTTTTCCGGGTTCAGGCCGCCGGCCAGCAGGAACGGGCGATGCAGGCCGGTCGGGATCCGGCCCCAGTCAAAGGCCACGCCGGTGCCGCCACCGCCACCCGGCGCGTGGCTGTCGAACAGGAAGCCGGCGGCGCTGGGATAGCGCAGCTGCAGGGTGCGGGCGTTGATCTCTTCACGGCCGCCCATGGCGATCGCCTTCAGGTACGGCATGTTGAAGCTGCGGCAGAAGCTCTCGTCTTCCTCGCCGTGGAACTGCAGCAGGGTCGGTCGTACCGTGCGCAGCACCTCGCGCACTTCTTCCTTGCTGTTGTTGCGGAACAGCGCCACCACGTCGACCATGGGCGCGATCGCCTGGCGCATCGCGCGTGCCTCGGCCGGAGCGACCCGGCGGCTGCTTTCACGGGCGAAGATGAAACCCACCGCGTCCACGCCCAGCTCACCGGCCAGGCGGACGTCGCCGGCCCGGGTCATGCCACAGAACTTGATGCGCGTGCGGTAGTAGGAGCGGCTCATAGCGTGACCTCGGCGGGCAGATGCCAGTTGTCGGGGTACAGGGGCCCAAGGAACACCAGGCCCTGCGGCGGTGCGGTGGGACCGGCTACGGTGCGATCGCGCCCGGCCAGCAGTTCGGCGATCCATTCCACCGGCTTCTCGCCACTGCCCACCAGGATCAGCGATCCGACGATATTGCGGACCATGTGATGAAGGAATGCATTGCCCTGCACGGCGACCTCGATCACCTCGCCCTGGCGGCTGACCTGCAGTGACTGCAGTTCACGCCGTGCATGCAGCGCCTGGCACTGCACCGAGCGGAACGCGCTGAAGTCGTTCTCGCCTAGCAGGGCCTGGCCGGCGGCATGCATCAGGCCCGCGTCCAGCGCACGGCGCTCCCAGCTGAGGGTCTGCCGCTGCAGCGCCGGCCGCACTTCGCGGTTGAGCAGGCGGTAACGGTAACGGCGTGCCCGCGCCGAGAAGCGGGCGTGGAAATCATCGGCCACGGGCACGCACCAGCGCACCGCGATCGAGCGCGGCAGGCGGGTGGTGGTGCCCAGCATCCAGGCGCGCGGATCGCGCACCACGTCGGTGTCGAAATGCACGACCTGGCACTGGCCGTGCACGCCGGCATCGGTGCGACCGGCACAGACCACCTGCAGCGGCGCATCGGCCACCGACGACAGGGCCTGCTCAAGGCTGGCCTGCACGCTGGGACCACCCTCGCCCAGGTTCTGCCAGCCCCTGAAATCGCTGCCGTCGTACTCGACGCCAAGCGCGTAACGCATGTGCTACCTCGATGTTGCGGGAGGGGCGGCGCTCAGGCCGGATCGCGTTCGGACCAGACCGCCAGTTCGTTGCCACCGGGCTCGACGAACTGGAAGCGGCTGCCACCGGGGAAAGAAAACACCGGCCGTACGATCTCACCGCCAGCGTCGCGCACCGCCGCCTCGATGGGCGCCAGCTGGTCGGCATACAGCACCAGCAGCGGCGCGCCGCTGTCACTGGCCCGTTGCGGCTGGCCGCGGAAGAAGCCGCCCTGCAGGCGGCCATCGTCGAAGGCGGTGTAGTCGCTGCCATAGTCGACGAACGACCACCCGAACACCTTTTCGAAGAAGGCGCGGCTGTCGGCCGGGTCACTGGAGGCGAATTCAACGTAGTCGATACGGCGCTCGCGGCTCATGGCACGGTCCTTGTCGGCGGGTTCGGTCACGGCAGGCGGGCCAGCAGTTCGCGAGCCTGGGCCTGGCAGTGCAGGTCGCCGCCCTCGGCCACTTCCAGCAGCAACGTCCGTGCGGTCTGCGCATCGCCCAGGTCGAGGTACGCGATGGCCAGTTCCAGGCGTTCCTGCCCGGCGCGCGGCGCCCAGCCGGCATCGCTGGCCGGCGCGGCAGCACCGTCTTCATGCGCGGCCGCGGGGAGCGCGTCGTGCGGCGCCGCGCTCGAATCCCCGCCGTCATGATGCTCGGCCGGCAGGTCGAACACGCCGCGGAACTGCGGCTGCTGTTCGGCGTGCAGCGCGTAGTCCGGTACTGCGATCTCGTCAGGGACCGCCTGCGCGGGCGGCTCATCCTGCACGGGGGTGTCCTGCATGGCCACCGGCTCGTCCCAGCGCGGCAGGTCGGTCACGGCCCCGGGCAGCTCCACCACTTCGTCATCGCGCAGCGTCTGCGCCTGCCAGTCAGTCTGGGCGGCGACGTCGGCGACCGCTTCGGCAGCCACGTCATCCTGCACCTCGGCTTCGGTCGCCCAGGCAGGCATCGCCGGTTCCTGGCGGCCACTGTCGGACACCGCCGTCGACCACGAAGACTGCTCGGCCAGCGTATCCAGCGCCGCGCCGGCCGGTACCGCAGCGGCCAGGCCGGCGGCGTCGCCTTCCTCGCGCAGCGGCGGCAGTGGCGACGGCTTGCGACGACGCAGCAGCCAGGCCGCGCCGGCCGCCAGCAACAGCACCGGAACACCCAGCCAGTACCACGGCGTTGCCGCATCGCGGGCATCCGGTGCCTGCGCCAGGCGCTGCTGCGCCGCGGCCAGGTCGTTGTCCTTCATCGCGATCAGCGACTGCTGCTGTTCCTTGAGTTTTTCCAGGTCGGCCACCCGCTGCTTCAGCTCGCCGATCTCGGCATCGCGGGTCGCGATGTCCTCGCGTGCCTGGCGCAGTTGTTCGTTGCCCAGCATGTCACCCTCGCTGCCGGCTGCAGTGCCGGTGGTTGTGCCCGCGTGCGCGGCGTCGGAGGCCAGCGCCGGAGCGATTTCAAGTCGTGCCCCAGTGGCCGCAGCCGGGGAAGAAGCGTTCGTGGTTCCCGCCGTGGCGACCGGGGCGACAGTACCCGCCGGTTGCGGCACGGTGCGCGCCTGACGCCACTGTGCGGCATGCTCGCGCACCAGCGCGGCGGCCTCGGCGGCATCGACCGCCGCCAGTGCATCGCTGCCGGGCATGCGCAGCACGGCGCCCTGCTTGAGCAGGTTGACGTTGCCACGGATGAAGGCCTCCGGGTTGGCCCGCAGCAGCGCAATCATTGCGCGGTCGCGGCTGACCTGGTTGCCGCGGGCCACCACGCTGGCGATCTGCGACAAGGTCTGCCCACGCTGGACGGTAACGCTGCCATCGGCTGCCGGTGCGGCAGCGGGTGCAGCCACTGCACGCGGGCGAGCCGGTGCGGGTGCCGGCGTGGTGGCGGTGGACGGCGCAGGCGCGCTCACGCTCTCCGCGGCGGCGGGCGCCGGGGCGGCCTCACGGGCGATGGTGTTGGAGAGCGTACCTGCGGGTGCAACGATTTCCGGCTCGGCCACGGCCAGTGCGCTGGACGGTGCATCGACCAGCGCCGAGTACTCGCGCACCAGGCGGCCCTGACCCCAGTCCGCCTCGATCAGGAAGCTCAGCGACGGGGTCTCGACCGGCGTCTGCGAGGTCACCCGCACCACTGCCCTGCCCTGCGCATTGCGGGTCAGTTCGAACTGCAGTTCGCCCACCAGCCCGGTCGGCCGCTGCAGGCCGACGCGCTCGAAGGTGACCGGTGAGGCCAACGCGACACGCAGGTTCTCCAGCTCGGACGGATCGGCCGAGACCACCGGGATTTCGGCCAGCAGGGGCTGGCCCGGCTTGGACAGGACACGGATGTCGCCCAAGCCCAGGGCAAGCGCCGAACTGCTGGCCAGGGCCAGCAGCGCGGTGGAAAGATAGAGGAGGGGGCGCTTTGCGCCCCTGGCCCGTTTATTCATGGCGACACTATAAAGCGTGCGGACCGCGGTCCGCACCCACCGATGGGGACCTTCGGTAGTGCCGGCCGCTGGCCGGCAGACACGCACGTGCCATCACGGCAATGCCGGCCAGCGGCCGGCACTACCGGTGAGGCAACCGCTGTGATCAGCGCTGCTCGGCGGCGACCAGCTCGGCCAGCTGCACGGCATTCAGGGCGGCGCCCTTGCGCACGTTGTCCGATACGATCCACAGGTTCAGGCCGCGCGGGTGCGACAGGTCCTCACGGATGCGGCCGACGTACACCGCGTCGGTGCCCGAGGCGTGGGTGACCGGGGTCGGGTAGCCACCGGCCTCGTGACGGTCCACCACTTCGATGCCCGGCGACTGCTCCAGCAGCGCACGTGCTTCGGCCACGGTGACCTTGTCGCGGGTTTCGATCGCCACCGACTCGGAATGGCCGTAGAACACCGGCACGCGCACTGCAGTCGGGTTCACCAGGATGCTGTCGTCGCCGAGGATCTTGCGGGTCTCCCAGATCAGCTTCATTTCTTCCTTGGTGAAGCCGTTGTCCTGGAAGTCGTCGATGTGCGGGATCAGGTTGAAGGCGATCTGCACCGGGAAGCGCTGCGGATCGATCTCCTGGAAGCTCAGCAGCTGGCCGGTCTGCTTGCCCAGCTCCTCGGTGGCCGAACGACCACCGCCGGACACCGACTGGTAGGTGGAGACGTTGATGCGCTCGATGCCGTACTTGCGGTGCAGCGGCGCCAGCGCCACCAGCATCTGCATGGTCGAGCAGTTCGGATTGGCGATGATGCCGCGCGGACGGTTGGCGACCTGTTCCGGGTTGACTTCGGACACCACCAGCGGCACGTCATCGTCGTAACGGAAGGCCGAGGAGTTGTCGATCACCACCGCACCTGCGGCGGCGAACTTCGGTGCGTATTCCTTGGACACACTGCCACCGGCCGAGAACAGCGCGATCTCGACGCCGGCCGGATCGAAGGTGGCCAGGTCCTGGACCGTGACCTTCTGGCCGTTGAACTCGATCTCGCCACCGGCCGAACGCTCGGAGGCCAGGACGCTCAGGGTACCGACCGGGAAATCACGCTCGGCCAGGATCGACAACATGGTCTCGCCGACGGCGCCGGTGGCACCGACGACGGCGACGTGGAAACTGCGCTGTGCATTGCTCATGGGGGAACTCTCACGAAAACGGGAATGGGGAAAAACACGCACGACAGCTGGGTTCGGGGAACCTCCTCAAGCGGGGCGCGCGGAGGTTCCCTATCGTTTCCCGGTTTTTTTGCCCAGCGTCACGCGCGCGGCCATCGCCGCGTCAGCGTTGATCGCGTTCGGCATCCGCGACGGGCCGCCGTCCAGGCCGAGCCCGGCAAGCAGATTATCCACCGCCAGCTGTACCATCGCCGTGCGCGTGGCCAGCGAGGCGCTGCCGATATGCGGAGTGAGCACGACGTTGCGCAGCGCCAGCAGTTCCGGGCGTACCGTTGGCTCGCCTTCGTACACATCCAGACCCGCCGCAGCCAGGCGACCGTTGGCCAGCGCATCGGCCAGCGCGATCTCATCGACCAGGCCACCGCGGGCGATATTCACCAGCGTCGCCGACGGCTTCATCTTCGCCAGTGCGGCGGCATCGATCAGATGATGCGAGGCCGGCGTGTACGGCAGCACCAGCAGCAGGTGGTCGGACTGTGCCAGCAGCGTATCCAGGTCCACATAGGTCGCGCCCACTTCCGCCTCGGTCGCCGCCGGCAGCTGCGACCGGTTGTGGTACAGCACCTTCATGCCGAAACCGTGCGCGCCGCGACGGGCGATGCCCTGGCCGATGCGGCCCATGCCAAGGATGCCCAGCGTGCTGCCGTGGATATCGGCACCGAGCATGGTCTGGAACGACCACTGCTGCCACTGCCCTTCGCGCAGCCAGCGCTCGGACTCGGTGATGCGGCGCGCGGTGGCCATCAGCAGGGCGAAACCGAGATCGGCGGTGGTTTCGGTCAGTACGTCCGGTGTGTTGCTGGCCAGGATGCCGGCCGCGCTGAGCGCGTCGACGTCCAGGTTGTTGTAGCCCACCCCGACATTGGCGATCACCTGCAGCTGCGCGGCGCCGGCCACCTGGGCCGCGCCGATGCGCTCGTTGAGCGTGATGATCGCGCCGTCGGCGCTGGCCAGTTGTCCGGCGATCTGGTCCGGCGCCCAGGCGGTGACGGTGTCGGTGCAGCGCAGCTGCACGCGATCGCGCAGCGGCGCGATGGCCGCGTCGATCAGCGGCTGGCTCACCCACACGGTCGGCCGCGTGTCAGCCATCGATCTGCCCGGGAATGCGCGGGGTGATCGTGCCGACATCGCCGCACTGCGCGCGGTGGCGCAGCGCCTGGTCCATCAGCACCATCGCTACCATCGCCTCGGCGATCGGGGTGGCGCGGATGCCGACGCAGGGGTCGTGGCGGCCGGTGGTGACCACCTCGACCACGTTGCCGGACGTATCCAGCGACGGGCCCGGCAGGCGCAGGCTGGAGGTCGGCTTCAACGCGATCGAGGCGACCACCGGCTGGCCGGTGGAAATGCCACCGAGGATGCCACCCGCGTGATTGCTGGCGAAGCCCTGCGGGGTCAGCAGGTCGCGGTGTTCGGTGCCCTTCTGCGCGGCGCTGGCGAAACCGTCGCCGATCTCCACGCCCTTCACCGCGTTGATGCTCATCAGCGCGGCAGCCAGTTCACCGTCGAGTTTGCCGTAGATCGGCTCACCCCAGCCCGGCGGCACATTGTCGGCGACCACGTCCACGCGCGCACCGACCGAATCTCCGGACTTGCGCAGCGCGTCCATGTACGCCTCCAGTTCGGGCACCTGTGCAGCGTGCGGCCAGAAGAACGGGTTGTCTTCCACCGCCGACCAGTCGAAACCGGCCGGGGTGATGTCGCCCAGCTGCGACAGGTAGCCACGCACGGTGACGCCGAAGCGCTCGGCCAGCCACTTCTTGGCGACCACGCCAGCGGCCACGCGCAGGGTGGTCTCGCGTGCCGAGGAACGGCCGCCACCGCGCGGGTCGCGGATGCCGTACTTGTGCCAGTAGCTGTAGTCGGCATGGCCCGGCCGGAACTGCTGGCCGATGTTGGCGTAATCCTTGCTGCGCTGGTCGGTGTTGCGGATCAGCAGCGCGATCGGGGTGCCGGTGGTCAGGCCCTCGTACACGCCGGACAGGATCTCGACCTCGTCGGCCTCGCGCCGCGCCGAAGTATGCCGGCTCTTGCCAGTGGCGCGGCGCTGCAGGTCGTGGGCGAATTCGGCCGCGTCCAGCGCCAGCCCCGGCGGGCAGCCATCGATCACGCAGCCGATGGCCGGCCCGTGCGACTCGCCGAACGTGGTGACGGTGAACAGCTTGCCGAACGAATTGGAGCTCACGGGCGCTGCGCCGCCAGTTCGGTGATGCGTGCGCTGTGGGCGATCAGCTCGCGGCATTCAACCGCGAAGATACCCATCTGGCCGACCTTGAATTCGATCCAGGCGAAATCGACTTCCGGCAGCAGCTTGACCAGATGCTGCTCGGATTCGCCCACTTCACAGATCAGCAGGCCGTCCTCGCTCAGGTGCAGCGGGGCATCGCGCAGGATCTTCAGCACCAGGTCCAGGCCGTCGTCGCCGGCACGCAGGCCCATCTCCGGCTCGTAGGAGTATTCCTGCGGCAGGGCATCGGTCTCGTCGTTGGTGACGTATGGCGGATTGGTGACGATCAGGTCGTAGTGGCGGCCGGACAGGCCGTTGAACAGGTCCGACTTGATCAGGGTGACGTTGTGCGCCTGCAGGCGCTCCTTGTTTTCTTCGGCCAGCGACAGTGCATCGTCGCTCAGGTCGACGCCGTCCACCTGCCAGTTCGGGTAGTAGTGGCCCATGGCGATGGCGATGCAGCCCGAACCGGTGCACAGATCCAGTGCACGGTACACGTCGCGGCCGGCCAGCCACGGCTCGAAGCCGCATTCGATCAGTTCGGCGATCGGCGAGCGCGGTACCAGGGCGCGCTTGTCGCTCTTGAAGCTCAATCCTGCAAACCAGGCCTCACCGGTCAGGTAGGCGGCCGGGATGCGTTCATCGATGCGGCGCTGGAACAGCTCCAGCACGCGCAGCTTTTCGGCCTGCAGCAGGCGCGCCTGGCCGTAGGCCGGGCCGAGGTCGTGCGGCAGGTGCAGGCTGTGCAGCACCAGCTGGGTGGCCTCGTCCAGCGCGTTGTCGTAGCTGTGCCCGAAGGTCAGCCCGGCTTCGTTGAAACGGCTGGTGCCGTAGCGGATCAGATCGATGATCGTATGGAGTTCGGCGGCCGTTTCAGCGGTCATGGCGGTACTGCGGGCAAAGTGGCCCCCGATTATAGGGGCTGGCGCCCGTGGCGGCATCCGTTGCGGCGGAAACGATTCGGGCCACAGCCGGTATGATGGGGCCCACTTCGCGCGGGAGCCCCCATGTTCAATCGCAACGCCGGCATCATCCTGCTGATCGCCCTGGCGGCGGGTCTCGGCCTGCTGGCCGCCCAGCAGGTGTTCGCGCCGAAGCCGCCGGCCAATGCCCCGGCCACCGAAGCGATCACGCTGTACCCACAGCCGCGCGAACTGCCCGACTTCAACCTGGCCCAGTCCGACGGCACCCGCCTGATCCCGGGCGAACTGAAGGGCCACTGGACCCTGGTGTTCCTGGGCTTCACCTTCTGCCCGGACGTCTGCCCGACCACGCTGGCCGCGCTGGCCGGCGCGCAGAACCAGTGGGAAGCCCTGCCCGACAGCCTGCGCCCACGCGTGCTGTTCATCTCGGTCGACCCCGACCGCGACAGCGCCACCCGCCTGGGCGAGTACGTGCACGGCTTCCACAAGGACACCCTGGCCGCCACCGCTGACGTTCCCTCGCTGGAGCGCTTCGCCACCTCGTTGGGCTTCGTGTTCCAGAAGGTGCCGGGCAAGCATTTCGACGAGAACCCCGAGGATTACACGGTCGAGCATTCGGCCAGCCTGGCCGTGCTCGACCCGCAGGGCCGCCTCGCCGGCCTGGTACGCCCCCCGTTCAACGCGCCGGCGATCGCCCGCGACCTGCAGAAGCTGACCGAGAAAACCGCCCCATGAGCCTCACCACCGCCCTGACGTATGCCCTGCCCCACCGCCTGCTGTCCTCGATGGCGCGTTCGCTGGCGTACTCGGACGATCCGCGCGTGTCGCGCTGGCTGATCGACACGGTCACCCGCAAGTTCAACGTCAACCTGGACGAAGCGGCCAACCCGGACCCGCGCAGCTATTCGACCTTCAACCAGTTCTTCACCCGTGCGCTGAAGCCGGGCGCACGCGTGGCCGATGCCGATCCGCGCAGCCTGGTGATGCCGGCCGACGGCCGCATCAGCCAGCTCGGCAGGATCGAGGCCGGCCGCATTTTCCAGGCCAAGGGCCAGTCGTTCACCGCCGCCGAACTGCTGGGCGGCGCCGAGGATGCCAAGCCGTACAACGACGGCCTGTACGCCACCGTGTACCTGTCCCCGCGCGACTACCACCGCGTGCACATGCCCTGGACCGGCACCCTGCGTGAAACCGTGCACGTGCCAGGGCGCCTGTTCAGTGTCGGCCCGGCGGCCGTCAACGGCGTACCGCGCCTGTTCGCACGCAACGAACGCCTGGTCTGCCATTTCGATACCAGCTTCGGCCCGATGGTCAGCGTGATGGTCGGTGCACTGCTGGTGTCCGGCGTGGAAACCGTGTGGAGCGGCGAGGAGATTCCGCACTACGGCGACCGCATCACCCGCAAGGACTACCGCGGCCAGGGCATCAAGCTGGAGCGTTTCGCCGAGATGGCACGCTTCAACTATGGCTCGACCGTGATCGTGCTGCTGCCGCCGGGCGTGGCCGAATTCGCCCCGCAGCTGGGCGCCGAAAGCCCGGTACAGCTGGGCCAGGCCCTGGCGAAGCTGAGCTGATAAAAAGGGGACGGAGGGGATTAAGTCGTTTATGCATAAACGACTTAATCCCCTCCGTCCCCTTTTCCACAACGGGATGCCGGCCAGCGGCCGGCACTACCGGTACGCGCGTTACTGCAGGGCCGGGGCCGGGCCGACGTCCATGCCGTCGTAGTCTTCCACGCCCTTCTCCGCGGCCAGAGCTGCGAATTCCTGGTTGCGACGGTCCAGCGAGGCTTCGTCGTGGATCTCCACGCGCTCCACATGCAGCACGTGGAACGGCGCGTCACCCTCTTCCGGATCTTGTTCGAACAGTTCCACGAAGGTGTAGCCCTGCGCCTGCAGGTGCTCTGCCAGTGCTTGCAACGGCTCAGCAGTGGAGTGCACGAAGAAGTACCCCCACAGCAGCGGGCCGTTGATGTCCCAGTCGGTGTTTTCGCGGAGGTTGGCGAACAGGTTGCGGGTGTCTTCGAGATCCATGCGGGTTCCAGGGGTCGGGGGAATTACTTGTCGCAGCCCTGCAGCTTCAGCGTCTGGCCGTGACGCAGGCTGTAGGCCGGGGCCTTCAGGCCGTTGGCGCGGGCCAGGGTCGGCACGTCGCACTGGAACTTCGCCGCGATGGCGCCCAGGGTCTCGCCCTTGCCCACCTTGTGGCTGCGCACCGGCTTCGGGCGCGCGGCCGGCGCCGGGCGAGGCGTCGCCACCGCCGCCACCGGCGTGGTCGGCACACTGGTGGAGGCCGCAGCGTCGGCCACCGGCACCACGCCGCCCACGGCGACGCTGCCGGTGTAGCTGGCCGCGGTCGGGCGCTTGATCGCCGCGTTCAGATCGGCGGTGATCAGCGTGCGGGCCAGGTCGGCACGCGGGCCACTGACGCAGTTGCGCTGGTACAGCCCGGCGATGCGGGTGGTGGCGTTGATCAGGGTGCCGGCCGGAATCCAGCCATCGGCTTCATAGCGCGGGTTGAGGTTGCGCAGCGCGCGCATGTAGCCATCACGGGTGCCGTGGCTGCCCAGGCAGATGGTCAGTTCATAGATGGTGGTGGACTTGGCCAGGCGCAGCGTGGCCGGCTGCGCGCTGATCTTCGGGAACTCCACGCCATACTGCTGCGGGTGCAGGAAGATCCAGGCCGCGGCAATCACCATCGGCACATAGTCCTTGGTCTCGCCCGGGAACTGGTTGTAGACACTGTCGGTCCAGAAGCTCTGGCCGGCGCTCTGCTTGAACACGCGTGCGGCACGGCCTTCGCCACCGTTGTAGGCGGCCACCGACATTTCCACGTTGTTGTTCAGTTCGCGCAGGCGTTCGTTGAGGTAGCTGGCGCTGGCCTCGGCGGCGCTGCGCGCATCGAAGCGCGTGTCGAAGCCGGTGCCATCCGGGCCGAGGCCGAAGCGACGGCCAGTGGCCGGCATGAACTGCATCAGGCCGGCGGCGCCGGCACGCGAGGAGGCGTGCACGCGGCCGTTGGATTCCTTGGCCATGATGCCGAACAGCAGCGCCTCGGGCAGGCCACGCTTCTCCCACTCCGGCCACATCACCGCGCGCAGGTTCTGGTAGTTCTCGTAGCTGGTCAGCAGCGCAGGACGCATGTCGGTCAGCCAGCGACGGATGCCGGCCTGCACCGCCGGGTTGTACTCGACCATGCTGTCGAAGGCGTGCCGCTTGTCGTTCAGCAGCGCGGCAGCGCGCGCGGCCTCGGGCACATCCGCGGTCAGCGGGCCGATGTGATCCGGGTCGGCTTCCAGGCGGTCACCCCCCTCGTCGGCCACGTCATCGCTGGCAGCCGCATCGGCGTCGTGCTTGAGCAGGCGCTTGTAGCTGGCCAGCAGGGTGCCCATCTGGCAGCCCTTCTGCTTCACGCAGTCGTTGAGGACATCTTCCATGTCCTCCAGCGCGGCGTCGGCCTCGTTGCTGCCCTTGGGGTCGGCATTGGCGACCAGCAGCAGGGCGTCGCTGTAGCGCTTTTCGGCGACGGTCATGCGCTGCTGCAGCGCATCCACCTTCACCTTGTCCCGGGCCGAAACCCGCTGCGCATGGGCGTCGGGCGCCAGGGAAACCAGGCCGGCCAGGGCCAGCAGCGGCCAACCGCGGGAAATCAGGACAGGAACGGGCATTGATGGCACTGTGTGCGAAACAGGCAGGCAGAGTAGCGGCGCCGCCAAGGTCCGGGCAAGCCGACCTTCGGACCGTCACTGCCGGCGGTTAACATTGGGCTATTCATCACAAGGGCTGGACCATGGATCCGATTCTGCTCGGCAAAGGCATTACCGACGATATTGCCGTCACCCTGCTGCCGAAACTCGGCAACCGCCACGGCCTGGTGGCCGGCGCCACCGGTACCGGCAAGACCGTGACCCTGATGACGCTGGCCGAGGGCTTCTCGCGACTGGGCGTGCCGGTGTTCCTGGCCGATGTGAAGGGCGATGTCTCCGGCCTGGCCGTGCCCGGCAGCGGCGCCGAGAACCTGCTCCAGCGTGCCGCCGAGATCGGCGTGGCCGACTATGCGCCGGCCGCCAGCCCCACCCTCTTCTGGGACCTGTACGGCAAGCTGGGCCACCCGGTGCGCACCACCGTCAGCGAAATGGGCCCGACCCTGCTGGCGCGCATCCTCGAGTTGAACGACACCCAGTCCGGCGTGCTCGACATCGTGTTCAAGCTGGCCGACGACCGCGGCCTGCTGCTGCTGGACATGGACGACCTGCGCGCCCTGCTCGGCCTCGTCGCCGAGGAGCGCAAGGACATCTCCACCGAGTACGGCCTGGTCAGCGCGCAGTCGATCGCCGCGATCCAGCGTTCGGTGCTGCGCCTGGCGCAGGACGGTGGCGAGCACTTCTTCGGCGAACCTGCGCTGGAGCTGGCCGACATCATGCGGGTCAACCACGACGGCCGCGGCATGATCGGCATCCTCGCCGCCGACCAGCTGGTACTCAAGCCCAAGCTGTACTCCACCTTCCTGCTGTGGCTGCTGTCGGAGCTGTTCGAGCAGCTGCCGGAAGTGGGCGACCTGGACAAGCCGAAGCTGGTCTTCATCTTCGACGAGGCACACCTGCTGTTCGACGATGCGCCGCCATCGCTGGTGCAGCGCATCGAGCAGGTGGTGCGCCTGATCCGCTCCAAGGGCGTGGGCGTGTATTTCTGCTCGCAGTTCCCCGACGACGTGCCAGGCAACATCCTCGGCCAGCTCGGCAACCGCGTGCAGCACGCACTGCGCGCGTTCACCCCGCGCGACCAGAAGGCGGTGAAGACCGCGGCCGAAACCTTCGTGCCGAACCCGAAGCTGGACGTGGCCAAGGTACTGAGCCAGCTCGGCACTGGTGAGGCCCTGGTCTCCACGCTGCAGGACAAGGGCATCCCGATGCCGGTGCAGCAGACCATGATCGCGCCGCCACGCTGCCGGATGGGGCCGATCACCGAAGCCGAGCGCGCCCAGGTGCGTGCCGGCAGCCCGGTCGGCAGTCGCTACGACACCGCGATCAACCGCGAATCGGCCGCCGAACTGCTGGCCCAGCGTGCACAGAAGACTGTCGAACAGGCGCAGGCGCCGGCCGCGCGCAGCCGCGAACAGGACGAAGCGCAGGAAGGCGGTTTCGGCCAGGCGATCAAGGATGCGATCTTCGGCACCAAGCGCCGCCAGGGCATGATCGAGACGATGGCCAAGCAGACCACGCGCACCGTCGGCACCAAGCTGGGCAACCAGATCGTGCGCGGCATCCTGGGTGGCATCTTCGGCGGAAAGCGTTGATCTGCCACGGCCGGGGTCAGAGCCCTTTCCGCTGGAAAGGGATCTGACCCCAGGGTCGGATCCCCCCCGCCAGGGAGGGCTCCGACCCCGCTCCCCGTTCGTCATCCAGAAAAGAAGTCGTATTGCATGTCGCGTTGGCGTCCCCCCGCAGAAAAAAGCACGGCCCTGATCACCGCCTCCGGGCATGCCCGGCTGAAGGCCGAACTGGATGAGCTGTGGCGCGTGCGCCGCCCGGAGGTGGTGAAGGCACTGGCCGCGGCCGCCGCGGAAGGTGACCGCTCCGAGAACGCTGAATACACCTATCGCAAGAAGCAGCTGGGCGAGATCGACCGTCGCGTGCGCTACCTGACCAAGCGGCTGGAATCACTGCGCGTGGTCGACACCACGCCGACCGACCCGCTGGCGGTGTTCTTCGGCGCATGGGTGGAACTGGAGAATGTGGACAGTGGCGAGACCAGCCGCTATCGCATTGTCGGGCCGGATGAGACCGATGCCGGGCTGGGCTGGATCAGCATCGATTCGCCGTTGGCGCGGGCGCTGCTGAAGAAGCGACTGGATGATGAATTCTCGGTGGAGCTGCCCGGCGGGCAATTCACCTTTGCGGTGATCGGGGTGGAGTACGCGCCGTTGTAGAGTCGAGTCATGCCCGACCTCGCTGCCGTTGTAGAGCCGAGCCCATGCTCGGCTGGTGGGCAAACACAGCCGAGCATGGGCTCGGCTCTACAACGGCGGCGGGTATGTGCGCCCTGCACGCAACGGGCGGAAATAATCGGCATTGCGATAGAAGGCGGAATCCTGCACGCCGTGCCAGCCAGGAATACCCGCCAACGGCAGGGGCCGCAGCTGCAGCGGATCGGTCACTGCCCTGCCTTCGGCAATGGCCGCAGTCACCGCGTCAACGCAGGCAGCATCGGCATCACCCTGCACCACCACGCACTTGCCCACCAGCAATCGCCCCGGCAGCAGTGCCTGTTCCATCAACGCGTGCCCGAATACGGTGGCAATGGCGATGTCACCGCTCTGCCAGCGCGTTGGCTCGAACATCGCAGGCCAGTCATGCCCATCCCACGCGCGCAGCAACGTGACATCACCCACACGCACGATCACGCCGGTTTCGTCGAACTGGGTCAAGGCGGCCTGCGCGCGGTTGCGCTGGCCGGGTGGCATGGCTTCGATATGCCGGCACTGCTGCACGTTGAGTGCCCGCTTGAGCTGCGGGTGGGAGGCCCACACCAGCGCGTTGAACAGGTCGTGCCAGTTGTCGGCACGGGTGGCGATGCGCCCCTGCGCGATGCGGGCCTCGTAGTGCAGGCCATCGGCCAGCAACGCGGCATCCTGTTCGACCAGCTGCCAACCCGGCAGGGACAGGCGTGCGTCAAGCGCCGCGATGGACGGCCAGTGGGGGCCATCCAGCAGATTACGGAAATCCTGCAGCCCGGCAAACAGCGGCTGCGCGAACACCTGCGGATCGATCGCCGCACGTGGCGGCGGTACGAAGCGCCGGACGCCGCCCCCGTCACTGGCGGCGGTCGTCGCTGCGGTCACAGCATCTTGAGGTCGAATGCCGGGCGGGTAGCGGCGGGCAGCGCGTCACCGTACAGGTCGTGCTCGTCGCTCTCGGTGATTTCCACGTCGACGAATTCGCCCACGCGCAGCGGCACCTGGTCGGCGTTCTGGATGTGCACCAGTCCGTCGATCTCCGGCGCATCGGCCCTGGAACGGGCCACGGCGATATCGCCTTCGATGGCGTCGACCAGGCACTGCTGCACGGTGCCGATCTTGGCCTCCAGGCGTGCGGCGGAGATCTGCGCCTGCTTCTCCATGAAGCGGGCCAGACGCTCCTGCTTCACTTCCTCCGGGACAGCATCGGGCAGATCGTTGGCGGTGGCCCCCTCGACCGGCGAATAGGCGAACGCGCCCACGCGATCCAGCTGCGCTTCGTCGAGGAACGACAGCAGTTCTTCGAACTCGGACTCGGTCTCGCCCGGGAAGCCGACGATGAAGGTCGAACGCACGGTGATGTCCGGCGCGATACGGCGCCAGTTCTGCACGCGCTCCAGGGTCTTCTCGACCGCACCGGGGCGCTTCATCAGGCGCAGGATGCGCGGACTCGCATGCTGGAACGGGATGTCCAGGTACGGCAGGATGCGGTTCTCGGCCATCAGCGGCACCACTTCGTCCACGTGCGGATACGGGTAGACGTAGTGCATGCGCACCCACGCATCCAGCTCGGACAGGCCTTCGCACAGCGCCTTCAGGCGGGTCTGGTAGGCCTTGTCGCGCCACATCTTCTCGGCGTACTTCACGTCCACGCCGTAGGCCGAGGTGTCCTGCGAAACCACCAGCAGCTCACGCACGCCACCACGCACCAGGCGCTCGGCTTCGCGCAGCACCTCATCCACCGGGCGCGAGACCAGCTTGCCGCGCATCGACGGAATGATGCAGAAGCTGCACTTGTGGTTGCAGCCTTCGGAAATCTTCAGGTAGGCGTAATGGCGCGGGGTCAGCTTGATGCCGTAGTCGGGCACCAGATCCACGAACGGATCGTGCTTGGGCGGCAGCGCTTCGTGCACCGCTTCCATCACGCTCTGGTAATCCTGCGGGCCGGACACCGCCAGCACGTTGGGGTACGCCTCGCGGATCTGCTCAGGGCGCTTGCCCAGGCAGCCGGTGACGATGACCTTGCCGTTCTGGTTCATCGCCTCGCCAATGGCATCCAGCGACTCGGTCACCGCCGAATCGATGAAGCCACAGGTGTTGACCACCACCACGTCGGCCGAATCGTAGGACGGGACGATGTCGTAGCCTTCCGAGCGGAGCTGGGTGAGGATGCGCTCGGAATCGACGAGGGCCTTCGGGCAGCCAAGGCTGACGAAGCCGACTTTGGGGTTCAGCTGGGACATGGAATCGCGGGACTCTGGGGGCCTGGGCCCCTGCCGGCATGGCAGGGGTACCTGGGGGCCGGGGCCTGAAAGGGCGCCAGTATACCGGGGTTGGCAGCCGCCCTCTGAACGCCCAGCCGCCCGATCCGGCACAGCCGCTGACGCCGCGCTAACCGGCGCAGCACCGACAATGCAGCTCTGTTCCCAGCAACGAGGAAGATGACGATGGCCGAGTGGATCACCCTGGATACGCATCACGGCCCGGTACGGGCCTGGCAGGCCCTGCCGGACGGCACCGCGCGCGGCGGCCTGGTGGTGGTGCAGGAAATCTTCGGCGCCAACCCGCACATCCGCAGCGTGGCCGAGCGCTTCGCAGCCGAAGGCTATGCGGTGCTGGCGCCCTCGTTCTTCGACCTGGTCGACGGCCCCGACGCCGACCCGGATGCGCTGCCCTACGACGCCGAGGGCGTGAAGCAGGGCCTGGAACGGGTCGGCGCGCTGGGCATGGAACGGGCGCTGGAGGTCGTGCGCGCGGCGGCCACCCGGCTGGCGCCCTACGGCAAGGTCGGCACCGTCGGCTACTGCTGGGGCGGCACGGTGGCGATGCTGTCCGCACTGCGCCTGGGGCTGCCGTCGGTCAGCTACTACGGTGCGCGCAACGTGCAGTTCCTCGACGAGGCGCCCAAGGCCCCGGTGATCTTCCACTTCGGCGCCCAGGACCGCAGCATCCCGCCGGAAGCGGTCCAGGCCCACCGCGAGAAGCTGCCGCAGATGGCCACCTACGTCTATCCGGCCGATCACGCCTTCAACCGGGAGGTCGGACATGCGTATGATCCAGACAGCGCCGCCCTGGCGCTGCAACGCACCCTGGACTTCTTCTCGGAGCATCTTGGATGAGCGAATTCGAACTCGATTCACGCCTGGCCACCGATAGCGTGCTGGTGGCGGAAGGACCGTTGTCGCAAGTGCGGCTGATGAACGACGAACGATTCCCCTGGCTGGTGCTGGTACCGCGCCTGGCCGGGGTGACCGAGTGGATCGAGCTGGACGGCGAGCAGCAGGACAAGCTGCGCACCGAGCTCAACCGCGCCTGCAAGGCCCTGAAGGGTGCCGACGGGGTGGAGAAGATCAACATCGGGGCGCTGGGCAACATCGTGCGCCAGCTGCACTTCCATGTCATCGGCCGCCATGACGGTGATCCGGCCTGGCCGGGCCCGGTCTGGGGCAGTGGCCCGGCGCACCGCTACGAGCCGGCGGCGCTGGACCAGCATGTCGCCTACTGGAAGGAACGGCTAGGATATCCGGCCCAGTCCTGAGCCTTCGCCGACCCGATGCGATTCAACCTCGTTGCCGCCGTCCTGCTGATCCTGATCGGCCTGTTCATGCTCGCCAGCAATCTCGGCTGGACGCACCTGAACCTGTCCAAGCTGCTGTTGACCTGGTGGCCGGTGGCCCTGGTTGGTGTCGGCATCGCGATGCTGTTCGGTCGCGGCAAATAAGGAAGGCGGCGCATTGCGCCGCCTTCCCTCATGTAGAGCCGAGCCATGCTCGGCTTCAATGCAGGGCAGCCGAGCATGGCTCGGCTCTACAAATCGCCTGCAATCGTCAGGTCCGCGGCAGGGTCACGCCGGTCTGGCCCTGGTACTTGCCGCCACGGTCGCGGTAGGACGTCTCGCAGACGTCATCGGCGGCCGCCTGGAAGAACAGCATCTGTGCCACGCCTTCGTTGGCGTAGATGCGCGCCGGCAGCGGCGTGGTGTTGCTGAATTCCAGGGTGACGTGGCCTTCCCATTCCGGCTCCAGCGGCGTCACGTTGACGATGATGCCGCAGCGCGCGTAGGTGCTCTTGCCCAGGCACACCACCAGGGTATCGCGCGGGATGCGGAAGTACTCGACGGTACGCGCCAGCGCGAAGCTGTTCGGCGGGATGATGCATTCGTCGGCGGTGATGTCGACGAAGCTGCCCGAGTCGAAGTGCTTGGGATCGACGATCGTCGAGTTGATGTTGGTGAACACCTTGAACTCGCGCGAGCAGCGCACGTCGTAGCCATAGCTGGACGTGCCATAGCTGACGATGCGCTGGCCGTTGGCCTGCTTCACCTGCCCGGCCTCGAACGGCTCGATCATGCCGTGCTGCTCGGACATGCGGCGGATCCAACGGTCACTCTTGATGCTCATGCTTTGTCCTGGGGGTACGAGGGGGCGCGAGGATTCTAGCAGGGGCCCGGCCTCGGCCGGCGGCCCCTGCCCCGGCCCTTACAGCAGCGACGACAGGATCGGGATCGAAGCCCGCGGGCGCCTGCCCACTTCCTCGATCAGGCGCTGTGCGGCATGGCGGTAGGCCTGGGCCGGCGCCGAATCCGGCTGGGCGACGGTGATCGGGGTGCCTGCATCGCCCTGTTCACGGATGCCGATCTGCAGGGGCAGAGAGCCCAGCAGCGGCACGCCGTACTGCGCGGCCATGCGCTCGCCGCCGCCCTCGCCGAACAGGTGCTCGATGTGCCCGCAACTGCTGCAGGTGTGCACCGCCATGTTCTCGACGATGCCCAGCACCGGCACCTCGACCTTCTCGAACATCTTCAGCGCTTTCTTCGCGTCCAGCGTGGCGATGTCCTGCGGCGTGGTGACGATCACCGCACCGGCCAGCGGAATCTTCTGGGTCAGGGTCAGCTGGATGTCACCGGTGCCCGGCGGCAGGTCGATCAGCAGGAAATCCAGGTCGTCCCACAGGGTGTCGTTGAACAGCTGGGTCATCGCCGAGGTGGCCATCGGGCCCCGCCAGATCATCGGCGTGTCCTCTTCGATCAGGTAGCCGATCGACATGGTGTCCACGCCAAAGGCACGCAACGGCTCGATGCTCTTGTTGTCCGGGCTTTCCGGGCGACCGGACAGGCCCAGCATGGCCGGCACGCTCGGCCCGTAGATGTCCGCATCGAGCACGCCCACGCGCGCACCGAGCTGCTGCAGCGCCACGGCCAGGTTCACCGAGGTGGTGGACTTGCCGACGCCGCCCTTGCCCGAACCGACCGCGATCACGTTGCGGATGCGGGCATGCGGCGTAAGTCCCTTCTGGACCTGGCTGACATGGGGACGGCGGGGAGAACTGTTCACAACGGGCACCGGCGGGGTCAGGGGGATAACCCGACATCATACAAGCTGGATGCAAGCTGACTGAAATTCAGGAATGCGACAGATTCGTGCACAGATTGTTAAGTTCATGTTACGTTCGATGAGCACTGTTTTGAGCTGCGGAGCCGGATATTCCAGCCCGCGCGATGGCGCATGCGCAGTGCCGTTTTTGTTTTTGCTCTCCAATGGAATTACATGAAACACGTCAGCAATACCGCACGTCGCAACACGCTCGCCGTCGCCCTGATGTCCGCTCTGATGGCCGCCGCCCCGGCAATGGCCCAGGACAAGGCGACCAACCTGGACAAGATCACCGTCACCGGTTCGCTGATCCCGCAGACCCAGGTCGAAACCCAGACCCCGGTGATGTCCATCACCGCCGAAGACATCCAGACCCGCGGCTTCAGCAGCGTTGCTGAAGTTCTGCAGCAGTCGTCGCTGACCACCGGCGGCCTGCAGGGTGGACAGACCTCGGGTGCGTTCACCCAGGGCGCCGAAGCCGCCGGCATGTTCGGCCTGAACCCGGGCTACACCAAGTACCTGATCAACGGCCGCCCGATGCTCTCGTATCCGGCGCTGTACAACGGCAGCGAGTCGTTCAACAACATCAGCGGCATTCCGATCGACATCGTCGAGCGCATCGAGGTCCTGCCGGGCGGCCAGTCGTCGCTGTACGGCTCGGACGCGATCGCCGGCGTGGTCAACATCATCCTGAAGGAACGCATGGACGGCGGCACGATGTCGATCCGTGGCGGCACCTACACCGAAGGTGGTGGCAGCAACATCCGCTTCAGCGCCGCCAAGGGCTTCAATGCATTCGACGACCGCTTCCACGCGCTGGTCAACGTGCAGATCGAAAACGGCAGCCCGATCTGGGGCTACCAGCGTGACATCACCAAGCAGAACAACCCGGTCGGTTACACCGCACAGCTGCCGTCGAACGACTTTGCCGTCATCGGCAACGCCGACAACAAGCTGTACATGATGGACCCGACCCGCTGCGCCAACGTCGCAGGCCTGTACGACGGCACCACCACCGTCGGCAAGCGTGCATCGGGCGAATCGTGCGGCTCGGTGTACAGCGCCGGCTACAAGACCCTGAAGAACGGCAAGAACAGCGGCCAGTTCTACTCGTCGATGACCTTCGACGTGAACGACAACTTCCAGCTGTTCGCCGATGTGCTGTACAGCAAGGAGAAGACCGAGTTCACCTCCGGCTCCAGCGCCCTGTGGTGGGGCACCAAGTCGGTGATGGGCGGTTTCTACGACCAGGGCCTGGGCAAGGTCGTGAACCTGCAGCGCGCCTTCGCACCGGAAGAAATCGGCCCGGGCCACTACAACAACATCCTGAACTCCGATGAGAGCCGTTCCTACCAGGTCACCCTGGGCGGCAAGGGCATGGTCGGCGACTGGGACTACAGCGCCAGCTTCACCCGCGGCGAATACCGCCTGGACCAGAACCGCTTCGCGCGCTGGAAGGACAAGATCGAAGGCTTCTTCGGCGACACCGTGCTGGGCCCGCGCCTGGGTACCACCGCTGATGGCTTCGGCATCTACAACCCGGACTACGCCGCGTTCTACTCGCCGATCACCCCGGACCAGTTCGCCAGCTTCACCGGCTATGGCACCCACCGCAGCAAGACCTGGCAGAACCTGGGTCGCGTGCAGGTGACCAACGGTTCGCTGTTCTCCCTGCCGGGCGGCGACGCCGGCCTGGCCGTGGTGCTGGAAGGTGGCAGCGAAGGTTGGGATTACTCGCCCGACCAGGCCTTCGTCGATGGCAACGCCTGGGGCGCCACCGCCGTGGCCGGTGCCGGCCACCGCAGCAACTACGCGGTGACCAGCGAACTGCGCATGCCGGTGTTCGAGTCGCTGACCATCAGCGCCTCGGGCCGCTACGACGCCTTCAAGATCGCCGACAAGACCGTTGACAAGGCCACCTACAGCATCGGCCTGGAATACCGCCCGGTTGAGAGCCTGCTGCTGCGCGGCAAGTACGGCACCGCATTCCGTGCGCCAACCCTGTCCGATGCCTTCCAGGGCATGAGCGGCTCGTTCGCCTCCGGCCAGAACGACTACTACCGCTGCAGCCAGATGGGCTACGCGCTGCGTGACGAAGCCTGCTCGTTCTACAAGACCACCTCGGTGTACAGCGAAAAGTCCGGCAACCCGGACCTGAAGCCGATCACCGCCGACGTGTGGAGCGCGGGCGTGGTGTGGGCCCCGGTGAGCAACTTCTCGCTGTCGGTCGACTACTACAACTGGAAGATCAAGAACGAGGTCAAGACCCTGAGCACCGACCAGCTGCTGCTGGCCGAGTACCAGTGCCGCAACGGCCTGCCGAACAACACCTCGGCCAGCTGCCAGAACGTGACCGACTGGGTGTCCCGCGACGCCGGTGGCAACCTGGCCCGCGTGTACACCCCGAAGCTCAACGTGGCCAGCCAGAACCTGGAAGCGGTGACCGTCGGCGCCAAGTACCAGCAGGACCTGGGCCGCTTCGGTTCGCTGATGTTCTCGGGCAACTACACCAACATGCTGAAGCGTGAAGTGGTGCCGCTGCCGGGCGCACAGAAGCTGGATCTGCTGAGCGATCCGTACAACATGTGGTACTACGACAACTTCGCCAAGGTGCGCGGCGATGTGTCGGTGGGCTGGGCCATCTCCAAGTTCACCACCACCCTGTACGCCAACTACGTCGGCAGCACCCCGAACTACCTGGCCTACACCGGCCGCAGCTATGACTACGTCCACTCCTCCGGCGCCAAGGCCGGCAAGTGGGGCTCGTACACCACCTACAACATGAGCCTGAACTACCAGGCGCAGGACGATCTGACCCTGTCGCTGATGGTCAACAACGTGTTCAACAAGCTGCCGGAAGGCCAGCGCTACAACTACCCGGGCAACGAATCGACCCCGTTCAACGACGGCTTCTACAGCGTCTACGGCCGTCAGATCTCGGCCCAGGTCAAGTACGACTTCTGATCCCGTCGTATTCCGGACTGCGTGTCTGGACCAGGCCCCGCTTCGGCGGGGCCTTTTTTTGTCCGTCGCACAGCGCGGCCACATCCCGTTCACGGTTCAGACACGTTTGACATGAACCGAAACAAATCAATACATATCAATGAGATGAAGGAGAAATGGGCGCTCCTGTCACTGCAAAGCGCGCCCATCACCCACAGCTTCATGACTCCCTCGTGAACGTTTGACAGGCTCGGTTAATGTCGTGTTAATCTCGGGTCATCGGCACGTGAAGCCGGTACCAGCGCCGGGTGGCAGCACGCTGCCGACCCCGGGCAAGGGGCACACGGAGACGCCGACAAGGACCTGTCCCGGTGTACGACGCAATCATTCGATTCAAGGGGATTTCAGATGATCAATCGCAAGTCGCTCAGCAAGCACCCGCTGAGCTTCGCCCTCGCCTCCGCCGTGCTGCTCGCTGCGGCTGCCCCGGCGATCGCACAGGACGCCTCGGGCTCGACGCAGACCACCGAAGAGGCATCCAAGTCCAAGGCCACCAATCTGGATACGGTGACCGTCACCGGCTCGCGCATCAGCCGCGACGTGTTCAACTCGGTCTCGCCGGTGCAGGTCGTTACCCGTGAAGAAACCACCCTGGCCGGCTTCAACTCGACCACGGCGGCCCTGCAGAGCACCGCGGTCACCGCCGGTGCGGCGCAGATCAACAACGCCTATGGCGGCTACGTCACCGACGGTGGCCCGGGCGCCAACACCCTGGGCCTGCGCGGCCTCGGCCCGACCCGCACCCTGATCCTGCTCAATGGCCGCCGCGTGTCGCCGGCCGGTACCCGCGGCTCGGTGGGCTCGACCGACCTGAACGTGCTGCCGAACTCGATCGTCGACCGCGTCGAAATCCTGAAGGACGGTGCGTCCTCGATCTACGGCTCCGACGCCGTTGCCGGCGTAATCAACATCATCACCAAGAAGAAGGTCGATGGCGTCAGCTTCGAAGCACAGCACAACGCCACCGATGGCGGCGGCGGTGAAGAGCGCCGTTACTCCATCATGTTCGGTGCCACCGGCGAGCGCTCGCACTTCTCCGGCTCCTATGAGTACTACACCCGCAACGAGCTGACCCTGGCCGACCGCAGCTGGGCCGGTGGCTGCCCGACCGACATGTACCGCGACATCGACGCGGGCGACTATTGGGGCAGCGGCGACTTCATCGACCCGCTGACCGGCAAGCCGAAGTGCTGGTCGCTCGATGCCGGCGGCACCACGCTGAACACCATCGGCACCAACACCCGTACCGGTGTCGCGGCCCCGGGCGGCGCCGGCACCCGCTTCAACCGCTGGCGCCCGAATGCGGCCATCACCACCGGCCTGGTGGGCTACGAAGGCGTGGACCTGAACACCCGCGACACCTTCGATCCGGCCATGCGCAACCAGTCGCTGATCTCGCCGACCAAGACCCACACCCTGTACCTGCAGGGTGGCTTCGACCTCAACGCACTGGGCGATGCCGAGCTGTACTACGAGTTCCTGGGCAACAAGCGCAAGTCGACCCAGACCGGCTATCGCCAGCTGACCCTGGACTATGCCGTGGGCAGCCCGCTGATCCCGGCCAACCTGCGTGACAGCGTTGCCGGTGCTCCGACCGACCAGACCAGCGGCAAGAACCTGGGCGTGCGTGCGTTCATCGGTTTCGGCAACGACACCAACAAGCAGAACGTCGACTTCCTGCGCTTCAATGCCGGCCTGCGTGGCCACCTGAGCTCGGAGTGGAACTATGACTTCAACGTCATGCACTCGCGCAGCGACGCCGACTACACCTTCGAGAGCTTCCTGACCAGCCGCCTGCGCCAGAGCCTGGACGTGGTCTCCAACGGTGCCGGTGGCTATGTCTGCCGGGACGGTTCCAACGGCTGCATCGCCGCGCCGGCGCTGAACACCAACACCATCGGTGGCAAGCTGCCGCAGGACTGGAAGGACTGGGTGTTCGTGCCGGTCACCGGCAACACGCTGTACAAGGAAACGACGGTCAACTTCAACGTCAACGGCCCGCTGTTCGACATGCCGTACGGTTCGGCCGGTGGTGCATTCGGCGTCGAGTACCGCAAGGCACGCATCGACGACACCCCGTCGCCGTACTCGATCAATGCCGACCTGTACAACCTGACCAACGCCACTCCGACCCGCGGTTCGGACTCGGTGTTCGAAGCCTACGGCGAACTGGAACTGCCGCTGCTGTCCGGCGTCACCGCTGCCGAGGAACTGACGGTCAACCTGTCCGGCCGCTACACCGACTACAAGTCCTACGGCTCGGATGAGACCTACAAGATCGGCGCGCTGTGGACCCCGGTGAAGTGGCTGTCGTTCCGCGCGTCGTACGGCACCTCCTACCGCGCACCGGCGCTGTTCGAACAGTTCCTGGGCGGCACCACCGGCTTCCTGAGCAGCAGTGCCGACCCCTGCAACGAGTATGGTGATCGCAACCCGAGCTCGCCGCGTTACCAGAACTGCGCATCGCTGGGCCTGGCACCGGACTACCTGGCCACCCAGGGCGTGACCGTGGTCACCCAGGGTGGTGCCGAGGCCGGCCTGGAAGCCGAAACCTCCAAGGCCAAGACCCTGGGCGTGGTGATCCAGCCGGAATTCGGCAGCGGCTTCGGTGACCTGTCCTTCGCCGCCGACTACTTCGACATCGAAGTGAAGAACGGCGTCGACAGCGCGGGCGGCGCGAACATCCTGTCGCGCTGCTACGACAGCGGCAGTGCCGACTTCTCCTCCGGTTCGGGTCTGTGCCGCCTGGTGGCCCGCAACCCGGTCAACAACCAACTGGTGGTGACCAACGGCTTCATCAACCTGTCCACCGACAAGGTCCGTGGCCTGGACTTCACCACCCGCTATGTCCGCGAAATCGGCCCGGGCACCCTGCGCACCACGCTGCAGTTCACCCACTACCTGGAACAGGCCAGCAAGGTCTTCTCCGACGATCCGCTGGTGGACTACAACGGCATGCTGTCGCGTCCGGAAAACACCGCCTCGCTGGACCTGAGCTACAAGTGGAAGAACTGGCAGGTGCGTTACGGCCTGGACTGGATCGACAAGATGGACAGCTACGCGTACTACGAGGAGCGCAACCCGGGTGACTTCGATCCGGCCACCTCGGCGTACAAGCTGTACACCCCGAACTACTTCCTGCAGGCCATCTCGGTGAAGTATGAAGCGGACAAGTGGTCGGTCACCGGTGGCGTGCGCAACTTCGCCGACCGCAAGCCGCCGACCATCTCGCAGGGTGTCTACAGCACCGTCGGCAACGCGCTGCTGTACAGCGGCTTCGACTACTTCGGTCGCAGCTACTTCCTGAACATCACGCGTTCGTTCTGATCCTGCTCCCTGCAACCGCCGCCCTTCGGGGCGGCGGTTCCATTTCAGGCACCGGATTCTCCGCAAGCCGGTGCCAACGCATTCCGAGGTTGCAATGAAGCGAGCCCTGCTGCTGGCGGCCCTGGCCAGCCTTTCACCGTTGCTGCACGCCAAGCCTGTGGCGCCCACCATCGAACAGATGGCCGCCTTCCCGGCCATCTCCAGCCTGTCGTTGTCACCAGACGGAAAACACATCGCCGGCCTTCGCGCCGATGGCGAGGAGCGCGTGATCGTGGTTTGGCGGACCGATGCACTGGACAAGCCACCCACCGTGATCGGCGCCAACCGCATGAAGTTCCAGAGCGTGTCGTTCATCAAGAACGGACAGCTGGCCGTCGTGCTGTGGCAACCCTACGACCTGCGCGCCGACCGGGTGACCAAGACCTTCGTCAGCAAGTTCTTCATCACCGACATCGAAGGCAAGCAGTGGAAGGAGCCGATCACGCCGCCGCGCGCCTCCAGTCGCAATGAAGAGCTCGAGCAGGCACTGGCCAACGCCACGGTGCTCGACACCCTGCCCAACGATCCCGACCACATCCTGGTGGTCAACGGTTCGGGCAGCAGTTCCGGTGACGTCTACAAGGTCGACCTGCGCAACTTCACCTCCCAGCGCATCCAGAAGACCGAAGAGCGCGTGGCGGGCTATATCACCGACCTGGACAGTGAACTGCGGGCACGCCTGCGGCAGGACGTCGACGGTACCGGCGCCTACGTCGCCACCGAGTTCCGCTCGCCTGCCAACGGTGCCTGGGAGGAGCATTTCCGCTCCTACGTGAAGAACCGCGACGTCAACCAGGTGATCGGCTTTGCCGATGATCCGAACATCGCGTTCGTACTCAGCAATGTCGGCCGCGACAAATCAATCGTCTACGAGTACGACATCACGGCCCGCAAGCAGAAGGAAGTGCTGTTCGAGCACAAACTGTTCAACGCCGGCTCGATGCTGATCAACCGCCACCGGAGCGGTGCGGTACCCTTCGGCGAGATCATGGGAATCGGCTACGCCGGTCCGCGCGGCGACGACATCCAGTGGACCTCTCCGCGCATGAAGGCCCTGGACCAGGGGCTGCGCCAGGCGCTTGGCATCCGCCAGGAGCCGCTGGCGATGGTCGATACCGCGAACGGCCAGCGCTACACCGCCAACTACGATACAGGCCTGAGCTACCGCATCGTCGACTACACCGCCGATCTTTCCAATGTGCTGGTGGCTACCTCCGGCCCTTCCAACCCGCCCGAGTATCACCTGCTGCACGACGGCAAGCTGACCCTGCTGGCCAAGACCTATCCGCAGATCCAGCCAGCCGCGCTGGGCACCACCCGGCTGGTCTACTACAAGGCACGCGACGGGCTGGACATTCCGGCATTCCTGACCACGCCCAGCACCGAGCTGTGCGGTGCCGGCCCGTGGAAAGCCGTGGTGCATCCGCACGGCGGCCCGTGGGCACGCGATGGCATGGACTTCGACGGCTCGATGTGGGTACCGCTGATGGCATCACGCTGCATGGCGGTCCTGCGCCCGCAGTTCCGCGGCTCGGCCGACTGGGGCCGCAAGCTGTGGATGGCCGGTGATGCCGAATGGGGCCAGAAGATGCAGGACGACAAGGACGATGGCGCGCAGTGGATGATCGACCAGAAGATCGCCCAGCCCGGCCACATCGCCATGTTCGGCTTCTCCTATGGCGGCTACTCGGCGTTCGCGGCTTCGGTGCGTCCCAATGGCCTGTACAAGTGCGCCATCGCCGGTGCCGGCGTTTCGGACATCAAGAAGATCTGGTCGCGCTTCTATACCAACCCGTTCTTCCGCCAGGCCCAGGCGCCGACCGTGGCCGGCCTCAACCCGGTCGACAAGGCCGGTGAAATGAAGATTCCATTGATGGTCTACCACGGTGACCGCGACCGCACGGTGCCGATCGAGCAGTCGGAGTGGTTCGTGAACAAGGCCAGGGGTTCGGGGCAGCCGGTCGAGTTTCACGCCATCGCCGACTACGCGCATGGTCCCGCCTGGACCCGCGCGATCATGGGTGACCAGCTCAGGCTGATCGACGACTACCTGGGCAAGGGCTGCGGCGGCGGCGGCCTGTAAGCCGCACCGCTTCCTGCAAGGGCGCCCACGGGGCGCCCTTGCACGTTCTGGCCCCTTGCGCCCGGACATGACCTTCGACACCCTTGCAGGCCAGGCCGGCGGCGTATCGTTCGGCCCACGGCCGTACCTGCGGCTTCTCCCTGACTCACTCGGCCTGGAGGCCAAGAATAGTGATGACGCGCACTCCCAAGATCGTCCTGCTCAGCCTGGCCGTGTCGGCCGTGCTGGCCGGCTGCGGCAAGAACGAAACCCCGGCCAAGGATGCCGCGACCCCCGCCCCGGCCACCGCCGAAGCCACCAGCTACAAGCTGGACGACAGCAAGCTGCCGGCCTACAACGCCTTCCAGCCGAGCGACCTGGACACCACCAAGGACGCGTGCACCGCCTTCGGCGACTACGTCAACAGCAAGTGGCTGGCCGCCAATGAAATCCCGGGCGACCGCACCAGCTGGGGCGCGTTCACCATCCTCGACGAACGTTCGGTGGCCGTGCAGCACCAGCTGGCCGAACAGGTTGCGCAGGTCAAGAATCCGAACCACATCGAGAAGATCGTCGGCGACCTGTGGGCCACCGGCATGGACGAAGCCAAGATCAACGCCCAGGGCATCGAGCCGCTGAAGGCCGACCTGGCTGCGATCGACGGCCTGCAGGACAAGGCGGCCATCGCCAACTACCTGCGCACCAGCGCCGCCAAGGGTGACAACCTCCTGTTCGGCTTCGGCGCTGAAGCCGACTTCAAGAACTCCGGCGTGAACATGGCCTATGCCAGCCAGGGCGGCCTGGGCCTGCCGGATACCACCTACTACACCGATGCCAAGAACGCCGACAAGCTGAAGGCCTATCAGGCGCATGTCGCCAAGGTGCTGGAGCTGTCCGGCGTGGCCGCGGCCGATGCAGCCAAGCAGGCCGAGGACGTGGTCAAGTTCGAAACCCGCCTGGCCAAGGCCTCCAAGTCGCGCGTGGAGCTGTCGCGCAACGTCGAGCTGTACTACAACCCGGTCACCCTGGCCGACGCCGACAAGCTGACCCCGAACTTCAGCTGGACCGAGTTCTTCAAGTCGCAGGGCGTGGCCGCGCCGGAGAAGTTCTCGCTGGCCATGCCGGCCTTCCATGAGGAAGTGAGCAAGTCGCTGGCCGACACCGATCCGTCGGTGTGGCGCGCCTACCTGCGCTTCCACACCGTGGACAGCGCCTCGCCGTACCTGGCCGATGCCTTCGTGCAGGAGAACTACGAGTTCTACGGCAAGACCCTCAACGGCCAGAAGGAGCAGAAGCCGCGCTGGAAGCGTGTGCTGGGCACCATCGAAAACGATGCCGGTGAAGCCTTCGGCCAGCTGTACGTGAAGGTTGCCTTCTCGCCGGAAGCCAAGGCGAAGATGGAAGAACTGGTGAAGAACCTGGCCGCCTCGCTGAAGGACCGCATCCAGGGCCTGAGCTGGATGAGCGAGGAAACCAAGGCCAAGGCCATCGCCAAGTGGGAAACCTTCACCCCGAAGATCGGTTACCCGGACAAGTGGCGCGACTGGTCGGGCCTGCAGACCCAGCGCGACAGCTACCTGGGCAACGTGCGCGCGGCCAACGAGTTCAACTACAAGTTCAACCTGTCCAAGATCGGCAAGCCGGTGGACAAGACCGAGTGGGGCATGACCCCGCAGACCGTCAACGCCTACTACAACCCGCTGCAGAACGAGATCGTGTTCCCGGCCGCCATCCTGCAGCCGCCGTTCTTCGATCCGAAGGCCGACGACGCGCTGAACTACGGCGGCATCGGTGCGGTGATCGGCCATGAGATGACCCACGGTTACGACGACCAGGGCGCACGCTTCGGGCCGACCGGCAACATGGAAGACTGGTGGACCCCGGCCGACAAGAAGAACTTCGAAGGCCTCACCGGCAAGCTGGTCAAGCAGTTCGACCAGTACAAGGTCGACGGCCAGGCAGTGAACGGCCACCTGACCCTGGGCGAGAACATCGCCGACCTGGGCGGCCTGGCCACCGCCTACGACGCCCTGCAGAAGGCCACCGCCGGCAAGGAAGATGCGAAGGTCGACGGCTTCACCCGCGACCAGCGCTTCTTCTTCAACTGGGCCACCGTGTGGCGCACCAAGTACACCCCGGAAAACGCCAAGGTCCGCCTGGCCACCGACCCGCACGCCCCGGCGCAGTTCCGTGCCATGGGTGCGCCGTCGAACCTGCCGACCTTCGCTGCCGCGTTCCAGTGCAAGGCCGGTTCGCCGATGGCCCGCACCGGCGAGCAGCAGGTGGTGATCTGGTAAGCCACGGCTGACGCTGCGGCAGACCTGCAAAGGCCCGGGAATCCCGGGCCTTTGTTTTTCACAGCGCCCGTCATCCACGCATGGCTCAGGCCGTTGGTAGATGCCGACCCTGGTCGGCGCACGGCCCGGCGGCGCCACCGTGACGCGTGCATGCCGCGCCCATGCACGGCTTGCTATAGTGCGCGCGCCCTCAATCCATCACGGATTCGTTCCACATGCCCAATTTCCGTCCGCTTGCCATCGCCCTGGGCATCAGCCTGGCGACCCTGGTCCCGACCCACGATGCGTTCGCCGCCAAGAAGAAGGCCGCGCGCGCCCCGGCCGTCAGCGCCCAGTGCAGCGACTTCTACGACGCCACCAACGCAGGCTGGCTGAAGGCCAACCCGGTGCCGCAGACCGGTGCCACCACCGCGCTCGGCCAGCTGGTCGAGCGCAGCCGCCAGCAGCAGCGTGAACTGCTCGACGCCGCGATGAAGTCGCCGCAGGGCGACGTGCAGAAGCTGCTGGGCGACTTCTGGGCCAGCGGCCTGGACGAAGCCGCCGTGGAAGCGGACGGCTCCAACCCGATCGCGCCGCTGCTGACCCGCATCAACGCCATCAAGAAGGCCAAGGATGTGCCGGCCTCGATCGCCGCGCTGCACCAGGTGGGCATCCCGGTGGCCTTCAACTTCGGCCCGGACGTCGACCTGAAGGCACTGGACCGCCACATCGGTTACTTCATGCAGGGCGGCATGGGCCTGCCGGACCCGGCGTTCTATACCCGCACCGACGCCGATACCGTGGCGCTGATGGGGCGCTACCGCAACTACGTCAAGCAGATCCTGGCGCTGACCGGCACCCCGGCGGCCAGGCTCGATGCCGAATCGCAGTCGGTGATCGCGCTGGAGACCGAGCTGGCGCGCAATGCGCAGTCGCTGGCCGGCATCAACAACCCGTTCAACAACTACGCGCCGATCTCCACCAAGGAGCTCAACAGCCGTTACCGCAACCTGCAGCTGGACGCGTTCCTGAAGGCACAGGGCGTGGACGACGACCTGGTCTCGCTGGCCGACCCGGGCCTGTTCAAGCAGCTCGATGGCATGGTCACCAAGCTCAAGCCGGACCAGTGGAAGGCCTACCTGCGCTGGCGCGTGGGCGACTCGATGGCACCGTACCTGTCCAAGGCCTACCGCGACGCGGAGTTTGAATTCCGTGGCCGCGTGCTGCGTGGCGAAACGCTGCCGCCGCAGCGCTGGGAAGACGTGCTGGAGGCGATCAACGTGGCCGCCGGCCCGATGGTCGGCCGCGAATACGCGGCCCGTTACCTGTCGGCCGAAGACCGTCGCCAGGCGGCGTGGATCGTCGACAAGCTGCGCGAAGTGCAGATCGAGGCGGTCAAGAACAACAGCTGGATGAGCGCCGAAGCCAAGACCGAAGCGCAGGCCAAGCTGGCTGCGCTGAAGATCGAGATCGGCACCCCGTTGCGCGACCTCGACTACAGCGTGCAGCCGATGGGCCGCGGTTCGTTCGGCGGCAACATGCTGATCGCGTCGACCTGGCGCCACCGCGAGGAAATGAAGCGCATCGGCAAGGGCAACGCCGACCGCCGCTGGGACGTGCTGCCGCAGCAGCCGTCGCTGGCCTACGACCTGGCACAGAACCGCCTGATCGTTACCGCGGCGATCCTGCAGGGCCCGGTGTTCAATGCCAAGGCCGACGCCGCCGACAAGTTCGGCAGCTTCGGTGGCCTGGTCGGCCATGAGCTGACCCGTGCGATCGACGCCAAGGGTGCACTGGTCGACGCCAAGGGCGAACTGCGCAGCTGGTGGACCCCGGCCGACAAGACCGCCTGGACCCTGCTCGGCGGCCGCGTGGCCGCGCAGTACAGCGCCTACGATTTCCCGGGCGTGAAGGGTGCCAAGGTCAACGGCACGCTCACCCAGGAAGAGAACCTGGCCGACATCGCCGGTCTGGAACTGGCCTGGGCGGCCTATACCGCGCAGGAGCCGAAGGCCAAGCCGGCACAGCAGCAGGGCTTCTTCCGCGCCTGGTCGGCGTTGTGGGCACAGCAGCTGTCGCCGAACGAGGCCGTGCGCCGCCTGACCGCCGACATCCGCGCGCCGGGCCTGTGGCGCAGCAACGGCACGCTGGCCAACCTGCCGGCATTCGGTGCCACCTTCAGCTGCAAGGCCGGCCAGCCGATGCAGCGCAGCGAAGCCGACCAGATCAAGGTCTGGCGCTGAGCCACGCGCACTACCCGTAGTACAGGGGGCGCCTTCGGGCGCCCTTTTTTGCGGGTGCAGCACGATCCCGGGTTAACACCGCGCGTGCTATCGCTGCGGCTTCGTCCATCGCGGAGCCCCGACATGGCACACAAGAACACGATCTGCCTCTGGTACGACAACGGCGCGCTCGAGGCCGCCACCTTCTACGCCAGCATCCTGCCCGACAGCGCGGTGATCGCCGTGCATCACGCCCCCGGCGACTTTCCGGATGGCAAGGAAGGCAACGTGCTGACGGTCGAGTTCACGGTCTGCGGCATTCCCTGCGTCGGCCTCAACGGCGGCACCGCGTTCAAGCACAGCGAAGCGTTTTCCTTCCAGATCCAGACCGAGGACCAGGCCGAGACCGACCGCCTGTGGGATGCGATCGTCGGCAACGGTGGACAGGAGAGCCAATGCGGCTGGTGCAAGGATCGCTGGGGCATCTCCTGGCAGATCAGCCCGCGCATGTTGATCGAAGCCGTGACCAGCAAGGACAAGGCATTGGCCAAGCGCGCCTTCAACGCGATGATGCCGATGAAGAAGATCGACATCGCCACCATCGAAGCGGCAATCAAAAAAGGGGACGGAGGGGATTAGGTCGTTTCTCCCCATGCCCCGTGTGCAGATGCAGATTGCGACTTAATCCCCTCCGTCCCCTTTTTGCGAGGTGTTGATGTCCTGGGATGCGATCGTCGTTGGTGGCGGCCACAACGGCCTGGTCTGCGCGGCCTATCTGGCGCGCGCTGGAAAGAAGGTGCTGGTGCTGGAACGTCGTGGCGTTCTCGGCGGTGCCGCAGTCACCGAGGAATTCCATCCCGGCTTCCGCAACTCGGTGGCGTCGTACACGCTGTCCCTGCTGCAGCCGAAGGTGATCGACGACCTGCAACTGCATGCGCATGGGCTGCGCATCATCAATCGCCCGGTCAACAACTTCCTGCCGATGGAGGATGGTCGTTACCTGCTGTCGGCACCGGGCCGCACCCAGGCAGAGGTCGCGAAGTTCTCCGAGCGGGATGCGCAGCGGCTTCCCGAATACGAAGCGCGCTTGGAGATCTTCGCCGATGTGCTGCGCGCGTGGGCCCTGCGCGCGCCACCGGATGCCGGCGTTGCGGGTGGTTGGCGCGCGTTGCCTGCGCTGTGGCAGATGGGTCGTCTTGGTCGTGAACTGGCCACGCTGGATGCCTCGCTGCGGCAGGAGCTGCTGGACCTGTTCACGCTGTCGGCAGCCGAGTATCTGGATCGCTGGTTCGAAAGCGAACCGATCAAGGCGCTGTTCGGCTTCGATGGCATCGTCGGCAACTACGCAAGCCCCTATACACCGGGCAGTGCCTACGTACTGCTGCACCACGTATTCGGCCAGTGCAATGGCGTGAAGGGTGCGTGGGGCCATGCGATCGGCGGCATGGGCGCGATCAGCCAGGCGATTGCAGCCTCGGCACGCGAGGCCGGGGCGGAACTGCGCGTGGAGGCCGGCGTGCAGCGCGTGCGAATCGAACAGGGCCGCGCGGTGGGCGTCGAACTGGCCAACGGCGAGATCCTGCGCGCACGCACGGTGGTCGCCAACGTCAATCCGAAACTGCTGTACGAACAATTGCTGGAACCGGCACAGGTACCCAACGCGACACGCGAACGCATGGCGAACTGGCGCTGCGGTTCCGGCACGTTCCGGATGAACGTGGCGCTGTCGCGGCTGCCGGAGTTCCGCGCCCTGCCCGGGCCCGGCGATCACCTCAGCGCCGGCATCATCATGGCACCCAGCCTGGATTACATGGACCGCGCCTGGCTGGATGCGCGCCGCGACGGTTGGGCGCGCGAACCGATCGTGGAAATGCTGATTCCGAGCACGCTGGACGATTCGCTGGCGCCGCCCGGGCAGCACGTGGCCAGCCTGTTCTGCCAGCATGTGGCGCCGGTGTTGCCTGAAGGCCGCCATTGGGACGATCACCGGGAGACCGTGGCCGACCTGATGATCGCCACCGTCGAACGGCATGCGCCCGGCTTCACCGCCAGCGTGCTCGGTCGGCAGGTGCTGTCGCCGCTGGATCTGGAACGCACCTTCGGCCTGGTCGGCGGCGACATCTTCCACGGCGCACTGAGCGCCAACCAGCTGTTCTCGGCACGGCCGATGGTCGGCCAGGCCGGCTATCGTGGCGCCCTGCCCGGGCTGTACCTGTGCGGTTCGGGCACACACCCCGGCGGTGGCGTCACCGGTGCACCGGGGCACAACGCGGCGCAGGTGGTGTTGCAGGATCTGTAGAGGCGTGCCCACCAACGGTCGGCACCTGCAGCGTCAAATGATCCTTCGGATCATTTGACGCTGCGCAGATGGTTCGGGCGCTTCGGTGGGCCGGGCGGGCGGCGCTTGAACGGCGGCTGCCCGCGCCAGTAGCGGATCAGCAACCAGCCGAACAGCATGCCGCCGAGGTGCGCGAAGTGGGCCACGCCCGGCTGCCAGCCGGTCATGCCCAGCACCAGCTCGCCCACACCGAACAGGATCACGAAAGTGCGCGCCTTCATCGGGATCGGCGGGAACAGCAGCATCACCCGCTGGTTCGGGAACAGCATGCCGTAGGCCAGCAGCAGGCCGAACACGCCGCCGGAGGCGCCCAGCACCGTGGCAGGGTTTTCCAGCAGCGTACCCACCAGCAGCTGGCAGACACCGGCACCGGCCACGCACACCAGGTAGTACAGCAGGAAGCGCTTCTCGCCCCAGGTCTGCTCCAGCGGCGCGCCGAACATGAAGACCGCCAGCATGTTGAAGAACAGATGGCCGAAGCTGCCATGCAGGAAACCGTAGGTCAGCAGCTGCCAAGGCTGGAAGTTGCCACCCGGCGAGAAAGCGTCGAAGCCCTGCTGCAACGGTTGCAGCATGAACGGCTCGAAGGTCTGCATGCCGAGCAGGAACGGCTGCTGCAGCAGGAACAGGATCGCGTTGGCGATCAGCAGGGCCTTGGTGACGGTTGGCAGTCGCGGGAACATGGGAGCACCGGCATGGAACGGCCTCCATCATAGCCGCAGCATCGTGTCTTGTTGGCGACCCGCAGGTCCGGCCTGTTCAGTCGCCAGCGGTGCTCAGCCCGGGCCCCACACCGCTGCGTCCAGCGCCGCCGCCGGATCGGTCGCCGGCATCCGCACCCGGCCGTTCTCCACCCGCACACCCTCGGCGCGCAACCGTTGTGACTGCTCGCGCCAGCCGGCCGACCCTTCTTCCATGGCAATGCGCCCGTCCGAGCGCAGCACGCGGTGCCAGGGCAGGTCCGGGTCGTCGTTCTGGCCCAGGATGCGTGCGGTCAGGCGTGCACGCCCGGGCAGGCCCGCGCGCATCGCCACCTGGCCGTAGCCCATCACCTGCCCCGCCGGGATTGCGCGGATCACCGCCAGGATGCGCGCACGCGCCTGCTCCGGCGTCAGCGCCGCAGGCGGGTCACCAGCAGAACGCCGATCAGCACCAGCACGGTGCCGGCGATCTGCGCCGGCCCCATCGGTTCGTCGAGCAGCCATAGGCTCATCACGATGGTGGAAACAGGGCCCAGCATACCGACCTGCGCGGCCAGCGACGAACCCACGCGCTGCACCGCCAGCATGATCGCCAGCACCGGCAGCACCGTGCACACGGTGGCATTGACCAACGACAGCCACTGCACCGGCGCCGGTGCCTGCCACAGCAGCGGCAGCGGATGGGTCACCGCGAAATGCAGCAGCACCAGCACGCTGGCCACGCAGCTGGCATAGGCGGTCAGCCGCACCGCACCGATGCGCGCGACCACCTGCCCACTGCCGAACAGGTACAGCGCATAGCTGAGGGCACTGCCCAGCACCAGCAGGCTGCCGACGATGATCTGCCCACCCTCGCGCTGCAGATCGTGGCCGAAGGCCAGCAGCACGCCGAGGTAGCTCAGCACCAGCGCACCGATCTGCCAGCGGCCCGGCCGCTGGCGCGCCAGCAGCACGTTGATCAGCAGTACCAGGGTCGGGTTCAAGTACAGGATCAGCCGCTCCAGGGTCACGCTGATGTACTGCAGTCCCTGGAAGTCGAGCAGGCTGGACAGGTAGTAGCCGGTGAAACCCAGCCACAGCACGCGGGCACGGTCGGCCCAGGACAACGGCTCGGCCCGGCGCGCGGCCCACAGTGCCATCAGTACGAACAGGGGCAGCGCCATCAGCATGCGCAGGGCGAGCAGCGTGGTGGCATCGACGCCGTGGCGCAGGCCGAGCTTGACGATGATCGCCTTGCCCGACGCGGCGATGGCGCCGATCGCGGCCAGGCCGATGCCGCCCAGCGCAATGCGTGGGGAAGCAGTGGCGATGCGGGAAGCGGGAGTGGACATCAGGACGACGGCGGGCCGCGCAGAGCGGCCCGGTAAGGCGTGGGGGACGCTCATTGTCGCATGGGGGCGCCCGCTGCCCTGTAGAGCCGAGCCTGCGCTCGGCGACGCCAGGCCGGTGCGAAAGGCTGCCGAGCAGGGCTCGGCCCCACAACATCCCGGCTCAGCGCATCAGCACCACTTCTTCGGCCGAGGTCGGGTGGATCGCCACGGTGTCGTCGAACTGGGCCTTGGTCGCGCCCATCTTCACCGCCACCGCAAAGCCCTGCAGGATCTCGTCGGCCGCTTCGCCCAGCAGGTGGATGCCTACCACGCGTTCTTCCGGGCCGGCACAGACCATCTTGAACAGGCTGCGCTGGGTACCATTGGCCAGCGCCTGCAGCATCGGGCGGAAGCGGCTGTGGTAGACGCTCACCTGGTCGAAACGCCGGCGCGCTTCTTCCTCGCTCATGCCCACCGCGCCCAGCGGCGGATGCGAGAAAACCACGCTGGCCACGTTCTCGTAATCCATTTTGGACTGCGGGCGCCCCCCGAACAGGCGGTCCATCAGCCGCCGCGAAGCGGCCACCGCCACCGGGGTCAGGCCGACCTTGCCGGCGATGTCACCGACCGCGTGCACGCTCGGCACGCGGGTGGTCTGCCACTCGTCCACCTGCACCTGCTCGTGCTCGCCGATGTCGATGCCGAGCGCTTCCAGACCCAGGCCACGGCTGTTGCCCCGGCGGCCGGCAGCGAAGAACACCGCATCGAACACACTGTCGATCGGGCCGTCATGGCCGAACGCCCGCACGCGCTCGCCATCGCGCTGCAGTTCGCGCAGGCGATAGTCGAAATGGATCCGCACGCCCTGCTGTTTCAGGTTCTCGGCCAGCTGATCGGTCAGCTCGTAATCGAAGCGCTCCAGCAGGCGCTTGCCGCGCACCAGCAGGCTCACGCGGCTGCCGAGCGCCTGCAGCAGGCCAGCCAGCTCCACCGCGATGTAACCACCACCGATGATCGCCACCTCGGCCGGCGCCGCACGCAGGTCGAAGAAATCGTCGGAGACCAGGCCCAGCTCCGCGCCGGGAATATCCGGACGCAGTGGATGCGCGCCAGTGGCGATCAGGATGTGTTCGGCGCTGTAACGCACGCCATCACTGCAGGCCACGGTGTGCGCATCAAGCAGATGGCCACGTGCCGGAATGCGCACCACGCCGGTTTCGTCCAGGCGCTTGTGGTAGCTGGTGTGGATGTTGCTGATGTAGGCCTGGCGATGGATCACCAGTTCCTTCCACGACAGCGCCGGGCGTGCCTCGACATCGAAGCCCATCGCATTGGCCAGGCCGATGCGCTCGTGCAGGTCGGCCGCCAGCCACATCGCCTTCTTCGGCACGCAGCCGACATTGACACAGGTTCCGCCCAGTTCGCCGGGTTCCAGCATTGCCACGCGCTTGCCGTGCTGCGCGGCGCGGATCGCGCCGGCCAGGCCGGCGGAGCCGCCGCCAAGGACGATCAGATCGTAATCATAGGATGCAGTGCTCATCGGAATCGCTCGGGTCGGTAAGGGGCAGGATCGATCGCTGGCGTGTGGCCGCAGACGAGATCGGCGATCCGCTGGCCGATGCCGGCGCTCATGCTGACGCCGAGCATGCCATGCCCCGCTGCAGGCCAGACGTGAGGATGCGCGGGCGCGCGGCCGATCGGCACAGCGCGTGCGCGCTCATCGCTCACCCCTGCTTCGTCCTGCGCCGCATCGGTGGCCACTGCCGGTAGGTCATTGCACGCCACAGCCATTCCATCGGACCAAAGCGGAAGCGCGCCAGCCACGCGTGCGAAACAGCCACCTGCACGGCAAACAACAGCAGCGCGAACAGCAGCTGCACGCTGCGCGGCATCATCTCGAACCTGCCCAGGCCGTAGTGGTAGAAGGTCCAGGTACACAGCAGCGACTGGCCAAGATAGTGGGTCAACGCCATGCGCCCCACCGGCGCCAGCCACGCCAGCCGCGTGCGCCAGTGCACGATCCACGCCAGGTAGCCCAGGCACATCGGCAGCCCGCCAACCGTGACCAGGGCCATCGCCGCGGTCACCGGCAGGTTGTAGGCGCCGGGTGCAAGGTAGGGTTTCCAGGCAACCCCTAGCAGCGTGACCAGCAGCCCCAGCGGCAGTGCGATCCAGCGCAGCGACGCGTACAGCCGCGGGAAGCGCTCCGGCGTCGCCAGCGCGCCACTGCCGGCGAACCAGCTGCCGAGCAGGAACATGCCCAGCACTTCCGGGCCGCTGATCAGCAACGCGCCCATCGAGGTGCCGAACTCGCTCAGGCGCTGCACAGTGGCCTGCGCCCAGCTGCCCTGCCCGTACACCTGCCGCTGCAGGTCGATGCTCTGCTGCGCCTCGGCAAGCATGCCCTGCACCTCTTCGGCCGACGCCATCGACACCATCGCACCCACCAGCAGCATCATCGCTACACCGCCGAGGTAGACGATCACGCCCATCCACGGCAGCCAGCTGCGCGGCGCCTCGCGGCAGGCCAGCAAGGGCAACGAGACCAGCGCATACATCACCAGGATGTCGCCGGACCAGACCAGCAGTGCATGGCACAGGCCGATCAGCAGCAGGCCGGCGCTGCGGCGCAGGTAGAACGGGGTGAAGTCGCGCCCGGCCACCTCGGCGCGTTGTGCCATCACCGCAAAGCCGGCACCGAACAGCAGCGAGAACAGGGTGAAGAACTTGCCCTGCACGAACACATAGACGAAGGCGTCGGCCCAGTAATCGATGCCCCGCCAGTGCACGTCAATGCCGGTGAAGGCCAGGTCCAGCGGGCCGCTGAAAGCCTCGATGTTCATCAGCAGGATGCCCAGCAGCGCAGCACCACGCAGCACGTCCAGCACGGCGATGCGTTCGCCGGAAGCCACCGGCTGCAGGGAAGGAGAAGCGGCGTTCACGGGGCGTCCGTCAGGCAGGTCCGCCATTATGCCGCCGGCCCGTGCACCATGGATGGCCGCGGCGTGTTCCAGAAACGCAACGGCCCGCCGAAGCGGGCCATTGCTGCCATCACGATCGCGCTGCGATCAGTGCTGGTGACCGCCGTCGCCGTGGACGTGGCCGTGGTCCAGCTCTTCCTTGCCGGCTTCGCGCACGTCGACGATTTCGACGTCGAAGTGCAGGTCCTTGCCAGCCATCGGATGGTTCAGGTCAACGTCGACGACGCTCATGCCGACCTTCTGCACGGTCACCGCACGCGGGCCGAAGTTGGTCTGCAGCACGACCTGCTGGCCCGGCGCCAGCTTGGTATTGCCGAAGTGCTTCTTCGGCACGCGCTGGGACAGGCCCTCACGACGCTCGCCGTAGGCATCGGCCGCCTTGACGTCGACGTTGAAGGTCGCGCCGGCTTCCTTGTCCATCATGGCGTTTTCCAGGCCCGGGATGATGTTGCCGTGACCGATCAGGATCGCCAGCGGCTCGCCGCGGTCCTTGGACGATTCGATCGGCTCCTGGCCGACTTCGGAAACGGTGTAGTGGAAGCGGACAACGCGGTCTTTTTCGATCTTCATGCGCAACTCTGTCTGGATCTGCCGGAGGCAGGCGGGTTGGGGCGGGTTGTCGCCCGGCGGGGACGCCGCCATCATGACGGCCAATCCAAGGTGGCGCATTATCCGGAGATCATGCACATCACGCCAGTTTCGTCCGGCCAGCGCCGGTTTCTCGCCCCGGCCCTGCTGCTGGCCCTGCCCCTGTTGATGACCGCCTGTGGCGGTGGCAAGGCCACCCGCCCGGCCCCGCCCCCGCCCACGGCGAACTGGCCAAAGACCGTGCCGGACAACCCCGAGGCTGCCAACTCGGTGCTGATGCGCGCCATCAGCCTGGTCGGCACGCCCTACCGCTATGGCGGCAACACTCCGGATTCGGGCTTCGACTGCAGCGGCCTGGTCGCTTATGTCTATCGCGAGATGCTGGACCTGCGGCTGCCGCGCACCTCCCGCGACCTGGCGGCGGTGCAGGGCCCGAAGATCGACCCGCAGCGCCTGGCCACCGGCGACCTGGTGTTCTTCGGCAGCCGCGGCAGCGTTACCCACGTCGGTATTTATGTAGGTGAAGGGCGCTTCGTGCATGCGCCGAGCACCGGCGGCACCGTGCGCCTGGACTCGCTCAGCGGTCCCTACTGGAAGGACCACTACACAGGGGCGAAACGCGTCCTTCGCTAAAATGAACAGGCGATATATTCAAAACTGTGACGAACATCACTGTGTAACTAACGAATTACTAACGGAATTTTTAACTTATCCGCGCTTTTACAGGGCATGATGCCCCATCGTTTTTTTCCTGTGACCGACGCGTGACGACTGACGACCTGAAAAGCGAAGGCCAGACTTCCGTATCTTCACGTAGTGCCCGCCCGCTGTTGCTTGGCCTGGCACTGTGTCTGACCAGCCTTCCGGCCTGGTCGCAGACTGCTCCGAACCGTTCCGATGTGACCCCGGCCCCGGTGGCCGAGAGCACCGCCCGACCGGCCGCCAAGGCCGAGGCTGCCGCTCCGCAGCGCAGCCGCGTCGATGCCGCCGCCAGTGCCACGCTGGCCGCCCTGCTGCCGCACCTGGCCGCCAACGACACCATTCCGCTGATGGACCGCTCGGCCGTGGTGGCCGGCGACCTCAGCCGCCTGCTCGCCAACTACGACACCAGCAGCGCCGCCAATGGCAGCGTCGTCGGCACCGCCGCCGACAACGGCAAGGTGCAGTCGCTGCTGCGCCGCGCGATGACCCTGCTGGGCACCCCGTACCGTTGGGGTGGCAGCAACCCGGACAGCGGTTTCGACTGCAGCGGCCTGGTCGGTTATGTGTTCCGTTCGGCCCTGGGCATCGAACTTCCGCGCGTCTCGCGCGAGATGGCCCACGATGACAATGCCGAACTGATCAACGACCGCACCGCGCTGGCCGCGGGTGATCTGGTGTTCTTCGGCCGCAAGGGCCGCGTCGACCACGTCGGCATCTACGTCGGCGATGGCCGTTTCCTGCATGCGCCGAGCTCGGGCAAGGACGTCCGCGTGGACACCCTGCTCAGTGGCTACTGGGGCAACAAGTTCATGCAGGCCCGCCGCGTCGACCTCTGACCGGCTGGCGTCACAGCGCCGCCTGATACGCAAAGCAAAGCCGCTGCCCTGCAGCGGCTTTTTTGTTGGGCCCGCGTAATGGTGGGTAGCTGCCGACCTTGGTCGGCACCGCCTCCATCCACGCATGGCGTGGATCTACCACGGTCGGCAGCGCGTCAGCCATCTCCCAAACGAAAGGCCCGCCGGTCAGGGCGGGCCTTTCATCTCCACGCAACCTCAGCTGCGTGGCGGTGTCGGGTCAGGATCGTCCACGCCCACATTGCTGGACGGATTGTCATACACCGCCTGGTCCAGCAGCCCGGTTTCCTTGGCCACGATCACCGGCACCAGCATCTGGCCGGTCACATTCGTCATCGTGCGCATCATGTCGAGGATGCGGTCGATGGCATACAGATAGCCGATGGTCTCCAGCGGCAGGTTGGCTGCGCTCAGCACCACCGTGGCCATGATCACCGCGGTACCCGGCACGCCGGCCGTACCGAAGCTGCCCAGCACCGAGGCGATCAGCACCACCACGTACTGCTCCGGGGTCAGCGGCACACCGCTGTACTGCGCGATGAACACCGCGCACAGCGCCGGATAGATCGCGCCGCAGCCATCCATCTTGATGCTGGCGCCCAGCGGCACCGCGAATGAACCGTAGTCCTTGTTCACGCCCAGGTTGTGGGTGATCGAACGCAGCGCCACCGGCATCGCGGCGAAGCTGGACGAGCTGACGAAGGCCACCTGCATGCCCGGCGCCGCGCCGCGGAAGAACTTCAGCGGGTTCAGGCCGTGCGCCAGCAGCAGCGCGCTGTAGACCACCACGATGTGCAGGGCGCAGGCCACGTACAGGGCCAGCACGAAATGGCCCAGCGGCAGCAGCTTCTCGAAGCCATAGCTGCCGACCAGGCCGGCGATCAGGCCGAAGGTACCGATCGGGGTGACTTCCAGCACGAAGCGGGTCACCTGGATCATGATGTCGCTCATCTGGCCGACCAGCTTGCGCGCCTCGGTCACCTTCTCGCCCAGCTTGACGATGGCAAAGCCCACCAGGCCTGCGAAGAAGATCACCGGCAGGATCGAGCCGCGACCGGCCGCCAGCACAGTCTCACCGGCCGCATTGACCTTGGTACCGATGCCGGACAGCGCGTAGAAGACATTGGCCGGCACCACGTCCAGCAGCACCTGCACCACGCTGGGCACTTCGCGCGGCACGTAGTTGCTGGCCATTGTCAGCTGCAGCCCGCCGGCACCGGGCTGCAGCACGGTCCCCACGCCCAGCCCAACGCATACCGCCAGCGCCGCGGTGATCACGAACCACAGGAAGGTGCGGCCACTGAGCGCGGCGACCGACTTCTGCCCGTGCAGCGACGAGATCGCGTTGATGACCGCGAAGAACACCAGCGGCACGGCGATCATCTTGATCAGGGTGACGTACAGCTCACCGAGCGGGCCGAACCACGTTTCCGCGGCCGGGCCAAGCGCCCAGCCGGCCAGCGCGCCGAGCACGAAGCCACCGACCACGCGCTGCCAGAATGGAATCCGCAGCCAGGCAGAGACCAGCTTCATAGGCAATCCAGAGGGGAAGGAAGGGATGCTGGCACGATAGCCCAAGGCGGCCCGCAGAACGACCGCCCGGCCGGCAAATCAGTGTGTCATCGGCGTGCCTTGCAGGGGCGGGCATAATGAACGTCCCGTTACAGTTTGTGAGATCCCAGCGTCCATGCGCCGTTCCGTCTCAATGTTGGCCGCCTGCGCCACCACCCTGCTGCTGGGCGCCTGCGCCAGCACCACCCCCGCCTCTGTCCCGGCCGGCCTGAAGGTCGCCGTCGACCCGGTCGCCCATCCTGCCGGCGAGACCCCGCAATGGTGGTACCGCAGTGGCGCCGCCCAGGCCGCCGCCAACGGCGCGATGTCCGGCAAGGCGAAGAACGTCATCCTGTTCCTCGGCGACGGCATGAGCCTGACCACCGTGGCCGCCTCGCGCATCTACGAAGGCCAGCAGAAGGGTGGCTCGGGCGAGGAGAACCTGCTGTCCTGGGAGCGCTTCCCGGCCACGGCGTTCAGCAAGACCTACAACACCGATTCGCAGACGCCGGACTCGGCCGGCACCATGACCGCCATCACCACCGGCGTGAAGACCCACATGGGCGCGATCGGTGTCAGCGCCGGCAGCCGCACCGACTGCGCCGACAGCCTGTCCAAGGGCCTGCTGACCTGGCTGCAGCTGGCCGACAGCGCCGGCCTGGCCACCGGTGTGGTGTCCACCGCGCGCCTGACCCATGCCACCCCTGCTGCCACCTATGCGCACTCGCCCGAGCGCAACTGGGAAAACGACACCGACCTGACTGAAGCGGCCAAGGCTGCAGGCTGCAAGGACATCGCACAGCAGCTGCTGTCGACCTCGCGTTATGGGCGCGGCCCGCTGGTCGCTCTCGGCGGCGGTCGCGGTGAATTCACCACCGTGGAAGAGCGCGATCCGGAATACGACGACAAGGTCGGCCAGCGCCTGGATGGCCGCAGCCTGGTGCAGGAATGGCAGCAGGCGCACCCGCAGGGTGCCTACGTGTGGAACAGCAAGCAGCTGGCGGCGGCCGCCAATGCGCCGGCCATCCTCGGCCTGTTCGAACCGGACCACATGCGCTACGAATACGAGCGCCCGCAGGATCCGGGCGGTGAGCCGAGCCTGGCCGAACTGACGGCTGCAGCGATCAGGAATCTGGCCAGGCACCAGGAAGGCTACGTGCTGATGATCGAAGGCGCGCGCATCGACCACGCCAACCACAGCGGCAACGCCTACCGTGCACTGACCGAGACCGTGGCGCTGTCCGACGCGGTGCGCGTGGCCAACGAACTGACCTCGGCCGACGACACCCTGATCATCGTCACCGCCGACCACTCGCATACGCTGAACTTCGTCGGCTACCCGGCACGTGGCAATCCGATCCTGGGCAAGGTGAAGGACAAGGGCGGCGAAGATGGTGCCGGCAAGCTGGACTACGCGCTGGACGGCACCGGCCAGCCGTACACCACGCTGAGCTATGCCAACGGCCCGGGCCATACCGGCAGCAGCAACCAGCAGCCGGCCGGCCCGAAGCGTTACCCGCACAACCCGAGCAGCTTCGAACCGGCCAACGGCCGCCCGAACCTGCGCGAGGTCGACACCGAGCATCCGGACTACATGCAGGAAGCACTGGTGCCGATGAAGTCCGAATCGCACGGTGGTGAGGATGTCGGCATCTGGGCGCGTGGCCCGGGCAGCAAGGCGATCCGCGGCACGCTGGAACAGAACGCGATCTATCACATGATCGTGCAGGCCACCCCGGCCCTGCGCGAGCGCCTGTGCCAGGCCGGCACCTGCGATGACAAGGGCGTGCCGGTGCAGCTGCCGGCACCGACGGCCTTCGAGCGCAAGACCGAGGCCAAGTGATCGTGCGGCAGGCCCGCCTCGACCGCGGCCGCTTCGCGCGGTCGCTGGTCCTGCTCGGCGTACTGGCCGGTTCCAGCGCGCTGGCGCAGGCGCCGGCCTGCAAGCTGCTGACCGACGAACACAGGTTGTGGCCGCTGCCCAACTGCGAGGTGGTCGATCACCGGCCGAAGATCAGCGCCGATGCGCTGAAGGACCTGAACTACGACGACCACGGCCTGGCCGTGGTGTATGCCGACCAGGGCTTCCACTACGTCGACCGCAAGGGCCGCAGCCTGCCTGTGCTGACCTGGGACAACGGCCCGGAAACACCGCAGGAAGGCCTGCTGCGCGGCCGCGTCGGCAACCGCGTCGGCTACTTCGACCTGACGTTCCGCCAGGTGGTGCCCGGCACCTACGATTTCGGGTGGCCGTTCCAGGATGGCGTGGCCGAGGTCTGCAACGGCTGTCGGCGCGGCACGCCGGATGCCGATGGCCACACGCCGATGGAAGGCGGGGAGTGGTTCCGCATCGACCGCGCGGGCCGTCGGGTGAAGTAGGTTTTTCGGCAGGGCTGCGCCCTGCACCTGCCGATGCAACGGCAACGGCCGAAGCAACAGCAACAGCAACAGCGTGCATTCCGTGGGATGGCGGGGCGGCCGGCAACCACGGCGGTTGCTGTTGCTCCTGGTAGGTGTCGAGCTTGGTCGACACGATTTTTCTCTCAGATATCGAATTGAATACGGGGTCAGATCCGTTTTCCGCAGGAAAACGGATCTGACCCCAAGAGCAATTCCGACAGTTCGCAGGAAACTGTCGAAGGCGGGGTGGGTCCGGTTGCGGGGGCGTGAGCCGCATGGATGCGGCGACCGAGCTTACATGGACGTACTTGCAGCGGCCCCCGCAACCGGCCCCACCCCGCCCACCCTCAGGAAACCAGCTTCTGCTGTTGCCGTTGCCGTTGCTCTGGATCGTACCCGGGTGCAGGGCGCAGCCCTGCCGAGCAACCCTATACTTGCCGCCGTGACTGCCTTCCCTGCCCTCGTTCCGCTGGATGCGCCACTGCTGGTGGGCTACAGCGGCGGTGTCGACTCGACCGTGCTGCTGCACTGGCTGTGGCGCTGCGCCAAGGCCTCCGGCACGGCGCTGCGCGCGGTGCATGTGCACCATGGCCTGCACCCCGATGCGGACGACTGGGTGCTGCATTGCCAGCAGCAATGCGCAGCGCTGGGCATCGAACTGGCCGTGCATCGCGTGCAGATCGACCCCACATCGGGCCTGGGCCTGGAAGGCGCAGCACGGCAGGCGCGACGCGCCGCGTTCGCCACCGAACTGCGCGACGGCGAAACACTGGCGCTGGCGCAGCACCTGGACGACCAGGCCGAGACCTTCCTGCTGCGTGCCCTGCGTGGCTCCGGCGTCGATGGTCTTGCCGCGATGTCCGCAGACAGCCGCGTAGGCGAACACCGTGTGTGGCGACCGCTGCTGGCGGTGCCGCGCCGTGCGCTGCTCGATTACGCGCACCAGCACGCGCTGCGCTGGGTTGAAGACCCCAGCAACGCCGACGACCACGCCGATCGCAATTTCCTGCGCCTGCAGGTGCTGCCGTTGCTGCGCCAGCGCTGGCCGCACGCCGCCGCGGCATTGGCGGGCAGCGCCCTGCATTGCCGGCAGACCCGCGCGCTGCTGGACGAGGAGGACGCCGAGCTGATCGCGCATCTGGAGGTGGCACCGCGTGTGCTATCGCTGCAGCTGCTGCGCCAGGTGTCACCGGGCCGCGCCGCGCGCGTGCTGCGTGCCTGGGTGATCGGCCATGGGGCCGCCCCACTGCCGGCCACGGTGCTGCAGCAGGCGCTGGACGAGCTGCTGCCAGCCAGCAACGATCGCCAGGCGCGGGTGCGCTGGCACGATCATGCCATCCAGCAATGGCGCGATCATGCCTATCTCCTGCCCGCGCAACTGCCGGCGCTTCCCCATGATTGGCAGGCCGGATGGGATGGACGCGCGCCATTGGCGCTGCCCGATGGCGGTCAGCTGCACCTGCACGGCGCCGAGGCCTTCGAACGGCCGCTCCAGGTCCGTGCGCGTGTGGGCGGCGAACGCATCCTGCTGCCCGGTCGCCAGCATTCGCATGCGCTGAAGGACTGCCTGCAACGCGAACACCTTGCCCCCTGGCGACGCGCCCAGCTGCCGCTGGTCTTCGATGGAGCGCAGCTGCTTGCCGCCGCCGACGTGGTCATCGCAGCTCCCCTGCAGGCCTGGTTGCAGGCCCACGACGCGCAGCTGCAGTGGCGTCCCGGCGGCTGGTGAATTGACCCCCGCGCGCAGCCCGTCCACACTTGCCGCATGGCCAAGAAGTCCCCCGAAAACGCCTCCCCGGTCGCCCAGTTCGAGCAGTCGCTCGAATCGCTGGAACAGTTGGTGGAGCAGATGGAAACCGGCGAGCTGAGCCTGGAAGCGTCGCTCAGTGCTTACGAACGCGGTGTCGGTCTGTACCGTCAGTGCCAGCAGGCGCTGGAGCAGGCCGAATTGCGCGTGCGCCTGCTCAGCGATCCGGCCCAGCCGGAAACGGCCGAGCCTTTCGATCCGCCCAACCATGACGGCTGAAGCCCTGTTCGCGCGCTGGCGCGACCGTATCGAAAGCCAGCTCGATGCCGCCCTGCCCTCGCCTGCCGAAGCACCGCAGCGCCTGCACCAGGCCATGCGCTATTCGGTGCTGGGCGGTGGCAAACGCATGCGACCGCTGCTGGTGTATGCCAGTGGCCACCTGTTCGGCGCGCAGCCGGAACAGCTGGACGCGGCGGCGATGGCTGTCGAGCTGATCCACGCCTATTCGCTGGTGCATGACGACCTGCCGGCGATGGACGACGACGCCCTGCGCCGCGGCAAGCCGACCACCCACATCGCCTTCGACGAAGCCACCGCGATCCTGGCCGGCGACGCCCTGCAGACGCGTGCCTTCGGCCTGCTGGCCGATGCGCCGCTGCCGGCCACGCTGCGCGTGGCCTGCCTGCAGACCCTCGCTCACGCGTCCGGCGCCTCCGGCATGTGCGGTGGCCAGGCGCTGGACATCGATGCCACCGGCCAGCAGCAGACCCTGGCGGCACTGACCCGCATGCATGCGCTGAAGACCGGCGCGCTGATCCGTGCAGCGGTGCGCATGGGGGCGCTGTGCGGCCAGGCCCACGAGCCGCAGCTGGCCCAGCTCGACAGTTTCGCCGATGCACTCGGCCTGGCCTTCCAGGTCCGCGATGACATCCTCGATGTCGAAGCCAGTTCCGAACAGCTGGGCAAGACCGCCGGCAAGGACCAGGCGCAGGACAAGAGCACCTTCCCCGCGCTGCTCGGCATGGACGGCGCGAAGGCGCAGCTGCGCGAACTGGCCGCACGCATGCAGGCCACGTTGGCCGGCCATGGCGAAGAGGCCGATGCGCTGCGCGCGCTGGCAACGCTGGCGGTGGAACGCGATCACTGATCGCCGCCGGTGACGCTGCCCTCAAACAGGAACGCCCGGCAATGCCGGGCGTTCCTGTTTGCGCATGCGGCCGGTATTACTTGATCAGGCGCAGGGTGAACGGGTAGCGATAGGCTTCGCCGTTGTTGGCCTTGACTGCGGCAATGATGCAGAACACCAGGTTGATGATGCCCACGATCGGCGCCAGGATGCCGCCGATGATCACCACCATCAGGATGATGCTGATGACCATGGCGATGGTCACGGTGATCTGGAAGTTCAGCGCTTCCTTGGCCTGGTCGGTCACGAAGGCCTTGCTGGCGTCATCCTTGTTGATCAGCCAGATGATCAGGGCGCCGATGAACCAGGTGAAGATGCCCAGCAGGTGCGCAGCCAGCGCCATGGTGCGCTGGTCGGCCGGGGCATCGGTGGTTGCCGGCGGCGACGGGACGTTATCGAATTCGCTCACGACAAAACTCCTTTTCATTGGGTGGTCTTGACCCACCAGCACCAAGCTGGTTGCGTCAGGCGCGCATAGCTTACGTCATCAATGCCATCAATCATTACCGGCGACGGTCATCCGCCCCAGCAGGATCGAACCGGTCCGGATGTGCGAGCGCGGGTCGACGTCGCTGCCGACCGCCTCGATGCTGCTGAACATCTCGCGCAGGTTGCCGGCGATGGTGACGCCGTCCACCGGGTACTGGATCTCGCCGTTCTCGACACGGAAGCCGCCCGCGCCTCGTGAGTAATCGCCGGTCACCCCGTTCACGCCCTGCCCCATCAGCTCGGTCACCAGCAGGCCGTCACCCATCTGCCGGGCGATCTCTTCCAGCGGGCCGGCATTGGCCGCCAGCTGCAGGTTGTGCACGCCGCCAGCATTGGCGGTGGTCTGCAGGCCCAGCTTGCGCGCCGAATAGCTGCCCAGCACGTAGCGCTGCAGTACGCCGTCTCGGACCAGCGCCGAACTACGGGTGGCCACGCCGTCGCCGTCGAAGGCGGCCGAGCGCAGGCCACGGCGCAGGTGCGGCAGCTCGTCGATCTGCATCCATTCCGGGAACAGGCGTTGGCCGACGCTGTCCAGCAGGAAGCTGGCCTGGCGGTACAAGGCGCCGCCGGACACCGCCGACAGCAGGTGGCCGACCAGGCTGCGCGCCACTTCCGGGGCGAACAGCACCGGCATGCTGCCAGTAGCCAGTGAACGCGGCTGCAGGCGGGCCACGGTGCGCTCGGCGGCACGACGGCCGACCAGGCCCACGTCTTCCAGGTCCTCCCGGGCAAGCGCGCTGGTGTACCAGCCATCGCGCTGCATGCCATCGCCCTGCCCGGCGATCAGCGCGCAGCCGACCGAATGGTGGGTGCCGCGCTCACGACCAAAGAAACCATGCGAATTGGCATACACCGACAGGCTCTGCATGCTCGACACCGATGCGCCGTCGGAATTGCGGATCTGCGCGTCGGCCTCGCGACCGGCCGCCTCGCAGGCCAGGGCCAGGTCCACCGCCTCATCGGCCTGCAACGCCCACGGGTGCCAACCGTCCAGCTCCGGGAAGTCGGTGGCCATCAGTGCGGCCTCGGCCAGGCCGGCAGCCGGGTCATCCTCGGTATGCCGGGCAATCGCGCAGGCCTGCTCGACCGTAGCGGCCAGGCTGGCCTCGTTCAGGTCACCGGTGCTGGCACTGCCCTTGCGCTGGCCGAAATAGACGGTCACGGCGATGCCGCGGTCGCGCGTGGACTGCACGGTCTCGACCTCGCCGAGGCGGACATTGACCTCCAGTCCGCGGTCCTCGCTGCAACTGACCTCGGCCTGGCTGGCGCCCAGCGCGCGGGCGCGGTCGAGCAGCTGCTGGGAGAGGTCGGCCAGCCGTTCCAGCCGGGCCGGGCTGTCGTCGCCGACGGCCACTTCAGGGGCGATCACGTTCAATGCTTTATCCTGTACAGGTTGGGCCCGGCATCACGCCGGGCGACTTTTTTTGAGATCAGGTAGGGACGATGCGCGGACGCGACGAAGAAACCGGTGAATTCCACGACAAGAGCCGCAGCCAGAACCGGCGCGACGCGCTCGACGTCCTGGCCCTGGGCGAGAAGCTGGTGTCGTTGACCCCGGCCCAGCTGGCGCGCCTGCCGATCCCGGAAGACCTGCTGCCGCATATCGCCGAGTGCAAGCGCATCACCGCCCATATCGCCCACAAGCGCCAGCTGGCGTTCCTGGCCAAGCACATGCGCCGCGAGGACGAGGCAACGCTGGACGCGATCCGCGATGCGCTGGACGCCAACAGCGAGACTGGCCGCCGCGAAGTGGCGATGATGCACCGCGTGGAAGACTGGCGCGACCGCCTGTTGGCCGACGGTGACAAGGCGCTGGCCGCCCTGCTTGACGACTACCCGCAGGCCGACCGCCAGCAGCTGCGCACCCTGGTACGCAACGCGCAGGCCGAAAAGGCGAAGAACAAGCCGCCGCGCGCCTACCGCGAGATCTTCCAGGTGCTGCGTACGCTGATGCTGCCGGCGGCGCTGGGCTTGAAGACGGCAGGCGACGAACACGCCGGCGATCCGGTCGACGAGGCCGACGAGGACTGAGTCCGCGCCGGCCCGGGCGGTGGCCGCGGCCATCGCCACGCTCAGGCCTGCGTACCGCCGACGGTGATGCCCTCGATCAACAGCGAGGGCTGGCCGACACCCACGGGCACACTCTGCCCGTCCTTGCCGCAGATGCCCACGCCCTCGTCCAGGGCCAGATCGTTGCCGACCATGCGCACCTTCTGCATGGTCTCCGGGCCGTTGCCGATCAGGGTCGCGCCCTTCACCGGGGTGGTGATGCGGCCATCCTCGATCAGGTAGGCCTCGGTGGCCGAGAACACGTACTTGCCGCTGGTGATGTCGACCTGGCCACCGCCGAAGTTCACCGCGTACAGGCCCTTCTTCACCGAACGGATCATCTCCTGCGGGTCGTGCTCGCCGGCGCGCATGTAGGTGTTGGTCATGCGTGGCATGGTCAGGTGCGCGAACGATTCGCGGCGCCCGTTGCCGGTCGGGGCCATGCCCATCAGCCGCGCGTTGAGGCTGTCCTGCATGTAGCCGACCAGGATGCCGTCCTCGATCAGCGGGGTGCACTGGCTCGGGTGGCCTTCGTCGTCGATGTTCAACGAACCGCGGCGACCGTCGAGGGTGCCGTCGTCGACGATGGTCACCCCCGGTGCGGCGACGCGCTCGCCGATGCGGCCGGCGTAGACGCTGGTGCCCTTGCGGTTGAAGTCGCCTTCCAGGCCGTGGCCGACCGCTTCGTGCAGCAACACGCCCGGCCAACCCGGGCCGAGCACCACCGGCATCATGCCGGCCGGCGCCGGCACCGCGTCCAGGTTCACCAGCGCCTGGCGCAGCGCTTCCTGGGCCAGGGCTTCGGGGCGGCCGCTGGCGAACAGCGCTTCGTAGCCATAACGGCCACCACCACCGGCGTAGCCGGACTCGCGACGGCCGTTGTGTTCGACGATGACCTGCACGTTCAGGCGTACCAGCGGGCGCACGTCGGCCGCCAGCACGCCGTCGCTGCGGGCGATCAGCACCGTATCGACGCCGCCGGACAGGCTCACCATCACCTGCTTCACGCGCGGGTCGGCGGCACGCAGGTAGCCATCCAGGCGCTTGAGCACCTCGACCTTGGCCTCGTTGCCGATGCCGTCGATCGGGTCCAACGCTGGGTACAGCGCGCGCGCATTGCCGCGCAGCAGTGAACGTCCGGTCTGCGCACCGCCCTCGCGCGAGATCGCGCGCGCCGACTGCGCCGCCGCCAGCAGCGCATCGGCATGGATGTCATCGGAGTAGGCGAAGCCGGTCTTCTCGCCGGAAATCGCCCGCACGCCCACGCCCTGCTCGATGGAATGGGCGCCGTCCTTGACGATGCCGTCTTCCACGCTCCAGCTCTCGCGGCGGGCGTGCTGGAAATAAAGGTCGCCGAAGTCGACACCAGGGCCGAGCAGCTGCCCGAAGGTGCGCTCCAGGCCGGCGGTATCCAGGCCGCCGGGGCGCAGCAGGCGGTCTTGGGCAAGCGTCAGGGCGATATCAGTCATGGTTTCGATCTGGGGGTGCGGGGGCGCTCAGGCAAGCCCCGTGAACAGGAAGCCGTGCTCAGCGCGAGCGCGGCAGGTCGGTGACGGTCGGCGGAATGGCCGGTGCAGGTGCCGGCACGGGCGGTGATGGGGTCTTGTCGCGGCTGCGCTCGATCACTTCCACCTTCGGCTCCTTCCATGGACCGGTCACCTTGTAGGTACGGGCGCCAATCTCGCCCAGCGGCTTGGACAATACCGCATTGGTGGCCGCGCCCAGCGCCGCCCCCACCGGGCCGCCGGCCACCGCACCGACCACGGTCAGCAGGTTGCCCGCGCGCGGGTTGACGTCGATGGTCTGGTCGAACTGCTGGTTGCGCAGGTCGGCCTGGCCACGGATGGTGATGTTGGCCGCCGGGCCTTCGATCAGCACCTTGTCGGTGCGCGCCATGCCCTGACCGAACTGCATGCTGCCCTCGATCTGGTTGAACGCGAAGCCCTTGGAGAAGAAGTCGCGGAAATCGAACATCAGCCGCCGCGGCAGCTGTGCGACGCTGAGCAGGCCCAGCACGCGGCCGGCGCCCGGCTCCAGCTCCAGCAGCTGGCCATTGCGCGCATGCAGGTCGAGGCTGCCCTGCAGGTTGCCCAGCTGGAAGTCCGACGGCCCCCCGCTCCAGGCCGCCTGCAGCTGCGCCTGGCCGGAACCGCCGCGCAGCTGGCCGCCGTAATCAAGGTTCTGCATCAGCCCGCCCAGGTCCTCGCTGCGCACCTGCGCGGTCAGTTCGGTACGGGCGCCGCCCGTACGGCCGAGCCAGCGGCCGGTGATGTCGATTTCCTGGTCCGGCGCGCGGAAGCGCAACGCGTCCACGTTCAGGCCGTTGGCCAGTGGGCGCGTGCGCAGCACCGCCTGGCCCAGCACCACCTTGCCGAACTTCAGGTCGGCGATGTCCAGCGCGAACGGCGGCAGCTTGGCCGGGTCCATGTCATTGGCACCGGCCTGTACCCGCGCCGGCGCGGCGGCCGCCCCCGGTGCCGTCGGCAGTGACTGCCAGTGCACGCGGTCAAGCTGGCCGCTGATGGTGCCGCCGTCGGCGTTGGGTACGGTCAGGCGGCCGGCCAGCGACGGCCCATCCAGGCGCACGTCCAGTGCCTGCGGGCCCGGGTGCAGCTGCAGCCGGGTCTGCTCGAACACTCCGCCGATCAGCTTGAGCTGGCCGACCTGCACGTCGACCGCGCGCAGCGGCATCGCGTCGTCGTCACTTCCACCGCGCGCCAGGCTGATCCACTCCAGCGCATCCAGGGTCGGGCTGCGGCCATTGACCGTCAGTCCGCTCGCCGGCGGCTCGCGGTCGACATGGTCGCTGCCCAGCGTGACCTGCACACCGGTCTGGTTGTTGTGGCTGCGCGCGGCCAGGGCCAGGCGATGGCCGAACGCTACGTCGATGCGGCCGGCGCCCATCGGCAGCTGCGCGGCCACCGTGGTCGCCAGCGGCTCGGCGGCCGGCTTGTCCAGCGGCGCCGGCAGGTCGAGCCGGGTGCCGACCAGGTCCGAACCCAGTCGCAGCTCGCTCGGCGGCGCAGGTGCGCCGGGCGCCACCTTGGGCAGGTTGACGCCGATGGTCCAGGCCGAATTGCCGTTGATGTAAGGCTTGAGCCAGGCCATCTCGGGAGCACGGTCGATCAGCACGCTGGCATCGAGGCGGGCGGTCAGCTGCGACTCGAAGGCGCGCGTGCTGTCATGCACGTAACCGCCGGCACGCAGGCTCAGCCGTCCTTCCTGGCCGAGGTGGCGCACCGCCAGGTCCTCGGCGCCGAAACCGCCATTGCTGTAGCGCGCCTGCCCGTGCATGTTGTCAAAGGTCAGCTGGAAGCGCTTGTCGACCAGCTTCACGCCGGCCAGATCGACCGTGCCCTGCAGGTGGCCCTCGCCTTCATCCTGATGCAGCGGCTGCAGCAGATCGAAGGTCACATGGGCCGGACCACTGGCGACCAGATTGTCCAGCGTATCGCCGTAATCCTTGTGCAACGGGCTCTGACGCAGCATCGCCAGCAGCTTGCCGGCCTCGCTCGGCGCGTCGGCACGTACGTACAACGGCTGGTGCCCGAAGTCCGGAATGCCCGCTTCGAATTTCTGTACCGCCACGCCGGCAAGATCACCCCGTCCACGCATGTCGAAGCCAGGGCCGATGAAGGCGATGTCGGCGTCGACCTGGCTCATCAGCGGCCAGTCGTGCTGGAAGCGGATGTCGCCATTGGTGATGTGGCCGGTGGCCTCGAAGCGGCCATCATTGTTGTCGAACGGCCAGTCGTCCAGGTCACCGGTGACCAGGCCGACGCCATTGCGCACCTGGCCGCCAGCCAGCGCCATGTCCAGCCAGTCGGTGGCGCCCTTGCTCATCTTGGAGTGGATCCAGAAGCGCTTGGCCGCCGTCATCGGCACGTCGTCCAGCTTCGCGGCCAGCTGCAGCCACGGCCGCGTGCCGTCGCCCTGGAACCAGACCCCGCCGCGCACGTCGGCCGCGTAGTCGGTGCCTTCCACACGCATCGCCGGCGTCCCGATCCGCCAACCACCGCCCTCGTCGCGCCAGCCCACGATCTGTCCGGCCAGGTGCAGGTCATGGCGCACGCCGAAGCCGGTCGGCCAATCGAACTGCAGCTGCCGTTGCGGTTGCAGCTGCAGGCTGAAGCCGTCGGCGTCGCCTTCAAAGCGCCCGCCCAGGCCGCGCAGGCCGGGCGAGTTGCCCACGCTGGCGAAACCCAGCGACTGCAGTTCACCCTGCGCCCACAGGGGGCCATCGCGTTCGCCCGACAGCTGCAACGCGCGCACGTCCAGCTGCGGCCTGGACAGGAACAGCCAGCGACGCAGGCCCGGCTCAAGGCGATCACTCAGGGCCAGCGCACGCAGTGCGATGCCGGCCTGCACTTCACCGGAACGGACCTGCAGCTGTTTGCCGACCTGCAGCTGCAGGCCATCGAGGCGCTGCTCGCCGTCTTCATTCTTCAGCCGCAGCTGCGGTACCTGCAGCGCCCAGCCCTCGGCCTGGCGCTGCCAGCGCAGGCGGGCCTGCAGTCGCTGCAGCTGCAGCTGCGGCGCCGCCATGCCGGGTATCGGTGCGCCATCGATACGCACGTCGCGCAGGTCCGAATCCGTGGTCAGCGCCACCGGCGCGAAATCGCGCAGGGTCAACCACAGGTTCAACTCGCCCTTGCCCTCGCGCAGGCGCACGCCGCCAGCCGCCAGCAAGGGCGCCCAGGCGTGGAAATCGACCGGGTCGGCGCCCAGCCAGGCCTCGCCGTTGCCGCGCGCACGGTCCACGTCCAGCACCGCGGTCAGCGGCAGCGCTTCGGGCTGCGCCCAGGCGCGTACGCCCACGCGCAGGCGATCGCCATTGACCCGCATGCGCAGGTCGATGCGCGGCAGCGTGGTGTCGATGCCCAACGTCGGCGCGTGCACGCCCAGGCGCCCCCCGATCACCTGCAGCTCGCCCAGCCGGCGCAGCGCATCCAGCGGATCGCCGCCGTTGTCCGATTGCGGCAGCCCGCGCACCGTCCAGCGTCCGTCCTCGCCCTGCTGCAGATCCAGCGCCAGGCCACGCAGGCGCAGCTCGGTCAGCGAGCGCCCGGGCAGCAGCCCGCTGTACATCGATACCAGCACCTCGGCCTCGCCGATCGCCAGGCCCTGCCCGGCGCCGATGCGCAGGCCTTTCAGCTGCAGCAGCGGGCCACGACGGGTCCAGGCGGTCTGCAGCTGGTCGAAACGCACCGGCTGGCCGGCACGCTCGCTCAGCCAGGCGGCGATCCTGTCAGGATGACGCTCGGCCAGCGGCAGCAGCTGGCTGAGCGTGCCCACCAGCAGTGCAAGCCCGACCAGGCCCACCGCACAGGCGGCAATGAAATGACGGCGGATCCTTCGCAGTCGCAGGCGCGGCGGCGCGCTCATCGGCCACCGCCGGCCTGCAGCCGGCGAGGATCAGAGCAGAACGACATCGAATTGCTCCTGCAGGTACTGCTCGTCCGCCTGGAAGCGGATGCTCTTGCCGAGGAACTCTTCCAGCTCGGCCACCGCCGAGGATTCCTCATCGGTAATGCGCGCGACCACCTTGGTCGAGGCGATCACCAGCAGGCGCGCAGCATCGAACTGGCGCACGGCACGGGTGATCTCGCGGAAGATCTCATAGGTCACCGTCTCGGTGGTCTTGATGCTGCCGCGGCCACTGCACTGCGGGCACGTTTCCGACAGCTGGCGCTCCAGGCTTTCCACCGTGCGCTTGCGCGTCATCTCCACCAGCCCCAGCGGCGAGAAGTCGTACACCGTGGTCTTGGCATGGTCGCGGGCCAGCGCCTTTTCCAGCGTGCGCAGCACCTGGCGGCGATGCTCGGCATCGTCCATGTCGATGAAGTCGATGATGATGATGCCGCCCAGGTTGCGCAGGCGCAGCTGGCGGGCCACCGCCTGTGCCGCTTCCAGGTTGGTGCGGAACACCGTCTCTTCCAGGTTGCGCTGGCCGAGGAACGAACCGGTATTGACGTCGATGGTGGTCATCGCCTCGGTCTGGTCGATCACCAGGTAACCACCGGATTTCAGCGGCACCTGCTTGTCCAGCGCGCGGCCGATCTCGTCCTCCACGCCGAACATGTCGAAGATCGGGCGGTCACCGGAGTACAGCTCCAGCTTCTCGGCCAGCACCGGCATGTACTTGGCGACGAAGGCCTGCAGTTGGCCGAAGGTCTCCTTCGAGTCCACCTTCACCTTGTCCACGTCCTTGCGGATCAGGTCGCGCACCGACCGCAGCGGCAGGCTCAGGTCTTCATAGATGATGCTGCACGACGGCGCTTCGCGGCCGCGGCGCTCGACCACGTTCCACACGCGCGACAGGTAGGCGATGTCCTCGGCGATGGCCTCGGCCGGCTGGCCTTCGGCGTTGGTGCGCACGATGTAGCCGTAGCCGCCGTGCTGCGCCGACAACTCGGTCACCAGCGCCTTCAGGCGGGCGCGCTCGGTTTCATCCTCGATGCGCGCGGACACCCCCACCACCTTGGACTGCGGCAGCAGCACCATGTAGCGCGAGGGAATGCTGATCTGCGTGGTCAGGCGTGCACCCTTGGTGCCGATCGGGTCCTTCACCACCTGCACCACGATGTCCTGGCCGTCACGCAGCAGCTCGACGATCGGCACGCTGGCCGGCGGCGGCAGCGTCGTGTTCTCGGTGTCGGCACTGGCCACCGGGGCCGGGCGCACCACGTCGTTGGCGTGCAGGAACGCGGCGCGCTCCAGGCCGACCTCGACGAACGCGGCCTGCATGCCGGGCATGACCCGCTGCACCTTGCCCTTGTAGATGTTGCCGACCACACCCCGGCGCCAGCCGCGCTCGATGTGCAGTTCCTGCAGCATGCCGTTCTCGATCACCGCGACCCGGGTTTCGCGGGGGGTCACATTGACCAGGATTTCCTCAGACATCGGCAGCCTCCCTGGCGGCATCGGCAATGGGGGCCGGCACGCCACAGCGCGCCAGCAGACGATCGGTATGCAGCAATGGCAGCCCCATGACGCCGGAGTAGCTGCCGGAAAGATGTTCGATCCAGCGCTCGGCCCCGCCCTGGATGGCGTAGGCCCCGGCCTTGTCCAACGGCTCGCCGGTGGCGACATAGGCGGCGATGTCGGCGGCGGCGATCGGGGCGAAGGTCACTTCGGAAATGACCAGTTCGCTGTCCAGCCCGTCGGCGCCGACCACCACCACCGCAGTCATCACCTGGTGGGTGCGCCCGGCCAGGCGCGCCAGCATCGCGCGCGCGCCGGCGGCGTCGGCCGGCTTGCCGAACACTTCACCGTCCAGCACCACCTCGGTGTCCGAGCCGAGCACCCGCGCCTGCGGGTCTTCGGCCAGCACCCGGGCCAGCCCGGCGCGCGCCTTGTCGGCGGCGACCCGGCACACATACTGTTCGGCACTCTCGGTCGCGGCGCGCTGCTCGACGACCTCCAGGTCCAGGGCCTGGAAAGGGCGTCCGAGTCGGGCCAGCAACTGGTTGCGTCGGGGGGAGCGGGAAGCAAGATAGAGCATCGGCACAGCATAACCTGAGCCCGTCACCTGAATCGTCGGCAACCCGTTACGGAACGCGTACAACCCCTTACAGGCTCACAGCGCGTTCATCGCTACGACACCACCCTCACCGCACAACAAGGAGATCCCATGCGCCTGACCGCCACCCCGCTGCTGCTCGCCCTGTCCCTCGCCCTTGGAACCTCGATGACTGCCCATGCTGCTCCGTCGTCGCCGTCGATCGCCGCCGCGGCCGAAGGCACCCTGCTGAACATTTCGGCCAACGCCGAGGCCACCCGCGTGCCGGACGTCGCCACCCTGTCGGCCGGCGTGGTCACCCAGGCCGCCGACGGCAACAGCGCCATGCGCCAGAACGCCCAGCAGATGGACAAGGTGCTGGCCGCGATCAAGGCCGCCGGCATCGCCGAGCGCGACGTGCAGACCAGCGGCGTCAGCCTCAACCCGCAGTACCGCTATGCCGACAACGAGGCGCCGAAGATCACCGGCTACCAGGCCAGCAACACGGTCAGCCTGAAGGTCCGTGACATCGCCAAGCTCGGCAAGGTGCTCGATGCGCTGGCCGCTCAGGGCGCCAACCAGATCAACGGTCCGCAGTTTGAGATCGACCAGCCCGAACCGGTCTATGACGAAGCCCGCCTGGCCGCGCTGAAGAAGGCCCAGGCCCGCGCCCAGACCTATGCCAAGTCGCTGGGCCTGCAGGTGCGCCGCATCGTCAGCATCTCCGAGAACAGCAGCGGCGGTTTCCGCCCGATGCAGATGATGCGCACCATGGCGGCCGGTGCGGCGATGGACAAGGCCACCCCGGTCGCACCGGGCGAATCGACCGTCTCGGTCAACCTGGACGTGGTGTTCGAACTGGGCCGCTGATCGCGTCCGCCGCGGTCGACGACACAGGCGGGTCCCGCAGGGGGCCCGCCTTTTTCGTGCCCTCCGCCGACACTGGCTGAAGGCCAGCCCAACGATCCTGCCCCTGCCTCTAGGCAGTAGCCGTCGTGCCGCGCTACTGATGGACTGCCAGCCGCGTGCGGCAACCCCGCCACGGGCCCTGGTGCGTTGAGGACTTCGTCACTGGCATGGAGGTGGATCATGGTTCGTACGTACCCCGTTGCATCCCTGCATTTCGACCCCGCCCGGGTGGCCGCCTGGAGCGCGGCGATCGCCCTGCACCTGCTGGCCTTCCTGTTGCTGCTCATCCCTGCGACCTACCAGGCCGTGCAGGTCCCGCGTGAAAAGACGCCGGTCCGGCTGATCGAGAAGATCCCGCCACCACCAACGCCGCCGGTTCCGGTCACGCCCAAGGAGATCGTCCAGGTGGTGCCGAAACCGCGAACGCAGCCGGTGGTGCCGCCACTGCCCGCGCCCACCGCGACCGTGGAGGAGACCCAGGGCATCGCGTTGCCGGCCGCCGAACCGGCTCCGCCGCAGCTGGCGCCCAGCATCGACACGTCCACCCCTCTGGCCGGCGCCCAGCTGCAGTACCGCAGCGCCCCGCCGCCGACCTACCCCATCCAGTCCCTGCGCAACCACGAACAGGGCACGGTGCTGTTGCGGGTGGAAGTGGACAGCCATGGCCAACCGGTCGCGGTCAGCGTCGAGCGCAGCAGCGGCTCGCGCAACCTGGACCAGGCCGCCCGCCAGCAGGTGCTCCGGCACTGGCGCTTCGAGCCTGCCCAGCGTGACGGCGTGGCAGTTCCGGCCATCGGCCTGGTACCGGTACAGTTCTCGCTGCCCGACTGAGCCCCACCACCGGCCCGGCCTCGCGCCGGGCCGGTCCCTGCCGCTGCCCGGGAAATGCGGACAGGCCAGGGACCAAGCGTTACCGATTAAGCAAAATTTCACGACTTCGTCACCTGCAGGAAACCTAGATTGGCGCGTCCCGGTATCGATCCGGCGACAGCCCTCAACGCTACGGTTTTCCAGTTAGGAGAGAAGCTGTGAAACACCCGATCCAACGGCCCGCCAGCCGCCGCCGCAGCACCCTGGCATCGTCCATCACCCACATCCTCACCGGCGGCGCCCTGCTGCTGGCCGGCGCCGTCGCTTCCTCCTCCGCCTTCGCGCAGGAAAAGGCCACCAACCTCGACCGCATCACGGTCACCGGCTCCAACATCCCGCGCACCAACACCGAGACACCGTCGCCGGTGCAGGTGGTGACCCGCCAGGAAATCGACCGCACCGGCAAGACCTCGCTGGCCGAGTACCTGCAGACCATCACCGCCGATGGCGCCGGCTCGATTCCCAAGACCTTCGGCAACGGTTTCGCCGGCGGTGGCGCCGGCATCTCGCTGCGCGGCCTGGGCGCCGGCTCGACGCTGGTACTGTTGAACGGCCGCCGCATGGCCACCTATGGCCTGGCCGATGACGGACAGAAGGTCTTCACCGACCTCAGCACCATTCCGCTCGATGCCGTCGAGCGCGTGGAAGTCCTGAAGGACGGCGCTTCGGCGATCTACGGCTCCGATGCCATCGCCGGCGTGGTCAACATCATCCTGCGCAGCGACTTCCAGGGCGCCATCCTGCGTGGCTCCTACGGCCTGTCCGGTGACAGCGATGGCGACGCCCGGAAAGCAACCCTGACCGCCGGTACCGGTGACCTGGCCACCGATGGCTGGAACGCCTTCTTCAGCCTGGACGTTGGCAAGACCGACGCGATCAAGATCAGCGACCGCAAGAACCGCAAGTGGATCGGTACCGGTGACACCCGCCCGTGGGGCTATGACAAGACCGCCCAGTTCCTCGGCGGTGCCTACACCCGTGGTGGCACCTCCGGCGGTTCCGGCCCGAACGGCTCCTACCTCGACGCCACCGGCCATCTGGTGCCGCTGCCGGGTTGCGCCGGCCTGACCACCATCGGTGGGCAGACCCCGGCCAGCATCGCCGCCGATGGCTGCCTGTGGGATCCGGCGCAGCAGTACCGCGACCTGATTCCGGAAGAGAAGTACGTCAACGTGTTCGGTCGCGCCAGCTTCGCCTTCGGTGAAGGCGGCGAGATCTACACCGAGATCGGCTACTCGAAGAAGGAAACCATCTTCAGCAACACCCCGTCCGGCGTGTCGGGCGGCTGGGGCTATCCGGGCGGCCCGGTCAATGCCAACAGTGGCCCCGGTGCCACCGTGCTGGGCCCGAACCATCCCGACAACCCGACCCCGGGCACGGCGCGCCGCGTGCGTTACTCGGCCTGGGATGTCGGCCCGCGCGTGACCGACAACACCAATGAGTTCAACCGCTTCCTGGTCGGCATCAAGGGCAACTGGGGCGACTGGAGCTACGACACCGCCTACCTGCACTCGGGCACCGACCTGACCAACAAGCGCACCGGCTTCCTGCGCTACAGCGCCGTCCAGTGTGCACTGGGCAATGCCAACTGCGCCGGTGGCGTGTGGCGTATCGGTGATGATGCCGGCAAGAACTCGCAGGCGCTGTACGACTACATCTCGCCCACGATCAGCGCCCGCGCCAAGTCCAGCCTGGACATGTTCGACTTCACCGTCTCGCGCAGCCTGATGGACCTGAAGGGTGGTCCGCTGGGCCTGGCGATCGGTACCGAGTGGCGCAAGACCAGCAACAGCCTGACCCCGCAGACCTACACCGACCAGGGCGACATCATCGGCCTGGGCTACTCGGCCTATGACGGCACCCAGAACGTCTACGCCGGCTACGTCGAACTGTCGGCACCGGTGCTGGAACAGCTGGAACTGTCCGGCGCCCTGCGTTACGACAAGTACGAAAGCGGCGAAGGCAAGGCTACGCCGAAGCTGGGCGTGAAGTGGACCCCGGCCGACTGGATCGCCCTGCGCGCCAGCTACGCCGAAGGTTTCCGCGCGCCGAACCCGGCCGAGAACGGTGACGGTGGCCTGGCCGCCTTCTCCACTGCGGTCGACCCGGTGCGTTGCCAGATCAGCGGCGGCGCTGCCAGCGAATGTGGCGCCAATTCGGTGGCGATCATCACCAAGCCGAACAAGCTGCTGAAGCCGGAAGAGTCCAAGAGCTACTCGGTCGGCATCGTGCTGCAGCCGACTTCGACCACCTCGATGACCGTCGATGCCTGGCAGATCAAGCGTACCAACGAGATCGTGCAGGGCAGCACGGCGGCGGCGATCCTGGCCGGCAACGTGCTGCGCGACAGCAACAATCTCAATGGCGTGGCCAACAGCGGCACCATCCTGGCGGTCAACACCGGCTACGTGAATGCCAGCTCGTCGCGCGTGCGCGGTATCGATACCGATATCCGCCAGACCTTCGAGATCGGCCCGGGCCAGCTGGAGCTGGACCTGCAGTGGAGCCACATCCTGAAGTTCGAGCGCACCGAAGGCGGCGACACGGTTGATTACGTGGGTACCCACGGCAACTGCGACGTCACCAACTGCATCGGTACGCCGAAGGACAAGGTCAACTTCGGCACCACCTGGAAGCAGGGCCCGTGGAGCGTCAGCGGCATCGTCAACTACATCAGCAAGATGGACAACATCGACAGCCGTGGTGGCAGCTACCTGGCCTTCTACGCTGACGGTACGCCGGTGAAGAAGATCTCTTCGTTCACCACGATGGACCTGTCCGGTCGCTGGAGCATCAACGACTCGTTCGAACTCAACGCCTCGGTGGCCAACGTGTTCGACCGCATCGCCCCGCTCGATCCGACCACCTACGGCGCGGTGAACTACAACCCGATGCACTTCTCCGGTGCGCTGGGCCGTTACTACACCGTCGGCTTCAAGTACACGTTCAAGTAAGACCGGTTGCAGCGTCACCTTCGAAGGCCCGGGCCGTTGCCCGGGCCTTCGTCGTTTTCACGCGGGCCGGTTCCTGCAGGCTGGCGCTTGCCTGCTGACTCTTGCGGACATGTTCACGAGGACATGGCTACCGTATGCTCGCGGCATTCGCGCCGCAGGGGATCTCCATGGCCGCGACATCGCAACGGCTGGGCCTGCCCGCGTTGACTGCACTGGTAGTCGGCTCGATGGTCGGCGCCGGCATCTTTTCACTGCCGCAGAACGTCGCGCGCAGCGCCGGCCCGGCCGCCGCCTTGATCGGCTGGGCGGTCAGTGGCGCCGGCATGCTGATGCTGGCCTTCGTGTTCCAGGCCCTGGCCAATCGTCGCCCCGACCTGGATACCGGCATCTACGCCTATGCGCGCGAAGGCTTCGGCAACTACATCGGCTTCTCCGCGGCGTGGGGCTACTGGGTGGCGTCGGTGCTCGGCAACGCCAGCTTCTTCGTACTGATCTTCAGTGGCCTCGGCCACTTCGTGCCGGTCTTCGGTGAAGGCAATACACCCGCCGCCGTAGCCGCTTCATCACTGCTGCTGTGGACCGTGCACCTGCTGGTGCTGCGCGGCCTGCGCACGGCCGCCATCGTCAACGGCCTGGTGACGGTGGCCAAGCTGCTGCCGATCGCGTTGTTCCTGATCCTGGCGGCGGGCGCGTTCCGCATGGACGTGTTCCGCGCCGATTTCCTCGGTACGCCCGCACTCGGCGACCTCGGCCAGCAGCTGCGCGGCATGATGCTGGTGACCGTGTGGGTGTTCATCGGCATCGAAGGGGCCAGCATCTATTCGCGGCGTGCCGCGCGCCGTGCCGACGTTGGCCGTGCCACGGTGATCGGTTTCCTCGGGGTCTGGCTGCTGCTGGTACTGGTCAGCCTGCTGTCGATGGGCGTGCTGTCGCAGGCCGAACTGGCCGGGCTGCCCAATCCGTCGATGGCCTACGTGCTGCGCGCCATCGTCGGCGAATGGGGCGCGACGGTGATCATCATCGGTTCGATCGTCTCCGTACTCGGCGCATTGCTGGCCTGGGTGCTGCTGTGCGCCGAAGTGCTGTATGCCGCCGCCGGTGACGGCACCATGCCGGCCTTCCTCGGCCGCGAGAACGCGCGTGGCGTGCCGGCCAATGCACTGTGGTTGAGCAATGGCCTGATCCAGTTGTTCCTGCTGATGGTGCTGGTCAGTTCGGGCAGCTACACCGGGCTGGTGCTGCTCGCTGCGTCGATGAGCCTGGTGCCCTACTTCCTGTCCACCGCGTTCGGCGTGCAGCTGGCCTGGCGCGGGCAGGCCTACGCCGGCGAACCAGGCGTGCGCTGGCGCGATTTCGGGGTCGCACTGCTGGCCAGCGCCTATGCGCTGTGGCTGGTGTATGCCGGCGGCCTGGACAACCTGCTGCTGTCGGTACTGCTGTACGTGCCCGGCGTGGTGTTGTTCGCTTTGACCCGGCGCCAGCGCGGCGAGCGGGTATTCACGCGCTGGGAGTGGGTACTGTTCGGCGCGATCCTGGCGGTGGCGATCGCCACGCTGGTGGCCTTCTGCAGAGGTGAGCTGGCACTGTAGAGCCGAGCCCACGCGCGGCTTCACACAGGCAGCCGAGCATGGCTCGGCTCTACAACTGGCGATCCGCCAGCATGCCGATATCCTGCATCCAGCGCTCGGCCAGCTGCGGCCACGCCGCTACCGGTGCATCCTTCATGCGCAACCCGAATGCGTGGCCGCCGCGTGCGAACAGATGCATTTCCACCGGCACCCCCGCGTCCGCCAGGGCACGGTAATAGGCCAGCGATTCGCGCACGTCATCGGTGCGATCGTCGGTGGCCTGCGCGATGAACGTCGGCGGCACCTTGTCATCCACGGTGATGTCCCTGACCAGCGACAATCCCTTCCCGTGCCCAGCCCACAGGTGCCCGGAATACATCACCATGGCGAAATCGGGACGGCTGGGTTGCTCATCCGCAGCATCGACCGGCGCGTAGCTGCGCAGCGCGTGCGTGCTCAGTCCAGCCACCACGTGACCACCGGCGGAAAAGCCGATCGCCCCGACCCGCTTGGGATTGATTGACCAGCGCTCGGCCTGTGCGCGCAGCAGGCCCATTGCACGCTGTGCATCCTGCAGGGCCATCGGCACTTCCGGAAAGTCGCGGCAGTTGCACTCGGGGTCCCAGTTCGGGCCAGAGGCTGGTACCCGGTACTTCAGCAATGCACAGGTGATGCCCTGTGCGGTCAGCCAGTCGCAGATCTCGCTGCCTTCCAGGTCCATCGCCAGCACCCGATAGCCTCCGCCAGGCACCACCATCACTGCGGTGCCGGTGGCCGGTCCCTTCGGCGGAAACACGGTGAGGGTCGGCGCAGCGACGTTCTGCAGCATCATCCAGTGTTCGCCACTGCCTTCGGAGATCACTTCGCTGACCTGCTCGGGTCCCTTCAACTTCGGCGGCGCGATCACCGTGCCCTGCGGCCACAACGGGAGCTCGGTGGTGCCCTGTGGCGGATGCCAGGTGGAAGGCGCGGCTTTCGTTGTGGCGAACGGCACCATCGCCAGCAGCAGGAAGCTCGAGGACAGCAGCACGCGCATGATCGGCATCCATGGTTGCAGCAGCAGAGTGTAGCGACAAAAAAAAACCCGCATCTCGCGATGCAGGTTTTTCAAGGTGGCGCCCGAAGTTGGACTCGAACCAACGACCCCCTGATTAACAGTCAAGTGCTCTAACCGGCTGAGCTATTCGGGCAGACGACTAGTATAACCACTCTTCACGCGCGATGGTAGGGGTGATTGGCAATCATTGCGGCGGCCCGATACAGCTGCTCGGCCACCACCAGGCGCACCAGCATGTGCGGCAGCGTCAGCGGTCCGATCGACCACTTCTCATCGGCCAGCGCGGACACCTCCGGCGAATGCCCTTCCGGGCCACCGATCAGGAACGCCAGGTCGCGGCCCTGCCCGCGCCAATGCTCCAGGCGCTGTGCCAGCTGTTCGGAACTCAGCTGTCGTCCTGGCACATCCAACGCCACCACATAGGCGTTCTTCGGCAGCGCAGCGATGACCCGCTTGCCTTCCTCTTCAGTGGCGCGGCGCGGATCACGCCCCTTGCCGCGCAAGCCGGGCTCGATTTCCACCAGCTCGAACGGCAGCCAGTGCGACAGCCGCTTCTGGTACTCGGCGAAGCCCTGCGCGACCCAGCTGGGCGCGCGTTCACCGGTGGCGATCAGGCGGGCTTTCATCTACACGGTCCTCCAAAACGTCGACGGCGCCATCGGCGCCGTCGAAGGGATGCATCAACGTGCGGCTCAGGCCACTTCGTCGTCGCTGGACGGCGGCTGGTCGCCGACGGTCCACAGGCGCTCGAGGGCGTAGAACTCACGCACGCGCGGCAGCATCACGTGGACGATCACGTCGCCCAGATCGACCAGCACCCACTCGGCTTCGCGCTCGCCTTCAACACCCAGCGGCATCACGTCGAGGTTCTTGGCGAAGCGCACGACTTCATCGGCGATCGACTTGACGTGGCGGGTCGAGGTGCCCGAAACGACGATCATGTAGTCGGCAACGCTGGACCGGCCGCGCACGTCGATCTCGACCAGGTCCTTGGCCTTCAGGTCTTCGGTGGCTTGGCGGACGCTGGCCAGCAGTTCCGGCACGGACGGCGGCGGGCTGGGCAGATCGACCTTGATGGTCTGGGGCTGGGTCTGGTTGCTCAAAGTGGATCGACTCGATAAACGTGGGGGCGATTATACGGGGATGGCACGGCGGCGCCATTCACGCTGTGGCCGGGCGGTACAGCCCGTGTGCAGCGACGTAGTCCGCGACAGCCGGCGGCAGCAGGGCGCGCCAGGGGCCACCGGCGGCGATCTGCGAGCGCACGGCGCTGGCCGATTCCTCGCGCAGCGGGTGGTGCAGGCGCAGGATGCGTCCGGCCGGGCTGGCGAACAGGGCCTGTTCGTTGTCGGCCCAGCGCCCCTGCAGGGCACGCCCCAGTTCACCGTCGATCGACGCCTGCAGCGGGCTGCCCGGCCGCTCGGCCACCACGAAGTGGGCCAGCCCGAACAGGGCCTCCCATTCGTGCCAGCCGGACAGGCCCAGCAGGCTGTCGGCGCCCACCAGCCAGGCCAATGGCCGGCTTGGGCCCAGCTCGCCACGCAGCTCGCGCAGGGTATCGACGGTGTAGGACGGACGACCGGGATAGCGCGTGGCACGGTCCAGTTCACGACGGTCCAGCAGCAGGCCCGGTTCGTCGCCGATGGCCAGCGACAACATGGTGCAGCGCTGCTCGGCGGTAGCGCCGGGCACCGCACGGTGCGGCGGATCGCCTGCCGGCAACATGCGCACGGCCACCTGCAGTTCGTCCCGGGCGGCTCGCGCGATTGCCAGATGCCCCAGGTGCACCGGATCGAAGGTGCCCCCGTAATAGATCCGCAGGCTCATCGCTCAGGCCCGCGCCAGCAGGCGCACGGCACGCGGTTCGGCCACGGCCACCAGCAGGCGCTCCAGCGCCAGCCAGGCATCGCCGTCGGCCCGCCCCTTGGCGATGCGGTCGACCAGCCCGGCTTCGGCCACGAAGCGTTCCCAGCGCTTGCCTTCCGGGTGCCGCTGCAGCGCGCGCTTGTAGGGCGCCTGCCGTGATTCCCAGATGCCACGCGATTTCATTTCGGCGGCCAGATTGCCGCCACGGGCCTGCACACGGGCCAGGCCGGCACCGGCCAGCAGTTCACGGATCACGATCGGCATCAGTGCGGCCACCGCTTCGCCTTCGCCGCGCAGGCCAGCCAGCATGCGCAGCACGGCCGGCGGCTGGCCGGAGAACGTCGCCTCCACCAGTCGGAACACGTCGTAGCGGGCAGCGTCAGCCACCAGCGATTCCATCCGCTCCACATCCAGCGGCTGGCCATCGGCCAACAGCGCCAGCTTGTCGATTTCCTGGGCGGCGGCCAGCAGGTTGCCCTCCACCCGCTCGGCCAGGCGCTGCACGGCGGCCGGGTCGGCACGCAGGCCCTTGCCGCGCAGGCGGCGCTCGATCCAGTCCGGCAGTTCGTGCGGCTTGATCGCCCAGGCCACCGACAGCACGCCGATGCGGCTGACCGCCTCGGCCCACTTGCCCTGATGGGCCTTGCTCCATTCATTGGCGGTGATCATCAGCACCACGTCCGGCGCCGGATTGGCGCAGAACTGGCTGATCACTTCGGCGCCGTCCTTGCCGGGCTTGCCGCTGGGCAGGCGCACCTCGACCAAGCGGCGGGCGCTGAACAGGCTGGGCGCATTGAAGCTGGCGTCGAGCTGGTTCCAGTCGAAATCCCGCCCGTCGGCGTCGAACACTTCGCGTTCGCCGATGCCGGAGGCGCGCGCGCGCGCGCGGACGGCATCTGCCGCCTCCAGCACGCGCAGGGTTTCCGGGCCTGCGATCAGGTACACCGGCGCCAACGGGGTGTCAGCGCCCTGGCTGGCCAGCTGCTCCGGACGCAGTTCCATCGTCGCTGCCGCTCAGTGCTTGACGTCGGCGGCCGGCACCGCACCCTCGATCGGCTTGGCCTTCGGCGCGGACAGGCTGCCGCCCTTCTCGATCTCGGCGCGGACCACGCTGTCGATACGGCGGATGATCGAGGCGGACATTTCCCGGCGCAGCTCCGTGGCCAGGATTTCGCGTTCGGTGGTGGTACCGGTGGCGTCGGTCGGCGGCGACACATAGTCGCGCGACAGTTCGATCACCTGCTGCGGCACCAGTTCGCTGCCATCCTCGCGACGGAAGATGAAGATCACCGCGTAGCGCAGGCTGTATTCCTGTGCGCGGCCCTGCGAGTCGATGGCGATCGGCAGGTCACCCCAGCGCTCGGACAGCACCTGCAGCTGGGCGTTGGGTCCCTTGCTGTCCTCATCGGCCAGCTTGGCACCGGAGGCCAGCAGGCTGCGGTTGAGCAGCTTGACCAGTTCACTGTACGGGGCGGTGGAGACCACCTTCACCGGAGCAGTGTCGGTCGGCAGCATCAGCTTGTTGCGCAGATGGAAACCGCAGCCGGCGAGGCCGAGGACAAGAACGAGGGCAAGCAGGATTCGGGTCATGGAGACAGTCTGGCGGAGCCGGGCGATCACGGCAACACACAGCGTGCCCGAAGCCGCGTGAATGCAGGGCCATCAGGCGCCCGGCCCTGCTCATGGAATGGCACCGGCCACCGCGCGGGTGACCGGTGCCGGGGACATCAGGCAGCGACGATGTTCACGATCTTGCCCGGGACGATGATGATCTTGCGCACCGTCAGGCCTTCCATGAACCTGGCCGCGTTGGGCTCGGCCAGGGCCAGCGCCTCGACCTGCTCGCGCGCGGCATCGGCCGCCACCTCGATGGTGCCACGCAGCTTGCCGTTGACCTGCACCGCCAGGGTCAGCGCATCGCGCACCAGCGCGCTGCTGTCGGCCTGCGGGAACGGCTGGTCTTCCAGCAACGTCTCGCCATGACCCAGCACCTGCCACAGGGCGTGGCTGGCATGCGGGGTGATCGGGTTGAGCAGCAGCACGATCGCCTGCAGCGCTTCCTGGCGCACCGCGCGGCCCTGCTCGCTGCCATCCTCGAACTTGGCCAGCGCGTTCATCAGCTCCATCACCGCAGCGATCGCGGTATTGAAGCTGTGGCGGCGGCCATAGTCGTCACCGACCTTGCCGATGGTTTCATGGGTCTTGCGGCGCAGCGCCTTCTGGTTGGCATCCAGCGCCGCGGCATCCAGTGCCGGGGCGGCACCGTCGGCAGCGTGCTTCTGCACCTGGGCCCAGAGGCGGCGCAGGAAGCGGGCCATGCCGTCCACGCCGGCTTCGTTCCACTCCAGCGACTGTTCCGGCGGTGCGGCGAACATCGAGAACAGGCGCACGGTATCGGCGCCGTACTTGCCGACCATCGCCTGCGGGTCCACGCCGTTGTTCTTCGACTTGGACATCTTCTCGGTACCACCGACCACCACCGGCTGGCCGTCGGCGATCAGGGTGGCGCCGGTGATGCGGCCGCGCTCGTCGCGCTGCACTTCCACGTCGGCCGGGTTGATCCAGTCCTTCGAGCCGTCCGGGTTCGGGCGGTAATAGGTTTCGGCGATCACCATGCCCTGGCACAGCAGGTTGCGCGCCGGTTCGTTGCTGTCCACCATCCGCGCGTCGCGCAGCAGCTTGTGGTAGAAGCGGAAATACATCAGGTGCAGGATCGCGTGCTCGATGCCACCGATGTACTGGTCCACCGGCAGCCAGTAGTTGCCGCGCTTGTCGACCGCATCACGGGCACCCGGCGAGGTGTAGCGGGCGTAGTACCAGCTCGACTCCATGAAGGTGTCGAAGGTGTCGGTCTCGCGCTCGGCCGCGCCGCCGCAATCCGGGCAGGTGGTCTTGCGCCATTCCGGGTCGGTCTTGATAGGCGAGCCGGTACCGGCGAAGGCCACGTCTTCCGGCAGCACCACCGGCAGCTGCTCTTCCGGCACCGGCACCGCGCCGCACTTGGCGCAGTAGATCACCGGAATCGGGCAGCCCCAGTAGCGCTGGCGGCTCACGCCCCAGTCGCGCAGGCGGTAGTTGACGCGGCGCTGGCCCTGGGCCTTGCGCTCGAAACGTTCGGCCAGGGCTTCAAAGGCGCCCTGGAAATCCAGGCCGTCGAACTCGGCCGAGTTCACCAGCTCGAAGGCACGGCTCTTGTCGCTGTACCAGTCCTGCCAGCGGCTACCGTCCCAGTTGCGCTCCTCTTCGGTGCGCGCATCCTTCAGCGCGATCACCTGCTTGATCGGCAGGCCGTACTTGTTGGCCACTTCGTTGTCGCGCTGGTCATGGCCCGGAACGGCCATCACCGCGCCGGTGCCGTAGCCCATCAGCACGAAGTTGGCGACCCACACCGGCACCGGCTCGCCGGTGACCGGATGCAGCGCGCGCAGGCCGGTGTCCATGCCGCGCTTTTCCTGGGTTTCCAGTTCAGCCTCGGACACGCCACCCTGCTTCAGGTCGGCCAGCATCGCCGCCAGCTCCGGGTTGTTCTTCGCCGCATGCAGCGCCAGCGGGTGCTCGGCGGCGATCGACACGAAGGTCACGCCCATCACCGTGTCCGGGCGGGTGGTGAACACGCGCAGCGGGTCCAGCGCGCTGCCATCGACATCGCGCACATCGAACTGGATCTCCAGGCCCTCGGAACGGCCGATCCAGTTGCGCTGCATGGTCTTGACCGATTCCGGCCAGCCGTCCAGCTCGTCCAGGCCGTCCAGCAGTTCCTGGGCGTAGTCGGTGATGCGCAGGAACCATTGCGGGATCTCGCGCTTCTCCACCAGCGCACCGGAGCGCCAGCCGCGGCCGTCGATGACCTGCTCGTTGGCCAGCACGGTCTGGTCGACCGGGTCCCAGTTCACCACCGCGTTGCGGCGGTAGGCCAGGCCCTTGCGCATCAGGCGGGTGAACATGCGCTGCTCGTGGACGTAATAGTCCGGACGGCAGGTGGCGAACTCGCGCGACCAGTCGATGGCATAGCCCAGCGACTTCAGCTGGCTGCGCATGTGGTCGATGTTCTTGTAGGTCCACGCCGCCGGCGCGGTCTTGTTCTTGATCGCAGCGTTTTCCGCCGGCAGGCCGAACGCGTCCCAGCCCATCGGCTGCAGCACGTTGTGGCCGGTCATGCGCTTGTAGCGGCTGATCACGTCGCCGATCGTGTAATTGCGCACGTGGCCCATGTGCAGCGCACCGGACGGGTACGGAAGCATCGACAGGCAGTAGTACTTCGGCTTGTCCGAAGTCTCGTCGACCTCGAAGGCACGGGTGGCGTCCCAGTACTGCTGGGCGGCGGATTCAACCTGCTGCGGGTCGTAGGCGTTGGTTTCAGCGCTGGTCATGGAACACGCGGATGCGGCGGCAAAGCGGTACAGCGTACCGCAGTGCGGCAAATGGCTCCAATCCTGCCTGCCGGACGCCGGCGCCGCGGCGCTCGGGGAGGCGTCTCAGCGCGAGCGCGACAGCGGCAGGGCCGCCGCCAGCCAGACCAGCCAGCAGGCGAACGCGAGCCGTTGTGCCATCGGCGCCGGCAGTGTGCCCTGCAGGGCGAACGCCGCCAGCGCGGCCAGCACGCCGCAGCCCAGGGCCACTGCGCCCGAGGCCCGGCCATGCGCCTGGCGCAGATGGGACACGCCCAGCAGCACGGTGCCGGCGACGAAACCCAGCACCCAGATCATCCAGGCGCTGGCATGCAGCTGGCTGGCGGGCCCATGCAGGTCATCCACGTCCAGTGGCAGCAGCCCCATCGCGGCAAAGGCCAGACCGGCCAGCAGCAGCATCTGGCTGCCGACCCGTGGCGCCCAGCCAGCAGTGGCCGGCAGACTGCGGCGCAGGCGTTCAGCCACCGCCACCGCCAGCACGCCGGGCAGCACGAAACCCAGCAGATTGAAGGCCAGCGCATGCGGTACACCGCGCGCACCCAGCAGCGCCACCGGGTGGCGAGCCTGGGCATAGCCGTCCAGGCCGGCACCGAAGCCGGCCACGGCCAGGACGAATACGACTGCCGCAAGCAGCCCCAACCAACGATCAAGCCGGACCACGGACATTGCGCGCAATCACCTGGAAAGGAATGGACCACGGCATTGTCGCGGTAGCGGCGCGATGCGCCAAGCGCGGCGCATTCCAGAGCAATTCAATATCCGCCTGCTGCGCCTACCGTGATGCTCGAGGCATGGCAGTTCCGCCCTGTCGCAAGCGCGCCTCCCCATCGAAGCCTGTCGCCTCCGGCTAGTGGGTGATCCACACGCTGCACTGCGCCCCTGCCGGCCCGCCAGCACCACTCGAGGGCGTACTCCGTGATGGCAGGGTTGAGACCGACATCGATCGTCACCATAGAATCGGTCTCCAGATGCCAAGCGATGCCTCCCCCATGACCGAGACGACCTACGTATTCGACGCCACCACTGCGACCTTCGAGGCCGAAGTCCTGCAGAAGTCGCTGCAGACGCCGGTGCTGGTCGACTTCTGGGCCACCTGGTGCGGGCCGTGCAAGACCCTGGGCCCGATGCTGGAAAAGCTGGCTGCCGAGTACAACGGCGCTTTCGAGCTGGCCAAGGTCGATGTCGACAAGGAACAGCAGATCGCGGCGGCCTTCCAGATCCGCTCGGTGCCCACCGTGTTCCTGGTCAAGGGCGGCCAGCTGGTGGACGGCTTCCCCGGCGCCATTCCGGAAGGCCAGCTGCGTGAATTCCTGGCCCAGCACGGCATCGTGCCGGCCGATGTCGGCGATGCCGCCCCTGAAGATGACGCCCCGCTGGACCCGCAGGCGCAGGTCGACGTACTGCGCGCGCAGATCGCCGCCGAGCCGGACAAGGATGAGCTGAAGCTCGACCTGGCCCTGGCCCTGCTGCAGATCGGCGGCGTGGACGAGGCCGGTACCCTGATCGACGGCCTGCCGGCCAATCTGGCCACCGACGACCGCGCCGTGCGCGCCCGTGCCCGCCTGGCCTTCGCCGCTGCGCTGAAGGATGCCCCGGCGGCCGAGGTGCTGGAGGCCCGCATCGCCGCTGATGGCAAGGATCTCAAGGCCCGCCACCTGCGCGGCGTGCAGCTGCTGCTGGGCGGGCATGACGAGGCCGCCCTGGCGCAGTTCCTGGAAATGCTGCGGATCGACCGTGGATTCGAGGAGGGCCTGCCACGCAAAGCCTTGATCGACGCCTTCAACGTGATCTCCGACGAGGACCTGGTGGGCCAGTACCGCCGCAGGATGGCGTCGCTGCTGTTCTGAACGGAAGCCCGCTCCGTTCAGAATCCCTGCACTGAACGCGGGCAATAATGCGCGCGCTGGCGGCCTTGCGGTCGCCACGATCCGTTCGGGGGGATGAGGTCGGGGCCATGGGGTCTTGCAGCTGCACCCCCGCATTGCCGGGATTGCAAACTGTGACCGTCGTCCGCTCTCTGTCGTTCGCCATGCGTTTAACGGGCGCCCTGCTCTGCGCCCTCCTCCTGCCGCCTGCCATCGCCGGCGCCCAGGACTGGAACTACCGGGTCCGGCCCGGCGACACCCTGTGGGACCTGGGGGGGCTGTACCTGAAACCCTCGGTACGCTGGCAGCAGCTGCAGCAGCACAACCGCATCGACAACCCCTACCAGTTGCCGCCGGGCCAGCTGCTGCGCTTCCCGATCAGCTGGCTGCGCACCGAACCGGCGCCGGCCCGGGTGCTGTCGGTGCGCGGCAAGGTCGAGCTGTCCGGTGCCGATGGCACGGCGACCCGTGCGCTCCAGGCCGGCGAGCAGCTGCATATCGGTGACACCGTGGAAACCGAGGGCGATTCCAGCATCACGCTGGAATTTGCCGATGCCTCGCGCCTGCAGCTGCGCGAATACTCGCGCCTGCGCCTGGACCAGCTCAGCCGCTATGGCCACACCGGCATGGTCGACACCCGCCTGCGCCTGCAGCAGGGGCGCGCCAGCAACCGGGTGACGCCGGCGCGCGGCCCGGCCTCGCGCTACATCATCGATGCACCCACCGCGACCAGCAGCGTGCGCGGCACGGTGTTCCGGGTCAGCGCCGGGGATACCGGGCACGTCGGCGCCACCGAGGTCCTGCAGGGCAAGGTGCAGGTCGGCAACCCCCATGGCCAGCGGCTGGTACGGCCGGGGCAGTCCACCCGCAGCAGCAGCGCCGATGCGGCCCCCGCCGCGGTCTCGGCCCTGCTGCCGGCGCCGGCGCTGCGCAATGACGCGCTGCGCCTGGCGCCGCTGCCGACCCTGCTTGCCTGGGAACCGGTCACTGGCGCCGATCACTACCGGGTGGAAGTGGTGCAGGCGGCAACGCCGGAGATCCTGCTGTTCGCCACCACCACCGCCGACACCCGGTTGGCGATCGGCGACCTGCCGCCCGGCCAGCTGCGCCTGCTGTTGCGCGCGGTCGACGCACAGGGCGTCGAAGGCCTGGATGCGAGCGCCGATTTCGAGCTCAGTGACCAGCCACCGCCGCCGCTGACCGTATCGCCGCTGCATGGGCAGACGATCAACAGCGACCGCCCGCGCTTCCGCTGGAGCCAGGCCCCCGGTGCACGCAGCAGCGTGCTGCAGATCGCCGCCGAACCCAGCTTCCGGCAGCCACTGCAGGAGCAGGCTACCCATGCGACCGACCTGCGCCTGGCGCAACCGCTGCCGCCCGGACAGTACTACTGGCGCGTGGCCTCGCGCGATGCCGAAGGCCACCAGGGCCGCTATGGCCAGGCGCTGCCGCTGCAGCTGAGCAACGAGCCGGTGGACCCGGCACTGCAACCGCCCGAGGCCGCGCACGGCGAGCTCACCCTGCGCTGGCAGGCCGGCAGCGAAGGCCAGCGCTACCGGGTGCAGGTGGATCGCCGCGGTGACTTCAAGGCCCCACTGATCGATGAAACCGTGGCCCAGCCGCAGGTGAGCTTCAAGCGCCCGTGGAGCGGCACGCTGCACGTGCGCGTGCAGTACATCGACGATGACGGCCACGCCGGCGAGTTCTCTCCTGCCCAGCAGATCCCGTTGCCATGCCGCCTGTGCTACGGCGCCGGTGGCGGTGCACTGCTGCTCTGGTTGTTGTTGTGAGGCGCTCGCCGCTGCCATGGTCGAAGCGGATCCTGCTGGCCCTGCTGGCCGGCGTGCTGACCATCGTGGCCAGCCAGGGCCAATGGCTGTGGCGGCAGGACGAGGCAGCCTATGACGCACTGATCGGCAACTGGGACTACCGCCCCGACCCCAGCGTGCTGATCGTGGCCATCGACGAAGGCAGCCTGCAGCGTATCGGCCAGTGGCCCTGGCCGCGCTCGGTGCATGCCCGCCTGCTGGACCGCCTGACCGATGCCGGCGCCGAACGCGTTGCGCTGGACCTGATGCTGTCCGAACCCGACCGTCGCGACAGCCGCCAGGATGATGAGCTGGCGGCCGCGATCCGACGCAACGGCCGGGTGGTGCTGCCGGTGCTGGCGGCACCGGCGGCCGGCGACCGCATGGCCGAGGAAATGCTGCCGATCCCGCAGATCGCCGCCAGTGCCGCCGCGATCGGCCACACCGATGTCGAGGTGGACGGGGACGGCGTCGCCCGCGGCGTCTATCTGCACGCCGGTATCGGACGGCCGCACTGGCCGGCACTGGGCCTGGCACTGGCCGACCTGCCGGCGGGTGCGGTACGCGGCCTGCCCGACCCCGACCCGGCGCTGGGCTCGCCCTATCAATGGCGTCGCGATGATTACGTGCGCGTGCGCTACGCCGGCCCGCCCGAGCGGCTGCCGCAGGTGTCCTATGCGGACGTGCTCGATGGGCACGTGGATGGAGCGATGCTGCATGGCCGCCGCATCGTGGTCGGCATGACGGCCAGCGGCATCGCGCCTCGCCTGCTGACCCCGACCACCCGCGAGTTCTGGATGAGCGGCAGCGAGTACCAGGCCAACATCACCTCGATGCTGCTGCAGCACAAGCAGATCGACGTGCTGCCGCACGCCTGGCAGCACGCCATCAGTGGCGTGCTGGTGGCGCTGTGCGTGATCCTGCTCGGCCTGCGCCTGCCGTGGCTGGTCGCGCTGTGTTCGCTGCCGATGCCGCCGCTGCTGAGCTGGCTGCTGCTGCGCACCGGTGACCTGTGGTGGGCACCGGCCAGCGCGATGCTGGGCGTGGTGCTGGCACTGCTGGTCTGGGCGGTGTGGCGGATCTCGGCCTGGCACCGCCTGGCCAACCGCGATGCCCTCACCGGCCTGGGCAACCGCCTGCGCTTCGAGCAGTCACTGCAGCAGGAATGCGACGCCGCGCGGCGCAGTGGCAAGCCATTGAGCCTGGCGCTGATCGACGTCGACCACTTCAAGCGCCACAACGACCGCCATGGCCACCAGGTCGGTGACCGCGTGCTGCGTGATGTCGCCCGCCTGATCGGCGCGCATGCCCGTCGCCCGCGCGACATGGCGGCGCGCTACGGTGGCGACGAATTCGCACTGGTGCTGCCGGATACGCCGGCCGAGGGCGCGCGCCGGGTGATCGAGGACCTGATTGCCTGCGTGCGTGCACTGCCGGCGCCAGGCGATGGCAGCGATGACGGCGTCACGCTCACCATCGGGGTATTCACCCGCGTGCCCGACGGTGACCTGCAACCGCACCATTTCGTGGAAGGCGCCGACACCGCCCTGTACCAGGCCAAGGCCAACGGCCGCGACGGGTTCATGATCGACGGCGGGACGTGACTCCCGGGGTGCAACATACGCATGCGAATGGTTAGACTGGGCACCTCGCCCCGCGCCCCGGACCCGCATGAACGCCCGCCTGTTCCGCTTCGGCATCAACCTCTGGCCGCCGTTCCTGTTCACCGGCATCCACGTCACCCGGATCACGCCCGATTACCGGCAGATCGACGTGGCACTGCGACTGCGGCCGTGGAACCGCAATTACGTGGGCACGCATTTCGGCGGCAGCCTGTTCGCGATGACCGATCCATTCTGGATGCTGGGCCTGCTGCACATCCTCGGCCGTGACTATTACGTGTGGGACCGGGCCGGTGCGATCGATTTCCTCAAGCCTGGCCGGGGCACGGTGCGCACTTCGTTCCGCATCGATGATGCACTGCTGGCCGAACTGCGTGCCGAAGCGGCCGGCGGCGAAAAGGTGCTGCGCTGGTTCAGCAACGATGTCGTCGACGAAAGCGGCGAAGTGGTCGCCCAGGTACGCAAGCAGGTGTACCTGCGGTTGAAGCCGCACGCACGCTGATCCAGCACGCGCGCGCTATCCTCGGCCTCCCTGCCATGGAGGCTCCGATGCGCCCGTATGCGCTTGCCACACTGCTGACCCTGCTGTCCTTCACCGCCCACGCCCTCGACCTGCCACCGGTGCAATATCCGACGCTGCCGGCCCAGGCGGCCAATGCCGCCGGCTTCGTCCCGCAGGGCTGGGCACTTGAATCGAGTGTCGAAGGCGATCTCGACCAGGATGGCCGCGCGGACCTGGCGCTGGTGCTGCGTCAGCAGGCGGCACGCAACGTCATCGAGCACGATGGCTTGGGTCCCTCGCCGTACGACAGCAACCCGCGCATTCTCGCCGTGGCGTGGTCGCGCCCGTCAGGCTATGTGCTGGCGGTGCAGGACCACCAGCTGATACCACGCCCGGACAATCCGGTGATGAGCGACCCGCTCGAAGACGGCGGCGTCAGCATCCAGCGGGGCACCCTGAAGGTCGCACTGTTTTCATTCGCCAGCGCGGGCAGCTGGTCAATGGGCACGACCGCCTTTACCTTCCGTTGGCAGGACGATGCCTTTGCGCTGATCGGCTACGACCAGAATTCGGTGATGCGCAATTCCGGGCAGACCGAGTCGGTGAGCGTGAACTTCTCCACCGGCAGGGTAAAGCGGAGCGAAGGCAGCATCGAGGACGACAAGGACAGCGTGCACTGGGAGGCCCTGCACAGCCGCCGCCGCTGGACGCTGCAGACCATTGGTGATGGCTGGGCATTCGATCCGCTGGCGGGCAGCGACTGAGACGCTGCTCAGTCGCGCGCAGCAGCGGCCGGGGCGTTCTCCATCACCAGCGGCACCGACAGCCATGGGCTCTCGTCGGTGCTGCGCGACGGTGAACGCCGCGGCACCTGCAGACGGCGGCCATCGGCCGACAGCTGCGGTGCCCGCACCGGCGAGCGGAACTGCGCAGGCAGGCGCTGCAGCGCATCCACCGGATCCTGCGCCTGCTGCCGCAGCCAGCGCTGCGCGCCGATCAGCCGCACCATCGCGGCGGCATCCTGGGTCCGTGACGAATAGGCCGGATAGACCGGGCGGGCAATATCGGTCAACACGCACCCCAGGATGTTCGACAGGCAGCCAAAGTCATGCTGCGGCGGTGCCGGCACCGGCAGCGGGCGATCCGCTTCCAGCGCCGCCATCGCCGCCGCGCCGCAGGCCCAGCCCAGATTGCCCGCCGCGCGCGCCAGGGTGCTGCTGCGATCCAGGACCAGCACCCCGCCGAATTCCTGCGCCGAGGTTTCGATCGCAGCCCGGCTCATCGCGTACTCACCCTGCATCGCACGGCACAGGCTCTGTTCGGCGGCCAGCATCGGCTGCATTGCCTGATCGCATTCCGCTGGCAACGGATGGTCGGCCGGCAGTTCGACCAGCATGTCGGCCAGCAGTTGGGCATTGGCCTGCACCAGGCTGGCACCGATGATGCTCTCCACCAGGTAACTGCCGCCCGTCACCAGCCGCCGGCCCAGCTGAAGCCCCCTGCAACTGCCACGCAGCGCACCGTCGATATCGCCCTGCACATAGGCCAGCGCGCGTGCGCTGGTGGCATCGATCATCAGGCCATAGGTCGGCATCGGCACCAGGATGCCGTCGCCCTTGGGCCGGAATGGCGACACGAAGTGGTCCGCATCGGCCAGCTGGTCCAGGCGCGCATGCAGCTGCTGGTGGCCAGCGTGGGCATCGACGAAGCGCTGCGGGTCGGCGCGCACCTGGCCCAGGCAGTCACTGGCGGTCGGCCCGCAGCTGGCCGCCGGTCGTGATCGCAGCGCGTCATGGTCCTCCGCCAGCTGCGGTCCGGCGCCGCCATTGCCGCGCGGATCGGCCTCCCAACGCTGCACGTCGCGGGCCAGGGCCTGTTCGCGCTGGCGCGCGTCCAGATCGTCGAACGCGAGCGTCCACAGCAGCGCAAAACCGTTGTGGCCGTGGACGGGCAGGCGGGCCTGCAGGCGCTGCTGGGCCTGTCGCCGCGATTCCGGCACCGGCCACATGCGCGAGGCGCACCACACCACGATGGCCAGCACCAGAAGGCCTGCCAAGGTCCAACCCAGTCCGCGCAGAATCTTCAACACAGCTTCCCTTCCATGTGCCGTTGCCGCAGTCGATTCCCCAGCGTAATCGAGCGGCCGTGACCGCTACAATGCGCACATGTCGCTCGAAGCCCCCGCCCTGGTCCCCCGCCCCTCCCTGCAGCGCCTGTTCCTGACCGGCCTGCTGACCCTGCTGCCGATCTGGCTGACCTGGGTCGTGGTCAAGTTCGTGTTCGTGCTGCTGTCGGGCATTTCCAGCCCGTTGGTGGTGCCACTTTCCGAGCAGATCGCGACAAGCTTCCCGCACTACCTTGGCTGGGTGCGGGCCGAGTGGATCCAGAACACCATCGCTCTGCTGGCCACCCTGCTGGTGATCCTGGCGGTGGGCGTGGCCAGCCGCCGCGTGCTGGGCCAGCGCCTGCTGCGCTGGGTCGGCGCGGTCATCAAGCGCATTCCGCTGGCCAGCATCATCTACGACAGCGCCAAGAAGCTGCTGGACATGCTGCAGACCGAACCGGGCAGCACCCAGCGCGTGGTGCTGATCGACTTCCCGCACCGCGACATGAAGTCGGTCGGGCTGGTCACCCGCGTGATCAAGGAACACGGCACCGACCGTGAACTGGCCGCGGTGTACGTGCCAACCACGCCGAACCCGACTTCGGGTTACCTGGAAATCGTGCCGGTGGAACTGCTGACCCCGACCGACTGGACCGTCGACCAGGCCATGAGCTTCATCATTTCCGGCGGCGCCGTCGCGCCGTCCAGCGTTCCGTTCACGCGCGCCGGCGATCGCCCCGGCGATCGCAGCGAATGACCGCGGCGCCGATCGAGCGCCCGTTGCAGGACCGCGCGGTCCTGCTGTTCATCGTGCTGGCTGCGTTCTTCTGCGGCAATGCGGTGCTGGCCGAACTGATCGGAGTGAAGATCTTCGCGCTGGAAGACACCCTCGGCATCGATCCGCTGAACTGGAACCTGTTCGGCCAGACTGGTTCGCTCAGCTTCACCGCCGGCACCCTGCTATGGCCGGTGGTGTTCATCATGACCGACACCATCAACGAGTTCTTCGGCAAGCGCGGCGTGCGCTTCATCTCGTGGCTGGCCGTGGTCCTGATCGCCTATGGCTTCCTGTTCGCCTTCGCGGCGATCTCGCTGGCGCCGGCCAGCTGGTGGATCACCTCCATGGACGGGCACGGCGTGCCGGACTACCAGGCCGCATTCGCAGCGGTGTTCGGCCAGGGCATGTGGACCATCGCCGGTTCACTGGTGGCCTTCCTGCTCGGCCAGCTGATCGACGTGGCGGTGTTCCATCGCATCCGCCAGGCCACCGGCGAGCGCCACGTGTGGCTGCGTGCGACCGGGTCCACCGCGATCTCGCAGGTGGTGGACAGCTTCGTGGTGATCTGGATCGCCTTCGTGCTCGGCCCGCAGCACTGGCCGACCTCGCTGTTCCTGGCCGTCAGCAGCGTCAACTACATCTACAAGATGGGCTTTGCAATTGCCCTGATTCCGCTGCTGTACCTGATGCGGCGTGCGATCACCCGCTATCTGGGCGCAGACAGGGCCGCTGCGCTGCGCGCGGCGGCGGCGGCTGACTGAAGCCCCAGCGGCGGCAAGCTGACTGCGCCTTCACGCTGGCCGTACGCGGCCGGATCGTGCAAGCTCCACGGTCTGTGTTCCACGGAAGCTCCTGATGCCGCATCCCACCCGCGCCCTGGCCGCCGCCATCGCCGCGTTGTTCCTGTTCAGTGCCGTGCCGTCGGCCGAAGCAGCGAAAAAGAAGGCCAGCCGCCCTGCCGCCGCGCAGACCCGCCAGGCTGCCAAGCCCAAGGCCAGGCCCGCCCGCGCCACCGCACCGGCGCGTGGCAGCTCGGCACGCCGCGCCGCGCCGCGTCCGGTCGCGCCGGCCCGTGCCGTACCCAAGCAGGTACAGCTGGAGCGCCTGTACGACGAGTACTGGGATGCCTCGATGCGGTTGAACCCGCTGCAGGCCACCTTCCAGGGCGAATCCCGCTACAACGACCAGCTGCCCAACATCCTGTCCGCCGCCTGGCGCCAGCAGTCGCACGACTTCACCACGCAATGGCTGGGCAAGGTCGAGAAGCTCGGCAGTGATGGCCTGCAGGGCCAGGACCTGCTCAGCTACGAGATCTTCGTGCGCGACGCACGCGCCTCGCTGGCCGCCGAGCGCTACCCGAGCTGGATGATGCCGATCAGCCAGTACTACAACATCGGCAGCATCATGGCGATCCTCGGTGCCGGTGCCGGCGCGCAGCCATTCAACACCGTGCAGGACTACGACACCTGGTCGCGCCGTTCGCTGGGCATTCCCGAACTGTTCGACCAGGCCATCGACAACATGCGCCAAGGCATGAAGGCCGGCGTGGTACAGCCGCGCGACCTGATGGAAAAAGTGCTGCCGCAACTGGATGCGGTGATCAAGCCGACCGCCGAAGAGAGCATCTTCTGGTCGCCGATCCGCACCATGCCCAACACCATCCCGGCCGAGGACAAGGCGCGCATCAGCGCCGAGTACAAGCGCATGATCGAACTGCGCATCATGCCGGCCTATCGCGCCCTGCGCGGCTTCATCGCCACCGAATACCTGCCGGCCACGCGCGCCAGCAGCGGCCTGGGCGCACTGCCCGATGGCCAGGCCTGGTACGCCAGCCTGATCGTGCAGACCACCGCCAGCGACCAGACCGCCGCGCAGCTGCACGCGCTGGGCGAACAACGCGTGCAGGAACTGCAGGCGCAGATCGCCACGGTGATGAAGGATGCCAAGCTGCGCGGCACCCCCACCAAGCTGCTGCGCAGCATGCGCAACGACCGCCAGTTCCAGTACGGCGATGCCAATGCGCTGATCAACCGTTACCGCCAGGTGCAGCAGCAGGTCAACGCACGCCTGCCGCAGGTGCTGGATACCTTGCCCAAGGCGCCGCTGGACGTACGCGCGGTGGAACCGGAGCGTGCGCTCACCGCCGCTGCCGCTGCCTACCAGCCGGCACTGCCCGGGCAATCCGCGGTGCTGTACGTGAACACCCGCGACCTGCCCGGCCGCAAGCGCTGGAACGTGCCGGTGCAGTACCTGCATGAAGCGATCCCCGGCCACCACGTGCAGCTGGGCCTGCAGCAGGAGCTGGCCAAGCTGCCGCGCTTCCGCCGCCTCGGTGGCGATCTCGCCTTCGTCGAAGGCTGGGGCCTGTACGCCGAAACGCTGGGCGAGGACCTGGGCATCTACACCGATCCCTACGACCGCATCGGCTACCTGTACTCGCGCCTGCTGCGCGCCGCCCGCGTGGTGGCCGATACCGGCGTGAATGCCCAGGGCTGGAGCAAGCAGCAGGCTGTCACCTACCTGCAGAAGACCGTGGACATGAGCAGCGACGATGCCAACGCCGAAGTCGAGCGGGTCATGGCCCAGCCTGGCCAGGCACTGTCGAACGTGGCCGGCCTGACCACCATTGTCGCCCTGCGCGACAAGGCCAGGGCGCGCCAGGGCGCCGCCTTCGACCTGCGCCGCTTCCACGCCGAACTGCTGAAGGACGGCTCGATGCCGCTGGACGTGCTGGACAGCAAGATGGAACGCTGGATGGCCCAGCCGGCCAGCGCCACGCCCGCCCCGTCACTCTGAGCCTTCCGGAGCCGCCATGCGTCCTGCCGTCGCCCTGTTCGCCGCCGTGCTGGGCCTGCTGCCGCTGGCCACCGTTGCCGCACCGGTGCTGGCCCCACCGGATGCGGGCATCGACGGCCTGATGCAGGCCTACGACGGCCAGGTGCCCGGCGCCGCCGTACTGGTGCTGCATGACGGCAAACCGGTATTCCGGCGCGGCTATGGCCTGGCGGTGGTGGAGGACGGCACGGCGGTCACCGCGGCCAGCAACTTCCGGCTGGCCTCGGTCAGCAAGCAGTTCACCGCTGCGGCGGTGTTGCTGCTGGTGGAAGATGGCCGGCTCGGGCTGGACCAACCTGCCCGGCAATGGCTGCCCGAACTGCCCCCGGCTGCGGCCGCCATCACCATCCGCCAGCTGCTCTCGCATACCGGTGGCCTGCCCGACTACGAAGACCTGATGGACCCGGCTGATGCTCGGCAGGTGCATGACGCCGATGTGCTGACCCTGCTGTCGCGCCAGGACCGGCTGAACTTCGCGCCCGGCACGCAGTACCACTACAGCAACAGCGGCTATGCGCTGCTGGCACTGATCATCGGCCGCGCCTCCGGCCAGGATTTCGCAGCCTTCCTGCAACAGCGCATCTTCCGCCCGCTGGGCATGGCCCACACCGTGGCCCATCAGGACGGCATCGATACCATCGCCGCACGCGCCTATGGCTACAGCTGGATCGATGGCCGTTGGCAGCGCACCGACCAGAGCACCACCAGCGCCGTGCTCGGCGATGGCGGCATCTATTCCTCGCTGGACGACCTGGCCCGCTGGGATGCGGCGCTGTACGACGACCGCCTGCTGTCGAAGGCCTTGCGCCGCGCGATGTTCAGCCCCGCCACATCGACGCCCGAACCGGATGTACCGCACTACGGGTTCGGCTGGCGGCTGAATGGCCCCGTGCAATGGCACAGCGGCGAGAGCATCGGCTTCCGCAACGTGATCGTGCGCCACCCGGAAAAACACCTGACCGTGATCGTTCTGACCAACCGCAACGACCCCGAACCCTATCCGCTGGCGCTGAAGATCGCCCAGCGCTGGCTGGACACCCTGCAATGACCGCCGATTCCGGTGCCCTGCTGGGCATCCACCACGCCGCACTGATCTGCAGCGACTACGCACGTTCAAAAGACTTCTACGTGCGCATCCTCGGCCTGCGCGTGCTGGCCGAGAACCACCGCGCCGCGCGCGACTCCTGGAAGCTGGACCTGGCCCTGCCCGACGGCGGCCAGCTGGAACTGTTCTCCTTCCCCTCGCCGCCGCCCCGTCCCAGCCGCCCGGAAGCCCAGGGCCTGCGCCACCTCGCGTTCCGGGTGACTGCACTGGAACCCTTCATCCAGCGCCTGGCCGCGCATGGTGTCGCCTGCGAACCGATCCGCGTGGACGAGTACACCGGACGCCGCTTCACCTTCTTCGCCGACCCCGACGACCTTCCGCTGGAGTTGTACGAAGTCGGTTGACGTCCCCGGGGGTCAGATCCCTTTTCCGACGGAAAAGGGATCTTACCCCATCGCCGCCACCGGAAACGTCATCCACGCATGGCATGGATCTGTGTCGACCAAGGTCGACACCCACCAACCGCACCAGCACCGGCAGATCGCCGGAAACTGTCGAAGGCGGGGCATTGTGGGTTTGCGGGGTGTGAGCCGCATGGATGCGGTGACCAAGCCCCCAGGGACGGGTTTACGGCGGCCCCGCAAACCCACAGTGCCCCGCCATCCCTCAGCAAGTCCGCTTTTGCTGTTGCTCCGGCTGTTGCGGCTGCCTCTGCAGGTGCAGGGCGCAGCCCTGCAAAGCCCCCCTTCCCCATACCCCGCCGAATGGGTATACAGTCGACCCATGCCGGCACCGTGCCGGAATGAACCCTGGGAGGGGACCATGCGCAACACCTTCAAGACCCTGCTGCTGGCACTGCCGCTGTGCCTGGCCGCTCTGTCGGCCCAGGCCGCCGACGGCGCCGCCGGCCGCTGGAAGACCATCGACGACAAGACCGGCAAGGTGAAGTCGATCGTCGAGATCAGCCAAGCCGCCAACGGCACCCTGACCGGCAAGGTGGTCGACATCCTGCACTCGGACAAGGGCCCGAACCCGGTCTGCGATGGCTGTGAAGGCGCCAACAGGAACAAGCCGGTGAAGGGCATGACCATCCTCTGGAACCTGAAGGCCGATGGCGCCAACAAGTGGTCCGGCGGCACCATCCTCGACCCGGCCAACGGCAAGACCTACAAGTCGAAGATGGAGCTGCAGCCGGGTGGCACCAGGCTGGACGTGTCCGGCTGCATCGCCTTCATCTGCCGCGCCCAGACCTGGCAGCGCGAATAAGCGCCCCGGCCCCCGCTTCATCCCCGTGACCCGGCCCCGGCCGGGTCACGTCGTTGCGGGCATGCGATACTCTGCGGTTCCCCTCGGCTTCACCCCGCGACCATGACCCGTACCGCGCTCGTCACCACCGCCCTGCCCTACGCCAACGGCCCGCTGCACCTGGGCCACCTGGTCGGCTACATCCAGGCCGACATCTGGGTGCGTGCGCGGCGAATGAGCGGCGGCAAGGCCTGGTTCGTCTGCGCCGACGACACCCACGGCACGCCGATCATGCTGGCCGCGGAAAAGGCCGGGGTCACCCCGGAAACCTTCATCGCCAACATCCAGGCCAGCCACGAACGTGACTTCGCCGCCTTCGGCGTGGCCTTCGACCACTACGACTCGACCAACTCGGCGGCCAACAAGGCACTGACCGAGCAGTTCTACCTGAAGCTGGAAGCGGCCGGCCACATCAGCCGCCGTTCGGTCGCCCAGTTCTACGACCCGGCCAAGGGCATGTTCCTGCCCGACCGCTACGTCAAGGGCATCTGCCCGAACTGCGGCAGCCCCGACCAGTACGGCGACAACTGCGAAGTCTGCGGCGCGACCTATGCACCGACCGACCTGAAGGAGCCGCGTTCGGTCATCTCCGGCGCCACGCCGGAAATGCGCGATTCGGAGCACTTCTTCTTCGAGGTGGGCCACTTCGATGCATTCCTGCGCGAATGGCTGGCCGGCGATGTCGCCCTGCCGGGCGTGAAGGCCAAGCTGGGTGAGTGGCTCAACGCCGAAGGTGGCCTGCGCGCGTGGGACATCTCGCGCGATGCGCCATACTTCGGTTTCCAGATTCCCGGCCAGCCGGGCAAGTACTTCTATGTCTGGCTGGATGCACCGATCGGCTACCTGTCCAGCTTCCAGACCCTGTGCGGCAAGCTCGGCGAGGACTTCGAAGCGCACCTGCGCGCCGGCACCGCCACCGAACTGCACCACTTCATCGGCAAGGACATCGTCAACTTCCACGGCCTGTTCTGGCCGGCGGTGCTGCACGGTACCGGCCACCGCGCGCCGACCCGCCTGCACGTCAACGGCTACCTCACCGTGGACGGTGCCAAGATGAGCAAGTCGCGCGGCACCTTCGTGATGGCGCGTACCTTCCTTGATGCCGGCCTGGAGCCGGAAGCGCTGCGCTACTACTACGCCGCCAAGTCCGGCGGTGGCGTCGACGATCTTGACCTGAACCTGGGTGATTTCATCGCCCGCGTCAACGCCGACCTGGTCGGCAAGTTCGTCAACCTGGCCAGCCGCTGCGCCGGCTTCATCAGCAAGCGCTTCGACGGCCAGCTGGCCGCGCAGCTGCCCGACGCGGCGCAGTACCAGCGCTTCGTCGACGGCCTGGCGCCGATCCGTGAAGCCTACGAGCGCAACGACCCGGCTGCGGCGATCCGCCTGACCATGACCCTGGCCGACGAAGCCAACCGCTACATCGACGACGTCAAGCCGTGGGTCATCGCCAAGCAGGAAGGCGCCGACGCGCAGCTGCAGGCCGTGTGCAGCCAGGGCCTGAACCTGTTCCGCGTGCTGGTCACCGCACTGAAGCCGGTGCTGCCGGCCACCGCCGCGCAGGCCGAGGCCTTCCTGGCCGCGCCGGTCAATGACTGGACCGAACTGGCACAGCCGCTGCTGGGCCACCGCATCACCGACTACACCCCGCTGTTCACCCGTATCGACCCGAAGAAGATTGACGCCATGATCGACGCCTCCAAGGACACCCTGCAGCCGGCCGCTGCCGCCGCCCCCGCCGCCACGACCGACGCCGCCAAGCCGGCCACACCGGCCCCGGCCAAGGACGGCGCGAAGAGCGCCGATGCTCCGGCCTATATCGGCATCGACGATTTCGCCAAGCTCGACCTGCGCATCGGCAAGGTGCTGGTGTGCGAGTTCGTGGAAGGTTCGGACAAGCTGCTGCGCTTCGAACTGGATGCCGGCGAACTGGGCAAGCGCCAGATCTTCTCCGGCATCCGTGGCAGCTACGGCGAGCCGGAAGCCCTGGTCGGTCGCAGCGTGGTGTTCATCGCCAACCTGGCCCCGCGCAAGATGCGCTTCGGCCTGAGCGAAGGCATGATCCTGTCGGCCGGTTTCGACGGTGGCGCGCTGGCGCTGCTGGACGCCGACAGCGGCGCGCAGCCGGGCATGCCGGTCCGCTGATGCCTGCAGCGGGCGCGGCCACCGCCGCGCCTGCCGGCAGCATCGGCCAGCGGAGGCAACGCGATGGGAAGCAATGGAATGGAACTGGCGCTGTTCGACTTCGACCACACCGTGACCACCTGCGATACCTATGGCCGTTTCCTGCGCCGCGTGGCCACCGCCGAACAGCTGGCGCAGGCGTGGTGGAAGGTCGGCCCGTGGCTGGCCGCATACAAGCTGAAACTGATCTCGGCCGAACGCATCCGTGCACGCGTCACCCGTCTGACCTTCAGCAACCGCCACAGCGATGACATCGCCACGCTGGCCGCAGGCTTCTCGCGTGAGTTCCTGCCCGAGGTGGTGCGCCCGGAAATGCTGGAGCAGATCCGCTGGCACAGGGAACAGCAGCATACCGTGGTGATCGTGTCCGGCTCGCTGGACCTGTACCTGCGGCCATGGTGCGAGCAGCTGGGCCTTCAGTTGATCTGCAACCGGCTGGAAAGCCAGGACGGCCGCCTGACCGGTCGCTATGCCGGTGGCGACTGCGGCCCGCGCAAGGTCGAGCACATCCGTCGCCAGTTCGATCTGTCCCGCTACGTGCGTATCCATGCCTACGGTGACAGTTCCGAAGACAAGCCGATGCTGGCGCTGGCCCACGAGCGCTGGTTCCGTGGCAAACCCCTGAAGTAACCCCGACGCGCAGCCTTCGCCACGCATGAGCCTGATACCGCCCCTGACCGAACGCCTCGACCGCCTGCTGCCGCAGACCCAATGCGGGCAGTGCGGCTACGACGGCTGCCGCCCGTATGCGCAGGCGATGGCGCGCGGCGAGGTGGGCGTGGACCGCTGCCCGCCGGGCGGCGATGCCGGCGCGCGCGCGCTGGCGCAGGTACTGGGCGTGCCTGCCATTCCGTTTGATCGTTCGCGTGGCGAACACAAGGTGCCGCAGGTGGCGCTGATCGTGGAAGCCGACTGCATCGGCTGCACCAAGTGCATCCAGGCCTGCCCGGTGGACGCCATCGTCGGCGGCGCCAAGTACATGCACACGGTCATTGCCGATCTGTGCACCGGTTGCGAACTGTGCATTCCGCCGTGCCCGGTGGACTGCATCGAGTTGCTGCCCCTGTAACAGGGGTCGGATCCCTTTCCGCGGGAAAGGGATCCGACCCCATCCCGCAGTTACGGCACGGCCGCCGTCACCACGATCTCGACCTTCCACTCGGCGTGGGCCAGCTTGGCTTCGAAGGTTGCGCGGGCCGGGGTCGCGCCCTCGACCACCCACTCGTCCCACGCCTTGTTCATGCCGTCGAAGTCGGCGATATCGGCCAGGAACACTTCCGCGCGCAGCACGTGCTGGCGATCACTGGCGACCAGTGCCAGCAGCTTGTCGATCTCCGCCAGCACCTGCCGGGTCTGCCCGGTGATGTCCTGGCTGGTGTCTTCCGGAATCTGGCCGGAGAGGTAGGCGACCTTGTTGTACACGGTCATTTCGGACATGCGCGGTCCGACGTCGTAACGCTCCATCATGGGCGTGGCTCCTGCGGGTGATCAGGCCTGCATTGTCCTCCAATCCGGTCGACGGTGGGTGCACGGGCACCTTCCGCGACACGTCACTACCGGGCTCCGACGGTCCCACTGGTCAAATGACGATGACAGGCGCACGATGCGCCACGCCCGCGTTGACACCGCCCTCGCCCCTCCTGCCGCACCCTTGCGCCGATGACCGTCCCCGTCGATTCCACCACTGCCCCTTCCACGCCAGCCTGGAAGCGGGTTGCCACCATCGTCATCCCGCTGCTGATCCTCGCCCTGGCCCTGCACGGCCTGGCCAACGAGTTCGACGAGCACGGCTACCGGGCCATCCGCCAGGCGTTCCGCCAGCTCAGTGGCATGCAGATCGCGCTCACCGTGGTACTCGGCCTGGCCAGTTACGCCTGCCTGATCGGCTTCGATGCCATCGGCCTGCGTCGCAGCGGCATCCGCGTGCACCCTGCGCGAGTCGGCATCACCGCGTTCCTTGCGCACACGCTGGGCCAGACCGTGGGCTTTGCCGCGTTGACCGGCGGCGCGGTGCGCCTGCGTGGCTACCGCAGCGCCGGCCTGGACCTGGCGCAGATCGGCCAGGTGGTGCTGATGAGCACGCTCGGTTTCGTGTTCGGGGCATGGCTGCTGATCAGCGTGGCACTGTGCATGGAACCTGCAGCGGCAGCGTTGGCATTGCCATTGAATCCCGATGCCGTGCGCATCGTCGGCATCGTCGCCCTGCTCGCATATCTCGGCACCGTGCTGCTGGTCGGCCGCGATGGACGGCAGTTCAGCGTGTTCGGCCATGCGTTGTGGCTGCCCGACCGCCGTACCATGATCGGCGTCACCGTGCTGAGCGTGATCGAACTGGTGCTGGCCAGTGCCGCGTTCTACGTGCTGCTGCCGGACTCCACGCCGACCGGACTGCCCGGCTTCGTCGGCCTGTACCTGGTGGCCGTGCTGGCCGGCCTGGTCTCGACCGTGCCCGCCGGCCTTGGCGTGTTCGAGTGGAGCCTGCTGAAGCTGTTACCGCAGGTGGCACCGGCGGCGGTGCTGGCAGCGGCGCTGATCTACCGCGTCACCTACTACGTGCTGCCGCTGGTGCTGGCCACCCTGCTCGCGCTCGCGCCCGCCCTGCGTCAGCCACTGCAGGCCAGCGCCGGGGCAACCCGTGCGGGCTGGAACGCGCTGCGCCCGTGGCTGCCGCAGATCATCGCGCTGGCGGTGTTCAGCATCGGCGCCGCACTGGTCATCGACGGCACGCTGCCGACGCCACGCCGTCACCTGGTCAATGCCTCGCTGCCGATCCTGGAGACCTCGCACCTGATCGGCAGCCTCAGCGGCGTCGCACTGCTGCTGATCGGCCAGGGCCTGGCCCGGCGCAGCCACGCCGCGTGGGTGCTGGCGATGGCGGTGTGCGTGATCACCCCGCTGCCGCTGTGGCTGCGGGGTGGCCAACTGTTGATCGCCGTCTCGGCAGTGCTGGTGGCGATGGCACTGTGGGCCGCACGTCGCGAGTTCTACCGCCAGGGCGCGCTGCTGGACGAAGCCTGGTCATGGCCATGGCTGCGCAACCTCGGCCTGGTGCTGGTCGCGGTCACCTGGCTGCTGTTCTTCACCTACAGCCATGTCGAGTACCAGAACGAGCTGTGGTGGCAGTTTGCGATATCCGGCAACGCACCACGCGCGCTGCGCGCGTTGCTGGTCGTGGCGATCGCGCTGGTGATGTTCGGCCTGGCGCGGCTGCTGCACAGCACGCGCAGCCCGCTGCCAGCCGCCGACGAGGCCACGCTGCAATCACTGGCGCCGGTACTGGCCGGTGCCACCGATACCCAGGCCTGCCTGGTGCTGACCGCCGACAAGGCGGTGCTGCGCGACGAGGCGAAACAGGGCTTCGTGATGATGCAGCGCTACGGCGGTTCGCTGATCGCGATGGGCGATCCGGTCGGCCCGCCGGAGGTCGCCCGCGCATTGATCTGGCGCTTCCGCGAGGAAGCCGACCGGCTCGGCCTGCGCCCGGTGTTCTACCAGGTCGGCGAGTCCTACTGGCAGACCTACCTCGACCTGGGCCTGGGCCTGGTCAAGCTGGGCGAAGAAGCGATGGTGCCGCTGCACGATTTCGGCCTGGAAGGCCGCGAACGTGCGGACCTGCGCCAGGCCTGGAACCGGGGCAAGCGCGGCGGCCTGTCCTTCCGTGTGGCACCGGTGGAGGAAATTCCCAGCCTGCTGCCGCGCCTGCACGCGATCTCCAACGCGTGGCTGGAAGACAAGGCCGGCGACGAAAAGGGCTTTTCGCTCGGCAGCTACGACCCGGATTACCTGGTGCGGTTCCCGGTGGCACTGGTGGAGGCCGAAGGCCAGATCGTGGCGTTCGCCAACCTGTGGCAGGCGCCGGCCGGTGCCGAGCTGTCGGTGGACCTGATGCGCCACGTCAACGAGGCGCCGAAGGGGACGATGGACTTCCTCTTCATCGAACTGTTCCTGTGGGGCCGCGCGCAGGGCTATGCACGCTTCTCGCTGGGCATGGCGCCACTGTCCGGGCTGGTACAGCATCGCCTGGCCGGCCGCTGGAACCGCCTGGCCGGCCTGCTGGCGCGGCATGGCGAACGCTTCTACGGCTTCAGTGGCCTGCGCCGCTTCAAGTCGAAGTTCGACCCGCAGTGGCGGCCACGCTATCTCGCTGCGCCGGGCGGCATGCACCTGCCGGCCGCACTGCTGGATGCCACGCGCCTGATCTCGCTGGACCCGCGGCGCAACTGAAGCCCCGCACCACCAGGCATACCCGGCGCCACCTGTCGCCCGGTAGGTGTCGACCTTGGTCGACACGCTCATCCCAAGGCGCCCTCAGCCCCAGCGCCGACCAAGGTCGGCGTCTACCAAGCGCTACATACCGCCCTTGAGGATCACCTCGGCCAGCCGATCATAGTCACCACCGAAATGGTGGTCACCCGGCAGCTTCACCTTCTTCACACCGTCATTGGCCGGCAGGTCCGGGCACAGTGCGTCCTCATCCTTGTCGCCGTACACGCACAGCGTTTTCTCCGCCGGCAGTCTGGCCACTTCCGGCGCGATCGGCAGGCCGTCGCCGCCGCCGCCCAGCCAGTTGCTGACGTGGAACTCGAAGTCGGCCTTCTTGCCTACCGACAGCAGCACGATGCGATCCAGCGCTGCACGGGTATCGGCATCGAGCTGGTTGATGGTCGCCGGCAGCACGTCGGCCCCCTGCGAGAAACCGATCAGCATCACCTTGTCGCGGTGCCACTGCTGGCGGTAGTGATCGATGATCTTCTGCAGGTCAGCAGCGAAGCCCTTCGGCGTGCGCTCGCTCCAGAAGTAGCGCAGCGAGTCGATGCCGACCACGGCCACGCCGTGCTCGTTGAGCGACGACGCCACGTCCTTGTCCAGGCCGGCCCAGCCACCATCACCGGAGACGAACACGGCCAGCGTGTCGCCGTTGCCGGTCGCCGGTACTTCCACCACCGGCAGGCCCTTCAGCGCGGCCGGCGGCGGTGCCAGGCTGACGCCTGCCTGCGCACCCATCACCCGCGCTGCAGCCACCAGGCCCGGTGAGGCATCACCACGCGCCGTGCGCTTGAACTCGCGCGCCATCGCCACCTGCTGCACGAAACCGCTGGCCTCGCCCGCCTTGCAGCCGTGATCACCGGCTGCACTCAACCACGGGAAGTTCAGTTCGGCGGGTTGCAGCGTGTTGCGCTTCACGCCATCGCCGCAGACCATGCGCTCGTGGTTGTGGTCCGGGCAGAAACCAGTGGTGAGCAGGCCGGCGAACACCTGCGTATCGGCCTGCGCAGCCAGCGCATAGGCCATTTCAGCGCCTTCGCCATCGCCGCCGACCAGCGGCAGGTGGTACCCGGGCAGATGCAGCGAGGCCTGCAGCCAGCGCGAGAAATTCTCGACATCGCCGGAACCGAACGAACAGGTCGGGTTGCCTTCGCGCTTGAGCACGCCGCGCAGGTGCGCGATGTCCACGGCGGCGACCATCGCACCGTCGGCACGCAGGGCCTCGATCGGCAGACGGCTGGTATCGCCACCGGGAGTCGGTTCGTGGAACCAGATCACCACCCGCTGCGGGGTACCGGCCGGCATATGCACCGGAATCTGTTCGAACCGCCCGTGGCTGAACTGCTGCACGGTCGCTGCCGCGGTTGCCGGCAGTGCGGCCAGCGCCAGCACCACGCCCATTACCCTGCCCAGCCCTGCACGCTTCATATCGCAGCCCCGATGGAATGCGCACACGATACGCTGCCTCCACGTGCACGGCACGTACCGGTGCAGGCCGTTGGGGTTTCAGCAGGCTGCGGCGCGACGACTGCGCCGATACAGCGCCAGCGCCAGATACAGCAGCCAGCCCACGATCACCACGATCACCACTTTCTGCCCCAGCCCGCGCGGCGGCCCGCTACGCCACAGCACGTGCAGCCACAGCAGCACGAAGGCCAGCCAGGCCCAGCCCCAGAGCAGGCCGGCGGCGGATTGCCAGCCCGGTTCGCGGCGCAGGTACCAGGCCTGCAGCAGCATGCCGACGCTGGCACACAGGAACGCAGTGTTGGCCGCCAACCCGTGGATGAACGGTGCCAGCAGCGGGGTTGCTTCGGGCAGCCAGCTGTCACCGATGGCGACCGTGGCCAGGCCCAGCGCCGAGACCGTGAACAGCAGCGGCGCCGCCGCGCTGCGCCGCGGACCGATGCTGCCGCGATAAAGGGCGATGCCGAGCAGGGTGATCGCCAGTGCCAGCAGGCAGTACGCCGCACGCAACGCCAGCCCCCACGGCCCGTGCAGGTAGAGGCTGAGCGTGGCCCGCACCCAGTCCAGGTCGGTGCGTGCGAACTGGGTCCACAGCGCGGTAACCAGGAACAGAACCAGGGCTGCCAGCGCCAGCAGCGCCGCCGGACGCGCGCGGCTCATGCGGAGGCTTCCGGGTGCCGCGCCTGCCATTCGGCCAACGCCTTGCGATAGCGCTGCAGCTCGTCGGCATACAGGTCCAGCACGCACAGCGGGCAACCGCTGCCACAGCATTCGTTGGGACCGGGCTCTTCCGGCGGCAGCGGACGGGGATCGGGATCAGGGACGGACACGGTTGGAAGCGGCAATCGGTGGAAACGGGCCCCAGTGTAGCGGGCTGGCTCAGCGACCCAGCTGCCGCCGCAGGTTGTCGCGCGCGGCCGCGTCGAGGCGCTGGTGGAAGAACTCGCTGAGGAAGATGCGCGGTGCGCGCAGCAGGCCCTGCAGGAAACGGCGGCGGCCAGCGCGATACAGGAAGCCCGGCACCACGCCCTTGTACTCTTCGGCCACGCCCCGGTCATAGGCGGTGAACACCGGTTCCGGCGCGGCCAGGATCGCCATGTCGCAGTCCAGGAACAGCGCGGCCTCGGCATCGACATCGTCCGGGCCGAGCGCGCCATGGCGGGCGGTCAGCAGGATCAGCTGCTCGACCCGGGCGGCATCGACAGCGGCGAGTTCCGGCGCCTGTGTGATCGCCTGCAGGGCCATCTGCGCCGAACGTGCTTCGTTGTCCTTTCGCCCCGCCACGTAGATCGCATCGTGGTAGAGCACGGCCAGGTAGACCTCGGCCGGCTGCTGCCAGCCGGGGCCGTCGGCAACCTCCTGGCAGTGCTGCAGCACCGCGCGCACGTGGCCGAAGTGATGGTAGGCGCGTGGTGGCGTTGCATAGCTGTCCTGCAGCGCCTGCCACTGCGCCGGAGCGAGCGTCAGCGGGGAAAAGTCCATGCCCGGATCATCCCGCCTGCGCGGTTGACGGGCAAGCTGTCGCTTTTTTCACCACGTCCTCACAACGCCCTTCGCACTAGGCCGCAACGCGGTTGTCCACAGCTTTCCCGAGCGCTGGTCCACACCGGTTGTGGATGAACCTGCGGACCGACCAACGGTCGCTGCAGCGGTGCGCGCACAGGTCTACACTCGCCTCAGGCGGGAGCGCCCGCCGCTGCCGGGAGCCGTCATGTACCGTCCTGCCGCCCGATTCGTTCTGCTCGCACTGGCCGCATTGGCAGCACCGTCCGCGATCGCACAGGATCATCCGGGAACGGCCGCGCCGCTGGCCGTTGCCAGCACCACCACTCCGGCGATGCCGACGCCGCAGCAGGTGTTCGCGATTCCACCGGCGATGCGCGACATGCTGCGCACGCAGGTGATCAATCACGGTTACTCCCGCGAGCAGCGCCTGCAGGCGCTGGTGGAGATGATCTTCGACCGCCACGGCCTGGACCTGCAGTACGACGCCGATGCGACCTTCACCGTCAGCGAGATCTGGCAGCAGCGGCGCGCCAACTGCCTGGCCTTTACCCTGATGTTCGTCGCGCTGGCACGCGAAGCCGGCATCCAGGCACGCGTGCAGGAAGTCGGCCAGGTCGTGTCGTGGTACCAGGACCAGGCCCAGGGCCTGGTCTACAGCGTCGGCCACGTCAATGCCGGGGTCGGCTTCGCCGGCCGCTTCGCCACCGTCGATCTGGATCGCAACGTGCTGTACGACCGCCGCGGGCCGCTGCCGATCAGCCAGGCACGGGCATTGGCACACTTCTACAACAACCGCGGCGCCGAACGCATGGCCAGCGGCGATCTGGTGGGTGCACGCACCTTCTTCAATGCCGCGCTGGCACAGGACAACAGCTTCGCCGCCACCTGGAACAACCTGGGCGTGCTGGAAAACCGTACGGGCGATACCGCCGCCGCGCGCCGGGCATTGGAAACGGCGCTGCGACTGGACGGCCGCCAGAACGCTGCACTGACCAACGCCAGCGCGCTGTACCGGAAGCTGGGCATGATCATGCAGGCGCAGGCGCTGGAGCAGCGCCTGCAGTCGGTGCAGCGCGAGGATCCGTTCGCGCAGTACATGCTCGGCGCCGAGGCCGAACGCGCCGGCCGACTGGATCAGGCGATCCGCTATTACCGGCAGGCCGTGCGCCTGTACGACACCGCACACCAGTTCCACTTCGGGCTGGCGCGGGCCTATTTCCTGGCCGGCCAGCTCAAGCGCGCCGATCGTGAACTGCTGCGCGCGCAGGCGCTGGGCGGTGCCCCGCAGCAGGCGCGCTACCAGGCCAAGCTGGACAGCCTGGCCCGCTGGCGCGCACAGCAGCAGGCCAGGCGCTGAAGGCCGGTCAGGCCTTCTTGAGGAAGCAGGTCTTCAGGACCAGGCCCTTGATCTTCTCCGAGTTGCCTTCGATGTGCTCGGCATCGTCCTCGACCAGGCGGATGTTGCGGATCACGGTGCCCTGCTTGAGCGGGATCGAGGAACCCTTCACCTTCAGGTCCTTGATCACGGTGACGGTGTCACCGGCCTGCAGGGTATTGCCGTTGCTGTCACGCACGACCAGGGTCGAACCGGCACTTTCCTCGGCGGTCCATTCGAAGCCGCAGTCGGCGCAGATCCACAGCGCGCCATCGGCATAGGTGTTTTCCAGGGTGCACTGCGGGCAGGCGGGGACAGAAGACATCAGCAAGTACCTCAAAGTGAATCAACAGCCGCCATTGTAACCGCCCGGCTCGCCTGCCCTTTTCCGGGCGGCGCCCGGCCCCCGGCTTGACCCGATCCGGCCTCCCGGTACGGAATGGGAGGCCGCAGGAACTTGCAGTCGGCGGCGAACTGCAGCAGAGTGCGCGGCCCCTGATCGCCCCCGGAACTCCCCATGCGCCTCGGCATCGACTTCGGTACCAGCAACTCCGCCGCCGCCATCGTGCATGAGGGAACACTGCTGCCGATCCGCTTCGGCGACGCCGAGCAGTTCCGCACCAGCGTGTACTTCCCCGGCGTGGTGCCCGACCCGGACGACTTCCAGCTCGACGACGGCCAGGAACACCAGCTGCAGCAGATGATCGACAGCGCCGCGCGCGCGGCGCGCGCCGCCGGCCAGGAACGCACGCCGCAGGCGCTGCGCCGCGAAGCCCTGCGCGCGCTGCGCCGGGAATGGATGGAAGCCCGCGCCGGCAAGGAACGCAGCGCCAACGACCTGCTGCAGAACGCGGTCTACGGCGACGAAGCGCTGGAAGCCTATTTCGAGGAACACGAAGGCAACCTGGTGCAGAGCCCGAAGTCGATGCTCGGCTACAACCTGCACCCGCGCGCGAAGCAGACCATCACCGGCATCGCCGCGCACATCCTCGAACACATCCGCCTGACCGCCAGTGCCCAGCTCGGCCGGCCGCTGCGCGCCGCCCTGCTCGGGCGCCCGGTGCAGTTCCGCAGTTCGATCGGCGCAGCCGGCAACGACCAGGCGCTGGACATCCTGCGTGAAGCGGCCACCCAGGCCGGCTTCGACCAGGTTGATTTCCTCGAGGAGCCAGCCGCGGCGGCCATGCATTACCACGCCGAAAGCCGCGAGCGGCACCAGGCGGTGATCGTCGATATCGGCGGCGGCACCACCGACATCGCCCATGCCGAAGTCGGCGGCGACGACGCCCCGCGCATCCACCGCGCCTGGGGTATCGCCCGCGGCGGTACCGACATCGATCTGGCGCTGAGCCTGTCCAGCTACATGCCGCTGTTCGGCCGCGGCATCACCCGCGTGCCGGCCCACCACTACGTGGAAGCGGCCACCGTGCAGGACATGACCCGCCAGCGCGAATTCCGCCTGCACAAGTACGACCATGTCGACGCGCCCTGGGGCGACCGCCTGCAGGCCCTGCAGGACACCGGCAACACCGCCCGCCTGTACCGTGACGTCGAACGCGCCAAAATCGCCCTCAGCGCTGCCAGCGAGCACCGCAGCACGCTGGACTACATCGCCCGCGACCTGCATGCCGACAGCAGCGCCGACGGCCTGGCCGCCGCCGCCCATGGCTACCTGGAGCAGATCCGCGAGCTGCTGGCCCAGGTCCGCAGCGACATCGGCGGCGACCCGGATGCCGTGTTCCTGACCGGTGGCATGTCCCGCGCCGGCTACCTGCGCCAGGCGGTGGCGGCCGCCTTCCCGGGCGCCCGCATGGTCCACGGCGAGCCCTCGCTGGGCGTGGTCCAGGGCCTTGCGCTGGCGGCAGCCAGCCAGGATTAACAAAACGTTACGCGGTCTAAGTTACTCTTGGTCGGCTAGAACCCTGCTGCCCCTTCCACCGGCCATGCCGGTGTGTGTCCACGGTGCAGCCTGGCCCGCCCAGCGGGCCTAGCGGCCATGCCTTCCTGGCTCGTTCATGGTCCGCGCAGCACCTGAGCCGCCATTGAGACCCGCTTTGGGCACCCGCCAGGCCCCTGAGGCCTTACAACCTGACGCAGCACCTGCACCCATCGACTGCCGCCGTTGTGACGCGGTCTGTTGCCGGTTGCCCGTGCTGCTGCAGCCTGGCGACCACGTGCCCGGCCAGTTCCTGTCACGCGACACCCACGGCCGTGCCGTGATGGCGCGCAACGAGGAAGGCTGGTGCGCGGCGATCGATCCCTATCACCTGCGCTGCACGATCTATTCGCAGCGCTCGGCGATCTGCCGCCAGTTCTCGATGGGCGGCGATGACTGCCGCCGCGAGCGGCAGGACTACCTGCGCCAGGCCGATGCCTGGGCGCTTTCCTCCCCTTCCACCTGACAGGAGCAACCATGCCCCGCAAGGCAAAGACCCCCGCGAAGGCCAGCAACAGCATCCGCAGCGAACGCAAGGGCGCGGCCGCCAGCACCGTGGTCAGCAGCGATTCGATCGCTTCGGACCTGGCAGCGTTCCGCAAGGCCGGTGGCAAGATCGAAGTCCTCGGCACTACCTGGGCGCTGAAGAAAGCCAGCTGACCCAGCTCCGACCGCGGCGGCGCTGCCGCCGCGGCCTGCCGGACCGCGCTCAGCGATCCAGGCGTACCCGCACACTGCCCGAATGCGACTGGATGCGGATGTCACCGTCGCCATTGCCGAGCCGAGTATCGAGATGGCTGCCCGGGCCGTAGCGCGGCCGTTCCACCTGGCCGGCGTCGCTGTTGATCGACCCGCTGAAGCTGTTCACCGACAGCTGCGCCGAAACCGTGCGTGGCAGGCGCAGGTTGACCGACGCGCTCACCGATTCGACATTGATACGGCCCCCCGGCGCCAGCCCGGCCGCCGACAGGTCGATGCTGCCCGACACGGTTTCCACCGCCAGCCGCTGCACCCGCCCGGCATCGACCTCGACCCGGCCGGATACCGTCTGTGCACCGATGTCACCGGACACGCCGCCGCCGGCTTCGATGCGGCCACTGACCGTGTTCACGTCCAGCTTCGGCGTCTGCAGGCGCGCGATGACACCGCCGCTGACCGTATTGAGCTTGCTGTCGCCGCTGCGACCGGAGGCGCTCAGGCTGCCGCTGACCGTGTCGGCCTGCAGGCGGCGCACATCGATGCCGCTGATGTCCTGGCTGGCACTGACCGTACTCAGCAGCAGTTCCACCGAGCGCGGCACGTTCAGCACCAGCGTCGCGCCGCCGTTGTTGTTGCGACGCGGATACTCGATCTCCCAGCGCACGCGGTTGGCACTCTTCTCCTGGCGCAGCTGCAGGCCATCGCTTAGCGTACCGGTGAGCTGCACGTCGTTGCGGTCCCAGCCACGCACGCTCACTTTGCCGGCCACGTTGCTCAGTTCGATGCGGCCGCCGGCGGCCAGGTTGTGGCGCTCGTCGATCCGGGTGTCAGCCAGGGCCACCGCGGGCAGCAGCAACAGCGCGGCGCAGCAGGTCATCAGGGTTCGTGTCATCGGGGGTCTCCTCAGGTCGTCAGGCCGGACTCGGCGGCATAGGCCGCCTGCCGGGTCAATTCCAGCCGCAACGCATAGGTGCGCTTGAGCTGGCCAAGCAGATGCGGCGCGCGTGGATCCTGCGCCAGCGCGGCCCGGATCTGTGCCGCGCTTTCATCGAGTTCGTGCAGCGCCGGCTGCCATTCCGGCGCCCGGCCTGCGGGCAACGAGGCCACTGCCTGCTGGTACTGCTCGGTCATCGCCGCGGCCTGCAGTTGCAGGGTAGACGGCACCGGCGCGTCCGGTTGCGCATGGCGCCACGGCGCCACCGCGTAGAGCGCCAGGCTTGCGGCCAGTGCGGCCCCCACCGGCAACCACCAGCGCCGGCGCGAACGCCCCGGCAGCACCACCACGTTGCCGGTCGGCGCAGGCGCCGCCTGTGGTTCACGCGGCGGCAGCTGCGCCGACAACCGCGTCCAGCCATCGGCGGGCAGGCCGCGTTCGGAAGGCAGCGCGCGCAGTCGGGCCACCAGATCGTGGTCGGAATCGTGTTCGTGTGTACTCATGTCATGTCTCCCAGCCGTGCGCGCAACAGGCCGCGCGCACGATGCAACTGTGCCTTGGAGCTGCCGACGGCCATCTGCAGCTGCGCGGCGATCTCCTGGTGTTTCCAGCCCTCGATGTCATGCAGCACCAGTACCGCGCGCGCCCTCGGCGGCAGCGTCGCCAGCGCGCGCTCCAGGTCGCGCTCGGTACCGGCGCAGCGGTCGTGTACGGCCAGTTCCTGCAGTCCTGCGTCCACATCATCAAGACTGTCGTGGTCCTGCCCGGCGGCGCGCCCACGCAGTTCCATCAGCGCAGCGTTGACGCCCAGGCGATGCAGCCAGGTCGACAGGCTGCTCTCGAAACGGAACCCCGGCAGCGCCTTCCACGCCTGCAGGAAGGCTTCCTGCAAGGCGTCTTCGGCACGCGCCTGCTGGCCCCCGCACAGCCGCCACAGCACGGCGAACACGCGCGGTGCATGCCGCCGGTACAGCAGTTCATAGGCCAAGGTATCGCCGGCGGCGGCCGCCCGCACCAGGGCGGGTTCATCGACGGCGTCGTGGGCGGCAGGCGGCGCGGGCATGGTGGTGTCGAGCATATCGCTTGGATGCGGCGGCCCGGGAAAAGGTTTAGAGCCGGACGACGATCACTGCCGTGCAACCTTTTCAACACCTGCTGCATCCATGGAAGGTCCTTCGCGAAATTGCCGTCCAGGAGTCCTGCCATGTCCAGCCCAACCTGCGCCGCCCTGCTGGTGATCGCCGCCTGCGTCGTGCTGCAGGCACTGGGCCTGTCGCTGCAGCTGCACCCTGGTAACGGCCGTGCCTGCCTGCAACAGCACCGCCAGGCGCTGGTGTGCCTGGCCTGGGCCCCGGCGGTCGAATCCCCGGCACGCGCCGGGTAACATCGAAGGTCGTTATTGCCACCTGTTGTCGCCCCATGATGTTGTCGCTGAAGGATCACCTGCCGCCTTGGACCCACCCGTGGTTGAACTACGCCGGCGTCGCCCTGCAGATCGTAGGGGTGCTTCTGGTCGCGTGGCTCCTGCGCATGCTCGCCCGGCGCCTGATCCGCCGCTTCGCCGAGCACTACACGTTGCCGCCCGAGATGGTGATGGGCGCGCGCCGGATCACCAGTTTCGTGGTCTATTTCAGTGCCCTGCTGTACATCCTCAGCCTGCTCGGCGCGAAGCCCTCGGTGCTGTGGACCGCGTTCACCGGCTTCGCGGCCGTGGGCGCGGTGGCCTTCTTCGCGGCCTGGAGCGTGCTGTCCAACATCTTCTGCACGCTGCTGATCTTCACCACCCGCCCGTTCCGCCTGCACGACTACATCGAGGTGCTGGAGAACGGCGAGAAGCCGGGCCTGAAGGGCCGGGTGATCGACGTGAACCTGATCTACACCACGCTGCAGGAGACCGGCGAGGGCCACGAGGGCACGGTGCTGCAGCTGCCGAACAACCTGTTCTTCCAGCGCACGGTACGGCGCTGGCGTGACCCGGCGCAGGCCCCCGGCGGCATCCAGGGCGACGGTTGAGGGTGGAGTTTTCGGCAGTGCTGCGCCCTGCAGCTGCAGAGGCCGAAGCCGAAGCCGAAGCAAGATCAAGAGCGGCATTCCGTGGGATGGCGGGGCGGTGTGGGTGGTCAGGACACGCCGTAAACCCCCCTCCGGGGTCCGGCCCAGCCGCTGGCGGCTGTGCGTTCGGGCGCTTGCGAAGCAGTGCTTCGCAAGCAAAGCGCCCTCACCCATGGGGCTCGATGGCGCCATCCATGGCGCCAACGGTCCTGCCCACCCACACCGCCCCACCTCTGACAGATTCCGCGCGCTGTTGGTGGGTGCCGACCGTTGGTCGGCACATCTGTCAGATATCGATAGTCAAAATTGGATCCGACCCCGTGCCGACCAACGGTCGGCACCCACCATCAGCAGCAGGTTCCAACAGATCGCGGAAATCTGTCGAAGGCGGGGTGGGTCCGGTTGAGGGGGGCCAGATCAGTGAGCGCCATGGATGGCGCCTTTGATGTTGACGTTGCTTCTGCAGGTGCAGGGCGCAGCCCTGCAATAAAACACCCCTTTACCTCAGCTGGCTGTCCTTGCTGCCACGCCGGTTGTACCCGGCATGCGCCTGGTCTTCGTCGTCCCGCGCCTGCTGGCACGCAACGCACAACCGCACACCAGGCACAGCCCGGCGTCGCGCCAACGGGATCGGCGCGTCGCATTCCTCACAGTGATCCAGACCGGGGCCGTCGCGCAGCTGGCGCCGCGCGCGGGCGATCGCATCATCGACAGTGGCGTCGATCTGGTCCTGGACCGCGCCGTCTCCTGCCCAACCGGTGGCCATGGCTATCCTCCGCAGGTGTGTCGCCCGATATGGGGACGATACACCCCGGCAAAAAGGAAGGCCTTCATGTAGAGCCGAGCCATGCTCGGCTGCTCTTCAGGATGCCAAACAGAACGCCGACGGATCCGATCAGGCCGATTGCGGCTTAATCCCCTCCGTCCCCTTTTTGCTTACCAGATCAGGTCGTCGGGCACCTGGAACTGCGCGTAATAGGCGTCGTCTTCTGCGTTGCCGGTGGAGATCTCGGCGGTCGAGCCCGGCTGGCCGTGGTCGACGATGATTGCTTCGGGTGCGCGTTCACGCACCTTTTCGGCGGCGGCGCGGGGCAGCAACGCATAGCCCTCGCCGTGGGCGACGATGACCAGCACGCCCACCGACAGCGCCTTGCGCAGCTTGGGGTCGATCAGCAGGGTACGGATCGCCGCGCCATCGCTGAAGCGGTACTCGTCGTCGCCCTTATGGGGTACGGCATGGGCCGTGATGATCTGCCTGGCCTGGGCCTTCTGTTCAGCCTGCCTGGCCTGGGCATTGCGTTCGGCGGCCAGTGCGCGGTCGCGCTCGACCTTCTCGGCGCGGGCACGTTCAGCCTCGCGCTGGACCTCGGCCGAGGTCGATTCGGCCTTGCCCTGGCGGGCCTTGGCCTGCTCGCGTGCGGCGGCGCTGGCCTGCGACTTCTTGGCCAGGCCGGCCTTGAGCAATTGTTCCTGCAGCGCGTTGGGCTTTGCCATGGTCGGTGCGTACCGCGTGTAATCTTGGATGCCCCATTCTACCGACGCCCCGCCGGCCCTGCATGGCAGTCCTGAAGTACCTCACCGGTTATCCCGAACCCCTGGTTGCCCAGGTCAGCGAGCTGCTGGCGCAGGGCAGGCTCGGCCCCTGGCTGCAGCAGCGCTACCCCGACCCGCACGAGGTGCGCAGCGACCGCCAGCTGTACGACTACACCCAGGAGCTGAAGGACCGTTACCTGCGCAAGTCGGTGCCGCTCAACAAGGTCTGCTACGACAATACGCTGGAAGTGATCAAGCACGCGCTGGGCACCCACACCGCCATCTCCCGCGTGCACGGCGGCCGCCTCAAGGCCAGCCGCGAGATCCGCATCGCGACCGTGTTCCGCCAGGCACCCGCGGCGTTCCTGCGCATGATCGTGGTGCATGAGCTGGCCCACCTGAAGGAAGCCGACCACAACAAGGCCTTCTACCAGCTGTGCCAGCACATGGAGCCGGACTACCTGCAGCTGGAGTTCGATACCCGCCTGTACCTGACCGAGCTGGCCAACCGCGGCCAGCGCTGACCGGCCGCAGCAGCTACACTGCGCGCCCCCTGCCCGACCTGCCTGCCATGGAACCGATCCGTCTCGACAAACGCCTGTCCGCCCTGCTCGGCATCCCGCGCGGCGAAGCGCGGCGCTACATCGAAGGCGGCTGGGTCACGGTCAACGGCGACGTGGTGGAACAGCCGCAGCGCCCGGTCGATGGCAGCGCGGTGATCGTGGTGGCCGAACAGGCCAGCGATGAAAAGGCCGAGCGGGTCAGCATGCTGCTGCACAAGCCGGCCGGTGTCGCCGCCGAAACCCTGTGTGCCCTGGTCAGCAGTGACAGCCGCAGCGAACTTGATGCCAGCGACATCCGTCCGTTGCAGCGTCACTTCCACGGCCTGCAGCTGGCCGCCTCGCTGCCGGCCAGCGACAGCGGGCTGGTGGTGGTCAGCCAGGATCCGGCCACGCTGGCCCACCTGCAGCGCAACCTGGGCCGTACCGAGCAGGAATACCTGATCGAAGTGGCCGAAGGCGGTCCCGAGCGCGGGCCGTGGCTGATGGCGCGGCTGCAGCAGGAATCGGGCGGCGCCAAGGTCAGCTGGCAGAGCGAGCAGCGCCTGCGCTTCGCCGGCAAGGGCCTGACGGCCAAGGGGCTGCGTGTGGCGGTCAGCGCCGCCGGCCTGCAGGTCACGGCCGTGCGCCGCCTGCGTATCGGACGCGTGGCGCTGGGGCCGCTGCCGCCGGGGCAGTGGCGCTACCTGGGCAGCGACGAGCGGTTCTGAGGTGTGCGGGTCAGGGCCCTTTCCCGTGGAGAGGGATCCGGGGGTCGGATCCCGTGCCGAAGGCAGGGGCTCTGACCCCCTGTCGATCCTGCAGGCATTCCTTCACGCATGGCGTGGCTCTACCATCGGGGCATGAGCCTGCCCAAGCCGCTGTGGCGACGCCTGCTGCGTGTTGCTGCGATCATCCTCGCCGTGCTGGTGCTGCTGGTCCTGTCCGGGCTGCTGCTGGCCGACCATCTCACGCCGCAGGCGCATGGCGCGCCTTCGCACGTGCTGCCGCTGCAGCCGGCACAGACCCGCATCGACCAGCAGATCGTGCCGCTGCAGGCGGCCCACCCCGGCCAGTCGGGCGTGGCCTTCCTCAGCGATGGCATGGATGCCTTCGCCGCCCGCGCGATGATCACCACCCAGGCCGGCCGCAGCCTGGACCTGCAGTACTACATCTGGCACGACGACCTGATCGGCCACCTGATGGCCAAGGCGCTGTATGACGCCGCCGAGCGCGGCGTGCGCGTGCGCATCCTGCTCGATGACATGAATGCCAAGGACAAGGACGCGCTGATGATGGCGCTCGATGCCCATCCGAACATCGAGATCCGCCTGTACAACCCGTTCCGCAACCGGACCGGCATCCTGCGCATGGTGGAGATGGTGCAGCGCTTCTTCAGCGTGAACCACCGCATGCACAACAAGAGCTGGATCGCCGATGGCCGCGTCGCAATCGTCGGTGGCCGCAACATCGGCGAGGAGTACTTCAGCGCGCGCACCGACGTGAACTTCCAGGATCTGGACCTGCTGGTCGCCGGCCCCGCCATGGAGCAGGCCAACCGGATCTTCGACGACTACTGGAACAGCGAAACCGCCATTCCGGTATCCGCGCTTGCCTTCCATACCGACGCACAACTGCGCCTGCTGGTGCGCGAATCGGACCACGAGGCGCAGCGGGACGTGGCCCGCCCCTACCTTGCGCGCGTGGCCGAATCACGCCAGCGGCAGCGCCCGAGCCCCGAGCCGTTGCACTGGAGCGGTGCCGTGCGCATCGTGTCGGACCCGCCGATGAAGCACCGCAGGGATGATCGCGCCACCTGGCTGGTGTCGACCCTGATCAGCGAGCTGCAGGCCGCCCGGCACAAGGCCCTGTTGATCTCGCCCTACTTCGTGCCCGGCAACGAGGGCCTCGATGGCTTTTCGGCAATGGCCGGGCGGGGCGTGCAGGTGGGCGTGGTCACCAACTCGCTGGCCGCCAACGACGTCGCCGCCGTGCACGGGGGCTACATGGGCTACCGCGTGCCACTGCTGGAAGCGGGCGTCCACCTGTACGAGCTGAAGGCACAGGGTCAGTCGGGCGATGCCGGCGTGTTCGGCAGCAGCGGCGCGAGCCTGCACACCAAGGCATTCCTGATCGATGACCGCCGCGGTTTCGTCGGCTCCTTCAACCTGGACCCGCGCTCGGCCTACCTGAACACTGAAATGGGTGTGCTGTTCGACGATCCGGTGCTGGGTACACAGCTGCGGGACGAATACCTGCGCCTGGCTGACCCCAGGCACAGCTGGTGGCTGGCACTGGACGACCGCCGCCGGTTGCGCTGGCTGGAGCGCGAACCGCCCCCCCACTGGGTGGAGGCCGAGCCAGGGGCAACGGCGCGCAAGCGCTGGTTGTCGCGGGTGATCAGCTGGCTGCCGGTGGAATCGCAGCTGTAGCGCTCAGGACGCCGGAGCGGCCTCATCCTGTCCGGCCTCATCCAGCGTTTCCACGTTGCGCCCATGCAGGCGCCGCCAGATCCAGCGCAATGCATGCGGCGGTGCCGAGGGCAGCTGCTCCAGCAGGGCCAGCATGCGGCTCTGGCTGGCATGCCCATGGCGGCACAACAAGCTGGCCGCTGCGGCCGCGCTCGCCAGGCGCAGGCTGTCGGCCAACGATCCTTCCGCATCCACCGCCAAGGCCTGGTGAACCGGCTCAGGCAACTCCCATGCGGCAGCGACCCGCTGCGCCAGCGGCAACGACCACTGCTGCAACAGCTGCAGGGCCAACGCCGGCTCCACGGGCTCGCCACGGGCCTGTGCCTCCTGCAGCAGCTGGCGCATCACCAGCGCCGCACCCAGCCCCTGCACCAGGCCCAGCCACTGCGCGGCGAAGGCATCGCCGAAGGTGACCGTGCGTGCGTGGTCGGCCGCTGCACGCGATGCCAGCAGTGCGTGCTCCCAGATGATCGCGCTGAACTGCGGGAACACCTCGCATTGCACCTGCATCACCGGCTGCACCAGTACCGCACTGATGATCTGGCGCACGCCCTCGGTGCCGACCAGGGTCACCGCCCGCTGCAGGCTCTCTACCGGGCGCTCGTGGACCTTGTAGGCCGGGCTGTTGGCGATGCGCAGCAGGTTGCCGGTCAGCACCGGATCCTGGCCGATGATCGCGGCCATCACCCGGGCCGAGGCGGCATCGTCGTTGACGGTCTGGATCAGCTGCGGCAGCAGCTGCGGCCGGCGGGGCAGCTGCCTGGCCGCCCAGTCGCGGTCCTGCAGCGCGCGCGCCACCGCCTCGCCCAGGCCTGGGTCCTGCACCGGCGTTGGCTCGCCGGCCAGCCGTGGGTACAACGCAAGCGCATGCAGCCCGCGTTGCAGGTGAGCGGCGATCTCCGGCGACGGCAGCGCCTCGCCCTGCAGGCTTGCGGCTGCGGCGGCCACCGCTTGGCGGGATGCGGCAACCAGCCGCGCCGGTGCCGCCCCGGTCGAACGTGTCAGCCAGCCGCGCAGCGATCGCCACCATGCCGCTGTCATCGCCGCCCGTCCTGTCGTTGTGATGCCCTTGCCGTCACTGACCGCCCTGCCTCTTCACGCCCATCCGGCCACCCGCCGTCGTCGCAGCATCGGCCGCACTTTCATCTTCTTTAACCTGACGGCCGCCGACGTCGACGGCAACGGCCGGGCGAATGGACTAGAATGGCGCCGCGCGACCCGTCCCCCAGCCATGACGACGTCGCTTTTTTTGTTTTGGGACCCTACCGTTCACTGGCCGTTCGCTGCAGTTCGCCGCTGTTCGCGCCATCGGAGACGCCATGCTATTCGAAACCCTCGCCACCACCGGCCACGAACAAGTGGTGTTCTGCCACAACCACGATGCCGGCCTGAAGGCGATCATCGCCATTCACAACACCACCCTGGGCCCGGCCCTGGGCGGCGTGCGCATGCGCCCCTACGCCAGCACCGACGAGGCACTGGCCGACGTGCTGCGGCTGAGCCGGACGATGACCTACAAGAATGCGCTGGCCGGCCTCAACGTCGGTGGCGGCAAGGCGGTGATCATCGGCGACCCGAAGGTGGACAAGACCGAGGTGCTGTTCCGCGCCTTCGGCCGTTACGTCGACTCGCTGGGCGGCCGCTACATCACCGCCGAAGACGTCGGCACCGACGTCAACGACATGGAGAACATCTACCTGGAGAGCCAGTTCGTGACCGGCGTGCACCAGGTCCATGGCGGCTCCGGCGATCCGGCCCCGTTCACCGCCTACGGTGCGCTGCAGGCGCTGATGGCGGCGATGCGCTTCAAGTTCGGCCACGAGGAAGTGGGCAAGACCAGCATCGCGGTGCAGGGCCTGGGCCACATCGGCATGGAGCTGGTGAAACTGCTGCGCGACCGCGGTGCCAAGCTGTATGTCACCGACCTGGACAGCGCACTGGTTGATCGCGCGGTCAGCGATTTCGGCGCCGAAGCGGTCAAGCCCGACGAGATCCACGAAGTGAACGCCGACGTGTTCGCACCGTGCGCGCTGGAAGGCGCCATCAACGCCGACACCCTGCCGCGAATCAAGGCCAAGATCATCTGCGGTACCGCCAACAACCAGCTGTCGAGCCTGGAAATCGGCGATGAACTGCACGCGCGCGGCATCCTGTATGCGCCGGACTATGCGGTCAACGCTGGCGGCGTGATGAACGTGTCGCTGGAGATCGATGGCTACAACCGCGAACGCGCCATGCGCCTGATCCGCAGCATCTATCACAACCTCACCCGCATCTTCGAACTGTCGCAGCGCGAGAACATCGCGCCGCAGCGTGCGGCCGACCGCATCGCCGAAAGCCGCATCCTGTCGATCGGCAAGCTGAAGATGCCGCTGGGCCGCAGCACCCCGCGCCTGGGCAACCTGCGCGGCGGCTGAGCCTGCCGATGTCGCGCCGGAGCTGACGTCCCGGCGCGACCTCCCGCTCAGAACCCGGTGCTGTAGCGCAGCGCCGCCTGGCGCGCGCCCTCGCCACCGACGCGCTGGTCGAAGCCCAGGCTCAGGTGGCCATTGCGGCCCCACCACGACTCCAGCGCCACGCCGAACAGCGCACTGCCACGCGGTGCGTCCCATCCCGCCAGGGGTGCCCAGGCATCGACACCAACGAAGCTGGCCTGCCAGTCCGCATCGGCACCGTCGAGCCGTTGCTGCCACTCGGCGTGCCCGCGCAGCGTCCAGCGCCCCCAGCCGCGCTCGCCGCGGATACCGGCCAGCATCTGGCTGCGCTGCACGCGGTTGGCGTCGCCACGCAGGCCGAAGCCGAAACCACCCAGCTCATTGAAGGCATCGGTATCCACGCGCGTGGTGCTGGCACCCAGATACGGTGTCAACGACGCGCCCGCGCGGCCAAAACGATAGCCGCCTTCGACGCTGGCACTGCTGAAGCGTCCGCCGTAACGTGCGGAAACACCATAGGCACCGGCGCCCAGCAGCAACTGGCGATCCAGCGCACGGGTGAACTGGCCGCTGCCGACCTGCGCCAGCGCATAGCCCCGGCCCAGGTTCCAACCGGCGTACAACTGTGCCTGCGCCTGGCGATCACGCCCACGATCGCCGCCGAAGCTGCTGCCACCATTGCTGCGGGTCTCGCCAAAGGCCACGCCCATCAGCCCATTGCTGCCCAGCGGCAGGTCCTGGCCGGCCATCCAGCCACGGCTGTCGGCGGCATTGCCGGCAAAACTGCCCTGCCCGGCCTCACCGAGCGCGCTCTGCCAGGCCCCGCGCAGGCGCGGCGCCGCCTGCACGCGATCGAAGCGCTCGGCGATCGCACGGCGCGACATGTCGATGCTGTCGAAGGTGGCCGACTCGGCCCGCGCATGCGCCTGCCCGGACAGGCTCTGCAGGCTGGCTGCCAGGCCCTCGCTGCCACCGCCGGTCCACTGCAGCGCACCGGCCGCCGTGCCGAAGGCCGAGCCCTGCAGCGCAGGACTGCCATCGAGTGCGCTGAACGCACCTTCCAGTCGTTGCGCCGCGGACTGCGCCGAGGCCGCGAGCCCGGTCGCCGCCGCCGTCACGCTCACCTGGGTCAGGTTCAACCAGGCAGTGTTGCTGTCATAGCCATAGCTGCTCTGCAGCAGCGACAGGCCCTGCAGGCCGCTGGAGGAGGCCGGGCTGCTGAAGGTGCCGCTCAGGCCACCGGCCGCATGGACCAGGTCCTGGCGGCTGCCGTTCTGCGGCACGTAGCCGGAGACGAAGCCATGCACGCGCACGCCACCATTGATCGAGGCCGTGCCGGTCACCTGCAGCGCATTGGCACCGAGCGCGATCATCAACTGGCCACCCGCCTGCTGCGTGTAGTTGCCCTCGATGGTGCCGGTGGTGCTGCCGGTGGTCAGGAACACGCTGCTGCCGTTGACCACGTTGCCGATCACGCGCGGCGTGCCGCCATTGAACTGCAGGCCGGTCGAATCCGGGTCGGGCTGGCCGAGGATGGTCACGTTGGAACGGATGACACCGCCGTTCTGCAGCGACAGGATGCCGCGTTCGATGCGGGTGGCGCCGCTGTAGCTGTTGTTGCCTGCGAGCACCAGGGTGCCCCCGCCCTGCTTGACCAGGCCGCCGCTGCCGACGATGTCGTTGCTCCACAGCGAGCCGCTCGATGGCGCATCGACATTGGCCACCACATCACCCCAGTCGAAGCGGCCCGGGCCCTTGATCGCCCGCGAGATGTCGAGCAGGCCGTAGCCGAACACCGCATCCACGCCGGGCGCGCCGATGTCCTTGGCCGTGCCCAGCAGGGTCTGCCGCACCAGGTTGTTGTCGAAGTACGGGTAGCGCTGCCAGACCAGCGCGGCGGCGCCGGAGATCAACGGGGCGGCGAAGGACGTCCCGTAGTTCCAGTAGTAGGTGCTGCCATTGGCATCGGGATAGACCGCGCTGCCCGGCGCCGCCAGGCAATAGCGCGCCGCCTGCCCGCAGGCATTGGCGTAGCTGGCCAGCGTGCCCGGTGCATAGGGATCCACTGCGGTCGCCACCAGCCAACCGCGCTCCAGGTCGGCCGCCGGCAGCGAGCCGGCAACGCCCAGCTGGCTGGGCAGGGCGGCCAGGCTGCTCGGTTCGGTGCGCGCATCGTTGCCGGCCGCGAACACCACCAGGCCGCCATGGTTGATGACGAACGGACGGTACTCGGCCGCCACCTGCGCGGTGGTCGGCAGGTCGGTCCAGTACAGGCCGCCCCACGAGTTGTTCATCACCTTCACGTTGTAGCTGATCAGGTCCTGGTGGACCTGCGCCACGCCCAGCGGACCGCTGAAGGAATTGCCCTTGCCGCTGCCGTCATCGACCGGCGGCTTGTCGGCGATGATCCGCGCCGAAACGATCTGCGCACCGGGGGCGATGCCGCCCGGCCAGGTTCCCACCGGCGCGCCGGCGGCCAGGCTGGCTACCGCCGTGCCGTGGCCCACCACGTCGTCCACCAGCAGGTTGTTGCGCGCCGGATCAATGTAGTTGAGGTTGCCCACCACCCGCCCGTTCAATGCCGCTGCGTTGCGCTGCACGCCCGAGTCGACGATGCCGATGCGCACGCCCTGCCCGGTCAGGCCGACGGCCTGTGCGGCACGCGCATTGGTCACTGACAGGTGCGCGTCGAAGGCCGGTTCCTGCGGCTTGGCCGGAGGCGGTGCCGTCGGAGGGGGCGTCGTTGGGGGTGTGGGGGTGGTCGGAGGGGGATCGATGCGGACATTGCCGCCGCCTCCGCCGCCGCCACATGCCGTCATTGCCATCGCCAGCGCCGTTGCCAGCGCGGACCTAACCATCGTCGTGCGTTCCATCGATTCCTTCCCATGAACGTTGACCTGCCTACATCCCGGCAGGCGTGCGGTGCCGCCCAGCGGCGGCCCTCCCCGACCCTCTATACTTGGGCCGACCCCCACGCAGTCTGCCGGGAAACCGGGGCGCTTCCAACGTCCGCGGTCTCCTTTCCGAACATTGCTTACGCATCAACGAGATTGCCATGTCCAACATCGTCATCGCCGCCGCCAAGCGCACCGCCATCGGCTCCTTCCTCGGCCAGTTCAACGGCGTGCCGACCCCCACCCTCGGCGCGGCCGCCATCGCTGCCGCCCTGGAACAGTCGGGCGTACCGGCCAGCGACGTCTCCGAGGTCCTCATGGGCTGCGTGCTGCCGGCCAACCTCGGCCAGGCGCCCGCCCGCCAGGCGGCGATCGCCGCCGGCATTCCGCTGTCGACCGGCGCCACCACCCTCAACAAGGTGTGCGGCTCGGGCATGAAGACCATCATGCTCGGCCATGACCTGATCAAGGCCGGTTCGGCCAGCATCGTGGTCGCCGGTGGCATGGAATCGATGTCCAACGCCCCGCACCTGCTGCCGAACTCGCGTACCGGCAACCGCTTCGGCAACTTCCAGGCGGTCGACCACATGGCCCACGACGGCCTGGTCAACGCCTATGACGGCAAGGCCATGGGCGAATTCGCCGAATGCGCCGTGGACAAGTACCAGTTCAGCCGCGAGGAGCAGGACGCCTACGCGATCGAATCGGTCAAGCGCGCGCAGGCCGCACAGGCCAACGGTGCGTTCGCCGACGAGATCGTCGCGGTGAAGGTAGCCACCCGCAAGGGTGACGTCGAGGTCGCCACCGACGAGCAGCCGGGGCGCTCGGATATCGCCAAGATCCCGACCCTGCGTCCGGCCTTCAAGAAGGACGGCAGCGTCACCGCCGCCAGTTCCTCCAGCATCTCCGACGGCGCCGCCGCGGTGGTCCTGCTGACCGAGGAAGACGCGGCCGCCCGTGGCATCACTCCGCTGGCCCGCATCGTCGGCCACGCCACCCATTCGCAGGAACCGGAGTGGTTCACCACCGCCCCGATCGGCGCGATCCACACGCTGCTGACCAAGACCGGCTGGTCGCTGGACCAGATCGACCTGTTCGAGATCAACGAGGCCTTTGCCGTGGTGGCAATGGCGCCGATGCGTGAGCTGGGCATCCCGCACGACAAGCTGAACGTGAATGGCGGTGCCTGCGCGCTGGGTCATCCCATCGGTGCCTCCGGTGCACGCCTGGTGGTGACCCTGGTCAACGCCCTGCGCACGCGCGGTGGCAAGCGCGGCATTGCCACCCTGTGCATCGGTGGCGGCGAAGCAACGGCAATCGCCATCGAATTGATTTAAAAAGATTTAACGATGATTTCGCAAAAATGAATGCGGGATCGCTTGACACCCAATCTTGGCTTGTCATCATGTTGTCGGCGCGCAGCATGCGCGTTGCCTAATTCTAACGACGAGGATTTACACAATGAGCATCAACAAGCTGCTGGTCGCGATGTCCCTGGCTCTGGCCCTGGCCGCCTGCTCGAAGCAGGAAGCTGCCCAGGACGCCGCTGCTTCGGCCAACGAAGCCGCCACCGAAGCCCAGGCTGCTGCCGACCAGGCCGCCGCTGCCGGCGCCCAGACCGCCGACGCTGCCCAGCAGGCTGCCAACACCGCCGCCACCGCTGCTGACGCTGCGACCGACGCTGCTGCCAACACCGCTGCTGCCGCGACCGACGCTGCTGCTGGCGAAGCCAAGGACGCTGCCAAGGCTGCCGAAGCTACCGCTGAGCAGGCCAAGGACGCTGCTGAAGAAGCCAAGAAGTAATAACTTCTTTCTTCACGCTGTTCCGGAAAAGCCGCTGGTTCGCCAGCGGCTTTTTCTTTGCGCCACTGCCACCTCGCGGCGCGGGCATCGCGACCCCGCCTTCACAACGGCATGAATAGGCTGGCGTCCCCATCCATTGCAGTACCGGAGACCGCCATGAAGATTCGCCCGATCACCACCACCCTGCTGGCCGCCTCCCTGCTGCTGGCCCTGGCCGCCTGCAAGGGCCCGGAAGCCGAACAGGCCAAGCAGGACGCGCAGCAGGCCGCTGACAGCGCCGGCGCGGCTGCCCGCGATGCCGTCGACAAGGCGGCAGAAGCTACCCGTGACGCCGCCGACAAGACCGCTGCAGCCTCCGAGCAGGCCGCCGCCGATACCCAGCAGGCGCTGGACAAGGCTGCAGACGCCACCGCCAACGCTGCCGACAAGGCCAAGGACGCCGCAACCGACGCCGCCGCACACGCCGGCGACGCGACTGCCAACGCCGCACAGAAGGTGGCCGACAAGGCCCGCGATGTCGCCAATGACGCGAAGGCGAACGCCGCCAAGGAAGAAGCCAAGCACTGAGGCGTACCGGCAGCCAGGCATGGGCCCGGCGCTACAGGAAAAGCCGCGGCACTGCCGCGGCTTTTCTGCTTTTCGCTTTGCGTTTTTTCCGTTGATTCCGTGGTGGGCGCTCCTACGGCAGCGCGCGCACCAGCATCGCCGACAGATCCACGCCCGTCGGCAGGGTCCCGAACACCAGCCCATGCTCCGCTTGCAGCCGGCTGCGCACGAATGCCTCTGCCATCGGACTTTGCGCACGCAACAGCAGCGCGGCCTGCAACAACAGCACTGTGCGCTCGCAGAACAGCCGCGCCTGCGACTCATCCGGTGGCGGTGCTGCTGCCCACCGCTGCAAAGCCGCTGCGTAGCGCGCATCACGATCGGCCACCGCCGCCAGTTCAGCGCGCAGCGCCGCCAGCGCCTCCGGTTCGCGCGCCAGCGCGCGCAGCACGTCCAGACACTGGATGTTGCCGCTTCCTTCCCAGATCGAATTCAACGGTGCCTGCCGGTACAGCCGCGGCAGCATCGATTCCTCCACATAGCCCGCGCCGCCCAGGCATTCCTGTGCTTCATTGACGAAGGCCGGCGCGCGCTTGCACAACCAGTACTTGCCCAGCGCCGTCCCCACACGCGCCAACGCGGCTTCGTTGGCATCCACGCCGGCCCGGTCCACCGCACGCGCGATGCGCATCGACAGCACTGTGGCCGCTTCCGACTCCAGTGCCAGGTCGGCCAGCACATTGGTCATCAACGGGTGCTCGACCAGCAGCTTGCCGAACGTGCGGCGATGACGTGCGTGATGCAGCGCCTGCGCCAGCGCCATGCGCATTTCCGCCGCCGCGCCCAGCATGCAGTCCAGGCGGGTCATCATCACCATGCCGATGATGGTGGCCACGCCCCGCCCCTCCTCGCCCACGCGCCACGCCTGTGCCCCGCAGAACTCGACTTCGCTGGAGGCATTGGCCCAATCGCCAAGCTTGTCCTTCAAGCGCATCAACCGGAATGCGTTGCGGTCGCCGTCGGCCAGCCGGCGCGGCATCAGCAGGCAGGTCAGTCCTCCCGGCGCCTGCGCCAGCACCAGGAAGCCATCGCACATCGGTGCGGAAAAGAACCACTTGTGACCGACCAGGCGATAGCGCTCGCCATCGATCGGTTCAGCGCGCGTGCTGTTGGCACGCACATCCGAGCCTCCCTGCTTCTCGGTCATGCCCATGCCCAGCGTGATGCCGGCCTTGTCCGCCACCGGTACATCGCGCGGGTCATAGACCGGCGCTGCGGCCTTGCGCGCCCACTCGGCCAGGTGCGGCTGCGTGTGCAGCACTGCAACTGCCGCATGGGTCATCGTCAACGGGCAACTGGTGCCAGCCTCGGCCTGGTGGTGCAGGTAGCTCAACACCGCGCGCGCGACATGCCCGCCCGGTTGCGGCTCGTGCCAGGACAACCCGGCGACCCCGTGCGATTTCGCTGTGCCCATCAACTGGTGATAGGCCGGATGGAACTCCACCGTATCGATGCGATGGCCCTGCGCATCATGCGTGCGCAGGCGCGGCCGATCGCGGTTGGCATCGAAGCCGAGCCGGTACAGTTCGTCACCCGCCAGCGCGCCATAGACCGCCAGCCGCGGCGCAAAGCCGCCAGCGCCTTCGCGCTGCACCGCCTCCATCAGCGCCACGTCATCGGTCCACAACTGGCGCCCCGCGAACGACGGCGGCTGGTTCAGCACCACATGGGTTTCGTAGGGCGCATTGCTGCTGAAGCTGGGTCCACTCATCCGGTCCGTCCTGGCGGCAAGAGATCTGCGGTTCGATTGTGCCGCATCGCCTGCCAAGCCCGTGTTCAGGCCGATTCTCACCCTGTGCACGAGCGGCCGGCCACAGTGACCGCATGGCAGTCAATGACGATCTGGTGGTCCTGCGCCCCGAAGGGCTGTACTGCGCCGCCGGTGATTTCCACATCGATCCCTGGCGACCGGTCCCGCGCGCGGTCATCACCCATGGCCACGGCGATCACGCACGCCCGGGCATGGGCGAATACCACTGCAGCGACGGCAGCCTGCCGATCCTGCGCTGGCGCCTGGGCGATGTGCCGGTGCAGGCGCATGCCGAGGGCGTGCCGTTCCGCCTGGGCCGGGTGCAGGTATCGCTGCATCCCGCCGGCCATGTACTGGGATCTTCGCAGGTGCGCATCGACGACGGGCAGCAGGTCTGGGTGGCGTCCGGCGACTACAAGCGCCAGCCTGATCCAACCTGTGCGCCGTTCGAAGTGGTGCCCTGCGATACCTTCATCACCGAGGCCACCTTTGCCCTGCCGATCTATCGTTGGCCGGACACGCCCACCGTCGCTGCGGAGATCGTGGCGTGGCGCCGCGAATGCGAACAGCGCGGCGAAGCTGCCATCCTGCTGTGCTATGCACTGGGCAAGGCGCAACGGGTACTGGCCGAACTGCTGCCGCTGGACGATCGCCCGGCCTGGCTGCACGGTGCCATCGCCAATGGTGTGGAGGTGTATCGGCAGGCCAACGTGCCAATGCTGGAGACGCTGGCGGTGGCCGAGCAGGGTCGCCAGCCGGATGCCGCCGGCCAGTTGATCCTCGCCCCGCCCTCGGCCGCCGGCACGCCGTGGATGCGCCGCTTCGGCCGCTACCAGCTGGGCTTCGCCTCGGGCTGGATGCAGCTGCGCGGCAACCGGCGTCGCCGCAACGTCGATCGTGGCTTCGTCATTTCCGATCACGCCGATTGGCCCGCACTGCTGCAGACCATCGAACAGACCGGCGCGCAGCGGGTGATCGCCACCCATGGCAATACCGATGCGTTGATTCCCTTCCTGCGCGAGCGCGGCGTAGCGGCTGAAGCCTTCCGTACCGATTTCGGGAGCGAGGAATGAAGGCCTTCGCGGCGCTCTACCAGCGCCTGGACCGCAGCACCGCCACGCTGGACAAGCGTGCGGCATTGATCGATTACTTCCGCCAGGCAGGCGCGCACGATGCGGCGTGGGCGCTGTACCTGCTCAGCGGTGGCAAGGTGGGCGGCGCACGCCGCAAGATCGCCGCCAGTGGCGAACTGCGCGCCTGGATTGCCGAAGAATCCGGCTTGCCGCCATGGCTGGTGGAAGACAGCTATGCGCAGGTCGGTGACCTGGCCGAAACGTTGACCCTGCTGCTGGATGATCCATCCCAGCCGGCCGCCGACCGTGCGTTGGCGGATTGGATCGAACAGCATCTGCTGGCGGTGGCCAACCAGCCCGAAGCGGTACGCCGTGCGGCGGTCGTCGCGGGCTGGCAGCAGCTGTGCAGCAGCGAACGCCTGGTGTTCAACAAGCTGCTGACCGGCGCCCTGCGCGTCGGCGTCTCGCAGCGGCTGGTGCAGCAGGCACTGGCGGAGTGGTCCGGCCTGGACATCGCGCGCATCGCCCAGCGCATGCTTGGCGAGTGGGTGCCCTCGCCCGCACTGCTGGGCCAGCTGCTGTCGCCGGATGAGCTGCCACTGGACCGGCAGCAACCCTACCCGTTCTTCCTCGCCTCGCCACTGGAAGGCGATCCTGCCGAACGCCTCGGCCCCATCGAAGATTGGCTGCTGGAATGGAAGTGGGATGGCATCCGCCTGCAGCTGCTGCGCCGGCGCGGCGAGGTCGCATTGTGGTCACGCGGCGAAGAGCGGCTGGATGGTCGCTTCCCCGAAATCGAACAGGCGGCGATGGCGCTTCCCGATGGCTGCGTGCTGGACGGAGAGCTGCTGGCGTGGGACGAAGCCACGGACCTGCCGCGTGCATTCACCGCGCTGCAGACCCGCATCCAGCGCCGCAAGCCCGGTGCGGCTACCCTGCGCAACACGCCGGTGCGCGTGCTCGCCTATGACCTGCTGGAACACGATGGCGCGGACCTGCGTGAGTTGCCGTTGCGGGAACGGCGTGCACGGCTTGCCGACGTCGTCGGTGCCCTGGGTGATGCACGGATCCAGCTCTCACCCGACGTTGCCGCCGAAGACTGGCCGCAGGCGGCGGCGATGCGCGATGTGGCACGCGAACGTGGCGTGGAAGGGCTGATGCTGAAACGTCGTGCCTCGCCCTACCAGGCCGGGCGACGCCGCGGTGACTGGTGGAAATGGAAGGTCGATCCGCTCACCATCGATGCAGTGCTCCTGTACGCGCAGGCAGGCCATGGGCGGCGCAGCACGTTGTACACCGACTACACCTTCGGCGTCTGGGACGGCGACACGCTGGTACCGGTGGCCAAGGCCTATTCGGGCCTGGATGACAAGGAGATCCTCGCGCTTGATCGCTGGATCCGCGCCAATACCCGCGAGCGCTTTGGCCCGGTGCGCAGCGTACGCCCCGAACACGTCTTCGAACTGGGCTTCGAGGCGGTCAACCGCAGCAGCCGGCACAAGTCCGGTATCGCCGTACGCTTTCCACGCATCCTGCGCTGGCGCCACGACAAGCCAGCCAGCGAGGCCGATCAGCTGGCTACCCTGCAGGCGCTGGCGCGATGAACCGCAGCCAGGCACTACGCCGGCTGGAAGACTGGTTCGCGTCGAAAGGCTGGCGCTCGTTGCCGTTCCAGCGCGCGATGTGGCGGCACTATCTCGCCGGCGGATCCGGGTTGCTGCACACGCCCACAGGCAGCGGCAAGACACTGGCGATGTTCGGGGGACCGCTGCTGCAGGCCATGATCGACCCACCGCCTTCGCCCCGCCGCGCCAGTGCGGTACGCCCGCTGCAGGTGCTGTGGGTGACGCCCTTGCGCGCGTTGGCCAGCGACACCGCGCGTGCGCTGCAGGCCGTGGTCGATGGGTTGCAGCTTGGATGGCGTGTCGGCCTGCGCAGCGGTGACGCCAGCAACCGCGAACGACGACAGGCACGCGAGGGCCGCATCGACGTACTGGTCACGACGCCGGAATCGCTGGCGCTGCTGTTGAGCTATCCGGATACGCAGCCGCGCATGCGCCAGCTGCGCTGCGTGGTGGTGGACGAATGGCACGAACTGCTGGGCAACAAGCGCGGTGTCCTGCTGCAGTTGAATCTGGCCGTGCTGCGCGATGCCGCGCCTGCATTGCAGCTGTGGGGGCTGTCGGCCACGCTGGGCAATCTGGATGAGGCGCGCGACGTGCTGCTGCCCGGACAGCCCGACGCGCCGATCGTGCAGGGCGTGCGCCCGCGTGCGACCACGGTGCGCAGCCTGCTGCCCGAACCCGGTGAACGCTTTCCCTGGGCCGGGCACCTGGGCCTGGCCCAACTGCCGCGGGTGCTGGACGCATTGATGCAGGCACGCAGCAGCCTGCTCTTCACCAACACCCGTGCACAGGCAGAACTGTGGCATCAGGCGCTGGCGTCGGTTTGGCCCGAGGAACACGACACGCTTGCGCTGCACCACGGTTCGCTGGATCCGGCGCTGCGCCAGCAGGTGGAGGACGGGCTGCGTGCAGGAACGCTGCGCTGCGTGGTCGCCACCTCCAGCCTCGACCTCGGCGTGGACTTTCCCGAGGTCGAACAGGTACTGCAGCTGGGCAGCCCGAAGGGCGTCGCCCGCCTGCGCCAGCGCGCCGGACGTGCGCGCCATCGTCCCGGTGCCAGTGGCGCGATCCTGTGCGTGCCCAGCCATGCGCTGGAACTGGCCGAGTACGCAGCCGTGCGTCGCGCACTGGCCGAAGGCGTGGTCGAAGCACGCAGGCCGCCGATGCTGTCGCTGGACGTTCTGGCCCAGCATGCGGTCAGCCGTGCCCTGGCCGGTGGCTTCCACGGTGATGCGCTGCTGGCGCAGGTCCGGCGCACCCATGCGTTCGCATCCCTGGCCGAGGACCAGTGGCAGGCCGTGCTGACTTTCATCGTGCAGGGGGGCCAGGCCCTGGCCCAGTACCCTGACTTCCACAAGGTCGTGCAGGACGCCGATGGCCGCTACCGGATGCACGACCGGCGCCAGGCACTACGCCACCGGCTGTCGATCGGCACCATCAGCAGCGATGGCAGCGTGCGCGTGCAGTTCCTGCGCGGGGCCGGCCTCGGCGCCGTGGAGGAACAGTTCGCCAGCCGCCTGCGCCGCGGAGACCGCTTCCAGTTCGCCGGGCGCCTGCTGGAGCTGGTGCAGCTGCGCGACATGACCGCCTTCGTGCGGCTGGCACGAGGGCGCGGTGAAGGTGTCGTGCCCCGCTGGCAGGGAGGCCAGCTGCCGCTGTCGATGGCACTCGGCGGCGAACTGGAGTCGGTGCTGTCAGGCGCCGACGACAGTGCGGAAGCGCGCTGGCTGGCACCGCTGCTGGCACTTCAGCAGCAGGTGTCGGCGCTTCCCGGCCCGGACCACGTGCTGCTGGAGGACGTACGCCGCCGCGAAGGCCAGTTCCTCTTCGTCTATCCCTTCGCCGGACGCCACGTGCACGAGGCGCTGGCCGCCCTGTTGGCACTGCGCTGCACCCGCCAGCAACGCAACAGCATCGGCTATGCCGTGAATGATCACGGCCTGGTGCTGGCACCGGCGCAGGCGATCGACCTGGACGCGGCGCAATGGCATGCGTTGTTCACCACCGATCAACTGCTGGACGATCTGCGTGCGGCGGTGAACCTGGGCGAGCTTGCGCGGCGCCAGTTCCGTGGCATCGCGCGCGTCGCAGGCCTGCTGGTACCCAGCCTGCCGGGGGGCATGCCGCGATCGCTGCGCCAGCTGCAGGCCTCGGCGGGCCTGCTGTATGACGTATTGCGCGAGCATGACCCCGAGCACCTGCTGCTGGCGCTGGCCGAACGCGAAGTGCTGCATGACAGCCTTGACCTGCCGGGGCTACGCCAGGTGCTGGTCCGGATCGGCGCGCGACGCATGTCGATGCAGCGCCCTGCATCGCTGACGCCCCTGGGCTTTCCACTGTGGGCCGAACGCCTGCGCGGACAGTTCAGCAACGAGGACTGGCGTACCCGCGTGCAACGCGCGGCCCAGCAGCTGGAACGTCGCCATGGCCGATGAAATACCGCTGCTGCTTGCCGGCGAACCGGTGACCCTGGCGGGCGCACGCGCACTCTACTGGCCGGCGCGGCAGGCGCTGCTGATCGCGGACCTGCACCTGGGCAAGGCCGATGTGTTCCGCCGCGCCGGCATCGCGCTGCCCAGCGGCGGAACCAGCGAAGACCTGCAACGCCTGCAGGGTCTGCTGGACAGGCACGCCTGCCGCGAGCTGTGGATCCTGGGCGACATCCTGCATGGGCCGGCGCATCGCGCCGCCTGGTACCAGCAATGGCTCGGCTGGCGCGAACGCAACACCGCACTGGACGTGCATGTCCTGCGCGGAAATCATGACCGGCAGCTACCGCATGCCCAGCTGCAGGTGCAGATCCACGAGGAGGTGCGGCTGGCGCCGTTCCTGCTGCGCCATGAACCGTGCGCAGACCCGGCGTGGCACGTGGTCGCAGGCCACCTGCATCCGCAGGTCGCACTGCCCGCATTGCGCCGGCGCTTCCCGGCCTTCTGGCTGCGCGAGCGGATGACGGTCCTGCCGGCCTTTTCCGCGTTCACCGCCGGAATCGTGCCTGCTCCCGCCAGCGGCGAACAGATGATCGCCTGCGTGGAAAACGGCCTGGTGGAACTGCCAGTGGCTTGAATCAGGCCGGACGAATGTCCAGCTGCGGCATCAACTGGAACTCAGGCGTGTCAACTTCACGTCGCCGCGGCAAGGCCTGGATTGCCGCCAGCATCTCCTGTGCGCAGGCGCGGATGCGTCCGTGGTGCTCCGGCGATGCATGACTGATCAAGCTGCCCACATGGAATTCGAACACGTCCTCCAGTACGTCGGGCTGGTCCTCGTGCAGCATCTGCAACAGTCCGCGCAGCTTGCAGATTTCCGATTCCAGCTCCTCTACCGCGAACCACATGGCGTCCTCCTCTTCAACAACAGGCGGCACGTCCGGGCCGCGACAGGCCGCAACGGCAACGCCGCCCGGGCCACGCGCGATGTCAATCACGGAAAGGAAAACGGGTGACGCGCAATCGCGTGCAACCTACTTCTCGCATATACACGGTGAGGCAACCGTTAATTCGCGTGACAGCGCGCTTCACGCATTCGCAGTGATCGCGCCGATGCCAGGCATCTGCACCCCTGCAGCCAACGCGTCGACAAATGCCGGATCCAGCGCAAGCGAACCGAACCAGCCATGCTGCGTACCGCTGAGCACGCGCAGCATGTGGCCACGCCCACCCGGCAGGCGCCCCATCGGCCCGAGCAGCACGTCGCGCGCCTTTGCCCAGGCATCGCGATCAGACTGGAACAGCGGCGTCAGCCAACGGCTCCAGCGCTGGTAGACCGCAACGTGCGCCCTGCGCTGCGCCTGGTAGGCCTGCAATGCAGCGCCTCCCCCGCCATGTGCGCGCACGGCATCGCGCAATGCCAGCGCATCGAGCAGCGCCATGTTCACGCCCTGCCCCAGCTGCGGGCTCATCGCATGTGCGGCATCGCCGGCCAGCACCATGCGGCCGCAATGCCAGCGCGTCATCACGGCGTCACGGTAGACCGCGCGCGCCAGCTGGCCGGCATCATGCAGATGCGCAAAGCGCGCGCTGGCCTGCGGCCACAGCGCGTGCAGCTCGTCCAGCCAGGGCGTCATGCCATCGGCCTGCCATCGTTCGAAGTCGGCGCGTGGCAGGCTCCAGAAGAAGCTCAGGCGCGGCGTGTCATCACCTGGCCGCGTACCGACCGGCAGCAGCCCGATCATCTTGCGCGCGGCCACGTAGCGCTGCCGCAGCTCCTCCAGGTGCGGCCAGTCCTCGGCCGGCAGCAGGCACCACAGTGCGCCCCAGGGATACACGCGGTCCAGCCCGGTGCCGCCTTCGATCGAGCCGCGCAGCGTCGAAGCCGCACCATCGGCGGCCACCACCAGGTCGAACGGCCCATGCATGCGGCCCTCACTGTCATGCAGGCGGCCCTGTGCGGCATCCACTGCGGCGATGGTGACGCCGGCATGCAGCTGGCCCGCGCCCGCACGCGCCCCGTCCAGCAGCGAGAACAGCGCCCCACGCTGCATGCCGAGGCCGTGCAGGCGCGCGTCCAGGCCGTCATAGCGCATGTCCATCACCGTGCGCTCGCACGGCGTATCGCCATACAGACGGTGCACCGGCGCCGCATGCGCGCGCACGGCATCAAGCAGGCCCATCTGCCACAGCACCTGCAGGCCGCTGGGCTGCAGCAGGAAGCCGGCGCCAACCGGCCCCGGCGAGGGCACGCGTTCGAAGATCTCCACCTCGTGACCATCACGAGAGAGCAGGATGGACAATGCCTGTCCAGCGGTGCCGTAGCCGATCACGGCGATGCGCAGTCGTTCCTTCATCGGCGCATTGTGCCCGAGCGCAAATCCGGATGGCCACCTGGAACCCTGTCCACAGCGCCGCAATGCCCGTCGCGACGCAAAAAAAACCCCGCCGAAGCGGGGTTTTCAACGCACTGTCGAGTGGATCACTCGGCCGGCGTGATGTTCGAAGCCTGGGCACCCTTCGGGCCCTGGGTCACGTCATAGGTGACACGCTGGCCTTCCTGCAGGCTGCGGAAGCCCTTGGAGTTGATGGCGGAGAAGTGCGCGAACACGTCGGCGCTGCCATCCTCCGGCGAGATGAAGCCAAATCCCTTGGCGTCGTTGAACCACTTGACGGTACCGTTCGGCATGGTGATGCGAGACCTTATGCAATGAATGGGTGGTGTACGCTGAACCCGCGCACAAGCTGAGTATGCAAAGCTTGCTCGGGGAAGACAATCACCCCCGCGCCAATTCGCCCACCAGTTCCGGAAGTCCGTTGCTGGCCGCCTGCACGTTCGCCAGTACTTCGGCCATCGTAATCTCCTCGCCATCACCGCAGCCGGCGGCCCAGTTGGCGATGATTGCCAGGCAGGCGTAATCCAGCCCCAGCTCGCGTGCCAGCGCGGCCTCCGGCATGCCGGTCATGCCTACCAGGTCGCAGCCGTCACGGCGCATGCGGGCGATCTCGGCGATGGTCTCCAGGCGCGGACCCTGCGTCGCGCCATAGCAGCCACCGTCATGGACCGTGACGCCGGTCACTTTCGCTGCCGCCAGGATCTTGCTGCGCAGCATCGGCGTATAGGGGTGGCCGAAATCGACGTGGACCACGTCGGTGCCTTCTTCTTCACAGATCGTGCTGATGCGGCCCCAGGTGTAGTCGATGATCTGGTCCGGGCAGGCCAGCACGCGCGGACCGAAGTCTTCGGTGATGCCACCCACCGTGTTCAATGCCAGCACGCGCTGCGCGCCCAGCTGCTGCAGTGCGGCCAGGTTGGCGCGGTAGTTGATCTTGTGCGGCGGCAGTGAGTGCCCCTCGCCATGCCGCGCCAGGAACGCCACGCGATGGCCGAGCAGCGTGCCCACGCGCACCGGGCCGGACGGGCGGCCAAAGCGGGTGTCGACCTCGTGGGTCTGCACGTCGTCGAGCTTGGCCAGGTTGTAGACACCGGTACCGCCGATCACGGCCAGGGCGATCTGTTGCATTCAAAGCACTCCATGGAAAGACGAACGCCGGCACCCGAGGATGCCGGCGGTGGAAGAAGACGCGCCGCAGGCAGCTGCGCCGTTACTCCTTCATTGCGTAGATCGCCGGCACGCAGCGCAGGGTCTCGTTGACGTCCATGCCGAAGCCGAACACGTAGCGGTCCGGCAGCTCGATGCCGGCGTAGTCGGCGGTCACGTCCGGCAGTGCGCGGTCGTGCTTCTTCACGGTCATCGCGGCGATGCGCACGTCGGTCGCGCCCTGCTCCAGGCACCAGGTGCGGACGCCCTGCAGGGTGTAGCCCTCGTCGAGGATGTCGTCGATCAGCAGCACGCGGCGGCCGAACAGCGAGGTGGCCGGCTTGTGCTTCCAGACCAGGTCTCCGCCGGTGGTTTCACCACGGTAGCGGGTCGCGTGCAGGTAATCGAACTGCACGTCCTGGCCGCGCGCGCCCAGTTCCAGCGCCAGCTGGCCGGCGAACGGCAGCGCACCATGCATGATGGACAGGAACAGCGGCACCTCGCCCTTGTAATCGCGCGCGATGGCGTCGGCGATACCAGCGATGGCCTTGTCGATGGTGGGGCGGTCGACCAGCAGGTCAGCCTGGGCCAGGGCCTGGGAAATGGTGAGGTTGGGCATCAGACGGTTCTTCCAAGGGTTTCAAGCAGACGGGATTGGGTGTCGCCATGGCGGGCGTCGGCCAGCAGGCCGTCCCAGCCGAGCGCGCCGCGGCCAAGCAGGCCCAGCAGCGCAGCAGTATTGAGGGAGCGTCCCTGCACCGCGTGCAGGGCTTCATCGACCAGTTCCGGGTGGCAGACCAGCACTACGTCGCAGCCCGCATCCAGATGCGCGTGCACGCGTGCCGGCACGCCACCGGCGCTGTGCGAGGCGGCCATGCCGATGTCATCGGAGAACACCACGCCACGGAAGCCGAGCTCGCCACGCAGGATGTCCTGGATCCAGCGCGGGGAATAGCCGGCCGGCTCCGGCGCCACCTGCGGATAGATCACGTGCGCCATCATCACCGCATCGGCACCGGCGGCGATGCCGGCCTGGAACGGCACCAGGTCCTGCCCACGCAGTTCGTCCAGCGCGCGCGGGTCGATCGCGGTATCGACGTGGGTGTCTTCCAGCACGGTGCCGTGGCCGGGGAAATGCTTGAGCGTGGCGGCCATGCCGACCGCATGCATGCCGCGCACATAGGCGGCGGTGAACGCGGCCACCACCTGCGGGTCTTCACTGAAGGCACGGTTGCCGATGGCGCGGTTGCCGCGGCCGAGGTCGACCACCGGCGCGAAACTCAGGTCGAGGCCGCTGGCACGTACTTCGCTGGCCATCAGCCAGGCATGCTGCTCGGCCAGGGCCAGCGCCTGCTGCGGGTCGGCGGCGTACAGCGCGCCGATGTCCTGCAGCGGCGGCAGCGCGCTGTAGCCCTCGCGGAAACGCTGCACACGGCCGCCTTCCTGGTCCACGCAGATCAGCTGCGGGCGCGGGGCGGCGGCACGGATCGCCGCACTCAGATCGGTCACCTGCTGGCGCGAGGCGAAGTTGCGCTTGAACAGCACCACCCCGGCCACGGCGTCGTGCTGCAGCCAGTCACGTTCCTGGGCGGTCAGTTCGGTGCCGGCAACGCCGATCAGCAGCATGGTCGATCTCCACAACGCGCGCCCGCATGGCGCAGTGCCGCATTGTCGCAGAACCGGCCGACAGGCGCAGGGGTCAGACGAAGGGGAGTGTGGGGTCAGAGCCCCTGCGGGGATCTGACCCCGGGGTCGGATTCCCGCGGGGGGCTGCCCCCGGTCTGCTCAGACCTTGCAGCCGTCCGGGCCGCAGGCCTCGTCGCCGTCAGCCGAAGCTGCCGGGGCGCCCTGTTCGGCTGCGATCTGGCGAAGGGCGTTGGCGAAGGCCTCTGGCGGCTGGGCCCCGGAAATGGCCCACTTCCCATCGATGACGAAAGTCGGCACCGAGGAAATGCCCAGTGCATGGGCCTGCGCCAGCCTGGCTTCGACCTCGGCCAGGCCGCGGTCGGAGCCCAGCATCTGCGCGATTTCAGCACCGTCCAGGCCGCCAGCCACGCCGGCCTTCACCAGCACTGCAGTATCGGCCAGATTCTGGCCATGCTCGAAGTGGGCACGGAAAAGTGCTTCGCCGACCGCATCCTGCACGCCGTGCTGGCCGGCCAGCCACAACACCCGATGCGCCGGCAGCGTGGTCACCCGCACCTGGCCCTGGCTGAAATCCATCGGCAGGCCCTCGGCCCGCGCGGTGGTCTGGGTCTGGCCGAGGATCTGCTCGGTGCGCTCGACGCCACCGAACTTGCGCACATAGGCCTCGCGCAGCGGCACCGGGGTGGCGTCCGCGTCCGGGTCCAGCTGGAACGGCTGCCAGTGGATATCGAGTTCAGGCGCATTGGCGCCGAGCAACTGCACACCCTGCTGGAAGCGATGCTTGCCGATCCAGCACCAGGGGCAGACCACGTCGGAGTAGATGTCGATTCTCATCCCCACCACATGGGGCCCGCCTCCCTCGAAAAAAGGGGACGGAGGGGATTAAGTCGTTTCCAGCACAGCTGGGGTAAAGACGACTTAATCCCCTCCGTCCCCTTTTTTGGGGGCTTCACCACTGTGAATAGGGATGGCTGGCCAGTGCGACGTTGTAGTAGCGCGCGTCGTCGGTGACTTCGGCACCCACCCAGTCCGGCAGGTCGATCGCCTGGTCGGCGCTGTCCAGCTCGACTTCGGCCACGACCAGGCCGGCGTTGTCGCCGAGGAACTCGTCCACCTCCCAGGTCAGGCCGGCGTGTTCGACCAGGTGGCGGCGCTTGTCGATCAGGCCACCGACGCACAGCGCCAACAGGGCGCGCGCATCCTCCACCGGGATCGGGTAGTCGAACTCCTGGCGGGTATGGCCGATGGTGCGCGACTTCAGGTTCAGCGCGGCGTGGTCGCCTTCGATGCGCACGCGCACCGAGGCGTTCTGGGTGCCGCGGTCGAGCGCGCCCATGTCGTTGATGTAGCCCTGCGCCATCGGGATCACCCGATGCGCGGCGGTGCGCCAGCCATCACTGCTGACGAGGAATTTGCGTTCGATTTCGATGCCCATCGCGCCATTATGCGCGATGGGTGATGACAACCTGTCAGCGCTTCTCGAACACCGCGATGCTTTCCACGTGCGCGGTATGCGGGAACATGTCCATGGCACCGGCGCTGACCAGGGTGAAGCCCTGTTCGTTGACCAGATAGCCGGCATCGCGCGCCAGCGAGCCCGGGTGGCAGCTGACGTAGACAATGCGCTTGAACTGCTTCAGCGGCAGCTGCTGCAGCACTTCGATCGCACCCGAGCGCGGCGGGTCCAGCAGCAGCTTGTCAAAGCCCTGGCGCATCCACGGGGTGCTGCGCTGGTCCTGGGTCAGGTCGGCGCTGAAGAACTGCGCGTTGGCCAGGCCGTTGCGCTCGGCGTTCTCACGCGCACGCGCCACCAGGCCGGCATCGCCTTCCACGCCAACCACCTCGCGCACGCGGCGCGCCAGCGGCAGGGTGAAGTTGCCCAGGCCGCAGAACAGGTCCAGTACACGCTCGTCCTCACCCGGTTCCAGCAGGTCCAGGGCGTGGGCGATCATCTTCTCGTTGAGCTTGGCATTGACCTGGATGAAGTCCAGCGGGCGGAACGCCAGCTCGACATCCCACGGCGCCAGACGGAACGACAGCGGCACACCCTGCCCGTCCAGCGGCTGCACGGTATCCACGCCGCCGGACTGCAGGTAGATCACGAAGCCATGCTGCTGGCCGAAGGCCGCCCAGGCCGCGCGGTCGGCATCGCTGAGCGGCTGCAGATGGCGAACGGTCAGGACCACGGCCTGGTCACCGGCGATGAATTCGATCTGCGGGATGTCACGCTTGCCATCGAGTGACTCGATGAAGGTGGACAGCGCCTCGACCTTGGTACCAATCTCGGGGATCACGGTCAGGCACTGGCTGAGGTCGGCAACGAAGCGCGGATCCTGTTCACGGAAGCCGACCAGGGTCTTGTCCTTCTTTTCGACCCGGCGCACCGAGAAACGGCCCTTGCGGCGGTAGCCCCAGCTCTCGCCGACCAGCGGCGCGAGCACGGTGCCCGGCTTCACATGGCCGATCCGCTCCAGGTTGTCCATCAGCACGCGCTGCTTGGCCACGATCTGCTGGTCTTTGTCCAGGTGCTGCAGCACGCAGCCGGCGCAGGTGCCGAAATGGGGGCACTTGGGGGTCACCCGCTGCGACGAGGCCTGCAGCACCTCCAGGGTGCGCGCCTCGTCGAAATGGCGGCTGCGGGCAGTCTGTTCAGCCATCACCACCTCGCCGGGCAGCGCGCCGCTGACGAAGGTGACCTTGCCGCCCTCGCCTTCACGGCGGGCGACACCGCGACCATCATGGCTGAGGTCGAGGATCTCGGTCTGGAATGGGGTACGGTCAGTGCGGGAACGGGATCGGGCCACGTGGCAACAGGCTGCGGGCAAAAATGGGGGCGTATTGTCGCAGATCCTGACCGACGGGGCCTGGACCCGCTTGCGCCCGTGGCCGTCGTGCTTGATGATTGGGCCAGCTGACATGGAGGCAGCCCTGATGCAGATGACCCCGCGGGCCGCACGGCCCCGCTTCCTGCTTGTCGAGGACGACATCATCAGCCGCGGTTTTTTCAAGGCGGCGTTGGAAACGTTACCGGCGGATGTGGATACCGCAGATTCGCTGGCCAGTGCCCTGGCCAGTGCCGAACCCGGCGCGCATGATCTGTGGCTGATCGACGTCAACCTGCCGGATGGCAATGGCGCGCAACTGCTGCGTGAGCTACGCCGCTCACATCCCGACACACCGGCGCTGGCACATACGGCCGACGGCGATACCTCCATCCACGCCCGCCTGCGCGAAGCCGGTTTCAGCGACACCCTGGTCAAGCCGCTGGGCCGCGACCAGCTGCTGAAGGCCGTGCGCCGTGCGCTGGTCAACAGCCCGGCGGGAATCTTCGTGGCACAGGCCCCGGCCGCGGTCGAGCTGGCCGTTCAGGACTGGGACGAGACTGCGGCATTGGCCGCGCTCAATGGCCAGCGCAACCACCTGATCGCACTGCGCGAGCTGTTCCTGGCCGAGTTGCCCGGTGTGCGCGACGCGGTCGAGCAGGCGGTGGACCAGCACGACGAGCGCCAGCTGCGCAGCCAGTTGCACCGGTTGCAGGCGAGCTGTGGCTTCGTGGGGGCGGCACGGTTGGGCCGGGCGGTGCGCCAGCTGCATCATGCACCCGAGTCCGGGCAGGCCCAGGACGGGTTCCGCGCCGCGGTAGCTGCCCTGCTGCATTGAGGGTTTTTCGGCAAGGCTGCGCCCTGCACCCGCAGAGGCTTCAAGCCAAGCCAAGGCAACAGCAACAGCAACGGCATGCATTCCGTGGGTTGGCGGTGCGGTATCGGAGGGCGGGGACGCCGTAAACCCGTCCTTGGGGGCTTGGCAGCCGCATCCATGCGGCTGACACCCCGCCCTCCGATACCGCCCCACCTCTTACAGTTTTCCGCGATCGGGTAGATCCACGCCATGCGTGGATGAATTTCTGTCAGATATCGAAATCAATCTGGGGTCGGATCCGTTTTCCTGCGGAAAACGGATCCGACCCCACGCCGTTCCGACAGTTCGCGGAACACTGTCGAAGGCGGGGTGGGTCCGGTTGCGGGAGTGTCCGCGGCATGGATGCCGCGGCCAAGCCCCCAGGGACGGGTTTACGGCGTCTCCCGCAACCGGACCCACCCCGCCTACCCACGGATAGCCAGCTTTTGCCGTTGACGTTGATTCGGCAGGTGCAGGGCTGCAAGCCCTGCCGAACATCCCCTACCTGCGCGGCGCGAGCTGCTCGAGCATTTCCCAGGACTTCAGCCCGCGCGCGCCCAGGTGATGGGCCAGCACTCGCCGCATCGGCAGGCGCAGGCTGGCCAGATCGGCCGCATCCGGTTCTTCGTCGGCCGCAAGGGCCAGCAGCGCCGAGCCAGTGGCCGCCGCCCGGCGCTCCCCGCCACGCTCGCTCAGCAGGCGCTGCGCCCCTTCCTGCGGGTCCAGCTCGTAGCGCGCCGCCGGGTCGATCGGCTGGCCATCACTGGCACTGTCCAGGTCGAAACCCAGGCCCAGCGCGGACAGCAGTTCGCGCTCGAAACGGCGCAGGGTCCAGGCCAGGCCGGCACCGACCGCCAGCCGCGCGCGTGCCTCACCGTAGGCGAGGTACAGCTCCGGCAGCGGGTCCTGGCGCGGGGCCAGGCGCAGGGTCAGTTCACTCAGGTAGAAGCCGGCCAACATCGCCTGGCCGACCAGGCGTGGCGCGGCATCCAGCGCCTCGGCGCCCCGCAGCTGGGCCAGTTCACCCCGCTGCTGGGCACTGAAGCGGATCCACTGCAACGGCTGCAGGGCGGCGCGCAGCACCTGGCCCTTGGCGGTGGACACGCCACGCGCCAGCAGGCCGATACGGCCATGCTGCGCGCTCAACACTTCGACCAGCAGGCTGGTCTCGCGGTAGGCCCGTGCGTGCAGCACGAAGCCGGTGTCGTCCTCGATCATCATCGAAGCGACCGTCGCGGCTTATTCGTAGCCGAAGGCCTTCAGCGCGGCCTCGTCGTCGGACCAGCCTTCACGCACGCGCACCCAGGTTTCCAGGAACACCTTGGCCCCGAACAGACGCTCCATCTGCAGGCGGGACTTGGCGCCGATCTCCTTCAGGCGGGCGCCGCCCTTGCCGATCACGATGGCCTTCTGGCCCTCGCGCTCGACCCAGATCACCGCACCGATGCGCAGCAGGTTGCCATCCTCGGTGAAGCGCTCGATCTCGACGGTGGTTGCGTACGGCAGTTCCTCGCCGAGCTGGCGCATCAACTGCTCGCGCACCAGTTCACCGGCCAGGAAACGCTGGCTGCGATCAGTGATCTCGTCCTCGCCGAACATCGGCGGGGCTTCCGGCAGCAGCTTCAGCACGTCGCGCACCAGCGCTTCCAGGCCGTTGCGCTTCTGCGCCGAGATCGGGTGCACGGCGGCGAAATCACGACCTTCGGTCACCTGCTGCAGGAACGGCAGCAGCGCGCCCTTTTCCTTCAGGCGATCGATCTTGTTGACCACCAGCACGACCGGGATGCCGGCGTCGCGCAGCACGTTGAACGCCAGGCTGTCCTCTTCATCCCAGCGACCGGCTTCGATCACCAGCAGGCCTGCATCGACGCCTTCCAGCGAGCCACGCGCGGCGCGGTTCATCACCCGGTTCATCGCCCGCTTCTGCACCTTGTGCAGGCCGGGGGTGTCGACCAGCACCAGCTGGCCTTCCGGATAGGTGGCGATGCCCAGCAGGCGATGGCGCGTGGTCTGCGGACGGTTGGAGACGATGCTGACCTTGGCGCCGACCAGGGCATTGGTCAGGGTCGACTTGCCCACGTTCGGGCGGCCGATGACGGCCACGCTGCCGCAATGATGGGGAGTTTGTTCGCTCACTTGGAATCCAGTTGTTCTAGGACGGCCGCAGCCGCCTGTTGTTCGGCAAGCCGCCGCGAGGCGCCTTCGCCCTCGGTGCTGGCGGCCGGGTCGGCTACGTTGCAGCGTACCCGGAAGTGCTTGGCGTGGTCGTCACCGGATTCTGACACCAGTTCATACTGCGGCAACGCCTTCTGTCGGGCCTGCAGCCATTCCTGCAGGCGGGTCTTGGGGTCCTTCTCGGGCCGGCCGGAGGCCGGCAGTGCCTCGATCGAAGCGCTGAACCAGGGCAGTACCACCGCCCGGCAGGCCTCGAAGCCGGCATCCAGGTAGATCGCAGCCACCACGGCTTCCACCGCGTCGGCCAGGATCGAATCACGACGGTGGCCGCCGGACTTCATTTCTCCCGGACCCAGGATCAGTCGATCGCCCAGTTCCAGGGTGCGCCCGATCACCGCCAGCGCGCCTTCACGCACCAGCTCGGCGCGGGCACGGGTCATCGCGCCTTCGTCAGCCTTGGGCCAGCGCTGGTACAACGCCTCGGCCGCCATCATGTTGACGATGCTGTCGCCCAGGAACTCCAGGCGCTCGTTGTGTGGCGCACCGGCACTGCGATGCGTCAGCGCCTGCTTCAGCAGCGCCGGGTCGCGGAAGGGATGACCGATCAGGTCACCACGTTGGAAAGGTTTATTCGGCACCGCTTCGGGTCAGGTCCTGGGATGAATCGAATTTGCCAACCACGTCCAGGTTGCCGACCAGCGGACGGCGCACTTCGTAGTTGACCTTGAGGGTCCAGCCATTGTCGCGGCGGTCGAACTTCACGTTGGCCGGCTTCACGTTTTCCGAGTAGTTGATGTACAGCCGCTTGAAGAACAGATCCTGGATCCGGGCCGGTTCCATGCTGCCCACACCCGGCTCGTTGGCCAGGCTCTTCATCGCCGAGCGCACCGCGTAATACTCCTGGTACATCGGGAACAGCTTCATGCCGATGTAAAGGAAGAAACCGACCACGATCAGGACCGCCAGGAACGAGGTCAGGGTCATGCCACGCTGCGTGTTCATCGTCTTCATTGCGTTCTCCCCAGATACGCGTTGGATGTGAAAATACTCGGTTGATGCCCGATCAGTTGATGCTCGAGCCGATCCGCGACGGCTCGAAGCCATCCTTGCAGAACCAGCCCTGGCAGTTCAGCCAGATCAGGAAGGCCTTGCCGCGCAGGTTTTCTTCCGGCAGCAGGCCCCAGAAACGGCCATCGTCGCTGTTGTCACGGTTGTCGCCCATCACAAGGTACTTGCCGGCCGGCACGGTCCACTGGCCCTGGCCACGCGGATAGTCGGTCTCCAGCACGGTGTGGGTACGACCCGGCAGGTGTTCCACCAGCAGGTTGGCACCCTCGCCCTGGCCCTTGTGGCCTGCATAGATGCCCTTGTTGTCGTACTTCAGCGGTTCGCCGTTGAGGATCACGCCATCGCCTTCGAAGACCACGGTGTCGCCCGGCACGCCGATGACGCGCTTGATGAAGTTCTCACCCTTGGCCGGATCGTTGTCGCTGTGGCCGGGGAAGTGGAACACCACCACGTCGCCGCGCGACGGCTCGCCAAACGGCACGATCTTGGTGTTGCTGATCGGCAGGCGCAGGCCGTAGGAGAACTTGTTGACCAGGATGAAGTCGCCGATCAGCAGGTTCGGCATCATCGAGCTGGACGGGATCTTGTACGGCTCGGCGATGAAACTGCGCACGATCAGCACGATCGCCAGCACCGGGAAGAACGCACGCGAGTAATCCACCAGCACCGGCTCGGAGTCGAGCAGGCCCGCGCGCTGGGCGCGACGCTTGGCGAGGTACAGCTTGTCCGCGAGCAGGATCAGGCCCGAGGCCAGGGTCAGCACGACCAGGAGGATCTCAAACAGTTTCATTCAGGGTCCTTTGCAACGTCACCAGACGACCGGCCCCGCAGGGCCGGTGCGGGCCTTACTTGTTGTCCATCTGCAGGACGGCCAGGAACGCTTCCTGCGGAATCTCCACGCGTCCGACCTGCTTCATGCGCTTCTTGCCTTCCTTCTGCTTTTCCAGAAGCTTCTTCTTGCGCGAAACGTCGCCACCATAGCACTTGGCCAGCACGTTCTTGCGCATGGCCTTGACCGTGGTGCGGGCGATGATCTGCGAGCCGACGGCGGCCTGGATGGCCACGTCGAACATCTGGCGCGGGATCAGGTCCTTCATCTTCTCGCACAGCTCGCGGCCACGTCGGTCAGCGTGGCTGCGGTGCACGATCAACGACAGCGCATCGACCTTGTCACCATTGATCAGCACGTCCACGCGCACGAACGGGCCTGCGTCGAAGCGCACGAAGTGGTAATCGAGCGAGGCGTAGCCGCGGCTGACCGACTTCAGCTTGTCGAAGAAGTCCAGCACCACCTCGGCCATCGGCAGCTCGTAGCTGATCTGCACCTGGCTGCCCAGGTAGTTGATGCCGATCTGGCTGCCGCGCTTTTCTTCGCACAGCTTGATGATGTTGCCGATGTACTCCTCGGGGGTGAGCACGTTGGCGCGGATGATCGGTTCGCGGATTTCCTCGACCTGGTTCACCGCCGGCAGCTTGGCCGGGTTGTCCATGTTGATGATCGAGCCATCGGTCTTCAGGACCTCATACACCACCGTCGGCGCGGTGCTGATCAGGTCCAGGTTGTATTCGCGCTCCAGGCGCTCCTGCACGATTTCCATGTGCAGCATGCCCAGGAAGCCGCAGCGGAAGCCGAAGCCCATCGCCTCGGAGCTTTCCGGCTCGAAACGCAGCGCGGCATCGTTCAGGCGCAGCTTGTCCAGCGCTTCGCGCAGGTCCGGGTAGTCTTCGGCATCGACCGGGAACAGGCCGGCGAACACGCGCGGCTGCATTTCCTGGAAGCCCGGCAGCGGCTTCGGCGCCGGATCGCCGGCCAGGGTGAGGGTGTCGCCGACCGGCGCGCCATGCACGTCCTTGATGCTGGCGGTGACCCAGCCCACTTCACCGGCACGCAGCGCCGGCAGCACCTTGCGCTTCGGCGTGAACACGCCGACGTTGTCGACCTGGTGGTTGCGGCCGGTCGACATCACCTGCAGCTTGTCACCGGCCTTGATCTCGCCCTGCATCACGCGCACCAGCGACACCACGCCGAGGTAGTTGTCGAACCACGAGTCGATGATCAGCGCCTGCAGCTTGTCGGTGTCGCGCGGCGCCGGCGGCGGAATGCGGTGCACGATCGCTTCCAGCACGTCCTGCACGTTGAGGCCGGTCTTGGCACTGACCGGCACGGCGTCGGAGGCATCGATGCCGATCACGGCCTCGATCTCGGCCTTGGCGCGCTCGATGTCGGCGGTGGGCAGGTCGATCTTGTTGATCACCGGCACCACTTCCAGGCCCTGCTCCACGGCGGTGTAGCAGTTGGCCACCGACTGGGCTTCCACGCCCTGCGCCGCATCGACCACCAGCAGCGCGCCTTCGCAGGCGGCCAGCGAGCGGCTGACTTCATAGGAGAAGTCGACGTGGCCGGGGGTGTCGATGAAGTTCAGGTGGTAGGTCTGCCCGTCCTTGGCCAGGTACGGCAGTGACACCGACTGCGCCTTGATCGTGATGCCACGCTCGCGCTCGATCGGATTGGAATCGAGCACCTGCGCTTCCATCTCGCGGGCCTGCAGGCCACCGCAGAGCTGGATGATGCGATCGGCCAGCGTGGACTTGCCGTGGTCGACATGGGCGATGATGGAGAAGTTGCGGATGTTCCGCATCGAATCAGAAGACATAGGTGGCGGCGGCGCGCGGCGTCGTCAGGGTAACGGTCGATTATCGCACGCCCAGCGCCCGGCCGCGAAAACCGGCTGCCGGGCACCGGCCCGGAACGACCGAAGCCCCGCCGGGGCGGGGCTTCGGGGGAGGCCCAGGGGCCGCCGGAGCGGCCCCGGCAGGCCCTACTGGCCGGCCTTGACCGCCACGAAGGCGCTGTTGCCATTGGCCGTGCGGACCAGCAGCATGACCACGTCGTCCTTCTTGAAGCTGGACAGCGCCCGGTTCAGGGCATCCACACTGCCGACCGCGACGCGGCCGACCTGCAGGATCACCATGCCCGGCGACAGGCCGGCATCACGCGCCGCCTGGCCCTTGACCCCGGTGATGCGCACGCCTTCGTTGCCGTTGAGCCCGAACTGCTTGCGCTGAGCTGCGCTCAGGTCGCTCACGTCCAGCCCCAGCAGGGCATTGGCCCCGGTCTGCGGCGCCGCCTCGGGACCGCCGGCCGACGGCCCGCGGGCACTGGCCTGCCCGTCTTCACTCAGGGCGGTCAACGTGGCACTGAGGTCATGCGGCTTGCCGTCGCGGTACACCACCAGGTTCACCTTGCTGCCCGGCGCCATCGCACCGATCAGCGGCGGCAGGTCGGACCAGCTGTTGACCGGGCTGCCGTTGACCGAGCGGATGACGTCGCCCACCTGCACGCCGGCCTTGGCGGCCGCACTGCCGGCCACGATCTGGTTGACCAGGGCGCCACGGCTGTCCGGCAGGCCCAGGCCCTGCGCCTTCAGCGAATCGATCGGCTCCACGACCGCGCCGAGCTGGCCGCGGGTGACCTTGCCGCTCTTCTTGATCTGCTCGACCGCGCTCATCGCCAGGTCGATCGGGATCGCGAAGCTGATGCCCATGTAGCCGCCGGACGCGGAGAAGATCTGCGAGTTGATGCCGACCACTTCGCCGCGGGTGTTCAGAAGAGGGCCACCGGAATTGCCCTGGTTGATCGCCACGTCGGTCTGGATGAACGGCACATAGCGCTGGTCGGGGCCCCCCGTACTGCGGCCGACGGCGCTGACCACGCCGGCGGTGACAGAATGGTCGAGGCCGAACGGCGAGCCGATCGCGACAACCCACTGCCCCGGCTTCAGGCTGTTGGAGTCACCCACGCGCACGGTTGGCAGGTTCTTCCCGTCGATCTTCAGCAGGGCGACGTCGTACTGCTGGTCGCTGCCCACCACCTTGGCGGTGAACTCACGGCTGTCGCCCAGCTTGACCTTCACGTCACTGGCGTCGGCCACCACGTGGTAGTTGGTCAGCACATAGCCATCGGGCGAGATGATGAAGCCCGAGCCCATGCCACGGCCCTTGATGCTGGGGCCACCGTCTGGCCCACCCGGCCCCTGCCCCGGCATCGGGAAGTCGGGACCAAAGAAGCGGCGGAAGAACTCCGGCATGTCATCGTCGCCCATCGGGCCGCGCGCGGCCTGGCGGTTGTTGCGGACGATGGTGGTATCGACGTTGACCACGCCCGGGCCGACCTGTTCGACCAGGTTGGTGAAGTCGGGCAGGCCACTGACCAGCGGCTGCGCCGGTGCCCGCGCGGCCGCGGCTGGCGCGGGCTGGGTCTGCGCGACGGGCGCCGGCGCCTGTGCGCAGGCCACCAGGGGAAGGGTCAGGGCCAGCAGGCCAATGGCCTGCGTGCGGAGTCGGGGAGTCATCGGACGGCAACCTCCGGGTCGGGTGGAAAGAGGAATACGGGCCCCGCCGACGGCGGGGCGTGAAGGCGCCCGGCTCAGTCGCGCGGGCGCGGCGGCACCGGCAGGTCATCCTGCAGGCGCGGCTCGAACGGATAGAACGCGGCACTACCGGCGTGGGCCGGGAAGCTGGCATTGAGCGCGCCGCCAGCGGTGGGCGCCAGGCTGGAGCGCGGCCATGGCCGGGCCTGCAGCCCGCTGACCTCGCCGAACGGCAGGTTGCGGTTGGCCGGCACGGTCGGGGTCAACGGTGCCTGCACGGCGGCGATGGCGCGCTGCGAAGTGTCGTCGCGCTGGGCGGCACGCGCGGCCTGCTGGCTGCGCGTAGCGCTGGCACGGCGGGCGTCCTGGCGGCGGCCCGCCGCGGCCATCGCTACGGCCGGCGCAGCAGCCACGGCCACCGCGGCCGTGTCCACCGAAGCCTCGGTGACTGGGGTCGGCGCGGCCGGTGCCAGTTCCGCCTGGCTGGCGATCACCTGCGGCGCCAGCGGTTCACCCGGCGTCGCCTCCTTCAATTTCTCGCCGCCGATGAACAGGGCGACCGCGGCGACCGATGCGGCCAGCGCAGCACCGCCGCCCCAGGCGCGCCAGCCACTGCGACGCACCTGGCGACGCGGCTCGGCCTGCGGCGTCGGCTCTGCCGCAATGGCGGCCGCAACGGCGGCACTGAAGCCGGCCGGTGCCAACGCCGGGGCCTGCCCGCGCATCACGTCGCCCAGCAGCTGCCAGCGCTCCTGGCAGCCGGCCAGTTCGGGGTCGTGTTCCATCCGGCGCAGCAGGAAGCGCGCTTCATCGGCACCCAGCTCGCCATCGACCAGGGCCGACAGCTGCTCGCGATGGCGCTGGTCCAGGCGCTGCCCGGCGGGCGATTGATGGTTCTGCGATTCGTTGAACGGATTACTGGTCATACGCGGCTCTTCTCACGGGTGGCGCTGCCGATGTCCAACAGCGGCCGGAGTTCGGTGTCGATCGCCTCGCGCGCCCGGAAGATCCGGGAACGCACGGTGCCGATCGGGCACCCCATCTTCTGCGCGATATCCTCGTAGCTCAGGCCTTCCACCTCGCGCAGGGTGATCGCCGACCGGAGTTCCTCCGGCAGCGCGTTGACGGCCTTCATGACCGTCTGTTCCAGCTCCTGGCGCATCAACTCGCGCTCGGGCGTGTCGGTGTCCCGCAGGCGGGTACCGCTGTCGAACTGCTCGGCGTCACCGATGTCGATGTCATCGGTCGGCGGACGACGATTGTGTGAAGCCAGGTAGTTTTTGGCGGTATTCACGGCGATTCGATGCAACCAGGTTGAGAACTGGGCATCGCCACGGAAACTCCCGATCGCGCGGTAGGCACGGATGAAAGTGTCCTGGGCGACGTCCTGACATTCGCTCCAGTCGGCGATGTAGCGACCGACCAGGGCCACGACCCGATGCTGGTACTTGCGCACCAGGACATCGAACGCGGCACTCTCGCCGTGCTGCACGCGCCGGACCAGCTCCAGATCCAGCTCCTGAGGTGTATCAACATCGGCCATGAGGGGCCGCACTCCTGTCAGCCCAACCGACGTCGGGCAATGAGACTGCCAATCCCGGGAAAAGTTCAGTCGCCGATCACCTGGCGCCGCACCAGCTTTTAACCACCATTCGGTTAGCGTCCCGATCCACGGCCATGGATCCGGGGGCGCCACTCCCCTGCTATTGGGATTTGACGCGGGGGAAACAACCTCTGGATCATAGCCGCTTCTCCATACACAACCGGATGGAACGTCCATGCTCTCAGGCTTCGATGGTCTCCGCTTCAGCCACTGGCACCCCGAGATCCGCGACGACGGCGTGGTGGTTCTCTCCCTGGATCGCCAGGACAGCAGCGTCAATGCGATGTCGCAGGACGTGCTGCTGGAACTGGGCGACCTGCTTGAGCGCATTGCCCTGGACCCGCCCAAGGGCGTGGTCATCCAGTCGCTGAAGAAGGCCGGCTTCATTGCCGGTGCCGACCTGAAGGAGTTCCAGGAATTCGACCGTCGCGGCACCGTCAACGACGCGATCCGGCGTGGCCAGGCCACCTACCAGAAGCTGGCCGAGCTGCCCTGCCCGACCGTGGCGGCCATCCACGGCCACTGCCTCGGCGGTGGCACCGAGCTTGCCCTGGCCTGCCGCTATCGCGTGGCCTCCAATGACAGCAGCACCCGCATCGGCCTGCCGGAAACCCAGCTGGGCATCTTCCCGGGGTGGGGTGGCAGCGCCCGCCTGCCGCACCTGGTGGGCGCCCCGGCGGCGATGGACATGATGCTGACCGGCCGCACCCTGTCGGCCTCGGCCGCGCGCGGCATCGGCCTGGTCGACAAGGTGGTGGCGCCGGCGGTGGTGCTCGACACGGCCGTTGCACTGGCGCTGTCCGGCACCACCCGCCCGCTCAAGCAGCGCGCGACGGCCTGGGCCACCAACACCTGGCTGGCACGCACGCTGCTGGCACCGCAGATGGTCAAGCAGGTCGCCCGCAAGGCGAAGAAGGACCAGTACCCGGCGCCGTACGCACTGATCAGCACCTGGCAGCGCAGTGGCGGCAAGCCGATCCAGGCCCGCCTGGACGCCGAGCGGCGTGCCGTGGTGAAGCTGGCCAGTACTCCGACCGCGCGCAACCTGATCCGTATCTTCTTCCTCACCGAACGCCTGAAGGGCCTCGGTGGCGGTGATTCCGGCATCCGCCACGTGCACGTGGTCGGCGCCGGCGTGATGGGCGGCGACATCGCCGCGTGGGCCGCCTACAAGGGCTTCGAGGTGACCCTGCAGGACCGCGAGCAGCGCTTCATCGACCCGGCCATGGAACGCGCGCAGGCACTGTTCGCCAAGAAGGTGCGCGACGAGAGCAAGCGCCCGGCCGTGGCCGCGCGCCTGCGTGCCGACCTGGAAGGCAACGGCGTGGCCGAGGCCGACCTGGTGATCGAGGCAATCATCGAGAACCCCGAAGCCAAGCGTGCGCTGTACCAGACGCTTGAGCCGAAGATGAAGCAGGACGCCCTGCTGACCACCAACACCTCGTCGATTCCGCTGGTGGAACTGCGCGACCACATCCAGCGCCCTGCGCAGTTCGCGGGCCTGCACTACTTCAACCCGGTGGCGCAGATGCCGTTGGTGGAGATCATCCATCACGACGGCATGGCGCCGGAGACCGAGCGCCGCCTGGCCGCGTTCTGCAAGGCGCTGGGCAAGTTCCCGGTGCCGGTGGCCGGCAGCCCGGGCTTCCTGGTCAACCGCGTGCTGTTCCCGTACATGCTGGAAGCGGCCACCGCGTATGCCGAGGGCATTCCGGGCCCGGTGATCGACAAGGCCGCGGTGAAGTTCGGCATGCCGATGGGCCCGATCGAACTGATCGACACCGTCGGCCTGGACGTGGCCGCCGGCGTCGGCCGCGAACTGGCGCCGTTCCTGGGCCTGCAGATCCCGGCCGCACTGCAGACGGTGGAACCGGACAAGCGCGGCAAGAAGGATGGCCAGGGCATCTACACCTGGGAGAACGGCAAGCCGAAGAAGCCGGACGTGGCCAGCGACTACCAGGCCCCGGCCGATCTGGAGGACCGCCTGATCCTGCCGCTGTTGAACGAGGCGGTGGCCTGCCTGCACGAGGGCGTGGTGGCCGACGCGGACCTGCTGGATGCCGGCGTGATCTTCGGCACCGGTTTCGCACCGTTCCGCGGCGGTCCGATCCAGCACATCCGTGCGGTCGGTGCCGATGCGATCGTCGAGCGGTTGAAGGCGCTGCAGCAGCGCCATGGCGACCGTTTCGCGCCGCGCCCCGGCTGGGACAACCCCGTCCTGCGCGAACCGGTGGTCTGAGTTCATCGGCCGGGCCTGCGGCCCGGCACCCGCAGAGGCAACGTCAAGTTCCACAGCAGAAGCCAGAGCCGGAGCAACAGCCGGCTCTGGCTTTTCTATTTGTTGGGCGGGGCGGTGTGGGCAGGCAGGACACGCCGTAAACCCGTCCATGGGGGCTCGATGGCGCCGTCCATGGCCCCAACGGTCCTGCCTGCCCACACCGCCCCACCCCTGACAGTTTCCCGGTAACGGTCGGTGAATCTCGATATCGGTGTGGATCACTACAAACTGATGGGTGTCGACCTTGCTCGTCACCAGGAGCGAAGCGACCGGCGTTTGATTTTGATTTTCTTTTTTCTTCTCCGTGGCTGGACGCACACGGAAACTGTCAGAGGCCGGGCGGGGTGGGTCCGCGGGGGTGTCCGCGGCATGGATGCCGCGGCCAAGCCTCCAGGGACGGATTCACGGCGTCCCCCGCGAACCCACCCCGCCCGGCCAAGCGCGGCTTTTGCTTTACGCAACCAACCCCACAGCCACGAGGGGCTGCGCCGTTGGCTGGAACACCCTGTTACCCAGACGGGGCATGTGCCCATCACAGCTGCATGCGATGCTCACCACCTGATCCCTGCCAGCGAGAACGCCCGCATGACCACCATCATCGCCCCGCGCGTGCACGACATCGGCGGCCTGGAAGTCCGTCGCGCCGTCCCCACCCTGCAGGCGCGCAGCATCGGCTCGTTCGTGTTCGTCGACCAGATGGGCCCGGCACTCATGCACCCCGGCACCGCCATCGACGTGCGCCCGCATCCGCATATCGGCCTGGCCACCGTCACCTACCTGTGGTCGGGCGCGATCGGCCACCGCGACACGCTGGGTTCGGATCAGGTGATCCGTCCCGGTGACGTCAACTGGATGACCGCCGGCCGCGGTATCGCCCATTCCGAGCGGACGCCGCAACCGGACCGCGACCATGACAACCCGATCCACGGCATGCAGACCTGGGTCGCGCTGCCGAAGTCGCACGAGGAAATCGAGCCGGCGTTCTACCACCATGCCGCTGCCACCCTGCCCGAGCAGCGTCGCAACGGCGCGTGGCTGCGGGTGATCGCCGGCCGTGCGTACGGCGAGGAATCGCCGGTGAAGGTGTTCGCCGACACCCTCAACGTGGCAATCGATCTCGACCCCGATGCGGAAATCGATATCGACGACGGCCACCGCGAGCGCGCGTTGTACATCCTCGAGGGCGACGCGCAGCTGGATGGCGTGGATATTCCCGCGCAGCACCTGGTGATCCCCGAAGCCGGTGCACGCGGCCGCCTGCGCGCGAAGACGCCGGTGAAGGCGATGCTGTTCGGTGGCGAGCCGCTGGATGGCCCGCGCCACCTGTGGTGGAACTTCGTGTCGAGCTCGAAGGAGCGCATCGAGCAGGCCAAGCACGACTGGGAAGCCGGCCGCTTCGGCACCATTCCGGGCGACGACAAGGAATTCATCCCACTTCCGCAGTACTGAACATCGCGTGTTGCACACATCTGAAGGTGTATCCCTGCACCCGGCGTTGACGCTACAGTCACCCGCTGATCATTGAAATGTGACATAAATCACACTTTCGACCGTCAAAGGAGTGCAACACATGAGCATGGGTAAACGCTTGTCCGCCGAGTTCCTCGGCACGTTCTGGCTGGTTCTGGGTGGCTGTGGCAGTGCGGTGCTGGCCGCCAAGTTCGGTGGCGACGGCAATCCGCTGGGTATCGGTTTCCTCGGCGTGGCGCTGGCCTTCGGCCTGACCGTGGTGACCGGCGCCTATGCGTTCGGCCATATCTCCGGCGCGCACTTCAACCCGGCAGTCAGCGTCGGGCTGTGGGCCGGTGGTCGTTTCCCGACCAGGGATCTGGTGCCCTACATCATCGCCCAGGTTGCCGGCGGCCTGCTGGCCGGCTTCATCCTGCTGCAGATCGCCTCCGGCGCCACTGGCTTCGCCATCGATGGCAGCCAGGCGGGTGCGTTCGCCAGCAATGGCTATGGCACGCTGTCGCCCGGCGGCTACAGCGTGGCAGCCGCCTTCCTGTGCGAAGTGGTGCTGACGGCAGTGTTCCTGATCGTGATCATGGGTTCCACCCACGGCAAGGCACCGGCCGGTTTCGCCCCGCTGGCGATCGGCCTGTCGCTGACCCTGATCCACCTGATCAGCATTCCGGTCACCAACACCTCGGTGAACCCGGCCCGCTCCACCGCCGTGGCCTTCTTTGCCGGCAGCGGCGCAGTCAGCCAGCTGTGGCTGTTCTGGGTCGCTCCCCTGCTGGGCGGCGCGATCGGCGGCCTGATCTACAAGTGGATCGGCAGCGACCGCTGATCCTCGCGACTCCCATTGCGGCCGACCCTCGGCCGCAATGGTTACTTCTGCAACCGCGAATTGTGCGATTGCTCACGTTCCGTTAAGGTTGAGTTGACCGTCCGTGCACATGCCGGATGGGGCGGCATCCGGGGATGGGATGCCACGGCCGCCGGCCCTGCTGGCGGAGCCAAACAACTCATCACCTTGGGGGATGCATGAAGTTCGTGCCTGTCATCTTGTCGAGCCTGCTGTTCGCTGCGGCCCAGGCCGCCGCGCAGGCGCCGTCCGAATGTCCTTCGCTGCCAGCCAGCAGTGGCCTGCAGTGGCAGCAGCAGGTGCAGGCCGATTTCCTGGTCTGCCGCGCCAGCACCCCTGATGGCCGCGAAGTACTGAGCCTGATGCTCAGCGCGCGTGACCCCGCCATTCCGCTGAGCCGCTCGCTGCGCCAGGAAAAAGGCAGCTTCGGCGGTGAATCACTGTACTGGTACCAGCCCGACCTGGGCGGCCAGCAACCGCCGGGATATGCCGAACGGCGCATCAGCGTGGTCAAGATCGACAAAGGGCGTTATGCGCAGATTGCGCTGTATCCGGACAGCGCGCAGGAACTGAGCTCACTGCAGCAGCTGGCGCAGGGCATGAGCCTGACCCCTTCGGCCGTGGCCGCCGGGCGCTGAAGGTGACGGGGATGACTGCCTGGCAGCATCCCCGCAATGCACCTCGATCGGCAGGTAGTGCCGGCCGCCGGCCGGCAAACCCTTCGGTCCTGATCAAAAGCAGGTGCCGGCCGGCGGCCGGCACTACCTCAGAACCTGCCTTCCTGGAAATCGACGAAGGCCTGCATCAGTTCCTGCCGCGTGTTCATCACGAACGGGCCGTGCCGCATCACCGGCTCGCGCAACGGACGGCCGGCCACCAGGATCAGCCGCGCGCCTTCGCTGCCAGCCGAAACATGCAGCTGTTCGCCGCCGCCCAGCACCGCCAGCTCCTGGCGCGCAACATCACGGGCGGCGTCCTGTTCACCCACCGTCAGTCCGCCTTCAAATACATAGGCAAAGGCGTTGTGGCCTTCCGGCAGCGTGTAAGTCCAGGCCCGGTCGGGCGCCAACGTGATGTCGAGATACAGCGGCTCGGTGGCCGGCTGCACGATCGGGCCGCGGGTGCCGTCGACCGAGCCGGCGATCACCTTCACTTCCACGCCGGCTGCCGGCTGCACCACGGGAATGCGCTCGGGCGCGAACTCCTGGTACTTCGGCTCGGTCATCTTCTCCTTCGCCGGCAGGTTCACCCACAGCTGGAATCCACGCATCTGCCCGCTTTCCTGCTCGGGCATCTCCGAGTGCACCAGGCCGCGGCCAGCGGTCATCCACTGCACGCTGCCCGGGGTCAACAGGCCTTCGTTGCCATGGTTGTCGCGATGCCGCATGCGTCCGTCGAGCATGTAGGTGACGGTCTCGAAACCGCGGTGCGGGTGTTCCGGGAAGCCGGCGATGTAGTCCTCGGCCCGGTCGGTGCCGAATTCATCGAGCAGCAGGAACGGGTCCAGGTCCGGCAGCGTCGGGCCGCCGATGACGCGGGTCAGGCGCACGCCGGCACCGTCGGAGGTGGGCATGCCACGGATGGTGCGCAGCACGCGGACCGGTTCGGGAAGGCTCATGGCGACTCCTGTGGGATGGATGCCCCTGAAGATGGACGCCACATGGCCGTACGCCAATGGATGGCACCGCAACCAATTGTTCCATCCCTGATGTTGGCTGCACGTCAGCGCCACCGTCGTACGACCAAAGTACTACCGCCGATTCGTCCTGTGCCAATTGACCCTGTCGTGGGCAAGCAGGACTCTTTGACTGTCTTTCCGGGAGAGAGCACCTCATGAAAGGGTTTTCCAAACTGGGCTGGGCGGCACTCGCCCTGCTCGGCGCATTCTGTCTGGGCACCGTCGCCCTGCGCCGCGGCGAGCACATCAACGCACTGTGGATCGTGGTGGCCGCGGTCTCGCTGTACCTGGTCGCCTACCGCTTCTACAGCCTGTTCATCGCCAACAAGGTGATGCAGCTGGATCCGACCCGGGCCACCCCGGCGGTGATCAACAACGATGGCCTGGACTACGTGCCGACCAACAAGCACGTGCTGTTCGGCCACCACTTCGCCGCCATTGCCGGCGCCGGCCCGCTGGTCGGCCCGGTGCTGGCCGCGCAGATGGGCTACCTGCCCGGCCTGCTGTGGCTGGTGGTGGGCGTGGTGCTGGCCGGCGCAGTGCAGGACTTCATGGTGCTGTTCCTGTCCAGCCGTCGCAACGGCCGCTCGCTGGGTGACCTGGTGCGCGAGGAGATGGGCCAGGTACCCGGCACCATCGCCCTGTTCGGTGCGTTCCTGATCATGATCATCATCCTGGCGGTGCTGGCGATGGTGGTGGTCAAGGCGCTGGCCGAAAGCCCGTGGGGCATGTTCACGGTGATCGCGACGATGCCCATCGCGATCCTGATGGGCGTGTACATGCGCTACATCCGCCCCGGCAGGATCGGCGAGATTTCAGTGGTTGGCCTGATCCTGCTGCTGGCCGCGATCTGGTACGGCGGCAAGGTCGCCGCCGACCCGGTGTGGGGGCCGGCGTTCACCTTCACCGGCACCCAGATCACCTGGATGCTGATCGGCTACGGCTTCGTCGCCTCGGTGCTGCCGGTGTGGCTGCTGCTGGCCCCGCGCGACTACCTGTCGACCTTCCTCAAGATCGGCACCATCATCGCGCTGGCCATCGGCATCCTGGTGGTGATGCCGGAACTGAAGATGCCGGCGCTGACCCAGTTCGCCGCCAGCGGTGATGGCCCGGTGTGGAAGGGCGGCATGTTCCCCTTCCTGTTCATCACCATCGCCTGCGGTGCGGTCTCCGGTTTCCACGCACTGATCTCCTCCGGCACCACGCCGAAGCTGCTGGCCAATGAAGCGCACATGCGCTACATCGGCTACGGCGGCATGCTGATGGAATCGTTCGTGGCGGTGATGGCGCTGGTGGCGGCCTCGATCATCGATCCGGGCATCTACTTCGCGATGAACAGCCCGGCCGCCGTGATCGGTGCCGATGCAGCCTCGGCGGCGCACTACATCACCAACACCTGGGGCTTCACCATTACCCCCGAGCAGTTGACCGCGACCGCGGCCGCCATCGGTGAACCGACCATCCTGCACCGCGCCGGTGGTGCACCGACGCTGGCGGTAGGCATCGCGCAGATCCTGCACGAAGCGATCCCCAGTGGCAGCGACGCGATGATGGCGTTCTGGTACCACTTCGCGATCCTGTTCGAAGCCTTGTTCATCCTGACCGCGGTGGACGCCGGCACCCGCGCCGGGCGCTTCATGCTGCAGGACCTGCTGGGCAACTTCGTGCCGGCCCTGAAGAAGACCGAGTCGTGGACCGCCAACATCATCGGTACCGCCGGCTGCGTGGCGCTGTGGGGCTACCTGCTCTACACCGGCGTGGTCGATCCGTTCGGCGGCATCCAGACGCTGTGGCCGCTGTTCGGCATCTCCAACCAGATGCTGGCTGGCATCGCGCTGATGCTGGGCACGGTGGTGCTGTTCAAGATGAAGCGTGACCGCTATGCGTGGGTCACTGCGGTACCGGCGGTGTGGCTGCTGATCTGCACCACCTACGCCGGCTTCATCAAGATCTTCGACAGCAACCCGGCGCAGGGTTTCCTGGCGCAGGCACACAAGTTCCAGGCCGCGCTCGCCAGCGATACGATCACTGCACCGGCCAAGTCGGTGGCGCAGATGAAGCAGATCGTGGTCAACGCCTACGTCAACACCGGCCTGACCGCGCTGTTCCTGCTGGTGGTCGGCGCGGTGCTGGTGTATTCGATCAAGACCATCCTGGCGGCACGCCGCAACCCGCAGCGCAGCGACCGCGAGACCCCGTACGTGGCGCTGAAGCCGCATGAAATGGTGGATCTGTGATGAGCACGCAACTGGTTCCCGCCGGCCAGTACCAGGCGCACCGCCGCATCTGGCGGCGCCTGGTGCAGACCGCACGACTGTGCTGTGGCATTCCTGATTACGACAACTACGTCCGGCACATGCTGGATAAGCACCCGGACCAGGAGCCGATGGACTACAAGACGTTCTTCCGCGAGCGCCAGGAAGCGCGTTACGGCGGGCGCAACGGCGGGCGCTGCTGCTGAGGGCCAGGCCTGCCTTTCAGCAGGCAAAAGAAGGCCGAGCGCGGGCTCGGCTCTACACGGGCAGAGCGGGCTCGCGGCGCACGCCGCGAACCCGCAACAGGATCGTCCGGCCAGGACTCAGGCGCCGGCCATCCACTTCAGGATCAGGCCGGTGACATACGCCAGCCCGGTGCCGGTGGCATAGCCCACCGTACCCAGCAGCACGCCCACCGGGGCCAGCGTCGGATGGAAGGCTGCGGCCACCACGGGGGCCGAGGCGGCCGCGCCGATGTTGCCCTGCGAACCGATCGCGAAGAAGAACAGCGGCGCGCGCAGCAGCTTGGCCACCACCCACAGCACCAGCACGTGCGTGGCCATCCAGATCGCGCCAAGCAGGAACAGCCACGGCCGATCCAGCAGCGACAGCAGGTTCATCTGCATGCCGATGCAGGCGATCAGGAAGTACAGGAACACCGTGCCCAGCCGCGAAGCGCCTGCGGCTTCCAGCCGGCGCGCACGGGTGAAGCTCAGGCCCAGGCCCATCGCCGTGGACAGCAGGATCACCCAGACGAACTGGCTGTCGAGGCTGAACTGGCTGGCCCAGCTGACATTGGCCTTGAACCAGCCCGACAACGGCGCGGCGATGGCATGGGCCAGGCCGACGCCACCCAATGCCACGCCAACGATCACCATCAGGTCGGTCATGCTGGGAATGCGCGCGTTCTGTGCCTCGTAGGCGCTGATGCGCGCCTTCATCTCGTCGATGGCGCGGGTGTCGGCACCGTTGCGGGTATCGATCTGCTGCGCGCGGTTGGCCAAAAACAGCAGGATCGCCATCCACAGGCTGGCGCAGGCCACGTCGACCACCGCGAACTGGCCAAAGGTGGTGGCATCGGTGCCGAACACCTCGCGCATGGCCACCATGTTGGCGCCGCCACCGATCCAGCTGCCGGCCAGCGCAGCCATGCCGGCCCAGGTATCACCGGCCACCGTTTCCGGATGGATCAGCTTCATCAACTGGAACGAGACGATGGCGCCGAGCATGATGCCGGCGGTACCGGCGCAGAATACGATCAGCAGCTTTGGGCCGAGCTTGATGACGCCTTTCAGGTCGATCGACAGCGTCAGCAGGACCAGCGCAGCGGGCAGCAGCACGTCGCGCGCGACCGGGTTGTAGAGCGAGGTGTTGTGGCCATCGATGACACCGGCGGTGTTGTAGATGGCGGGGATGAAGTAGCACAGCAGCAGTGCCGGCACCCAGGCGAAGATCTTCTTCAACAACGGGGTCGGACCACTGGCGGCCCAGAAGATCAGGGCCAGGGTGGCGGCAATCAGGCCCAGTCCAACGATGTCGTTGCTGATCAGGGCGGTAGCGGGTTCGGTCGGCATGGGATCCTCTGTCGATCGAAAGAGCGGAGAAAAAAAAGCGCCGCATGAAGCGGCGCAGGTCGAGATTAACATTGTCTTCACGCCTGGTCATGCTGCGCTGCTTGTCGCCTTCCCCTGCATTGACGACGATTGCGGCATCACCGTTGTGGAGCAGGCCCATGCAGCTTGGTGCGTTCTCTGTCAGCCTGTCCGTGAAGGATCTGGCCGCCTCCTGTGCGTTCTACGAAGCCCTCGGGTTCTCGGTCACCGGTGGCGATCCCACGCAGAACTGGCTGGTAATGCGCAGCAACGGCACGGTCATCGGGCTGTTCCAGGGCATGTTCGAGGGCAACCTGCTGACCTTCAACCCCGGCTGGGACCAGCACAGGCAGGAGCTGCCCCACTTCCAGGAAGTGCGTGAACTGCAGGCGGAACTGGATGCCAAGGGTATCGAACTGGCAGTCCGCACCGACCCCGATGGCCAGGGGACCGGCTACCTGCAGCTGGCCGATCCCGACGGCAACGTGATCCTGATCGACCAGCACGTGGCGCGGCCGAACGGGCGGTAATGCGAACAGCCATTGCGTGGGTAGGCGTCGACCTTGGTCGACGGGCCGCATGCCAACCTAAGGTTGGCATCTACCAGGACGGCCGGTTCAGGCCGGGCGCGAGGCACTGAAATCGAGCGTGACACGCGTTCCGCGCGGTTCGCAGGGCTGCAGCTGCAGGGTCCAGCCCAAGTGCTCGCACAGCCGCGCGATCAGGTCCAGGCCAATGCCGCTGCCACGATCGGCGCGTCCGCCACGGGCCATGCGCGCGTGGATGGCGGCAATCTCCTCCGGGCTCATGCCATGCCCTGGGTCCTGCAGCGTCAGCACCGCCGACGCACTCAGCTGCAGCTCGATATGGCCGCGGCCGCTGTTCTCGATGGCATTGCGCAGCAGGTTGCCGATCGCCGCCTGCACCACTGCCATCGGCGCAACGATATCCACCGGCGCCGCCTGGATGCCGATGCTCAGGTCCTTGTCACCGAGCAGGTGGCGATGGTCGTCGACGATCTCCGGAAGCAGCTGGTCCAGGGCGATGCGCTCGGCACGCGCGGCCAGGCGTGCCGGATCACGCGCCAGCACCAGCAGCAGCTCGATCAGCTGCTCCACGCTCTGCGCTGTGCGCAACACCCGCTGCATCTGCTGGCGGGCGCGCTCGGGCAGGCCCGGTTGCTCCAGCGCGAGCTCGGCAGCACCGGTCATCACCGCGATCGGCGTGCGCAGTTCGTGGCTGGCGGTGCTGATGAAGACCCGCTCGCGCTCGACGAACTGCTCGTTGCGGTCCAGGTAGTCGTTCAACGCACCGGCGATGGTATGCAGCTCAGCGCTGCCGCGCGGATCGACTTCGATACGCTGGCCCTGCACGCCCGGCCGCAGCCCGGCAATGTGCTGTGCCAGCAGGCTCAACGGACGCACCATCCGCTCCATGCCGAACGACGCCATCAGCACGGTGACGAAGATCATGATCACCCCGGCCAGCATCACCCAGCGCGTGGCGAACTGTTCCAGGTCATGGAAATCGGAGATGTCCAGCGCCAGCGCCACCCGTCCCATCGACTGCGTTTCACGGACCATCACCGCCGTCTCGCGGCCCTTGACCATCACGCCGTCATGCAACCCCGGATGCAGGGAGCGCAGGCTCTCTGGCAGATTGACCGCGTCAAAGCGGTACAGGCTCAGCGTGTCCGAGTCCTGCCAGCGATAGTGAGGTTCGTGCTCGACATGCTCGACGATGCTGTCCAGTTCGGAATTGAGCAGCGCGCGCCACGCGGCGTGCTCGGCGTGTTCGTGCACGTAGTTGCCGACACTGAACACTGCAATCGACAGCAGCGCCAGGTACCCGAGCAACCACCACACCACCCGCCGGTACAGCGGCCCCGGCTTACGCGCCCTCATCAGCATTCCTGCCTGCGTCGGCAGCGTCCATCAGCGCCAACCGATAGCCCACCCGCGGCAGCGTATGGATCAGCTTGTCGGCAAACGGGCCGTCGACGCTGCGGCGCAGCTCGTAGACATGCGAGCGCAGCAGATCGCCATCCGGTGGCTCGTCGCCCCACAGGGCGAACTCCAGCTGCTGGCGGGTGACCGCACCGGGGCTGGCGCGCATCAGCACTTCCAGCAGCTTGCGGCAGGCCGGGTACAGGTGCAGCACCTGGCCACCACGCTGGGCTTCCAGGGTCGCCAGGTCCAGCACCAGGTCGCCCACCTGCAGGCGCTTGCGCGGATTGCGGCCCTGCGCGCGCAGCAGCAGCGCCTCCAGCCGCACTTCCAGCTCGGGCAGGGCGAACGGCTTGGTCAGGTAGTCGTCGGCACCGGCGCGGAAGCCGGCGATCTTGTCCGGCAGCTCGTCGCGCGCGGTCAGCATGATCACCGGCACCTCCGACGCGTGCTCGGCGCGCAGGCGACGCAGCACCTCCGGCCCCTCCATGCGCGGCAGCATCCAGTCCAGGATCACCGCATCGTAGGGGTGGCTGCCTGCCAGGTGCAGGCCGGTGATGCCATCCGGGGCCACGTCGAGCACGTGCCCGCGCGACTCGAAATAGTCGAACAGGTTGGCCACCAGCTGGCGGTTGTCCTCGATCACCAACAGACGCATGCACGAAAGATCCACGGAAGTTCGTACCATGGTAGCGCCGACCATGTCGGAATGCGGTCGCCCTGCGCCCGCTCCGACGCCTTTCCTACCCCAGCCACGTCAGAGTGGCGGTTTTGCTCCCGGAGCCTGCCGTGCCCGTAGCCCTGCCCCGCCGTTGGCGCCTGCCCCTGTTGTGGCTGCTGATCATCGCCGCGTTGGCCGCCGGTATCGGCCTGCGCCAGCCGCAGCCGCCGGACGAGCCGCGCTTCGTGCTGGCGGCCCGTACCATGGTCGAAAGTGGGGAATGGCTGCTGCCGCACCGGGGCGTGGAGCTGTACGCGGAGAAGCCGCCGGTCTTCATGTGGCTGCAGGCGGCCGCTTACGAGGTGGTCGGCAGCTGGCAATGGTCGTTCCTGCTGCCGTCGCTGCTGGGCGCCCTGCTCAGCCTGTGGCTGGTGTCGGACCTGGCACGGCGGCTGTGGTCGCCGCGGCATTCCCTGTACGCCCTCGCGGCGCTGTTCTGCACCCTGCAGTTCGGCCTGATGGCCAAGCGCGCGCAGATCGACATGGTGCTGGTCGGCATGACCACGGTGGCCCTGTGGGGATTGATGCGCCACCTGTGCGAGCGCCGCAACCTGCCCGCGCTGTGGCTGGCCGGTTTCGCCGCTGGCCTCGGCACGGTGACCAAGGGCGTGGGGTTCCTGCCGCTGCTGATGGTGCTGCCGTGGTTCGGCTGGTGGCTGTACCAGCGCCGCCGCGGGCGCAGCGTGGACGGTCCGCACCCGGCAACGCTGCTGTGGCTGATCCCGGCCTTCCTGCTGGGCGTGGCGGTGTGGCTTGCCCCGCTGGGCTGGGCATTGCTGCATGAGCCCAGCGCGTCCCTGCAGTCCTACGCCCACGAACTGCTGTTCAAGCAGACCGGCACCCGCTACGCCAACGCCTGGCACCACCGCCAGCCGGTCTGGTACTACCTGCAGGTGATCCTGACCTTGTGGCTGCCGGGCAGCCTGCTGCTGCCGATGCTGTTCAAACCCTGGTGGCGCCGCATCCGCCGTGGTGACCGCCGGCAATGGCTGCTGCTGGGGTGGGCGCTGCTGGTGCTGGTGTTCTTCAGTGCCAGCCCCGGCAAGCGCGAGGTCTATGTGCTGCCAATGCTGCCGGCGATGGCGCTGGCGGTGGCCCCGCTGTTGCCTGGCCTGCTGCGACGGCTTTGCGTGCGGCGCTACCTGTTCGGCTACACCGTGGTGCTGATGCTGGCCACCGGTGTGCTCGGCGTGATGCTGATGACCGAACATCCGTGGGCCCTGGCGCAGCTGGAACGGCGGGCGATGCCCGATTCGCTGCTGCCGGTGCTGGGAGATGGCCTGCTGACCTTTGCCATTGCCCTGGCCACGTTGATCGTGTGGCTGCGGGTGCGACGTGCCGCAACGCTGGTGCTGCTGACCCACGGCATGCTGTGGATGCTCTACGGCCTGGTGCTGATCCCGGCGCTGGATCCGTACGCATCAGCGTCGGCGGTGATGCGCCGGGTGGGCGCGCGGATCGGCCCGGACGCGGAGCTGGCACTGGTCGCCTGGCGCGAACAGAACCTGCTGCAGGCAGATCGGCCGGTGCGCGAGTTCGGCTTCAAGCGCCCGTGGGCCGAACAATGGCATGACGCCGGCCCGTGGCTGGCCGAGGCGCCGGGCAAGCGCTGGGTGCTGGTGCTGGACGATGCGATGAGCCCCTGCGTGGACCCGGCCAAGGTGATCGACATCGGCATTGCCAACAGGAATCGTTGGCAACTGCTTCCCGGTACGGCCTGGGACCCGAAGTGCCACGCCGAGCGGACCGGATCGACCGCCGAAGAAGACTGAACGGTGACGCGCGCCGGGGACTCATTAACCCGGCGCGAACGGGCGTCCGACCCTTCTCCGACATCGAGGTGACGAGCATGAGCGCGGATTCCCGAACCGCCCCTTCCCAGCATGCCCGTTCGTCCCATTGATGCGGTTGCGCCGCTTGCGACATCACCACTGGCGTCAAGATTCGCCGTAACTCACTTCTGGCTGCCTGTCGCAATCGGTCTGCCCGTGTTTACGCTGCTGATGGGTTTCGGCGGTGATCAATGGGTGGCCGATCACCTGTTCCGCCTCGAAGGTGGCCACTGGGCGTTGCAGGACGCCTGGGTCACCCGCACGGTGGTGCACAAGGCCGGCAAGTGGCTGAGCACATCGGCGGCGCTGGTCGCGATCCTGTTGTGCGTGCACCACTGGCGCAAGGGGGGCGATCGCACCCTGCGATGGGCGCTGCTTTATGTCGTAATTGGCATGGCGCTGGGTACGGGCGTGATCTCCCTGCTGAAGACCCTGGTGCCGATGGAATGTCCTTGGGACCTGCTGCGCTATGGTGGCCATCAGCCCTATATCGGGCTTTTCACGCAGCGCCCGGCCGGCATGGCCGCACAGGCCTGCTTCCCTGCCGGCCACGCCAGCGCAGGCTATGCGTGGCTGTGCCTGTACTATTTCGCCCTGCTGTGGCGCCCGTCGTGGCGCTGGGCAGGCTTGTGGATCGGCCTCGGCACCGGCCTGGTGTTCGGCATCAGCCAGCAGCTGCGCGGCGCGCATTTCATTTCGCATGACGTTGCCACCGCGTTGATATGTTGGCTGCTGTCACTCGGCCTGTACCTGATCGTCAAAGGCATCCTGATCCGCCCTCAGCTGGACCGTCCCAACCGCCAGGAGGCAAACGCATGAGTGCATCGGTCCAACGCCCCGCCCGCGCTTCTGCGCTGGCGGGTCTTCGCCACTGGCGGCCACAGCTGTCCACCGAAGCACTGATCGCGTTCACCAGCCTGTTCTTCGCGGTGGCCGGCAACGGCCTGTTCTGGCACAGCGCGATGGCCAGCCATCCGGGCAGCCTGCGCTACGCGCTGTCGCTGCTGCTGTTGCTGCTGGGTGCGCACGGCGTGCTGCTGGGCATCCTGGTCTGGCGCTGGAACGCCAAAGTGGTGATCAGCCTGCTGCTGCTGGTGACCGCATTCGCCGCACACTACATGAGCCGCTACCACATCTACCTGGATGCGGACATGCTGCGCAACGTGCTGGCGACCGACCCCAAGGAAAGCCGCGAGCTGATGACGGTATCGCTGCTGTGGCCGGTACTGCTGCTGGCAGTGCTGCCGATGGTGGTGCTGTGGCGCGTGCAGCTGCGCCGCCGCAGCTGGGGCCGCAGCCTGCTCTGGCGCGTCGGCTTCCTGGTGGTGGCGGCAGTGACGGCTGTCGGCGGCGCGTTGATCTCGTTCCAGGATGTCTCGGCACTGATGCGCAACCAGCGTGAAGTGCGCTATCTCGCGACACCGGCCAATGTCCTGTTGGGCATGCCGCGTGCATTGCGTGGCGACAATCCGGTGCAGCGCGCGCCGAAGCTGCCGATCGGCACCGATGCCAAGGCCACCCCGCGCGCGCCGGCCAGCAAGCCGCGCCTGCTGGTGATCGTCATGGGCGAGACCGTGCGTGCGCAGAACTGGGGGCTCAACGGTGGCCGCAACACCACCCCGGAACTGGCGCAGGCCAGCGTGATCAATTTCCCGGACATGCATTCGTGCGGCACCAGCACCGAGGTTTCGTTGCCGTGCCTGTTCTCGCCGTGGGGCCGCCATGACTACGACGAGAAGAAGATCCGCGCGCACCAGTCGCTGCTGCACGTATTGAACCGTGCCGGCATCGCACCGTTGTGGCGTGACAACCAGTCCGGCTGCAAGGGCGTGTGCGAAGGCTTGGACTTCCAGTCGCTGTCCGATGCCACCACGCCGGGCCTGTGCGCCGATGGCCGCTGCATGGACGAGATCCTGCTGCAGGACCTGGCCACCCAGGTACGCGCCAGGCCCGGCGACCGGGTGGTGGTGCTGCACCAGCTGGGCAACCACGGTCCGGCCTACTTCGAGCGCTATCCGCCCGCATTCCGCCGTTTCACCCCGACCTGCGATACCCGTGACATTGGCCGTTGCTCGCGCGAAGAGATCACCAACAGCTACGACAATGCCGTGCTGTACACCGATCACTTCCTGACAAAGACCATCGGCACGCTGCAGGGCATGCAGGATTACGACACGGCGATGATCTACCTGTCCGACCACGGCGAGTCGCTGGGCGAGAAGGGCCTGTTCCTGCACGGCGTGCCCTACGCCATCGCCCCGGCCGAGCAGACCCGGGTACCGATGACGATGTGGTTCTCGCCAGGCTTCGCCAGCAGCCGTGGGCTGGACCTGCAGTGCGTGCGCAAGCGTTCGGCGGCGTATACCGACCATGACAACCTGTTCCCGTCGGTGCTGGGCCTGATGCAGGTGAAGACCTCGCTGTACGAGCGTGATCGCGACCTGTTCGCCAACTGCGAGAGTTGAGGGGTGTTCGGCAGGGCTTGCAGCCCTGCACCTGCAGGGGCAACGGCCGAAGCAACAGCAACAGCGTGCATTCCGTGGGATGGTGGGTGGGTCCGGTGGCGGGAGACGCCGTAAACCCATCCTTGGGGGCTTGGCCGCGCCATCCATGCCGCGGACACTCCCGCCACCGGACCCACCCCGCCTTCGACAGTTTTCCGCGATCTGTTGGACATGCCGATGGGGTCGGATCCGTTTTCCGTAGGAAAACGGATCCGACCCCATTTTGATTGTCGATATCTGACAGATGTGTCGACCAAGGTCGACACCTACCGACAGCACACGGAATCTGTCAGAGGTGGGGCGGTGTCGGAGTGCGGGGTGTCAGCCGCATGGATGCGGCTGCCAAGCCTACACGGACGTACTTGCGGCGTCCCCGCACTCCGACACCGCCCCGCCAAACCACGGATAGTCCGCTGTTGCTGTTGCTTCGGCTTTGCCGTTGCTTGAAGGCCTCTGCGGGTGCCGGGCGCCGCCCGGCCGACTTCCGCCACTTGCGGTGGCAGCGGCTGCCCACTAGCCTTCGGCCGTCGTTCACTACCCAAGGACCGCCCGTGAAACACCGTCATCTCCTGCTGGCCTCGGCAATCGCCGCCGCCACGCTGGCCCTGGCCGCCTGCAAGAAGGAAGCTGCCCCAGGCACCGATACCGCCAGCAGCAGCGCCCCGGCCGGCGAAACCGCCGACCAGTTCGTGGCCCGCATCAATGCCGAGTTCAAGGCCGCCTACCCGGAGATGACCTCGGCGCAGTGGCTGTCCTCCACCTACATCAACAGTGATTCGGAACGCATCGCGGCCAAGGCCAACGAGCGCTCGCTGACCCAGCTCAACAGCTGGATCGAACAGGCTGCGAAGTTCGACGGCAAGCCGATGAGCGAGGACAGCAAGCGCGCGATCCACCTGCTGAAGCTGATGTCGTCGATGCCGGCACCGCGCGACCCGGCCAAGCTGGCCGAGCTGACCCAGATCGCCACCCGCATGGAAGGCAGCTATGGCGCCGGCAAGTACTGCACCGATGCCAACGATCCGAACTCCTGCCGCCAGCTGGGCGAGCTGGAGCAGGTGCTGGCACGCAGCCGCGACTATGACAAGCAGCTCGACGCCTGGCAGGGCTGGCACAGCACCACCAAGAACATGCGCGGCGACTACCAGAAGTTCGTCGGCCTGGTGAACGAAGGCGCCAAGGGCATGGGCTTCACCGATGCCGGCCAGATGTGGCGCAGCGGCTATGACATGCCGCCGGAGCAGATCGGCCCGGAAACCGACCGCCTGTGGGAACAGGTCAAGCCGATGTACGAGCAGCTGCACTGCTACGCACGCGGCAAGCTGGACAAGACCTACGGCAAGGACAAGGCCGAAGTGGGCAACGGCCTGATCGCCGCGCACCTGCTGGGCAACATGTGGCAGCAGGACTGGTCGAACCTGTGGGACCAGCTGGAACCGTACCCGGGCGCCGGCAGCCTGGACATCACCGCGGCGCTGGAGAAGCAATACCAGACCAACCTGAGCGCGGCGCTGGCCAAGGCCGGCAAGGATGCCAACGTGGCCGCGCAGTACAAGGCGCAGCGCGAGGCCGAACTGCGCACCGCCAAGCAGATGACCGAACGCGCGCAGGACTTCTACGTGTCGCTGGGCATGCCGTCGCTGCCGCAGTCGTACTGGGAACGCACCCAGTTCATCAAGCCCGATGACCGCGATGTGGTCTGCCACGCCAGCGCCTGGGACATGAACATGGAAGGCGACGTGCGCACCAAGATGTGCATCAAGCCGAACGAAGAGAACTTCACCACCATCTACCACGAGCTGGGCCACATCTATTACGACCTGGCCTACAACCCGCTGCCGCCGCTGTTCCAGGGCGGTGCCAACGATGGGTTCCATGAAGCGATCGGCGACACCATCGTGCTGGCGATGACCCCCAAGTACCTCAGCTCGATCGGCCTGGTCGATGCGCCGACCGAAAGCCGCGAAGCGGTCATCAACAACCAGATGCGCATGGCGCTGTCGGGCGTGTCGTTCCTGCCGTTCGGGCTGATGATCGACCGCTGGCGCTGGGGTGTATTCGATGGTTCGATCACCGCCGACAACTACAACAAGGCATGGTGGGACCTGAAGGCCAAGTACCAGGGCGTGGCGCCTGCCAGTACCCGTGGCGAGGAGTTCTTCGATCCGGGCGCGAAGTACCACGTGCCAGGCAACACCCCGTACACCCGCTACTTCCTGGCGCGCATCCTGCAGTTCCAGTTCTACAAGGGCCTGTGCGACGCGGCCGGCTACAAGGGCCCGCTGCATGAATGCACCTTCTACGGCAACAAGGAAGCCGGCCAGAAATACTGGGCGATGCTGAGCAAGGGTGCCAGCCAGCCGTGGCAGGCCACGCTGAAGGAGCTGACCGGCACCGACAAGCTCGATGCCGGCCCGATGATCGAGTACTTCACGCCGGTCAACGAGTGGCTGAAGCAGCAGAACGAAGGCCAGATGTGCGGCTGGCAGGCCAACGCGGCACCGGCGGCGAAATGAGAAAAGGGGCGGGTCCGCAAGGATCCGCCCCTTCCTGGTAGTGCCGGCCGCTGGCCGGCAACTACGCGATGAAGACCCCGCGGGCAGCCGGCCAGCGGCCGGCTCTACCGGAACAGCAATCAAGCAAAGGCCAGATGTGCGGCTGGCAGGCCAACGCGGCCCCGGCGGCGAAATGAAAAAAGGGGCGGGTCCGCAAGGATCCGCCCCTTCCTGGTAGTGCCGGCCGCTGGCCGGCAACTACGCGATGAAGACCCCGCGGGCAGCCGGCCAGCGGCCGGCTCTACCGGAATGCCTGTCAGCTGTCCTTCTTCGCCGCCATCGCCGCGGCCAGGTCCGCCTTGAACTCCTCGAAGGTCTGGCCCTTTTCCTTCGCTTCGGCCTGTGCGGCGTCGCGCAGCGCATCGGAGTACATCAGGCGCACCGGCGTGCCGTTGCGCTCGTGCAGTTCACCGGCCTGCATGATCAGCGCCAGTACCTGCGCGGCGGAGTCACTGTGGCCGGCGATACGGCCGTCCATGCCCAGCACCCATTCGCCATCGCGGCGCACGACACCGGCCAGCAGGGTGCGCTGCGCGTCGCGCAGTTCCGCATGTGGCTCCACCGGCGAGGCCTGGGCAGCGGCCTTGTTGGCGGCCTGCTTTTCCTGGCGACGGCGCTGGTCGCGGCGGGTCTTGGAGCTGGTGGACATGGTGCGGTACCGCTGCGAAAGGGGGCGCAAGGATAGCGCACCCCACGCGCAGCACCGCTTCACGCGCGCTCGATCCAGCAAGGTCAGTCCAGCACCTTGCCGTGCCGCCAGTAACCCATGAAGGTGATCGTGCGGCGGTCCAGCCCGCACTCGCGGACCAGATGGCGACGGATCGCCATCACCGCTCCCGCCTCGCCTGCCACCCAGGCATACAGCGGCCCGGCCACGCTGGCATCGGCCTGTTCCCAGAGAATCTGCGCGTCAACGTCGATCTCTTCCAGTTCTTCGCCAGCGACCACGCTCGAGGCGGCCAGGCGCGCCTGCACCGCCTGCAACAGAGGCGCCCCGTACGCCGCCTGCCCGCGCGGCAACCAGACCAGCTCGGCCGTGGCCGGCGCCTTCAGGCGAACCGCATCACCGGCCTGCGCCACTTCCAGCAGGGCCAGCGTACGCGGCGGATCCACCCTGGCCGCCAGTTCCTCGAGAATCCCGGCCACTGCCGGCAGCGCGGTCTCGTCAGCCACCAGCAGCACCTGGCCAACGCCGGCCGGCGGCTTCCATTCCCAGCCCTCGCTGCTGTCGGCGCAGTCGGCATCCGGGGCCAGCAGCACCACGCGGTCGCCCGGCCGTGCATGGATGGCCCATCGCGAGGCCGGCCCGGTCTCGCCATGCAGCACGAAATCAACATCGACCTCGCCCTGCTCTGCACGCAGCTGGCGGAGGGTGTAGGTGCGCATCGGCGGGCGCTGATCGTCCGGCAGGGCCCGATAGCGTGGGTACCAGTCCTCGCCGCTGGGGACCTGCGGCGCCTCCTGGCCGGGCAAGGGGAAGAACACCTTGATGCGCTGGTCCGGCCCTCCGGTCGTCATCCGCGCCACGTCGGCACCGGTGAACACCATGCGGTCCAGGGAAGGGGAAAGAACGCGGCGCTCCTTCAGCGCCACCTCGAACAGGCGGTAGGTCTGCTGCGCAGCCATGGGGAACCTCATGCAACGACAGTGGATCGGCTGGCTGTCGTGCACCTGTGCACCGGCTGGCTGGAGTGCCCAGCCTAGTCCGGCGGTTTCCCGCCGCAAGCGTTGCGGGCGCCACGGCCCGCCCTACCCCTGCGCGCTGCTCAGTGACCCGTGCAGGCTGCCTGCGCCGCGCGTTCGCGCCGGTGTTCCCAGTACCAGAACACGAAGCCGGCGCCGAAGAACCCAGCCTCGCCCAACGCCAGGTGCAGCGGGCTGGCGCTGAGCAGCGGCGACACCACGCCGGCCACCACGGTGCTGATCATCAGCTGCACGAAGGCCTGCAGCGACGAGGCCAGGCCGCGCTGGTGCGGGTACATGTCCAGCACCGCCAGCGCCAGGATCGGGAAGATCAGCGCCATGCCCATGCCACCCAGGAAGATCGGCAGCACCGCCCACGGCAGCACGAACTGCGGCGCCAGCGCCACGTAGCCGACGTTCAGCAGCACCGACAGCGCGCACAGGCCGAAACCAATGGATACCTGGCGGGTGGGCGTGGTGTGCCCGGCCATGCGCCCGGACAGGAACGAGCCGGTGGTCATGCCGCCGATGGTGGGGATGAACAGCCAGGCGAAACCGCCCTCGCCCAGGTGCAGGTGTTGCATCACGAACACCGGTGCCGAGGAGATGTACAGGAAGATGCCACCGAAACCGATGCTGCCGGCCAGCGCCAGGCGCAGGAAGCGCGGATTGAAACCGATGCGCACGTAATCACGCATCAGCACCCGCGGCGACAACGGAACGCGCGCTTCGAGCGGATGGGTCTCCGGCAGGTAGCGGGCGGTGGCCGCCAGCAGAACCAGTGCGAACACCACCAGGAACCAGAAGATCAGCGGCCAGCCAGCACCGCTGAGCAGGATCCAGCCACCGATGATCGGCGCGATCGCCGGGGCGATGCCGAACAGCATCGACACCTGGCTCATCAGCCGCTGCGCGTCGTGACCGTGGTACAGGTCGCGGATCACCGCGCGGCCGACGATCATGCCGACGCCTGCGGACAGGCCCTGCAGGGCGCGGAACCCCAGCAGCGTGGTCAGATCGGTGGACAGCGCACAGCCGACCGAGGCGCCCACGAACACCACCAGGCCGCCGAGGATCACCCGCTTGCGGCCCCAGGCATCGGACAGCGGGCCGTGTGCCAGGCTCATCAGGCCGTAGAACAGCAGGTACACGCTGATGGTCTGCTGCACCGCCACCTCGTCCACCGCCAGGCGCTGGGCCAGCTGCGGGAACGCGGGGAAGATGGTGTCGATCGAGAACGGACCGAACATGGCCAGGCCGGCGAGCAGCAGGGCCATGCGGCGGGTGGAAGGAGCAACAGCGGCGGTCATGGAGAAGGCGTCCGGCAGGGCCATGCGCGGCACGCACGGCGGGCGCCAGTCCCCTGCAGCAGGGACGGCGCCAGATGAATTCGGGTATCCGCCCATCATAGGTGGGGATTGCGCCTGATGCCATGCAGCAGTGCACAAAACGCACGGGCGGGCCATCGGCCATTCAGGCGCCGCGGCCGGGCCCGCAGGCGGCTGGCGGGCCCGCAACGGGCTATAATCGGCGGGCAACACGGTGGGAGAAGCGGAACACCGCTGCCGAAGGCGCAACGCCCGTAATCGCTCAGGCCCGATACCACCCGTAACACAACTCTGGAGAGACCGGTTCGATCCGGCGCCGAAGGGGCACGAAGCCGCGGTTTTCCGCGCTTCCAAACTCTCAGGCAAAAGGACAGAGGGGCGCCCCGCAGACCGCCGACCGGCGGCTTGTGCCCGTGCGTGTGCCCTTTCCTGACGGATCCTTCGCCATGTCCCAGAACACCCCTTCCCTGCGTGAGCTCGAGCACCACAATGCGTTCGTCGAGCGCCACATCGGCCCCAACGATGCCGAGATCGCGCAGATGCTCGACGTCGTCGGCCACGCGTCGCTGGATGCGATGACCGATGCCATCGTACCGGCCAAGATCAAGTCGCCGGCGCCGCTGGCACTGCCGGAATCGATGACCGAAGTGCAGGCACTGGCGAAGATCCGTGCGATCGCCGACAAGAACACCGTGCTGCGCAGCTTCATCGGCCAGGGCTACTACGGTACCCACACGCCGAACGTGATCCTGCGCAACATCCTGGAAAACCCGGCCTGGTACACCGCCTACACCCCGTACCAGGCCGAGATCTCGCAGGGCCGCATGGAAGCGCTGATCAACTTCCAGACCCTGTGCGCCGACCTCACCGGCATGGAAATCGCCAACGCCTCGCTGCTGGACGAAGCCACCGCCGCAGCTGAAGCGATGACCCTGGCCAAGCGTTCTGCCAAGTCGAAGTCGGACACCTTCTTCGTGCACGACGCCGTGCACCCGCAGACCCTGGAACTGCTGCGTACCCGCGCCGAGCCCATGGGCATCGTGCTGCGCGTCGGCACCCCGGCCGAGGCACTGGAAGCAGAAGCCTTCGGCCTGCTGCTGCAGTACCCGGACACCTTCGGCCAGATCGGCGACTACAAGGCGCTGGTCGAGGCCGTGCACGCGCGCGGCGGCCTGGTGGCCGTGGCCACCGACCTGCTGGCGCTGACCCTGCTGGCCGCCCCGGGCGAATGGGGTGCGGACATCGTGGTCGGCAACAGCCAGCGTTTCGGCGTGCCGTTCGGCTTCGGCGGCCCGCACGCCGCATTCATGGCCTGCCGCGACGCCTACAAGCGCTCGATGCCGGGCCGCCTGATCGGCGTCTCGGTCGATGCCCAGGGCAACCCGGCCTACCGCCTGACCCTGCAGACCCGCGAGCAGCACATCCGCCGCGAGAAGGCCACCTCCAACATCTGTACCGCACAGGTGCTGCTGGCGGTGATGGCCTCGATGTATGCCGTGTACCACGGCCCGGAAGGCCTGACCCGCATCGCCCGGCGTACCCACCGCCTGGCCTCGATCCTGGCCGCCGCGCTGCGCGAGGCCGGCGTGCAGGTCGGTGGCGACTTCTTCGATACGCTGCACATCACCGGCGTGCATGCCGATGAGATCCACGCCAAGGCACGCGCCGCCGGTTACAACCTGCGTGCGATCGACAGCGACTCGGTCGGCATCAGCCTGGACGAGACCGCCACCCGCGGCGACGTGGTCGCGCTGGCCGCCGTGTTCGGCGCGCAGGCCGACATCGATGCGCTGGATGCCAGCACCGCCGACGCACTGCCGGCCGGCCTGCTGCGCCAGTCCGCATTCCTGACCCATCCGGTGTTCAACACCCACCACAGCGAGCACGAACTGCTGCGCTACCTGCGCTCGCTGGCCGACAAGGACCTGGCGATGGACCGCACGATGATCCCGCTGGGCTCGTGCACCATGAAGCTCAACGCCACCGCCGAGATGATCCCGGTGACCTGGCCGGAGTTCTCGCAGATCCACCCGCTGGTGCCGGCCGACCAGGCGCTGGGCTACAAGGAACTCATCGACACGCTGGAAGCGATGCTGGTGGAATGCACCGGCTATGACGCGGTCAGCCTGCAGCCGAACTCCGGCGCGCAGGGCGAGTACGCCGGCCTGCTGGCGATCCGCGCCTACCACCGCTCGCGCGGCGAAGGCCACCGCGACATCTGCCTGATCCCGGATTCGGCGCACGGCACCAACCCGGCCTCGGCGCAGATGTGCGGCATGAAGGTGGTGGTGACCAAGACCGATGCCAACGGCAACGTCGACGTCGAGGACATCCGCCTCAACGCCGAGAAGTACAGCGACCGCCTGGCCGCGATCATGATGACCTACCCGTCCACGCACGGCGTGTTCGAGGAAGAGGTGGTGGAGATCTGCGAGATCATCCACAAGCACGGCGGCCAGGTGTACACCGACGGTGCCAACATGAATGCCCTGGTCGGCGTGGCCAAGCCGGGCAAGTGGGGGTCGGACGTTTCGCACCTGAACCTGCACAAGACCTTCTGCATCCCGCACGGCGGTGGCGGCCCGGGCGTCGGCCCGTGCGCGGTCAAGGAGCACCTGGCCCCGTTCCTGCCGGGCAAGCTGGGTGACAACGGCCCGGTCGGCATGGTCAGCGCGGCCAGCTTCGGCAGCGCCTCGATCCTGCCGATCAGCTGGATGTACATCGCGATGATGGGCCGCGACGGCCTGCGCAAGGCCACCCAGGTCGCGCAGCTCAACGCCAACTACATCGCCAAGCGCCTGGCCCCGCACTTCAAGACCCTGTACACCGGCCGCAACGGCCTGGTGGCGCACGAGTGCATCCTGGACGTGCGCCCGCTGGAGAAGACCAGCGGCATCGGTGCCGAGGACGTGGCCAAGCGCCTGATCGACTTCGGCTTCCATGCCCCGACCCTGAGCTTCCCGGTGGCCGGCACGCTGATGGTGGAGCCGACCGAAAGCGAATCGCTGCACGAACTGGATCGCTTCATCAACGCGATGATCCAGATCCGCGAGGAGATCACCGCGATCGAAGACGGCCGCCTGGACCGCGAGGACAACCCGCTGAAGAACGCGCCGCACACTGCCACCGCAGTGACCGCCAGCGAGTGGACCCACGCCTACCCGCGTGAACTGGCCGCCTTCCCGCTGGCCAGCCTGAAGCAGAGCAAATACTGGCCGCCGGTGGCGCGTGTCGACAATGTGTACGGCGACAAGAACGTGATGTGCGCCTGCATCCCGGTCGATGCCTACAAGGATGATGAAGTCGAGGCGTGATTCCTCACTGCATCGGTAAAGAAAACGGCCCGCGCAAGCGGGCCGTTTTCATGGGGCGTGTGGACCAAGGCCCACACCCACAAGCATCCGATCACGGGTCCGGCATCTGCCCCAGGCTCAACTGCCACGACACGCCAAAGCGGTCCTGCACCCAGCCGTAGCGATTGCTGAAGTCATAGTCGCCCACCGGCATCAACCAATGGCCGCCCTCACCCAGCACGCGTGCCGCGCGCTCGAACTGCTCGGCACCGGAACACTCGACGAACAGCGAGATCGACGGCGAGAAGGTGAAATCGTGCACGTCCAGGCTGTCGAAGCACAGGTAGTGGGTGCCACCGAGCAGGAAGATGGCCTGGCGGACCTGCCCCGGCACGCCGGCGCCGGCCCCCTCGGGATGGCGTTGCAGGGCCAGCAGCCGGAAATCGGCAAAGGCTTCGGCGTACAGGGCCAGCGCGGCCTCGGCCTGGCCGGTGAACATCAGGAAGGGACGGCTGCGCAGCATGCGGTACTCCTGGTCGACGGGCCGATGACGGCCTACCTGTACAGTGCCACGCGGAATGTGTGCCTGTTGTAGAGCCGAGCCCATGCTCGGCTGGCGATCGCGCAAACAGCAGCCGACCGCAGGGTCGGCTCTACAGAATCACGCCTGGCGCATGCGCCGCGCGATGGCACTGCTGGCGGCGATCGTGGCGGTCAACGCCACCATCGACAGGAACTGCAGGCGGGTGTGCGACTCACTCAGCAGCAGGCCGAAGATCAGCGCAAGGATCGCCAGTGCACAGCAGGTCAGCCACGGGAAACCGGCCATGCGGAACGGCAGTCGGGTACCCAGACGATCCGCGCGACGACGCAGCACCAGCTGCGAGACCAGCGACAGCGTCCACACCAGCAGGCAGGTGGAACCGACGATGTTCAGCAGCACTGGCAGCACCCGGTCCGGGAACAGCAGTTCCATTACCGTGGCGGCAAAGCCGAACAGCACGCTGGCCAGCACGGCGATCACCGGCACCTGGCGCGGGTCGGTCCAGCCAAGCACGGCCGGCGCTTCGCGACGCTGCGCCAGCGAATACATCATGCGCGAGGCGCCGTAGAGGTTGGCATTGAGCGCCGACAGCAGCGCGATCACGGCGATCAGGGTGATGGCGGTGCCCGCGCCCGGGATGCGGGCGATGTCCAGCACGGCGGCGAACGGCGACTTCAGCGCCTCGCTGGTCCACGGCACCACGGCGATGATCACGCTCAGCGAGCCGATGTAGAACACCAGGATGCGCCAGGCCACGGTGCGGATGGCACGGGCAATGCTGCGCTCGGGGTCTTCGGTTTCGGCCGCCGCCACGGCCACGATCTCGGTGCCGCCGAAGGCGAACACCACCACCAGCAGCGCCGCGCCGATCCCGGCCAGGCCCTTCGGCGCAAAACCACCGTGTTCGGTGAAGTTGCTCAGGCCCGGGGAGGTCACCTGCGGCAGCCATCCCATCAGCAGCGCCACGCCAATGGCGATGAACGCCAGGATCGCCGCGACCTTGAGGATGGCGAACCAGAATTCGAACTCGCCGAAGTTCTTCACTCCGAGCAGGTTGATCGCGGTGAAGAACAGCATGAACGCCAACGCCGCCATCGGTACCGGTATCGCCGGCCAGACCGTGGCCAGCAGCCCGGCCGCACCCACTGCTTCGGCGGCGATCACGATCACCAGCTGCACCCACCACAGCCAGCCCACGGTGGCACCGGCGGTAGCCCCCATGGCGTCGGCTGCATACACCGAGAACGCGCCGCTGGTCGGTTTGGCCGCCGCCATCTCGCCCAGAGCGTTCATCACGATGATCACCAGCGCTCCGGCGACCAGATACGACACCAAGACCGCCGGACCGGCCGCCTGCACACCCACGCCCGAGCCGAGGAACAGCCCGGCGCCGATGGCGCTGCCCAGGCCCATCATGATCAGCTGGCGGGGCTTGAGCGAATGTCCGAGGCGGGACGGCGAAGCGGTCGGAATCGAGTTGGGCATCGGCGGGGCTGGCGGCGGGCTACAGGGGCGACACCTTACCCTGTCCCGTGCCCACGGGGATAGGCACAGCGCAGCAGGCCGCTCAGGCCAGCGCCGGCTCGCCGACGTTCCCACCGATACGGGCACGATAGGCACGCGGCGAGAAACCGGTTTCAGCCTTGAACTTGCGGGTGAAGGCACTCTGGTCGCTGAAACCGCAGGCCTGGCCGATGCAGGCGATGCTGTCGTCGCCATGCAGCAGATGCATGGCCATCTGGATCCGCAGCCGGGTCAGCACCTGCTGCGGGGTCATCTGGAACACCTTGCGGAAGCTGCGCTCCAGCTTGGACAGCGAAAAGCCGGTGATGTCCAGCAGGGTCTGCATGCGCACGTTCTCGGCGTAGTGCGCGTTGAGGTGGGCCAGCGCCAGCCGCAGCTGCTCGTACTGGGTGCCGAGGCTGTCCTTCTGGCCAAGGTCGCGGGAAATGCCGATCAGGCCCTCGATGGCCCCGTCGACCACCAGCGGGCGCTTGCAGGTCAGGCACCAGCCCGGTTCGCGGTTGGCGAACAGGTGCAGCTCCATCAGGTTCTCGATCACCTCACCGGACAGCACGCGGGCGTCCTGGTCAACGTAGTCCGCACTGAGGCCGGTCGGGTAGATTTCGGCCGCCGTACGCCCGATCACGTCCTTGCGCGCGCGCAGACCCAGCCGCCGCAGCATGGTCTGGTTGACGTGGGTGTAACGCCCCTGGCGGTCCTTGATGAAGAACAGCACATCCGGGATGGCGTCGAACAGGGCTTCGATGTCGGCGGGCTCGACTCGCATGCGGCAAGCATACCCGAGCCTGCTTTTGCCCGTACGTTCACCTTTGCCGGACCGTGGTTTAACGGGGCTGGTTCCAGTGTCGTGGTTCCTTTTGATGATCCGGAGCCAACGTCCATGGCCGCCAGCAAGCCGACCGGCAAGCCCGCAACCGTCCCTGCCGAAAGCCACCGCCGGGGCGATGGCGATGAACTGCACCAGCAGGCCGGGGGCAGCCATCCGGCAATGACCACCGACCAGGGCATTCCGGTGGCGGACAACCAGAACTCTCTGCGGCAGGGACCTCGGGGGCCCACGCTGCTGGAGGACTTCATCCTGCGCGAGAAGATCACCCACTTCGATCACGAACGCATTCCCGAGCGCATCGTGCACGCACGTGGCAGCGCAGCACACGGCTACTTCGAGCTGACCCGATCACTGGCAGCCCATACCCGCGCACGCATCCTGACCGAGGTCGGCGTGAAGACGCCGGTATTCACCCGCTTCTCGACCGTGGCCGGTGGCGCAGGCTCGGTGGATACCCCGCGCGACGTGCGCGGCTTTGCGGTCAAGTTCTACACCAAGGAGGGCAACTGGGATCTGGTCGGCAACAACATCCCGGTGTTCTTCATCCAGGACGCGATGAAGTTTCCGGATCTGGTGCACGCAGTGAAGATGGAGCCGGACCGCGCCTTCCCGCAGGCCGCGTCGGCCCATGACACGTTCTGGGACTTCATTTCGCTGATGCCCGAATCGATGCACATGATCATGTGGGCGATGAGCGACCGCGCCATCCCGCGTTCGCTGCGGATGATCGAAGGCTTCGGTGTGCACAGCTTCCGCCTGCTGAACGAGGCCGGCGAGTCGACGTTCGTCAAGTTCCACTGGCGGCCCAAGCTGGGCATTCAGTCCACGGTCTGGGACGAAGCGTTGAAACTGCAATCGGCCGACAATGACTTCCATCGCCGCGACCTGTTCGAGGCCATCCAGCGCGGCGACTTTCCCGAATGGGAGCTGGCGGTGCAGCTGTTCACCGAAGAAGACGCCGACGCATTCCCGTTCGACCACCTGGATCCAACCAAGATCATTCCCGAATCGCTGGTGCCGTTGCAGGTGATCGGGCGCATGGTACTGGACCGCTGGCCCGACAACTTCTTCGCCGAGACCGAGCAGGTGGCGTTCTGCCCGGCCAACGTGCCGCCCGGCATCGACTTCAGCAACGACCCGCTGCTGCAGGGCCGCCTGTTCTCCTACCTGGACACCCAGCTGCTGCGCCTGGGCGGCCCGAACTTCCACCAGATCCCGGTGAATGCGCCGAAGTGCCCGTTTGCCAATCATCAGCGCGACGGCCACATGCAGATGCAGGTGCCCAAGGGCCGCGTCGCCTACGATCCCAGCTCGCTGCAGGACGACACCCCGCGCGAGACGCCTGCCGGATTCCGCAGCCATGCCAGCGCCGACGATGGCCGCAAGGGCCGCACCCGCGCGGAGAGTTTCGCCGACCACTACAGCCAGGCCCGGATGTTCTTCCGCAGCCTGGAAAAGCCGGAGCAGGCGCACCTGGCATCGGCGCTGGTGTTCGAGTTGTCCAAGGTGGAAACGCTGAAGGTGCGGGTGCGCACCGTCAGCCACCTGCGCAACATCGATGACGCGCTGGCGCAGCGCGTGGCCGATGGCCTGGCCCTGCTTGCGCTGCCCGACCCGGCCCCAACCGCCACGCCGGTGCTGGACATGCCACCCGCTCCCGAGGTGCGCGTGATCGGGCGTAACAAGCCCACCCTGCAGGGTCGCTGCATCGGCATCCTGTTCGACGAAGGCTCCGACGCGCGCGTGATTGCCAGCCTGAGCAAGGCCGTCCGGAAGGCAGGTGCAGACGTGAAGCTTGTCGCGCCAAAAGTGGGAGGCGCCAGGCTGAGCGATGGCGCATTGCAGGCGGCAGATGGGCAGCTGGCGGGCACCCCGTCAGCCGTGTTCGATGCAGTAGCCGTGGTGCTCAGCCTTGAAGCCGCGAAGGCCTTGTCGAAAGAGAGTGCAGCCGTCGAATTCGTCAGCCAGGCGTGGGCACACCTGAAGGCCATCGCCAGCGACGCGGGCGGCCAGGTGCTGCTGAAGGCGGCGCGCGTCGGCAACGACCCCGGCATCGTCGAAGCAGAAGACGCCAAGGCATTCCTGGCGGCGGCCGCCACCCGCCAGTGGGCGCGCGAGCCCAAGCTGCGCCTGCTGGCCTGACCACAACGACAGGAGAATCGTCATGCCACGTGGTGACAAATCCGCATACACCGAAAAGCAGAAGCGCCAGGCCGAGCACATCGAGGAAAGCGAACGTGATCGCGGCGCGAGTGAAGGCACCGCCGAACGCATTGCCTGGGCCACCGTGAACAAGCAGGACGGCGGCGGCAAGCGCGCCGGCAGTGCCCGCAAGGGCGCGAAGAAGGCGACCAGCAAGAAGGCTGCCAAGAAGGCGCCTGCCAGGAAATCGGCCACGAAGAAGGCCGCAACCAAGACGAAGGCGGCGAAGAAGGCACCTGCGAAGAAGGCGGTGGCGAAGAAGGCACCGGCTCGCAAGACCGCGACAAAGAAGGCCGCAAAGAAGACGGCGAAGAAGGCAGCGGTAAAGAAGGCGGGTACGGCCGCCGCGCGGGGCGCCGCCGCGAAGAAGGCAGCCAAGACGCGGGCCGCGAAGAAGACCGTGCGCAAGGCGGCGGCGAAGAAAGCCGCGCGCACGCGTGCACGCGGCTGAGTCTTCGATCAGGAGGGGAGCGCCCTCATCCATGCGGCAACTTCGGCTGCGGCTGCCTCGGCACGGGCCTGCAGCAGTAGATGCGGCCCTTCCAGCGATACGTGCCGGGCATCGGGCAACAAGACCTGCAGCTCGGCCACGCTGGGCGGCCACAACAGGTGGTCCTGTCGTGCATGCAGGCATAACGTCGGCAGCGTGAGCTTCGGCAACTGCGCGCGGACATCGATCTGCAGTGTCGCCGCAGCGCGCTGCCGCAGGATCGCGGTCGGTACCGCAGCGATCGCATGTCGCAGCTCGCGAAGGTTCATGCGTGTCCGCCAATGCCCCAGCAGAAGCCGGGCCAGCAACGCCAGCGGCGGCGGTGGCCATGCAGGGGCAAGCAAGCGTGCGCTCGCCGCTGGCAGCGGCACCGGTCGCCGCGCGAAGGTCGTACTCAGTATCAATCCGCGCAATCCCGGCGGTGAAGCCACCGCCAGTTCGATAGCCAGCGGCCCGGCAAACGATTCAGCCAGCAGCACAAAGGGAGAGATGGGAAGCTGCGCGCGCAGGATCGACGCCAATGTAACGTAGTCCTGTGGCCCGTGCATGGGCAGCGGCAGCACCTGCACGGTAACCCCCTGGTCCTGCATCGCTTCCACGAAGCATGTCGACAGCAGGCCGCTGCCATCCAGCCCGGGCAGCATCACGATCGGGAGCACCACGGCGTTCATCACATTGCTCACCTCTCAGCTCCCTTCGCACGGCTCGCTGCCCCGCAGCTTCGCTTATCGGCTCGACCCAGGGAAGTGCACGCCGCTGCTCGCGGCGCTACCCTGATGGCCCCGGACAGACGAGGAAGGCGGCATGCGCAAGCCACGCTGGCTCAGCTGGACCGGCATTGCCCTATGCGCGCTCTATCTCGCGCTGACCACCTGGCTGGTGCTCGATGCCCGGTCCAACAGCGACCCCAAGAGCGCCTACATCCTCATGCAACTGCCGGTGATGCTGCAGACCGCAGCACTCAACGTCATCGGCGTGGGACGCTGGCTTTCCGGAATGACCTGGATCACCGTCTACCTTCTGGTGATTCCTCCCACGCTTGGCGTCCTGTATGTGCTTGGGGCCATGCTCGGCAGCGTCCTGGAGCAATGAGGGCGATCCTCCCTGCTGCCTGAGCGGGCGATGGAAATACGGCCGCCCAAGGCGGCCGTATTCCTGTTGCTGCACTGGCAGCCCGCTCAGGCTACGCGACGGGACACAGCAGATACCGCCGCGCCTTCCACCTTGAATACCGCCACCGACGTGGTCAACGCATGTGCCTGCTCCTCCAACGCGCGGCTCGCCGCGGTGGCTTCTTCCACCAGGGCCGCGTTCTGCTGGGTCACCTGGTCCATCTGCACCACCACCTGGTTGACCTGCTCGATGCCGGCGGCCTGTTCCTTGCTGGCCGCTGCGATGTCGCTCATCAGCTGGGTGGTGCGCGAACTGGCCTGGGCGACGCGTGCGATCGCTGCTTCCGATTCAACGGTCACCGCCAGGCCACTCTTCACCTTGGCAGCGGCGTCTTCGATCAGCTCCTTGATTTCCTTGGCCGCGACGCCGGCGCGCTGCGCGAGCGTGCGTACTTCGCTGGCGACCACGGCAAAACCACGGCCCTGCTCGCCCGCGCGCGCGGCTTCCACCGCAGCGTTCAGTGCCAGGATGTTGGTCTGGAACGCGATGCCGTCGATAACGGTGGAGATTTCCGAGATGCGTGCCGAGGACTGATCGATCTCACCCATCACCGAGGCCATCTGCGCCATCGCCTGCTCGGTCTCGCGTACGGCGGCACCGGCGGCATGCGCTTCGCTGTCGGCCTGACGCGCCAGCTCGGCGTTCTGGCGCACGGTGGAGGTCAGCTCCTCCATCGACGCGGCAGCTTCCTCCAGGTTGGCCGCCTGCTGCTCCGTGCGGCGCGACAGGTCGTTGTTGCCGGCGGCCAGTTCCTGGGCCGCGTTGTTGATGCTGTCGGCAGCCACCTGGATGCCCCGCACAATGCCCGTCAGCTGCGCGGTGGTGGTATTGGCGTCGTCGCGCATGCGTGCGAACACGCCGTCGTACTCACCGTCCATGCGTGCGGTCAGGTCACCGTGCGAGATCGCGCGCAGCACGTCGGAAACATCGGCAATGCTGGCCTGCGAACTGGCCATCATGCCGTTGAGGTGTTCGACCATCGCCTTGAACTGATACTGGAACGCAGCAGCATCGCCACGCATGCTGAAGTCGCCGGCGCGAGCCGCACGGGCCAGTTCATCGATCTGCGCGTTGATCGCCATCAGGCTCTGCTTTACCGCGGCCAGAGTGCGGGTCAGCGTGCCCTTCTCGCCCGGGTAGTCCGGCAGGTCACGGCTGAGGTCGCCGATCGCGTAACGCTGCATCACTTCGGCCATCAGCAGCTCCACCTGCACGTGCGATTCGACCAGGCTGTTGGTGGCCTGCACCATGCGGCCGAAATCACCGGGGAAGGCACTGTCGTCCATGCGATAGCGGATCGCACCCGCTTCGTGCTGCTCAGCCATCTGCAGCTGCGCGCCGATCGCCGCCTGCACGCTCTGCCGCACGCTGGCCATGGCCTCGCCCAGCTGGGTCAGCTCATCCCGGCCACCGAGGCGGAACTCCTGGTCCAGCTGGCCCTTGGACAGCCGCTCGGCCAGGTTCACCGCGCGCGCCAGCGGGCCGGTCAGGCTGCGGCCGATCATCACCGAGGCGCCGATGCCGGCAAGCAGCGCGACGCCGCCCAGCACCAGCAGCTGCAGCAGGCTGCGTTCGCCCAGGCGGATCGCTTCGGCGGCAGCTTCACGGCTTTCCTTCTCCTCGAAGTCCACGCCATCGGACAGCGCCTTGTTCCAGCCGTTGGCCGCTTCTTGCACCGCGCCCAGGGTCAGCGCCACGGCGCCGGGATAATCGCCCTGCTCCATCAGTTCGCTGGTCTGCTTGTTGAGCGGGCGCGCAACGGCACGCTTGGCCGCGATGGTTTCCGCGATGGTCTTGCCTTGGGCATCGCTGGGCAGCGCCTGGTAGGCGGTCCAGCTGGCCTCATAGCGCTTGACCAGGTCGGCGATGCGCTTCTCGTCGCTGCCGCGGTCTTCGCCCTGACGGATCAGCATTTCGCGGCGCACGACCATCATCTGGTTGTTGGCATCGAGCATCTGCGACAGCAGGCGCACCTTGGCCACGCTGACGTCGACCACCTGCTGCATCGCGCGCTTCTGCACGACACTGGCAGTGGCGCCGGTGGCCACCACGGCGGCGACCAGCAGCAGCAACAGGCCAAAACCCAGCCCAAGACGCCAGGCAACCCTGACGTTCCTCAAGTAGTTCATCGGTACATCCAAAACGGGGGGATGCGCCCTTATCGGCGGCACGGCAGGCAATCTTGATCGCCCTCCATCGGTGGCTTCGGCCACGGTTCACCTTGGTGAGTCCCCGTCCCAGCGGCACCTGCCGCTGGCAATCGGCCGCAATTACATGCCTGCTCATGCGGGCATCAGATCCCTTTCACGGCGGCTCGGCGCCGTCTGCGGGCAAGGTGGCGGCGTACCTGCTGGAGATCCCAATGTCCTCATCTGTGTCCCGATCCACCCTGCTCGCACTCTCGCTGCTGGCGTCGCCGGCCTTCGCGCAGGTGCCGCCGCCCAACCTGCCCGCCCCCATTGCCGAGAAGGCCGGCCCGGACACCGCAGCGCGCTCCGCCCTGCACGCCCAGGTGCTGCTGGATCGCGCGAATTTCTCGCCTGGCCAGATCGATGGCGAAGTGGGCAGCAACCAGCGACGCGCGGTGGCGGGCTTCCAGGCCGCGCATGGGCTGACCGTAACGGGTGAGCTGGACGACGCCACCTGGAAGGCTCTACAGGCCGATACGATCACGCCGCTGGCCAGCTACACGCTGACTGCCGAGGATGTCGCCGGCCCGTTCCAGCCCATACCGAAAGGACCTACCGCACAGGCCAAACTGAGATCGCTGGGTTTCAGCAGTGTGGAAGAAGCCCTGGGCGAGCGCTTCCACGCCTCGCCGGAGTTGCTGAAGGTGCTCAATCCCGGCGTGGATCTGACCAAGGCTGGCAGCCGCATCCAAGTGCCCAACATCGCACCAGCGGCATTGCCGAAGGCGGCGAAGATCGTGGTCGACAAATCCGACTCCACCCTGCAGTTGCTGGATGCGCAGGGCAAGCTGATCGCGCAGGTGCCGGTGTCGTCGGGCAGCCAGCACGACCCGTTGCCGATCGGCGAATGGAAGATCCTGGGCGTGTATCGCGACCCGCCGTTCCACTACAACCCGAAGTTGTTCTGGGATGCGCGCAAGGGCGAAAAGAAGGCGACGCTGCCACCGGGCCCGAACAATCCGGTCGGCCGGGTCTGGATCGACCTGTCCAAGCCGCACTACGGCCTGCATGGCACACCCGAACCCAGCCACGTGGGCAAGACCGAATCGCATGGCTGCGTACGCATGACCAACTGGGATGCGGTGCGTGTGGCCGACGCAGTGGATACTTCGGTGCCCGTGGTGATGCAGGAGTAAGCCCATGCGTCTTTCGCAGCTGATCGTATTGGGCGTACTGCTGGGACTGGGGGCAGGTTGGTGGGTGCGTCGCGATGGGAGTGAGCCGGTAGCCGCCTCGCTGCCGGCAGCGCCATCGGCGGTGTCCGCCGCGCCGGTGGTCGAACCAGCGCCACGCGCAACGGCCCCACCCGCCACCACCGCGCCGCCGGCCGCGCAGGCTGCGGATGCACCGTCCGGCCTGCTGCTGCCGGTGCAGGGCATCCTGGCCTCGCAGCTGCGCGATACCTTCACCGATGCACGCAGCGAAGGCCGCGTGCACGATGCCGTCGACATCCTGGCCGATGCAGGTACTCCCGTACTCGCGGTGGCTGATGGCACGGTGGAAAAACTGTTCGACAGCGAACGCGGCGGGCTGACGATCTACCAGTTCGAGCCCAGCGGACGCTGGTGCTACTACTACGCGCACCTGCAGCGCTATGCCGATGGCCTGGCCGAGAAACAGGCGATCAAGCGCGGGGATGTGATCGGCTACGTCGGCAGCACCGGCAATGCCAGCGCCGAGGCCCCGCACCTGCACTTCGAAGTGCATGTGTTGGGGCCGGAGAAGCAGTGGTGGAAGGGAGAGTCGATCAATCCCTATCCCTTGCTGAAGTCGGCGGCACCGATGCCCGGCGCTGCTGGCGCCGCAACGCCACAGTGAAGACAGTCAACGCAGCCCCCGGAATCAGCAGGAACAGCGCCGCCATCTTCCAGAAAAAGAACGGCCACAGCCAGAGGTAGTCCAGGTCGGTCAGCTTCAGCAGACCCAGCGGCGGCTGCAGCTCGATGTCTGCAGTGCGTCCCGCCAGCGCCGGATCCACCTCCAGCACGGTTACCCGCAGCCATGAGCGGCCGCGTGGCAATGCGTCGCCGCGACCGTAACCAAAGTAGGAGGCCATGAGGCCGCTGGACTCAACCGATACCAGCGCGCGGTCGATGCCCTGCCCGGCCACTCCCCAACGCTCCCCTGCGCGGAAGTCTCCATGTTCGGTGGGAGTCTCGATGCGCAGCAGCACTTCAGGGTCAGCCTCTGTACCGTCCGCGGCATAGCGCAGGCGCAGCCGAAGCTGGTCATCGATGAGGCGGTAGACGGTGATCTGGGCGGTTGCGCCAGGGCGCAGCACCAGCGGCACCGTCTGCGTGCGCGAAGCCAGGGCATTGGCGGCTGCACCCAACACAAGTACCAGGCCGGCCATGCACCACAGGCTCCACGACACCCACAGGGTGACCCGCACTACCGTCCCGCCTTTCACGCTGACATCCTGGTCATCGCGTCGCTTCCCCGCTGGCCTGGCCACACAGTAACGAAAAAGCCCCGCGTGCGCGGGGCTTTTCCTGTCACCAACGCCGGGCATGGCCCGGCGCCACCTCAGGCGAACGGATCCTGCAGGACCATGGTGTGGTCGCGGTCCGGGCCGGTGGAGACGATGCTGATCGGGCAGCCGGCCAGCTCTTCCAGCGAACGCAGGTAGGCGCGTGCGGCCGGCGGCAGGTCGTCCCACTGGGTGATGCCGTGGGTGTTCTCGCTCCAGCCCGGGAACTCCAGATACACCGGGGTGCATTCTTCCCAGCCCTGCGCGTCCAGCGGCGCGTACTCGGTGCGCTTGCCGTTGTATTCGTAGGCGATGCAGACCTTCAGCTTTTCCATGCCATCCAGCACGTCCAGCTTGGTGATGCACAGGCCGCTGATGCCGTTGATGGCCACGGCGCGCTTCAGCGCGACGATGTCCATCCAGCCACAACGACGCGGGCGGCCGGTCGACGCACCGTACTCGGCGCCGCGGTCACGAATGCCCTGGCCGACTTCGTCGTCCAGCTCGGTCGGGAACGGGCCACCGCCGACGCGGGTGGCGTAGGCCTTGGCGATGCCCAGCACGTAGTCGATCGAATCAGCGCCGACGCCGGAACCGGCCAGCGCACCACCGACGGTGGTGTTGGAGCTGGTGACGTACGGGTAGGTGCCGTGGTCGATGTCCAGCAGCGCGCCCTGCGCACCTTCGAACAGCACGCGCTTACCCTGCTTGCGCAGGTCGTGCAGGATGCCGGCCACGTCGGACTTCATCGGCTGCACGTATTCGCCGAAGGCCAGCGCTTCGTCGAAGGTCTTCTGGAAGTCGACCGCATCGGTGTTCAGATACTTGGTCAGCACGAAGTTGTGGTAATCCAGCGCGGTGCGCAGCAGTTCTTCCAGCTGCTTCGGGTAATGCAGGTCGGCGATACGGATGCCGCGACGCGCCACCTTGTCTTCGTAGGCCGGGCCGATGCCGCGGCCGGTGGTGCCGATCGCCTTGCCACCGGCTGCGCGCTCGCGCGCCTGGTCCAGGGCGATGTGGTACGGCATGATCAGCGGCGCGGCCGGGGAGATCTTCAGGCGCGAACGCACTTCCACGCCGGAGGCTTCCAGCTCGGCGATTTCCTTCTGCAGCGCAGCCGGCGAGATCACCACGCCGTTGCCGATCAGGCACAGCGCGTCGTCACGCAGGATGCCCGACGGGATCAGGTGCAGGACGGTCTTCTTGCCATTGATGACCAGGGTGTGGCCGGCGTTGTGGCCGCCCTGGAAGCGCACGACAGCGCCGATTTCCTCAGTGAGCAGATCGACGATCTTGCCCTTGCCTTCATCGCCCCACTGGGCACCCAACACTACGACAGACTGACCCATGACGGGCTCCTCGATTTGTTGCGGCCATCGGGGCCGCGGACGGGTAAACCGTGGCGGGGCTGGCCAGCACCTGGAGGGCGGCTCCAAACGGGGAGCGGCCGGCGATGGAGGGCCCAGACACGGAAAAAGCCGAACGGGGAGGCCCGTCCGGCTTTTGTGCATTATCCGGGTTTCCGGGGTCCGCTGCCACCTTTCCGACGGACGGCTTCACCGGCCGGTCAGCCGCCCCGCCCGGTCGTGCCGGCCGCTGGCCGGCAATGCCAACCAAGGTTGGCATCTACCAGAGCCTGGCCACGCAGGTGCAGGTCGGTCAGCCGCCCCACCCGGTCGTGCCGGCCGCTGGCCGGCAATGCCAACCAAGGTTGGCATCTACCAGGGCCTGGCCACGCAGGTGCAGGCCGGTCAGCTGCCCCGCCCGGTCGTGCCGGCCGCTGGCCGGCAATGCCAACCAAGGTTGGCAGCTACCAGGGCCAAGCCACGCTGGTGCCGGTCAGTCAGCCGCCCCGCCCGGTCGTGCCGGCCGCTGGCCGGCAATGCCAACCAAGGTTGGCAGCTACCAGGGCCAGGCCACGCAGGTGCAGGTCGGTCAGCCGCCCCACCCGGTCGTTCCGGCCGCTGGCCGGCAATGCCAACCAAGGTTGTCAGCTACCAGAGCCTGGCCACGCTGGTGCCGGTCGGTCAGCTGCCCCGCCCGGTAGTGCCC
>NZ_JCAFVN010000004.1:0-403462 GCF_059372355.1 Stenotrophomonas sp. YJH_SMC_135
CTGGCAACGTATCGCTTGCTTTAAAACAATTAATAGTTGCTTGATCAAACGTCTGCAAGATGGACAATCATCCTTCCTGCAGGCGCCTTCACAAGATACCTGCGCATACTTTCAAAGATCCGGGGAAGTGGCCTCAGCGCCATTCCCGTGTGCTGCGAAGTTTCCTTCGTAGCGAGCCGCCCATTATGCCAGACTTTTTCAGTCCGTCAACACCTTCGTTCGATCATCTCGTTCGGCGGTGGTGGGCACCCTGTTGTCGCTGAAGCCCCTTGGTGGCGACCCCTGCGACGGGGGAGGAGAAGTATGTCCCCATTCGCATCATTTGTGAAGGGGGTGTGGCGATTTTTTTCACCGGATGTTGCATCCGTTCATCCGGCGCGCTGAGGTAGGTTCCCGCGAAGAGCAGCCAAGCGTGGGCTTGACTCTACAAGAGCATTAAGGAAGGGCCGGCCAGCGCCGGCCCTTTCTTTGTCTCAGGCAGCAACCAGGCGCACGCGGGCGAAGGTACGCTTGCCGACCTGCAACAGGCCTTCGAAGCCCGGCTGCAGCACCTGCTGGCCATCTTCGACCACTTCACCGTCGACCTTGACCGCGCGCTCCTTGAGCTTGCGGTTGGCTTCAGAGTTGCTCGGGGTCAGGCCGGCCGCCGTCAACAGCGCAGCGATACGCAGGCCTTCGGCCGGAATCGCCACGTCCTGCAGCGGCAGCTGGGTAATGTCACCCTGCCCGGTCACCGCTGCTTCCCAGCCTGCAATGGCCTGCTCGGCCGCGGCGGCGTCGTGGAAACGGGTCGCCAGTTCACGCGCCAGGCGCAGCTTGACCACACGCGGGTTCAAGCCGCCATTGGCCACCTGCTCGCGCAGCTGCACGGCTTCGGCCTGGCTGATGTCGAAGGACAGCAGTTCGATCCAGCGCCACATCAGGGTGTCGTCCACCTTCATGGTCTTGGTGACGATGTCGATGGCCGGCTCGCTGATACCAATGTAGTTGCCCAGCGACTTGGACATCTTGTTGACGCCGTCCAGGCCTTCCAGCAGCGGCATGGTCAGCACCACCTGCGGCTTCTGGCCGTGGTGTTCCTGCAGGCCACGGCCCATCAGCAGGTTGAACTTCTGGTCGGTACCGCCCAGTTCGACGTCGGCCTCCAGGGCCACCGAATCGTAGCCCTGCACCAGCGGGTACAGGAACTCGTGGATGGCGATGGACTGCTGGGCGGCATAGCGCTTGGCGAAGTCGTCGCGCTCGAGCATGCGCGCCACGGTGTGCTGGCCGGCCAGGCGGATCATGTCGGCCGCGCCCATCTTGCCGAACCACTCCGAGTTGAAGCGGACTTCGGTACGGCTGCGGTCGAGCACCTTGAACACCTGTTCCTCGTAGGTACGGGCGTTGGCCAGCACGTCATCGCGGCTGAGCGGCTTGCGGGTCAGGCTCTTGCCGGACGGGTCGCCGATCATGCCGGTGAAGTCGCCGATCAGGAAAATGACCTGGTGGCCGAGGTCCTGGAACTGGCGCATCTTGTTCAGCAGCACCGTATGGCCCAGGTGCAGGTCGGGCGCGGTGGGGTCGAAGCCGGCCTTGATCCGCAGCGGGCGGCCTTCCTGCAGGCGCGCACGCAGATCCTCGAGCTTGAGGATCTCGTCGGCACCACGGCCGATCAGGGCAAGGGCTTCTTCAATCGAGGACACGTGACTACTCCCGGCAACGCCGATTCTTGTGTGGGGTGTTAAAGCGAAGTTAACCCGATTGGCTTCACAAAAGCCAATGGGCACAAGGGTTTGACGCGGTTTTCTCAGGTGTCTATGGTAACCGGCGATCAGGCCCGCACTCCCAGGCCGCCAGGAAAAAACCGCCGATGCACAATTCCGAACAAGGGCGCGCACGCAAGCAGCGCTTCCAGGAACGCCTCCACGTCCTGCACGACAACACCCTGCATCGGAAGCTCAGGCAACATCTTCCCGCCGCCTTCAATGAGCGCTGGACCCGCCGCCATTGGATGCACGCCAGCCTGTTTGCGACCATCGGCGCCTTGGTGGCGACGATCGTCCCCGGTTTCTCGCACACCATCGATGCGCCTTACGCCGACAGCCACACCAGCCTGGCGCTGCCGTTGCCGCCGCTGACCATGGCCCGCCAGCAGCAGGTGCCGGGTGACAGCTGGCAGGTGCTGCGCGTGCAGCGTGGCCAGACCCTGAGCGACCTGTTCGACAAGGCTGGCATTCCGGCCACCACCCTGCACCGGGTGCTGGACCACCCCGGCGCGCGTGAGGCGTTGACCAAACTGCGCCCGGGTGCCGAGATCGCCTTCGACATGCCGCTGTCCGGCGACCTGCGCAGCATCCGTTTCGACCGCGATGCCGACAACCGCGTGGAACTGAGCCTGGCCGGCGATGACATCAAGGAGAAAGTGACCAAGCGCGAGTCCTCCACGCGCACCGTGGTCACCAGCGGCGAGATCACCAGTTCGCTGTATGCCGCGGCCCGACGGGCCGGGCTGTCGCCGTCGGCGATCGCGACGATGACCGACGACATCTTCAAGTACGACATCGACTTCTCCAAGGACCTGCAGCCGGGCGACCGCTTCAGCGTGGTGATGGATGAAACCTGGCGCGAAGGCGAGAAGGTGGACACCAGCAAGATCCTGGCGGCGACCTTCACCACCGGTGGCAAGACCTATTCCGGCTTCCGCTTCGACCGCAACGGCAAGTCCGAGTACTACGACATCAACGGCCGTTCGCTGAAGAAGAGCTTCATCCGCATGCCGATCCCGTTCGCGCGGCTGAGTTCGACCTTCGGCGCACGCAAGCACCCGGTGCTGGGCAAGATGCGCATGCACAAGGGCGTGGACTACGCCGCGCGCACCGGCACTCCGATCATGGCCGCGGGCGATGCCCGCGTGCAGTTCGCCGGCGTGCAGCGCGGCTACGGCAACGTGGTGATCCTCGACCATGGCCGCGGCCACACCACCCTGTACGGCCACATGTCGCGCTTTGCGAACATCAGGACCGGCCAGCGCGTGGCCCAGGGCACGGTGATCGGCTACGTCGGTTCGACCGGCCTGGCGACCGGGCCGCACCTGCACTACGAATTCCGCGTCAACGGCGAGCACCGCAACCCGCTGACCGTGACCATGCCGCCGCCGGAACCGCTGAAGGGCGCCGAGCTGGTCGCCTTCCGCGCGCAGACCGCGCCGGCGATGGCGCGCATCCAGGGCATGGAGAAGCTGATCTACGCCGACGCCAGCCCGGCACCGACCAGCCGCGACGAGGCTGCGCCCGAGGTGGCCAGCGCCAAGGACAAGCAGGCGACCGGCCGCAAGCGCGGCTGAGCGTCTTGCGTTGACGAAGAAGGACGCGGCAGCCCAAGCTTGCCGCGTCCTTTTTTTATGCCTGCCATGAACACGACTGCCGACGCTGACGCCCCCCTGTACCTTGGCCTGATGTCGGGCACCAGCGCCGATGGCATCGATGCCGCGCTGGTGCAGTTCCCCGCCGGCGGTGGCTGCCGCTTCGTGCACGGCCTGACCGCCCGCTGGGAGCCGGTGCTGCGCGCGCGGCTGGTGGCGCTGGGCGAAGGTGGCCCGCTGGAGTCGCTGGAGGAACTGGGCGAACTGGACGCGCGGATCGCGATCAACTTCGCCGGGGCCGCCAATCAACTGCTGGCCGAGGCCGGCGTGGACCGCAGCCAGGTGCGCGCGATCGGCTCGCACGGCCAGACCGTGCGCCACCGCCCGCTGGCCGACCCGGCGTTCACCGTGCAGCTGGGCGACGGCAACCGCATTGCCGAACTGACCGGGATCACCACGGTATCCGACTTCCGCCGCCGCGACGTGGCGGCCGGGGGCCACGGTGCGCCGCTGATGCCGGCCTTCCACCTGGGCATGCTGGGCACCGCCGACGAAGACCGCGCGGTGCTCAACCTGGGCGGCATCGCCAACCTGACCCTGATCCCGCGCGAAGGCGCGGTGCGTGGCTTCGATACCGGCCCGGCCAATGCGCTGATGGACGCCTGGTGCCAGCGCCATACCGGCCGCACCTTCGATGCCGATGGCGCTTACGCTGCCAGTGGCACGTTGGACGAGGGCCTGCTGGCCGGCTGGCGCTCGGACCCGTGGTTCGCGCTGCCGCCGCCGAAGAGCACCGGGCGCGAACAGTTTCACCTGTCCTGGGCCGAAGCCCACATGGGGGAAGGCGAGTACGCCGCTGCCGATGTGCAGGCCACCCTGCTGGAGCTGACCGTGGCGACCGTGGCCGATGCGTTGCTGGCGCAGCAGCCGCAGACCCGGCGCCTGCTGGTCTGTGGCGGCGGTGTGCGCAACCGGCAGCTGATGAAGCGGCTGGCGGCGCGGCTGCCGGAGGTGCAGGTGGAGTCCAGCGCGGTGCATGGGCTGGACCCGGAGTACGTGGAGGCGATGGGCTTCGCCTGGCTGGCGCAGCGGACGATGGACGGGCTGGCGGGCAACCTGCCGAGCGTGACCGGGGCAACGGGCCCGCGGATCCTGGGGGCGATCCACCTGGCGTGAGGTGGGCCGTCCGCGCAGGTGAGGCGCCGTTGTAGAGCCGAGCCCTGCTCGGCTTCGCGCAGGCCGGGCCAGGAGCAGCCGAGCATGGCTCGGCTCTACAAAGGCGCTAATCGAAGCCCTGCCCTGCCGGCAGGGCCTGCAGGGCGGCAATCGCGGCGGAGAGGGCGTCCACTTCGGGATCGCCGAAGCCGGAGCGGACCTCCAGTTCACTGCTGAACAGCCCCTGCTCCAGCAAGGCGGCGCAGGTCTGTTCGTGGGTCCAGCCGCGGGCGACCGCGACCCGTCGGATGCGTTCCAGCAGCAGCGGGTCCAGGTCCCGCAGCACAACGTCGGCCATGCTCACTTCCCCGTTCGCAAGGCACCGCCCCCTCGGCGCGTCGGGGGCGATGATCCCGCAGTCCGGGCGGGCAGGCAATCAGGCGACCGGCGGCGGCCCGCGATCGGCGATCCGCGGCCACAGCCACGCCAGCAGCAGCAGGGTTGGCACCACGGTGATCGAGCTGAGGATGAAGAACGTGCTGTAGGACGTGGCTTCGACGATGTAGCCGGAGACGCCACCGACGAACTTGCCCGGCAGGTTGGCCAGCGAGACCAGCAATGCGTACTGGGTGGCGGTGAAGTTGCGGTCGGTCAGCGACGACATGAAGGCCACCAGCACGGTGCCGGCAAAGCCCTGGAACAGGTTGTCGGCACTGAGCGCGGCGTAGAACGCCCACAGCTTGCCCGGATTGTGCGCCATCAGCAGGAAGGCCAGGTTGGACAGCGCCACGCCCAGCGCGGCCACCAGCAGCATGCGGCGGAAGCCGAATGCGGCCACCGCGATGCCGCCCAGGAACGCGCCGCCGATGCCCATCCACACGCCGAACAGCTTGGAGACGGTGGCGATGTCGGCCTTGTCGAACCCCGAGTCGAGATAGAACGGCCCGGCCATCACTCCGATCACCTGGTCGGGGAACTTGAACAGGCCGACGAAGGCCAGCAGCACCAGCGCCAGTGCCACGCCATTGCGGCTGAAGAAGCTGGAGATGGGCTGGACGAACGCTTCGGCAATATCGATGCGGCGCTGCACGGCGGTGGCCGGGCGCTGCGGTTCGGCGCACAGCAGGGTGGTGACGATCGGCAGCAGCATCAGCGCGGCCATCGCCAGGTAGGCGACGATCCAGCCTTCGAACTGGGCCAGGTACAGCGCGCCGGCACCGGCCAGGATCAGGCCGATCCGGTAGCCCAGCGTATAGGTGGCGGCCAGCGCCGCCTGGGCGGTCTGCGGCGCGATCTCGATGCGGTAGGCATCGACGGCCGAATCCTGGGTGGCGCCGGCGAACGACGCCACCAGCACCCACATCACCAACGGCCACACGCCCTGTTCGGGCCGCACGAAGGCCAGCGCGACCAGCCCGACCAGCACCAGCACCTGCGACACCAGCAGCCAGGAGCGGCGGCGGCCGAGCCGCCCCAGCAGCGGGAAGGCGTAGCGGTCCAGCAGCGGTGCCCACAGGAACTTGAGCAGGTAGAAGAAGCTGGCCAGGCTGATCAGGCCGATGCTGCCCAGGTCCAGCCCGACGTCGCGCAGGCGCGTGGACAGGGTCTGCGAGGCGATCAGCAGGAACGGCAGGCCACTGCCGAAGCCGAGCATGGCCATGGTCAGCGCCGACGGGGTACCGAAGGCGCGCTTGATGCCGGCCCAGCCCTTGTAGCTGACCGGCGTGGCGGCCTCGGTCACAGGTCATAGTCCACGGTGAACGGGGCGTGGTCGGAGAAGCGCTCGTCGCGGTAGATCGAGCAGCTGCGCAGTCGGTCACGCAGGCCCGGGGTGATGAACTGGTAGTCGATGCGCCAACCGACATTGTTGGCACGGGCGGCGCCGCGGTTGCTCCACCAGGTGTAGTCCTCTCCGGTGGGGTTGAGCAGGCGGTAGGCATCGGCCCACCCACGGCCGGCGGCGACATCGGTGGCCTGGCCGTGGTCGGCGCACAGCGCGTTGAGCCAGTCGCGCTCCTCCGGCAGGCAGCCGGAGTTCTTCTGGTTGGACTTCCAGTTCTTGATGTCCAGCGCCGAACGCACGATGTTCCAGTCACCGCACAGCACGTAGTCGCGGCCGCTGCGCGCCCACGCTTCGAGGATCGGCCGCAGCCATTCCATCACTTCGAACTTGAAGCCCTGGCGCAGGTCGCCCGAGCTGCCCGACGGGATATAGAAGGAGACCACGCTGAGATTGCCGTAGCGCGCCTCGATGTAGCGGCCTTCGTCGTCGAACGGCGCCCAGCCCAGCGAGGTGATGACCTGGTCCGGCTCGCGCTTGCTGTAGATCGCCACGCCGCTGTAGCCCTTCTTGGTGATGGCATCGCGATAGAAGCAGTGGTGGCCGTCCGGACGGAACATCGGGTCGGTCAGCTGGTCTTCCTGGGCCTTGGTTTCCTGTATGCACAGGACGTCGGCGTCCTGGGCACGGAACCAGTCGAGGAAGCCCTTGGTCGCGGCGGAACGGATGCCATTGGCGTTGAAACTGATGATGCGCATGCGGGGGACCTGCGGCGGGAAACCGGGCAAGCATACCGGTTGCCCGCAGGGCTGCGCAGTCCGCCAGGCGGGGCCTGGACGGCTTTCACATGGCGCTGGACGAGCGCGAAACGCCCAGCTGGATTAGGATTTGTGCTCCAAATGAAGATGAATCGAGTTTTGATGAGCGACCACCGCCACCGTTTCCTGCAGCTGGCCCTGACTGCCGACGCCCTGCGCTTCGGCCAGTTCACCCTCAAGTCCGGCCGGCTGAGCCCCTATTTCTTCAACGCCGGTCGTTTCGACTCCGGTTCGCTGCTGTCGCAGCTCGGCGCCTGCTACGCCGATGCCATCGATGCCACCGGGATCAAGTACGACGTGGTGTTCGGCCCGGCCTACAAGGGCATTCCGCTGGCCACCGCGATGGCCTGCGAGCTGGCCCAGCGTGGCCGCGACCTGCCGCTGTCGTTCAACCGCAAGGAAGCCAAGGACCATGGTGAAGGCGGCCAGCTGATCGGCGCCGACCTGAATGGCAAGCGCGTGCTGATCGTCGATGACGTGATCACCGCCGGTACCGCGATCCGCGAAGCGCTGGGCATCATCCGCGCTGCCGGCGGCACCCCGGCCGGCATCGTGGTGGCACTGGACCGCCAGGAGATCGCCTCGGAAGCCGACCGTCGCTCGGCGGCACAGTCGGTGGCCGAAGAAGCCGGCATTCCGGTGATCGCCGTGGCATCGCTGGCCGATCTGCTTGATTTCGCCTCCGGCAACCCGGAACTTGTCGGTTACCGGCAGCCGCTGGAAGCCTACCGGGCCCAGTACGGCGTCCGTTCGATCCGCTGACCGACCAGGGGAAAGGTCATGTCCCGAGTTCCTGCTGTTCTCTTTGCCGGCCTGCTGCTGGCCGTGCCGTTCACCGTGCCGGCGCAGTCGCGCGACGGCGGCAAGGTGGAAAAGAAGCTGTACTGCTGGAACGAGGGCAAGGAGCGGATCTGCAGTGATTCGCTGCCGGCCGATGCGGTCAATCACGCCCGCGAGGAGTTCAACGCGAAGAGCGGCCTGCGCAATGCGCAGGTCCAGCGCGCGTTGACCGACGAGGAGCGCGCCGCAGCCAGCACCGTGGCACAGCAGCAGCAGCTGGACCTGATGGCCGAGCAGACCCGCCAGCGCACCGAGCAGGCAATGCTGTCCACCTATGGCAGCGAGGACGATCTGCGCCGGGTGTTCGCCGAACGCCAGGAAGTGCTGGACAACAACCTGAAGACCGCCGAGTACAACGTCACCAGCCTGCGCGAATCGCTGGTGGCGCTGCTGGCGGCCGCCGGTGACCGCGAACTGGCCGGTGGCAAGGTGGCCGACAAGCAGGCCGAGGCGATCCGTCAGCGGCACGTGCAACTGCAGTCGCAGCAACGCCTGCAGGCCGGATTCCTGCAGCAGCAGCAGGCGCTGAAGGCCGAGATCGACAGCACGCTGCAGCGCTATCGCGAGCTGAAGGGCGTGGCGCAGGCGAGCCAGGCGCCGTGATTCGCCTGTAGCGTCGGGCCACGCTCGACTCCGCGTGACCTTGGGAAAGGACAGCCGAGCATGGGCTCGGCTCTACAGCAGGCGGCGCCTGGTTACGGGTTGGCCCACGGAATTTATGCACTCTTTACGCGTCGGCCCGGTCCGGCGCGTAGTGCGTTTATGGGCGGCAGGACGACGATGACGGCCTGAGGTGGAGGGGTTCCACCAGGTCGCTATTGAAATGTCCCCCTGGCTGTCTTTGTTGTGTGGCGTGCTGGTGCTGGTCGCCGCCGCCTATCTTCTCTATGTCGTGCTGCGGCCCGAATCGTTCTAACGGAGCCGGCCATGACTGAGATGCTTGTCATTCTTGCCGCCAGCCTGCTGCTGGCGTGGCCGCTGGGCCTGTACCTGGCCCGCGTGATGCGCGGCACGCCGATGAAGGTCGACGTGCTGTTCAACTGGATCGAAAAGCCGTTGTACAAGGTGTTCGGCGTCGATCCCTCGCGCGCGATGTCCTGGCGCGGCTACGTGCTGGCCTTCGTGCTGAGCAACGTGGTGGTCGCTGTGTTGACCCAGGCGGTGTTCATGACCCAGGCCTGGTTGCCACTGAACCCGGACCAGATCCCGAACATGCGCTGGGACACCGCGCTGCACACGATGATCTCGTTCCTGACCAACACCAACCAGCAGCACTATTCGGGCCAGGCGCAGCTGTCCTACCTCTCGCAGATGACCGGCATCACCGGCCTGCAGGTGGTGACGCCGATGATGGGCCTGGCGCTGGCGGTGGCGACGCTGCGCGCGTTGTTCTCGCGTGCGCCGCAGGCTGCGGCGGCCACCGGTGCCGGCGATGACCGCCAGGTGGCGGTAGGCAACTACTACGTGGACGTGGTGCGCCTGTGCGTGCGTTTCCTGTTGCCGCTGTGCCTGGTGTGGACCCTGCTGCTGACCAGCCAGGGTGTGCCGTCGACGATGGCCGGTGGCCCGCAGGCCACGCCGATCGATGCCAGCGCCGGCATGACCGGACAGAAGCTGCCGCTGGGCCCGGTGGCGGCGATGGTCGCGGCCAAGCAGCTTGGCGCCAACGGTGGCGGCTGGTACGGCCCGAACAGCAGCTTCCCGCTGGAGAACCCGACCCCGCTGTCGAACGCGCTGGAAATCGTCGGCATCCTGCTGGTGCCGATGGCGGTGATCTTCATGATCGGCGCGTTCACCGGCCGGCGTCGCTTCGGCGCCCTGGTGTTCAGCTGCATGCTGGGCATGTCGCTGCTTTCCACCGGCGCGATGATGTGGAGCGAAGGGCATAGCGCCAGCGCCGCCACCCCGCTGCTGATGGAAGGCAAGGAGGTGCGCTTCGGCGCCGACGGCACGGCGCTGTGGGCGGCGGTGACTACCCAGGTCTCCAATGGCTCGGTGAACGGCATGCACGATTCGCTGGCGCCGCTGAGCGGTGGCATCGCGATGGTCAACATGCTGGTCAGCGCGATCTGGGGCGGCATCGGCTGTGGCCTGCAGCAGTTCATCGTCTATCTGCTGCTGGGTGTGTTCCTGGCCGGGTTGATGACCGGGCGCACGCCGGAACTGTTCGGCCGCAAGCTGGAGACGCCCCAGGTGCGCCTGCTGGCCCTGCTGGTGCTGCTGCAGCCGATCACCTTGCTGGTGTTCACTGCGATCACCCTGGCCGTGCCCGGCCTGGCCGGCACCTCCAACCCCGGCTTCCATGGCATCAGCCAGGTGTTCTACGAGTATGTCTCGGCCTACGCCAACAACGGTTCGGGCTTCGAAGGACTGGGTGACGCCACGGTGTGGTGGAACCTGAGCTGCTCGCTGGTACTGCTGCTGGGCCGCTTCCCGCTGCTGATCATTCCGCTGGTGGTGGCCGCACAGCTGGCCGCCAAGCGCCAGGCGCCGGAGTCTGCCGGCAGCCTGCAGATCGAAACCCCGACCTTCGCCCTGACCCTGGTCTCGGTGATCGTCATCCTGACCGTGCTGCAGTTCATGCCGGCGCTGGTACTCGGCCCGATCGCCGATCACCTGAGCCTGGGACTGCGCTGAGGACACCCTGATGAGTACCCAAGCAAGTTCAACCCGTAGTACCCATGCACCGCGCCCTGCCCTGCTTGATGGCGCCGGCCTGCGCCGTGCGCTGGTCGAAGCGGTGCGCAAGCTGGCGCCGATGCATCTGGTGCGCAGCCCGGTGATGGCGGTGGTGATGGCCGGCACGATCGTCGCCGCGATCGTCACCCTGACCGGCAATGCACCGCTGGGCTTCGGCCTGGCAGTGACCGCCATCCTGCTGGTGACCGTGCTGTTCGGCAATTTCGCCGAGGCAGTGGCCGAAGCGCGTGGCCGTGGCCAGGCCGCCTCGCTGCGCCGTGCCCGCCAGGACCTGGTGGCGCGCCGGCTGGCGGCGCCGCAGCCGGGCGCAGCCGAAGCCCAGGTGCCTGCCGCCGAGCTGTGCCCGGGCGACCATGTGATCGTCAGTGCCGGTGAGCTGGTGCCGGCCGATGGCGAGATCGTGCAGGGCCTGGCCACCATCAACGAAGCGGCAGTGACCGGCGAATCGGCACCGGTGCTGCGCGAGGCCGGTACCGACCGTTCCGGTGTGATCGGTGGCACCAAGGTGCTGTCCGACCAGATCATCGTGCGGGTGACCGCCGAGCCGGGCCACAGCTTCCTGGACCGCATGATCGCGCTGGTGGAAGGTGCCAATCGCCAGAAGACCCCCAACGAGATCGCGCTGACCCTGCTGCTGGCGGCGATGACGCTGACCTTCCTGGTTGTGGTGGCCACGTTGCCGGCGATCGGCGCGGCCGTGGGCGTGCAGGTCGATCCACTGCTGCTGATCGCACTGCTGGTGTGCCTGATCCCGACCACCATCGGCGGCCTGCTGCCGGCCATCGGCATCGCCGGCATGAACCGTGCGCTGGCTGCCAACGTGCTGGCCAAGTCGGGCAAGGCGGTGGAAGTGGCCGGCGACGTCGACGTGCTGCTGCTGGACAAGACCGGCACCATCACCTACGGCGACCGCCAGGCCAGCCACTTCCATCCGCTGGCCGGCATCGACGCCAGCCAGCTGCGCGAGGCCGCACTGCTGTCCTCGCTGGCCGACCCGACCCCGGAAGGCAAGTCGATCGTGCGCCTGGCGCGCGAACAGGGCTGCGCCACCGCCGAGCCGGACCGTGCCGACTACCTGGCGTTCAGTGCCCAGACCCGGATGTCCGGCGTCGATCTGGAACACGGGCGGCAGATCCGCAAGGGCGCTGCCGATGCGATCCGCGCCCACGTGCAGGCACTGGGCGGCAACGTGCCGGCTGAACTGGCCGGCCGCGTCGAGCAGGTCGCGCGCAATGGCGCCACCCCGCTGGTGGTGGCCGAGGGCCGCCACGTGCTGGGCGTGATCGAGCTGTCGGACGTGGTCAAGCACGGCATGCGCGAGAAGTTCGCACAGCTGCGGGCGATGGGCATCCGCACGGTGATGATCACCGGTGACAATCCGCTGACCGCTGCCGCCATCGCCGCCGAAGCCGGTGTCGATGACTACATCGCCGAGGCGCGTCCGGAAGACAAGCTGGCACGCATCCGCCAGGAACAGGCCGGTGGCCGCCTGGTGGCGATGGTGGGCGATGGCACCAACGATGCTCCCGCGCTGGCCCAGGCCGACATCGGCCTGGCGATGAACTCCGGCACGCAGGCGGCGAAGGAGGCCGGCAACATGGTCGACCTCGATTCAGACCCGGCCAAGCTGCTGGCGGTCGTGGAAGTGGGCAAGCAGCAGCTGATCACCCGCGGTGCGCTGACCACCTTCTCGCTGGCCAACGACGTGTCCAAGTACTTCGCGATCCTGCCGGCGCTGTTTGCCGCTGCGGTTCCGGCCATGGCCGCACTGAACGTGATGCAGCTGTCGAGCCCACGCAACGCGGTGCTGGCGGCGCTGATCTTCAACGCGCTGGTGATTCCCGCGCTGATCCCGCTCGCCCTGCGTGGCGTGCGCTTCCGCCCGGCCACGGCCACCGCGCTGCTGCGCCGGAACATGCTGGTGTACGGCCTCGGCGGCGTGCTGTTGCCGTTCGCGGCGATCAAGCTGATCGACCTCTTCCTTGTCCTGGTATTCGGCGCATGAACCGTTCTGCTTCCACCTCCACCACCCTGCCCCGCGAACCGAAGGCCGAAGCCCGCGTGGCCAGCCTGCAGGACGGCGCCGGCTGGCGCCCGGCGATCGGCCTGGGCCTGGCCACCCTGCTGCTGGCCGGCGCGGTCTACGCCGGCATCGCCACCGGTTTCGCCGGCCTGGCCTACCCCACCCAGGCCGAGGGCAGCCTGCTGCGCGACGGCAACGGCCAGGTGCGCGGCTCGGCCTGGCTGTCGCAGCCGTTCACCGGTGATGGCTACTTCCAGGCACGGCCGTCGGCGGCCAACTACGACCCGATGGCCGCGGCCGGTTCCAACCTGGCGCGCAGCAACCCGGGGCTGGCCGAGCGAGTTACCGCCAGCACGGCGGCGGTGGCCGCGCGCGAGGGTGTCGCCCCGGCGCAGGTGCCGGCCGACCTGGTCACCCAGTCCGGCGGCGGGCTGGATCCGCAGCTGTCGCCGGCGGCGGCGCAGCTGCAGGTGGCACGCGTGGCACGTGCCCGCGGCCTGCCGGTGGAGCGCGTGCAGGCCTTGGTGCAGGCACATACTGAAGGGCGCCAGTGGGGCGTGCTCGGCCAGCCGCGGGTGAACGTGGTGACGCTGAACTTCGCGCTGGACCATGCGGCCAAGGCGCCGTGATGCCGGCCTGCATCGGCTGCGCGCACAATGGCGGCCATGACAGCGGCCCCCATGACTGATGCGCGTACCCGCCAGGCCGATGCCCTGGTGGAAGGCCTGCAACGCGAAGCCGGTGGCAAGCTGACCGTGTTCCTCGGCGCTGCGCCGGGTGTGGGCAAGACCTACACCATGCTGACCCGTGCCCAGGAGCAGCTGCGCCGCGGCGTGGACCTGGTGGTCGGGCTGGTGGAAACCCATGGCCGCGCCGAAACCCAGGCCCTGCTGGAAGGCCTGCCGCAGCTGCCGTTGAAGGACGTGGCCTATCACGGCCACGCCCTGCAGGAGATGGACCTGGATGCCGTGCTGGCACGGCATCCGGCGCTGGTGCTGGTGGACGAACTGGCCCATCGCAATGCGCCCGGCAGCCGCCATGAGCGGCGCTGGCAGGATGTGATGGAGCTGCTTGACGCCGGCATCGACGTCTGGACCACGGTCAACATCCAGCATCTGGAAAGCCTCAACGACGTGGTGATGCGCATCACCGGCGTGCGGGTCAGCGAGACCGTGCCCGATGGCGTGCTCGATCGCCTGCACGACATCGTGCTGGTCGATCTGCCGCCGCGCGAACTGATCGCGCGCCTGCAGCAAGGCAAGGTCTATGTGCCCGAACAGGCCGCGCAGGCGCTGCAGGCGTTCTTCTCGCCGGCCAACCTGACCGCCCTGCGTGAGCTGGCGATGCAGGAAGCCGCCGACCGCGTCGACAGCAGCCTGCGTGAAACCCGCGCCGCACGGGGCGAAGGCAACCTGCCGCTACGGCGCGGCGTGCTGGTGGCCATCGATGGCGGCGGCCAGAGCGAGTACCTGGTGCGGGTGGCGCGGCGCATCGCCGAGCGCCGCGACGCACCGTGGACGGTGGTGACCGTGCAGGGCCGGCGCCAGGACGAGGCCACGCGGCGCGAGATCGATGCGGCCTTCGCCCTGGCACGGCGGCTGGGCGGCGACGCCGAACTGCTGCACGGATCGAGCATCGCCGATGCCCTGCTCGACCATGCAGCGCACAACGGCGTATCGACCCTGGTGCTGGGGCGCACCCGTGAGCGCCCGCTGGCGCGGATGTTCAACCGAACCCTGACCCAGCAGCTGATCCAGCGCGGCGCGCACTACGAGATCACCATCATCAGCACGCCGCAGGCCCGGGCGCGCTCGCGCCGCGAAGGTCTGCTGCCACCGATGCGCGGCATCAGCTACGAGCCGGTACAGGCACTGATCGCCACCGCGCTGGCCTGTGCGGTGGCTTGGCTGGCCGAACGCTGGGTCGGCATGGCCGACCTGTCGATGGTGTTCATCGTGGCAGTGGTGCTGGTGGCGGCGCGCACGCGTGCCAGCGTGGCGGTGATGGCGGCGATCCTGTGCTTCCTGGCCTACAACTTCCTGTTCATCGCGCCCCGCTTCACCTTCGCCATCGGTGCGCGCCAGGGCGTGATCACCGTGTTCCTGTTCCTGGCCGCCGCCTTGGTGGCCGGACGGCTGGCCTCGCGCCTGCGCATGCAGGTCATTGCGCTGCGTGCGGCCAACCGCCATGCACGTGCACGCCAGCAGCTGGGCCGTCAGCTGGCCAGCGCCGCTGGCAACGGCGAGGTGGCACAGGCAGGTCGGCATGCCTTGGAGCAGGCGATGGATGTGCCGGCGTGGCTGCGGATCGGCGCGGACACTGCCGCCGGTGGCCGCAGCCAACCCGGCGATACCGACCTGGCTGCCGCCGACTGGGCGCTGCGCCACGGCCAGCCCAGCGGCCGCTTCACCGACACCCTGGCCGGTGCGCAGTGGTGGTTCCTGCCATTGCTGGATGGCGAAGATCGCGCGATCGGCGTGGCCGGCCTGTACCTGCCCGGCGCACAGGCGCGCCTGCTGCCCGAACAGCGGCAGCTTGCCGAAGCGATGGTCGATGACATCGCACAGGCCGCACTGCGTACCCGGCTGGTGGCCGAACTCGAACAAGCACATGTCAGCAATGAGACCGAGCGGTTGCGCTCGGCCCTGCTCTCTTCGGTGTCGCACGACCTGCGCTCGCCACTGGCGGCGATGATCGGTTCGGCCGACAGCCTGGCCAGTTACGGCGCGGCGATGGACACGGCCGATCGCCGCGCCCTGCTGGATACCATCCTGGTCGAAGGCGAGCGGCTGGACCGCTACATCCAGAACCTGCTGGACATGACCCGCCTGGGCCACGAAGGACTGAAGATCAACCGTGACTGGATCGGCGTGGACGAGCTGATCGGCTCGGCCGCACGGCGCCTGCAGCGCTACCAGCCCAAGGTGCGGCTGGAGCTGGACATTCCGTCCACGCTGGCGCCGATCTGGGTACACCCGGCGCTGGTCGAACAGGCCGTGTTCAACGTGATGGAGAACGCGGCCAAGTTCTCGCCGCCCGACGCCGCCGTGCAGGTGCAGGCGCGCGAACTGGACGGCCAGCTGCGCATCGACGTGATCGATGCCGGCCCCGGCATTCCCGACGACGAGCGCGCGCGCATCTTCGACATGTTCTACAGCGTCGAGCGCGGCGACCGCGGCCGCCACGGCACCGGCCTGGGCCTGACCATCTGCCAGGGCATGATCGGCGCACATGGCGGCAGCGTGCAGGCGCTGCCCGGACGCGACGGTCGCGGTACCCTGATCCGCATCACCCTGCCCCTGCTCAAGCCAGCCTCCCACGATGAGCCCGACCCCGATTGATGCCAGCGTGCCGGCCGCGCGCGTGCTGGTGATCGATGATGAAACCCAGATCCGCCGGTTCCTGGACATCAGCCTGCGCGCGCAGGGCTACCAGGTGCGACAGGCCGCCACCGGCCAGGAAGGCCTGCAGCTGGCCGCCAGCGAGGACATGGACCTGGTGATCCTGGATATCGGCCTGCCGGACATGGAAGGCCACGAGGTACTTGAACAGCTGCGGCAGTGGAGCCAGGTGCCGGTGATCATGCTGACCGTGCGCGCCGGCGAAGCCGAGAAGGTGCGCGCACTGGATACCGGCGCCAACGACTACGTGACCAAGCCGTTCGGCACGCAGGAACTGATGGCACGGGTGCGGGCGCTGCTGCGCACGCGCAGCGTACCCAGTGATGGCACGCCACCGGTGTTCGACGACGGCCACCTGCGCGTGGACCTGGTGCGCCGCGAAGTCGCCCTGCAGGGTGAACCGGTGGCGTTGACCCGCAAGGAATACGCGTTGCTGTCGCTGCTGCTGCGCAATGCCGGGCGGGTAGTGACACAGCCGCAGATCCTGCAGGAGATCTGGGGGCCGACCCACCAGCACGATACCCATTACCTGCGCATCCTGGTCGGCAAGCTGCGGCACAAGCTGGGCGATTCGGCGCTGGATTCACGCTACCTGTTCACCGAACCGGGCGTGGGCTTGCGATTCAAGGGGTGAGGGTGTGCCGACCAACGGTCGGCACCCACCAAAGCAAATTCGGAAGAGCATCCACGCATGGCGTGGATCTCTGCTGTGTCGACCAAGGTCGACACCTACCAAGAGCAGTTCATGCGGTTCGGACAGATCGCGGAAATCTGTCGAAGGCGGGGTGGGTCCGGTTGCGGGGGCGTGAGCCGCATGGATGCGGCGACCGAGCTTACATGGGTGAGGGCGCTTTGCTTGCGAAGCACTGCTTCGCAAGCGCCCGAACGCCCAGCCGCCAGCGGCTGGGCCGGGCCCCGGAGGGGGACTTGCAGCGTCCTCCGTAACCGGACCCACCCCGCATCCTACGGATAGCCGGCCTTTGACGTTGACGTTGATTCGGCGGGTGCCGGGCGCCGCCCGGCCCCACCTCAGAACCCCAGCGGCGTGTCGCCCAGCACCGGCTGCAGCTGGCTGCGGAACAAGGCCTTGATGCGCTCCAGTGCGGCCTCGTCGTTGCCTTCGAAGCGCAGCACCAGCACCGGCGTGGTGTTGGAGGCACGCACCAGGCCCCAGCCATCGGCGAAGTCCACGCGCAGGCCATCGATGGTCGACAGGCGGCCCCCCACATACGGGTTGTCCGGCGACTGCGCCGCCGCCACCAGCATCGCCACCAGCGCATGCGGCGTCCCGTCGGCCACCGCTACCTTCAGCTCCGGCGTGGCGACCATCTCCGGCAGTTCGCCCAGTACTTCGTCCGGGGTTTCCTCGCGCTGGGCCAGGATCTCCAGCAGGCGCGCAGCGGCGTACAGGCCGTCGTCGAAACCGAACCAGCGTTCCTTGAAGAAGAAGTGGCCGCTCATCTCACCAGCCAGCTCGGCATCGGTCTCGCGCATCTTCGCCTTCATCAGCGAATGCCCGGTCTTCCACATCAGCGGGCTGCCACCGTTGCGCAGCACATGGTCGGACAGCTTGCCGGTGCACTTGACGTCGTAGATCACCATCGCGCCCGGATTGCGCATCAGCACGTCGGCAGCGAACAGCATCAGCAGGCGGTCGGCATAGATGATCCTGCCTTCGCCGGTGACCACGCCCAACCGGTCGCCGTCGCCATCGAAGGCTACGCCGAGGTCGGCGCCGAAGCGCTTGACCGTCTGCACCAGGTCTTCCAGGTTGGCCGGCTCGCTCGGGTCGGGATGATGGTTGGGGAAGGTGCCATCGACATCGCAGTACAGCGGAATGACGTCGGCGCCGATTGCTTCCAGCAGCTGCGGGGCCAGTGCGCCGGCCACGCCATTGCCGGCATCGGCCACGACCTTCAGCGGACGGTCCAGCTGCACGTCATCGGCGATGCGCTGGATGTAGTCGGCACTGACATCGCGCTGCTGGTAGTCACCCGGCTCGGCGGACTGCACCAGGCGGCCCTCGACGATGCGCTGGTAGAGGTCGGTGATCGCATCGCCGGACAGCGTCTCGCCGCCGATCACCACCTTGAAGCCGTTGTACTCGGGCGGGTTGTGGCTGCCGGTGACCGCCACGCAGGTGCCGGTACGCAGATGGAAGGCGGCGTAGTACACGAGCGGGGTCGGCGCCAGGCCGATGTCGATCACCGCGCAGCCGGCACGGCGCAGGCCCTCGGCCAGCCCGGCCGTCAGCTCGGGTCCGGACAGGCGGCCATCGCGCCCGATCACCACCTCGCGCAGGCCCTGCTCCAGTGCCACGGTGCCGATGGCCTGGCCGATCAGCGCCGCGGTCTTCGGTGTCAGTTCGCTGCCCACCATGCCGCGGATGTCATAGGCGCGGAAGATGCCGGCGGCCAGCTCTTCGGCAGGCACCGGCGGTGGCGTGGCATCGCCACTGCCGGTCGCGGCGGCCACCGGTGGCGGCGCCTGCTGCAGGCTCTCGCTCAGGGTCGGGCCATGGTCGGCCTCGGACGCGGCGGCGCGGCGCGGCAACGGCAGCGACTTCGGCAGCCGGTCGCGCCCCACCACCAGCAACACGGCAATGAACGCCAGCAGCAACGCCACAATGGCGCTGGCCAGCGCGCCCAGGCCGAGCGGACCGGCCTCGACATTTGGCACCGACGCGACCAGCCGCAACGGCGTGCCTGCAACCGGGCGCGCCAGCGCTTCCGCGCTTTCGGCCAGGCTCGGGTCGCCCTGGGTGACCAGATCGAATGCTCCCTGGCGCAGGCCGAGGAAGCCGGCGGACGGCGCGCTGACCTGGTCGAGCGGCGACGTCAGCCGCAGCAGCGGTTGGCGGACATAGATGACGGCCGGCCCCAGGCTGCCCAGCTGCACCGGCGCGGCCAGGCCCAGGCGGTTGCCGCCGCCGTCGCGGACCACGCGCAGGCTTGGCCTGGCCTCGGCCAGCGCCGCTTCCAGCAGCGCCAGGCGGGAATACCCGAAGGTGGTCGGATCGGCATAGGCGTTGGCCAGATCGGCCGCCAGCACCTCGACCTGCTCGACTCCGGTCCAGCTCTCGCGAACGGCCAGCGCCGCCGCAGCGGCGTCGCCGGCCTGCAGCGCCTGCTGCACGCGATCGTTCTTCAACTGCTGCTGCAGCTGCTGCAACTGGCCCGCAGCAGCCTGCTGCAGGCCCTGCACGGCCTGGTCACGCGCCTCTTCCAACGCCTGCCCGTTGGCCTCCTGCCGCCATTGCTGCACCGCGCTCCATCCGAACCAGCCGGCCAACAGGATCAACAGCACCCCCAGTAGAGGTGCACTGCGACCCAACGACCGTCCCCGCTGTCCTTCCCCGATGCCGCTCATCGATGTCCCCTGTCAACGCACCCCGGTATGGCCGAATCCACCCGCGCCCCGCACGCTGTCGGTGAAAGTATCCACTACCTGCAGGCTGACGCGGGCGATCGGAACCACCACCAGCTGCGCGATGCGATCGCCCGGCTCGATGGTGAAGGCCTCGCGGCCACGGTTCCAGACGCTGATCAGCAGCGGCCCCTGGTAGTCGGCATCGATCAGGCCGGTGCCGTTGCCCAGCACGATGCCATGCCGATGGCCCAGCCCGGAACGCGGCAGGATCACCGCGCACAGGTTCGGGTCGGCAATATGGATGGCCAGGCCGCTGGGCACCAGCGCGGTGTCGCCCGGCTGCAGGGTCAGCGCGGTATCCAGCGCCGCGCGCAGGTCCATGCCGGCACTGGCCTCGGTGGCATAGGCCGGCAGCGGCCAGCTGTCGCCGAAGCGCGGATCGAGCAGCTTGACCTGCAGCGGGTGGGAAGTGGATGCCTGGGTCATGCCTGGAGTCTCCGCGCGATCAGCGCCAGCAGTTGTTCGGCCAGCTCGCGCTTGGAAGTGGCCGGGAATACCTGTTCGCCGTCCTGCCAGAAGGCCGTGGCGGCATTGTTGTCGCTCTCGAAACCGCCGCCACTGATGCCGACCTGGTTGGCGATCACCAGGTCCAGGCGCTTGTCGACCAGTTTGCCGCGCGCGTATTTCTCCACGTCGTGGGTCTCGGCGGCGAAGCCGACCACCAGCTTCAGCGACTGCGTCTGTGCAGCGACTTCGGCGAGGATGTCCGGCGTGCGCACCAGTTCGATCACCAGCGACTGGCTGTCGGCGGTCTTCTTCAGCTTCTGCGCGGCGACCTGGCGCGGCGTGTAGTCGGACACCGCGGCGGCACCGATATAGATGTCGGCGGGCAGCGACTTCAGTACGGCATCGCGCATCTGCGCGGCCGAGCGCACGTCGATACGCTGCACGCCCGGCGGCGTCGGCAGCTGTACCGGACCGCTGACCAGCACCACCTGCGCGCCCAGCGCGGCAGCAGCGGCGGCCAGGGCAAAGCCCATCTTGCCGCTGCTGCGGTTGCCGACGTAACGCACCGGATCGATGTCTTCGTAGGTCGGGCCGGCACTGATCAGCAGGCGCAGCCCCTGCAGGGCACGGGTTTCCGGCGCGGCAACCGTCGCAGCGGCGCCGCCATTGGCGGCCAGCGCGGCCACGATGTCGCCGGGTTCGGCCAGCCGGCCGGGACCGGATTCACCTTCGGCCAGCGGGCCATCGACCGGGCCGATCACCTGCGCACCACGCTGGCGCAGCAGGGCGATGTTGGCCTGGGTGGCCGGATGCAGCCACATGCGATGGTTCATCGCCGGGCAGATCGTCAGCGGTGCGGTGCTGGCCAGGCACAGGGTGCTGACCAGGTCATCGGCATGGCCCTGGGCCAGCCGGGCCAGCAGATCGGCGGTTCCCGGCGCGACCACGATGCGGTCCGCCCAGCGGGCCAGCTCGATGTGGCCCATGGCCTGTTCGGCGGCGCTGTCCCACAGCGTGGTGCGGGTCGGCTGCCCGGACAGGGCCTGGAAACTGAGGGGGGTGACGAACTGCTGGGCGCCGGCGGTCATCGCCACCTGCACCTGGGCGCCCGCATCACGCAGGCGTCGCACCAGTTCCAGGGCCTTGTAGGCCGCGATCCCGCCTCCGACGCACAACAGCAGTTTCTGGCCTTCCAGCGCGCGGCCGGGCGCGGGGGAAGCGTTGGGGGAGTCAGCCACCTGGAATTCCTGTGCAAACGAGGGCATTAGCTTACCCGATGGTCGGTAATGTCCCGGTGCACAGCGCACATAGCGGGCAGCTATCAGCAGATGGGACTTGCACCACAGCGCTTCCGGGGTTCAAGACACTGCGATTCGGAACTTTCCTATACCTGTAGGCCGGCCACGTTTGCAGAATCGTCAGTGGCCGCCGCAGGTGTGCCGCTTCGCTTTTCGAGGATTCCGCGTGCACCCGCGCATCATCATCGCCGACGACCATCCCGTCGTCCTGCACGGCATCCGCATCGTGCTGCAGACCCACCTGATGGAGGTCGTCGGCAGCGCGCGTGACGGCGCCGAGCTGCTGCAGCTGGTCGAGCACCACGGCTGCGACGCGGTGCTGACCGACCTCTCCATGCCGGGCACCGGCCCGGATGGCCCGGAACTGATCGCTGAACTGCGCGCACGCCACCCGCACATGCCCGTGGTGGTGCTTACCGGCGCCCGCCACCCCGGCCTGCTCGATGGCCTGCTGCGTGAGGGTGTCAGCGGCCTGGTCGACAAGTGCGCCGATTTCGGCGAGTTGCCGCAGGCCTTGAACGCGGCCATGGCAGGGCAGGTGTTCGTCTCGCAGCAGCTGCGCCACCACCTGCAGGCGCGCGACCTGATGTTCGCGCGCGAACCGGCGGCGCTGTCCGCCCGCGAACAGGAAGTGCTGGACCTGTTGGCCGCCGGGCTGAAAGTGAACGCCATCGCCGTCCACTGCGGCCGCAGCCCCAAGACGATCAGCCGGCAGAAGGCTGAGGCCAAGCGCAAGCTGGGGCTGCAGAACAACCAGGAGCTGTTCGCCTACCTGCAGTCGCGACGCGACTGAGGCAACGGCCGACCCGGGCATGCGTCCTGCCCTGATGGGCCGCATCGCCCCCACTGGCGATGATGCAGGCATGCCCATCCACGACTGGCCCGAACAGGAACGTCCCCGCGAGAAGCTGATCGCACGCGGCCCCGCCACGCTGTCCGACGCAGAACTGCTGGCACTGTTCCTCGGCTCCGGCTTCGGTGGACGCGATGCGGTGCAGACCGCGCGCGACCTGCTGCAGGCGCACGGTCCCCTGCGTGTGCTGCTGGACCGCCCGGCCCGCGAGCTGGCCCGGTTGCCGGGGCTGGGCCCTGCTCGAAGCTGTGCACTGGCCGCCGGGCTGGAACTGGCCCACCGCTATCTGGCGGCCGAACTTCAGCAGGGCGAGGCCGTCGGCAACAACCCGGCTGCGGTCGGCCGCTATCTGCAGCACCGCCTGCGCGGCCAGGCCCGCGAGATCTTCATGGCGCTGTTCCTGGACAACCGCCACCGCCTGATCGCCTGCGAAGAACTGTTCCAGGGCACCATCAATGCCGCCCCGGTCTATCCCCGCGAGGTGGTGCGTCGAGCCCTGCTGCACAATGCGGCAGCGGTGATCCTCAGCCACAATCACCCTTCCGGCGACCCCGAGCCCTCCGGCGCCGACACCCGCATCACCGATGAACTGCAGCAGGCGCTGGCACTGGTGGACGTGCGCCTGCTCGACCACTTCGTCGTCGGCGAGGGCCGCCCCGTTTCATTTGCTGAACGGGGCCTGCTGTCCCCGCCCCAGCCGCGCCTGTTCGGCTGAACGGCCCTGGTCAGGGCCGGGCGGGCGCCCCGCAGGCATGTCCTGGTCAGCGTGGGCGCGGGCATCTGCGCTAAAATGGGCGATTCCGCCGCTCATTCTCACAGCAGGCCTCGTGAAAAATCTCCTCCGCGCCCTGATCAGCCAAGGCATCGAAGCCTTGCGCGCCAATGGCACCCTGCCCGCCGACTCCCTGCCGCCGGACTTCGTGGTCGAGCGCCCGAAGACCCGTGACCACGGCGACTTCGCCACCAACGCCGCGATGCTGCTGGCCAAGGCCGCGCGCAGCAATCCGCGCGCACTGGCACAGGCACTGGTCGAGGCGCTGCCGCGCAGCGAGGACGTCAGCAAGGTCGAGATCGCCGGCCCCGGCTTCATCAACTTCCATCTGGCCCCGGCCGCGTACCAGCGCGAAACCGCCTCGGTCATCAAGGAAGCCCACGACTACGGCCGCAACCTGTCCGGCAATGGCCGCACGGTGGGCGTGGAGTACGTATCGGCCAACCCGACCGGCCCGCTGCATGTCGGCCATGGCCGCGCAGCGGCGATCGGCGACTGCGTGGCCCGCGTGCTCGATGCCAACGGCTGGAACGCCAAGCGCGAGTTCTACTACAACGACGCTGGCGTGCAGATCGAGAACCTGGCGCTGTCCACCCAGGCGCGGATCAAGGGCATCGCACCCGATCAGGACGGCTGGCCGGAAGGCGGCTACCGCGGTGAGTACATCGCCGATGTCGCCCGCGCCTACATGGCCGGTGCCAGCGTCGACCTGGAAGGCAGCACCGTGGTCGGCGCCAAGGACCCGGACGACATGCAGGCAATCCGTCGCTTCGCCGTGGCCTACCTGCGCAACGAGCAGAACCTGGACCTGGCCGCGTTCGGTGTCGACTTCGACATCTACTTCCTGGAAAGCTCGCTGTACGCCGACGGCAAGGTTGCCGAAGCGGTGGCCAAGCTGCAGGCGTCCGGCCACACCTATGAGGAAGGCGGCGCGCTGTGGCTGCGCAGCACCGACTTCGGTGACGACAAGGACCGCGTGATGCGCAAGTCCGACGGCACCTTCACCTACTTCGTGCCGGACGTGGCCTACCACCTGTCCAAGTGGCAGCGCGGCTACGAGCGCGCGATCACCGAACTGGGCGCCGACCATCACGGCTCGCTGGCGCGCGTGCGCGCCGGCCTGCAGGCGATGGAAGTGGGCATCCCGCAGGGCTGGCCGGAATACGTGCTGCACCAGATGGTCACGGTCATGCGCGGCGGCGAGGAAGTGAAGCTGTCCAAGCGTGCCGGCAGCTACTTCACCCTGCGCGACCTGATCGAAGAAGCCGGCCGCGATGCGACCCGCTGGTTCCTGATCGCGCGCAAGCCCGATTCGCAGCTGACCTTCGACATCGACCTGGCGCGCCAGCAGAGCAACGACAATCCGGTGTTCTACGTGCAGTACGCGCACGCCCGTGTCTGCAGCCTGCTGCGCCAGGCGCAGGAAAAGGGCCTGGTGTACGAGCAGGGCAATGGCCTGGCCAACCTTGGCCACCTGGCCGACGATGCCTCGCTGCTGTTGATGAACGAGATCTCGCGCTATCCGGAAGTGGTGGAAGCGGCCGGCGTGGCGCTGGAGCCGCACCTGGTGGCGCAGTACCTGCGTGAATTGGCGCATGCCTTCCACACGTGGTATCACGGGACGCCGGTGCTGGTGGAAGACGCCGCCGATCGCAACGCCAAGCTGACCCTGGCCTGCGCGGCGCGCCAGGTGCTGGCCAACGGCCTTGAACTCCTGGGCGTGAGCGCCCCGGAAAAAATGTAAGCATCAGGAGACGCAGTACACATGGCAGCACGACGCGGCAAAACCCAGGCACGACGCAACAGCAGCAGCCAGGGCACACCCGGATGGGTGTGGCTGGTGGCCGGTGTGGCGATCGCCGCCGTGGTGTTCCTGGCGGCGCCGAACCTGTTCAAGGGCGAAGGCGACGGCTTCCTGCGCGCCGGTCCGCAGCCGAACCCGAACGCGCAGCCGGCCCCGGTTGCTGATGCAGACAGCGATGTCGGCAGCCAGCCAGCCGCGCAGCCGGCCACGCCGAAGCCGGCCGAACCGGAGAAGCCCGCGGCGACGCAGTACGACTTCTACACCCTGCTGCCGGGCAAGGAAGTGGAAATGTCCGACGCCGAACTGGCCGCCAGCGCGCGTGCCGAGGACCAGCGCCGGGCCAAGGCCGAAGCGTCGCGCGCGCAGGCCGCGCTGGAGGGCAAGCCGGTGCCGCCGGCGAGCACGGCCACGCCGGCACCGACCGCAACGGCCAGCGTCGTCAGCACCGCACCGGTGACCGCGAGCAACCGTCCGCTGCCGGCACCGCTGAGCGAGCGCCCGGCCGCGGCAACGCCGCCGGCCAGCACCGCACCGGCGTCGACCAGCACGGCCGCCGCCCCCGCGCCGCGCGCGGAAGCCGCGCCCACCGCGCCGGCGACCACTGCCGCACCGGCGCCCGCCGACAACGCGCGCTACATCCTGCAGGCAGGTGCCTTCGGTGCGTCCGGCGACGCCGAAGCCACCAAGGCCAAGCTGGCCATGATGGGCCTGGCGGCACGCGTGGAGTCGGCGCAGATCAACGGCAAGACCGTGTATCGCGTGCGCATGGGGCCGTACGGCAGCGCCGGCGAACTGTCTGAAGCGAAGCAGAAGCTGGATGGCACCGGCCTGCAGGCGATGGCCATCAAGGCGCAGTGACGTTCTGCGGGACTGCATGAAGAAAGCCGGGCATTGCCCGGCTTTTTTTGTTTCTGCCGAGTCGAGCATGGCTCGACTCTACACACGGCGTCAGCCCTCGCGGGCGACCTGGAACCCGGCGAAGGACTGGCTGACCGGCATCAGCTCCAGGCGATTGATGTTCAGGTGCGGTGGCAGCGTGGCCACCCAGAAGATCTGTTCGGCGATGTCTTCGGCGGTCATCGGATTGGCACCGCTGTACAGCTTGTCCGATGCATTCTGGTCGCCATGGGTGCGGACCACGGTGAACTCGGTCTCGGCCATGCCCGGCTCGATCGTGGTCACGCGCACGCCGGTGCCGTGCAGGTCCGAACGCAGGCCCAGCGAGAACTGGCTGACGAAGGCCTTGGTGCCACCGTAGGCGTTGCCACCCGGGTACGGGTAGACGCCGGCCACCGACGAGATGTTGATGATCGCGCCCTTGCGCTCCACCAGCTGCGGCAGCAGGCGGTGGGTCAGGGTCACCAGCGCGGTGATGTTGGTGTCGATCATCGTGGTCCAGTCCGACAGCCTGGCGCTCTGTGCCGGTGCGGTGCCCTGCGCCAGACCGGCGTTGTTGACCAGCAGGTCGATCTCGCCGAAGGCCGGCGGCAGCGCCAGCAGGGCCGCCTCCATCGCCACCGGATCGCGGATGTCGAAGGCGGCGGCGTGCACCACGTCCTTGCCATAGCGCTCGACCAGCGGTTGCAGGCGTTCGCCGCGGCGGCCGGTGGCGATCACTTTCCAGCCGGCCTGGGCGAAGCGGTGGACGGCGGCGGCGCCGAAGCCGGATGTGGCGCCGGTAATCAGGACAGTGCGGGTCATCAGGCAACTCCAGGGGGAAAACCAGATCCCCATTCTGGCACCGTCCGGCAGCAGCCGTGTTGCCGGATCGGCCGGATCCGGGGTCAGATCCCTTTGCGGAGCAAAGGGGTCTGACCCCGGCGGCGACCCCACGTGTCGGGGTGACCGGTACAATTGCGCCATGATCAACAATGATGTCCTGCGCAGCGTGCGCTACTCCCTGGACCTGGGTGACCAGCACGTGGTCACCCTGTGCCAGATGGCCGACCCGGCCTTCGCCGTGGATACCGAGCAGGTGAAGGCTTGGCTGCGCCGCGAGGACGAAGCCGGTTTCGAGGCGATGAACGACAGCGCACTGGCGCACTTCCTCGATGGCCTGATCGTGCACCTGCGCGGTCGCGACGAGAGCCAGCCGCAGCGTGCGGTGGAAACCCGCATCGACAACAACCTGGTGCTGAAGAAGCTGCGCGTGGCCTTCCAGCTGCGCGACGTGGACCTGATGGATATCTTCGCCAGCGCCGGCTTCAACGTGTCCAAGTCGGAAGTCGGTGCGTTGTTCCGCCAGCCCGGGCACACCAACTACCGGCGCTGCCTGGACCAGATGCTGCGCAACTTCCTCAAGGGCCTGAGCCTGCGCCTGCGCGGCTGAGCACGGCCTCGACGAAGGCGCGCGCGGCTGGCGTCGGCAGCCGCTGCCAGACCAGGTGTACGCGCCGGGTCGGGGTCGGCTGCAGTGGAATCTGAACCACGCCCTGGAAACCTTCGGCGATCAACGCCGGCACGATGCCGACCGCCAATCCGTGGCGGACGAAGCGCTCGACCAGTTCCATCAGGTTGACCTCGAAACGCACCGTGTGCGGCAGGCCAGCGGCGGCGAAGGCATCGTCGGTCTGCCGGCGCGCACCGGTACCGCGCGGGAAGTCGACCAGCGCTTCATCCTGCAGTGCGGTCAATGGCAACCGCGTGCGCCCGGCGAGCCGGTGCGACGGCGCCAGTACCGCTACCAGATCCTCCTCCTGCAGCACCTGGTGGCAGACGCCATCCAGCGCTGCCGACGGCGCCAGGCCGACCAGTGCCACATCCAGCGCGCGCGACTGCACCTGTGCGATCAGGTCTTCGCTCTTGTCCACGCGCAGCTGGAACTCCACCTGTGGGTGCACCCGCTGGAAGGCCGCCAGCATCGCCACGACGTCGATGTCGGTCAGCGAAGAAATCTGCCCGATGGCCAGCAGGCCACGCACTTCGCCACTGACGGCGGCCACGTCGGCGCGCAGGTGGCGCAGGCTGGCCAGCACCTGGCGTGCGTGCACCAGCAACGCCTCGCCGGCGGCGGTAGCCCGCACCTGGCGTGGCAGGCGCTCGAACAGCGTGGCACCCAGTTCCTGTTCCAGGTGGGCGATCTGGTGGCTGAGCGCGGACTGCACCACGTGGCAGCGCTCGGCGGCACGGGTGAAATTGCCCTCCTCGGCCAGGGCGACGGCAAACTCGAGCTGCTTGAGGTTCATCCAGCTATCTTGTTTTCAGATGACAAGGATGATGATGATTCATTTCCATCATGACCGCAGCAGGCGGACACTGTGCACCCCGCTTCCTGGAACACCGCGTGAGCCCGTCCCTTCCCCCTCTGCACCGCTGGCAGGTGCTGCTGATGTCGGTCGCCACCGGCGTGGCCGTGGCCAGCAACTACTATGCGCAACCGCTGCTGCACACCATCGCAGATGCCTTCGGCGTGCCGTTCGGCCAGGTCGGCATGGTGGTTACCGCAGCACAGCTGAGCTATGCCGCCGGACTGATCCTGCTGGTGCCACTGGGTGACCTGTTCGAGCGCCGCCGCTTGATCGTGGTGATGAGCCTGCTGTCGGCCGGTGGCCTGGTGATCAGTGCCTGCGCGCCGTCGCTGGCCTGGCTGCTGGTCGGGACCGCGATCACCGGACTGTTTTCGGTGGTGGCACAGGTGCTGGTGCCGTTCGCGGCCACGCTGGCCGCGCCGGAACATCGTGGCCGCGTGGTCGGCACGCTGATGAGTGGCCTGCTGCTGGGCATCCTGCTGGCGCGTACCGTGGCCGGCTTGCTTTCCAGCCTGGGTGACTGGCGCCTGGTGTATGCCATCGCTGCCGGCACCCTGGTGCTGACCGCACTGGCATTGCAGCGCGGCCTGCCGCGATTCCACCACAGCGCCGGCCTGGGCTATTTCGCCTTGCTGCGCTCGATCGGCGTGCTGTTCGTGCAGGAGCCGGTGCTGCGCCAGCGCACCCTGCTGGGTGCCTGCAGCTTTGCCATGTTCGCGATTTTCTGGACCCCGCTCGCGTTCCTGCTGGCACGGCCACCTTACGCCTACAGCGATGCCACCATCGGCCTGTTCGGGCTGGTCGGTGCAGCCGGCACGCTGGCGGCCGGCCTGGCCGGGCGCATGTCCGACCGCGGCCAGACCGGACGCGCCACTGCCATCGCGCTGGTGCTGTTGCTGCTGTCGTGGCTGCCACTGGGGCTGTCGGCCCACTCGCTGCTGGCGCTGCTGATCGGCGTGGTGGTGCTGGACCTGGCCGCACAGCTGCTGCACGTCAGCAACCAGAACCTGATCTATGCGCTGCAGCCCGCGGCGCGCAACCGCCTCAATGCCGGCTACATGACCGGCTACTTCATCGGCGGCTCGCTGGGTTCGCTGCTGTCGGCGCAGGTCTACCAGCGCTACGGTTGGACCGGCGTCTGCGTGGCCGGTGCCGCCGTGGCCGTGCTGGCCCTGCTGCTGTGGCTGCCCGGCGCGCTGCGCGCGCGCCAGGCGGCATCGTCGAACTAGAAGCTGCCCTGCAGCGCCAGCTCCCAGCGTCCACCGGCATTGCCCGGGAACAGTCGCTTGGCCGCGCTGTCGGTGTCATGCACGGTGGCGCGCAGCTCCCATGCCGGAGTCAGCGTGGCAATGGCACTGAGCTGGCCATGCAGGTAATCCGGGCCCTGCGCGGTGGCCAGCCAGTACTGGCCCACCGCTGCTTCCAGGCGGACGCGTTCGTGCAGCGGCACACGCACGCCCAGCTGGGCATAGGTTCCGCGATGGCCACCGGCCAACGCATCGTTGGAATGCGCGACCTGCAGCCAGGCGCGCTGCTTCCAGGTCACGGTGGTGTTGAGTTCGGTCCAGTCCAGCGCACGACCGGTACCCGGATACACATAGCGGGTCAGGTTCGCATCCAGCGTCCAGTCCGGTGCCAGCGCGCCGGACCAGCCCGCCACCAGGTCGAACTCGCTGCGCGCGCCATTGTCCGGCTTGAACGAGACGTTGGACCCCCACACGCTGGCGTACCAGCCCGATGGGATCGAGATCTTCGCGCCGGCCTGCACCGCCGGGTCACCATCGCTCTGCGAGCTGCCGCGCCACACGTAGTCACTGGTCAAGGCCGCACTGCCACTGACCTGCACCTGTGCCTGCGCGCTGCCCATGCCAAGCAGCCCTGCCAGGGCGGCCACCACCGCCGCCATCATCCCCTTGCTGTTCACTGCACTGTGTTCCTCGTCGAAGGCGGTCACGCCGCCGGGACGGCAGTGTCCAGCGCGTGGCCGTAACGGATCGAGGGTGCGGCCCGGCCCGCGGCGCAAATTCGGCGTAAATCCCGTGGATCGGGGCCATGCGCCAGCGGCGCGGTATCATGGCGCCCTGTTTCCAGGAACCAACCGCGTGGACGCCATCCTGACCCCGGTATCGATCGGCGAGCTGATCGACAAGATCACCATTCTCCAGATCAAGGCCGAGCGCATCGACGATGCCGCCAAGCTGGCCAACGTGCGCACCGAGCTGGACGGCCTGCTGCCCCTGTTGCAGCAGCAGCTGCAGGCACAGCCGGCCCTGGCCGCGCTGCAGCAGCAGTTGAAGGCGATCAACGAGCGTATGTGGGACATCCAGGACCAGCTGCGCGACAAGGAAGCGGCCCAGGTGTTCGATGATGCATTCATCCAGCTGGCACGCGGCGTCTATGGCACCAATGGCGAGCGCGTGCAGGTGAAGAACGAGATCAACCGCGTGGCCGGTTCGGCACTGGTGGAAGAGAAGCAGTACCAGGGCGAGTAACGCCGCTCATCCGCATTCCAGCAGGTGGCGGAAGCGGAACAGGTCACCGTCCCCGCGGATGCCGAGCTTGCGGTAGGCCGAGGTTTTCTGCGAGCTGATCGTGCTGGCTGAACGCCCCGATCGCAGGGCCATTTCGCTGGTGCTGACCCCTTTCAGCACCAGCCCGAGCACTTCCCGTTCGCGCTGGCTCAACGGCACCAGTGCCGGGGCCGGCATTCTGCGTGCACGCGTGCCCGGCAGGTTCAGTTCCGCGCGCAGCTCCGGTGGCACGAAGCGCCCTCCCCGGGCGACCACATCAATGGCACGCAGCAGCACGTCCGGTGGCGTCGACTTGGACAGGAAGCCGCGCGCACCGGCACGCATCGCGGTGGCCACCGTGCTGGCATTGCAGTGTGCCGAGAGCACCAGCACCGGCAGTGCCGGCCAGCGCTGCGACAGCACGTGCAACAGGGCCAACCCATCGCCCAGGTCGCCCATGGGCAACGCATCGATCAGCAGCAGGTCGACACACGTCGGGCTGCGCTCCAGCAGGTGCAGCAGGTGCGCCTCGCTGGACAGGCTCACCCGTACCTGCACACCCGCGTGCTGGCGCAGCAGCACTTCCACGCCCAACCGCAGTACCGGGTGCGGGTCCAGCAGCGCCAGGCGTCGTGGCCGATCAGGCAGCAGAGGCGGAAGGGTCAGCGGCATTGCGGCATGTCCAGGCAACATGGGACATCCAACGTAGGTCGGTGCCCGCAGCGGCGGAATCCAATTCCTTGCAATGGCTGGCCCGCGCATTCCGCCAGTCAGACAGCATTCCGGTTTGCCACGGCGCAAACGCAACAGGCCCGGCAAATGCCGGGCCTGTTGGGGCGTCTCCAGCGCGCAATCGCGCCGAGGCAGCAATTACCAGCTGAAGCGCGGGCCGACGGTGTATTCCTTGTCGCCGTGGCGGTTCATCTTCAGCTCGCCGTTCAGGCCCCAATTCTGGTTCAGCTTGACCTGACCACCCAGGCGGCCGTACCACTGGCCATCCGGATTGACGCCGTGCTTCTTGGCGTAGTCTTCGTAACCGACCATGCCGTAGACCTCGGCGTGGGCGCCGAAGGCAGTGCGGATACCGGCTTCAGCGCTGTAGCCGTTGAAGTCCAGACCGTGCTTGCGGTCGAACTTCTGGTAGGCAACGCGGGCAACGAAGTCGGTGCTCGGAGCGATTTCAACGTTGTAGCCGGCACCGACCTTCCACTGGTCAACCTTCAGGTTGGTGTGGTCGATTTCCTGGCGGCTGTATTCGCCGAAGGCGTGGAAGTTCGGCAGGAAGCCGTAGGAACCCTTCACGCCCCAGCCGTCGGCCTTGATGCCTTCAACGTCGGTCTTGGCGTAGTCGGCTTCGGCGTAGTTGTAGGACAGGTTCTCAGCAGCCGAAGCGGTGAACGGCAGGGCAGCGGCCAGGGCCAGAGCAATCAGCGAATTCTTCATGGGGGTACACCTTTACTTTCTTATGGTGTGCAGCAGCGCCAGGGCGCCATCGCATCGGGAATGTAAATTCTCCGTTATTCGCCACAACGCTCCCTGAAAACAGCGGTCTTCGCATTGCTGAATTTTTTGGCTTGATTCAGGCTGCGTCTGGCATACGCGCGCGGCGCGCGTGCATTCGAATTCCGCTGACCCTTGCAACAGGAGGTTGCCTTGCACGTACCTGCCCCGCTGCGGTTCCGGTTCTGCGCCGCCGTCCTCGCCTTCATCGGCGTGCTTTCCACAGCATCGGCTCGGCCGTTGCAGCCCTCCGATTACCAGCGCGCCGAGCGCGTGCACGACAGCCACCTGCGCGGTGCGCTGCGCAATGCCTCGCTCCTGCCGAACTGGCTGGCCGATGGCCGCTTCTGGTACGAACGCGAAGACGGCCAGGGCCGGCGCGAGGGCGTGCTGGTCGATCCGGCGCAGGCCTCCCGGCAGATCCTGTTCGATCGCGCTGCGCTGGACAGCGCTGCGGGGGCCCTGGGGGTGAACGGGCAACGGTTGCGGTTGGTCAATGTGCAGGTGCTGGCCGATGGCCTGCGCCTGCGCTTCAGCGGTGAAGCCGGCATCGACTGCCAGTGGCCACGTTGGCAGTGCCTGCGGACGCAGGGCGCCATGCCTGCTGCCGATGCACTGCCCGCACCCGACGGCGAGGCCTGGCTGCAGGTGCGCGACCACAATCTATGGCTGCAGCAACGCCGACAGGCACCGCGGGCGCTGACCACCGGCGGTGTCGCCGGCCATGGCTATGGTGTATTGCCCGATTTCACCCTGCGCGGTATTCCACGCAGCCAGGGCCGGATGCCGGCGCGGCCGTTCGCCGTCGGCTGGTCGCCCGATGGACGCTATGTTGCCGGCGTCCGCTACGACGAACGTGCGCTGCGGGACTACCCCTATCTGGAAAGCACCCCGGCCGGCGGCGCGCGGCCCCGCGTGCACACGGTGAAACTGGGATTGCTGGGCGATGCACAGCAGGTGCGTGACAGCCTGTACATCGTCGATGTGCGCAGCGGCCGGCAGCAGGACATCACCCTGCCCGAGGGCTGGAACACCCTCAGCGAGGCCGGCGTGCTGGGCTGGGACGGCCACCGGCTGTATGCCGCGATCGCGCACTTCGGCGCGCCGCGACGGCTGCGCCTGGTGGAGATCGATGCCGGCAGCGGTGCGCTGCGCACCGTGCTGGAAGAAGCCGGCGACGCGCGCCTGCAGCTCAGCCTGTATTCCTACAACCGTGCCTCGGTTGCGATCCTGCCCGGCCAGGACACCGCCGTGTGGTTCTCGCAGCGTGATGGCTGGGGCCATCTGTACCGGGTGCGCCTGTCCGACGGCAAGGTGATGCGCCAGCTCACCCGCGGCCGGTGGGCGGTGCGTGACCTGCTCGGGGTGGACAGCGCAGGCGCTTGGGCATACTTCAGTGCTGGCGGTGTCGAGGGCGGCGATCCTTACGTACGTGGCCTGTACCGGGTAGCACTGCACGGTGGGCCGGTGCAGCGCCTGGCCGCCGATGGCAGCGACCACCTGGCCGATGCGGGCACCGGCATGCTGTTCGGCGGACGCGCGCCGCAGGCGCTGTCGCCCGGCGGCAGCTATCTGGTGGATACCGTGTCCAGCCTCGCGCAGCCGCCGCGCACGGTGCTGCGCGCCAGCGACGATGGCAGCGAAGTGATGGTGCTGGAGGCTGCGGATGCGCAGGCGATCATCGCTGCTGGCTGGCGGCCGCCGCGGCGCGAACGGCTGCTGGCCGCCGACGGGCGCACGCCGATCTTCGCCACCGTCTACCTGCCCCGCGACTATCGCGATGACGGCAGCTTCCCGGTGATCGACGCGATGTACGGCGGTGCCTTCATCAGCAATGCGCCGGTGACCTATGCCGAAGCGGTTTCGGCGCAGAACCCGGTATCGCGCGCCAGCCTGGCCGAGCTCGGCTTCGTGGTGGTCAGCATCGATGCCCGCGGCACCGGCGGCCGCGACAAGGCATTCCATGACAGCAGCTTCCTGCACGGCGCCGATGTGCAGCTCGATGACCATGTGGCCGCGCTGCGCCAGCTGGGCGAACGCTACCGGGGCATCGACCTGCAGCGGGTCGGCATCTACGGGCATTCGTTCGGTGGTTACAGCGCGGCGCGTGCACTGCTGCGCCACCCGGCGTTCTACAAGGTGGCTGTGGCCTCGGCCGGCAGCCACAATTTCCAGGGCATGTACGGCGGCGCCCTGCACGGCATGGACCGGCTGTTCGGTGGCGTGGTGCCAGCTACAGCCATGGCCGATGGCGTGCCGGCCCCCTTTGCCGGGCTCGACAATGCGGCACTGGCCGGCAACCTGCGCGGGCATCTGCTGCTGGTCTATGGCGAACTGGACGAGAACGCGCCACCGGCGCTGACCCTGCAGCTGGCCGCGGCCCTGAACAAGGCCCAGCGTAGTTACGACCTGCTGTACCTGGCCCGGCAGGACCACGAACTGTTCCGCAACGACGCCACCTACACGCACCGCATGTGGGACTACTTCGTGCGCTACCTGGCCGGCCAGCAGCCACCGGATACGGTGCTGGCCCCGCTCCCGGGTGGCCCGGGCTGAACAGGCGCACGCGGGATGTCGATTCCCTACGCGCTGGTTCGTCGTGTACCTGAAGGCCGTGCATGTGGCACGGTCCATCCGGAGGCAGGCAATGAGCTACATCGACGGTTTCGTCCTGGCGGTGCCCACCGCCAACAAGGAGAAGTTCCTCGCCCATGCACGCACAGGGGATCCCGTTTTCATCGAGTACGGCGCGCTGCGCGTGGTCGAGTGCTGGGGCGATGACGTGCCGCACGGCAAGACCACCGACTTCTTCGGCGCGGTGAAAGCCACGCCGGATGAGACGGTGGTGTTTTCCTGGATCGAATGGCCGGACAAGCCGACCCGCGACGCCGGAATGAAGAAGATGATGGAGGACCCGCGGTTTGATCCAACGAAGAATCCGATGCCCTTCGACGGCGCGCGGATGATCTACGGCGGCTTCGTGCCGCTCTACGAGCTGACGCGCTGAACCCGGCGGACGTGCTCAGCGCGCGTCCGTTTCATCGCTGGCAGCAGCATGGCCGGCGCCCAGTGCGGCGCCGGCACCGAGGCCCATGCCGCCCATGCCGGCGCCCATTCCACCACCACCGCCACCGCCTGCACGGCCGCCCTTGGCATCGCCTTCGTTACGGCCCTTGCCGCCACCACTGGCAACGGGCCGGGTCGGCCCCTGCGGTGGAATCTGCAGATCGGCCGGAATCGGGGCCAGATCCAGCGCTTCGCGCACGAAGTCGCGCAGCGAGACCACCAGTTCGTGGGTATGCACCGGCCGCCCCTGTGCCAGTTCGTTGGCGGCACGCGTGGCCAGCCGCACCTGTTCGTCGGTGCCCAGCAGCAGGATGTCCGACAGCGCGGCCTCGACCGCATCGCGGATGCGCCGCGCACGGTCCGAGCGCGGCTCGGCGATGCCGTCGGCATCTTCGCGCTGGCGCAGGTCGCGACGATGGCTGGGATCCACGCCCAGCTCGCCGGTGAACGAACCGCCCAGGGTCTTGTAGGCGGCCATCAGCGTGCGCAGCCGTTCGTTGATCTGCCGGTTCTCGCGCTCGCGGCGCTGCTGCAGGGTCTGCATCACCAGCAGGCGGATGCCGACGCCGAGCAGGGTGATCAGGATCAGGCCGGCCAACGTGGACAGCACGCCCTGCCAGGAACTGAAGTCGATACCGCGCATGGTCGGGGCTCCGGCGGGAAGAACCTGCATCTTGCCCCAGGTAGCGCCCCAGAAACGCGAAAGGCCCTACCACCCGGTGGGTGGCAGGGCCTTCGGTCACGGCGCGATTACTTGCGCTTGGCGACCTTGCGCACGGCCTTCTTGCCCGGAGCCTTCTTGGCGGCGACCTTCTTCAGCGGCGCAGCCTTCCTGGCGACCGTCTTGCGGGTGGCGGCAACCTTCTTGCCCACCGCCTTCTTGGCGACGGCGGTCTTCTTGCCGACAGCCTTCTTGGCGACGGCGGCCTTCTTGCCAACAGCCTTCTTGGCGACGGCAGCCTTCTTGCCGACAACCTTCTTGGCGGCCGCGGTCTTCTTGGTGGCGACCTTCTTGGTGGCGGCAACCTTCTTGCCGACAACCTTCTTCGCAGCCACGGCCTTCTTGGCGGCGACGGTCTTCTTGGCCACAGCCTTCTTGGCGGTGGCGACCTTCTTGCCGACCACCTTCTTGGCGGCCGCGGTCTTCTTGGCAACGGTCTTCTTCGCGACGGCGGCCTTCTTGGTGGCGGCCTTCTTCACGGTGGCGACCTTCTTGCCGGCAGCCTTGGTGGCCTTCTTGGCGGCAGCGGCCTTCTTGGTCACAGCCTTGCCTGCAGCGGCCTTCTTCTTGGCCACTTCCTTCTTCAGGGCAGCGGCTTCGGCCTTGGCGTTCTTCTTGGCCGCTTCCAGCTTCTTCTTGGCATTGGCAACGGTCTTGCCGACCGACTTGGCGGCCTTGTCGGCCTTCTTGGCAACGGTCTTCTCGACCTTGGCCACGGCCTTCTTGGCCTTGGCAACGCGGGTACCGGCCGCCTTGGTGGCGCGCTTGACGGTCTTCTTGACCGACTTCACGGCGTCTTCGGCGGCGTGGGCGATGGTCTCGCCAACGTTGGTGGCGGCTTCTTTGACGTTCTCGACGGCGTCGGTCACGACCGACACACCATTACCGTTGCTCATGTTGCCCTCCTGGGGGCCTTAAGTATCAAAACGGGGCGATGCTATACCGACATTGACGATCGTGGAACGGGGCACGCGCCCGCAATCGCATCTGATGCGACGGCCATGGTGTAGCCCACCACTGCCGCAGAAGCGGCGGGCTCACAGGAAACCCCTTTTTTTAAGGACTACGCCACAGCAAGCGCGTGGTCGAAGATGGCCGATGCGTGCCGTTGCACGGACGCGGCATCCGATGCGTGCTGTGGCGCATTGCGGCACCCGGTTGCGCGGAACTGCGCAGGTATCGGTCTGTGTCGGCGCCCCCGGCGATCGTCTTCGGTGATGCAGGCGTCGCCTGCGCGGTGTCGCCACAGCCATGCTGTCAGCCTCCTCACTCGCCTTTCGCGGCCTGCGGTTTTCATGGCGCATTTATCCAGATCGCGACACACTCATTCAGCTTGTTTTACCGTAGGGCCGAACCGCCCCCACCCACGCCAGCGAACCGACAACCATGCGACCGCTTCCCACCCTGCTTACGCTCGCAATCGCCGCCGCCTTCGGTGGCTTCGTTGCCACCGGCATCAATGCCCACCTGGACAACCGTGCCGATGCAGCACTGCTGCCAGCGGTGCTGCCGACCACCGCCGCGTTGCCGGCCGCGGTGGCCGGACAGGCGGTGCCTTCGCTGGCGCCGATGCTGGAAAAGGCGATGCCGGCCGTGGTCAGCGTCAACACCAAGCAGGTGGTGCGCGTGCGCAACCCGTTCTTCAACGACCCGTTCTTCCGCCGCCTGTTCCCGGATATCCCGCAGGAGCGCATCAACGAATCGCTGGGCTCGGGCGTGATCATCGACGCCAAGGAAGGCCTGGTGCTGACCAACCACCATGTCATCGACAACGCCGATGACGTGCAGGTGACACTGGCCGACGGGCGCACGGTGAAGGCCGAGTTCCTCGGTTCGGACCGCGATACCGACATCGCGCTGATCCGCATCCCGGCGCAGAACCTGACCGACATCAAGCTCGGCAACAGCGACCAGCTGCGGGTCGGTGACTTCGTGGTGGCCATCGGCAACCCGTTCGGCTTCAGCCAGACGGTCACCTCCGGCATCGTCTCGGCGGTGGGCCGCAGCGGCATCCGTGGCCTGGGCTACCAGAACTTCATCCAGACCGATGCGTCGATCAACCCCGGCAATTCCGGTGGCGCCCTGGTCGACCTGCAGGGCCAGCTGGTCGGCATCAATACCGCCAGCTTCAACCCGCAGGGCAGCATGGCCGGCAACATCGGCCTGGGCCTGGCGATTCCGTCCAACCTGGCGCGCAGCGTGGTCGACCAGCTGGTCAAGCACGGCGTGGTGGTACGCGGCACGCTGGGCGTGGAGAGCCAGAACCTGACCGCGCAGATCGCGCAGGGGCTGGGCCTGGGCGAAACGCGCGGTGCGCTGATCACCCGCGTGCTGGCCGGTTCGGCGGCCGCCGCGGCCGGGTTGAAGCCGGGCGACGTGGTGGTCTCGGCCAACGGCCAACGCGTGGACAGCGCCGAAGCCCTGCACAACGTGGAAGGCCTGGCTGCGGTCGGCAGCCCGATGACGCTGGACGTACGCCGCGAAGGCAAGCCCGTGCAGATCAAGGCCACGCTGAAGGAACAGGCGCGTGCGGTCACCGGCGAGAGCCTGGACCCGCGGTTGACCGGTGCCACCTTCGTCGACCTGCCCGAGTCGCTGCGACAGTCGGGTGTCGGCGGCGTGCTGGTCAGCGAGGTCAAGCGTGGCAGCCGCGCGGCCAGCAACGGCCTGCAGCAGGGCGACATCATCACCGACGCCACCGTGGGTGAATTCGCCGACCTGGCCAGCTGGCGCGCCAACTTCCAGCAGCGCCCGCCGACCCTGGTGGTGCGCGTGCTGCGCAACAATGGCCAGCAGCAGGGCCAGCTCGTGATGCGCTGATCGCCCTGCCGTAACACCCCCTATACCCCGGCAATGCTATTGCTGTCAGTCCAGGTCGGCACCGCCGACACCCGTTCCCCCATCGCAACAGGAGTGATTCGATGAGCCCCACCAATACCGAGAACCTGAAGGAACACCTGGGTGAAGCCGGTTCCCACCTGAAGCAGGCCGCCACGGCCGCCGGCGGTGCGATCAAGGGCGCAACCGGTGCCGCGACCGACGAGCTGCGCATCGGCAAGGCCAACGTCAAGGCCGAACTGTCCGACAGCGCACTGTCTGGCCTGGCCGCCGCCGAATTCGGTGGTGCCGCTGCCAAGGAACAGGTTGACGCGTTGATGGACAAGGGCAAGGACCTGATCGACAGCGCCGCCGAGTTGATCCGTGAGCGTCCGCTGGCGTCGTTCGGCGTCGCCTTCGCTGCCGGCTGGATCATCGCCAAGCTGGCCCGCGGCAGCAGCGACAAGTAAGCCGCGGCGTGAGCGAAGACAACGCGCAAGCCCCTGATCCGGCGGCCACCCCGCCGCTGGATGAGAGCATCCGCCAGGTCGGCGCGGCCGGTCGTGCCGCCGCCGATTCGGCCAAGCACACCGTGCGCTCGCTGCGCCGGCTGGCCTCGGCCGACTTCGCCCTGGCCCGCAGTGCCTTCGGCCGTGCGCTGGCCTGGGCCGGCGTGGCGATCGTATTTGGTGCCTCGGCCTGGCTGCTGATGGCGGCCACCCTCATCGCCCTGCTGCAGAGCTGGGGCCTTAGCTGGCTGCAGGCGCTGCTGATCACCTCGCTGCTGAGCCTGGCCGTCACCGGCTACGCGATCTGGCGGGTGTCCTACTTCTTCCACCACACCGGCATGCATGCCACCCGGCGCCAGCTGTCACGCCTGGGCCTGTTCGACGAGCCCAGCGAAGACGACCCCGATGCCGGCGTGCAGCTGCCCGAGGGCAAGCCATGAAGTTCGGCGCGCTGCAGCGGCGGGTGAAACGCTGCGAACAGGTGGTGACCGTGCGCCTGGGCGAGACCCAGGACCACTGGTCCACGCTCAGCGACGTCTGGCGAAAGGGCTGGTCGCCGTTGCGCATCGTGGTGGTCGGCCTGGCCGGTGGCTTCATCGCCGGCAAGCTGGAAGTGCCCGGCAAGGTCAACGGTGCGCGCTGGCTGCAGATGGTCGGTTCGGTCTCGAACCTGTTCGCCAGTGCCCAGGCGGCGTTCGCCACGGCGATGGCGGCACAGGCTGCAGCGACCGCCGATGACGCGGCCGAAGAAGCCGACGATGCCAGCGAACAGGCACAGGCGGCGGCCTCCGCCGCCAACGCACGGCCGGCACCTGCCCCCCGCCCGGAACCCGAACCGGAACCGCGCGAACCGCGCCCGGCCGAAGCCGCCACCGAGCTGTCCGAACGTTGATCCACGCACTCCGCCGCGCCGATCGCGGCCGGCGGATAATGCGCTCCCCTTCCCGGTTGGTGCGTCGATGAGCGAGTCCCTCCTGTCCCCGTCACCAGCCGATCCGCAGGGTGCGGAGGCGCCGCTGCCGCCCCCGTCGCGTCCACGCGGGCCGATGTCGCTGGTGGTCCTGGCCACCCTGGCGGTGGGCTACACGCTGTGGGCCGCGCAGGACATCATCCTGCCGGTGCTGCTGGCGATGTTCTTCGCACTGGTCGGCAACCCGATCCTGCGCCTGCTGCAGAAGCTGTGGATTCCGCGCGCGCTGGGCGCACTGCTGATCCTCGGCGCCGGGCTGGGCTTGACCGGTTCGCTGGCGGTGCAGTTGATCGGTCCGGCGATGGAATGGGCGCAGGAAGCACCGCAGCAGCTGCGCAAGGTGGCCCGGCAGGTGCAGGACCTGACCAAGCCGGTGCAGCAGGCCAACCAGGCGGCGGAAAACTTCGCCCGCGTGGCCGGCGGTGACAGCAACCACAAGGTGCAAGTGATCCGCACCCAGCTGGACGATCCATACCGCATGCTGACCCGTGCACCGCGCCTGGCCGCGTCGGTGCTGGCGGTGGTGCTGCTGACCCTGTTCTTCATGATCTACGGGCAGAGCCTGCAGCGCGCAGCGATCGCCCTGTTCCCGAACCGCCAGCAGCAGCGGTTCACCACCGACATCCTGCGTTCGATCGAACGGGAGGTCTCGCGTTACGTGCTGACCATCAGCGTCATCAACAGCCTGGTCGGGCTGGTGTTCGCCGGCGTGCTGATGCTGCTCGGCATCGGCCTGCAGGAAGCACTGCTGTGGGGCACGGTGGCTGCACTACTGAACTTCGCCCCGTATGTGGGTCCGCTGATCGGCGTGGCGCTGATGCTGTTGATGGGCTTCGTCGAGTTCCGCGACCCGCTGCAGGCCCTGCTGCCGGCCGCCGCCTACCTGGGCCTGCACACCCTGGAAGGGCAGATGGTGACCCCGATCGTGCTGGGCCGTCGGATGAAGCTGTCGCCGCTGGTGCTGATCCTGGCGCTGATGGTGTTCGGCTGGGCCTGGGGCATGATCGGGCTGCTGCTGGCAGTGCCGCTGCTGGTGTGCATCAAGCTGGTGCTGGCACGCCTGGATGGCATGCAGGGCTGGGCACGCCTGCTGGAGTGACGGCATCAACAACGGATTGACGCAGGTGGCGGAACCAGAAACAGGGACGAAGTGGCAGACTATGGCGCCCTACCCGGATGGATCCGCTCGTATGAACTCTCTCGCCACGCGTTGCCTTGCCTTGGCCTGCATTGCCGCTCCCGCGTTCGCCGCGACACCGCCGACTGCCGATCAGGCGCGCACCCAGCTTGCTGAGGCGGTTACCTGCAAGCGGCACCTCACGCCCATGCAGTTCGACGCCATGGCCCGGATGCTGGCACCGGCCCCGGCAAGGGCGCAGGACGGCGAATCCAGCAGCGAGTTCCGGCTGACCACGCCCTTGATGGTGCTGGGCCAGCCCGTGAACCGGCTGCAGTCCTATGACGGCGACAGCGGCGAGGATGGCATCGACAGTTTCACCGCGTACTTCAGCTCGGCCAGTGTGGAACAGGTCGCGGCACTGGCGAAGATGTCCGACCCGGTAGCAGGCACCTACACGAAGGAAGTTGGGCGGCACAACCTGGACGTGCAGCAGTTCGACGGCCAGACCACCATCGCCTGCTCGTACAACCTGCGCTGACCCGGCCCAGCCACAGTGCCCACCCGCCCGCCGCGTCGCATGAAAGCCCGCGCGGGCAGGGGTAGAATGGCGAGGTGAATTTCCCCGTCCAAGCCATCACCCTCGACCTTGACGACACGCTGTGGCCGTTCGCTCCGATCGGCGCCCGCATCGAACAGGTCCTGCACGCCTGGATGTGCGAACACAGCCCCGCTACCGCCGCGATGTATCCGGTGGAGGCGATGCGCGAACTGCGCGAGCGGCTGTACCACGCCCATCCGCACCTCCACCACGACCTGAGTGCGCTGCGCCGGCTGACCCTGCACGAAGCACTGCACACCAGCGGTGCCAGCCTCGATCTGCTGGAGCCTGCGTATGAAGTGTTCTACGCCGCGCGCAACCAGGTGGAGTGCTATCCCGATGCGATCGACGCGCTGGCGCGCATTGCCGCACGGGTACCGGTGGCGGCGCTGAGCAACGGCAACGCCGACCTGGAGCGGATCGGCCTGGCCCATCATTTCGCCTTCCAGCTGGGTTCGCGCGAACACGGCGCGGCCAAGCCCGAAGCCAGCATCTTCCATGCCGCGTGCACCCGCCTGGGTGTGGCACCGGCACAGGTGCTGCACGTCGGCGACCATGCCGAGATGGACGTGGCCGGGGCGATTGCCGCCGGCCTGCGCGGCTGCTGGATCAACCGCGACGCAGCCACCTGGACCCATCCGCAGCTGCAGCCGGACCTGCAGTTCGGCACCCTTACCGGCCTGGCCGACTGGTTGGATGCCAACCTCGACGCCGCCGCACCCCGGAGTACCTGACGCATGAGCGAGATCACTGGTTTCACCGCCGACACCGCTGCGGCGCTGCCGTTGTACGTGCTGGACCGCGAGCAGTTCGCCGCCTGGAAGGACAGCCAGCCGGCTGCCACGCAGGCGTGGCTGGCATCGCAGGGCTTCAACGCCGGCGCCCACAGCGTGGCACTGCTGCCGGGCGCCGATGGCCTGGCCGGTGCCGTGATGGGCGTGGGTGATCGTGCCGATGCCTACAGCTATGCGCATGCGCCGCACGCGCTGCCGGAAGGCAGCGTCTGGCAGCTAGCCAATGAACTGCCGGCCGCCGAACTGGCGCTGCTGCAGCTGGGCTGGGGCCTGGGCAGCTACCGCTTTGACCGCTATCGCAAGCGCAACCGCGCACCGGCGCAGCTGGTGGCCTCGCCGACCGGCGAAGTGGCCGACCTGATCGCCGCCAGCCTGCGCGTGCGCGACTGGGTCAACACCCCGACCGAAGACATGGGCCCGCAGCAGCTGGAAGACGCCGCGCGCACGCTGGCCGATGCACATGGCGCGCAGGTCGAGGCGATTACCGGCGACGAACTGCTGAAGCAGAATTTCCCGGCCATCCACGCCGTGGGCCGCGCTTCGCATCGTGCGCCGCGTCTGGTCGTGCTGCGCTGGGGCAGGGAAACCGACCCGGCGCTGGTGCTGGTGGGCAAGGGCGTGTGCTTCGATACCGGCGGGCTGGACATCAAGCCGGCCGACGGCATGCGCAACATGAAGAAGGACATGGGCGGCGCCGCGCACGCACTGGCCCTGGCCGGCCTGGTGATGGCACGTGGGCTGCCGGTGCGGCTGACCCTGCTGGTGCCGGCGGTGGAAAACGCGATCGGTCCGGATGCCTTCCGCCCGGGCGAAGTGATCGCCACCCGCAAGGGCCTGAGCGTGGAGATCGACAACACCGATGCCGAAGGCCGCGTGATCCTGTGCGATGCGCTGACCTTCGCCGGTGAGCAGAAGCCGGACCTGGTGCTGGACTTCGCCACCCTCACCGGTGCCGCGCGCATCGCACTGGGCCCGGACCTGCCGGCACTGTTCAGCAACGACGACACGGTGGCCCAGCAGTGGCTGCAGGCCGGTGACGCGACCCGCGACCCGGTCTGGCGCATGCCGCTGTGGCGCCCCTACCTGCGCTACCTGAGCAGCGGCATCGCCGACCTGGCCAACGCCGGTTCGCGCATGGCCGGCTCGGTGACCGCCGCGCTGTACCTGGAACGCTTCCTGGAAGACGGCCAGCGCTGGGCGCACCTGGATGTGTATGCCTGGAACGACGGCGAGCGCCCGGGCCGTCCGGCCGGTGGCGAAGCGCTGGCGCTGCGCTCGGCGTGGGCGATGCTGAAGCAGCGCTACAGCTGATCGGGTGGGTGCCGACCGTTGGTCGGCACCCCGTCCCCGGAAAATCTGACGAAAAATTGAATTTCGGCCCCGGCCGGGTTCTGCGAGGATGTGTGGGTCGACCACCCACACGCTCCGTGAAGGCAGGACTCCGACCATGTCGCTCTTCCGCTACACCCGCGCTGGCCAGACGCCGGGCGCGCCACGCAAGCATTCACCCCTGCTCTGGATCGCACTGATCGCACTCATTCTGGGTGCGGTCGCGCTGGCCTTCGCCTGGCTGGCCGGCTGGATTGGAAACCGCCTGACCGCGCAGCGCTTCACCGACACCATCGAGGCCACCGGCCCGGCCCACCCGGGCTTCCGCCGCGCGCACAGCAAGGGCATCTGCGTGAGCGGCTGGTTCGAACCCAGCGCGCAGGCCCCCACCCTGTCCAGCGCACGGGTGTTCTCGCAGCGCCGCGTGCCGGTGATGGGCCGGTTGTCGATCGGCGGCGGCGACCCCTACGGTGCCGACAACACTGCACGCGTGCGCAGCCTCGCGGTGCAGATGGTCAGCGATGATGGCCAGGAATGGCGCATGGCGATGAACAGCTTCCCGTTCTTCGCCGTGCCCAGCGCCGAGGCGTTCTACGAGCAGACCCGCGCCTCCATTCCCGACCCGGCCACCGGCAAGCCCGATCCGCAGAAGATGGCCGCGGTGCTGGCCAAATACCCCAGTGCGCAGGCTTTCCAGCAGTGGGCCAAGACCGCGCCGTGGACCAGCAGCTGGGCCGACACCACCTTCAACAGCGTCAACAGCTTCTGGTTCACCAATGCGCAGGGCCAGAAGCGCGCGGTGCGCTGGCGCTGGCAGCCGCAGGCGCCGGTGGTGGAGATGGATGCGGAAACCCGCAAGCAGGCCAGCGTCGATTTCCTCAGCCAGGAACTGCAGCAGCGCCTGGCCAGCGGCCCGGTGCGCTGGAACCTGGTCGTGACCACCGCCGAGCCTGGCGATGCCATCGATGATCCGTCGGTACCGTGGCCCGAATCGCGTGACCAGGTAGTGGCCGGCGTACTCAGCCTGGACCGCATGCAGTCGCAGGAACAGGGCGCCTGTGGGCAGATCAATTTCGATCCGCTGATCCTGCCCAGCGGCGTGCGTGGCAGTGACGATCCGATCCTGGCGGCCCGCTCGGCCGTGTATTCGCAGTCCTTCAACCGCCGCGAACGCGAGCGCGCCACCGGCAACGTCGAGCAACGGAAGGAGGCCGCACGATGAGCACCGGCAACGGCCACTTCAACCTGCTCGCGCGGGTGCTGCACTGGTCCATGGCGCTGATGATCGTCGCCATGCTGTTCATTGGCGTGACCATGGTCGCCTCGCTGCACCTGCGGCCGATGCTGATCGACCTGCACCGCCCATTGGGCATCACTATCGGCGTACTGGTGTTGCTGCGCCTGTACAACCGGCTGCGTCATCGCCCACCGCCGCTGCCGGCGGATCTTCCTGTGTGGCAGGTGATGGCGGCCAAGGCCTCGCACTGGATGCTGTACGCGCTGATGCTGGCGATGCCGCTGATCGGCTGGGCGATGCTGTCGGCCGGCGGTTACCCGATCGTGCTGTGGGGCGGCCTGCACCTGCCGCCGATCGTGCCCCATACCCCGGCACTGTATGCCGCGTTGCGCAATGCGCACAGCCTGCTGGCCTATGTGTTGTTTGCCACGGTGCTGATGCATGTGGGTGCGGCGCTGTTCCACCTGTGGGTGCGGCGTGACGGGGTGTTCCAGGCGATGGCGCGCGGGAAGGAGTGATGATCGGGTTCGCCGGGAGTTCCCGGCGGGTTGTTTCCGCGACCGCGGGTGGGGTGTCACTTTCTTTGCGCGCAAAGAAAGTAACCAAAGAAACGCTCCGCCGGCCGCGAGCCGCCGCTACGCGACGGTTCCCTGTGCTCCTCGGTCCGTCGAGGGACGGCGCGGGAACTCGCTGCGCTCAGACACCCGCGCCTCTTCGCCCTCGCCGGTCCTGCGGTGCTCGGCTCGCTCAAGGCGGACTGGAAGGTCAAGATCAACAGCAAGAGCATCCACGCATGGCGTGGATCTACCGGGTGCAGATTTTGCCTTTGACGTTGGGTCCGCCTTGAGCGAGCCGAGCATCGCAGGGGAATCAGGGGGCGCAGAGGCGCCGGTGTCTGAGCGAAGCGAGTTCGGCGCCGTCCCCTGATTCGCCGAGAAGCGCAGGGAACCGTCGCGTAGCGACGGCTCGCGCTCTGGCGGCGTGTTTCTTTGGTTACTTTCTTTGCACGAGCAAAGAAAGTGACACGTCTCCGCAGGCGCGGAAATGATCCGCTACAACCACCCCTTCTGCCGCGCCAGCCGGTACGCCTCGATCCGGTTGGCCACGCCCAGCTTGCCGATGCACTCGGACAGGTAATTGCGCACCGTACCGTGCGACAACCCCAGCTGCTCGGCGATCTCGCTGGCGGTGCGGCCCTCGCCCGCCAGCCGCAGTACGCGGCGCTCGCGGTCGGTCAGCGGATCGGCCTGCGACCACGCATCCAGTGCCAGCTGCGGGTCGATCGCGCGGATGCCCTGTTTCACCTTGCGCAGGGCATCGGCCAGGTTCTCGGCCGGTGCATCCTTCAGCAGATAGCCCAGCACGCCGGCTTCCAGCGCGCGGCGCAGGAAACCGGCCCGGGCGAAGGTGGTCACGATCACCACCTTGATCGGCAGCTCGTGGCGCGCGATGCGCTGGGCAAGCTCGAGCCCGGACAGGCCGGGCATCTCGATGTCGGTGACCAGAATGTCCGGTTGCAGCTGCTGCAGCATCCGCCACGCGGTTTCGCCATCGGCGGCGCTGCCCAGCACCTCGATATCCGGCTCCAGGCCCAGCAACGCCGACAGTGCACCGCGCACCATCGCCTGATCCTCGGCCAGCAGGATGCGGATCATGCGACACCGTCCTGTGCCAGCGACGGCGGCGCTCCCGGCGGCAACGGTGTGGTCGCGGCAGCCAGTGGCACGCGCACGGTCAGTCGCGTGCCCTCGCCCTTTGCGGACTGTACCTGCAGGCTGCCCCCCAGGGCGGCCACGCGTTCGCGCATGCCGCTCAGCCCGTTGCCCTCGGCCTGCACGCCGCCACGGCCATCGTCGCGGATCTGCATCGCCAGCATGCGTCCCTCCAGCATGAACTCCACCCGTGCCTGTGTCGCCTGTGCATGGCGCACGATATTGGTTGCGGCCTCGCGCAGCACCAGCGCCAGCCCGCGTTCGACATCCACCGGCATCGCCGGTGGTGGTGCGTATTGAAGGTGGACCTGCTGGCATTCCAGCAGCAGCCGCGCCGATGCCAGCTCACCGGCCAGGTCGCTGGCGCGGATGCCGGTAACCGCGCTGCGCACCTGTGCCAGCGCTTCGCGGGCGATGGCCTCGGCCTCGCCGATCTCCAGCCGCGCGCGCGCGTCGCCGCGATCATGCAGCTTGCGCGCCAGCTCCAGCTTCAATGTGATCAGCGACAGGGTGTGGCCGAGCAGGTCATGCAGGTCGCGGCCGATGCGTTCGCGCTCGGCAGTGGCCGCCAGCCGCCGCACCTCGTCCTGCGACAGCTGCAGTGCCGCATCCTTCTGCTGGTTGAGCGCTTCCACGTTCACGACCAGCCCCACGATGTAGGACACGGCCGGGATCCAGACCAGGCTCTGCCACGGGTATTGGAACAGCAGCGCGAGGCTGCAGAACAGAAGGTTCAGGCCAGTGAGCTGCAGCAGATACTGCCACCAGCCACCGCGTCCGCTCACCCGCAGCAGCACGCAGCCGAACACGAAGTAGGTCAGCCCGGACGGATACCAGGGCAGCAGCACCAGCGACATCGCGATCAGGCCCAGCGCATAGCGCGGAGCGTGATGGCGCGGCGCCACCATCACCTTGGCGTACAGCAGCAGGAACACCGGATAGCTGGCCAGCGTCAGCAGCAGCCAGCGCAGGGTGAAGCCGTGGCCAAGCAAGGGCGTCAGGAAGATCCACACCGACCACAGCAGGTGGACTGCCTCGCTCCAGGGCGATTTTCCCCGGCGCAGCGTATCGGCCACCGCCGAGTCCGGCGCGGGGCGCAGCAGCGAGGCAAGCCATGTCGACGGCACGGGCGGTTCCAGGCGGGGACGATCGCCGCCGATCATGCCAGTTCAGCCGCCTGCGCGCAGGCGCCACCACCGGCCGGGCGGCACCGGCGCAACCGAGCGCGGATCACGGTACGCTTGGCGGCGCGGCTGTGGCGGGCCAGCGACGGGGTGATCGGATCCATGGGCGGTACCGGTAGCGGGGACATTGCCATCCTGTGCCGCCGTGGTCACGTTTCGCAGTTGCCGCCGTCAGTGTCATCGGGTGACAGCTGTCACTGCCGTCATCGCTGTGCCTGCCTGCATGCTGTGCCGCACGCTCCACCGCCGGAACCGCCGCCGTCCGTCCTTCCGGCCACACCCGCCCAAACGCCTGTGATGGAACGAATGAACGCTTCTGCCGAGCTGTTGAAGGAACTCCGTATCGACCGCAAATCGCCGCCGCCCGCCTCCGGCGGCGGTGGCGGTGGCCGCCGCTGGCTGTGGATCGCGATCATCGTGGTCGTGTTGTTGCTGGCCGCTGTCGGCTTCGCCCTGTTCGGGCGTACGCCGGCAGTGGACGTGGAAACCGCCCCCGCCGTGGCCATCCAGCAGGGCAGCGCCAGCAGTTCGGTGCTCGATGCCAGTGGCTACGTGGTCGCCCGGCGCATGGCCACGGTATCGGCCAAGATCACCGGCAAGGTGCGCGAGGTGATGATCGAGGAAGGCATGCGCGTGGAACAGGGCCAGATCATGGCCACCCTGGACCCGATCGATGCCGACGCGCAGCGCAGCCTGTATGCCTCGCAGCTGCAGGCCGCACGCAGCCAGGTGGCCGGCCTGGAAGCGCAGCAGAAGCAGGCGGCCGCTGAAGCCAGCCGCCTGCAGGCACTGGTCGGCCAGCAGCTGGTGTCGCGCTCGCAGTACGACCAGGCGGTGGCCCAGCGTGACAGCCTGCGTGCACAGCTGGACACCGCACAGCGCAACGTCAGGGTGGCCAACGACCAGCTGGCCATCGCCGATCTGGGCGTGGACAACAACATCGTGCGCGCGCCGTTCTCCGGCGTGGTCACTGCCAAGGCCGCGCAGCCCGGCGAAATCGTCTCGCCGCTGTCGGCGGGCGGTGGGTTCACCCGTACCGGCATCGGCACCATCGTCGACATGGACTCGCTGGAGATCGAAGTCGAGGTCGGCGAGGCCTTCATCGGCCGCGTGCAGCCGAAGATGCCGGTCGAAGCCACGCTCAACGCCTATCCGGAGTGGAAGATTCCGGGCGAGGTGATCGCCATCATCCCCACCGCCGACCGCGGCAAGGCCACGGTGAAGGTGCGCGTGGCGCTGAAGGTGAAGGACCCGCGCATCGTGCCGGAGATGGGCGTGCGCGTCAGCTTCCTGGAGCAGGCGCAGCCGCAGGCGGCCGCCAAACCGCAGGGCGTGCGCGTGCCGGCGGGCGCCGTGGTCCAGCGCGAGGGCGCCTCGGTTGCCTTCGTGCTGGGTGACGAAAGCCGCGTGCAGCAGCGCACGGTCGAGGCCGGCCAGGCGATGGGCAAGGACCGCCAGATCCTCAAGGGCGTGAGCGCAGGTGAATCGGTGGTGCTGAACCCGCCGGACAGCCTGCGCGATGGCGCCAAGGTGCAACAGAAACAAGCGCAGTAGCGGCCTGGCGCCCACGGGCGCCGCCGGCAGCACCGCTCGACGCACGCCTGCGGCCCCTGCCGTGGCGCTTCCCCGTTTCCCGCCTTCCGTGGAGAACCACCCATGTCGACCCTGGTTTCACTGCGCAACATCACCAAGACCTACCAGCGTGGCCCCGAGAAAGTGCAGGTGCTGCACGGCATCGACCTGGACATCGCCAGCGGCGACTTCGTCGCGCTGATGGGCCCGTCCGGCTCGGGCAAGACCACCCTGCTCAACCTGATCGGCGGCCTGGACAACCCCAGCGGCGGCGAGATCAGCATCGAGGGCGAGCGCATCGACCAGATGAGCGGCGGCCAGCTGTCGACCTGGCGCAGCCACCACGTCGGCTTCGTGTTCCAGTTCTACAACCTGATGCCGATGCTGACCGCGCAGAAGAACGTGGAACTGCCGCTACTGCTGACCCACCTCAATGCGGCGCAGCGCCGCCGCAACGCCGAGATCGCGCTGACCCTGGTCGGCCTGGCCGACCGCCGCAGCCACCGCCCGAATGAACTATCCGGCGGCCAGCAGCAGCGCGTGGCAATCGCGCGGGCGATCGTCTCCGACCCGACCTTCCTGATCTGCGACGAACCGACCGGCGACCTCGACCGCCAGTCCGCCGAGGAGATCCTCGGCCTGCTGCAGCAGCTCAACCGGGAGCATGGCAAGACCATCATCATGGTCACCCATGACCCGAAGGCCGCCGAGTACGCCACGCACACGGTGCACCTGGACAAGGGCGAGCTGGCCGACGCGCCGCTGGCCCACTGACGGAGGCCACGGCGATGAAATACTTCTCGTTGGTGTGGGCGCAGCTGTTCCGCAGCCGTACCCGCACGTTGCTGACCCTGCTCTCCGTGGTGGCCGCGTTCCTGCTGTTCGGCATGCTCGATTCGGTGCGCGTGGCATTCACCTCCGGCGGCAGCGTGGAAGGCGCCAACCGCCTGGTGGTCGCATCGCGGCTGTCGATCACCCAGTCGCTGCCGATCCGCCTGGAAGCCCAGGTGCGGCAGGTGGCCGGCGTGCGCGACGTGGCCTATGGCATGTGGTTCGGCGGCATCTACCAGGACCCGAAGAACTTCTTCCCGAACTTCTCGGTGTCCCCCAACTACTTCGATGTCTACCGCGAGCTGCAGATCGACCCGGCACAGCTGGAAGACTGGAAGCAGACCCGTACCGGCGCCATCGTCGGCGAAACCCTGGCCAAGCAGTTCGGCTGGAAGATCGGCGACACCATCCCGCTGCAGGCCACGATCTTCCCGCGTGGCGGCAGCAACGACTGGCCGCTGGTGCTCAAGGGCATCTACCGTTCCAAGGACCGTGCGCTGGCCGCCAACGAAGAACGCCAGTTGATGATGAACTGGAAGTACTTCGATGAATCCAACGACTACATCAAGAACCAGGTGAGCTGGTACACGGTAACGCTGGACAACCCGGACCACTCTTCGCGGGTGGCGCAGGCGATCGACGCGATCTCGGCCAACTCCGACCACGAGACCAAGACCCAGACCGAATCGGCGTTCCAGCAGGCCTTCGTCAAGCAGTTCGCGGATATCGGCATGATCGTCACCTCGATCATGGGCGCGGTGTTCTTCACCCTGCTGCTGTTGACAGGCAACACCATGGCGCAGGCCGTGCGCGAGCGCGTGCCGGAGCTGGCCACGCTGAAGACGCTGGGCTTCAAGGACAGCACCGTGCTGACCCTGGTGATGGTGGAATCGGTGCTGCTGATCGGCCTGGGCGGCCTGATCGGCATGGGCCTGGCCGCCCTGATCCTGCCGGCCATCGGCCCGAAGAGCATGGGCATGCTGCCGCCGCACGTGCCGACGCCAACCTGGCTGATGGGGCTGGGCCTGATCGTGGTGATCGGCATCATCGTCGGCCTGTTGCCGGCGCTGCGTGCCAAGCGCCTGAAGATCGTCGACGCACTGGCCGGTCGCTGAGGAGAACACAGACATGTTCAAGAGCAAACTCAAGAAGTGGCTGGGCAACGGCGTGACGGTGCTGCTGCTGGCGGTCGGCCTGGTGCTGTGGATCAGCCTGCCGTGGACCGGCGTGCTGGCCGTGACCGTGCTGGTGGCCCTGTGGCTGCTGCTGACCCGCGGGGGGCGACTGGCGCTGGCCGCCACCCGTATCGGCGTGGCCAGCCTGCCGCAGCGCTGGGGCGCGTCCTCGGTGATCGTGGTCGGCATCGCCGGCGTGGTCGGCGTGCTGGTGGCAATGCTGGCGATGGGCGAAGGCTTCCAGGCCACGCTCAACAACACCGGCGATGACACCACTGCCATCGTGCTGCGCGGTGGCTCGCAGGCCGAGACCAACTCGGTGATCACCCGCGAGCAGGTACCGATGCTGTCCACCCTGCCCGGCATCAGCCGCGATGCGCAGGGCCGGCCGCTGCTGTCGCCGGAGCTGTCGCAGGTGGTCAACCTGGTGTCGAAGTCCGATGGCACCGACGTCAACGCGCAGTTCCGCGGCGTGGGCCCGCAGGCATGGGCGGTGCATGACAAGGTCAGGATCGTCGAGGGGCGCAAGTTCGCCACTGGCCTGCGCGAGATCGTGGTCGGCCAGGGCGCCAAGGGCCAGTTCCGCGACATGGAGGTGGGCAGGACACTGACCCTGGGCAACCAGACCTGGACCGTGGTGGGTGTGTTCGCCACCGGCGATGCGCATGATTCGGAACTGTGGACCGACGCCGATACGCTGGCCACCACCTACCAGCGCAGCGCCTGGCAGTCGATCAGCGTGCGCACCGAGGGCAAGGCAGGCTTCGATCAGTTCAAGGCCGCCGTCGCCGCCGACCCGCGCCTGAAACTGGACGTGGAAACCACCCGCGTGTACTACAGCAAGCAGGGCGGCGGGCTGACCAAGTTGATCGACATCCTTGGCAAGGTGATCGGCACGATCATGGCGGTCGGTGCGGTGTTTGGCGCGCTCAACACCATGTATGCGGCCGTCGCCACGCGCGCCCGCGAAATCGCCACCATGCGTGCGATCGGCTTCCGCGGCCTGCCGGTGGTGACGGCGGTGATGCTGGAGACGATGCTGCTGGCGCTGCTCGGTGGCCTGCTCGGCTGTGCGGTGGCGTGGCTGCTGTTCAATGGCTACAGCGTGTCCACCATCGGCAGCAACTTCAGCGCAGTGGTGTTCAAGTTCCATGTGTCGCCGGAACTGCTGTGGACCGGCCTGAAATGGGCACTGGGCATCGGCCTGGTCGGCGGCCTGTTCCCGGCCCTGCGCGCGGCACGTTTGCCGATCACCACGGCGCTGCGCGAAACCTGAGCATCGCGCAGCGGTGGACTGCGCATCACGCAAGGGGACGGAGCGAAGGCTCCGTCCCTTTCACGTTGCCGAACTCAGAAATCCGCCGCCGCAGCATCAGACGGCGGGGCCGCGCGCGGCCAGATGCTGGCGAAGGACCTCCTCGGGCGGATACGCCGTGCCCAGCGCGTGCTGCTCGCCTGTGTGCCGGTCGACGAAGATCGGCCCATTGCCGGCCAATGCATCCGAGATTTCGCCGGATTGCAGGTAGCGCAGCGACTGGAAGCAGAACAGCCAGCCTTCGACCACTTCGTGCTCATGCGTGATGGCAACCGGCTCATCGTCGCTGGCAAGTGCAGCCTCCACGCGACGGCGTGCTTCTTCAAGCTGGATCATTCCTTCCTCTCCTGCCTTCGATGACAAGGCGAAGAGCATTTCATGCGGGCAGGTGCATCACAACGGCTGCGCGCCTGCATACAAGCGCGTACTGCGACGCGTTGTCGCAACCACTCAAGCGTGCCAGCTTCGTGCCGCTATCGATGCCTCTGCCCATCGCAAACGCAGCGCGCGTGACGCTGCGCACAGCGCACCTGTGGATTGTTGGTTGCGATTCATTTTCGCGCACGTCCAGCGGCGCCGAGACAAACAGTTACGAATGGAAACATTCTAGAATCGCGCCCCCCACGTTGGTTTGCAGCACCCCACGCGCCCATAGAACGGGCGCTTGTTTTTACTGAAACACGAGATTTCACGGATGTCCCTGAAAACCAATCCGCTGCGCAACGCGATCGTCATCGCGCTGGCCGCCAGCTGCACCACCCCCGCCTTCGCACAGAGCGCCGGCGATACCCCGACCAACCTCGACCGCATCGAAATCACCGGCTCGCGCATCCGCCAGGCCAGTGTCGAAACCGCACAGCCGGTAGTCGCGCTCAACCGCGCCGAGATCGAGAAGAAGGGCTACGTCAACGTCGCTGACATCCTGCAGGACATTCCTGCCGCCGGTGCGCCGAGCATGAGCCGCGCCTCGTCGCTGACCTCCTCGCGCGACTTCGGCGGCATGTACGTCAGCCTGCGCAACCTGGGCCCGGAACGCAGCCTGGTGCTGATCGACGGCCGCCGCATGGGCGTCAGCGCCGGCGGTTACTCCGACCTGGCCTCGATCCCGTCGTCCATCGTCGAGCGCGTGGAAGTGCTGACCGACGGCGCCTCCGCGCTGTACGGCTCCGATGCCATCGCCGGCGTGGTCAACATCATCACCCGCAAGAATTTCGATGGTGGCGAAGCCAGCGTCTATGTCGGCCAGTACGGCCAGGGTGACGGCCAGAAGCGCGCCTACAGCGCGACCTTCGGCAAGACCTTCGAGCGCGGCTGGTTCAGCGTGGGTGCCGAGCGCACCAAGGAAGATGAGGTGCTGGGCAAGGACCGCGAGTTCAGCCGTTACACCAACGGCCCGCGCCACCCCAACGATGGCCTCAATGGCAACACCCCGTGGGGCTACGTCACCGTCGGTGGCAAGAACCTGACGGTGGGCCCGGGCGGCGACCCGGGCAAGGCCGGCAATTTCCATGCGCCGGACCCGGCTGATGGTGCAAACACCAAGTCGAACATGAGCCTGCTGACAGGCCTGGAACGCACCTCGGTGTTCGCCAACGGTGGCTTCTCGATCACCGACAACCTGCGCATCGTCGCCGACGCGTTGTACAGCAAGCGCGAGTCGACCAAGCACCTGGCCGGTTACCCGTACTCGGTCAGCGCCGCGCAGGCCCGCAATGGCAGCCGTGCCGCCCTGTCCAAGGACAGCGCGTTCAACCTGTGGGGCCAGGATGCGCTGTTCGCGCACCGTACCGAGGAACTGCCGCGCGGCACCGAGAACAACCTGGAAACCAAGCGCGCCAGCATTGGTCTGGAAGGCAGCTTCGAAACCGGTTCGCGGTACTGGGACTGGAACGTCAACTACATGTACAACCGCAACGAAGGCGAGCGCATCGGTACCGGCAGCATGTACCAGCCGCACGTCAACCTGGCCGTCGGCCCGTCCTTCATGGACGGCAACGTGGCCCGCTGCGGTGCGCCGGGCGCGGTGATCGCCGGCTGCGTGCCGTGGAACCCGGCCGCCCCGATGGGTTACACCGGCCCCGGCTCGCTGAGCAACCAGGACGTGCAGGACTACCTGTTCACCCGCTTCGTCGACAAGATGCAGAGCACCACCAAGGTCGCCAGCGGCAACATCTCCGGCTCGCTGCTCACCCTGCCGGCCGGCGACATCCTGGCCGCGATGGGCTTCGAGCACCGCAGCGAAGAAGCCAGCTACACTCCGGACACGATGGTGCAGAAGGGCGAGATCGCCGGCACCAGCGGCCAGCCGACCCGCGGCAACTACTCGCTCAACGAGGTCTACCTGGAGCTGCAGGTGCCGCTGCTGGCCGACCTGCCGTTCGCCCGCGAACTGTCGCTGGACATGGCCGGCCGCTACTCGGACTACAACAACTTCGGTTCGACCACCAACAGCAAGTTCGGCCTGAAGTGGAAGCCGATCGACAGCCTGCTGGTGCGCGCCACCTACGGCACCGGCTTCCGTGCGCCGACCGTGGATGACCTGTACGGCGGCACCGTCAGCAGCCGCGACTCGTTCACCGATCCGTGCGATACCTCCTTCGGTACCGCCGCCACCAGCCCGACCGTCGCTGCCCGCTGCCAGGCGCTGAAGGTGCCGGCCAACTTCCGCCAGCTCAACAGCGATGGCAGCGTGGCCACCAAGCCCGGCCAGCAGGCCACCACCGATTTCAGCTCGGGTTCCAACCCGGGCCTGAAGCCGGAAACCGCCAAGACCTGGACCGTCGGCCTGGTCTACAGCCCGGACTTCGTGCAGGGCCTGGACGTCAGCCTGGACTGGTGGAAGATCCGCATCGACAACGCCATCGTCGGTGAGTCGGCCACCAACATCCTGGAACAGTGCTACGTGCAGGGTTCGGATGCCGCCTGCGGCCGCTTCACCCGTGGCAGCAACGGCCAGGTCAACTCGCTGGACCGCTCGCTGGTCAACGCGGGCTACCGCGAAACCGCCGGCTATGACATCAACGTGCGCTACCGCCTGCCGGAAACCGCGTTCGGCAAGTTCGCCGTCAACTGGAACACCACCTACACCGACTACCTGGAGCAGCGCAACGACAGCGCCGCCACCACCCCGGTGGAACAGCGTACCGGTTGGGCCGGCGACTTCCGCGTGCGCTCCACCTTCAACCTGGATTGGCAGTACGGCGACCTCGGCATCGGCTGGACCGCGCGCTACTACTCCAGCATGAAGGAGAAGTGCTCGTACATGGATGAGTGCAACCTGCCGGGCTTCAACTCGTCGTACACCAGCGCGTCGCCGACCAACAAGGTGGGCTCCAACACCTTCCACGACCTGCAGGTGCGTTACAGCCTGCCGTGGGATGGCACCGTGTCGCTGGGCGTGAACAACGTGTTCAACCACCAGGGTCCGATCATGTACAGCCAGCCGAACAGCAGCTTCACCTACTACGGTGGCTTCGACATCGGCCGCTTCATGTACATGAAGTACCAGCAGCGCTTCTAAGCCTGCAACCGCGTTCCCGCCACGGCCATCCCTCTCTCCTGGCCGTGGACGGAAGCAGAACGGCGCCCCTCGGGGCGCCGTTCTTTTTTGGGTGGAAGCGGGTCGGATCCCTTCGCCCTGCGAAGGGCTCTGACCCCAGGCGACGGATAGAACAGGGTCAGAGCCCTCCGCGTTGCGGAGGGATCCGACCCCGCAGCCCCGCCGGCGCTAGCGCTTGGCGCGCATCGTGCGGATGTTGTCGCCGACGAACAGGATCAGGCCGGCCCAGATCGCGGCAAAGCCGATCGCCTTGGCGGTATCGAACGCTTCGTGGAAGAAGAACACGCCCAGCAGCAGCTGCAGGCTCGGTGCGATGTACTGCAGGATGCCGACCAGCGACAGCGGAATGCGCTTCACGCCGTAGGCAAAGCCGATCAGCGGTACGGCGGTGACTGCGCCACCGAAGATCAGCAGCAGGTCGTTGCGCCAGCCCCAGCCATGGAAGAACGCACCGCCATGGCCGTTTTCCGCCCAGATCGCGAAGGCCAGCGCCGGCAGGAACAGGTACATGCTTTCCACGCCCAGGCCGGCCACCGGGTCGACCGAGACCAGCTTGCGCAACAGCCCATACAGGCCGAACGAACAAGCCAGGCCGAGCGCGATCCACGGCGGTGTGCCGGCGTCGATGGTCAGCCAGGCCACGCCCACCGCCGCCATCGCCACCGCCACCCATTGCAGGCGGCGCAGGCGTTCCTTCAGCACCAGCACGCCCAGCAGCACGTTCACCAGCGGGTTGATGAAGTAGCCCAGGCTGGTCTCGATGACATGGCCGGCGTTGACCGCCCAGATGTACAGGCCCCAGTTGAAGGCGATGGTCAGGCTCGACACCAGCAGGATCGGCAGCGCGCGCGGCTGCGCGGCGATCTTCTGCCACCAGCCCAGGCGCGAGCTGATCAGCAGCCAGCCCAGCACCAGCACGGTGCTCCAGATGATGCGGTGGGCGATGATCTGGAACGAAGGCACCTCGTTGAGCAGGTGCCAGTACACCGGCACCAGGCCCCAGATCACGAAGGTGGACGCGGTGACCAGCAGGCCCCGGCGTTGTTCTTTCTCGTCCATGCTCATCTCTTTCGCGTCCTTGCCATCGTCAGTACCACCACACCCAGGAGAATCACCGCCATCGCCAGCAGGTCGCGCCAGCCGAAGCGCTCACCGTTGAGCAGCGCGCCGAGCAGCACCGCGATCACCGGATTGACGTACGCATAGCTGCCGGCCAGCGCCGGGCGCACGTTCTGCAGCAGCCACACGTAGGCAGTGAACGCGACGATGGAGCCGAACACGCACAGGTAGGCCATCGCCAGCAGGCCACCGGTATCGGGCAGCGTGCTCGGGCGCTCGCCGACCGCCAGGCCGATCAGCACCAGCAGCACGCCACCGCAGATCATCTGCCCGGCCGCGGTCATGAACGGGCCCGGCAGGTCCAGCCCGCGTGCCCACACCGAACCGAACGCCCAGCCGATCGGCGCGATCAGCAGCAGCACCAGCCCGGTCGGCGAGGCGGTCAGGCTGCTGCCGGCATTGAGCCAGACCACACCGAGGAAGCCGATGGCGATGCCCAGCCACTCACCGCGGCTGGCATGCTGCCCGCGCAGCGCCGAGAACAGCGCCATCCACAGCGGCACCGAGGCCACCGCGGTGGCGGCCAGGCCCGAGGACACCTCGCGCTCGGCCAGCACCACCATGCCGTTGCCCAGCACCAGCATGGTCACGCCCATGATGACCAGGTTGCGCCATTGCCGCAGGGTCGGGTTCGGCAGCTTCCAGAACAGGCGCAGCGCCAGGAACATCAGGCCGCCGGCAATGATGAAGCGGCTGCCGGAGACCATCGTCAGCGGCAGTGCGCCGCCGTGCAGGGCCTTGGCGATGCCCAGGTAGGTCGAGCCCCAGACCACGTAGACCAGCAGCAGTGCCAGCGCGACAAGGCCACCCCGGGGGGCAGCCGCAGACGAAGAGGGGGGAGCCGACATGACACACCAGGGAGCCGGGGGAAGGCGGATTCTAGGACGTTTTGAGTATGGTCCGGGACCCCATGCGGTGGCACGCTGTCATCCATCCATGCACCCTGCTCTGGTCTGCTACCCCGTGTTGACGGTCGATGCAGTACCAAGAGGGCTGCCCGGCCGCGCCGCCCCAAGGCCGGGCGCCGTTTTCCCTGCGCACGGACGCGCCGCATCGAGGATTCCCACCCAGATGAGCACCACGCCCCAACCTGCTGTCCCCGCGAACGACCGCGCCGCCCTGCGGCGGTCGATCTCCAACACCCTCAAAGGCTCCGCCGGCAACCTGGTGGAGTGGTACGACGTCTACGTGTACTCGGTGTTCGCCGTGTACTTCGAATCGCAGTTCTTCTCGCCCGACGACAAGAACTCCACGATGTACGTGTGGGCGATCTTCGCCGCGACCTTCCTGATGCGCCCGATCGGCGCCTGGTTCTTCGGCCGCTTCGCCGACCGCCATGGCCGCCGCCTGGCGCTGACCGTCTCGGTCACGTTGATGGCGCTGTGCTCGTTCCTGATCGCCATCACCCCCACCGCAGCCAGCATCGGCATCTGGGCCGCGGTCATCCTGCTGTTCGCACGGCTGCTGCAGGGCTTCGCCACCGGTGGCGAGTACGGCGCCAGCGCCACCTACATGTCCGAAGCCGCCATTCCCGGCCGCCGCGGCTTCCTGTCGTCCTTCCACTACGTCACCCTGGTTGGCGGCCACGTGCTGGCCCAGCTGACCCTGCTGCTGATGCTGACCTTCTGGGGCAAGCCGGAAATCTCCGAGTGGGGCTGGCGCATCGCCTTCGGCATCGGCGGCATCGCCGCGGTGGTGGTGTTCTGGCTGCGCCGTGGCATGGACGAGTCGCTGTCGGAGTCGTCCATCGAGGCCGCGCGCGAGGGCAAGGCGCAGAAGTCCGGCTCGATGTACGAGCTGTTCGTGCACCAGTGGCGACCGCTGCTGCTGTGCTTCCTGATCACCGCCGGCGGCACCGTGGCCTTCTACACCTACTCGGTGAACGGCCCGAAGATGATCCAGAGCGCCTTCGCCGGCAACGATCCGATGACCGGCACCCTGATCAACCTGGGCGTGCTGGCCTTCCTGATGGTGCTGCAGCCGGTCGGTGGCTGGCTGTCGGACATCATCGGCCGCAAAACCCTGCTGGTGTTCTTCGGCGTCGGCGGCGTGCTGTACAGCTGGTACCTGATCACCCAGCTGCCGCACCAGCATGACGCCACCCTGGCCTTCCTGACCCTGGCGCTGGCGTTCGTCATCCTCACCGGCTACACCTCCATCAATGCGGTGGTAAAGGCCGAACTGTTCCCCACCCATGTGCGTGCACTGGGCGTGGGCCTGGGCTATGCGCTGGCCAACTCGCTGTTCGGCGGCACCGCCCCGCTGCTGTACCAGGGCGCGCTGAAGACCGGCCACGTCGATTGGTTCGCCCTCTACGTGACTGCCACGATCGCGGTATCGTTGGTGGTCTATGTGTTCTTCCTCACCAACAAGGGCCCGAACTGGCTCGACGGCACCCGCAAGTAAGCGCGTTGCCCTGATCGCGGCCACCGGTGCAATGCCGGTGGCCGCTGCGTCTCCCGCTCCTCCACTGATGTGGATCACGGTGACGCTGGCCGCAGCCACGGCACTGGCCTGGCTGCTGCGCCGCCCCAGCGCACAGGCCGCATGGCCACGCATCGGTTTCGGGATCGCCCTGCTGCTGTTCTGCGCCGCACTGGCGCTGCAGCTGGCAGTGGACCTGGGCAGCGGCCACAGCTCGCTGCAACTGCGCCTGCATCGCGGCGTCAACGGCGGATCGCTGGTCGGCCTGCGCACGATGGTGGCGTGCTATCTGGCAGCGCTCGCCGCCAGCGGCTGGGGCGCGTGGAAGCTGCTGCGCCGGCGCTGACGAACACCCGGTCGTGCCGCCCGCTGGCCGACACCTCCACATTCTTTCGGTCGTGCCGGCCGCTGGCCGGCAACTCAACATTCCTTTGGTAGTGCCGGCCGCTGGCCGGCAACGCCACCTTCTTTCGGTAGTGCCGGCCGCTGGCCGGCAACGCCACCTTCTTTCGGTAGTGCCGGCCGCTGGCCGGCAACCTCATGAACCTCCGGAAATAGCAGGCAGTTGCCGGCCAGCGGCCGGCACTACCTCAGCGGCGGGCCGCTTCGCTCTTGTCGCGCGCGCCGCGGAACTCCGATTCCTTTTCCCACGTCGGCCAGCGGCGGCTGTTGGCCAGCTCCGCGCCCAGATCGTAGACCAGCAGGGTATCGGCAGCGTGGCCGCTCGGGTCCCAGCTCGGCGTCCAGGCATCGCAGGCCTGGTGGTAGCAATCGGCGAAGTACTTCTCGCGCAGCGCGCGGCCGGCTTCAACCCCACCGTCCAGCTTGTCCAGGCCCGGGCCGATGGTGATTGCCGGCACGCCCAGGCGGGCGAAGGCGAAGTGGTCAGCGCGGTAGAAGAAGCCCGCTTCCAGGTTCGGGTCCGGGCTGTAGCTGCGGCCGCGGGCCTTGGCCACGCGTTCCAGGTCGCCTTCCAGCGAGACCCGGCCGTTGCCCCACGACGCGATGTCGCGGGTCGGGCCATCCGGGCTGAACATTTCGATGTTCAGCACCGCGGCGGTCTTGTCCAGCGGCGCCAGCGGGTGCGCGGCGTAGTAGCTGGCGCCCAGCAGGCCCTTCTCTTCGGCGGTCAGCGCCACGAAGTACAGCGTGCGCTGCGGCTGCGGGCCGGCGGCGAACACCCGGCCCAGTTCCAGCACCGTGGCCACGCCGGTGGCGTTGTCGATCGCACCGCGGCGGATGCGGTCCCCCTTGGCGTCGGGCTGGCCGATGCCGAACGCATCCCAGTGCGCAGAGAAGATCACCGCCTCGTCGCCATGCTCGCCACCGGGCAGCTTGGCCACCACGTTGCGGGTCACCACCTGCTCGCGCTTCAGCGCGAAGTCCACGCTCAGCTTGGCGTTGTCCAGTGCCACAGGACGGAAGTCGGCGCGCATCGCCTTGCGCTTCTCGGCATCGAAGTCGAGGCCGGCGTCGGCGAAGATCGCCTCGGCCAGCTCGCGCTGCATCCAGCCACGCAGCGGCGTGTGCTGCGCCATCGCCTCGTCCTGGCCGCGCTCGATGTCGAACAGCGGCGATGTGCCCGAGCTCTTCACCGTGGCCCAGCCGTAGGCGGCCGGCGCGGTCTCGTGCACGATCAGCACGCCTTCGGCACCACGGCGTGCGGCTTCCTCGAACTTGTAGGTCCAGCGGCCGTAGTAGGTCACCGCCTTGCCGTCGAATGCGCCCGGTGCATCGGCTTCGAAATCGGCATCGTTGATCAGTACCACGGCGATCTTGCCGTGCAGGTCCACGTCCTTGTAGTCGTTCCACTGGCGTTCCGGCGCATCGATGCCATAGCCGACGAACACCAGCGGCGCATTCCTGATCTGCACGCGCTTGCGCGGCTGCAGGCTCTGCAGGGTCACGTCCACGCCATTGGCCAGCGCACGCTTGCCCTGCTTCAGCGACAGGCTGGCCTTGGCCGGGCCGTCCAGCTGCGCGCGCACCAACGGGACCGGCTGCACCCAGCTGCCATCCACGCCGCCGGGCTGCAGGCCGTAGCTGCGGAACTGCTCGATCAGGTACTGCACCGTGCGCTCTTCACCCTCGGTGGCCGGCGCGCGGCCCTCGAATTCATCCGACGCCAGAACGCGCACATGGCGCGACAGCGCCTGCGGATCGATGCCGCCACCCGGCAGGTCGTTGGCCGCATGGGCAAGGCCACCGACGAACAGGCAGGACGACAGCAGCAACACGCGCATCGGATTCACGGCAGTACCACGGCTAGCTTGGAAGTCACCAGAGTGTAACGTGGTCGTGACATCACGGCGCGGCTTGGGCCCGCGTCATCCACGCAGGGCGTGGATCTACCTGCTGATGCGATCCAGCCAGCAGGCCAGGCCCTGTGCGTTGAGCTCGATATCCATCGCCAGCACGGTGGTCACTGCCGCATCGTCCAGCGCACAGCCATGCAGCTGTGCACGTTCCAGATACAGCGCCTGCAACGCGGCCAACAGGCAACGATGGCGGTCCGGTCGACCGTCGCACTGGCGGCCGATGGCGGCCATCGCATCGATCTGCTCGAACAGGTCGCCGGCCAGTTTCTCCGCCTGTTCCACACGACCGTAGTGGGTCAGGTACATCGCCTGCGGGCCGTAGCCCAGCATGCGCTGGATCGAGGCCTTCATCGCCTCCGGGTCGAACTGCACCGGCGAGGAGGTCGGGAAGATGAAAGCGCCCTGCACGCTGTCCAGCTCGCGGTAGGAGATACCGAAGGTATCGCCGGTGAACCAGCTGCGGCTGCGCGCATCCCATACGCAATAGTGATGCAGCGCGTGACCCGGCGTGTGCAGCAGCACCAGCTCGCGGCCGGCCAGATCGATGCGGTGGCCGTCTTCGGCCACCACCACGCGCGACTCCGGAATCGCCTCGATGCGGCCATAGCTGCGCGCGATCTCGTCGGCGCCATACACCGCCGTGGCACCGGCGATCAGCCGGGTCGGGTCGATCATGTGCGGCGCACCGCGCGGGTGCAGCACCGCCTTTGCGTTGGGCAGCTGCTGCATCAGCAGGCCGGCGCCGCCGGCGTGGTCCAGGTGCACGTGCGTGAGCAGCAACCAGTCCACCGCTTCCACGCCCAGGCCGGCATCCGCCAGCGCCTGCAGCATCGCCGGCACGGACAGGCCGGTGCCGCAGTCGACGAACGCGGCGCGGCCGTTTTCAACGATCAGGTAAGCCGCGTCGAAGTCCGGGCGCTGGAAGCCGGTATCGATGGTGTGGATGCTGGGGTCGGCGGTCATCGGCACGCACCTGGCAGGATCGGGAACAGACGCCCATGGTAGGCGCGCAGGCGGCCCGGGTTCGATGCGGCTTTGGTCGGGTAGTGCCGGCCGCTGGCCGGCAAACCTCGGCGCAGCCCGTTGAATGCAGTTGCCGGCCAGCGGCCGGCACTACCGGTCCAGCCAGCGCGGTCGCAGCAGCAACGCCAGCACCAGCACCGCCAGGAACGCGCCGTAGGCGTACAGCACCGCCAGCACCTGCGGCCAGATCGGGCCGGCGCCGGGTTGCACCACGCCGATGCGGTAGCCCCACAGCATCGACACAATGCTCAGCGCGAACGCCAGTACCAGGGTGGTGCCATCGAACAGGCGCCGCCGCGCGCTACGCGGCTGGCGCGGGAACAGCCAGTACAGGCTGCCCAGCAGCAGGAACCAGGGCAGGAACAGCAGCAGCGACAACCAGGCCATCGCAGACTCCATGTCATCGCGCCGGCGGCGCGTGGACATCATGCCATGGGTGCTGTGCCACGGTCGTGCCGGCGGGGGCGTCCCTGTAGAGCCGAGCCCATGCTCGGCTGCGTTGCTACCCAGCCGAGCACGGGCTCGGCTCTACAGGGGCGGAGCAAAGTCGAGCATGGCTCGACTCTACAAAGGGCAGGCAGGCCCGGCGATCAGGCCGCTTCGCGCAACACGGCCAGCGCGGCCAGCACGGCGTCCACCTCGGCGTCCAGCTTGAACAGCTCGCTCTGCAGCTGGTCGCCCTGCTCGGCCTGCTTGATCACGGCAATCAGCTGGCCGGCATCACGCGGCGAATCGAAGCCTTCGCTCTGGATCAGCAGCGTGCCGTCGCCGGCGGTCAGCTTGAAGTAGAACCGGCCGTCCTTCTCGCGGTACTGCTTGAACTGCGGCGGCGCCACGCGGGCCACGCCGGCATCTTCGCTGGCGATGTTGCCCGCCGTGGACAGGTCGCGCAGGCCCACGGCGTGGCGCAGTTCTTCCAGCAGCGGTGCCGCCAATTGCTCGCGCAGCTGCTGCCCACGGCGCTTGAGCAGCGCTTCGATCTTCTCCGGCTCGGCCATCAGCGCGTTGTAGCGCTCGCGCAGCGGCGACAGTTCACTGTCGATGCGCTCGAACAGCTGCTGCTTGGCGTCGCCCCAGCTGATGCCGGCAGCGAACGCCTTGGCGAACTCTGCGGTCTGTTCCGGCGTGGCGAACGCCTGGTACATCTGGAACAGCGCCGAGCCTTCGGTGTCCTTCGGCTCACCCGGTGCGCGCGAGTCGGTCAGGATCGAGAACACCAGCTTCTTCAGCTCCTCGCGCGGCACGAACAGCGGAATGGTGTTGTGGTAGCTCTTGCTCATCTTGCGGCCATCCAGGCCGGCCAGCGTCGCCACCTGCTCATCGATCACCACGTCCGGCAGCGGGAAGTACTCCTTGCCGTACACGTGGTTGAAGCGCTGGGCGAAATCGCGCGCCATCTCGATGTGTTGGATCTGGTCACGGCCCACCGGCACCTGGTTGGCCTTGAAGATCAGGATATCGGCGGCCATCAGCACTGGGTACATGAACAGGCCGGCGCTGACGCCTGCGTCCTCGTCCACGCCTTCCTCGCGGTTCTTGTCCACTGCCGCCTTGTAGGCGTGCGCCCGGTTGAGGATGCCCTTGCTGGCGATGGCGGTCAGGAACCACATCAGCTCGGTGGTCTCGCGGATGTCGCTCTGGCGGTAGAACCACACATGTTCCGGGTCCAGGCCGCAGGCCAGCCAGCTGGCCGCGATCTCCAGGGTCGCGCGCTGGGTGCGCTGCGGGTCCTGCGACTTGATCAGGCTGTGCAGGTCGGCCAGGAAGAAGAAGCTCTCGATCCCCGGCGCGCGGCTGGCGGCGATGGCCGGACGGATGGCGCCAACGTAGTTGCCCAGGTGGGGCGTGCCGGAGGGGGTGATGCCGGTAAGGACTCGGGTCGTCATGACTGCGTGGGGTAACCTTCGATGAACGGGGCCAGTTTACCTTGCACGCCACCAACCCCGTCAGGGCCTGCGGCGCGTTCATTCACCCAACCCCGCTGGAGACGCCCGATGAAACGCCTGCTGCCCCTGCTGCTGATCCTGCCCCTGGCCGGCTTCCGCCCGGCGCCACCTCCGCCACCGGCCTACGAAGGCGGCCCGGTGCGCATGACCCTGGTCGACCGCGACCGTGGCACCGAACTGCGCAGCTACCCCGCCGAGGGCCAGCGCTGGGTGGCCGGCGAGCGCGGCCACCGCTACGCCGTGCGCCTGTACAACGACAGCCCGCGCCGGGTGCTGGTGGTGCTGTCGGTGGACGGCGTCAACGCCATCTCCGGCGAGGATGCCGATCCCTCGCAGACCGGCTACGTGCTCAGCCCCGGCCAGCGCGCCGACATCACCGGCTGGCGCAAGAGCCAGGACGAAGTGGCGCAGTTCGTGTTCAGCAGCCCCAGCGGCAGCTATGCCAGCCGCACCGGCCGCCCGGACAACATCGGCGTTGTGGGCGTGGCGGTGTTCGAAGAGGCACGTCGCTGGCGCCCCGAGCCGATCCTGCGCCGTGGCCTGCCGCTGCCGGCCCCGGCGGCCGAAGCGGCGGCCGATGCCAGTGCCAGTGCCAGTGCCAGCCGCATCGAAGGCTACGCCAGCAAGTCGCAGGCCCCAGCGCTGGGTACCGGCCACGGTGCGCGCGAGCAGTCCTCGGTGCGCGATACCGACTTCGAGCGCGCCAGCCGCAGCCCCGCACAGGTATTGCAGCTGCGCTACGACAGCGCCCGCAACCTGCGTGCGCGCGGCATCCTGGTGGATTCGCCCTCGCGCCTGCCGCGCGAACCGCAGGCGTTCCCCAACCGCTACGTGCCGGACCCGCCGACGCGCTGATCGTCCCGCGCAGACAACACGACGCCCGCAACCTCACGGTGCGGGCGTCGTGTTGTGGGGGAAACCGAAGCGCTTACTTGTAGTCCGGGTAGTCCTTGCTCACCGCGTCCTGGAACTCGCGCACTTCCTTCTCCGCACGGTCCTTGGCCCAGCCATAACGTTCCTGCAGGCGACCGGCCAGATACTCGGCATTACCTTCGGCCACATCGAAGTCGTCGTTGGTCAGATCGCCCCACTTGGCCTGGGCCTTGCCCTTCAGCTGCGACCACTTGCCGGAAATGATGTCTTTGTTCATTGCTGGGAGTCCTTGGTTGCAACGGCGTTCTTACCGTGGCTCCAGCTTCGCGCAGCGGCTGTTGAGTACCGGTCAACCGGCAATGAAATACATGCTCACCTGCTTGAATGGTTCACTCCGCTTCGACAGCCATGCGGCAAACAGCGCGCACAAAAAAGGCCGGGAAGATTCCCGGCCTTTTCGCTTTCCAATCCGCGCCGGGCTCACTTGCCCTTGGCGGCGTCCTCAACTTTTTCACCGGCCTTCTGCACGTCCTTGCCGGCACCGGCAACGGTATTGCAACCGGCCAGCAGGGCCACCGAGAACATCGACAACAGCATCAGGGCAACTACGCGCTTCATGGGCTTCTCCTTGGGTTCGCCGCTACACCGCTTCATTCGCGGATGGGGTTCTGTCGCTCGGCGGGAGGGCACACTGCCACCGCCGCCGCGTGAAGTGCAATCTGGCGGCAGCGGCGTGGAGCGGGTGTGAACGGATCGGCGATCCGTTCAGGCCAGGCCCTCAGTCGCGCATCAGGGTGGACTTGCCGAACAGGCTTTCGACCAGGTCCACGGCCAGTTCGGCGGTGGCATTCTGCTTGTCCAGCAAGGGGTTGAGCTCGACGATGTCCAGCGATCCCATGCGCCCGGTGTCGGCGATCATCTCCATCACCAGCTGCGCCTCGCGGTAGTTCACCCCACCCGGCACCGTGGTGCCCACGCCCGGCGCGATGCTCGGGTCGAGGAAGTCCACGTCGAAGCTGACATGCAGGTGGGTGTTCTCATCGATGCCGGCCAGCGCCGCCTCCACCGCGCGCTTCATGCCGTTCTCATCGATGTAGCGCATGTCGTACACATCCACCTTGTGGGTCTTGATCAGGCGCTTCTCCTCCGGGTCCACCGAGCGGATGCCGATCTGGTGCATCTGCGCCGGGGTGATCGCCGGTGCGCTGCCGCCCAGGTGGGTCAGCGCCTCCGGGCCGAGGCCGCACAGGCAGGCCACCGGCATGCCGTGGATGTTGCCCGACGGGGTGACATCGCTGGTGTTGAAATCCGAGTGCGCATCCAGCCACAGCACGCGCAGGGTCTTGCCCTGCTCGCGGCACCAGCGCGAGACGGCGGTGATCGAACCGATCCCCAGGCAGTGGTCGCCGCCGAGCATGATGGGCATGCGGCCGGCCTGCAGCTCGGCGTAGCTGGCTTCCATCAATGCGTGGTTCCAGGCCACCACCTCATCGAGGTGGCGATAGCCTTGCACCGGCGCGGTCCACGGGTTGCGCGGGCCATCCAGGTTGCCCACGTCACGAACGTCCACACCGCGCGCCTCCAGCGCCTCCGGCAGGCCCGCCACGCGCAGCGCCTCCGGCCCCAGCCGTGCACCGCGATGGCCCGCACCGACATCGGTGGGAACGCCAATCAGAGATACGGAGATGGGATGGGCCATGGGTGCCTCCTGCGGTGGGAAAAAAGAAGCACAGTCTAGCCAGAGCTGTGTGACACCACTCGCGGCGGTGCAGCAGGGCAATACCCGGATCGCCGCGAGCACAAAGGCGCCCCCGTCAGGGATTCCAGCGCTGAGCGGTCAGGAACCCGCCCTTCCTTGATCCACTTCACACCCGAGTCGGCATCGCCTCTTACCCACGGCGGTCCTTGTGTCCACCCTGCGTCGGCACCCGGACGGTGCGGCTTCATTTCCCCAACCCTGGAGAACGACGCAAATGAAACATGCACTCAATGGATTTGCGGTACTGGCAATTGCCCTGGGCGGACTGTTTCCGGCAGCTGCCAATGCCTCCTCGCAACGCATCACGCATACGGTGACCACCGACGCGTATCCCATGCAGACGGCGAGCGCACGCCAGGTGCTCGACTGGGTGGCGCAGCGGGTAAAGCCGTCGTTCGCCCCACAGAGCTACGGCAACGTACAGGTGGAACGGCGTGCGTTCTCCGTAGGGCGCGCGTCTGCACGCTCGGATGAATCGATTCCCGGCAAGCTGCCGGAGCAGGGCATTCCCGGTGAGATCTACCGGGTGGAGAACCTGCTTCCCGACGGCTCCCTGCAGACGTGGGAATTCACCTGGGTGGAACCCTCGTCCGGCCATGGCGGCGGCTGGGATGTCACCGGGTACACCTACAAGAAGGGAAATGACCCGGTAAACCAGCAGTAACGGGACGGGGGCAACGCGTGCCGCATTGCCCCCTTCAGACACGCGGCCGACGGCGGGTTTGCCGCCGCGGCACCTCAACCGCCGCGGCGACGAACCGGCGTCAGGCTCTGCACCTGGCCGTTGTTGCGCATCATGCACAGGAAGCGGCCATCGGGATAATCGATGATCAGTTCCTGGTAATCGCTGCCCACCGGCATCTGGGTCACCAGCGTGCCCTGCGCGCCCTTGCGCATGTTGCAGGAACCCAGCGCGGTATCGCCCGCCGGCGCGCTGTACGCCACCTTGGACACATTGTGGAACACCGCCCGGCACCCGCCGTTCACCCATACCGAGTGCCGCGACAGGCCCCAGTTCTGCCCTTGTTCGCAGCGGGTGTGGCTCAGCTGGCGCACCATCTCCACGTTGCCGCGCGTATCCATGTCGCACGACACCTGCTGCTGGCCGGTGGATTCGCAGGTCACCTCGCGTGGCAGCGCCGCATCGTTGTCTTCATCGTGGCGACGGCGGTCGCGATGCTCTGCCGGCGCGGGCGTTCCGCTGGCACTGACCTGGCAGATGCCATTGGCGCCGCCACGGCCGGTATAGCTGATCTGCGGCGTGCCATCGTCGCTGCGGCTGATCGACAACGTGATGCCACTGCTGGCATCGCGCGCTTCGACGTAGCGGTCGTTGAAGCGTTTCAGCGCCGCCTCGCGGCCCTGCACGTAAACGGGGCCGGCTTCGTCGGCGTGCACATCGATACCGCCCGGGCAGCTGGCGTTGAAGAACGGCACCGCGGCCATGGCCGGGGCCACGAAAGCGGTGGACACCAGTGCGACGGTGAGCGACAGGGCATGGCGACGCATGTGCGGATCCCGAAGGGGCCCAGGGTGGGCGTGTAGCGGCAGTATGCGGTGGGGCGCTGCGGCCTGTCCGTGAGGACTATCAAGAACCCGGCGGCGCGCGCGGGGATTCAGGTCTGATACGGTGTTCCTGGAGCCCTGCCGGGGCGGTTAAGCCAGCTTTACGTCGTGGGCCGCGATGGGCCGTGCGACAGCAATGGCGCAGCCGGATGTATCGTGGTTCGCGGCACTGCGCGAACTGTCGCTTCTGGCATTGCACTGCTCGAAACAGGCCAAACGCGATAATTCATTTTTCCTTTCAGATCACCCGATGCCATCGAAACAAACGACTGGCAGGCGGTGATTTCGCATGCGCATGATGAATTGCCACCTTCAGCGGGGTGGCCGGGATTTCCAACCCGAAGACTGAAAGCTGTATACGCTTGCCAGCCGGCGTCGACTTCTCAAAAGCGGCGCCGGCTGGCAATCCGTTCGCCGATCGACGGCGGGCGGTGCGTGGGGGCCTCGTGCCCACCGGCTCATTCAGTCCCGGGATTGGAAACCACGTATCGCCCGCCACCCTTCTCCGGTGGCACCTCTGTTCCTGACGAGGATGCCCGCATGTCCAGAACCCACCACCCCTACCTGACCGCCACCCTGGGCGAGGCCGCCCTGCGCCTGCCGCCCGAACTGGCGCAGCCGTTGGAAGCCGCTTTCGCCGCCGCCAACGAGGCAGCCGCGCCGATCAATCTTCCCAGCTGCCTGCAGCGCATCCGCGCCGGTGATGCCGCCGATGGACAGCCGTGGACGGGGCCCGCCAGCACACCCGGCCAGGCCGTGGCCGCCGCACGCCGGGATCGCGCTGCGGTGGGTCTGGTGTCGTTGTTGGAGCTGTATCACGCCGCCGAACGCGTGCGCGTGGACGGGGAAGAGAAGGACGATATCGGCGATGGCACGCGCGAAGGACTGATGCTGGCCTGCCGGGGGCTGGCGGAGTATGTGGCGTTGCAGGTGCGTAGCTGAGGCTGCGGCGGTCGCAGTGTCTGTGCGGCGTTGATCGATGGATTTGCCCACGTCATGCATTGAGCTGGCTCAGCGGGTTGGGGCGAGAAAACTGGCGAAAGGCGGTTCCTTCATTTTCGTTCCACCGCCTTCGACCGACGCGGTGCCGACGCATCATGATCGGCGCATGCGCTTATGCCGCGCTGGCGTGCAATCGCACACCCAGGGCCCGGGTCACCTTCAGGATGGTCGCGAAATCAGGGCTGCGCTCACCGGACAGTGCGCGGTAAAGACTCTCGCGCGACAGGCCCGCCGCGCGCGCAACCTTGCTCATACCCTGAGCGCGCGCGATGTCGCCGAGCGCCTTGGCGATGAACGCGGAATCGCCGTCGCTTTCGTCGATGCAGGCGTCGAGATAGGCGGCCATTTCTTCGGGTGTCCGAAGATGTTCGGCCACATTAAATGCTTTGAGTTCGACTTTTTTCTTAGTGGCCATGATGGAACAGCTCCAGTACTTCGGTATTGATTCGTTTCGACTACAGCCGGTTCGAAGCTCACAGGGCAAATGCAATCTCCCTGGCCTTTTCGATATCGCGTTGCTGTGAGCTTTTGTCACCTCCGACCAAAAGAATCAGCAACTGCCTGCCGCGCTGGGTGTAGTACAGGCGGTAGCCCGGCCCTGCATCGATACGCAGTTCGGAAATACCGTCCCCCAGATAGCGGTGATCACCCGGCTGGCCTTCGGCGAGCCGACCGATGCGAGCCAGGATGCGAGCGCGTGCAGTTACGTCCTTGAGAGCGTCAATCCATGTCGCGAACTGACGGGTACGCTGGATCTTCATGGAGGACTGTAGCCTACCGGCTACAGTCTTTCAACTATCGGATTGCCCGCATGGAGGTGTGCTCGGCCTTCCGTCTGATGTTTCCTCCCTCGCAGCTGACGCCCCGTTTTTCAAACTGGAAAGTGGAACCGGGTGCGTTTTCAGTAGCTCATTTTTCACGGGAACCCGATCCGTACTCACAAAACGCTGTGCTAGATTCAAGAGCGTGACATTGGCGCGAGAGATGCTTTCATGGATGCGTGGGTCGAGAAATGCGATTCTTCATCAAAACGCGGACGTCGGCGCCGCCTCTGGATCGCAGCGCGTCGTCGCCTCGCGATCGTTATTCCGGCGCTTGTGCTGACAGCATGTTCGAGCGCCGCGACGTCGCCCCCATCAGATCATGTGAATCAAAGACAGGCCATCAAATCAGGGAGTGAAGCTGGTATGGAGCGATTCAAGAACAGCATCGAGCGATTGTCCAATGTGCGTTTTGGCGATATCGATGCATTGAACGAACAGCTTCACACGCATCTTGGAAAACCGGCTCGGCAGGGCCTGAGAGACGAGCGAACCGCAGAACGTGGAATGTTGGGCGGCCTTGAAGTTCGGAACATCACACTGAGAAGTGCTGTCGATAATCCTGCGCAGGCGAAGCTGACCTTCGATGTCGCGCCACCGAGCGTCGCGCTCAAAGAAGTCATCTGGGAGGGAACGGCGCAGTATCCACCTCGGCCTGATGCCCCTGACTCCCTCCCTTACTGGACCGCGCCGGTCAACGGTGCTGAGGTTGTACTCACTCTGGCCCCTGACAATGCGACATTGACCCACGTATTGATCAGTCAGCGTTGACCCCCTGGGCAGGAGCTCGAACATGGAACGTACTGAAGACTCTGAACTGCCGCAGCCGCAGGAGGGGCCTCGCCCAGGACCCGTACGTCGGCCGGAGTCCCCGTTGGCTGACCCTTCGTTGGCGCCGCTTCTGGCGAAATCCCCAACACTTCGGGCGGGTCTCGCACAGGCCGAGCGCGACGATGTGGATGTTGTCTGGGGACAAGCCGGTAGGGGCACCTATCTTGTTCCCGGTGAGAAGATCGTTATTGACGAGAACGCCGTTGGGCAAGGCCCCAGAATCGCGCGCTCTCTTTCCCATGAAGTGGGGCACCATCTCTTCACTGAACGTCCCGATCCGACGTCCAAGCAATCCTATGTAAACACCCTGCTACGCGGAGAAGCAGCTGCGACGCTCAGTAATGTCCAGGTCCAGCGTGAACTCATTGCAGCTGGTGGGCCGGACATTGGTGTGTCCGGCACGGGTAATCGTCCACAACAGTATGGAGCTATTGCCGTTGAACTCCAGGCCGGGCGGATCAATCGAAACCAAGCGCTTGGACAGATCGCTGAAGTGTTCAAAACAGAGGCTCCTTCTGTTGGTCCTCATGCGACATACGAGCTTTACTATGGCGCGCACTATGATCAGCACATAGGACCCACGCAGCGTCGACGTAGGCCCGAGCCAGAACTTGACGCCGAGCGCACTTCGGCTGCGGAAAGAGTCGCCGTGGTCGCCGACGACTCACTTTCGCTGCAACGAGCTACCTTCTCAGTAGCTGAACTCTGCGATGCTGACCGTTCTCTCTATAAGCAGATAAGAGCGGGTGTGGAACGCCTGGATGCCGAGAGCGGGAAGCAGTGGGATGAGTCGAGTCAACGCATGTCCGCGAGTTTGCTGGTGCTCGCGAAGGAGCAAGGGCTTTCAAGAGTTGACCACGTTGTAGTGAACAACCCGACAGAGTCCCTTGCACGTGGCGAGAGAGTATTCATCGTCGAGGGAGCGATGGACGATCCTGCCCAACGCCGTGGAACCATGAATACGATGGACGCGCTCCGCGCGCCTGAAGCAGAGTCACTTCATCGCGCTGATTCATTGGCAGCAAATCTTGAACAGCAGTCAGCGCAGCAGGTCCATGCGCAGGACGGACCATCATTCTCAAGGTAGTACTGCCGAGGCACCGGGTGTACCGCCTTTCGAACCACTGGGCGAGTACCTGGAGCAGCGCAAAGAGGCACTGACTCATGGGGATGGTGCCGCTTATCCGAATCGAACGGATGACCTACTGTTTACAAGACAGTTGCTCTACCAACTGAGCTAAAGCGGCATGAGTGGTGCACCGGCGGCATCGCCGTGGTCCGGGGATTCTAGCGCAACCGCGTGCATTCCAGCGACCGGCTCTGTGCCGCCCCGCTGCGCTGCTGGGCCTGGGCCGGCTGCGTGCCCGCCGCCAGCTGTCCTTCCAGCCACCATTGGCCGGCGTCGCCGCTGGCCACCAGGCGCGGCTGGAAGCCGGCGGCCTGCACCGCTGCCATGCGGCGCTCGGCGCCTTCGCGGTTGCGGTACTGGCCCAGCGCCACCGCGTTGGCCTCCTCGCCCTGGCTGATGATGTAGTAGTCGCTCAGGCCGGCGGCGACGATACGTTTCACGGTGGCCTGCGCTTCATCACGGTTGGCGGCGGCCGGCAGCATCACCCGGTAACGGGCGCTGCCGCTGGCAGCGGGCTGTTCGCGCAGGCGCGCCTGGCTGAGCAGCGCGCCGGCCTTGCCTTGCGCACCGGTCGCGGCGGCGCGGTCGGCGAACGGGCCCAGCGCGACGCAGCGCGGCGGCTCGGTGGCCGCGGGCGGGGTTACGGGCTTTTCCGGTGCCGGAACGGGTGCAGGCGGTGCTGCCGGCTTGGCAGCGGCAGCAACCGGCGTAGCGTCAGCCGTCTGCGGCTTGGAAACTTCCGGCTTGGCCGACACGGCCGGCGCGGGTGCAGGCGTCGCAGCCACTGCGGTCTTCGCGGCCGGTTCGCGCTCCATCAGCGGTGCGGTCGGGGCGGCGGCGGTGGCCTCGGCTGCGGCATTGGCATCCGCGCCACCGGGCACCCAGCGCAGCTCGGCCACACCAGCGGGTTGCGGCGGCGGCGCAGGCTTCTGCGGTGCATCGCGCAGCAGCCACCAGCAGGCGACGCCAAGATTGAGAACGGCCAGTACGACGATCAGGGCACGGGTCAGCATGCGCGGATACTAGCCTGCGGGCTGGTGCACCGCCCAGCGGGCGAGGCCATCCAGCACCAGCGAGGGGTGGTAGTCGGCACCCGGCAGCAACGGCATCAGTGCCGGTGCGCCGCCACCGTGCACCAGCAGCGAGGGCGCTACGCCCAGCAGCGCGTGCGCCTGCTGCGCACTGCGTTCAATCAGCGCCACCGCAGCGCCATCGCAACCGGAGGCCAGCGCATCGGCGGTGTCGTTGGCGAACTCGCTGTAGTCGCCGCCGGCAGCCGGCAGCTGCACGGCGCGGGCGTGCAGCGCTTCGCGCATGGTCGTGGGCGACGCGGAAATGCGGCCACCGTGGTGCTGGCCGTCGGCGTCGAGCAGGTCAATCGTCAGCGCGGTGCCCACGCCGACCACCAGCACCGGGCGCTGTGCCTTTGCGGCAGCCAGCAGGGCCAGGAAGCGGTCGACGCCGAACTTTTCCGGCTTGGCGTAGGCAATGCGCACACCGGCGCATTCGGCGCTGGTGCGCACCACGTGCACGTTTTCAAAGCGGCGTTGCAGCTGGTCCAGCATGGCGCTGGTCAGCGAGGGTGCGGCCACGCTGGCCACGAACGCGGTGGTACCGCTGGGCAGGCTGTGCGGCGGCTGCCCGGCCATCCCTTCGGCGCCATGCGCCCAAGCCTGCACGTCACCGGCACGGTCACCCTGCAACGGCGCGAACTTGAAGCGCGAGTTGCCGAGGTCGAACAACCAATCGCTCATGCTGCCCTCACGCTGACTTCGCCGGCGTGCAGCAGGCGCTCCTGGCCATCGATGCGCACGCGCAATGCGCCGTCATCGGCCAGGCCAAGCGCGGTACCGTGCTGCCACTGCCCGTCCAGTTCCACGCGTACTTCGCGGCCGGCCAGCATGTCGAAGGCGGCGTAGCGCGGCAGGAACGGAGCGAGGCCTTCGCGATCGAATTCCTCCAGCGCCGGCAGCAGACGGGCCAGCACGGCGGCAACGACCACGTTGCGGTCCACCGGCTTCCCGGCCAGGGTGTCCAGGTCCACCCACGGCTGGCTGATCTGCTCGGCGAACGACGGCGGCATGTGCGTGTTGATGCCGATGCCGATCACCGCGCGCGCCGGGCCGGCGTATTCGCCACCGCCCTCTGCGAGCAGGCCGACCAGCTTGCGCTTGCCATCGACGATCAGGTCGTTCGGCCACTTCAGCTGTGCCTGGGCATAGCCCAGGTCGTGCAGCGCTTCAGCCACGGCGATGCCGGCCACCAGGCTCAGCCCGGCCAGGCGGCCGAGGCCACCGGAGTACAGGCGCAGCACCGACAGGTAGATATGCGCGGCCAGCGGCGAGGCCCAGGTGCGGCCACGACGGCCACGGCCACCGGTCTGGCGTTCGGCCAGCAGCACGCTGACCCCGCGCTGGGGCGCGCTGCACCGCAGCAATTCAGCATTGGTGGAGTCCACCGTCCAGGCCACCTGCAGGTCGTGCAGCAGCGGCAGGACCCCGGCCGGCAGGCCACCACGGATCGCCGCCGGGTCCAGCAGGTCAACCGGGCGGGTCAGGCCATAGCCCTCGCCGGCACGGCCCTCGACATCCACACCGGCGGCCCTAAGCCCTTGAATACGCTTCCAAATAGCCGCACGGGTCTGGCCCAGCTCACGGGCCAGGGCGTCGCCGGACAGGCGACCGGCAGCGAGTTTGGCCAGCAATTGGCGATCGTCCACGGCAGCTTCCACGAAGTCAGGCAGGAATTATGCGGGAAAGCCGCCAGCGACGCCCGCCACGCTGGGTTCCGCGGGGGCTTCCAACGGGGCGCCGGGTTCGGGCTAGAATCGGGAACTCACCCTCCCTTAACGTGGATGTCGTCAATGCGCCGTTATGCCCATTGCCTGATCCTGCTGATGATGCCCTTCGCGGCGTCTGCGACGGCAGCGCTGGACGACAGCCGCGGCGCCTGCGTGTCCTCCAACGGTGATGCCGCCTCGCAGCGCGCGCCGACCGCGACTGCCTCGGCTGCGACCACCAAGCCGGCACCGGTACGCCCTGCGGCCAGCAGTGCCACCAGCACCGGGGGCGGCGGCAGCGACGATGACGTGCTGCAGCGCATCCGTGCGCCGAAGTGGCACAGCTACCTGCCGGGAATGTTCCGCTGATCAAGTCGTTGCTGCAGTGGCTGCGGCCTACGCCGCGGCCGATCGACGATGCACTGTGGGAACACGCCTGCCGCCGCGCGGCCTGGCTGCACGGACTGGACGACGAACGCCGCGCGCGCCTGCGCGCACTGGCTACGCGCTTCCTGCACGAGAAGACCATCACCCCGATCGGTGAGCTGCAGCTGCAGGCCGGTGACGGCGTGCTGCTGGCCGCGCTGTGCTGCCTGCCGCTGCTGGCGTTCGGTGAGGTGGGCCTGGAGGGCTGGTCGCAGCTGATCGTCTACCCCGATGCCTTCCGCGTGCACCGCAGCCACATGGATGCGGCTGGCGTGCTGCACGAGTGGGATGACGAGCTGATCGGCGAGTCGTGGGACAGCGGTCCGTTGATCCTGTCCTGGGCCGATGTGCAGGCCGACCTGGCGGCGCCGCACGAGGGCTACTGCGTGGCGGTGCACGAGATGGTGCACAAGCTGGATGCGCTCGATGGTGCGATGGACGGTACGCCGCCGCTGCCGCGCGAATGGCAGCGCGAGTGGGCGGGCACGTTCCAGCGCGCCTACGACGCGTTCTGTGCGCAGGTGGACGCAGGCGAAGAGACGCTGATCGATCCGTATGCGGCCGAGGCGCCGGAAGAGTTCTTCGCGGTGGCCAGCGAGTACCACTTCTCGGCACCGGATCTGCTGCAGCAGGCGTTGCCGGAGGTGGCGGCGCAGCTGCGACGGTTCTACGGCGAGCCGCCCAGGATCGCAATGCGGTAGTGCCGGCCGCTGGCCGGCAACCCCATGATCTTCGATGGCATTGCTTGGTTGCCGGCCAGCGGCCAGCACTACCGATCAACGAGGCTTACGGCCCTGGCGGCAGGCGCACTTCGAAGCGGGCGCCGCCCAGTTCGGCCGAACGGCCCACGGTCAGTTCGCCGCGGTAATCCTTGATCAGGTCCTGCACGATCGACAGGCCGATGCCGTGGCCCTGCACGCGCTCGTCGCCACGCACGCCACGCTGCAGCACCTTGCCGATGTCGTCCGGGGCAATGCCCGGGCCGTCGTCATCCACCGCCAGCAGCAGGCCGGCGCGGCGCGCGTTCGGGGCCGGCAGCGGCTGCGCGGTCAGCAGCACGCGGCGGTTGGCCCACTTGAAGGCGTTCTCCAGCAGGTTGCCGAGCAGTTCCTGCAGGTCGCCCGGTTCGCCGTGGAAGCGCGCTGCCGGATCGATGTCGAACTCGCACAGCACGCCCTTGGAGGCGTAGACCTTCTCCAGGCCACGTACGATTTCCTCGGCGTTGGACTCGATCGGCAGCGGCGCGGAGAACAGCTTGTGGCCCGACGAGGCCGCGCGTGCCAGCTGGTACGAAACCAGGTTGTTCATGCGCTGCAGCTGCACGTCCAGTTCCTCACGCAGCGCGCCGTCGCCGGCACCACTGTCCATCTGCGTGCGCAACACCGCAATCGGCGTTTTCAGGCTGTGCGCCAGGTCGGCCAGGGTGTTGCGCTGGCGCTCGAGGTTCTCGCGCTCGCTTTCGATGAAGGCGTTGATGCTGTCGGTCAGCGGTTCCAGCTCGCGCGGGTGGCGCTCGCTCATGCGCTCGGTCTCGCCGCGCTGCACCTTGGTCAACTCGGTGATCACCCGGCGCAACGGGCGCAGGCTCCACTGCAGGATGACGGTCTGCAGCAGCAGCAGGATCAGGCCGATGCCGCCCAGGTAGAACCAGACGCGGCCACGGAACACGCGCAGCTGGGCACCCAGCGCGCGCGAGTCTTCCATCACATAGATGGTGTACGGGAATTCGGTGGCAGGATCGGCGTCGGCGCCCCAGACCAGGCCGAGGCCGTAGCGGTACACCGAGCCTTGGCTGCCATCGATCTGGATCATCGGCAGCGGGCCTTCGAACACCTCCTGGCGCGGTGCCAGCAGGCCGCCGCCGACGGTGGGCAGCATCGGGCCTTCAGCGGACATCGAATTGCCCTTGCCGTGCGGCATCACTACCTGCAGGTACAGGCCACTGCCGGGCACGTCGAAGCGGGAATCCGGCGGCTGCTCGCGGATGTACAGCGAGCGGTCGCGGGTGAAGTCGATGCCGGCCGCGTAGGAGGTGGCGTAGTTCTTCAGGCGCTCACGCAGGTTCGCCTTCGCCGTGTCGGCGAAGGCGGCGTCGAGCGCGTAACCGGCCAGGGCCAGGAACGCCACCAGGCCCACGGACGCGGCGAGCATCTGGCGCGCCTGCAGTGAGCGCGGCCGCCAGCGTCGGAAGAACCACAGACGGCCGGACATCGTGTTATCGCCAGGGTGAGCCGGCTCAGCCCTCGTTGCGCGGGATCGCGAAACGGTAGCCGCGACCGCGTACGGTCTCGATCGGCTTCAGTTCGCCATCCGGGTCCAGCTTCTTGCGCAGGCGGCCGATGAACACTTCCAGCACGTTCGAGTCGCGGTCGAAGTCCTGCTGGTAGATGTGCTCGGTGAGGTCGGCCTTGGAGACCAGTTCACCGGCATGCATCATCAGGTACTCCAGCACCTTGTACTCGTAGCTGGTCAGGTCGACATTGCTGCCGGCCACGCTGACGGTCTGGGCGGCGAGGTCCAATGCGACCGGGCCGCATTCCAGGGTCGGCTTGCTCCAGCCGGCGGCGCGGCGCAGCAACGCGTTGACGCGGGCCAGCAGCTCTTCGACGTGGAACGGCTTGACCAGGTAATCGTCGGCACCCTGCTTCAGGCCCTCGACCTTGTCCTGCCAGCTCGAACGCGCGGTCAGGATCAGCACCGGGAACTTCTTGCCTTCATCACGCAGGGCCTTGATCAGCTCCATGCCCGACATCTTGGGCAGGCCGAGGTCGATGATGCCGACATCGAACGGAACTTCGCGCCCCATGTAGAGGCCTTCCTCGCCGTCCTGCGCAGCATCGACGGCAAAGCCTTCGCGCTTGAGCCGGGCTGCCAGGGTCTCACGCAGCGGGGCTTCGTCTTCGACCAGAAGGATACGCATGAACTCTCCCTAGTGTCCTGGGTGTGGCCCGGAGGCCTGTGGGGTACGGGTTGATAGCGACAACTATCCCTGTTCAGGGGTTATCGCCGCGTAGTGATGACATATCCGACCGCGGCGTGCGCGGCTGTGAACGCGACGGGGCGGGGTCGTCCATATAGCGGACCCGGCCCCGGTCGTCCATGTACTTCACCCGGTTGATATCACGACCATCGAACGGCACGCGCTCGGCACCGAGGATGTGACCACCCGTGGTGCGCTGCACGCGGCGCACGGCATCGGACAGCGAACGCTCGTCGCCACGGTTGCCGCGCTCGCCCCGCTCCATCATCTCCGCACGCCCCTGCTCACCCCGCGGCGGCTGCTGTGCCAGCGCCGACGACAGCGGCACGGCCGATAGGACCACGCAGGTGGCCAGGGCAATGCGGCGATGGAAGGGAGCGGAAGACATCGATGCGATCCTAGCCGAGCACGGCGATTCGTTCAAAAGTCGTAAATCCGGATGCCGGGTTCGGGGCCCGGCGCTTTACAAATCCTTTGCAAATTCTTGGTTTGGGGCAGTGAATCCGGTCTGAACTTTTCCGGCCGCGACCCCGCGATGTTCAGCTAGGTGAACATTCGGAACGAATCGCCGCGCCTTGTCAAGTCAGGAATGTGACAACGGTCACGCTGCGGCGCGATCAGCGTCGCGTTCGGTCGCGGCAAGCGCCTGCTCGACCAGGTTCCAATCGGCGCCCGGGCGGTGTGCGCCCTCGCTCAGCACCTGGCGGAATGCGCGGCCACCGGGCTGGCCATGGAACAGGCCGAGCAGGTGGCGGGTGATGTGCTTCAGCGCCAGGCCTTCGCCCAGGCGCGCTTCCACGTAGGGGCGCAGCGCGCGCAGCAGGTCGCCGCGGGCCTGCAGCGGGGCGCCAGTCTGCAGCGCCTCCAGCTGATGCAGCAGGTAGGGATCGTGGTAGGCCGCGCGGCCCAGCATCACGCCATCGACGTGCGCGGCCTGCGCCTGCACCGCCTCGACGCTGGCCAGGCCGCCGTTGAGCACCACCGGCAGCGCCGGGCGCTCCTGCTTCAGGCGGTAGGCCCAGTCGTACTTCAGCGGCGGAACCTCGCGGTTCTCCTTCGGCGACAGGCCCTTCAGCCACGCGTTGCGCGCGTGCACCACCACCATCGCGGCACCTGCGGCGACCTGGCGGTCGACGAAGGCGGCGAACACGTCGTAGTCGTTGTCCTCGTCCACGCCCAGGCGGCACTTCACCGTCACCGGGATCTCGACGGCATCGACCATCGCCGCCACGCACTCGGCCACGAGCATCGGCTCGCGCATCAGGCAGGCGCCGAAGCGCCCGGCCTGCACGCGGTCGGACGGGCAGCCGCAGTTGAGGTTGACCTCGTCGTAGCCCCAGTCGGCAGCGATGCGCGCAGCCTGCGCCAGCAGCGCGGGATCGCTGCCCCCCAGCTGCAGCGCCAGCGGCTGTTCGCTGCGGTCGAAGCCGAGCAGGCGCGCGCGATCGCCGTGGATGACCGCGTTGGCGTGCACCATTTCCGTGTACAGGCGCACACCCGGTGCCAGCACGCGATGGAACACGCGGCAATGGCGATCGGTCCAGTCCATCATGGGGGCAACGGACAGGCGCAGGGAATCGGCGTAACGGGCGGTGGCGGACGGCATCGGGGTGTTGATCGTGGAGACTGGCATTGCCAGTGAGATCAATAGTTTACACCGGACGGCTGAATGGCGGCGGGTGGCTCCGGGGCTGGCCGCTCGACCGGCCCCGGGGACACCGCGTGGCTTACAACCCGCGGTTGCGAACCTGTTCCTGCTGCTGTTCCTGCGCACGCTGGTTGAACTGACTGTCCAGCGCTTCGCTCTGCCGGCTGCTGGCCTCGACCGAGTGCGACACCGCCTGCTGGCGGTCGACGAAGGTCCGCTGCGCTGCCGGGTCACCCAGCTCGCCCTGCACCGCGAACAGGCCGGTGCCGTCCGGGCGGGCCACGACATGGTCGATCTGGCGCATGCCGGACACCTTGCTTTCGTAGGCCAGCTGGCCAGCCGCTCGTTCGGCTTCCTGCGGGTTGGCGAACAGCGGCTTCAGGCCGGCCTGGGCGCGCTGCTGTTCGAGCGCCTGCAGCCTGTCCAAAGCCTGGCCGAAGCGCGCGTTGTCGGCATGCCCGGCGTCGCGCATGCTGGCCGGCGCTGCAGGTTCGGCCTGGGCCGGTGCCGCCGGCGCGATACCGGCCTTCACCGCGTTGGGGGCATCGACCTGCGCCAGGGTCCTGCGGCCGGCCTTGCCATCGTCGTCCAGGCCATTGTTGGCCTGGAACTGCTTGACCGCTGCAAAGGTGTCCTTGCCATACACGCCATCGGCGTGCAGCGGCTTGCCGTCGGCCCCGGCGTAGCCCAGCGCCGCCAGCTTGCCCTGCAGGGCCTTGACCTCATCGCCGCGCTCGCCCTGCTTCAGCACGCCATCGGCCATCGGCGCCTGCTGTGCACTGCGTGCGGCCTGCGCGGCCTCGGGGCCCTGCGCGTGGACCTTGCCGCCCAGGGTGATGCGGTCGTTGAGCATGTCACCCAGGAACCTGCGGTACTGATCGGGCTCGAGCTCGATATGCGCGTGCACGGCACCCGGGGTACCGGCATCGGACTGGCGGATCAACGGCGCACCGTACTCGACGAAATCACCGGTCTTGTAAGGGGTGGTTCCACGCGCACCGTGCAGCACCTGCCCGACCAGTTCGCGCTGCGGATGCCCGGCCGGATGGCTCCAGATGCTGATCGAATTCCACTTGTCATTGTTGACCTGGACATACCCGGCGACCGGATTGGGAATCATCACCTCCCGGTCGCCGCGCGCATTGCTCAGGATCAGATCCTTGTGCACCAGCGGGATGCCGTTGCGATCACCGCGGGTCCGTACCGTTTCCAGTTCGCCCTCGACCATGGCCGACGGGCGGTCAGCCTTGGCGGCATTGCCGGTGCGCACGGCCTCGGCATTGGTGTTGGGGTGATGGATCTTCAGTTCGCGATAGGCATCCTCGCCACTGGTGCCATGGCGCAGTGTGCGGTTGCTGCTGCCGTTGCCAAAGGGTTCGACCACGACGATGCGCTGGCCACCGGGCGCGGCGGCGGCATCGGGTTCCCGCGCAGTCGCGGGCGCGGGTGCCGCAGCAGGAGTGACCGGTGCAGGCGTGGCCGGTGCCACAGGCTGCGCCGGCGTGTGCTCGCGTACCGCCGTATCCAGGGCCTGCAGGGTCTGCCGGCCGGCCTTGCCATCGACGGTCAGCCCATGCGCCTGCTGGAACTCGCGCACTGCATGCTCGGTATTGGCACCGTAGTGGCTATCGGCTGTCAGCGGTTGCCCGTTGCGACCGGTATGGCCGGCCTGGATCAGCTTGGCCTGCAGGGCCTGGACCTCGGTACCGCGCTCGCCGGGTGCCAGCACGCCGTCGGCCATCGCCGAAGCGGCCGCACGCTGGCCGCGCTGGCCGGGCTCAGGTTCACCGAACACCTGCTGGTAATCCTTGCCCCGGTAAGCCTCGGGGTTGTGGTTGACCTGGTCGTAGCGCGCCAGCCCGACCAGTGCGGTCTTCTCGGTGAGCGCACGATCACGCAGCGAATCCCACAGGGTGGGCGAGCTCTGGAAGTGCACCTGCACATTGGCGTGCTTGTAGTCCTGCACCGCGCGGACAATCTGCTCGTCGCTCAGCTCAGTCAGCTTGAAGTCTTCGCCATAGGCCTGCTGCAGGCCCTTCTGGAACACCGACCGGGTCATGCCGCGGTACTGCACCGAGGTACTCCACAGCGCATCCTGCACGGCCGCACCACGGCCGGAGAGATCGATGCCCACATCCTTCAGGCGGCCCATCTGCACGTCGTAGTACTTGTGCTGGATGAAGTCGTGCTGGTCCCTGGCAAACCCTGCCGGATCGGCGGCCGCCACTTCCTTCCAGCGTTCGGTGAAGGCCGGGGTTCCTGCCTGCAGGCCGTTGAAGCGGTTGCCATAGCGCGAGGCGGCGACGTACTCATCCACGCCGCCAACGTTGGTGGCGTACTGGTAGCTGCCATACGACACGCCGCCATGGTCGCCCCTGCCGGTGGAAACGTGGCCGGGGCCGCGACCTCCGGTTTCGAAATGCGCCGACGTCTGGCCGCGATGCCAGTTGTCCATTGCCTGCTTTGCCTGGGTCACAACATCCATTTTCCTGCACTCCTTTGCGGGGGAATTACTTCGAGGTCAGTGCCTGCAGCACGTCGGCACGGTTGGCGGTGCGATTGATCCGGCAGGACTGCGCGTCCAGCATCTGCCCCTGCCCGTCTTCGGCAGGGTTCCAGCTGCAGTAGCGATTGGTATCGGACATGTAGGCGGCCTGCTCGTCCATCAGCCTGTCCTTGTCCTTGCCATCGGGACCGTCGACGATCTTCATGAAGGCCTGCTCGAGTCGCTGCTCCTGCCAGGCAAGCTCCTCATCGCCACACGCCTGCAGTGCGGGGGTCTCGCCGCCGCTGGAGTTCACGCACGTGGCGTACTGCGGCCGCAGCGTGGCTTTGTTGTAGGAATCATCCGGGCGCTGCGGCGGCATGTCCTGATCATCGGCATCGGCCGCTGTCGTGGCAGGTGCTGCGCGTGCAGGCTCTGCAGTGGCGGGCGGCGATGCGGTGGCGGGCGCGGCGGGCGCGGGGGCAGCTGCCGTATCCGCCTCCGGGCTCTTGGCCTGGCATGCTGCCAGGCTGAGGCCCAGGGCCAGCGCAAGCGCGATGGCCCCGGCCCTGCCGAACGTTTCGCGGGGGGCCGCTGGAAGGTGGTTTGTTCCCTGCATTGCTTGCATCTCCTTGGCATCCAGGCACGTGGCCCGTCAACGCGGGGCCGTCCATCGGCCCCATCACGCGGGCAATGCTACGACAGCGACGGTTTCAGGTGCCTGACCGGCTTCAGAATGCGTGCGCGTCGTCTCAGACGCGAACGCGGAAGCGTCAGTGCCCGCCGCCGCCCCCGCCCACCTGTTCGATCAACTCGAGCAGGCCGATCTCGGCCAGCATGGCCGACACTAGTAGCCGGTTACATCAAGCACCGCGAGGGCTGCATTGTTCCCGGTATAGGTGAACCGGGTGGGTAGAGGTAGTCCGTAGTAGGGGCCGTAGGTACGCCGCGCCGTCTGCGTCATCCCGAACGTGATGGTTCCACCGTTGACCGCCCCTCCGGAAACACTTACGTCCTCGTGTTGCAGGTATTCCTGCGGATCGCCCCATCGCTGGAACGTGTTCGCCGAATCGTACGCGTGAACCAGGGGCATCACTGCCCAGGCACGTCCAGGATCAAACTGGGCGCTCCCCTGCCAGCCAGGCCGTGTCGACGCAGAACGAAGGCCAGCCACCCGCGCGGCTTTCCGGCCTGCGTCGAACATCAGGCGGCCGGCACCGTCACGGATGATCAGTCCAAAATTGCTTGGTGGCTCCTGCGGTGGCGCGTACACATACCACTGCACCACTGCGCCGGGCGGACCAAACAGATACAGCCCAGCCGAATAGCCGTCGATCTGATTGTAGTACTGGCTTCCAACCACCGAGGTCGAACGCACGGCAACCATGCCGGCATGGTTGCCGATGTACCTGCTTCCTTCGCCATCCAGCGTGGTAGTGCCTTGAGCCAGCATGGCGAGTGTCGGGAAGGCATCGTCGATCAGTACGGTGCCCCAGTCATTGATGATCTTGATTCCTGCAGTCATATCAGCGGGCCCATATTTCGACGATGCCGGGATAGCGGTCCTTGGCGGGAACATTGACGTGACGCCAGCTGACAATGCCGGAGGCCACGTCGATGGAGAAGTCCGGGGCATACCTGCCGCGAGCAACCGCCGTCAGATCGGTATCTTCCGGTTGCCGGGAGAAGGCTGCGCTGCCGTCGACCGTGCTGTACTGGATGCTTGCAAGCACGCGGAACAACCTGCCTTGCGGGTCATAGCCCAGACTGCCATCCGCATTGAAAACCTGGATTCCGACTGGCATTACCACACCCCCATCTGCACGCGCAGCGTTCCTGCTGCATCAAATACCTGGATCACGTTGTTGACGATGGTCAGATAGCCACCATTGTCAGGGCCGGTCATCGTCATCGCGCCGCTCTTGTCCAACCGCCAGCGTGGCTGCCCTCTCGCACCCACCGCGTTGGACTGGATGAAATCACCGATCATCGCGTTCTGGATCCTGCCGTTCCCGATCAATGCCTGACTGATGAAGGTCTGGCCGTTCTCGACCACGAAGGGCGTGGTGATCTGTCCATTTCTCTCGTTGATCAGCGCGAAGCGATCGGCCTGCATCAGGATCTGGCTCTGGTAGCTGCCATCTGGCTGCTGCTCCACGCCCAGACCCATGCCGGCCATGTAGATCTGCCCGGCGCTGGTGATCTGCGCCTTGACCGTATAGGTCGCGCTGACCTTGCCATCCAGGTTGACCACGGCCTGCGAGACCTGCTGGACCGCGGCGCTGACGCCCTCGATCTTGCCTGGAACACCTTCGATGGACGCTTCGACCGTGTCCACGCGCTTGGCCAGTGCCGCGTCCTTCTCGGCCATCACGCTGTAGACGGTGATGGCGCCGGCGCTGACATCGTTCTCGCCGACGTTGTAGTCCTCCTCGCCGGCACTGTGGTCGCTGACCTGGGCGAACAGGCCATCGACCTTCTGCCCCTGCGCAGCCACCTTGCCATCGACGTCGGTCACGTCCATTTCCAGCTGGTCGACACGGCCGACGATGGCGCCCGCCTCGGCGATCGCGTCGCCGATGCTCTTCCAGTGGCTGCCCGGCGGCGTCTCGTTGCCTGCAGCGGCGCCCTGCCAGCTCCAGATCCGGCCGTCGTGGATGACGGTCTGGCCCGGGGTGTAGATTGCCGAGGCATCCCAGACCAGCGGCAGCACTTCGGTGACGCGCTCGATCTTGCCCTTCAGCTGTTGACCCAGCGCGCTTTCGTTGATGCGGCCGGCGAAGTAGGCGTCGTAGTCATCCGGGTTGCTGCTGGACTCACCCATCACCCCGGCTTGCGCCGGATACCACGGGCCGATGTTGCCACTTCGATCCACCAGCCGTCCCCAGAACCAGAAGCGCGCGCCAGCGGCCAGGCCGTTCATCTGGTGCTGGGCCTGCGGGTAGGCGAAGTCGCCCAGCTTGATCGCGCTCTCGCGATTGGGGCCAGTGCTGTACCAGAGTTCGGTCCGTTCGGTATCGGTTGCACCTGCGGGGAAGCCCCAGGACAGTGTGATGCCGAAGGGGCGGGCAGTGCTGGTCAACGATGCCAGCGAGGGGGGCGGCGTCGTCTTGCCTTCAATGGTGGTGAGCATGCTGAGCGTCGGCTGCGATACGGCGCCCAGCGCATTGACCGCGCGTACGCGGGCCAGATACTCGCCTGCGTAGACGCCCCGCACTTCCAGGCTTTGCGTCCCGACGCGACCGGCGCGGACCCAGTTGAGATCGCCACGGCGCCATTCCACGTCATAACCGATCGCCTTGTCCGCGGCATCCCACTCGATCGTGAGCACGGAGGTAGCGATGCCCTGGTCGACCACCACATGCGAGGCCATCCGCACGCTGGCCGGTGCCGGCTGCACGCTGGGCGGGATGATGCTGATCGGAGGCTGCTCCAGGCGCGTGCCATCGTCGATGGCGGCGTACTTGCCCGGCACGTGCTTGAGCGCGGTGATCTGATAGGTCAGGCCCTCGCCTTCGCTGATCGACAGCACGCGATAGTGCTGCAGGGCCAGCTCCGGCGATTCCAATGCCCAGACCGACTGCGCCACCGGCACCGCCGACCACGGCGCGCTGACGGTCACCGTCTCGCCGTCCACCGACTGCACCGTGCGTGCTTCGGTCTGCCCGCTGGGCAGGGTGGCACGCAGGGTGTCACCGGCCGCGATCTGTTCCGGCATGCGGTCCAGCACCAGGCTGCGCGCACCTGCACTGCGGATGCGACCCGCATTGCGGCGGCCGGCGCGGTTCGGGTCGGCCACCTGGATCACATCACCGGGCATGCAGCCCAGCGCATCCAGGCCCACCGAGAAGCTGATCGTCTCGGTTTCCAGCATCTCGGTATGCAGGATGTGGTTGCCCACGCGCTGCGCCTGCGAACGCGAGTGGCAGCCCACCGCCGTCACTTCGGTCTGGTTGATGCCGTAGCGGGCCACGCCAGGCAGGTGCTGCACCACTTCGACCTTCTGCCGGCCGAAGTCGTCCGGATCGATCCACGACACCAGGGCCACCGTGTGCCGCGCCGTGCGGCTGCTGCCGGCATAGTGGAAGCGCCCTTCGATGACGTTGGCCTGGCTGTAGGTCAGCACCGGGTCCTTGGGCATGTCGGCCGAGGCCATCACCTGCCCCGCCGCATAGAAACTGATGCCGCGGAACATGGTGGCGATGTCCTGCAGCACGCGGTAGGCCTCGGCGCGGGTCTGCAGATACAGGCTGCAGGTGAAGCGCGGCTCCTTGCCGCCCTGGCCATCGCTGACCAGTTCATCGCAGTAGCGCGCGATCTGGTACAGCCGCCACTTGTCCACCCAGTCCAGCGGAACACGATGGCCCAGGCCGAAGCGATCGTTGGTGACGATGTCGAAGAACACCCAGGCCGGATTGTTGGTCCAGCCACTCTTGAAGGTACCGTCCCACACACCGCTGTAGAGACGGCTGAGCGGATCGTAGTTGGAGGGGATGCGTACGATGCGGCCCCACAGCTGGTAGGACCGGGTGGGAATGTTCTGGAACTGGCTGGCATCAACCTGCACCGCCGCCAGCGCACAGTTCGGATAGCGCAGCTTGGCATCGATGATCTCGGTCATCGACAGCACGTTGATGGTATCGGCGATGGTGCTGCTGTTGGCGTTGGCGGTCAGCCGGCGGATGCGCACCTGCCACTGGCTGCCGGCAGGCAGATCGATGCGGCGGCTGCGCTCGTACTGGCTGGTGGTCTTGCCGCTGAAGGCATCGGTCAGCACCGTGCTGAACGGGCCGCCGTCGGTGGACAGATCCACCGCGTACATGATCCGGTAGCCTTCAGTATCACCGTTCTCGGTGTTGGTCTTCTGCAACGCCGGCACCGCAAAGCGGATACGGACGGCTGACAGATCGGCACCCGATACCGTGCGCACCACCGGCGCATCGCTGCGCAGCTCGACGTTGACCCCGACTTCGTTCTCGATGGAGGGGAAGCCGCTGATGTGGTCCTGGTCCTGGGTGCCGGAACGCGTCTGCACGTCCACGCCGGAGAAGTTCAGCGTGCCGTCCGGATTCTCGATCGGCACCTGGTCCAGGTAGATCGACTGCTTGCCGGCGACCAGGCCACGGATCTCGCCCTCGCTGGCGAGGTCGATGATGCGGGCCACCGCCATCGAGTGCAGGCTGTCGGCGGTTTCGACCGGGGTTCGGGCGTTGCTCGCGCCCTTCTTGGCGCCCGCCAGCACTGGCGTGGCTGCACCACGCGTGCGCGGCGTGGGATGAGTGGTCTGATTCAAAACTGGTCCTCCGCCAGGATGCCGCCGCTGATCACGGCCGAGCCGATGAACATGCCCTTGGTGTCATGGCCGCCATAGGCGACCGGCACGGGGTTGCCTTGCGCCTGCGTGTTGACGGTGCCGTTCATGCTGTAGCTGGGTGCGTTTTCGGGTGTGTCTTTGGCGCCCAGGCCTTTTGGCTGGGGGGAGAGCATCTGGGTGATCCCGCCAACCACCATGCTGACGCCGGTTGATACCAGTGCAGCTCCGCCAGCCCAAGATGTGTAGCTCCCCACAACGATCAGCACGATGCCGATGATGGTTTGCAGTACACCGCCCCGCTTGCTGCCCACCAGCACCGGCGCGATGCGGATGTCATCCTGTCCCGGCGGGTCGTGCAGCTGATCCCGCGACAGGTTCTGCCGCCCGTTGAACACGGCAAACTCCATGCCCTTGGCCTTTGCGCCCATCAGGTACTGCTGGAAGCCAGGCAGCATCGTGCACAGCGCATGCACCGCCTCGGCCGGGCTGTTCACCGCCAGCCGGAACCTGCGCCCGAAGCGCGCACCCAGCTTGCCGTACAGGCGGATCGTACGAAGACGGTCAGTCATGGCGCACCTCGCGATGGCGGACGATGCAACGGGTGCGCTCGGCCCACATGCCGCCGTACGGTACGGTCTCGGACAGGCGGCCATGCAGGTGATGCAGCATCTGCCCGTCGCCGAGGTAGATGCCCGCGTGGTTGGTGACCGGCGAGCGGATCTGCATCAGGATCATGTCGCCCCGCTGCGGCTCGCCCTCGATCAGGTCGAAGCCCTCGGCGTGCAGCCGTTCAAGGCTGTACAGGTCCTGGCCGTGGCTCCACCAGTCGTCCTGGCGTTCGTACTCGGACAGCGGGATGCCCAGTTCGCGTGCGTGGAAATCGCGGACCAGGCTGTAGCAGTCCAGCACACCGTGGGCGAACTGGCGACCGACCAACGGTGCCATGTAGCCAGTGGGATGCAGGGTCTGCAGATCACCGCACAGCGGTGCCTCGCCTGTTACCTGGCCGACGCTGACGATGTGCCAGGTCAGCCCGCTGCGCTCGCACATGACCCGATCGGCGTCGGACGGCGTTGCCGCGGCATCGGGATGGCTGTGCACCAGGGCCAGCACCTCGCCCTTGTCCTCGGCCACGGCATAGTCCTCAGCGGGCAGGCGGAAATGCTCGCTGGGCGTGGCGGCCACGTTGCGGCAGGGAAGATAGCGTTCGTGGCCTTCAATGGCCACGATCAGCCCGCAGCATTCGCGCGGGTACTCGGCCACGGCGTGCGCCTGGATGGCCTGCAGGGTTGTCGGTTGCATGTTTCACCCATGAAAAAGGCCCGCGCGGGCGGGCCTGGAAAGTGGAATTCGGGAGGGGATCGATCAGGAGCGCAACAGGCCCGCGGCGGGGAAGCCGCCATAGGGCAGCGGCTTGTCCTGGCCGAAGCGCAGCTTGCAGCTGCGTACCCGACCGCCGCACTGGTCACGCGCCGGATCATCGGTGGCGACGTCGTCGCTGTCGGCCACCGCTGGACCGTTGTAGCCGCAGTACGCGCCGCGATAGCCGCCACGCACCAGCCAGCCACACATGCCGGCGATGATCTGCCTGCCCGGCAGCTGCTGCCCATTGAGATCGATCGCGGTGGTCAGCTCGAATTCGACCATCTGCTTGTCCTCACCGATCTTGCGCTCGATGAACCAGACTTCATCAGGGAAGTGCTCGCCAGGATCCGCGCTGGGATTGCCTTCCTCGAAGTTGGCGGCATCCAGGTACTTGGCCAGTGTCTGCCGGCGGATGATGCGTGCACCGACCAGGTCATCGAACAACAGGCACATGGCGGTGATGCGGCCATCGATGTTGCTCACGCGCAGGCGCGGGTTCGGCGGCTGGTCGCTGGTGCGCTCGAAGCCGCTGGCCTCGATCGGCCAGGGGCCATATTCCTGGCCCTGCCACCAGATGAGGCCACTCTGCAGGTGCGCATGGAAGAAGAGCTTGTCGGCGCCGAAACTGCTGGCGTCGAGTTCATAGACGGTGATGCGGCCACCCGGCTCAAGCTGCTGGGCATCGGCGGTGATCATGGGGTGTTCTCCTGTGCGGCATTGGGAAGAGGGGGTGGTACGGGGTACCGTTCCTGGCCGCACGGTACGATGACGTGGTGGCCTGGGCGCAGCGAGGCAGTGGTGGTGAAGCAGGCGTGCTTTGGCGCCTGCGGAGGAGGGTTGTCATGGCTCAGAGCTCCGCATCGGCCTGGACCAGCACCTGCGAGGTGGTCGACCACACCACCACCGCACCCCAGAGCTGCATGTTGTTCGGCATCGAGGCGATGACTGCCGCGTCAACGGTGGACTGCCAGCTGGGCGCTCCGCCGTCGAAGTTGACCAGGTTTCCGGCATTGCCGAAGCCCACCAGGTTCAGCGCGGTGGACGGCGAGGAGATTCTGGGTGCTGAGCGCTTGCGCACCTTGAACGGGATGCACGCTCGCGTGTCGCCGTTGGCGGTGTAGGTGATGCCGATGATCCGGTTTACATCCACCGTCTCGTAGTAGCGCTGGCACAACAGCAGCTCCAGTGCTTCGGACCGGCGGTCGAAGTCGGTGGCGGTATCGCCTTCTTCGATCTGCACTTCGGCCAGTTGCACGCTGCCGCTCTTCTGCCCGGCAGCGAACGCGCGGCCGCCGAAATCGGCACCTGCGTCCAGCCAGAAGCTCAGTTGCAGGTAGCTGTCCGGGCCCAGCGCCTTGCCGGCAAGACCGGGAACTTCCACGGTGACCTGGTACCATCGCCACAGCGTATCGAGCACGACCGAGGCGCCGATGCTGTCGCGCGCGGTAGACCCACTCGTTCCGTAGGACTGCTGCAGCTCCACGCCGATGCGGAAGTCGTCCACCGAGGCGCGCGCCTTGAAACTGATCGTGACGGTGCGCCCGGCCAGTGTCCGGACATCCTCGATGCGCTGTTGGACTAGCGCCATGTTGCCGGCACCGGCAACGCTCTGCACCTCCAGCCGAAGCAGGTGGCGCGACCCAGCCAGCAGGCGCCCTCCCTGGCCGCCGCCTGGAGGCACATCCTCGCGTGAGGCAGCCACCTTGGTGCCGATGGCATTGACCGCCCAGCGGTCAGCGATGTAGCGAGAGCCCGTGGATGCAGGGAACGCTGCACCGCGCTGCCAGAACCGGAAGTCGCCGTTGATGAGCGGGTTCCTTCCGGCCATGCGGCCTTCCAGATGCATGAGCGCCGATTGCGCGTCGTCCAGACCAGCGTAGATCTCGGCGAAGTTGTCGTTGATCTTGGTGAACGCCGGCCGCTGGGTTTCACCTCGTTTGCCATTGGGCTGGACGGTGTCCAGGTCGATTATCTTTCTGGTCATGGGGTTTCCCTTGCTGGAGCGGAAATGCACGCAGCCGTGTTGTTCTTTCGGCGACGCATGCAGTGCAAGTCGAGAGTGGCGCGGCGTATCCGAAGACGCTCAGTAGATCTCTGCGTCCGCCGTCCAGTGGAACCAACCACCCCAGCGTCCCGGCGCGTTGCCCCAAGCAACCTCGAAGACATTCGTCGCGATCGTGGGAACCGATGCGGGAGTTCGGCTGCTGTCATCCTGATTGACTTATCCAGGTTCGACTACATTGTTGTTGGGCCTGATGACAATCACCGGTGTCACTCGCTTGCGCGTCTTGAATGGCACCGACAGGTAGCTGGTTGCGCCGCTCGCCGCCGAGTTGCCCCAGCTGTAGCGACCGCTGTTGGTTGGCGTTCCTGGAACGACATCAACGTCGTAGGACTTTTCGTAATAGCGCTGGCACAGTTGCAGTTCGTCGGCCAGCGGGCGCAGGTCGAATGCCGTTGCCCTGTTGCCGCGCTCCAGTTGCATCATCGCAAGGCCGAACTCCCCGCTCTGACCGGAGATAACGCCGCCATAGGCATCCGCGCACAGATCCACCACCAGCCACAGGAAATCGCTGTCGGCATTGCTGCCCAGCGTCTTCCCCTTCACCGATGGCAGTCGCGCACTGAGCTGGAAATAGGTCCAGGACGCGGCGGTGACCGCTACGGTTCCCAGTTCCACGCTGACCGCGGCGGACGGCGAACCACCTGTACCAAAGTGCTGGATGAGACGAACACCGATGCGTTTTCCTGGCGGGCCATAGGCGAAGCCGGAAACCGTCACTTCGCCATCGGACAGTGTTGCCGCGCTCTCGACCTTCTGTGCGACGTAGGCGCTGCTACCTGCACTGGTCTTGGAGACAACACTGTTGAGGAAACGGCGCGATTCCGGCGCGGCACCGCCGGCAGGCAGATTGGCCCCACGATTTGCGGTATGCGTGCAGCCCAGCGCTGCCGCGGTCCAACGATCGGCCACATAGATCTCGCCGCCCTGGGTGGTGCCGGTAGTAGCCCGCTGCCAGAAATCGAAGTTGCCGTTGATCAGGCGGTTCCTGCCTGGAACTGCAGTCTGAAGAGCGCGCTCCAGTGAATCCACACGCCGTCCGATCGCGGTCACGCCATCCAGCGCGCCATACACTTCTGCGAAGTTGTCGTTGATCTTGGTAAACGCCGGGCGCTGTGTTTCACCCCGCTTACCGTTCGCCTGAACGGTATCGAGGTCGATGATTTTTCTCGTCATTGTGTGTCGTCCTGTTCCCTGCGGGCGCCCCATCAAAGCTCGGCGTCGGCCCACCAATGCCACCAGCCGCCCCAGCGGCCTGGATTGTTGGTCCAGCTGACTTCGTACCCGGAAGGCGAGGCGTAGTTGACCAGGCAGGGCACGCGGGAGATGTTGTCTTCCGCGATGTGTCCATCCTGCTGGATGTTGTCGGCCGAGATGATCATCACGTAGGGATGAGCGCGCTTTGCCGTCTGGAATCGCACGCTCTGGTAATGCGCCATTCCCGGTGAGTTGATCGAGAATGCCTCGCGCCCTTCGTTGTGCGCCGTGTTGGGCACGATGTCGAGGTTGTAGCTCTTCTCGTAGTAGCGCTGGCACAACGCCAGTTCCACACCTGGCGGCCGCCAGTCGAAGCGTGTCGCTGCGCGGCCCGATTCGACCTGGAACTGGGTGAAGCCGAACGAGCCGTTCTGTGCCACCAGCTCGCCCTTCTGGCCAGTACCGCACAGGTCGAACACTATGTAGAGATGGTCGTTGCCGTTGCTGCCGAGCACCTTTCCCCGGGTACTCGGCAACGTCACCGTGATGCTGTGACGTTTGGCGGTGGTGCCCAGTGTGAGCACACCGGCTTGCAGCACCACTTGCGGCGAGGGTGAGCCTCCGGTTCCGAAATCCTGGATGACACGCACGCCCACACTGCGACCGGGAGCATCGGAGTTCGCCCATACCGAGATCGTGATGTCTCCACTTGCACTGCCGACACCCTCGATCTTCTGCCCCATCCAGGCGCCACTTCTGGCGATGGCCTCGGATACGGTGCAGACCAGAATCGACCGTGTATCTTCCGGAAATCCGGCCTGCCCGTCGTACGCCACGCGCTGCACGTCGTGGTTGCAGACCAGCGCCGAGTTCGTGAAACGGTCGGCGAAGAACACCTCCGCGCCCAGCGTCCCCGACCCAGTGCCGACACGACCAGATGTACGGCGCTGCCAGAACTGCAGGGCACCATTGATGAGCAGATTCCTGCCTGGAACGCGCTCGGTGATGGCATTCGCCACGGTTTCCGGGATCTTCGCGACCTCGGTCAACGCGTCGTAGACCTCGGCGAAATTCTCGTTGATCTTGGTAAACGCCGGGCGCTGTGTTTCACCCCGCTTTCCGTTCGGTTGAACGGAATCGAGGTCGATGATCTTTCTTGCCATTGTTGGCTCCTTGAACGAGGTGAATCGGCGGCGTCCGATCGGGGTCTGAGTACTTTCATTCCGTCAATGGGCGGATCTCACGGCTTTCCGCCCGATCCCGCAGACGCATGAATGCACTCAGAGTTCGGCATCGGCGGTGTAGTGGCCTGCCAGTAGAACAGAGCCGCTTACCAGGAAGCCCGCACCGCCTACGTCAGCCATGAACGCCTGGCTCGTTGCCATGACTACGTTAGTCAGCGTTCCCGCGCGCCATGTTCCACCCGCGGCGTCGTAGTACCTCCAGAAGCTCGGCGATCCGATGTCACCACCTTCTCCGCCTGCATGGAACAGCAGCTTTGGCGTGCTGCGCATCGTGCCTTTGAACTCTGCAACAACGCGGCAGGTACCACTGTTGAAGGCCACGGCGTTCCGATGGACGGCGGAGCTGCTCCTGCTGTTGGGAACCTCTGTAACAGGAAAGGACTTCTGGTAGTAGCGCTGGCACAGCGCAAGCTCGTGGGCCGGTGATCTCCACTCGAAGCGGGTCGCCCGTGCGCCGGCTTCCCACTGCATTTCACCGAAGTACAACTGGCCTGCCTGCGCGCCGAGCCCTCCTGTGCGCGCGTTGAAGTCGCTGCCTGCTGAGAGCCATACCGCACAGATGACCGAATCATCGCCACCGCCAAGCGTCTTACCGTAGATGGAAGGAAGACTGACGGTCTTGCTGATCCGGTTCAGGCCCTGTACGAGCGTGAAAACTTCCGGCTGGATCGCCGTGACAGTGGGGCTTCCGCCCGTTCCGAAGCGCTGCAGGAACTCGACTGCGATCTTTCTGCCTGCGGTGCCTGCGTTGTAGACCAGGAAGGATAGCGTGCTCTCCGATGCGGCAAAGGTCCGCACACTTTCCACACGCTGCTCGAACAGGAAATGGTGTCCGGCGGCGTTGTGATTCCCGTTGCAATTGGCGGCCAACGTAAACAGGCTTCTCGGGAAGTTCGAATCGCCCGGGGCAACGGGTGATTTGAATATGACTGCTCCGTCCATCCCTCCCTGCTGTGCAAAGAATCTGTCTGCACAGTAGGCAGCGGCGGCGGTGAAGTTGTCCCCACGCTGCCAGAGCTCGAAATTCCCATTGATCAAACGGTTCTTTCCCGAGACTGAGTCTGCGATGGCACCAGGCATTCCCTCCAGCGCCAACGCAACATCCTGAAAGTTCTGGTTGATCTTGGTGAAGGCGGGCCGCTGGGTCTCCCCCCGCTTTCCGTTGGGCTGGATGGTATCCAGGTCGATTCGTTGAAGATCAATGCTCATGCCTACGCCTGGAAGGTCTGTTCGAAGGTGGCGGTGATGGTCGATACCTGGCCGCCGAGATGGCTGTCGGTGTAGGAATCACACATGTACAGCCCCTGCCCCAGTGGCCCTTTCCACAGGAAGCTGCGGCCGGCATGACCATCCAGGAAGGTCACGATCTCGTTGATCGTTTTGCGGTTGCCGACGAACTGCAGCTGGTAACTGCGTGAAGTGGCGTTCAGGCCATCGGCAGCGGCCTGCGCATAGCCATCTCCGAACTTCGCGCGCTTCACTGCGGCGGTGGTTGTTCCAGTACTCTGGCTGGTTGCCGGCCAGGTGAAGGTGTCGGTCATTGCATGGCACTCCTGCTGAGCACACCACCTGCCTTCAGGTCACGACTCTGCAGCTCGCGGTACTTGCGTTCCACGAACTGGCCGATTTCGTTGCCGAACTGCTGCAGCATGCTTTCGTTGGTGGTGACTTCCTTGCCACCGTTGTTGTCGATGCGGATGCTGACTCCCACTCCGCCACCACCCCCGCCACCGTGCGCGGCCACACCCAGGCGGCCGTCCGGCCCGCGCCGCAGCGGCATGATCGCTTCCGGTCCCGCTTCGCCGAACACGCCGGCGCCCTTGGCGAAGGCGAACAGCTGCGGGGTGTTGTAGATGCCACCGGAATAGGCAGAGAGACTGGGTGAGGCATAGACGCCTCCCAGGGCATGAGGCGTCATGTTGCCGCTGGTCAGCCAGCTGGTGTTGTTGCCGAAACCGGCGGCGAATCCCGTCGAGGGAGCTGCGCTGGCACCCCCGCCCATGCTTCCGGCGAAGGCACCTACCACACTGTTGATGATGCCCATCAGGGCCTGCTGCGCTGCGATTCGTGCCAGGTCCGCGATGATCGAATCAGCCAGGTCGCTGAAGTTGAGCTTGCCGGTAAGAACGAACTTGGTCAGAGCATCTTCAGCGCCTTTGAATGCCTTGCTGAACAGCTCCTGGGTCATGCCGGCCGTATTGGAGGCGGACTCGTTGTAGTCCTCAAAGGCACTGCGCGCGCCATTGCGCCAATCGCCCATCTTCTCCATCCGACGGCCCTGATGGTCCTGCTCATCCTTCAAGCGTCGATCCCGGCTTGAACGCAGCGCGTTCGACTGGTCGCGGAAGCTCTGACTGCCTTCGGGCGCGCCGCTATCGCGCAGCGCCTTCATCCCTTGATCGTACTCACGCTGGATGGCATTGACGCGGGCGAGCCGTGCAGTGGCTTCCTTGCCGTGACCGAAGCCCAGGAGTTCCTGCTCGTTCGCGCTGCGACGCGCTTCTTCTGCGTCTCCCAGCGATCTGTTGAGCTTCTCCAGTTGGGCGGCAGCCGCAATCTCTTCCTTCTTCTGCGCAAGCGCCTGATCGCTGACTTCCAGGCTGGCACGTGCCGTTTTCAGACGTATGACGGCAGCCGTGTCACCTTTCTCCTCCGCATCCTTCAGCGCAATGGTAGCTTCGTCAAGAAGGCGCGTGCTTGCGGTCTTCTTGTCTATCCCCAACCGCTGGATATCGTTCTGGTCGATCTGCTTCTGGATGCGCTCGAACAAGGTGGGTTCGGCCGGCACAGATGGGAGACGTGGAACTGCGGCAAGGGACGGCCCGCGCGCGGGTGGGTCTGCCGATGGAGGGCTGGCAGGCAACGTCGCTTCGATCAGGATCGGCTTTATGTTCTGCTGTACTGCGCGCAGCGCTCCCTTGGCCTCTTCCAGCTCTTTCTTGGCACGAGCATATTCGGCAAGGCTGTAGCTTGAGCCCGTGGTCCCGCCCAGGGTGGTGTTGTGCCAGCGACGCAGGTTGGTTTCGGCATCTGCGATGTTCTTGCGCAGATCGTCGCCGCTGTCTGCCCGGAACGGCTCCTTCACCATGTCCCACAGCTCGGAGAAGACGGTCTTCGCCTTGCGCCACGCGCCTTCCATCAATGTGGCGCTTTGGATGACCTTGGGGGCCACCTCTCCGATCTTGCCTGCATACGCCTGCATCAGCAGGGCCGAGGCGTCGGCCTGGTTTCCCTGCGCGATAAGCGATTGGATCTGCTTTCGCTGTGCGTCGGTGAGCACATCGGTCTGCTGCTCCAGCTCCCTGAGCGCTGCAACCGGGTCCTGCCTGATCTTGACGAACGATGCGATGACCTCTTCCGCGCTGCTGACACCTGCGTCCTGCCACTGCAGCGCGGCCTGCGCGACCATCCGTAGTTCGTCCCCGGCGAACTGACCTGTCATGGCGATCTGGTTCAGTGCTTCGGAGGCTTCACTCATGGTGATGCCATCAATTCTGCTCATGGCCTGCGCATAGCCGGTCAGCTGCGGCACGTTGGCGCTGAGCCGATCGCCGACGATCAGCAGCGATCGCTCGAAGGACGCCGCCTCGTCACTGGCGGAGTTCCAGGCGACGGCTACGCCCCCCACGGTGGCAGCCAGTGCTGCCGCCGCCGCTGCCATGGGATTGGCCAGCGCGGGGAAACGGCCAACCAGCCCGGTAAGAACCTCGGCGGCATCGTCGTAGGCACCCTTCAACTCCGTCGCTTTGCCGATCTGGTCGGCAAATGTCGAGCCGCCCCAATCGGCTCCAGCGTTTCCGCCGAATGTTGCGGCCGCGCTGCCCGACGCGCTTGCCGCCGCTTCGGCGTCATTGCGGTAGGCACGCAGTTCATCGCGCGCTGCGCGGATGGCGCGTTCGTTGCTGGCCATCTGACGGGTCATTTCGTTGATCAGTACTGCGCTGGCCTTGAGTACGGCATTGAGCATCTCCTGCTCCAGCCGCATGCTGTCCACCTGCGCGCTTTGCTGTAGCAGCATCTGCAGGCGTGCGCGTTCAGCCCTGTCCAGTTGCTGATACTGCTGCTGTGCGGAGGCGGTCATGTCGGCCAGGCTGCGCTTGGCAGCCTGCGTGGCGGCGCCGAGGTTGCTGTTGACCTCGATATCCACCCGCGCAACACCGAGCGGTGTCTCGCTCATAGGGGTTTCCTCAGGAAAAGGTGACCCCGCCGGCTGGCGGGGTCGGAGTGAGCCAACAGGTGGCTCATTGGCTGTGCATCTCGTCGAGGGCAGCCCGCTCTATCACGCGGATGCCTGCCATTACTTCTGCGTGCTTTTCGGCAGTAAGCCCTTCACGCTCGAGCTCCCGGTAGACCACGTTGTAGTCCAGACCCGTCGGGCCACCGGCGCCGGTGCGCCACTGGGTGGAGACCCGCGAGAAGATGTCGATGGGAAGTGCACATTCTGGCCATAGTTCGATCTGTGGCGGCTGGAAGTGCTTTGCCTTCAGGCCGAGCTGGTTCAGTTCGGCCTCGGTGGGGGCACGCCAGTACAGTGCCCCCACCGCCTCGATCAATTTCCCTTGCGTGCGACCTGCAGAGCCTGCACGTAGCCACCTACGATGGCGCCGTCCAAGCCGATCTGCTGCTGAAGTGCCAGTTCGACACCTGCCGTATCCAGCGCTACATCTGCATCCCACTCAGTGACGATGTCCAGGATTGCCTGGGCAGGCGTCACCTCGCCGGCCGCCAGGCGCTGCAGCAGGTCCGCGTACGCGGCCTGCTGCAGGTGACGGTAGGTCAGGTTGAGCTTCTGCTCGCGGCCATGGCCGGCAATGGTCAGGGTGCTCTTGAAGGTCTCAGGTGCCTTGACCTGGAACATCAGACGCCCTCCACCAGGATCGAGTCGGCCAGCGCGGTGAAGGTCGCGGTGGTGCCCATCGGGGTGTTGGCGGCCATGGTCGGGTCGCCGTTGTAGCTCAGGTAGCCGTACCAGTACAGCACGTCGCCGCCGACCAGCTTGGCCCGCAGGATCACCGGCTCGCCCTTGGCGTCAGCGTTCTTCAGTGCCGAATACCACGGCTTCTTCGGATCGTAGAACAGCGGCAGGGTGATGGTCTTGGCGTTCTTGAAGGTCGGCATCTGGACCTGGCGACCGGTCGGGTCTTCGAGCAGCGTGCCGCTCCAGTATTGCTGCTCGCCACCGGCGGTGGTCGGGTCGCCCTGCTGGTCCAGGTCGACGAAGGCGCCCGCCTTGCGCAGTACACCGGCACCGCTGGTGCCGGGGAACAGCACGGTATCGGTGGTGTCGATGCCCAGCAGCTCAACGCTGCCGGTGGCTTCAGCACCGGCGCGGGTGGCGCGGTTGTTCAGGGCCGGCCAGCCCGGCAGTTCAATGACCACCACATCGCCGGTGTCGACGCTGTTGGCGGCAACGCTGGCCAGCGCCGGCGCAGCCTTGGAGATCGCGCTGGTGGCGATCGCGGTGGAGACGACCGGTGCGAAGCCGAACTGGGTGCCCTTGGGAAGCTTGAGTGCCATGGTGTATTTCCTCTATGGATTGAAATGAAAAACCCGGCAAGCGCCGGGTCTGGGGTGTTGCATGGAACGGTGAAACTACGGGTTGGCGTACCACAGCCCGAATTCGAGTCGTGCGCCGTACTTCCTGATTGCCGGCTCATGGACGGCAATGGCGGCGCCGAACGATTCGGACTTCGGTAGACCTCCGCATACCTGATCCTCGATGTTGCGGATCAGGGTGTTGGCCTGGGCGCGGCTGTCTGCCCAGACGGTCAGCTGCACGCGAGCGTGCTTCTGTTCGGGAATGGAACCTTCGTTGAACCACACGGACTGTCCACCCATCTGCTGGTAGACGGCACACGGATAGATGACCGGTTCCGGCGGAAGGTCGGGATGCAGCCGGCCCTGCAGCAGCGGGGCCAGCAGCGCGTGCAGCTGTGCTTCGTAACTCATCGCGGTGTCCTGGTTGGCGTCGCTCAGGCGATGCCTGAAGACTGTTCGGTGAACAGCACCGTGGTCTGGCGCCGGCTGAAGTCGGGCGCAACGCCGGTGATGTTGAAAACACGACCGTCATGCACGATGCGCATGCCGGCCTGGATGCCTGCCTGTCGTGCGGCTGCCAATCGGACATGGAAGCGCTGGCGCCGGATCGTTGCCGGCAGGCGGCTTTCCAGCGTCAGCCGCTGCACGCTGTCTGCGCGGTCGGCGATGATGGCGGCCCACAGTTCTGCCACCGGCTGCCAGGCGTCCAGCGGCTGCCCCCACGCATCGAGCTGGCCGTCCTGGCGCTCGATGCGGATGCGGCGATTGAAGTGGCCGGCGTTCATGGCGTTGCTGCCGATCGGTACGGATCAAGCAGCGCGGCCACGCCGAACGGCAGCTCCATTGCGATGGCAGTGGCGCCTGCCGGTGCATCGAACGTCTGCGCAGAGACGACCACGGCTTCGCGATGAGCGTACAGGTGGCCCAACAACAGGCGCACCGCTGCACGGATGCTGTCGTTGGCCGGCATGCCCTGCAGCAGGCGCGCACTCCGCGCGGTCGCCACGGCCAGGCGGCGATCGGCCACATCACGCATGGCCTTGGCCTTGGCCGCGTTGGTCTCGGCATTGGCGGCGGCAACCGCGGCTTCATGCCCGGTCACCGCCGCCGCCATGTCCTGCGGCAGCTGGTCCAGCGCCTGGTCCAGCGCGGCCTGGTCGACGTACAGCTCGCGGCCCAGATAGGCCGCGGCTGCGTCGCTGGCTGCGGCCAGCAGGTCACCCAGGATGGCGTCGTCAAAATCGCCGTCGATACGGCAGTGCGCGCGGCACTGCTCAAGGGTCAGCAGGGGCATCGAATCCTCCTTCGTTGATGGATGTGGAGTGCCCCGATCCTGCGCGCACGGCGACGCCCCACGCGATCACCAGGACGGCGCGGGAAAGGCAGGATCGGGGCGGAAAACAGAACGGCTGCGACGGGGACGTCAGGGCCGGTGGCGGTGACCTCGCAGCGCGCGACGGCGCAAACGAAAGAAGCCCCCGGGGTCACCGGAGGCTTCTATGTCATCGTGGTACAAACGATACGCTTCGGGTGTGCACCCGTCAATCCGCAAACGGTTACCAGTCTGGTGACTTTTCCAGGCGCTGTGCGGGCGTGGTCATGGCGACGTGCCGCAGGCTGGATAGAATGGCAACGCGCTGCTTCCGCAGCCCATTTCCCGCTGGATTCCCGCATGCCTGCCACCCCCGAACGCTTCTTCGATGCGCGTACCGAACAAGGCGTGCTGCGCCTATCCATCGCAGGCTCATTGCTGCTGGCTGCCGCTGCGGTGGTATTTGGTCTTCTGGCCAATTCCTCGCTGATCATCTTCGATGGCATCTACGGCCTGATCGATGTGGTGATGACCTGGCTGTCACTGCTGGTCGCGCGTCTGATCGCACTGTCCACCAGCACCGACGCGCTGCAGTCGCGGCTCAACCAGCGCTTCACCATGGGCTTCTGGCACCTGGAGCCCATCGTGCTGGGGGTGAGCGGCACGCTGATGATCGGCGCGGCACTGTATGCGCTGGTCAATGCAGTGGATGCGCTGATGTCCGGCGGCCGCCACATCGCACTCGGCCCAGCCATCGCCTTCGCCGGGTTGTCGATCATCGGCGAAGGTGCGCTGGCCTGGTTCGTGCTGCGCGCCAACCGCCGCATCGGTTCGGAGTTCATCGCGCTGGACGCGAAGAACTGGGTGATCGCCGCCAGCATGTCGGCCTGCTACCTGCTGGCCTTCCTTGGCGGCGTACTGGTGCGCGGCACCTCGCTGGCCTGGGTCGGGCCGTACATCGACCCGGCCATCCTTGCCTTCGTCTGCGTGCTGGTGATGATCGCCCCGCTCGGGACGGTGCGCCGGGCGCTGGCCGGCATCCTGCTGGTCACCCCGCCGGAACTGCAGGCGCACGTGGACGCGGTGGCACGCGCGATCGTGGCCAAGCATGGCTTCGTCGAGCATCGCAGCTACGTCGCCCAGGTGGGGCGTGGCGAGCAGATCGAGTTGTTCTTCGTGGTACGCGAGGACGACCCGCCGCGGCCCCTGCTGGAATGGGACCAGCTGCGCGACGAGATCGGCGATGCGCTGGGCGAGGCCTCGCCGGACCGCTGGCTGACCATCATGTTCACCACCGACCGCGAGTGGACGATCTAGGCCAGCAGGACGATCAATCAAGTTTTTCGTACGGACTGCAACCCAACGTACGCGGAAACCGGGCAAAGTAGGCTCCAACGCAACTCCCACCCACTGACCAGGAGCATCCCGATGTCCATCGAAAAGGTTCTGTATACCGCCCAGGCCACCTCCACCGGCGGCCGTGAAGGCCGTTCCGTCTCGTCCGACAACGTGCTGGACATCCAGCTGTCGACCCCGCGCGAGCTGGGTGGTGCCGGCGGCCCGGGCACCAACCCGGAACAGCTGTTCGCCGCTGGCTACTCGGCCTGCTTCCTGGGCGCGCTGAAGTTCGTGGCCGGCCAGGCCAAGGTCGCGCTGCCGGCCGACACCACCGTCACCGGCAAGGTCGGCATCGGCCAGATCCCGACCGGCTTCGGCATCGAGGCCGAGCTGACCATCAACGTGCCGGGCGTGCCGCGCGAGCAGGTGGAAGAACTGGTGCAGAAGGCGCACATCGTGTGCCCGTACTCCAACGCCACCCGCGGCAACATCGACGTGACGCTGATCGTTGCCTGATGCGGTGCCGGGGTCGGATCCCTTTGCCACCGGCAAAGGGCTCTGACCCCATCCCAGGCCCGCACGGCTATATGGGGTCAGAGCCCTTTCGCGTTGCGAAAGGGATCCGACCCCCAAAAAAATGGGCGGATGCCGGTCGAAACCGGGCATCCGCCCATCCCACCTCGGGTGGGCCCCAGCACGTGGCCGGGGACGCATTCGCTGCGGCGCGCATCCATCCTTCTGGAGAAGAGCCCCCTTGTTGTTCAAGGGGGCGCGCCAACGGCGCGGGGATAAGGTGGAATGCGCGGACCAGCGACCAGTTACTGGTCGCTGGTGATGAGCTGCACGACGCTGGAGAAATCCAGCTTGCCGCGGCCGGCCTGGTGGTTCATCGAGTAGAGATTGCGGGCCACTTCGCCCAGCGGAATCGAAGCGCCGACACTCATCGCCGCTTCCACCGCCAGGCCCATGTCCTTCAGCATCAGATCGCTGCCGAAGCCACCGCTGTAGCCACGCGAGGCCGGCGCATTCTCCAGCACGCCCGGCCACGGGTTGCACACTTCGGTGGCCCAGCTGCGGCCGGTGCTGACCGCCATCATCTGCGACAGCACCTTGGGGTCCAGCCCGTGCGCCACGCCCAGTGCGATGGCTTCACCGGTCACCGCCATGATCACGCCCAGCGCCATGTTGTTGCACAGCTTGGCGACCTGGCCAGCGCCGCTGGCGCCGACGTGGAAGATGTTCTTGCCCATCGCCTGCAGCACCGGGCGTGCGCGTTCCAGCGCGTCTTCCTCGCCGCCGACGATGAAGGTCAGGGTGCCGGCCTGGGCGCCGGCGGTACCGCCGGAGACCGGTGCGTCGATCATCTGCAGGCCACGCGCGGCGGCCGCTTCCGAGACCTTGCGGGCGCTGGCCGGTGCGATCGTGCTGCAGTCGATGACCAGTGCACCGGCCGGGATCGCGGCAAGAATGCCGTCGTCGCCCAGGTACACGCCTTCGACATGACGGCTGGCCGGCAGCATCGAGATCACCACTTCGGCATCGGCCAGGGTGTCGCGCGCCGACGATGCAGCGCTGGCGCCGGCGTCGACAGCGGCCTGCACCGCGGCCGGAACCAGATCGAACACGCGCACGCTGTGGCCGTTCTTGACCAGATTGGTGGCCATCGGGCCACCCATGTTGCCCAACCCGATGAATGCAATGCGGCTCATGCAAGGCTCCTTTCAACAAGGGGAGTGCCCAGGTCGGCCAGCGGATGCGCGGCGTCGGCCCAGGGGGAAGCGAAGAAGGTGTCTGCCCACGCGCCAGTGGCCTGGGCCAGGGTGGCCGGGTTCCACTGCGGATTGCGGTCCTTGTCGACCAGCAGCGCGCGGATGCCTTCGGCGAAATCACCATGGGCGGCGCAATGCAGGGCGACGATGTACTCCAGGCGGTAGATCGCGGCCAGGTCCTGGCCGGCACTGCGGCGCTGCAGTTCGTACGCCAACCGTGCCGAACCCGGTGCACCGGCAGCAAGGGTCTTCTGAGCCGCCTGCAACCAGGCGTCGTCGGTCTGCAGGCCGGCAATGCGCGCCACGATGGCTTCAAGGTCATCGCCTTCGCACAACGCATCGACCTGCGCCGCGTGGGCCAGCAGTGGACCGGTGGCGGCATCGCTGGCATGCGACTGCAGCAGATGGGTCAGGCGTTCGTGGTTGTGTGCGGTGTCATTGGACCAGGCCACCTGCAGCAGCGCATCGAACACCGCGCTGCGGCGTTCTTCGGCCACGTGCACGTCGGCCAGGCCGGCGTAGATGGCATCGCCCGGGTTGAGCAGTGCACCGGTCAGGGCCAGGAACAGGCCACCCTTGCCCGGCACGCGCGACAGCAGCCAACTGCCACCTACATCGGGGAACAGGCCGACGGTGATTTCCGGGAAGGCCAGCTTGGAGCGTTCGCTGACCACGCGGTGGCTGGCGCCGGACATCAGGCCGATGCCGCCGCCCATCACGATGCCGTGGCCCCAGCACAGGATCGGCTTGGTGTAGGTGTGGATGAGGTAATCGACGCGGTATTCGACGTCGAAGAACTCGGCGGCATAGGCGTTCTGGCGGATGTCGCTGTGGCCGGCCTCACGGAAGGCGACCATGGCCTTGTACAGGCTGTGCAGGTCGCCACCAGCACAGAACGCCTTTTCGCCGGCGCCCTGCAGCACCACCATGGCGATGCCATCGTCATCGGCCCAGGCATTCAGCTGCTTCAGCAGCAGGTGCGCCATCGGCAGCGAGAAACCGTTGAGCGTACGCGGCGCATTGAGCGTGGCGATGCCGATGCGCGTGCCGTTGCCGGCCACGCGCTCTTCGAACAGCACCGGTGCGTCGTCGGCAGCGGTATCCGTGCTCATGCGTTCTTCCACTGCGCGGGGCGCTTTTCCAGGAAGGCGGTCACGCCCTCGACCTGGTCGGCGGTGTCGAACAGGTCGACGAAGGCTTCGCGCTCGGCCACCAGCGCCGAGGCGTGGGTGCCGGTGCGGGTGGCCTGCACCAGGGTCTTGCAGGCGGCGATGCTGGTCGGGCTCTGCTTGCCGGCCTTCTTCGCCCATTCCAGCGCCAGTGCCTTGGATTCGCCCTTGCCGACCTTTTCTTCGGCCAGGCCAATGCGCAGCGCGGTCTCGGCATTGATGCGCTCACCCAGCAGGATCATGCGCTTGGCCCAGCCCTCGCCGACCAGGCGTGGCAGGTTCTGGGTACCGCCGGCACACGGCAGCAGGCCGACGGTGGCCTCCGGCAGCGCGACCTGGGCATGGTCTTCAATGATGCGCAGGTCGCAGGCCAGCGCGCACTCCAGGCCACCGCCCATGGCGTAGCCGTTGATCGCGGCGATCGACACGCCACGGAAACCGGACAGCGCTTCGAAGGCTTCACCGAAGCGGCGCGCGGCCTCACGTGCGGCGGCCTTGTCGCCGGAGGCGAACTGGTTGAGGTCGGCACCGGCGGAGAAGAATTTCTCGCCGTCACCGGTGATCACCAGCGCGTAGACGTCGCGGTCTGCGTTGAGCGCGCCGACCAGGTCGCGCAGCGCCGACAGGCTGTGCACGGTCCAGGTATGCGCCGGCGGGTTGTTCAGGGTGACCACGGCGGTGTGGCCATCGACCTCCACCTTCAGGCCCACGTGCTCCTGGGTACGCCAATCCTTCATCGCAGTTCCTCTTCGGTGTTGAGCAGGTGACGGGCAACGATCACCCGCATGATCTCGTTGGTGCCTTCCAGGATCTGGTGCACGCGGCAGTCACGCAGCAGGCGCTCGATCGGGTATTCGCGGATGTAGCCGTAGCCCCCGTGGATCTGCAGCGCTTCATTGCAGACGTTGAAACCGGCATCGGTGGCGAAGCGCTTGGCCATCGCGCACCACACGTTGGCATCGCTGGCACCGGCATCGAGCTTGCGTGCCGCGGTGTGCACCATCTGCCGTGCAGCCACCAGCTGGGTGACCATGTCGGCCAGCTTGAACTGCAGCGCCTGGAACTCGGCCAGCGCCTTGCCGAACTGGCGGCGCTCGCCCATGTAGCGGCGCGCAGCATCCAGTGCACCCTGTGCGGCACCCAGCGAGCAGGCGGCGATGTTGATGCGGCCGCCGTCCAGCCCCTTCATGGCCAGCTTGAAGCCGCCGCCTTCCTCTCCCAGAAGGTGGCTGACCGGCACGCGGACGTTTTCGAAGGTGATGCCACGGGTGGGCTGGCTGTTCCAGCCCATCTTCTCTTCCTTGCGGCCGAAGCTGATGCCCGGCAGGTCCGCCGGCACCGCAATGGCGCTGACACCGCCGGCACCGGCACCGCCGGTACGCGCCATCACCACCAGCAGGTCGGTGGCACCGGCGCCGGAAATGAAGGCCTTCGAGCCGTTCAGCACGTAGAAGTCGCCATCGCGCACGGCGGTGGTCTTCAGCGAGGCCGCATCGGAACCGGCGCCCGGTTCGGTCAGGCAGTACGAGGCCAGCTTGTTGCCCGATGACAGGTCGGTGCCCCAGGCATCGCGCAGTGCCGGCTGGCCCCACGTGGACACCATCCACGAGGCCATGTTGTGGATGCTGATGTACGCCGCCGTCGACGGGTCGACGCTGGCGAGCTCCTCGATGACGACGGCGGCGTCCAGTCGGCTCAGGCCGCTGCCGCCCACTTCCGGGTCCATGTACAGACCGCAGAAGCCCAACTCACCGGCCTTGGCGATCGCCTCGCGCGGAAAGATGCCCTCCGCATCCCATCGCGCGGCGTGCGGCGCCAGTTCGGCCAGTGCGAAGTCGCGCGCCGCCTCGCGGTACGCCTGCTGTGCTTCGTCCAGTTCCGTCGTCATCGAGTGGCTCATGGCTGCTCCTGCCGTTACTTCAGGCTGATCGTGGTGTTGACGCCGTGGCTCAGCGTCTCGTCATCGAACCAGCGCGCGGTGACCGTCTTGGTCTGGGTGTAGAACAGCACCACCTGCTTGCCGTACGGGCCCAGGTCGCCCAGCTTGGAGGCGCGCGAACCGGTGAACGAGAACAGCGGCACCGGCACCGGGATCGGCACGTTGATGCCGACCTGGCCGACGTCGATGTCTTCCTGGAACTTGCGCGCGGCAGCACCGGACTGGGTGAACAGTGCGGTGCCGTTGCCGTTCGGGTTGCTGTTGACCATCGCGATGGCCTCTTCCAGCGTTTCCGCTTCGAGGATGACCAGCACCGGCCCGAAGATTTCTTCCTGGTAGATGCGCATGTCGGTGGTGACACCGGCAAAGATGGTCGGGCCAACGAAGTTGCCCTTCTCGAAGCCATCGACCTGCGGCTTGCGGCCATCGAGCACCAGCTTGGCGCCCTGCTCCACGCCCGAGGCGATCAGGCCTTCCACGCGCTCGCGGGCGCTGCAGGAGATGACCGGGCCGACGTCGGTACCGGACACGGTGCCGGCGCTGACCTTCAGGGTCTGGGCCTTGGCCACCAGGTCCTGCACCCAGTTGCGCGCCTCACCGACCAGCACCAGCGTGGAGGCGGCCATGCAGCGCTGGCCCGCGGCACCAAAGGCGGCACCGACCATTGCGTTGAGGGTCTGTTCCTTGTTGGCGTCCGGCAGCACCACGGCGTGGTTCTTGGCGCCCATCATGCACTGCACGCGCTTGCCGGCCAGCGAGGCGCGGTTGTAGACGTGTGTGCCGACGCGGGTGGACCCGACGAACGACACGGCCTTGATGTCCGGGTGGTCGCAGATCGCGTTGACCACTTCCTCGCCGCCGTGGACGACGTTCAGCACGCCCTTCGGAATGCCGGCTTCCAGGGCAAGCTCGACCAGGCGCATGGTGACCATCGGGTCCTGCTCGGACGGCTTGAGGATGAAGGTGTTGCCCGTTGCAATCGCCATCGGGAACATCCACAGCGGGATCATCGCAGGGAAATTGAACGGGGTGATGCCAGCGCACACGCCCAGCGGCTGCATGATCGTGTAGGTGTCCACGCCATTGGCCACGTTGTTGGCCAGCTCGCCCAGCTGCAGGTTGCCGATGGCGGCGGCGTGCTCGACCACTTCCAGGCCGCGGAACACATCACCTTCGGCGTCCGGCAGGGTCTTGCCCTGTTCGGCGGTGAGGATGTGGGCCAGCTCACTCATGTTTTCGCGGATCAGCTGCTGGTACTTCAGGAAGATGCGCGCGCGGGTGCCGATCGGGGTCTTGCGCCAGGTCTTGAAGGCTTCCTTGGCGGCGGCGACGGCGGCGTCCACTTCGCCGGTGGTGGCGAACGGCACCTGGGCCAGCACGTCCTGGGTGGCCGGATTGATCACGTCCTGCCAGTGCGAAGTGGCCGATTCAACGAACTGGCCATCGATCAGCATGCGGATACGGGGCGCTGCAACAGTCATGACGACAATCCCACAGGGTGCGAAAGATGCTTGGCATTATTCACAGCACCCGACTCGATTTCCGGGCTGAATCCGCTTAATCTGGCCAACGCGCCCCACGATTCCTGTTAATTCTGTGAATTATTCAGCTCCCCAGCGGCAACTCGGCCTGCGCCTGCTGCGGCTGCGCGAGCAGCGCGGCTACAGCCAGGCCGATCTGGCGCGTGCGCTGGGGCTGTCGGCCAGCTACCTGAACCAGATCGAGCGCAACAAGCGCCCCCTGACACCGGCGGTGCAGAAGAAGCTGGGAGAGGTGCTGGGCGACGTTTCCTCGCTGTTCGATGACGATGAGCCCGCCGCCCTGCAGGAGGCGCTGGGCGAAACCCTGCGCGACCTGGGCCTGGCCGAGGTCAGCGCGACCGAACTGCGCGCCCTGGCCGGCAACCTGCCGCAGGTCAGCCGCGCGCTGTTGGACCTGCACCGTCGTCACCTGGCGCTGCGCGAGCACGCGGCCGCACTGGAGTTCCAGCTGGGCGAGCCCGGCGCCGGCAGCACCCTGCCCGCCGGTGACCAGGTGCGCGAGTTCTTCAACCGCATGCACAACCACATTCCCGAGCTGGACGAGCTGGCCGAGCAGCTGTTCGCCGAATGGGGGCTGTCGCCCGGGCATGTGGCACCGCGGCTGCGCCAGCTGCTGGCCGACCGCCATGGCGTGCTGGTGGAAGTGGCCGCACTGCAGGCCGGGCGCGAAAAGCGGCAATACGATGCCGGTGCGCGGCGGCTGTGGCTGCCCGATTACCTGGAGCCCGGACAGCAGGCGTTCCAGATGGCGGCCGAGCTGGCCCTGCATGGCTACCTGCCGCAGATCGATGCGGTGGTGGCGCGCGCCGGGTTCACCGATGAGGCACGCATCGCGCAGGCGCGGATCGGTCTCTCCAACTATTTCGCCGGTGCGCTGGTGATGCCGTACATGCGCTTCCTGCGTGCAGCCGAAACCAGCAGCTACGACATCGAACTGCTGGCACACCAGTTCGGCGTCGGCTTCGAAGCGGTCTGCCATCGGCTGAGCACGCTGGCACGGCGCAGCGCGCCCGGCCTGCCGTTCTTCTTCATCCGCGTGGATCGGGCGGGCAACGTGTCCAAGCGCCATTCGGCCACCGATTTCCATTTCTCGCAGGTAGGCGGTTCGTGCCCGCTGTGGATCGTCTACGAGGCGTTCAACCAGCCCGGTCGCATCCTCACCCAGACCGCGCGCATGCCCGATGGGCGCCGCCATTTCTGGCTGGCGCGGCAGGTCAGCAGTGGTCCGGTCGGCCATGGCCAACCGCGCAAGACCTTCGCGGTGGCGCTGGGCTGCGACCTGCAGCATGCCGAACGCCTGGTGTATTCACTGGGGCTGGATGTGCAGAGCCCGGGCAATTCGGTATCGATCGGCCCGGGGTGCCGGGTGTGCCCGCGCGAGGACTGCATGCAGCGCGCGTTCGCGCAGTTGCCGGGGCGATAGGGCGGGTTTGGCAGGGCCGCGCCCTGCACCCGTGGTAGCGCCGGCCGCTGGCCGGCAACAGCAGCAACCATTGCGGGGTCAGATCCGTTTTCCTGCGGAAACGGATCTGACCCCGATTCGAACGCGGGATCGGCTCAGTAGATCGGGGTCACCTTCATCTGCGGCAGCGGACGCGGTGCACCGTCGGTGAGGTCGGGGCCGAGGTCCTCCCAGGTGCGGCCCTGCTCGACCATCAAGCCCCACAACCGCTGCGAGGCCAGCCGTTTGTCTTCCGAGCCCAGCTTGTACGACGGTGGCGTCGGCTGACCGCTGGCGACCATCGCGTACGCCGCGCGGTAGGCCAGCACCTGCTGCGCCGGATCATCGGTGCGCGCCACTTCCAGCGTGTAGCGCTGGTAGGCCGAGGCCAGGTTGCGCCAGCGGATCCAGTAGTGGTTCTCGAACGAGAACGAACAGAAGCGCGCACCGGCCAGGCTGCCCTTGTCGGCGATGCGGGAGAGTACCTCCTGCGGCATGTCCAGGTTCATGCCGCCTTCGTCGCCCTGCAGGCTGACGTGCACGATGCGGTCGCGATAACCCGGTGCGCGCGCCTGCAGCAGGTCGCGCCAGTTCTGCATGGTCGCCACCACCGCGAACAGGAAACGACCCAGCTCGGCTGCGGCCAGTGGCGTGGCGATGGACTGGTAATGCCGTTGCCAGCCGTGGCGGTTTTCGGTGGGCAGGAACACCGCATGTTCCAGCGCCTGGCGGCCGCCGCTGCCCTGGCTCACCGCTTCGGCGTGCTGTGGATAGACCAGGTTGATGGCGAAGGTCGGCCAACGCGGCAGGGCGGCGTCGAACAGATGGATCGGGAAGTTGCTGCTGATGCCGCCATCGGAGAACCAGCAGATGCGGAAGGCGGTGATCACCGGGCCGCAGGTCTGCCCGGCACTGGTCAGCCCTTCCATGCTGTCGGCAACGTTGTGCTCCTGGTCGGCCGCAGGGGCGGCCGGTTCGCAGCGTCGTTCGCGGCGTGAGGGTTCATGCAGCGGCACCGCGCTGATCAGCAGCGGGAAGCTCAGGCTCATGCGCGTGGCCACCAGCACCGGCAGCTTCGGGCCCTGCGGCAGGTGGTAGTACTGCCGCCCGTCCACCTCCAGCGGCGGGCCGGCCTGCGTCACCAGCCACTGCACCACGCCGGCAGGAAACAGCTGTTCGAACTCCTCGCGCAGGAACCAGAACTGCGCACCGCCGAGTGGCAGCGTGCGCGGCTCGTTGTGCGAGATGCAGGTGGTGATCATCTGCAGGCTGATCGCATGCGGGCTGTCAGGCTCACCGGCGTAGCGCGGCGCATCGTGCAGGTCGGCGAAGGTCAACGGTGCATCCAGCGGCTTGCCGGACAGCTGCTGCAGGCATTCATGCAACCACTCGGTCAGCGCCGGCGTGCGTGGATCGCGGCTGAGGCCGCTGCACAGGCCCAGCAGGTTGCGACGCGCCACCCGCGCGACCCGCAGCGCGGCACCGGCCACACCCGCACCGTAGGCGCACAACAGTGATGGCAGCAGCGTGGCGGCCACGCCGCTCCAGCCACCGCCCCACCAGCCCAGGCCGAGCAGCAGTGCCAGCGACACCAGCACTTCCAGCGGCGCGATCTCGAATACCGCAACGGCCAGGCACAGCAGTTTGTGCGGCAGGCGGGCATTGCCGGTCAGCACCACCAGCAGCCGATAGGCCGCGCGCGCGCCGCGCGCCGGCTGGAACAGGCTGTAGATGAAGCCGCGCCGCGACAGCTGTGCCGACACCGCCGACAGCCCGCCATAGCCGGCGTCGCCAGCCAGTTGCTCGCCGGCCTGCTGGCGGCGATCGCCGCAGGCCGCTGCAGCCGCCACCGCTGCCGCAATGGCGCCGGCTGAAGTGCCGCCGATGCTCTTGAAGCGATACTCGCGGGCCAGCGCCAGTACCGCATTGGGGTACACGATGCCGCTGGTGATGCCGCCTTTCATGACCAGATCGCAGTACTTGTCCGCCACTGTCTTGCCCCCGAGCATGCCGTCCGCCGCGTGGGTTGCAGTATGGCGCAGCGGCTTCTCAGGGCCTGAGAACAACGGCGCAGTCCGCGCACGCAATGCGCCGTTCAGCAGAAAGCACGGCTGCAGGCTTGACCCGCCCCGCCATCGGCGTAGCATCTGCAGCAAGCCAAGGGACAGACCCGCGGCTGCCACAACGACATGAGGGATTCTCATGGAATTCGACTATCTCGTCTTCATCGGGCGATTCGAGCCCTTCCACAACGGCCACGCCGCCGTTGCCCGCCTGGCCCTGAGCCGGGCCCGCAAGCTGATCTTCCTGGTCGGCTCTGCCGATACCCCCCGCAGCCTGCGCAATCCCTGGACCGTGGCCGAGCGCGCCGTGATGATCCAGGCGGCCCTCGACGGCCACACCGACCGTCTGCTGATCCGCCCGCTGCGTGACCACCTGTACAACGAAGCACAGTGGATCGCCAACGTGCAGCGCCAGGTGGCTGACGCCCTGCGCAACGACAGTGCCGCCGCCGATGCCAGGGTGGGCCTGATCGGCATGGACAAGGATGCGTCCAGCTACTACCTGCGCGAGTTCCCGCAGTGGCCGCTGGTGGACGTGCAGCACACCGCCACCCTGTCGGCCACCGAGCTGCGGCGCTACCTGTTCGAAGCCGGCGACGTCGACTTCCACGGCGCGCTGCTGATGCTGCGTGGCAATGTGCCGGCGCCGGTGTATGACATGCTTGAAGCGTTCCGCAAGAGCGCGCCTGCCTATGGCCAGCTGGTGGCCGAGTACCGCTTCATCGAACAGTACAAGGCCGCCTGGAAGGATGCGCCCTACGCGCCCACCTTCGTCACCACCGATGCGGTGGTGGTGCATTCGGGCCACGTGCTGCTGGTGCGTCGCCGCTCGGAACCCGGCAAGGGGCTGTGGGCATTGCCCGGCGGCTTCGTCGGCCAGGAACAGAGCCTGCTCGACAGCTGCCTGCGCGAACTGCGCGAGGAAACCCGGCTGAAGATTCCGTTGCCGGTGTTGAAGGGGTCGCTGAAGGGCCAGCAGGTGTTCGACCACCCGGACCGCAGCCAGCGTGGCCGCACCATCACCCACGGTTTCCACTTCGAGTTTCCGGCCGGCGAGCTGCCGCCGGTGCGCGGTGGCGACGATGCCGACAAGGCACGCTGGATACCGGTGAGTGAGGCCCTGGACATGGGCCCGCAGCTGTTCGAAGACCACCTGCACATCCTGGAGTATTTCCTCGGCCGCGGCTGACCGGCCCGGCTGTCCCACTGGCGGATAGACCGCCGGTGCCACCCGACGCGAAGGAGCTTCCGTCATGCACTACCTCGATAATCTTCTCCTCAACACCGACAGCTACAAGGCCAGCCATTGGCTGCAGTACCCGCCGGGTACCGATGCCACGTTCTTCTACGTCGAATCACGTGGCGGCCTGCACGATCGCACGGTGTTCTTCGGCCTGCAGGCGATCCTCAAGGACGCGCTGGCACGGCCGGTCACCCACGCCGACATCGACGACGCTGCTGCGGTATTCGCCGCGCATGGCGAACCGTTCAACGAGGCCGGCTGGCGCGATATCGTCGACCGGCTTGGCGGCCACCTGCCGGTACGCATCCGTGCCGTGCCCGAGGGCAGCGTGGTGCCCACCCACCAGGCACTGATGACCATCGAGTCGACCGATCCGGCCGCGTTCTGGGTGCCGTCGTACCTGGAAACGCTGCTGCTGCGGGTGTGGTATCCAGTCACCGTGGCCACCATCAGCTGGCACGCACGGCAGACCATCGCCGCGTTCCTGCAGCAGACCAGCGATGATCCGCAAGGGCAGCTGCCGTTCAAGCTGCACGACTTCGGCGCGCGCGGTGTATCGAGCCTGGAATCGGCCGCGCTGGGCGGTGCCGCACACCTGGTCAACTTCCTCGGCACCGATACCGTATCGGCGCTGTGCCTGGCGCGCGCGCACTATCACGCGCCGATGGCCGGCTATTCGATTCCCGCCGCCGAGCACAGCACCATCACCAGCTGGGGCCGCGAGCGCGAGGTGGACGCCTACCGCAACATGCTGCGCCAGTTCGGCACGCCCGGTGCGATCGTGGCGGTGGTATCGGACAGCTATGACATCTACCGCGCCATCAGTGAGCACTGGGGTACCACCCTGCGCGATGACGTGATCGCCTCGGGCGCCACCCTGGTCATCCGCCCCGACTCGGGCGACCCGGTGGAGGTGGTGGCCGAAAGCCTGCGCCGGCTGGATGAAGCCTTCGGCCACACCCTCAACAGCAAGGGCTACCGCGTGCTCAACCACGTGCGGGTGATCCAGGGCGATGGCATCAACCCGGATACCATCCGCACCATCCTGCAACGCATCACCGACGACGGCTACGCCGCCGACAACGTAGCCTTCGGCATGGGCGGTGCGCTGCTGCAGCGGCTGGACCGCGATACGCAGAAGTTCGCGCTGAAGTGCTCGGCGGCGAGGGTCGAGGGTGAGTGGATCGACGTCTACAAGGATCCGGTCACCGATGCTGGCAAGACCAGCAAGCGCGGTCGCATGCGCCTGCTGCGGCGCCTGGACGATGGCAGCCTGCATACGGTGCCACTGCCGGCCAACGGCGACGACACCCTGCCGGACGGCTTCGAGGACGCAATGGTGACCGTGTGGGAGAACGGCCGCCTGCTGCACGACCAGCGGCTGGACGACATCCGCACGCGGGCGGCCGTGGGGCATTGAAGGTGCATCCCGACCGGGGTCAGAGCCCGCTGCGTGGCAGCGGGATCCGACCCCTTCCTTCCGCTGGGGTCGGATCCCGTTGCAGCGTAGCGGGTTCTGACCCCTGCGCTCTTGACCGGCGCCACCAACAGGTCCACCTTGCACACGCCGAAGGTATCCCTCCCATCGCTGCGGCGCGGGGAGGGATTTAAACGGGAATCCGGTGAAGGCGCCTCGCGCGTCCATTCCGGAGCTGCCCCGCAGCGGTGAATGGAAACGAATCCTGCCAACAGCACTGGGCTCGCGCCTGGGAAGCGGCGGGTAGTAGGTGGGCTGCGGCCCGTGTCCATCAGCCCGAATACCGGCCCCGGCCGGGGGACACGACCGTCCCCTGACTCGATCTGGAATCTCCGCGGGGAGGTTGCCGGGGCCGTCGTCGTCCTGCGCGTGCAGGCGGTGTGGCCGCGCGCGTCCTGTTCACGGTATCCGGCCAGACCCGTTCACCCACGCGCTGATGCATGGGCCACCGCCGTTGCCGGCGGTCCATGCGGTACCTGACGATGACCGAGCTCCAACGCCCCACCCTGACCCTGCCCGCCGACGGCAAGCGCCTGCTGCTGCATTCGTGCTGCGCGCCCTGTTCCGGCGAAGTGATGGAGGCGATCACCGCCTCCGGGATCGACTACGCGATCTTCTTCTACAACCCCAACATCCACCCGGTGAAGGAATACGAGCTGCGCAAGCAGGAGAACATCCGCTTCGCCGAGCAGCACGGCATTCCCTTCATCGACTGCGACTACGACACCGACAACTGGTTCAGCCGTGCGCGGGGCATGGAAAACGAACCCGAACGCGGTATCCGCTGCACGATGTGCTTCGACATGCGTTTCGAGCGCACCGCGCTGTATGCGCACGAGCACGGCTACGACACCATCAGTTCGTCGCTGGGCATCTCGCGCTGGAAGAACATGGCGCAGATCAACGACTGCGGGATCCGTGCGGCGTCGCGCTATGAAGGCCTGCAGTACTGGGACTACAACTGGCGCAAGGGCGGCGGCGCCAGCCGCATGATCGAGATCAGCAAGCGCGAGCAGTTCTACCAGCAGGAATACTGCGGCTGCGTGTACTCGCTTCGCGATGCGAACCGCCATCGCCGCGAGAATGGCCGCGAGCGGATCAGGATCGGCCTGTTGTACTACGGGCAGGACGCTGGGACGCCGCAGGGCGATTGACGTGCAGGCATGGGGCGGCCACGCTGGTCGCCCCTTCTGTTGTAGCGGACCTGCCATGACCGCCCTGCCCGCCGATGTCGCCCTGCTGGTGATCGACCTGCAGCCGGACTTCATGCCCGGTGGCGCCTTGGCCTGCGACCAAGGCGATGCGCTGGTGGCACCGATCGCCGATCTGTTGGCGCAGCGCCGCTACCGCACCGTGGTGGCGACCCAGGACTGGCACCCGGCCGACCATGCCTCGTTCGCCAGCCAGCACCCCGGCCAACGCCCCTTCGAGACCATCCTGCTGCACGCGCAGCCGCAGACGCTGTGGCCGGACCACTGCGTGCAGGGCAGCGCCGGTGCCGCGCTGCACCCGGGCGTGGACTGGACCGTGGCCGACCTGATCCTGCGCAAGGGCACGCGCCAACAGGTGGATTCGTACAGCGCCTTCCGCGAGAACCATGGCCCCGATGGCGAGCGCCCGGCCACCGGCCTGGCCGGCTGGCTGCACGAGCGCCGCATCCGCGAAGTGCACGTGTGCGGCCTGGCCCGCGATTACTGCGTGCTGTGGAGCGCGCAGGACGCGGTGAAGTCCGGCTTCCGGGTGAAGTTCCTGTGGGAGCTGACCCGGCCGGTGACCGAAGCCAACGACGCGATGGTGCGCGAGGCGCTGGGCAAGGCGGGAATCGCGACCGCCTGACCCACAACGGTAGTGCCGGCCGCTGGCCGGCAACGCCTGGATCCCTGCAGTTGCCGGCCAGCGGCCGGCACTACCGGATCACATCCGTGGGTAGCGCCGGGCCATGCCCGGCGGACCCGGAAGGGGCAGCGCGTTACCGGAACACCACCGTGCGATGCCCGTTGAGCAGGATGCGGTGCTCCACATGGCGGCGCACGGCGCGTGCCAGCACCAGCGATTCGGTATCGCTGCCCAGCCGCACCAGCTCGCGCGGCGCCATGGCGTGATCCACGCGGGCCACGTCCTGTTCGATGATCGGTCCTTCGTCCAGATCCTCGGTGACGTAGTGCGCGGTGGCGCCGATGATCTTGACCCCGCGCGCGTGCGCCTGGTGGTACGGCTGCGCGCCCTTGAAGCTGGGCAGGAAGCTGTGGTGGATGTTGATCGCACGCCCGGCCAGCGCGCGGCACAGCGTGGGTGACAGGATCTGCATGTAGCGTGCCAGCACCACCAGGTCGATGCGCTCGCGCTCGACCAGGTCGATGATCTGCTGCTCCTGCACCGCACGCGTATCGGCGGTTACCGGCAGGTGGTGGAACGGTACCTGGTAGGACGCGGCCAATGGCGCGAAGTCGGCGTGGTTGGAGGCCACCGCGGCAATGTCGACCTTCAGCTGGCCGCTGTGGGCGCGGAACAGCAGGTCGTTGAGGCAGTGCCCCTGCTTGCTGACCAGCACCAGCAGGCGTGCACGGCGGCGGCCATCATGCAGCTGCCAGTCCATGCCGAAGCCTTCGGCAAGCGTGGCCATCGCGGCGTGCACGGTCTCCAGCGGCAGGCCGGCGTCACGGTCGAAATGCACGCGCAGGAAGAAGCGGCCGCTTTCCTCATCGCCGAACTGCTGGGCGTCGAGGATGTTGCAGCCGTGGTCGAACAGCAGGCCGGACACGCGGTAGACGATGCCGGTACGGTCGGGGCAGGACAGGGTGAGGATGGAATCGGGGCGCATCGCCACAGTGTAGGGCAGCTTCCTGTCCAGCAGCCGGATGATCACCGATGCAACCGAACCGCTTGGTTCAGTCCCAAGCGATACTTGGCCATCACCGTGGCAAGCTGGTCGGTCATGAACCTGTTGCAACTGATCCGCAGCTTCACCCGCACCGCAGAGACCGGCAGCATTGCCGCCGCGGCCCGCATCCTTGGCATCAGCGCCACCGCAGTCGGCCAGAACATCAACCGGCTGGAAGCGCATCTGGGCGTACGGCTGCTGAACCGGAGTACGCGCCAGCTGGCGCTCAGCGAGGCCGGCGCGCTGTACCTGGCGCAGGTGCGCCACATCGAGGCCGACCTGGCGCGCGCACAGGCGATGGTCACCTCCGGTGATATCGAACCGGCCGGGCCGCTGCGCATCGCCAGCAGCAGCGCGTTCGGCCGCCACGTGCTGGCCCCGTTGCTGCCGTCACTGCAGCAACGCTACCCGCAGCTGCAGCTGGAACTGCGGCTGACCGACCGCGCCGTGCAGCATGGTCCAGAGGCGGTGGATGCCAGCATCCGCATCGGGGCGCAGCTGGAGGATGGGGTGGTCGCGCGACAGCTGGCGCGTGTTCCGTTCGTGTTCTGTGCCTCGCCGGCCTACCTGAAGGCCCATGGCACCCCGCAGGAACCATCAGATCTGGGCAGCCATCGCGGGCTGCTGCACCGCTTCCCCACCGATGGCCGGCCGTTGCGCTGGGGCCTGCTGAAGGACGGCCAGCGTGTGGACGCCGCGCTACCGCCGAGCATGGTCTGCGATGACATCGATGCGCTGGCGTCGTTGGCGGCGGCCGGTGCCGGCATCACGCGGTTGGCTGCGTTCGTGGCCGAGCCCTACCTGCGCGATGGACGCCTGCAGGCCGTGTTCGGCGCCGACAGCACGTGGCGTCCGGAGCCGATGGAGGTCTATTTCTGCGTCAGCGATCGCCGCGACTTCACCGCCAAGATCCGCGCGCTGTTCGAGCACCTGCAGGCCGGCATGGCGCCGGCCTGGCGGGTGTGAGCCTCAGCGCGCCTTGAACACGCCGCGCGCATCGCGCGGCTCGCAGCGCAGGTACTGCGGCGCCGGTTCAACGCTGTCGCGCAATGCGGCGGCGGCATGCCACGGCCAGCGCGGGTCGTAGAGGATGCCGCGCGCCAGGGCCACGGCATCGGCGTGGCGATGGCGCAGGATCGATTCGGCCTGCTCCGGTTCGGTGATCATGCCCACGGCGATCACCGGCATGCGCACCTTGGCCTTGATCGCTGCTGCGAACGGCACCTGGTAGCCCGGACCGACGGTGATCTTCTGGCGCTCGTCCAGGCCGCCACTGGAGACATGCAGGAAATTGCAGCCGCGCGCGTCCAGCACCTGGGCCAGTGCTTCGCTCTGCACCAGGTCCCAGCCACCCTCGACCCAGTCGCTGGCGGAAATGCGCACGCCCACGGCGACCTTGTCGGACACCGCCGCGCGTACCGCGTCGAACACTTCCACCAGCAGGCGCAGGCGGTTCGGCAGCGACCCACCGTAACCATCGGTGCGGCGGTTGCTCAGCGGCGACAGGAACTGGTGCAGCAGGTAACCGTGCGCGGCATGCAGCTCGATCAGCTCGAAGCCCAGGCGCTCGGCGCGCACCGCACTGGCAGCGAAGGCGGCGATGACCTCGGCGATGCCGGCTTCGTCCAGTTCCTGCGGTGCCGGATCGGCGGCATGGAACGGCAGCGGCGACGGCGCCACGGTGGCCCAGCCACGCGCATCGCCGGCCGGCAACTGGCCACCCCCGTCCCACGGGCGGGCGGTGGATGCCTTGCGGCCGGCATGGCCCAGCTGGATGCCCAGCGGCATCGGCGACCAGCGGCGGACGCTGGCCAGCACCTGTGCCAGCGCGGCCTCGGTGCCGTCATCCCACAGGCCCAGGTCGGCCCAGCTGATGCGGCCGCGCGGCTCGACCGCGGTGGCTTCCAGGATCAACAGGCCGGCGCCGGACTGCGCCAGGTTGCCCAGGTGCATGGCGTGCCAGTCGCTGGCGCGGCCGTCTTCGGCGGAGTACTGGCACATCGGCGCGATGACGATGCGGTTGGACAGGGTCAGGGGGCCGAACGAGATCGGCGAAAACAGCTGGCTCAAGGGGGTGATGAACGACGTAGGGGGTGCGTATTGCACCGCTGCGCGGCTTCTGGATCAACCGTCTGGATGGATCGCTGTTTCGCAGCCGATCATGCCGCCGAGCGCCGAACAGTCCCTTGTAGAGCCGAGCCGACGCTCGGCTCAGCCCGCCACCCAACCGGACAAGGCTTCAGCGCAGTCCCGCTCATCCTTGAACAACAGCAGGTCGTCGGCACGGGTGCGGCCGCGGTTCAGCGCCGCCACCGGCAACCCTGCCTTCGCCGCCGCCTGCACGAAGCGGAAGCCGGAATAGACCATCAGTGACGAGCCCACCACCAGCACTGCATCGGCCTGCTGCAGATGATCGTGCACCGCCGCCACCCGCTCGCGCGGCACGTTCTCGCCGAAGAACACCACGTCCGGCTTCAGCACGCCGCCGCAGTGCGGGCAATCAGGCACCACGAACGTGGAGAAATCGGTCTCCAGGTCGGCGTCGCCATCCGGGGCGATGCCGGCCTCCAGCGCGTCCCAGCCGGGATTGGCGTCCAGCAGCCGCTGCTGGAAATCCTCGCGGCCACTGCGGCGCTCGCAGCCCATGCAGCGCACCAGATCCAGGCGGCCATGCAGGTCGATCACGTTGCGGCTGCCGGCGCGCTGGTGCAGGCCGTCCACGTTCTGGGTCAGCAGCACCTGCAGCTTGCCGCGGCTTTCCAGGGCGGCCAGGGCCTGGTGGGTGCCGTTGGGCCGGGCCAGGCCGAAGCGAGGCCAGCCCAGCAGGCTGCGCGCCCAGTAACGCTGGCGGGTGGTCGCCTCGCCCATGAAGGCCTGGTAGGTCACCGGCGGCGTGCGTTTCCACTGGCCGTCGGCGTCCCGGTAATCGGGTATGCCCGAGGCGGTGCTGCAACCCGCGCCGGTCAGCACGAACAGGCGCTCGGCGCGGTCGATGAAGTCGGTCAGTGGCAGGGTCATGGCTGCCAGATGGGGGCGCCGCAGCGCCCCCGCAAGCACCGGTTCAGCCGGTGGTCTCAGGCGGCCGGCAGCGGCGCCACCGCGATCGGGTGGCCTTCCTCGTCCAGCGCGATCATCACGAAGTGGCCGCGGGTGCACAGCTTGCGCTCGCCGCTGTGCAGGTCCTCGGCGACCAGTTCCACCTCGACCTTCATCGAGCTGCGGCCGACTTCGACGATGCGGCCGATGGTTTCCACCATCTGGCCGATGCGGATCGGCAGCTTGAAGTCGACCTGGTCGCTGCGCGCGGTCACCACGGTGCGGCGCGAATAGCGGGCGGCGGCCAGGAACGCGGCCTTGTCCATCCATGCCAATGCCTGGCCACCGAACAGGGTGCCCAGGTGGTTGGTGTGGTTGGGGAAGACGATTTCAGCCATGCGCACTTCGGTGGGCGGCACGGTCTCGGGGATCGGGGTCATGGGGGTGCTTCGGTGTGGGGTGCTGCGGATTCTAAGCGACCGGCGTGATGGCCATCGGCATGCACGTGCAACGGTCACCCGGCAGCGGTGCCTGCGCAGGCCGCGCCTGCGGCAGGCGTTACACTGCGCCACGCCCACTGCCAGGACTGCCCATGCCCGCCACTTCCGACCTGCTGGCCTTTGCGCTGGTTTCGCTGGCCATGGTGCTCACGCCCGGGCCGAACATGATCTACGTCATCTCGCGCTCGATCTGCCAGGGGCCGATGGCTGGCCTGATCTCGCTGGGCGGGGTGGCGCTGGGCTTTGTGTTCTACATGCTGTGTGCGGCACTGGGTATCACCGCCCTGCTGATGACCGTGCCGTTCGCCTACGACGCGCTGCGCATCGGCGGCGCGCTGTACCTGCTGTACCTGGCCTGGCAGGCGCTCAGGCCCGGCGGCCGTTCGCCGTTCGCGGTGCGTGACCTGCCGCAGGACAGCCCGCGCAAGCTGTTCACGATGGGCTTCCTGACCAATCTGCTGAACCCGAAGGTGGCGGTGATGTACCTGTCGCTGCTGCCACAGTTCCTGCACCCGGACGGCGAAGGCAGCGTGCTGATGCAGTCAATCGTGCTGGGCTCCACCCAGATCCTGGTCAGCGTCAGCGTGAACGGCATGATCGCGCTGACCGCCGGCAGCATCGCCGGCTTCCTGGCCGCGCGCCCCACCTGGCAGATGGTGCAGCGCTGGCTGATGGGCACGGTGCTGGCCGGGCTGGCGGTGCGCATGGCGGTGGAAGGGCGGCGCTAGCCGCTCCTTGTAGAGTCGAGCCGTGCTCGACTGCTGTTTGCGAAGATCAGTCGAGCATGGCTCGACGCTACGGAAACAAGAAACCCCGGCATTGGCCGGGGTTCTTCGTTGCGACAGGCCTGGCCGTTTCGATCAGAAGTTCATGTCGAAGGCGACTTCGCCCTGCACGCCGACCTGGTAGGCCGAGACGCGGCGTTCGAAGAAGTTGGTCAGCTCCTGCACGTCCTGCAGTTCCATGAACGGCAGCGGGTTGCGCACGTTGTACTTCTTTTCCATGCCCAGCTTGGCGAAGTGCTGGTCGGCGCAGTGCTGCAGGTACTGGCGCATGTCGCGGGTCGAGATGCCGGCCACGCCGCCGGACAGCACGTCCTCGGCGAACTGCACTTCGCATTCGATGGCTTCGGCCAGCATGTCGTAGACCTGCTGCTTCATCTCGTCGTCGAACAGGTCCGGCTCTTCCTCACGCACCACGCGCACCGACTCGAACGCAAACTCCATGTGCGCGCTCTCGTCGCGGAACACCCAGTTGGTGCCCGAGGCCAGGCCCGGCAGCAGGCCGCGCGAACGGAAGTAGTACACGTAGGCGAACGCAGCGAAGAAGAACAGGCCTTCGATGCAGGCGGCAAAGCAGATCTGGTTGAGCAGGAACTGGCGGCGCTGTTCGCGGGTCTCGATGCGGGTCAGGTCCTGGATCGAGTCGATCCACTTGAAGCAGAAATCGGCCTTCTTCTTGATCGAGTCGATGTTCTCCACCGCCGAGAACGCCTTGGCGCGCTCTTCCGGATCCGGCAGGTAGTTGTCCAGCAGGGTCAGGTAGAACTGCACGTGCAGTGCTTCTTCATACAGCTGGCGCGACAGGTACATGCGCGCTTCGGGCGCATTGAGATGCTGGTACAGGTTCAGCACCAGGTTGTTGGAGACGATCGAGTCGCCGGTGGCGAAGAACGCGACCAGGCGGTGGATCAGGTGGCGCTCACCCGGCGACATCTTGCTGTGCAGGTCGGTGATGTCGATCTGGAAGTTGATCTCTTCCACCGTCCAGGTGTTCTTGATCGCATTCCGGTACATGTCATAGAACTGCGGGTAGCGCATCGGGCGCAGGGTCAGTTCAAAACCGGGATCGAGCAGCATCTGCTTGGGCTTGTCGGCCATGGGTGTTTCCTTGAATTCCTGGGTGAGCCGCCGGGCGTGGCCCGGCGCTACCGTGGGTGTTTTTCCGCAGCCGAGCATGGCTCGGCTCTACAGGTGCGAGGTGTTCGAGTGCCGACCAACGGTCGGCACCCACCGCGCGGTGTCTTACTGGCAGGCCTCGCAGGCTTCCGGGTTTTCCAGCGAGCAGGCGATGGCTTCGTCCGGGCTGAACACCTTGGCCGGGGCCGCAGCGCTGACCGTGGTCTTGGCGATCTTGGTGGCCGGGCGCGAACGCAGGTAGTAGGTGGTCTTGATGCCCTGCTTCCAGGCGTACATGTACATGGAGGACATCGCGCCGATGTTCGGGCTTTCCATGAACAGGTTGAGCGAGGCCGACTGGTCGATGAAGGCGCCACGCTCGGCGGCCATGTCGATCAGCGAACGCATCGGCAGTTCCCACGCGGTGCGGTAGACCTCGCGCAGCGTTTCCGGAATCTGCGCCACGCCGGCGATGGAGCCTTCGGCCAGCTTGATGGCATCGCGCATGTCGGCGGTCCACAGGCCCAGCTTCTTCAGCTCGTTGACCAGGTAACGGTTGACCTGCAGGAAGTCACCGGACAGGGTCTCGCGCTTGAACAGGTTGGACACCTGCGGCTCGACGCACTCGTAGCAGCCGGCGATCGAGGCGATGGTCGCGGTCGGGGCGATCGCGATCATCAGCGAGTTGCGCAGGCCGTGTTCCTTGATGCGGGCGCGCAGGGCATCCCAGCGCGCGGTGTCTTCCGGCACCACGTTCCAGGCGTCGAACTGCAGTTCGCCACCGGCGGCACGGGTGTCGTTGAACGACGGGTGCTTGCCACGTTCCTGGGCCAGCTCGCAGGAGGTTTCCAGCGCGTGGAAGTAGATCGCTTCGGCAATCTTCTTCGACAGGGCGCGGGCTTCGGCGCTGTCGAACGGCAGGCGCTTGCGGAAGAACACGTCCTGCAGGCCCATGCAGCCCAGGCCGACCGGACGCCAGCGCAGGTTGGCGCGGCGGGCGGTTTCGATCGGGTAGAAGTTCAGGTCGATGACGCGGTCGAGCTGGCGCACGGCCAGGCGAACGGTCTCGGCCAGCTTCTCGAAGTCGAACTCGTTGTGCTCGTCGAAGTGGTTGCCCAGGTTGATCGAACCCAGGTTGCACACGGCGGTTTCATCGTTGGAAGTGACTTCCAGGATTTCGGTGCACAGGTTGGACAGGTGGATCACGTTGCCCGGACGCAGGGTCTGGTTGCTGGCGCGGTTGCACTTGTCCTTGAAGGTCATCCAGCCGTTGCCGGTCTCGGCCAGGGTACGCATCATGCGGGCATACAGCTTGCGCGCGGAGATGGTGCGGTTGGCCTTGCCCTGGGCTTCGGCCTGCAGGTAGGCCTGCTCGAAGGCTTCGCCGAACAGGTCGGTGAACTCCGGCACGACGCGCGGATCGAACAGCGACCATTCCTGGTCGGCTTCGACGCGCTTCATGAACAGGTCCGGCACCCAGTTGGCCAGGTTCAGGTTGTGCGCACGACGGGCTTCGTCACCGGTGTTGTCACGCAGCTCGAGGAAGTCCTCGATGTCGGCGTGCCAGGTTTCCAGGTACACGCAGGCCGCGCCCTTGCGCTTGCCGCCCTGGTTCACCGCGGCCACCGACGAATCCATGGTCTTCAGCCACGGCACGATGCCGTTGGAGTGGCCGTTGGTCGACTTGATCAGCGAGCCACGCGAACGCACGCGGGTGTAGCTGACGCCGATACCGCCGGAGAACTTCGACAGCTGGGCGATGTCGCCGTACTTGGCATAGATCGACTCCAGCGAGTCCTGCGGCGAGTCCAGCAGGAAGCACGAGGACAGCTGCTCGTGGGTGGTGCCAGAATTGAACAGGGTCGGGCTGGACGGCAGGTAGTCCAGGTTGCCCATGCGCTTGTACAGCGCCAGGGTCTCGGACACGTCCTCGCTCAGCGCGCTGGCGATGCGCAGGAAGAACTGCTGCGGGGTCTCGATCACCTTGCGGGTGTGCGGGTGGCGCAGCAGGTAACGGTCGTACAGGGTACGCAGGCCGAAGTAATCGAAGTTCAGGTCCAGCGAGATGTCGATGGCATCGTTGAGCTTGCGTGCGTTGGTCTGCACGAAGTTCAGCAGGCGGTCGTTGATCAGGCCGACTTCATGGCCACGGCTGACCGACTGCGAGAAGGCGTAGATTTCCTGGCCCGAGACTTCCTTGGCGATGTAGTTGGCCAGCAGGCGCGCGGCGAGGCGGCCGTACTCGGGCTCTTCACCGATCAGCAGGGCGGCGGTGCGGATGGACAGTTCGTCCAGCTCGCGGGTGGTGGCACCGTTGTACAGGCCGGAAATGGTGCGGGTGGCCACGCGCATCGGGTCGACGGCGTGCAGGCCTTCGGAGGAACGCTGCACCGCACGCACGATCTTGTTCAGGTCCACCAGTTCGGTGGTCCCATTGCGCTTGGTCACACTCATCGCGTTGGCCGTCGGCGGCGACGTCAACAGGAATTCGCTTTCCTTCTCGATGGTGGCGCTGGATTCGGTGCTCACGGCGTGTGTCCTCTTGGCGTGATTTGGGGGTGCTCGATGCATCGGGTGACGCGGCCCGGGACATGACAGCCCAGGATGGCAGGACGGCGTCGCAGGGGATGAGACCCTGCGCCTGCCACTGCCGTTGACGATCGCGGATGGGTACCCCGGGGCAACCCCTGGAATGGGGGTTGCTGCGACCGACGGCCACAAGATAGTGGGGGTAATGGGGTCCGTCAACGCCAAATGTAGTGAAATTCGGCAATCCCTTGCGCCGCAAGGATCGTGCCATCGGCGCCCTGATCAGACGCTTCAGACCTGCCGGAACGGGCTGCGCAGTCAAGTCCGAAAGGCGTCATTGCGGTGGCACAACGCACCGCGAAAACGGAACAATGACAGCTTCACATGACAGTGATGAAACTGGCTAGGGACAACCCTGTGGATAGGTGGTGGGCAGCCGGTGGGAAAGCCGGTATGGCCGGACGAATCGCCATCGCGCAGTGACTTTCGGCGGGTGACGGCGCCTGCCGAACGCGGGATGCTGGGGTCCTGCAATGACCGGAAAGGATTCCACCATGCGCCTGTCAGCACCCGCCTTGGCCCTGCTGGCTGCTGTGGTCACCGTACCTGCAATTGCCGCTGACACCCCGAAGCTGCGCGCGGACCAGTGCGGTATCCACACCGACTATGACGTGCTGGTGGACAGCGGTGGCATCTGGCTGCGGCATGGCCCGCAGGCACCGCACGAGGTGGTGTTCCACGATGGCGTGCTGAGCCTGGACGACACGGTCGTGCCGGTCAGCGAGGCCGACGCGGCCCGCCTTCGGCAGATGGAGGCCGGGGCACGGCAGCTGATGCCGGCCGCCACGGCGCTGGCCCATGAAGTGAGCGGACTGAGCTTCGACGTGCTCGACGGGGTCTATGAAAGCCTCACCGGTACCGCCAACAGCCGCAAGGTCCGGCGCCTGCGCCGGCAGGCCGATGACTGGATCGGCGGCACGCTGGGCAAGGGCTACTGGGAACAGGCTGTGTTCGGGCCAGGCTTCGAGGCCAAGGTGCAGGACATGGCCGAGTCGCTGTCCGCCTCCATCGCCCGCAGCATGCTGTGGCAGATCTTCACCGGACGCAGCGCTGCGATGGAGGCACGCGCCGACCGTCTGGACGCGCAGATGGAACAGCAGCTGGAAGGCCGCGCCGAACGCATCGAGGCCCAAGCACAGTCGCTGTGCCCGCTGGTGCAGTCGCTGGCCGACACCCATGACGCGCTGGAAGTGCGCTACCAAGGCCAACCGCTGCGGCTGCTGGAGCGCAGCGAGAGCGTTCGGGTGGAGCACGGCGATGGCTCGGGCCTGCAGGTGTCGGCCGGGCCGGATGAGCGGCCGCGTGACAACGCTGTGGCACCTTCCCGATAGCTGCGCGGCGCTGCTGTAGAGCCGAGCCCATGCTCGGCTCCCTTTCGGCACATCATCCAGAAGCAGCCGAGCGTGGGCTCGGCTCTACAGTAAACCGCCCTCACGCCCGGTGCGGGGTACCCAGGTACTCGGCGCTCTGCATCTCGATCAGGCGCGAGGCGGTGCGCTCGAACGCGCCCTGCAGGCGCTGGCCGGTGTACAGCTCGATCGGCGAGGTGCTGGCGGTGCAGACCAGGTTGACGTGGCGGTCGTACAGCTCGTCGATCAGGTTGACGAAGCGGCGCGCGGCATCCTCATTCAAGCGGTCGAAGGCGGGAATGCCGCCCAGCAGCACCGTGTTGAACTCGTGCGCGATCTCGATGTAATCCGAGGGCCCGCGCGGGCCTTCGCACAGCGCGGCGAAATCGAACCAGGCAATGCTCTTGCCACGGCCGCGTACCGGAATCTTGCGGCCCTCGATCTCGATGTTGCCGGCCTTGGCCGGCTGGCCGCCACTCAACTCGTTCCAGCGCGTGGCCAGCCAGTCGTCGCTGTCGGCCGCCAGCGGTGCGCGGTATACCGGCGAGCGGGTCAGCGCGCGCATCCGGTAATCCTCGGTACCTTCGGCGTACAGCTCCACGCAGAAGCGCTGCAGCAGGCCGATGGCCGGCAGGAAGCTCTCGCGCTGCAGGCCGTTGAGGTACAGGTTCTCCACTGCGGTGTTGGAGGTGGTGACCAGGGTCACGCCCTCGGCGAACAGCCGCTCCAGCAGCCGCGCCAGCAGCATCGCATCGCCGATGTCGGTGACGAAGAACTCGTCCAGCACCAGCACGCGCAGGTTGCTGCGCCATTCCTGGGCGATCTTCGCCAGCGGGTCGCTCTGGCCCTGGTGCTCGCGCAGGCGCTCATGGACGCTGCGCATGAAGCGGTGGAAATGGGTGCGGTACTTCTGCTTGATCGGCAGCCCGTCGTAGAACAGGTCGACCAGGAAGGTCTTGCCACGGCCGACGCCGCCCCAGAAGTACAGGCCCTTGACCGGCTCGGGCTTCTTCCAGAACGAAGACAGGCGGTCCAGCCAGCCATCCTCGGCACTGTCCAGCAGGCCCAGGTGGATGCGGTCCAGCTCGGCCAGCGCCGCATGCTGGGCCGGATCGTTCTGCCAGTCGCCACGGGCAACCCCTTCCGCATACCGCTGCGACGGGGTCAGCTCGGGTGCACTCATGCCGCCGCGCCCAGCCAGTGCTTGACGCCGTGGGTCAGCGCGCCGCGCAGGTCGATCAGCTTGCGGTGGAAGAAGTGGCTGGTCTCGGGCATGCGTACCAGCTCATGCGGGGCGTCCAGCGTGTCCAGCCACTGGTAGACGACCTGCGGGTCGACGATCTCGTCCTGCTCGCCCTGGATCACCAGCCAGCGCGCCGGCGGCGCGATGCCGTCGAAATCCCAGCGACCGGCCGGCGGCGCGATCGAGATCAGCGCTTCCGGCTGCAGCGTGGCGGCGGCCTTCAGCGACACGAACGCGCCGAAGCTGAAACCGGCCAGCCACAGGCGGTCGTCCGGGCGCTGGCTGCGCACCCAGGCCGCGACGGCCTTCAGGTCATCCTGCTCGCCCACGCCGCCATCGAAGGTGCCAGCCGAACCACCCACGCTGCGGAAGTTGAAGCGCACCGTGGCGATGCCCAGCTCGCGCAGGGTGGAGGCGGTCATGGTGACCACCTTGTTGTGCAGGGTGCCACCTTCGGTGGACAGCGGATGGCAGACGATGGCCACGATCGGCTGCACCGGCACATCGGCCTTGGGCAGGTCGACGACCACTTCCAGCGGGCCGGCCGGGCCGTCCAGTTCGAGGCAGGCGGTTTCGCCGGGGGCAACGGGGAACAAGGGCTTGTGCATGGCACCATGATACCGTCCCCCGCCCCTGCCCTGTGCCCGCCCCATGCTCTATCTGTCACTGGCCGTGATCTGCAGTGTGCTGGTTTCGGTGTTGTTGAAGGTGGCCGCACGCCGCCAGCTGGATGTTGCGCAGATGGTCACCTGGAACTATCTGGTGGCGGCAACGCTCACCGCCGTGGTGCTGCAGCCACCGCTGGATGCGCTGCGCGCGCCGCATGCGCCGTGGCTGTCACTGCTGGCGCTGGCGGTGGTGCTGCCCTCGATCTTCCTGGTACTGGGCCGCGCGGTGGCGGTGGCCGGCATCGTCCGCAGCGACGTGGCGCAGCGGCTGTCGTTGCTGCTTTCCCTGGCCGCCGCCTTCCTGTGCTTCGGCCAGACCGCAACGCCCTGGAAACTGGCCGGCCTGGGCCTGGGCCTGCTGGCGATGGTGGCCATCAGCCTGCGCCCGCGCGGCCCGGCGGTGGCGTCCTCACCCGGCGGCTGGGGCTGGCTGCTGGGCGTATGGGCCGGATTCGCAGTGGTGGACGTGCTGCTCAAGCAGGTGGCGCTGTCCGGCACGCCGTCGATGGCGGCGGTGCTGGCCAGTTTCAGCGTCGCCTTCGTGCTGATGCTGGCAATGCAGCTGTGGCGGCATGTCAGTGGCCGCAGCCGACTGGCCTGGCGCAACCTCGGCGCGGGTGCACTGCTGGGCCTGCTCAATGGCGGCAACATCCTGTTCTATGTGCATGCGCACCAGGCGATGCCAGAGAGCCCGGCCACCGTGTTCGCCGGCATGAACATCGGCGTGGTGGTGCTGGGCGCGCTGGTAGGCATGTTCGTCTTCGGCGAGGCCACCACGAAGTGGAACCGCGCGGGACTGGCGCTGGCGGTGCTGGCGATCGGGATGATCGCCTGGGGGTGAGCGATACCCGGGGTCGGATCCCATTCCCACGGAATGGGCTCTGACCCCTACGCCTCAGACCCCGCGATGCCTTGGGTCAGAGCCCATTCCGTGGGAATGGGATCCGACCCCGGCCTGGCGCGTTACTTGTCGAAGCCCAGCAGCAGCGGGTCGTGGTCGGAGCTGCGCCACGGGCCCTGCACGTTGCGGCCCTGGTAGCCGCTGGCGTCCTGCTCGTCGGCGTTGCTGTGCCATTCGGCGGCACCGCGCAGGCGCCTGGCCATGCCCGGGTTCAGCAGCGCGTGGTCGAGGCGGCCGGTGTAGCCGTTGTAGACGTAGCTGTAGGGATGCTCGACCTTGGCAACCTTGAACGCGTCCTGCCAGCCCAGATCATGCAGGGCGCGGATCGGGTCTTCCATCGCGTAGGCATTGAAGTCACCCAGCAGCACCGCGTCCCTGGCGCCGGTACCGGTCGGATCGGTCTGCAGCCAGGCGTGCAGCTGCTGCGCCGACGTCACACGGGTGGCGTTCCAGCAGCCCTGATTGTCGTTGCGGTCGGCGTCGGCACCGGCCGCGTCACGGCAACCCTTCGATTTGAAATGGTTGGCAACCACCACGAACGGCGCGCCCTGCTTGCCCTGGAAGGCCTGCGCCAACGGTACGCGGCTGTGCTCGACGAACGGGCCGCCGGTCAGCGTGGCCGGCTTGCCGACCGGCTGCAGGCGCGTGCTTCGGTAGATGATCCCGACCCGGATCGGGTTGTCGCCGGGGCCGTTGCCGGCGTCGACGAAGCGCCAGTCGCCCTGCGCGCCGCGGTCGCGGTTGAGCGCGTCGACCAGTTCGGCGATGGCCGAGTGCGGGCCGTAGCCGTCGTTCTCCAGTTCCATCAGCGCAGCGACATCGGCGCCCAACGCGTTGACCGTGGTGACCAGCTTGGCGAGCTGCGCCTTGTGCTCGTCCAGCGTGCGCGCGCCGCGCAGCGTCGGGAAGCCACCGCCCTGGCCGTCACCATTGAAGAAATTCTCCAGGTTGAAGGCGGCCACGTGCAGGCTGCCCGGCACCGTGGGTACTGCCGGGCGCTTCAGTTCCGGCAGCTTCAGCGCGCCTTCGACCTGCAGGCGCGGATGGCCCTGCGCGTCCACGCGCACGATGCCCTCCACGTTGCGCAGCTGCATGCCGGTGCGCAGCACCGGGTTGCCCGGCAGGTAGGGCACGCTGGCGGGGTCGCGGGCATCGCTGCCATCTTCCAGCACCAGGCGGCGGCGCCGGTTGTCGGCCATCACCTGCTCATAGCCGGCAGTGCCCGGCGCGGCCACTTCGGTCGGCTGCCAGAGACGGCCATCGAACGCCACCGTGAGCTGGCCGAAGTGCTGCAGGCCGTCGGTACCGGCCAGGGTGAGCGGCGCGGCGATGCGCACGCGCTGCCCATCCAGCGCGCGCCAGTCGGCCGGCGCGGCGGTCAGCACCACAGTGGCGCTGCCGCGCGCGACGGAGGGCGCGACCGGCGTGGCCTGCGGCTGGGCCTGGGCAAAGGCGCCGGCCGGCAGCAGCAGGGACAGGGCAAGGGCGAGGGAACGGCGGCGCATCAACGGGCGACTCCATGGAAGAGGCGCACAGACTAACCCTGAAATGCGAAACCCCGCCTGCGCAGCGGGGGCATATGAGCGATCAGGCCTCGGTGGGCAAAGCCGGGGGATCGTAGAGCCGAGCCCATGCTCGGCTGCACCTGGCCGCACCGCGCGGAGAGCAGCCGAGCGCGGGCTCGGCTCTACAGGAAGCGGCGCGTTGCGGCGGTTACTTCAGGTTGCCCAGCATCCAGTCCACGGTGGCATGGATCTGTTCTTCGGTCAGCGCCGGGTTGCCGCCCTTGGGCGGCATGATGCCGCCGTCGGGGCCGGTATAGCCCTCGATGGCGTGCTTGTAGAGGGTGTCCTTGCCCTGCGCGATGCGCTTGTCCCAATGCGAATGGTCCAGCGTCGGTGCCATGCCCACACCGTTGGTGTGGCAGGCGGTGCACAGGTTGTCGAAGATCACCTTGCCATCCTTGGTGCCGCCGTAGGCCACCTGCGAGGCGGCCTTGGCCAGAGCGGCAGCCTTGGCCGCGGCCTGCGCGGCGGCGCCGGTGCTGCCGGCATAGACCGCGCCGGTGGGCGAGATGCGCTGTTCGGTGCGCTTGGCCGCGGTCGGCGACACCTCGGGCGGAATCCGGGTGTGGATGTAGGCGGCAAGGAGGATGAGGCCGAGGGTGATGGTCGCCAGCAGCGCGATCACCATGGAGAAGCGTTTCAGGAACTCCAGATCGTAATTCCGCACTCTTCGTTACCCCTGGCTGATAGTCGTTGGACCACGGCTGAGCGACTGCGTGATGGACCGAGTATAGAACGCGCCTTGCGTGCGACAACAGGCGTCACTGCTGGTGCGGCGCAACATGCCGGGGGATGCGGTCGGGGATGGGGTCAGATCCCTTTTGCGGCGCAAAAGGGATCTGACCCCAGCAACAGAAGCCGGCCAGCGGCCGGCGCTACCGGATTACCGGGGCACCGATCGCGCGCAGGCAGAAGCTGCAGATCGCATCCACCAGCGCGTCTTCGTCGCGGTGCGCTTCGCGGCTGGGCGCGGTCGGACCGACCATCGCTTCGGTGAAGGCGCCGACCAGGCACGCGGCGGCCACATGCGCGTCCTGCGCCGGCAGCTCACCGGCGGCCACGCCTTCCTCCACCAGCCGCAGGAACACGTCGCCGAACGCGCGACGTCCGCGCATGCGCTCGGCCTCCACGTCCGGATCGACCGGTTCGACGATGAAGGCGTGCGCCAGCCCCGGCCCGGCCAGGGCGCGGCGGACGAAGGCGGTGATTGCCAGCCGCAGGCGCTCGCTGGCCACCTCCGGACCGCTGGCGATGCGCTCCATGATCGCGACCTCGTGGGCCACCGCGGCGTTGAGCACCTCCACGAACAGCTCGGCCTTGGACGGGAAGTGGCGATAGATCAGGCCGGTGGACACCCCCGCCTGGGTCGCCACGGCGGTCACCGGGGCGTTGCGCCAGCCGCCGGTGGCGACCAGCTCGCGGGTGGCCAGCAGGATCCGTTCACGGGCGCCCGCCAGGCGTTCTTCCATCAATGCAGAGCGTTTATAGGCCATGTTCTGATTCTAGTTTCAATTTTTGAATTCGTATTCACTTCTTATCCGAACCCCGCTACGCTGGGGCCATCGCCCGTGCGGGTGGCGGTCCTGCCGACCGCCGCCCGCTCCCCCGCCGGGTGCGTCCATTCCCTGCCATCCCGCCGTGGAGCCACCACAATGCACGTGCCATCCCTGAACTTCGATCTTGGCGAAGACATCGACCTGCTGCGCCAGAGCGTGGCCCATTTTGCCGCCGCCGAGGTCGCACCGCTGGCCGCCGAGGCTGATGCCAGTAACCAGTTCCCGCTGGCCCTGTGGCCGAAGCTGGGCGAACAGGGCCTGCTCGGCCTCACCGTGGAAGAAGAATACGGTGGTACCGGCATGGGCTACCTGGCCCACGTGGTGGCGATGGAAGAAATCTCGCGCGCCTCCGGCGGCATCGGCCTGTCCTATGGCGCGCACTCCAACCTGTGCGTGAACCAGCTGCGCAAGAACGGCAACGAAGAACAGAAGCAGCGCTTCCTGCCCGGCCTGTGCAATGGCAGCCTGGTCGGCGCACTGGCGATGAGCGAACCGGGTGCCGGTTCGGACGTGGTGTCGATGAAGCTGCGTGCCGACAAGCGCGGCGACCGCTACGTGCTCAACGGCAACAAGATGTGGATCACCAACGGCCCGGATGCCGACGTGCTGGTGGTCTACGCCAAGACCGACATGGACGCCGGTGCCAAGGGCATCACCGCGTTCCTGGTCGAGAAGGGCATGAAGGGCTTCTCCACCGCGCAGAAGCTGGACAAGCTCGGCATGCGCTCCTCGCCCACCTGCGAGCTGGTGTTCCAGGACTGCGAGATTCCCGAAGAGAACGTGCTGGGCCAGGTCGGCGGTGGCGTGCGCGTACTGATGTCCGGCCTGGACTACGAGCGCGTGGTGCTGTCCGGTGGCCCGCTGGGCCTGATGGCCGCGGCCATGGACGTGGTCATGCCCTATGTGCACGAGCGCCACCAGTTCGGCGAACCGATCGGCAGCTTCCAGCTGATCCAGGCCAAGATCGCCGACATGTACGTGGGCCTGGGTGCCTGCCGCGCGTATGTCTATGCCGTGGCGCGCGCCTGCGACCAGGGCCGCACCACCCGCCAGGACGCCGCCGGTGCGATCCTGTACGCCGCCGAGAAGGCCACCTGGCTGACCGGCCAGGCGATCCAGATCCTCGGCGGCAACGGCTACATCAACGAATACCCGACCGGCCGCTTGTGGCGCGACGCCAAGCTGTATGAAATCGGCGCCGGCACCTCGGAGATCCGCCGCATGCTGATCGGCCGCGAACTATTCCAGCGCACCCTGTAAGGCCACCGCGATGACCGTCCTGAACAGCCAGCTGCAACCGGGCAGCGAAACGTTTGAAAGCAACCGCGCGGCCATGCAGGCCGTGGTCGACGACCTGCATGCCACCCTCGCGCGCACCGCGCTGGGTGGCAGTGAGGCGGCACGCGCCAAGCACACCGCGCGCGGCAAGCTGCTGGTGCGCGACCGCATCGACGCCCTGCTCGACCCCGGCAGCGCCTTTCTGGAAATCGCGCCGTTGGCCGCGCACGGCATGTATGAAGACGCCGTGCCCGCCGCGGGCGTGGTGGCCGGCATCGGCCGGGTGAGCGGCGTGGAATGCGTGATCGTGGCCAACGACGCCACGGTCAAGGGCGGCACCTACTACCCGATGACGGTGAAGAAGCACCTGCGCGCGCAGGAGATCGCCGAGCAGAACCACCTGCCGTGCATCTACCTGGTCGATTCCGGTGGCGCGTTCCTGCCGCTGCAGGACGAAGTCTTCCCCGACCGCGACCATTTCGGCCGCATCTTCTACAACCAGGCCAACCTGTCGGCGCAGGGCATTCCGCAGATCGCCTGCGTGATGGGTAGCTGCACCGCCGGTGGCGCCTATGTGCCGGCGATGAGCGACGAGACCGTGATCGTGCGCGAGCAGGGCACGATCTTCCTCGGCGGCCCGCCGCTGGTGAAGGCGGCCACCGGTGAAGTGGTCACGGCCGAGGAACTGGGTGGCGCCGACGTGCACACCCGCATCTCCGGCGTGGCCGACCACATGGCCGACAACGATCTGCAGGCACTGGCACGGGTGCGCGCGATCATCGCCCAGCTCAACTGGCGCAAGCCGGAACCGGCGATGGCGGTGCGGGCCCCTGAAGCGCCATTGCTGCCGGCCCATGAGCTGTATGGCGTGATCCCAGCCGATACGCGCAAGCCCTACGACGTTCGCGAAGTGATCGCGCGGCTGGTGGATGGCTCGCGCTTCGACGAGTTCAAGCCGCGCTACGGCGCAACGCTGGTGACCGGTTTCGCCCATCTGAACGGCTACCCGATCGGCATCATCGCCAACAACGGGATCCTGTTCTCCGAGTCGGCCCTGAAGGGCGCGCACTTCATCGAGCTGTGCACCCAGCGCAACATCCCGCTGGTGTTCCTGCAGAACATCACCGGCTTCATGGTCGGCCGCAAGTACGAACAGGGCGGCATCGCCAAGGACGGCGCCAAGCTGGTGATGGCGGTGGCCTGTGCCAAGGTGCCCAAGTTCACCGTGGTGATCGGCGGCTCGTTCGGTGCCGGCAACTACGGCATGTGCGGCCGTGCGTACTCGCCGAACTTCCTGTGGATGTGGCCGAACGCGCGCATCGGCGTGATGGGCGGCGAGCAGGCCGCCAGTGTGCTGGCCACGGTCAAGCGCGATGGCATTGAAGCCAAGGGCGGCCAGTGGCCGGCGGCGGAAGAGGATGCCTTCAAGGCACCGATCCGCGACCAGTTCGAACAGCAGGGCCACCCGTACTACGCCAGCGCGCGCCTGTGGGACGACGGCGTGATCGATCCGGCCGACACCCGCCAGGTGCTGGCGCTGGCGCTGTCGGCCAGCCTCAACGCCGCCCCTCAGCAGACGCGCTTCGGCGTGTTCCGCATGTGACCCGTGCCATGACCGAGCACGCTCCTATGAAGCACGTTGCCATGTTCAGCAAAGTCCTGATCGCCAACCGCGGCGAAATCGCCTGCCGCGTCATCGCTACCTGCCGCCGCCTCGGCATCGCCACCGTGGCGGTGTATTCCGATGCCGACCGCAACGCACGCCACGTGCGCCTGGCCGACGAAGCCGTCCACATCGGCCCGGCCGCCGCACGCGAGAGCTACCTGCGCAGCGATGCCCTGCTTGACGCCGCGCGCGCTACCGGCGCACAGGCCATCCACCCCGGTTACGGCTTCCTGTCCGAGAATGCCGACTTCGCCGATGCCTGCGCCGCCGCCGGCATCACCTTCATCGGGCCACCGCCCAGCGCGATCCGAGCGATGGGTGACAAGAGCGCGGCCAAGGCGCTGATGGCCAAGGCCGGTGTGCCGCTGACGCCGGGTTACCACGGTGACCAGCAGGCGCCGGACTTCCTGCGCGCGCAGGCCGATGGCATCGGCTACCCGGTGCTGATCAAGGCCAGCGCCGGTGGCGGTGGCAAGGGCATGCGCAAGGTCGAACGCAGCGAGGACTTCGTCGATGCGCTGGCCAGCTGCCAGCGCGAGGCGGCCTCGGCGTTCGGCAACGACCACGTGCTGGTCGAGAAGTACGTCGAGCGCCCGCGCCATATCGAGATCCAGGTGTTCGGTGACAGCCACGGTGAGGCGGTCTACCTGTTCGAGCGCGACTGCTCGGTGCAGCGCCGCCACCAGAAGGTGCTGGAAGAAGCACCCGCGCCGGGCATGAGCGCGGAACGTCGTGCTGCAATGGGCAAGGCCGCGGTCGATGCCGCACGCGCAGTGGGCTATGAGGGTGCGGGCACGGTGGAATTCATCGCCGGCCCGGACGGCGATTTCTACTTCATGGAAATGAACACCCGCCTGCAGGTCGAGCACCCGGTCACCGAATACATCACCGGCACCGACCTGGTGGAGTGGCAGCTGCGCGTGGCTTCGGGCCAACCGCTGCCGCTGCGCCAGGACCAGCTGGCCATCCACGGCCACGCGATCGAAGCGCGTCTGTACGCCGAGGATGCCGACCGTGGCTTCCTGCCCTCCACCGGCACCCTGCGCCGCCTGCGCCTGCCGGCAGCGTCGGCCAACGTGCGCGTCGATACCGGCGTGGAGGAAGGCGACAGCATCACCCCGTACTACGATCCGATGATCGCCAAGCTGATCGTCTGGGACGTGGACCGCGACGCCGCGCTGCGCCGCATGAGCCAGGCCCTGGCCGACTGCCAGGTGGTGGGCGTGACCACCAACGCCGGCTTCCTGCGCCGCCTGGTGAATACCGATTCGTTCGCGCACGCCAGGCTGGATACGGCGCTGATCGAACGCGAACAGGCGGCATTGAGTGCCGTGGGCGACGCGGGTGCGGACCTGTGGCTGCTGGCCGCCGTGGCTGCGGTGGCAAGCACGGTGCCCGCCAGCACCGACGTGCGCGATCCGCATTCGCCGTGGCGGTCACAGGATGGCTGGCGCCTCGGCGCGTCCGCGCCGCGCGTAGTGCCGCTGCAGCAGGGCGAACGCAAGCACACGCTGAAGGTGTGGGCGCAGGCCGATGGCTGGCGCGTGCAGTGCGATGACGCTGCACCGGTGCGGATGATCGGCACGGCCGATGTGCACGGCCTGACGGTGCAGCTGGGCGAGCGCCGCGGGTCGCTGCAGCTGCTGCGCGACGGTAACCAGCTGTACCTGTTCGGCGCCGACGGCCAGCACCGCTTCACCCTGCATGATCCAGTGGGTGAATCGGACCACGCCGTGGCCGACGCCGGCAGCCTGCTGGCACCCATGCCGGGCAGGATCGTGGCCACGCTGGTCGCGGCCGGTACCGAGGTCAAGCGCGGCACGCCGCTGGTGGTGCTGGAAGCGATGAAGATGGAGCACACCCTGCAGGCACCGGCCGATGGCACGGTGAAGGGTTACCGTGCCAAGGCCGGCGACCAGGTCGGCGACGGCGCGGTGCTGGTGGACTTCGAAGCGGCGTGAACGCCGGGGCGGCGACCGCTCAGCGGTCGTCGCCCGCCACCACCCGGCCAGCGGGATCGAATTCGGCCGTGTCCAGCGTGGCACTGCGCCAGCCCAGGCCGCAGATGGCCATCGCACTCTGTCCGATGCCGTCGAAACCGAAGGCGCGATCGACATCGGCATCGTTGATGGCTGCGGTGACAAATGCCGCCAGGCCACGCTCGGTCGCGCACAGGTACAGCAGCTGCGAGATGTGGCCGACATCCAGCGTCACCGCACGATATGCCTTGGCGTGATTGCGGTACTTCCAGAAGCAGCGGTCGTACCGCGGTGCCAGCACCAGCAGCGCCGGTGCATCGGCGAACCACTCCTGACCGGACAGCATCCGCCGTGCCAGCGCAGGCAATGCATCTGCCGGCGGCGAAGGCAACGGCAGTACCGCGTGCTGCACGGGGTGGTAGTGGTACAGCCCCGGTACCAGTCCTTCCACGTTCTGTACCAGCAGGAAACCTTCGGTAGGATGCAGGCCGCCACCAGAGGGCACGTTCTTCTTCAGGAACTCGGTATCACGCTCGACCTTCTGCACCGCGTGCGCCATCAGCGTACGCTGCAGCACCTGGGCCAGCAGCGGCAGCGGCAACGCGCGCTGCGGGTCGAAATTGCGGCAGGTGGTGCGACGCGCCAGCAGTGCATCGAACGCGGCCTCTTCGCTGCGCGGCAGCGGCTGGTAGTCGCCCTGCATCGGCTGCACCACCGGCGGTGGCGGCCCCAGGCGCTGGCGCAGGCCGGCCGCGGTGTCCAACCCCTGCCGGCGCATGTCCTCCACGCTGTCCACGGCCTGCCAGCGCGCATGGCGATGGGCCAGCGCAGCCAATGGCCACCACTGGCTGCGCCGCAGCGCCTCGTCGCGCATCTGGTGCCCCACCTCGCTCGGTGGGTCGGTCAACAGCAGGCCCTGTTCGACCAGGCGGGCCAGCATGGCCGGGCAGGCATCGGCGGGCGGTTCGCTCCAGCGGTGCGCGCTGAGCCCGCCCAGCAGCTGGCGCTCCTCGGCGTCCACCGGCAGTGGCTGGTCCAGGTGGGCGGCCAGCGCCACCCAGCTGATCTGGCTGTCCAGCTCGGCGTGGCCGGCCAGCATCGCACGCAGGTCCAGGGTGACCGCCTCGCGAGGCTCGAACATCAGGCTGGCGCAGCGGCGCAGGCGCATCGGTTTCCTTCCTTGTGCCGCACAGCCGGCATAGCAGCAACGACCGCAGCGCGGCCAACTTTAGCGACGTGCACAGCGCGGCCCTCAATGGCAGGCTGTCGCGGCCGATAGGAGTAGCTCCACCTACGGACAATCCCCATGAGCCATCCCCGTCTTTCCGCCGCCGACGCCAGCACCCTGCTGGACCACCTGATCGGCAGCGAAGCGTTCCGTAGCCACTTCACTGCTTCGCCGGCCAAGGCCCTGGCCTCGATCGGGCTGGACGGTGCCGTTGGCGAAAACGACTGCATGAAGATCGGCACCCTGGCCTCGGTCGAGGAACTGAGCCGGGTGCGTGATGGGCTGCAGGCCCACCTGTCCGGGTCGGTAGCGGCCATGACCGTGGTGTTCTGCTTCGAAGCCGGCAAGGTCGGCGAACGCATCGACGGCTGACCGACCATCACGGTGCGCCGGCCGTGGCCGGCGTCGCCCACGTGGAGACGTCATGCACGTTCAGCGGTTGCCACACCTGCAGCGCGGTGACCTCGGCAATCGCCCGGCCCCGGTGCTGGGCCAGCCAGGCCTGCTGGCGGCGGACGGCGGCGGCGTCGCCCTGCGCACGCAACGCGAGCAGCAGCACCACGTGGGCCTGCACCGGCTCGTTGCCGTCGAGCATCGGCTCGATCAGGGTGCGGGCGGCATCCGGTCGCTGCATCTGCAGTTGATCCTCCGCGCTGACGATGCGCAGCCAGCGTTCCGCGACTGGACTACGCAGGCTGCTCAGCAGCGGCCGCTGCTCGTCCAGCCAGCGCCTGGCCAGATCGAACTGGCCCTGGCGCTGGGCCAGGTGCACCAGCGCCAGCCATTGCAGGACACGCGCATGCAGCATGGGATCATCGCGCTCCTGCAGCATCGGCTGCAGCAGTGCGGCGATGGCCTGCAGTCCGGTCCGGTCCGCCGTGCCGCACAGCGCCGATACGCTGGCGTGCTGCAGTCGCTGCTGCACCTGGAAGTCGGCCAGCGTCGGCGCCGGTGCGTCTTCGCGTACCGCCTGCTGCATGGCCGCGCAATCGCGCTGCGCGGCCGCCAGCAGCAGCTGCGCGCGCAGCTTCATGCGCTGCTGCAGGGCATCGGTGGCACGGATCTGCGGCAGCAGCTGCGCGGCCTTCGCATACTGTCCCTGCGCCACCAGCACGTCCACGCCGGTCTCATCGACATCATCACGACCGCGCAGGACCTGTGCCTGGGCCAGCGTCCCGGCCGCAAGCTGCGGCTGGTTGGCGGCGATCTGTATCCGCACCAGGTGGACCAGCGGATACAGGCGCAGCGGATCCTGCGGCACCGCAGCCGCACGCGCATAGGGTTCGGCCTCGCTGAACTGGTTGGCCTGCAACAGGTACCAGGACGTGTTGGACAGCCCCGCGAACGAATCCGGATAGACCTTGGCCAGCGTGCGCCAGTGCTCCAGCGGCCAGCCACCGGGCTCCAGCTCGGCCATCCAGGCCTTCAGGTACAGCCGCTCGCGTGGCGGCAGGCGATCCTGCAGGTCCAGCGCGTGCTGCATGGCTTCGCGCGCGCGCCGCCCTTCCTCGACGCGCGCATGCAGCTTGGCCACGCCCATGTAGGCCAGGGCAAAACCGGGATCGATGTCGATCGCGGCCTGGTAGAGGTTGCGGGCTTCTTCGAAGCGACGCTGACCCAGTGCGCTCTCGGCCAGCGCGAACGCGCGCAGTGCGCGCAGGTCCTGGGTCGAGGCGCGCGGCAGCGGCAGGGATTGCTCCAGGCTGGCCACCGACTCGCCCAGTCCGCGACGCAGGCGACCGACCACGTCGTCCACCGCGAACACCATCTGGTCGGATCGATCGACGGTGGCGGTGAAGGTCTGGATCACCTGGCCACTGCCCGGTGCGGCAACATCGATGGCCAGCTCGTAGCCACCGATCTTCTGCCGCACGGTCGGCAGCAGCACCGCGCGCGCGCCCTCCCGCACCGCCACATCGACCGCGGTATCGCGGTTGAGCCGGGTATCGCCCGAGAGCCGCGCCATTTCCAGGCTTTCGCGGATCTTGCCTTCCGACAGCACGTTCACGTAGCGCGACTGTTCCAGCGCGATCCGGATCGCGTGCCGCATCGAGTCATCGAAGATCGGATCGCCGGTGAGGTTGTCGACATCGCCAAGCACCACCCAGTCACGTTCGGCGAAGGCAATGGCCGGCTCCGACCGCAGCAGCAGCCAGCCGCCCAGCACGGCCGCGGCAAGGATCAGGCCTTCGGCGGCCAGCACCAGCGGTTGCCGCCACAGCGGCAGGTCGCGGCGCGCCTTGGCGTTGGCGCGCGGCATGCGCAGCGGCGCCGAACCGATCTCGCCCACTTCGATCACTTCCTGCACCACCGGCACGCCCTTGAAGCGCCAGCGCCCGTGCGATTTCCACAGCAGGCGCGTGCCACGCTCGCCCAGTGCATCGGTGGCACGGCGGGTCAGCGATTCGGCCACCGCCGACAGCAGGATCTGGCCGGGGCGGGCCAGCATCATCAGGCGCGCCGCCATCGGCTTGGCCAGGCCTTCCACCTCCATCGACTTGGCACCGGCACGGACCGCCTCGGCACTGTTCTCCCAGGTCAGCACGTCGCCCACGTGCAGGCCGGCGCGCGCGCGCAGTTCAATCGCGCGCTGCTGGCCCAGCGCGTGCAGTTCGCGCTGGTAGTCCAGGGCGAAGCCCAGTGCGTCGACGACGCGCTCGAACAGCATGAACAAGCCATCGGAGCGATCGATCAGCTGGCCGTTCCAGCGCTGCTGCAGCACCAGTACCAGGCGATCGTGTTCCTGGAACAGGCTTGCCGCCGCCACATCGCCGATCCGCTCGACCAGCTGCAGCGAATCACACAGATCGGTGAACAGCAGGGCGCGCAGCTGTGGGCTATGCGGGGCTGACGTTCCGTTGTCGCCATTCATCGCCTGCCTCTCCCTATTGGCCGTCCGGATCATCCGCCCAGCGCAGGCAGTTGCCGCCATCGCGCTTGGCCTGGTACAGCGCACGATCCGCGCAGGCATACCACTCGCTCCAGCCTGCCTCCGGCGCCAACAGGCAGGCGCCGATGCTGACCAGGCTCACATGCGGCGTGCCATGGCTGCGCTCGAGCAGGCCATGCACCGCACTGATGATGAACTCGGCCGCGTGCTGCACGATCTCGTGATTGCCACGGCGCAGGATCAGGCAGAACTCATCGCCACCAAGCCGGCAGGCCAGGTCCTGCTCGCCGGCCATCGAGCGCAGGATGTTGCCCATGCTCTGCAGCACGCGGTCGCCGGCCTGGTGGCCATGGCGGTCGTTGATCTGCTTGAAGCGGTCGCAATCGATCAGCAGCAGCGCCTGCGGCGGCCCCTCGGCCCGCTCGCGGCACTCCTGCAGGTACAGGGTGAGGCCTCGCCGGTTGTGCAGCCCGGTCAGTTCATCGGTACGCACCAGCTCACGGGTGTGGGTCAACTGATGGGTAGTGATGTACAGATTGTCCAGCGCGGTTTCCAGATCGTGGTTGCGCCGGCGCAGCTGTGCGATCAGTGCCTGTTCGTTGGCCAGCACGCGCATGATCGTGCGGCGCAGGAAATAGGCCACCAGGCCGGGATCGGATTCGACCAGCCGATGGAAATCGGCCGGGCCCAGCTCCAGCACATCGCAGTCGACCAGCGCGCGCGCACTGGCGCTGCGCAGGTGGTCGCCGACCAACAGGCCCAGTTCTCCGAAGAACTCGTGCTGCCCGAGCGTCTTGATCACCAGGTCCTCGCCGAAGTCCAGTTCGATCTGGCCTTCGAGGATCACATACATGCGCTCGCCGCGGTGGCCACGCTGGAACAGCCACTGTCCGGCACGGAGCTTGCATGCGCGGGCGAATCTGGCGAACAATGCCACCTCGGCATCGGACAACAGAGCGTGCACGATCTCGGCCATCGCCACCCGGGCGATACCTGTCGTCACATCACTGTTCTCGGCCGCACCCCTGCCGGTCATTCCCTGCACCCGCCGCCAGCGTCCCCTGGTGAGCCGCGGAGCATAGCACCGCTTTAAAGTGTGCGCCCTATCTCATTTTGACCCTTCTGCCGATCTTGATTGATGTGAAGATCGGTGATGGCCCGTTCTGGTCACGGGTGTCCGGGCAAAACTCCTGCTGGATCAATCCGATGCCGGGTTTCACAGGGTTTCGGCCAAGTTGCTGGCACCGGGGTGCGCCTGATTGACGCTCCGCGCGTGCTGCGCCCTTGCATCGATACAACAACGCCGGCAGGTCCCCCGACCGGCCGGCGTTGTCTGGCCCTTCCCTGGCCACCCTGATCACCCGGAGCCCGTTAGTGCCGGCCGCTGGCCGGCAACTGCATGGGCTTCGGAAACATCGATGGGTTGCCGGCCAGCGGCCGTCACCACCGGATCACGCGGCGCGCCGCATCACGCCGCGCGTTCGCTGCGCCCGCCATGGAACTGTTCTTCCTCGGTCGAGCCGGTCAGCGCGGTGGTCGACGACTGGCCCTGCTGGATCGCCTGGGTCACCGCATCGAAGTAGCCGGTACCGACCTCGCGCTGGTGCTTGACCGCAGTGAAGCCGCGCTCGGCCGCTTCGAACTCGGCTTCCTGCAACTCGACGAACGCGCTCATCTGGCGGCGTGCGTAGCCGTGGGCCAGATTGAACATGCCGTAGTTCAACGCATGGAACCCGGCCAGGGTGATGAACTGGAACTTGTAGCCGTAGCTGCCCAGTTCGCGCTGGAACTTCGCAATGGTGGCGTCGTCCAGGTTCTTCTTCCAGTTGAAGCTGGGCGAGCAGTTGTAGGCCAGCAGCTTGCCCGGGAACTTCGCGTGGATCGCCTCGGCGAACCTGCGTGCGAACTCCAGGTCCGGCTTGCCGGTCTCGCACCACACCAGGTCGGCGTAGGGCGCATAGGCCAGGCCGCGGCTGATCGCCTGGTCCAGGCCGTTGCGGGTCTTGTAGAAGCCTTCGACGGTGCGCTCGCCGGTGGTGAACGGCTTGTCGTTGCCGTCGATGTCGCTGGTCAGCAGATCAGCCGCTTCGGCATCGGTGCGCGCCACCAGCAGGGTCGGCACACCCAGCACATCGGCGGCCAGCCGCGCGGCATTGAGCTTCTCGATCGCCTCGCGGGTCGGCACCAGCACCTTGCCGCCCATGTGCCCGCACTTCTTCACCGACGCCAACTGGTCTTCGAAATGCACGCCGGCGGCACCGGCCTCGATCATCGCCTTCATCAGTTCGAACGCATTGAGCACGCCGCCGAAACCGGCCTCCGCATCGGCGACGATCGGCTGCAGGAAGTCGATGTCATCCTTGCCTTCGGCGTGGTGCAGCTGGTCGGCGCGCAGCAGCGTGTTGTTGATGCGCTTGACCACTGCCGGCACCGAATCGGCCGGGTACAGCGACTGGTCCGGATACATCTGCCCGGCCAGGTTGGCGTCGGCCGCCACCTGCCAACCGGACAGGTAGATCGCCTTCAGGCCCGCCTTGACCTGCTGCATGGCCTGGTTGCCGGTCAATGCACCCAGCGCGTTGACGAACTCGCGCTCATGCAGCGATGCCCACAGCTTCTCCGCACCCAGGCGGGCCAGCGAATGCTCGATGTGGACGGTGCCGCGCAGGCGCACCACGTCGGCGGCACTGTAGTTGCGCTGGATGCCTTCCCAGCGCGGGTTGGTATCCCAGTCGTGCTGGATCTGTTCGGCAGTGGGCAGCTTGCTCATGTCTTTCTCCAGTTCGGTTCGTGCGTGCAGCGGGGAGGGAAACGGCGGGAGACGCGGGCGGCGATCAGTCGATGCGCGCGTAGGCCGGCAGGGTCAGGAAATCGGTCAGTTCGTCGCTGCGGCTCAGTTCGCCGAGCAGGGCGATGGCCTCGCCGATGCGTGCGCCACCGGGCAGCGTGGCGGTGTCACCCAGCCGTGCCGGCAGCTGTGCCAGCGTGGCATCCAGCAGTGCCAGGTCGATGGCGGTGCCATCGTCCAGCTGCTGGCCCGGCGTATGCAGCCACTGCCACAACTGGCTGCGGCTGATCTCGGCGGTGGCCGCGTCCTCCATCAGGTGGTGGATCGGCACGCAGCCGTTGCCATCCAGCCATGCCGCCAGGTAGCGCACGCAGACTTCCACGTTGCCTTCGAAGCCGGCGCGGGTGATGGTGCCGGGCGGCCGTGCGATCAGTTCGTCGCGGCCGACGCACACATCCTGGCGCAGCACGCTGTGCTGGTTCGCACCGGGCATGTGTTCGTCGAAGATCGCCATCGCCACCGGAATCAGCGCCGGATGCGCGACCCAGGTGCCGTCGTGGCCGGCGGTCACTTCGCGCAGCTTGTCAGCGCGCACGCGGGCCATCGCCTGTTCGTTGGCGGCGGCATCGTTGTTGATCGGAATCTGCGCGGCCATGCCACCCATCGCATGTGCACCACGGCGATGGCAGGTCTGGATCAGCAGTTCCGAATAGGCCTTCAGGAACGGCTGGGTCATGGTCACCTGGCCGCGCTCGGGCAGCACGCGGTCGGCGTGGCGCCGGAAGGTCTTCAGGTACGAGAAGATGTAGTCCCAGCGCCCACAGTTCAGGCCGACGATGCGGTCACGCAGCGCGTGCAGGATCTCATCCATCTCGAACACCGCCGGCAGCGTTTCGATCAGCACGGTTACCTTGATCTGGCCGTGCGGCAGGCCGAGCATGCCTTCGATGTGCGACAGCGCGGTTTCCCACAGCGCCGCCTCTTCCATGCTCTGCAGCTTGGGCAGGTAGAAGTACGGGCCGCGGTCCTTCGCCTGCAGGGTGCGGGCGTTGTGGAAGGCGAACACCGCCGCGTCGAACAGGCCGCCGGCGATGAACTGGCCATCGATGCGCACGTGCTTTTCGTCCAGGTGCCAGCCACGTGGCCGCACGATCAGCACCGCCTGCTCGTCATACGGGCGCAGCGTGTAGTGCTTGCCATTGGGGGCGGTGTAGTCGAGATCGCCACGCACCGCGGCGGCCAGCGACTGCTGCCCGGCCAGCAGGTTGCGCCAGGTCGGCGAGGTCGAATCCTCGAAGTCGGCCATGAACACCTTGGCGCCGGAGTTCAGCGCGTTGATGACCATCTTCGGGTCGGTGGGGCCGGTGATCTCGACGCGGCGGTCCTGCAGCGCGGCCGGCAGCGGCGCAACGCGCCAGTCGCCGCTACGGATCGCAGCGGTGTCCTCGCGGAAGTCCGGCAGGCCGCCCTGGTCGAAGAACGCCTGGCGCTCGCGGCGCGCCTGCAGCCGTGCCTGCCGGCCCGGTTCCACCGCACGGTGCAGCGACACCAGCAGGGCCAGCAGCGGCGCCGGCAGCACGGTGTCCTGGCCGGCCACGCGGGTCGCCAGGGCGATGCCGGGGGTAGCCTTGCTGGCAGGGGTGGGAACAGCGGAAGCGACGGCGGACATGGGGCGACTCCAGCGGTGGGGAACGTCTCCACGGTGCCGCTGGGCCGGAGTATTTGGCAAAACAGTTTTTGCAATGTTCTACATAAGTTGTGCTAATACTCGTGACACGATGAGCACACGCACCCCGCCAAGTCCGCGTTTTTCCTACAAATCCGACCGGCTGAAGCCATTGCGTGCGTTCTGCCAGACGGTGCGCCTGGGCTCGGTCTCACGGGCGGCTGAGGCACTTTTCGTCAGCCAGCCGGCCATCAGCCTGCAGTTGCAGGCGTTGGAGCGCGAGCTGGGAGTGCCATTGTTCGAGCGCAGCGGGCGGCGCCTGGTGCCCAGCCGCGAGGGCCAGCTGCTGTACGAGATGGCGCAGCCACTGGTGGAAAACCTGGACGGGCTGGAGGCGCGCTTCCGCGACAAGGTGCGCGGCCTGGATGCGGGCGAGCTGAACATCGCCGCCAACAGCTCGACGATCCTGTACCTGCTGCCGAAGATCGTCGAGCGCTTCCGCCTGCACCACCCGGACGTGCGCCTGACCCTGCACAACGCGATCAGCGCCGATGGCACCGACCTGCTGCGCGAGGACGCCGCCGACCTGGCGATCGGTTCGATGACCGATGTACCGGCCGACCTGACCTACGCCCCGGCCTACCGCTTCGAGCAGGTACTGATCGCGCCGCACGACCATCCGCTGGCCAGTGGCGGCGAGCTGGAGCTGGCTGACATCGCGCGCTACCCGCTGGTGCTGCCGCCGAAGCGGCAGATCACCTACCGGCTGGTTGACCAGGTATTCCAGCGCCACCGCATCGCCTACACCGTGGCACTGGAAGTGGGCGGCTGGGAGGTGATCAAGCAGTACGTGGCGATGGGCATGGGCATTTCCATCGTGCCGGCGCTGTGCCTGAACGAGGCCGACCGCGAGCGGTTGGCGGCGCAGTCGATGAAGCGCTGGTTCCCCGAGCGCAGTTACGGGGTGATCGTGCGCCGGGGCAAGGCGCTGTCGGCGCAGGCGCGCGCGTTCATCGAGCTGATCCAGCCGGAGTTGTTCAGTCCGCGCGATTACGACCAGAGCGGGCATTCGGAGCGGTGAGCGGTGTTCGGCAGGGCTGCGCCCTGCACCTGCTGAAGCCAAAGCAACAGCAAAAGCCTGCTATCCGTAGATGGCGGGGCGGTGTGGGTGGGCAGGACACGCCGTGAACCCCTCCTTGGGGGCTCGATGGCGCCATCCATGGCGCCAACGGTCCTGCCCACCCACACCGCCCCGCCTCTGACAGATTCCTGCTGCTGTTGGTATCTGCTGCTGTGGGTAGGTGTCGACCTTGGTCGACACGGTAGATCCACGCCATGCGTGGATGACGGGTGACCGGGGTCAGATCCGTTTTCCGCAGGAAAACGGATCTGACCCCATTTCCGGCTGGCGATGCATAGACTGGGCGCATGTCCATCGAACTCCGCCACCTGCGTTACTTCCTCGCCGTTGCCGATACGCTGCACTTCGGCCAGGCGGCGGAGCGGCTGGGCATGTCGCAACCGCCGCTCAGCCAGCAGATCCGCCAGCTGGAAGACCTGATCGGGGCGCGCCTGTTCGTGCGCAGCCATCGTCGTGTGCAGCTGACGCCTGCGGGTGAGCTGCTGCAGGAGCGCGCACGGGCCATCGTGCAGCAGGTGGAAACCGCGGTGGACGAGGTACAGCGCGCGCAGCGCGGCGAGCAGGGCGAACTGCGTATCGGCCTGACCCGGGCCACGCCGCTGTCGCCGCAGATTCCGCGTTCGATCCTGCGCTACCGCCAGCAGTACCCACAGGTGCGGCTGCAGCTGAGCGAGATGAACACGCTGCAGCAGATCGATGCGCTGCTCGACGGTTCACTGGACGTGGGCATCATCCGCAAGCGCGCATTGCCGCCGGAGCTGGTGGCGCACAGCCTGTTCGTCGATCCACTGGCGTTGATCGTGCATGCCGACCACCCTGCCCTGCGCAGGCTGTCGAAGCAGGGCACGTTGTCGCTACGCGACTTCGCGCAGGAGCCGTTCGTGGCATTTCGCCGCAGCGCGGGCGCGGGCATCCATGACCACATGATCGCGCTGTGCGCGGCCGCCGGGTTCACGCCGCGCATCGTGCAGGAAGCCGGTGAGGCATCGACATTGATCAGTCTTGCGGCTGCAGGCCTGGGTGCGGCGATCCTGCCCTCGTCCTGCGATCACATCCGCGTGGAAGGCGCGCGCTTCGTGGCGCTGGCCGATGCCGGTGCGCATTCGGAGGTGCAGCTGGCATGGCACCGCGAGGGGGTGACGCCGCTGATCCGCAACTTCGCCGGGCTGTTGCGCGGGGCGTTCGCCGAAGGGTGAAGTGCCACCCACTTAGGTTTGGTAGACGCCAACCTTGGTTGGCTGCCGTGCCAGAGCGCCGACCAAGGTCGGCATCTACCAGAGCAACGCCGCGCCCGTGCGGAACGCGAGGCTGGCGTCAGGCCGTGACCGGCTGCGGCGCGCGCTGCTGCAGCGCCCAGACGATGCCGCCCCCGATCAGGGTCAGCACGGCAGCGAACGCGCACACGCCCAGCCAGTCCCAGGCCGCGTAGGCCAGGCCGCCGACCCCGCCCAGCACGCTGGAGCCCAAGTAGTAGGCGAACAGGTACAGCGCCGACGCTTCCGCGCGCATCGTACCGGCACGGCTGCCGACCCAGCTGCTGGCCACCGAGTGACCACCGAAGAAGCCGAAGGTCACCAGCGCGATGCCCAGGGCCATCGTGCTCAGCCACGGCATCGCCAGCAGCGCGATGCCGGCGCCGATCAGCGCGAACGAGATCGACAGGATGCGGCCGCGCCCGTACCGCGTGGCCTGCTGGCCCATCCACGCCGAACTGAAGGTGCCCACCAGGTACACGCTGAAGATCAGCCCGACCACGGTCTGGCTGAGGTGGTACGGCGGCGCCAGCAGGTGATAGCCCAGGTAGTTGTAGAGGGTGACGAACACGCCCATCAGCACGAACGAGGTGGCGAACAGCCACGGCAGGCCCCGGTCGGCGAACAGCGTGCGCCAGCGCGACGGCAACTCGCGCAGGCCATCGCGTCGCGCGCTGAAATGACGCGACGGCGGCAGCTGCAGCCACAGCAGCACGGTGCTGGCCACGGCGATGATCGACACCACGCCGATGCCCCAACGCCAGCCCCAGTGATCGGCGATGATGCCGGCCAGCAGGCGCCCGCTCATGCCACCGATGGCGTTGCCGCCGATGTACAGGCCCATCGCCAGGCCCAGCGCGCGGCTGTCCATCTCCTCGACCAGGTAGGTCATCGCCACTGCCGGCACGCCGCTCAGCGCCAGGCCAAGCAGGGTGCGCAGCACCAGCAGCGTGGTCCAGTCGTCCACCAGCGCCGTGCTCAGCGACAGCATGGCCGAGGCCAGCAGCGCGGCAATCATCAACGGGCGGCGGCCGACCGCATCGGACAGCAGGCCGGCCAACAGCATCGCCACCGCCAGCGTGCCGGTGGTCAGCGACAACGACATCGCGCTGCCTGCGGCGGACACGCCGAAGTGGCGGCTGAACTCGGGCAGCAGCGGCTGCACGGTGTACAGCAGGCCGAAGGTGGAGAAGCCGGCCAGGAACAGTGCCAGCGCGGTGCGGCGGAAGGCCGGCGTGCCCTGCTGGATGCGGGTCTCGGCGATGGGATCGACAGTGGGGGGACGGCGCTCGACGGCCGCCGCGGTTTCGCCAGTCATGGGATCGAAGGGCCGGTGGGGCGGCCGGGCATGGGAGGGAACGGGCCTCAGACTAGGCCTGTCGATCCAGTCGATCCATAACCTGATAAGTCAGGATTGATACTCAAGAAATATCAATTCAGCTTACAGGCGCTGCCACTCGAAACCGTCGCCGCGGCGGTAGTACACCGCCACCGCACGGCCGTAGACCTTGTCGGCGTCGACGAAGCCGAAGAAGCGGCCGTCGAAGCTGTTGCCGCGGTGGTCACCCAGCACCAGCACCTTGCCGGCCGGCACCACCAGATCGGCGATGTCCGGACCGCCGCCCATGTCCAGGTCGAGGCGGGCACGGCGCTCGCCGAAGGCTTCCACGTCCTGCAGATCGGCGATCTGCAGCGGCTGGCCGTTGATGCTCAGATGGCCCTCGCGCATCTGCACGTGGTCACCGGCCACCGCCGCCACGCGCTTGATCAGGCGGGTGCCGTCGGCCGGTGAATCGAACACCGCCACTTCACCGCGCTGCGGGACGCCGGTGGCCATCAGTTCCTTGCCGGTGAACGGCAGGCGCAGGCCGTAGGCGCGCATGTCCACCACCACCCGGTCGCCCGGCTGCAGGGTCGGCTGCATCGAGCCACTCGGCACCACGTAGTGGTTGGCGAGGGTATCGCGGGCGGCGGCGAGCAGGCCGAGCATCACCAGCAGCGGCAATGCTTCCTTCTTCAGCCAGACCAGCGCGCGTTCGGACAAGGGAGGACGGGCAGCAGCATCCATGACAGGCTCCGGGTGGGTGGTAGCTGCATCAGACCACATCCAGGCGGGAGAGGTTCCCGCGACGCGATCCGGTAGAGCCGAGCCCACGCTCGGCTTGTTCCTTGCAGCGTCGAGGTTGCCCGACTGGGGCGCAGAGCGGCCGAGCGCAGGCTCGGCTCTACAGGAAGGGTTACGCAGGTTTTACGCGCGGGACCGGCCGCGGGCATCGCACCTTTACGGGCGGCACGCGCATCGTGTGCCCACCGCGCCGCAGGGCGCATTCCGCAAGGTGTTGTATGACCCTCCTGGTGATCCGCCACGCCTCTTCGTCGGCACCGCGTCCCCAACTGCCGACGCAGCTGGCCGGCCATCGCGTGCTGTGCAGCGACTGCGCCAGCCTGTCCGAGGTACGCCAGTGCCTGTGCCAGCCGCAGGCGCGCTCGGCCGACTGGGTACTGCTGGATGTCGGTACCGCTGACGAGGCGCAATGGCAGGCCGAAGGTGGCGCGCTGCAGGCGGCGCTGGAACGGCTGCCGGCGCAGTACATCGAACTGCAGGCCCCCAGCGAACCCGGTCTGGAGGCACGCCTGCGCCTGCAGCACGGTCCCGCCGCCGTGGTGGTCGACCAGCGCAGCCAGCAGGCCGGCTACCCGTTGTCGCTGGCCATTGTCGGCCGCCGCCTGGCACAGGAGGGCTGAGCCATGTCGATCTTCATCATCCGTGGCCCGGAAGCGGCCGGCGCCCTGATCCGCACCGCGATGCCGCTGCCGGCACCGGTCCTGAAGTCACTGGTGCATCGTGCGATCGACGCCGGCACCAGCGTGGCGATCCGTGCCTGTGGTTCGGAACAGGAACTGCTGGACGCCCTACGCGTGGCCGACCACAGCCGCGGCGAGGTGACCCTGCTCGACCCGGGCGCGTGTGCCAACAGCCTGCGCCTGCAGCGCCTGCTGCCGTACCTGCACAACGCCTATGTGGAAGTGCATGACGACGGCGCGGTAGCCGAGCCGTGCCTGCCGGCTGGTGTCGGCCAGCGCCTGGGCATCGCCGCCGGCTACGGCGCGCAGAGTTACGTGCTGGCGCTGGATATCGCGCTGGATCACCTGGGCCTGGCCGAGCAGGCCAACCGGGTGCACGTGGGAACGTAACGCTGTTTGTAGAGCCGAGCCCATGCTCGGCTGCCTTTCCAGGAACCATCAGCCGAGCGTGGGCTCGGCTCTACAGAAGAACGTCGAGCATGGCTCGACGCTACAGAAAGAAAAACGGCGGGGTTGCCCCCGCCGTTTTCGCTTTCTTACTTCAACCCGCGGAACTTCAGCAGCGGTTCCACCGACGGGTCCTTGCCACGGAAATCGCGGTACAGGGTCGACAGTTCCACGCTGTTGCCGCGCGAGAGGATCTTGTCGCGGAACTCCTGGCCATTGGCCGCGGTCAGGCCACCGTGCTCGGTGAACCACTGGTAGGCGTCATGGTCGAGCACTTCGGCCCAGAAGTAGGCGTAGTAGCCGGCCGAGTAACCGCCACCCCAGATATGGTCGAAGTAGGTGGTGCGGTAGCGCGGCGGCACCTGCGGCAGGTCGACCTTGAACTTCTTCAGCGCGCTGGCTTCAAAGGCGCCGACATCCTGCAGCGGCGCGTCGGCCTTCTGCGTGTGCCAGGCCAGGTCCAGCAGCGCGGCCGACAGGTACTCGGTCGTCGCGTAGCCCTGGTTGAAGCTGCGTGCCTTGAGGATCTTGTCGACCAGCTCCTGCGGCATCGCCTCGCCGGTCTTGTAGTGCTTGGCGTAGTTGGCGAACACCTTCGGGTCCAGCGCCCAGTGCTCGTTGAACTGCGACGGGAACTCGACGAAGTCGCGCGAGGTCGCGGTGCCGGCGATCGACGGGTACTTCACGTTCGAGAACATGCCGTGCAGCGCATGGCCGAACTCATGGAACATGGTGGTGACGTCGTCGAAGCTGATCAGCGCAGGCTGGCCGGCGGCCGGCTTGGTGAAGTTGCAGACGTTGTAGACCACCGGCTTGGCACCGGTCAGGCCGTCCTGCTCGACGAACACGTCCATCCAGGCGCCACCGGACTTGCTGTCACGCTTGAAGTAGTCGGTGTAGAACAGCGCCAGCGAGGTGCCGTCCTTGTCGAACACTTCGTACACCTTCATGTCCGGGTTGTAGGTCGGAATGTCGGTGCGCGGCTTGAAGGTGATGCCGTACAGCTGGGTGGCGGCGTAGAAGACGCCGTTCTGCAGCACGTTGTCCAGTTCGAAGTACGGCTTGATCTGCGACTCGTCCAGATCGTACTTGGCCTTGCGCACCTGCTCGGCGTAGAAGTCCCAGTCCGAAGCGGCCACCTGGAATCCGCCCTTCTGCGCGTCGATCACCTTCTGGATCTCGCCAGCTTCGGCACGCGCCTTGGCAGTGGCGGCCGGCACGGTATCGGTCAGCAGCTTGAGCGCGGCGGCCGGGGTCTTGGCCATCTGGTCGCCCAGCTGGTAGTCGGCGAAGGTGTCAAAGCCGAGCAGCTTGGCCTTCTGCGCACGCAGCTGGGCCAGGCGCTGCACGGTCTGCCGGGTGTCGTTGGCATCGCCGCGCTCGGCGCGGGTTTCCGAGGCCTTCAGCACGGCGGCGCGCTGGTCGCGGTCGCTCAGCGAGCCGAGCACCGGCTGCTGGGTGGTGTTCTGCAGCGGCAGCAGGAACTTGCCATCCAGCTTGCGGTCCTTGGCGGCGGCCGCAGCGTTGTTGATAGCGCCCTCGTCCAGGCCGGCCAGCTTGGCCTTGTCGTCAACGACAACGGCCGCAGCGGCGGTGGCGGCCACCAGGCGGGTATGGAACTGGGTGGAGAGCGTGGTCTCTTCCACGTTGAGCTTGCGCAGGCTCGCCTTGTCGGCGTCGGACAGCTGCGCACCGGCGCGCACCAGGCCATCGTAGTAGTGCTCGACCAGGCGCTTCTGCACCGGGTCCAGCTCCAGCGTGTCACGCTGGTCGTACAGCGACTTCACGCGCGCGAACAGCTTCGGATCGAGGTTGATCTCGTCCTGGTGCGCGGCCAGCTTCGGCGCCACTTCTTCCTGGATCTTCTGGCGCGCATCGTTGGTATCGGCCTGGACCAGGCCGAAGAAGATGCGCGACACGCGGGTCAGGGTCTCGCCGCTGCGCTCCATCGCCACGATGGTGTTGTCGAAGGTGGCCGGCTCGCTGCTGTCGGCGATCCTGCGCACGTCGGCCAGGTGCTGGCGCATGCCTTCTTCAAACGCCGGCAGGTAGTCGCTGTCCTTGATCTTGTCGAACGGCGGTGCCTGGAACGGCAGCGTGCTCGCGCTCAGCAGCGGATTGGTGGAGGCTTCGGCCGGCTGCTGGGCCGGGGTCTTCTGGGCATCGGACACGGGGGTGGACTCCTTGCCGGAACAGGCCGCCAGCGCCAGGCTGATGGCGGCGGCCAGGACTACGGTACGCGACATGTAAAACGCTCCTTGGGCAGACGGTATGGATACCAGCCCTCCACCCTACTCCTGTCGCGCTCGCCCGGCATGTGCCGGACGTGGCGTCTATGCGGCGGCCTGCAACCGGCTCAGACCGTGCCGCGGGTCTTGCCGATCCAGGGCCGGTAGAACTCGCGGATGGCAGCCATGTCGGCCACATCGTCGCCGCTCGGGGTGAACAGCGGACCGATGCCGATGGTCTTTTCCGGATAGTGGAAATACGCCGCCAAGATCGGCACGTCAGCCATCCGGGCGATCTTCAGGAAACCGGCCTTCCAGTCCTTCACCGCCTTGCGGGTGCCCTCGGGCGTGATGGCGAACCACATCTTCTCGTTGTTGCGCAGCAGGTCCACGGCCTGGCCGACGGTGCCCTGCGGCGAGCTGCGATCGAGCGGGATCACGCCCAGCTTGTGCAGCAGCGGGCCCAGCGGCCACCAGAACAGCGAGGCCTTGCCCAGCACCTTCACCTTCATGCCCAGCGCGATCTTCGCCGCCATGCCCCACAGCCCGTCCCAGTTGGACGAATGCGGGGCGATGATGAAGACCAGCCTGGGGATGTCCGGCAGGGTGCCGGTCACCTTCCAGCCGCCCATGCGCAGGGTGCAGCGCGCCAGCCAGCGCAGGAAGGCGTTGGGTTTGACCTGCGGCATCTGCGGCGGCACGGCCGGCAGCAACGAAGTCGGGTTGTTCAAGCAATCACTCCCAGTCACGTGATGAGCGCCCGCGCTTGATCTGCGCGCGCCCGCGTTTGGCGTCCAGACGACGCAGTTTCGACCCGAGGGTCGGCTTGGTGGCCTTGCGCGGTTTGGGCACGCTCAGCCCGGCCTGGATGAAGGCCGCCAGCCGCTCGCGCGCATCCTCGCGATTGCGATCCTGGGTGCGGAATCGTTGCGCGTCGATGACCAGCACGCCTTCGCCGGTCATGCGCCGGTCACGCCGCGCCAGCAGGCGCGCGCGCAACGGTTCGGGCAACGAGGGCGAGTTGGCCACGTCGAAACGCAGTTCCACCGCGGTGGACACCTTGTTGACGTTCTGGCCGCCGGCGCCACTGGCGCGCACGAACCGCTCGACGATCTCGCCGTCGGGGATTTCAAGCTGCGCGCTGATGGTGACCGGTCCACTGCCCATCCGCGCATTGTAGCGGCAGGCACGTGGTGAAGTACGCCATCGCGCCCCGTATGCCGCCGATCAGGCACCGAACACGCCGCCTTCGCCTGGGCTGCGGGTATGCTGGCGGTCCCATGTACCGCAGGAAGCCCCGCATGACCCGCTCCACACCCGCCCTGCCGTCCCTGCTGCGCCGCGCCGCCCTGCTGCTGGCGCTGGCCGTGGCCAGCGTTCCGGCCCTGGCCGCCCCGCCGACCGACGGCGACATCAACCGCCTGCTGTCGGCCTCGCGCGCGCAGAGCATGATCGACACCATGGTGCCGCAGATCGAAGCCATGCAGCAGCAGCAGTTCCAGCAGGTGGCCGCGCAGCGCCAGCTCACCGCCCAGCAGCAGGAACAGCTGAAGCGGATCCAGGCCCGGACCAGCCAGACCCTGCGCCAGGCGATGTCGTGGCAACAGCTGCGGCCCATGTACGTGGACCTGTACAAGAAGACCTTCAGCAAGGAAGACGTGCTGGCAATGGCCGAGTTCTACGAGAGCGCGGCCGGCCAGAGCCTGCTGGACAAGACCCCGGCGCTGATGCAGAACGTGATGGTGGCGATCCAGGCGCGCATGCAGCCGCTGTTCGCGGATCTGCAGAAGGACCTGGAAGCGATCGTCAACGAGCCGGAAAAGAAATAACGGGGTGCGCCGGGCCACGCCCGGCCGCTGGCTGTAGAGCCGAGCCCACGCTCGGCTTACCGCAGCAGCATCAGGCGTCGTCCACCTGCCAACCGAACAGGTCCAGCGCCTTCTGGAACTCGCGATCCAGCGGCGCACTGACATCCACGCTGCCACCGTCCGGGTGCGGGAAGCGCAGGCGCTCGGCGTGCAGCAGCATGCGGTGCACGCCCTGCATGCGGAAGATGCGGTTGTGGCGGCCATCGCCGTGGCTGGTGTCGCCGATCATGTGGTGCGACAGGTGCTTGAGGTGCCGGCGGATCTGCCGGAAGCGCCCGGTCTGCGGCTGGCAGCGCAGCAGCGCGTAGCGCGAACTGCTGAACTCACCCACCGGCACCGACAGCTCGCCGGTGGCCAGGCGCTGGAAGTCGGTGACCGCCGGCTTCTTCACCGGCTTGCCCGGCCCGCCGTCCAGGTCATGGTCCACCCGCCAGGACAGCTCGGCCGGCCAGCCCCGGCAGACCGTCAGGTAGTCCTTGGCCACTTCACCCCCCATCAACGCCTTGCCCAGCGCACTGGCGGTCTCGCGGTCGAAGGCCAGCAGCAGGCAGCCGCTGGTGGCCCGGTCCAGGCGGTGCACGAGGAAGATCGGGCGGCCCAGCTGCTCGCGCAGGCGGTCGGCCAGGAAATCATCTTCGCCACGGGCCAGCTTGCTGTCGTGGACCATCAGCCCGGCGGGCTTGTTGACCACGGCCAGGCGCTCGTCCAGGTGCAGCAGCTGCAGGGGCGCGGTTTCGGTCTCGACCGCGGCGAGGGTGTCAGGTTCGGTGCTCACCGCAGGATTATACGGGCGCCCTGATCGGGGTCAGATCCCTTTTCCTGCGGAAAAGGGATCTGACCCCGGGTTGGTGGCGCGGCGGTCAAGCGTTGCGCACGGCCAGAAGCTCGCCGTTGCCCACCGGCACCAGGCTGGTGCCGAAGTCCGGATCGGCATCCAGCAACGCGCGCAACGGTTCCATCTGCGCGGCGTGCGAGGTGGCGTTGTCCACCACCAGCAGCCCCCCCCGCCGCAGCACGCGGCGCAGCCGCGGCCACCAGCCGGCGTACTGTTCGCGGTCCGAATCGAGGAACAGCAGGTCAATGCTGGCATCGGCGGCCTGTGCCAGCCACTGCCCGGCATCGCCGTGGACCAGCGTGATGCGATCGGCAAGGCCACTGCGCGCGAAGGTGTCACGCGCCATCGCCACCTTGTCTCCGGCGTATTCCAGCGTCGTCACGTGGCCGTCGATGGCGGCTGCGGCTTCGGCAATCCACAGCGTGGAATAACCGTTGGAGGTGCCGATCTCCAGCACCCGGCGCGCATTGCCGAAACGCACCAGCACCGACAGGAATTCACCGGTGTCCGGCGTGATGTTGAGCATGCGCCGAGCGCGCTCGGTTTCATGCGCGTCGTTTTCAGCACCGAAGCGTGCCAGTTCGTTCTTCAATTCCGAAAGCTGCATCGTCATTGCTTCTTTCATTTGCCACAGCAAGGGTGAGCATTGTGGCCTGTCCGGCCACATTTCGTACTTGTCTTAAGCCTGTACTCCGATGGGGTTGCGATAGTTCCCGCCTTCTTCACGCGGGATGGTCCACCGGCCCGCGGCCCTCATTGGTTTCCGCAAGGACACGGCCATGGTTCTCGACATTCTGGCAATCGGCGCCCACCCCGACGACATCGAACTCGGTTGCGGCGGCAGCCTGGCCAAGCTGGCCCGCGACGGTGCACGCATCCATGCGCTGGTGCTCAGCCGTGGTGGCCGTGGCTGCCATGCCGGCATCGACCGCAGCGACGAATCCCACCGCGCGTTGCGCCGCCTGGGTGTGACCGAGGTGATCCAGCAGGATTTCCCGGATACGCGCTTTCCTGCCTGCCGCAACGACATCGTCGCGGTGATCGAGCAGGCCTGCGCGCAGATCGCACCGCATCGCGTCTACACGATGTGCGGCGAAGACCACCACCAGGACCATCGCACCGTCCATGAAGCGTCAATCATCGCCTGCCGCAGCATCCCGCAGATCCTCTGCTACGAGAGCCCCAGCACCCTGCCGCAGTTCGCACCGCAGGTGTTCGAGGACATCAGCGCACAACTGGACCTGAAGATCCACGCATTGCGCGAGCATGCCAGCCAGGGCGATCGCCACTACATGCAGGAGGACCACCTGCGCTGCCACGCGCAGTTCCGCGGCCAGCAGATCGGCATCGGCCCCAGTGAGGGCTTCGTGCCCTACCGGCTGGTGCTGTGATGAAAACGCTGCTGTTCCTGGCCATGTGTGCCTTCATCCTGGTGCGTGTGTGCGTGCAGGCCTCGCGTCGCCCCAGCACGCGCCTGTACAGCATCGATGCGATCGTGCCGGCCTACAACGAAGCGCCGTGCCTGGAGCGCTCGTTGACCGGCCTGCTGCAGAACCCCTACGTGGCACGGGTGATCTGCGTGAACGACGGTTCGACCGACAACACCGCCCAGGTACTTGATGCGCTGCAGGCGCGCTGGCCCGGGCGCCTCGTGGCCGTGCACCAGGCCAACACCGGCAAGGGCGGCGCGCTGATGCATGGCCTGCGGCACGCCACCGCCGAGCAGGTGTTCCTGACCGACGCCGACACCCACATCGATCCGCGCGGCCATGGCCTGGGCCACCTGCTGGACGAGATCGAGCGCGGTGCCGATGCGGTCGGTGGCGTACCCTCGTCCAGCCTGCAGGGTGCCGGCTTCCTGCCGCATGTGCGCGCCAGCCTGAAGCTGCCGATGATCGTCATCAAGCGCAGCTTCCAGCAATGGCTGGGCGGCGCACCGTTCATCGTCTCCGGCTCGTGTGGCCTGTTCCGCACCTCGGTGCTGCGCAAGGTCGGTTTCTCCGACCGTACCCGCGTCGAAGACCTGGACATGTCCTGGTCGCTGGTCGCGCAGGGCTACCGTGTCCGCCAGAGCGTGCGCTGCGTGGTCTACCCGCAGGAATGCAACACGCTGGTGGAGGAATGGCGGCGCTGGCGACGCTGGATCGTCGGCTATGCGGTATGCATGCGCCTGCATCGCGGCCTGCTGCTGACCCGCTTCGGCGTGTTCAGCATCCTGCCGATGATGCTGCTTGCCCTTGCCGGCATCGTGCTGACGCTGCAGGTCTGGTTCGGTGCGGCCCAGCTGCATGGGCCGGGTGGCCTCGCCCTGTCGGTGATGCCGTTGTTCTGGATCGGCATCGTCATGTTGCTGGCGGTGATCAGTGCGATCCACCACCGCCGCGCGTCGCTGGTCCCTGCCGCCGCGTTCTCGATGCTGTACGTGCTGCTCGCCTATGCGATCTGGCTGATGCATGGCGTGGCCGGGCTGTTTACCGGCCGCGAGCCGGCACGCGACAAGCCGACCAGGTATCCGCATGTGGTGGAATGACCTCGCGGCCATGGCCGACGCGCTATCGAGGCTGCCACCCCACGTCGATTCCAGCGCCCAGGTTTCGCCGCGTGCGATCGTGCGGGGCGAGGTACGGATCGGCGCTGGCAGCCGCATCTGCGACGGCGCCCAGCTGCACGGGCCGGTATCGATCGGCCGCGACTGCCTGATCGGCAACAACGCATTGCTGCGCGGTCCGCTGCACATCGGTGATGGCGTGCGCATCGGCTTTGCCAGTGAACTGAAGAACGCACTGATCGGCGACGGCGCCTGCATCGGCCCGCAGTGCTTCATCGCCGACAGCCGCGTCGACGCCCGTGCCTACCTGGGCGCGCTGGTGCGTACCAGCAACCATCGCCTGGATGGCGCAACGGTCACCGTCCACATCGGCGACACCGTCATCGACAGCCAGCGCGACAAGCTCGGCGCCTGGATCGGCGAAGGTGCCGCGCTGGGCGTCGGCGTGATCATTCTGCCCGGTCGCATCGTCGCCCCGGGCAGCCAGTTCGGCCCGCGCATCACCGTGGAACGAAACCTGCCGCCCGGTCGCTACCGGCTGCTGCAGTCGCTGCATTCCCAACCCCTGGAGTAACCCCATGCGATTGATCATCCGTGGCGCACTGCCGTGCGCCCTGCTGCTGGCTGTGTCCAGCGCCCATGCCGGCATCGACCGGGTCTCGGTGCAGCTGGATCATGCCGACTACACCGATGGCTTTGGCAAGCGCGACGTACAGACCGTGGATGTGGCCGGTCGCAGCGGTGACAGCCGCTGGCATCTGGGCCTGGCCCATGGTGAACGCGACTACGGCAGCAAACGCTTCAGCGGCAATCGGGTGCAGGGCTCCCTGCACCAGCGCTGGAGTCAACGCTTTTCGACCCGCACCGCCTTCACCGCCTCCAACGATGACCCGGTATTCGTCAACCGCCAGCTCAACCAGGACTTCCAGTGGAAGGTGGCACCGCAGACCGTGCTGAGCGTGGGCGGCAAGTACGCCCAGTACCATGCCGGCGCATACGTGAGTGGCTGGTCGGTAGGTGCCTCGCACTACTTCCCGCGCGTGACCACCTCACTGCGCCACGAGCGGCATCGCCAGTCCAATGGGCCCGACGGCCATGGCACCACGCTGTCACTGCGCCTGAAGGATGCGCAGGGCGGTGGTTCGACCCAGCTGTGGCTGGGCAGCGGTACGTCCGGCTACACCGCCGATTCCGATCCGCTGCTGCTGCGCGAACACGATGCACGTCGTGCCTTCCTGCGCCGCAGCCAGCCGCTGGGGGAGCATCTGGTGCTGGACATGGGCATTGGCAAGACCTGGCACAGGACGCGCCTGGACCGCTTCCAGAGCGTGCAGTCGCACCTGGGCCTGGGCTACCACTGGTAGAGCCGTGGCCGGTCGGCGGCGCGTGACGCCGCCGACCCTCGATCAACAGGCTTCAGCGCCACCACGCGCGCGCCAGCGCCAGCGCGCCGACGGCACCGGACACCCAGCTCCACATCGGCAGGTCGCCCCAGTACCAGCCTGGCGGCTGCAGCACGTACACCAGTGCGGCGATGGCCAGCAGGCCGACGCCGGTGATCGCACCGACCGCGCGTTTCTGCAGGCGCTGCACGCTGGCATCGAGCGCGACCAGATCGCGCGAGCGCATCGCCAGCTCATGGCGGCCCTCCACCTGCTGGGTCAGCCAGGCGTGCACCAGGCGCGGCATGTCCGGCGCGTGGGTCATGATTTCCGGCAAGCGCTTGCCGATCTCGCGCACGACCCGACGCGGGCTGTAGCGCTCACGCAGGATCTTCGCCAGCACCGGCTTGGCCACCGCCCAGATGTCGATCTGCGGATCCAGCTGGCGCCCGACACCTTCGATGTTCAGCAGGGTCTTCTGCAGCAGGATCAGCTGCGGCTGCAGGGTCAGCTGGTAGCGCTGCGCCACGCGGAACAGCTTCATCAGCACTTCGGCCAGCGAGATCTGCGACAGCGGGCGGGTGAAGTACGGCTCGCACACCGAACGCACGGCCGCTTCCAGATCATCGATGCGCACGTTGTCCGGCATCCAGCGCGCCTGCACGTGCAGTTCGGCGATGCGGCGATAATCGCGGTTGAAGATGGCCATGAAGTTCTCGGCCAGGTAGTACTGATCTTCCTGCGACAGCTGGCCCATGATGCCGAAGTCCAGCGCGATGAAGCGCGGGTTGGCGCGACGCGACGGATCGGTATCGACCCAGATGTTGCCGGCGTGCGCATCGGCATGGAAGAAGTTGTCGCGGAACACCTGGGTGTAGAACACCCGCACGCCCTTGGCGGCCAGCGCCTTGCGGTCGATGCCGGCCTTGTCCAGTGCAGCGATGTCATCGGACGGAATGCCCCACACGCGCTCCAGGGTCAGCGCGCGCTCGGCGGTGTGGCTCCAGATCACTTCCGGCACGTACAGGTCGTCGCTGTTTTCCCAGAAGCGGCGCAGCACGCTGGCATTGGCGCCTTCGCGCTGCAGGTCCAGCTCAGCGGCCAGGGTGTTCTCGACTTCGGCCACCACTTCGCGCGGACGGATCTTGTCGGCACGCGGATGGGTACGCTCGACCAGGGCGGCCAGCGAGTTGAGCAGGGCGATGTCGGCGTCGATCTGCTTCTCGATGCCCGGGCGCAGCACCTTGACCACCACCTGGCGGCCATCGGCCAGCGTGGCCGCATGCACCTGTGCGATCGAGGCCGAGGCCAGCGGTTCGGTATCGAAGCTGGCGAATGCCTCGCTGACCGGCAGGCCGAGTGCTTCCTCGACGATGCGGCGCGCGGTATCGCCGTCGAACGGCTTGACCCGGTCCTGCAGCAGGGTCAGTTCGTTGGCCACGTCCGGCGGCACCAGGTCGCGGCGGGTGGACAGGATCTGGCCGAACTTGACGAAGATCGGGCCGAGATCCTGCAGCGCCAGGCGCAGGCGCGCACCGCGCGACTGTACAGCGATGTCGGCCGAAGCACGCGGCACGAACGGTTTGGCCAGGCGCAGCCAGCGCTCAGCCGGCGTGCCCTGCAGCAGGTCGTCCAGGCGGTAGCGCAGGATCACCCGGCCGATGCGGCTTGCCCGCAGCACGGCCTTCATGCGGCACCCCGCAGGCGCTGGACGCGCGCGCCAAGGCGCTCGACGTCATCGCGCAGCACGTCCACATCATCGTGGAAGGCATCCAGTTCGGCGCGCGGCACCACGTCGCGCGATTCCTCGGTGATGAATTCGGCGGCGCTGTGGGCCAGATCGATCGCACCCTGGCGCGCGTGCTGCAGGGCGCTGCGCAGGGTGTTGGCCACCTGCACGCCCAGTACCTCGCCGAACACGCTGACGAAGGGCTGCTGCCAGTCCGGGTCGAAGCCCTGGGCCAGCTGCTGGAGGCGTCGCGCCAGTTCGGCGTCACCGGCCACGCGTACACGGCCCTTGTTGTTGGACTCGCCGCGCCGTGCGTTGGCCAGCAGCGGCAGCTGCGCCAGCACACCGGCCAGGCTGCTGCGCACGGCCAGGTCGGCTTCCTGCGCATCCACCGGGCCGACCCGCAGCTGGTCGCCGTCGACGCTGATGCGCATCGCCAGCGACGGCGCTTCCAGGGTCAGGTCGATGTGCCGGCCATCGAGGCTGGCCAGTGCATGGCGGGTATCCGGATCCAGCGCCAGCGCGCGGTTCAGGGCGATCTGCAGGGCGCGGCCGGCGACCGGCTTGAGGGACTTGAGCAGGGAAAGAGCCATGTGCGCATTCTACCTGCGTGGGTGGGGGGCTTGCGCCGGGCTGCCGCCCGGCACCCGCGGTAGTGCCGTCCGCTGGCCGGCAACCTCAACCTCAAAAGCTGGCGACCCGTGGGATGGCGGGGTGGGTCCCGTTGCTGCGCAACGGGCTCTGACCCCAATGCTGATGGGATCTGGCGTTGGTAGATGCCGACCTTGGTCGGCGCTGGATGTCAGGGGGCCAACCATGTTTGGCCGCTACCCGAGCTGACAGCCCGGTGATTCATCTGTGCCTCACCTGGGTGGCTATGGAAGGTTCATGCTGTACGGCCACGCAACGCACAGGACATCTCATTCCCATGGCACGGACCCGGGTCGGCATTATCTTCGGGGGCAAATCCTCCGAGCACGAGGTTTCACTGCAGTCGGCGAAGAACATCCTCGATGCGCTTGATCGCGAGCGCTTCGAGCCGGTGCTGGTCGGCATCGACAAGCAGGGCCAGTGGCATCTGAACCAGCCGGACACCTTCCTGATCAACGCCGATGATCCGTCGCGCATCGCGCTGCATCGCTCTGGCCAGTCGCTGGCGGTGCGCCCGGGTGCGGAAAAGGCACAGCTGCAGCCGTCCGATCCGGCCAGCGCGCTGGGCCAGATCGATGTGGTGCTGCCGATCGTGCATGGGCCGCTGGGCGAAGACGGTGCGCTGCAGGGCCTGCTGCGCATGGCCAACCTGCCCTTCGTCGGCTCGCCGGTACTGGGTTCGGCAGTGGCGATGGACAAGGACGTGACCAAGCGCCTGTTGCGCGACGCTGGCCTGCAGGTGGCACCGTGGCTGTGCATCCGTCGCCACCAGGCGGCAACGGTCGATGTCGATGCGGTGATCGCACAGCTCGGCCTGCCGCTGTTCGTGAAGCCGGCCAACCAGGGTTCGTCGGTGGGCGTGAGCAGGGTCAAGGACGCAGCGGGCTTCGCCGAGGCACTGGCATTGGCGCTGCGCTACGACCACAAGGTGCTGGTGGAATCGGCGGTGGTCGGCCGCGAGATCGAGTGCGCGGTACTGGGCAACGCGCATCCGCAGGCCAGCCTGTGCGGCGAGGTGGTGGTGCACGACGAGTTCTACGCCTACGACACCAAGTACATCAACGAAACTGGCGCCGAGGTGGTGGTACCTGCGGATATCGATGCCGCAACCCAGGCGCGCATCCAGCAGATCGCACTGCAGGCCTACCAGGCGCTGGAGTGTGCCGGCATGGCGCGCGTGGACGTATTCCTTACTGCTGGCGGCGGGATCGTCATCAACGAGGTCAACACGCTGCCGGGCTTCACCCGCATCAGCATGTACCCGAAATTGTGGGGTGCCAGCGGTGTCGATTACACGACGTTGATTACGCGCCTGATCGAACTGGCACAGGAGCGTCACGAAGCCGATCGCGGATTGCACAGCGCCGTGTAGCGTTGTGATCGCCCGCAGAGCCGAGCATGGCTCGACTCTGCGGAAAGCGATGCCGGCCAGCGGCCGGCACTACCGGCTAGCCGCGCTTGCGGAACATCGAGATCACCGCAAGGATCAGGAACACCACGAACAGGATCCAGGCGATGTTCGTTGCGGCGCCGGCAATGCCGGAAAAGCCCAGAACGGCGGCGATGATGGCGATGACAAAGAAAATGATGGCGTAATGCAGCATGGCGCTCCTCGCGGGTGGTCGAGCCTTGGATGGCGTGGGTCCATCCTCCCGATCCTGCGGTGTGCAACCAGTGACGGCGATCTATGCAGCAGATGAAGCCTTCAGCCTGCGCAGCCCTTCTTCGATGCTGACCTGCGGCACATAGCCGAAATCGCGGCGGGCCGGCTCCATGCTGTACCAGTGCGGCGTGCACAGCTGCTCGGCCAGGAAGCGGGTGAGCGGCGGCTCGCCACGCAGGCGCAGCAGCGGCCACAGCCGTTCGCAGACCGCGCCGATGCGATAGGCGGTCTTGAAACTGATCGCCTTGTCCACCGTCGGCGCGCCAACAGCGGCCAGCAGCCGGTTGACCAGCTCGCGCATGGGCAGCGGTTCGCCGTTGGAAATGAAGTAGGCCTTGCCCGCACACGCGGCACCCGGCGCCAATGCCTCGAAAGCGAGGAAATGCGCGAGCGCGGCGTTGTCGATGTAGGTGGTATCGACCTTGTTGTTGCCGTCGCCGACCAAGCGCAGGCGACCCTGACGTGCACGCTCGGCCAGGCGTGGCACCAGCTGCTGGTCACCCGGGCCCCAGATCAGGCGCGGGCGCAGTGCCACCGTCGCCAGCGATACATCGTTGGCGGCCAGCACGCGCTGTTCGGCGATCGCCTTGGTCGCCGCATACGGTGCCTGGAAGTCCTCGCCGTACGGCACCTCGTCAGCCCCCAGGCCTTCCACCGGATGCGTGGCGCGGTGGGTCACGCTGGGCGTTGAGGTGTAGACCAGCCGGTTGATGCCGTGCGCGCGGCATGCCGCAATGACATTGTCGGTGCCGACCACGTTGGCCTGGTGGTAGCTGTCATAGCTGCCCCAGGCGCCGGCCTTGGCGCCGTTGTGGAACACCGCATCGACGCCGGCCACCGCGTGCAGCACTGCCTGCGCATCGGCCAGATCGCCGCGGATCTGGCCCACGCCCATGGCCTGCAGTTCCGGGTAGTGGCTGCGGTTGAACGCCAGCACCTGGTGGCCACGTTCGACCAGCCCGCGGCACAGCGCCTGGCCAAGGAAACCACCACCACCGGTGACCAGGATCTTCATGCGCGCTTCTCCAGTTCGGCGCTGGCCCAGACGGCGAGCTTCTCGCGGCCGATCTTGGCGTTGTGACGGATATCGACGGGGAACGCGGGATGCATCAGGAAGTGCTGCAGGCCGGCCTCAGGCGTGCGCGCTGCGGCATGCGCACGCAGCGCTTCCTGCAACGCCGGGCTGTCGCTCTGGCCACGCTGCAGTTCCACGCACAGCACCGGTACCTGCGCACCCGCCGGGCCAACGCCGACCAGTGCCGTGCGTGCCACGCCGGGCACGGTATTGAACACCGGCTCGACCTGTTCGGTGTACAGCGGCCCTTGTGCGGTTTCCACGCGATGGGTCTTGCGCCCGCAGAACCACAGCCGGCCCTGCGCATCGAAGTAGCCCACGTCACCCATGCGATGGACGATGCGGGTGCTGCCATCGGCCAGCGTCTCGCGGATCTTCGCGGCGGCCGTGGCCTGCGGGCGGTTGAAGTAGCTGTCGGTGGCGGTCGGGCCAGCCACCGTGATTTCTCCCACTTCGCCAACCGCCAGCACGCGCGCCTGCGACCAGTCGGCCAGCGGGGCGTCGTCGATGGCGATGATGCGCACCTCGTTGGGGGCCACCACGCTGCCCACGCAGGTGCCGGCGCCGGCCTCGGTGGCCGCGCGGGTACGCTCCAGCTCACGCCCCTCGACCACCGCCACCGGCAGGCACTCGGTGGCGCCGTACGGGGTCCAGAACTGCGCATCGGCGGGCAGCAGGCTGCGGATGGTGGCGACCACGTCCGGCGGCACCGGCGCACCGGCCGAGGTCACCCGGGTCACCGTCGGCAACGGCCGGCCATGCCGGGCCAGCACCCGCATCAATGCCGGCGAGCCGAACAGCTGGGTCACGCCGAAGCGCTGGATGGCATCGTGCAGGCGTGCCGGATCGGCCTGCGCCGGCCGGGTCGGGTCCATGTCCGGGATCACCGAGGTCAGGCCCAGCGCCGGGTCGAACAAGGCAAAGGGCGGGAAGGTCGGCAGGTCCACGCCGCCCGCTTCCATGCCGAACGCGCTGCCCAGCAGCTGGATCTGGCCCACGAAGTGGCGGTGGCGGTAGACCACGCCCTTGGGCACACCGGTGGAGCCGCTGGTGAACAGGATCGCCGCCATGTCCTCGCCATCGGTATCGGCCAGCATCGCCCCGCCCTTGGCGCCGGCGCGCTCCAGCGCAGCCAGGCTGGTACCGCCCCAGCCGAGGCGGCGGCCAACGGTGACCAGGCGGGTCGCCGACGGCGCCCAGCGCAGCGCCAGCCGCGCCACGTGCGCCAACGGAATGCCGATGAAGGCCTGCGGCTGCGCCTCGTCCAGGCACTGTTTCAGCGCGCGCTTGTCGATGCCCGGATCGACCAGCACCGGCACCGCGCCCAGCTTGAACAACGCGAACATCAGCAGGAAGAACTCCGGCGACGGCCGCACCATCACCACCGTGCGCACTCCACGGCCGATCCCATAGCCGGCCAGGCCGGCGGCCATGGCATCACTGCGGGCGTCCAACTGGCGGTAATCCAGGGTGACATCGTAGGCGGCCATGCCGTTGCCGGCGCCCCGGCGGCCCGGGCAGCGGATGGCGATCTGGTCAGGGCGTTCACGCGCCAGTTCAGGCAGGCGCGCGGCAATGTTGCAGGGTCGGTTCATCCGTTCATTGTCGCCGCTTACGGAATTTCTTGCGCGGCGGCCCACTTCGTGGAAAATCCGCACCCTCGTTCCTGATTCCGACTGCCGCCCGAGGCGGCTTGCCCATGCAACATCCCTGCATGACCTGCGGCGCCTGCTGCACCCAATACCGCGTGGCCTTCCACTGGATGGAATCGGACGAGGTCACCCCCGGCGGCGTGCCGCACCAGCTGACCGAGGTGCTGGACCCGCACCGCCTGTGCATGCGCGGCACCCACTCCAAGCCGGTGCGCTGCGTGGCGCTGGACGCGCAGATCGGCGTGTACTCACGCTGCACCATCCACCCCAACCGGCCCAGCGTGTGCCGTGAGGTGGATGCATCGTGGGAGTACGGCAAGGCCAGCCCGCAGTGCGACAAGGCACGCATCGCCTACGGCCTGGACCCGCTGACGCTGGCCGACTGGCGCTGGCGCGATGACGCCGACAATGACGACGATCACCCGGACGACAACGGCAACAGCCCGTCCTCACCGCCGCAGGCACCGGTCGCGGCGTAGTAGTGCCGGCCGCTGGCCGGCAACCTCATGAACCCTTCGAGTGTGCCGACCAACGGTCGGCACCCACCGGAAGAGGAAGGGGTGGGTGCCGACCGTTGGTCGGCACACCGATCAGATCGGGTTCTTGTCCAGAAAAGCGCGGATCTCCGGCACCAGCACTTCGTGCTTGTCTTCCAGCACGTAGTGCCCGGCGTCCTCGAAGGCATGCACCTGGGCCTGCGGCAACGCGGCCTGGAAGCCCTTCAGGAAGTGGTGGTCGAACACGAAGTCGCGCAGGCCCCAGCCGAGGAAGGCCGGTCGGTCGGCGAACGACGGCAGCGCCTTGCCGGCCCGCTCCAGCAGCGACCAGGCCTTGTCGGCCGGCGACAGCGGGATGTCCTGCATGAAACGGATGGTGCTGATCCGGTTGGCCCAGCTGTTGTACGGCGACACGTAGGCGCGGCGCACGTCGGCCGGCATCTTCCGCTCCACGCCCAGCCACGAGGCACCGGACGAGAACGCATTGAAGCTGCGGATGATCCACTCGCCGATCTTCCAGTGGCGGCCCAGCGCGATCTGCCACGGCATCGTCTTCGCCGCCGGCATCGGGAACGCGGCGGTATTGAGCACCACCAGGCGCTTGACCTGGTCGTGGTGCGACAGCGCCCAGCCGAAACCGATCATGCCGCCCCAGTCGTGCACCGCCAGGGTCACCGGGCCGGTGATGCCCAGATGCTTGAGCAGCGCATCGAGGTCGTCAACGCGCGACTGCAGCGTGTACTCGTAGCGGCTGTCATCGGGCTTGTCCGACAGGCCCATGCCGATGTGGTCCGGCACGATGCAGCGGTATGTGTCCGACAGGCCGGCCACCAGCGTGCGCCAGTAATAGCTCCACGACGGGTTGCCATGCACCATCACCACCACTTCGCCATCGCGCGGGCCTTCGTCGAGATAGTTCATCGACAGGCCGGGGCGAACCTCGAAGCGCTGCGGGTGGGCGGGGTAACCGGGAAGATCGCGCATGCGGAGCACCTAGGGAGAGTCGCGGCGCAATGTGGAGCCGAACCGTTGCTCGGCTGCTCTCCGGTCCGCTGCGGAAGAGCCGCGCTGCGCGCGTGAGCCGAGCATGGCTCGGCTCTACAGGAGGTCGGGCAGCGGGCTGCTTACCAGACCACTTCGGCCATCGAGCAGTTCAGGCCGGAACCAATGCCCAGAAGTGCAATGCGATCGCCCTTCTTCAGCTTGCCCAGCTGCTTGAGCTTGCTCAGCACGATCGGCACCGAGGCCGGGCCGATGTTGCCGTGCTCGCCGAAGATGGTCATGACCTTCTTCGGGTCGATGCCGAAGTTCTTGATGAACGCAGCGGTGTGCGGCTGGCTGACCTGGTGGATCACGAACTGGTCCAGCTCTTCCACGGCCCAGCCCAAGGCGATCTTCGCGGCGGTGAAGGTCTTCTGGGCCAGCTTGATGCCTTCGATCAGCAGCAGGCGGGTATCGGTGACCATGCGGTCCAGATTGCCCAGGCACAGCTGGTTCCACTCGGTGGCCGAACGGGTCACGCCACCCTTGTAGCGGGGTGCATCCGGCACCAGTTCCGAGCGCGCCATCACCATCGCGGCGGCGCCCGAACCGGTGGTCAGGGCGGCCAGCTCGTTGCGGAAGTCGTCGGCGGTGACGTCCGGGGCGGTCATGCGCTCCAGGGTCTTCTCGTACACCAGGTTGGCGGTCTCGCCATCCACCACCAGCGCGTAGTCGATGTCGCCACGCTCGATCATGCGCGCCGCGATATCCATGCCGTTGATGAAGGCCAGGCAGGCATTGGCGACGTCGAAGGTCATGCACTCGTCGCTGACGCCGAGGTTGCCCGACACGATCGAGGCGGTGGACGGCTCCAGGTAGTCGCGGCTGACCGAGGTGTTGACCAGCAGGCCGACCTGCGTCGCATCGATGCCTGCGTCTTCCAGCGCCTTGCGGCCGGCCATGGTGGCGGCATCGGACGCCAGCACGCCGTTGTCCCACAGGCGGCGGGCATGGATGCCGGCGATATCGCCGAGCACGTCGGTGCGGATACCGAGGCGATCCAACGTCGGCTGCAGCCGCTCGTTGATTTCCTTGGTCGTCAGCGTATGCGGCGCATCAACGTGTGCCAGGCCGGCGATCGAGACATTCTTGAAGAGCATCGAGGTTAGCGCCAAGGCTCAGGCAAAAGGGGGCGCTATTCTATAACCCCCGGGGCCTTCACCGCATCTTTACGAATTCAGGCTTGGCCGTATGGTGAAGCGTTCAGCGCGGCGGGCACTGGAACGCGGCGAACCGCTGGCTGCCATCGGCGGGCGCGGCGGCGGCCTGTACGGCGTTGGCGCCGGCACTCGGGGCCTCGTTGCGGGCCAGGGTTTCCAGCTCTTCCTGCACGCGCAGCGGGTTGCGGTTGTAGAAGCCGACCTTGCTCTTCACGGTGACCACCACCTCGCCCTTGGCGATGCAGCCGGCCGGAACCGGACCTGCCGGCAACACGCGGGTCGCCTTGCCGGCCGGTTCGATCGGCACCCAGGTACAGGCAGTGACGGTGAGCAGCAGGGAGGAAAGCAGCAGAACGCGCATGGGCAGATCCTGGAAGGGTATGGGGCGATTCTGCCTGAACAGCCTGAATCGGGGGTAGCCGGGGCCGGGGTCAGAGCCCCTGCGGGGATCCGACCCCAGGTCGGCGGAGGGGTCGGATCCCCCGCAGGGGGCTCCGACCCCTTAAGGGTTTGCCGGCCAGCGGCCGGCACTACCGGGGGAGCCGGCCCGCCACAGGGCGGGCCGGGTCGTGCCTTATTTCTTGACCGGGTTGCCCTCGGCGTCGATCACCGTCACCTCGCCCAGGTTCAGCGCGCGCACGGCCGCTTCGGTCTGCTTGAGATCGCCCACCACCACCCAGGTCAGGGCCTGCGGCTTGATCTCGGCAGCGGCCTGCTGCACCTGCGCCGGGGTCATCGCTTCGATCTCGGCCTTGCGACGCAGCACATAGTCGTCCGGGCGCTTGAACTGCACGATCGAACCGATGGTCGCGGCCACGGCACTGGCGGTCTCGTAGGCACCGGGCAGGCTGAGGGTCTGGATGTTGCGGATGCGGTTGACTTCGGCAGCGGTGGCCGGCTTGCTGCCGTCGGCGAATGCGGCGATCTCCTTGCGCATTTCCGCCAGTGCCGGGCCGGTCTTGTCGATCTGCACCGGCGCACTGGCCATCCACGGGCGCTGGCCCACCGAACTGGTCGCGCTGCTGCGCGCGCCGTACGACCAGTGCTTGTCCTCGCGCAGGTTCATGTTCAGGCGCGAGGTGAAGTCGCCGCCGATCACGCCGTTGGCAATGTCGAAGCGGGTCGAACTGGCGGCGCTGGACGGCGCCACCACCTGGCCGGCGAACAGGTTGGCCTGCACCGCACCCGGCTGGTCGATCAGGAACACGCGCGGGCCCTTCGGCAGCGCGACATCGGTGGCCGCCTTCACCTGCGGCGCCTCGCCGGTCGCCTTCCAGTCACCCAGCTGCTTGTCCAGCAGCGGCACGATCTCGGCCAGGGTGGTGTCACCGACCACGATCAGGGTGCCATTCTGCGGGCGCAGCCAGTCGTGGTGGAAATCAACCAGATCTTCGCGGGTGAGGCCGTTGATCGCCGCCTCGTCGCCGCTGCCGGTGAACGGGATGGCGTACGGGTGGCCCTTGCCGTACAGCAGCGGCGGCAGCACGCGCATGGCCACTGCACCCGGGTTCACCTTCTCCTGCTGGATGCCGGCGATCCAGGTCGCCTTGACCCGGTCGATCTCGCCCTGCTCGAAACGCGGTTCGCGCAGCAGGTCGCGATACAACGCCAGCGACGGTGCCAGGTTTTCCTTCAGCGCCGACAGGTCCACGCTCATCGAGTCCAGGCCGGCCGAGGCATCCAGGCTGGCGCCCAGTGCGTCGGCGGCGTCGGCGAAGGCCAGCGAACCGAGCTTGCCGGCGCCTTCGGTCATCAGGCTCATGGTGAAGTTGGCGGTGCCGGGCTTGCGACCCTGGTCGGCGCTGAAGCCGCCCGGGAACTGGTAGCTGAACTGCACCACCGGAATCTCGTGGCGTTCGGCCAGGATCACCTGGGTGCCGTTCTTCAGCGTGGCGCGCTGCAGTGCCGGGAACTTCAGCTGCGGGAACTCGCGGGTCTGCGGCACGCCGGCCTTGCGGTCCACCTGTTCCGGCAGGGTGCTGTACTTCGGGTCCACCGCCGGCACGGTGAACGGCTTCGGCGTCTGGCTCGGTTCTTCCTTCAGCGCCACGCGCTCACCCGGTGCGATCACCAGGGTGTGGCTGCCCTTGTCCAGCCACTGTGCGCCCAGGCGGCTCAGATCGGCGGCACTGGCCTTCTCGATGTTGGCCAGCGAGGTGCGGAAGCAACCCGGGTCGCCGGTGAACACCGCGCACTCGGCCAGCGCATCGGCCTTGCCGCCGAAGCCACCGATGCGCTCGATGCCACGGATGAAGCCGGCACGGGCGCCGGTCTTGGCGCGCTCCAGCTCGGCCGCGGTCGGGCCCTGCTTGATCAGGCGGTCCAGTTCCTCGTCGATGATCTTCTCGACTTTGGCCGGGTCCTGGCCCTGCTTCACGGTCGCCACGATCACGAAGTTGGAGCCCAGCTGCGAGGTCGACAGGCCCGAGCCGATGCTGTCCACCAGCTTGTCCTGGTGCTGCAGGCGCTGGCTCAGGCGTGAGGACTTGGCGCCGCCCAGCACTTCGGAGAACAGCTGCAACTGGTCGATGTCGGCGGTGCCGACCTGCGGCACGTTCCAGGCGCGGTAGATGCGCGCCTGCGGCACCTTGTCGGTCATCGTCTCGCGGGTATCGGCACTGCGCTTGGCCACGTTCACCGCCGGCTGCGCCATGGTCGGGCCAGCGGGGATGCTGCCGAAGTACCTGGCGACCTTCTCCTTGGCGGTGGCCAGATCGATGTCGCCGGCCAGCACCAGCACCGCGTTGTTCGGGCCATACCAGGTGCGGAACCAGGTCTTCACGTCATCCAGCGAGGCCGCGTTGAGATCGTTCATCGAGCCGATCACGCCGTGGTGGTACGGGTGGCCAACCGGATACAGCGCCTTGTTGATCTGGTCCCAGGCCTGGCCGTAGGGCTGGTTCTCGCCCTGGCGCTTCTCGTTCTGCACCACGCCGCGCTGCTCGTCCAGCGCAGCCTGGTCGATCGCACCGACCAGATGGCCCATGCGGTCCGACTCCATCCACAGTGCCATGTCCAGCGCGGTGGTCGGCACGTTCTCGAAGTAGTTGGTGCGATCGGTGTTGGTGGTGCCGTTCTGGCCGGTGGCACCGACCTGCTTGAACGGTTCGAAGAATTCGCCGTCGTGGTTCTCGCTGCCCTGGAACATCAGGTGCTCGAACAGGTGCGCGAAGCCGGTGCGGCCGGCCGGCTCATCCTTGCTGCCCACGTGGTACCAGACGTTGACCGCGACGATCGGCGCCTTGCGATCGGTATGCACGATCACGCGCAGGCCGTTGGGCAGGGTGAACTGCTCGTACGGGATATCGACCTTGGCCGGTGCCGTCGGCCTGGCGGCAAGCGCGGAGGTGGGCGCAAGCGTGCCCAGGGCGGTGCTGAGGGCGACGGCCAGCAATGCGGCGCGCGGGCGAAGGGCGAGAGACATATCCGGATCCTTGGTCACATAGGTGAACCCCGATCCTAGCCTGCGCAGGCAACGGCAGGAATCGGTCGCCAGTCACTGGGGGTGTTTGCCCTGAAGGCCTTCCGGCCCGGCCCCAGCCGGGGGGCGTGAACCGTCACATGTGCCGGCTGAAGGCGTCCGGACAGTGTCCGCGGCACATCGAATGGACAGGTGTCCGCCCACCGGACACTTCTCGATTGATAAAAAACCCTTGTAAATCAATGAATAAAAGTTGGCACGGGGATTGCTTGGCACTTCCTGCGCCAGGAAGGGCTTCAGACGCAAGCTGACTGAAGACTGAACAAATGCAGGGAATCGAAAATTCTCCTTGCATCCCCAGAATCGGTGTACTACCTTACTACCACACCACTGCTCACCAACACTAAACAGGCCCCGTCATGAACGCCAAGACCATTGCCATCGCCATCGCCCTGATCGCCGGCACCGCGGTTGTTTCGTCGGTGCAGGCCTCCGAATCCATCAAGACCCTGGCCACCGTGCAGGTTCGCCCGGCCGCCGACCAGCTGGCCCAGCAGGCCTGGGAACAGGCCAGCGGCATCCCGACCCTGGCCACCGTGGAAGTGCGCCCGAGCGCCGACCAGCTGGCCGAGCGCAGCGGCTACGTCGCCGCCCCGGTCGCCGCCGCGATGCCGATCACCACCCTGGCCTCGGTGGAAGTGCGCCCGAGCCTGGAACAGCGCGTCGCCCTGGCCGCCGAACTGGAAGCCCAGCGCTACGCCGCCACCCTGGCTGCCGCTGCCACCAGCGTCGCCAACCAGGTGATCGTCAACCTGCCGGCCCTGCAGGTGCGTCCGAGCGCTGCCGACCTGCAGGCCCTGGCCACCGAAACCGCCCAGGTCCTGCTGCGCCCGTAAGCGGTGCCGCCCTGCCCAGCGCAGGGCGTGCGCCGTAGAGGCGGCCGCCGTCGCAGGTACACTGCGCCGATGAATGCCGCGCCCCCGTTCCACGTAATCCTGTTCCAACCGGAAATCCCGCCCAACACGGGCAATGTGATCCGGCTCTGCGCCAACACCGGCGCGCAGCTGCACCTGGTCGAGCCGCTCGGCTTCGCACTGGAAGACAAGCAGCTCAAGCGCGCCGGCCTGGACTACCACGAGTACTCGCGCCTGCAGGTGCACCCCGACCTGGACACCGCGCTGGCGCGGATCGCACCGAAGCGGTTGTTCGCCCTGAGTACGCGTGCCAGCGTGCGCTATGACAGCGTGGCGTTCGAAGATGGTGATGCCTTCCTGTTCGGCCCGGAAAGCCGTGGCCTGCCGCAGGACGTGCTCGATGCGCTGCCGGATGGCCGCCGCCTGCGCCTGCCGATGCAGCCGGACAACCGCAGCCTCAATCTTTCCAACACCGTTGCCGTGGTGATGTACGAGGCGTGGCGGCAGCATGGGTTTGCCGGCGGCGCGTAAACCGCCTCAGGTGGGTGCGAAGCGCTGCTGATGGGTGTGACCTGCTTCTGGTGGGTGCGGACCTTGGTCCGCACTGTTCCCCGGTCGCGTGCCGAAGGAGTGTGCCAACCAAGGTTGGCACCTACCAAAGACAGATCAAGGCGGCTGCAGAAACTTCTGGAAAGATGTGCCAACCAAGGTTGGCACCCACCGGAACCAGGTTTCAGAACGCGTTGATGCCGGTCAGTTCGCGGCCGATCACCAGCTGGTGCACGGTCTCGGTGCCTTCATAGGTGATCACCGATTCCAGGTTCAGTGCGTGCCGGATCGCCACGTGTTCGGTGGTGATGCCGGCCCCACCCAGCAGATCGCGACATTCGCGGGCGATGTCGATCGCCATGCGGCAGTTGTTCCATTTGGCCAGGCTGACCTGCTGCGGCTGCAGCTGCCCGGCTTCCTTCAGGCGGCCCAGCTGCAGCGCCAGCAGCTGCGCGGTGGTGATGCGGCGGGCCATTTCGGCCAGCTTGATCTGCGCGCTCTGGGTGGCCGCCAGCGGGCGGCCGAACAGCACGCGCTCCTTGGAATAGCCCAGCGCTTCATCCAGGCAGGCAACGGCGGCACCGATCGGGCCCCAGCTGATGCCGTAACGGGCCTGGGTCAGGCAGCCCAGCGGCCCCTTCAGGCCCTTCACGTTCGGCAGGCGATGGCTGTCGGGCACGCGCACGTCATCGAAGAACAGCGCGCCGGTCAGCGACGCGCGCAGGCTCATCTTGTGCTTGATCTCCTGCGTGGTGAAGCCGGCCATGCCCTTCTCCAGCACGAAGCCCTGGATGCCGTCCTCGGTCTGCGCCCAGACGATGGCCAGGTCGGCCACCGGGCCGCTGGTGATCCACATCTTGCTGCCGCTGATGCGCCAGTCGCTGCCGTCGCGCACCGCGCGGGTCTTCATGCTGGCCGGGTCGGACCCACCGTGCGCCTCGGTCAGGCCAAAGCAGCCGATCAGTTCGCCGCGCGCCATCGCCGGCAGCCACTGCTGGCGCTGTTCCTCGCTGCCGTAGGCATAGATCGGGTACATGCACAGCGAGCTCTGCACCGAGACGAAGCTGCGCAGGCCCGAATCGCCGCGCTCCAGCTCCTGGCAGATCAAGCCATAGCTGACCGCACCCAGATCACCGCCGCCGTATTCGGCCGGCAGGGTGGCGCCCAGCAGGCCCAGCGAGGCGATCTCCGGCACCAGTTCAGAGGGGAAACGGGCCTGGTCGAAGGCATCGCCGATGATCGGCAGCACGCGCTCGTTGGTGAAGCGGGCGACGCTCTCCTGCACCGCGCGCTCTTCCTCATTGAGCAGGGAACGGACATCGAACAGATCGTACGGATGCAAAGCCATGGCACTCACGCGCAGTCAGGACCCGGCCATTGTCGGTCATCCGGGCAGAGCGTGCCGACCAGGGTCGGCACCCACCCGGGCCGCAGCCTTACGCTGCACCGCAGCAATCGTGACGTGAACATCGGCGATCTAGCTCGATCACGCGCGGCCCGGTACCCTGACACATTCAAACAACCGTTTCGCTCGTGGCTGCACGCGCGATTCCCAGGCACCGCCGGTGGCCCCGATGCCGGCCCTACCCACGAGTCATGCAATCGATGAGCGCTGAAGCCAACGCCCTGCCCCCGCGTGAAGTAATGGAATTCGACGTGGTGATCGTCGGCGCCGGCCCCGCCGGCCTGGCCACCGCGATCCGCCTGCGCCAGCGCGCGATCGAAGCCGGCCGCGAGTTGTCGGTGTGCGTGCTGGAGAAGGGGTCCGAACCAGGCGCGCACGTGCTGTCTGGTGCGGTGATGGATCCGCGCGCGCTGACCGAGCTGTTCCCGGACTGGGCCGAGCGCGGCGCACCGCTGAAGCAGAAGGTCACCCGTGACGAATTCCTGTTCCTCAGCGAAACCGGCGCGCGCAGCACGCCCAACGCGCTGCTGCCGGAGTGCTTCCACAACGAAGGCAACTACATCATCAGCCTGGGCGAAGTGACCCGCTGGCTGGCGCAGCAGGCCGAGGCGCTGGAAGTGGCGATCTTCCCCGGCTTCGCCGCAGCCGAGGTGCTGTACGGCGACAACGGTGAAGTGATCGGCGTGGCCACCGGCGACATGGGTATCGAGAAGGATGGCAGCATCGGCCCGGCGTTCGAGCGCGGCATGGCGCTGCAGGCGAAATACACGATCTTCGCCGAAGGCGCGCGCGGCCATCTCGGCCGCCAGTTGATCGCGCGTTACACGCTGGACGAAGGCAAGGACCCGCAGGCCTACGGCATCGGCATCAAGGAGCTGTGGCAGATCGACCCGTCCCGGCATGAGCCGGGTCTGGTGGTTCACGCCGCCGGCTGGCCGCTGGACAGCGACACCTACGGCGGCGCGTTCCTGTACCACGCCGACGGCGGCAAGGTCGCCATCGGCTACGTGGTAGGCCTGGACTACAGGAACCCGTGGCTGAGCCCATTCGAAGAGTTCCAGCGCTTCAAGACCCATCCGTCCATCCGCAAGCATCTGGAAGGCGGTACCCGCATCGGTTACGGCGCGCGTGCGATCACCGCCGGTGGCCTGCTGTCGCTACCGAAGACGGTGTTCCCGGGCGGTGCACTGGTCGGCTGCGAGGCCGGCTACCTCAACGCCAGCCGCATCAAGGGCAGCCATGCCGCGATCAAGACCGGCATGCTGTGCGCCGACGCCGCGTTCGACGCGCTGGCCGCCGACCGCCAGCACGATGAACTGAGCTCCTACCCGAAGGCGTTCGAAGCCAGCTGGCTGTTCACCGAACTGCAGCAGGCCAAGAACTTCAAGCAGTGGTTCAAGAAGGGCCAGACCGTGGCCACGCTGATGACCGGCGTCGAGCAGTGGCTGCTGCCGAAGCTGGGCGTGCGCAACCCGCCGTGGACCCTGCACCGGACGCAGCCGGATCATGCCTGCCTGGAACCGGCCGCCAAGCACACCCGCATCGCCTACCCGAAGCCGGATGGGGTGCTGACCTTCGACCGCCTCAGCTCGGTGTTCCTGAGCAGCACCAACCACGACGAGAACCAGCCCAGCCACCTGACGCTGAAGGACCCCAGCATTCCGGTGAAGGTGAACCTGGCCGAGTACGCAGGCCCGGAAGCCCGCTATTGCCCGGCCGGTGTGTACGAGTTCGTTGGCGAAGCCGACAATGCGCGCCTGCAGATCAACGCGCAGAACTGCGTGCACTGCAAGACCTGCGACATCAAGGATCCGACCCAGAACATCGTCTGGGTGACCCCGCAGGGCGGCGGCGGCCCGAACTACTCGGGCATGTGATCGCCCCGGGCTGCGACCGTGTGTCGCAGCCCGACCGCTCCACCGCACCGCTATCCTGCCCACCCATGCGTGCCTGCCGCCTGCTCACCGCCGTTGCCGTGGCCCTGCTTGCCACGGCCTGCCAGCGCCCGCCCGCGGTGCCGGCCACGCCCGAACAGGCCCGGCAGCAGGCCATGCAGCGCGCGTTCGAACTGTGTGCCGGCTGCCACACCGTGCAGCCCGGTGGCATCCACCGCTTCGGACCCAACCTGCACGGCGTGATCGGCCGCCGCGCCGGCAGCCTGCCCGACTATGGGTATTCCGACGGCATGCGCCGCGCCGACATCACCTGGACCGCACAGACGCTGGATACCTTCCTGCAGTCACCCACGCACCTGGTGCCGGGCACCCGCATGTACAACGCCTTCCCCAGCGCAGAACGCCGCGCCCTGGTGATCGCCTACCTGCAGCAGCAGTCGGCTCAGTGAGCCAGGCGCTGCAGCTGTTGCTGCAGCCGCGCCACGAACGTCGTTACGGTGGCGAACAACGGCGCCGTATCGGCCTCTGCCGCATCCTGCAGGCGCTCGACCAGGGCATTGGCCTGCTGGGCCAGTGCCGTGGCCCCGATCGCCCCGAGCCCGCCGGCCTGGCGATGCAGGTGCAGCGCCGCAGCCTGGCGGTCGCCAGCCTGCACGGCGCGCTGCACGGCGGCCAGGTCACCCTCGCTGGCCTGCAACAGGCTGTCGCGCAGCTGCTCGGCCACCACGCGCGAGCCGAAGCGCTGCTGCAGGGTGGCCAGATCAGGCAATGCTTCACCGTCGTCGGCGGCAACCTCCGGCACCGGCACCTCGAACGACTGGCCCTGGGCCTGCGGCAGCCAGCGCAGCAGCGCCGCACGCAGCGTGGCCAGCGACAGCGGCTTGGCCAGTACCTCGTCCATGCCGGCCTCGCGGCAGCGGCGCGCATCGTCGTCCAGCACGCTGGCGGTCAGCGCCAGCACCGTCAGCCGCGGCTGGCCGGTACGGCCCTCGCGTTCGCGCAGCAGGCGGGTGAAGCCAAATCCATCGAGTACCGGCATGCGGCAGTCGGTGATCACCAGGTCGAAGCTCTCCGACGACAGGCGATCCAGCGCCTGCTGGCCATCGCCCAGCAGCACATGGGGCACGCCCAGCTGCTGCAGCCGCCACGCCATCATCGCCTGGTTGGTCGGGTGGTCCTCGATCACCAGCACCCGTGCCTGACGCAGCGCGGCGGGCAGCAGCGCGGTCTGGTCCTGCTCGGCCAGCAGTGCCGCCGCGTCCTCGCTGCCGGCCTCCACCAGCGATACCCGCACTTCGGCGCGGGTTCCTTCGCCCAGCGTGCTGTGCAGGGTCAATTCGCCCTGCATCATCTGCACCAGTCGCTGGCAGATGCTCAAGCCCAGGCCAGTGCCGCCGTGGTCACGCTGGATGTAGGCACCGGCCTGCGTAAAGGGCGCGAACAGGTGCTGCAGTTGTTCCGGTGCGATGCCGATGCCGGTGTCGGTAACGCTCAGGCACAGAGGTTGCACGCCGTCTTCGCTGGTCGGCCCCAGCACCTCCAGCTGCAGGCGCACCTCGCCCTGTGCGGTGAACTTGATGGCATTGCTGAGCAGGTTGAACACGATCTGGCGCAGCCGCACGCCGTCCACTTCGTGGGCCGGCGCCAGCTCGGGATCGATCTGCACGTGCAGCGCCAGGCCACGCGCGCTGGCCTGGGCCGACAGCAGGCGGCACACGCTCTCCAGCAGGGGCCGCAGCGGTTGTGGCACCGGTTCCAGGCGCAACGCCCCTGCTTCCAGCCGCGAGTAATCGAGGATGTCATCGAGGATCTGCCGCAGCATCTGGGCCGAATCCTCGATAACGCCGAGGATGCGCTGCTGTTCGCTGTCCAGCGGTGAGTGCGCCAGCACCTCCAGCATCCCCAGCACGCCACTCATCGGCGTGCGGATCTCATGGCTCATCGTGGCCAGGAAGCGCGATTTGGCCTCGGCGGCCTGCTCGGCGTCCGCCTTCGCCGCCGCCAGGGCATCGGCCTGCATCCGCGCTTCGCTCACGTCCACCCAGTAACCGCTCCATATCACCGCGCCCTCTTCGGCGGCATAGGGGTGGGCCTGGCTGCGCACCCAGCGCACGCCCTCCCCATCGCTGCGCAGGCGGAACTCCAGGATCAATGGGGCGAACTGGCGCGCGGCCTGCTCGATGGAGTGCAGGATGTGCGCGCGGTCCTCTTCCTCGATGCGTTCCAGCAACACCCTCGCATCCTGTTCGGCCTGCTGCCGTGTAATGCCGAACAACGCAGGCAGGTCACCGGCGATGAACGGGAAGCTGAGCGCGCCATCGGCGTCGCGACGCGCCTGATAGACCACTGCAGGCAGGTTGTCGGTCACCTCGGCCAGACGCTGCTCCAGCTGGCGACGTCCTGCCACCTCGCGGCGCAGCCGCCAATGGCCGACGCCATGTACCAGCAGCGCGGTCAGCAGCACCAGCAGCACCGGCACGCCCCACCGCAGCACCTTGTTCCAGTCGACACCGTTGCGGTACTCCACCCCCAGCCAGGCATTGCGCAGGGCCTCGCGCTTGCGTGGGGTCATCTGCAGCAGCAGGCGATCGAAGGTGGTAGCCAGTGCCGCGTGGCGACGATCCACGGCCAGCACCAGCTGGTCGTTGAAGCCGGCCGGTGCCGCCACCTGCAGCCGCCCCGGGAAACGGCTGCGCAGCAGGTGATCGACCACGGCAAGGTTGCCGATGTACGCATCGGCGTCGCCAGCGAGCAGGCGCTGCAGCGACTGTTCGGCACTGCGTGCAGCGATGATCCGCGCCTGCGGTGCCTGCTGCAGCACGTAGCCGCGCACACGCTCCGGGTCGGACAGCAGCACGCGCTTGCCCTGCAGGTCAGCCAGGCCCAGCAGCGACTCGCCATCGCTCCTGACCACAATCACGTTCGGCACGCTGATGAAGGGCTGGCTGAACACCCAGTCCGGGCCCAGGTAACGTGAATCGACAGGAATGCCCATCACCGCCTGCAGCTCACCGCGGCGGGCCTTCTCGCGCACCTCGTACCAGTCGTGGCTGTCCTCGACCTGCAGGTTGGCACCGGCCTGCATCAGGCGCTGCAGGTATTCGCTGGCCAGCCCGCTGGGCCGGCCATCCTCGCCGGTGAACGACAGTGGCGCGGCATTCGGGGCGAAACCGATCTTCAACGGCTGCTCCAGCACGCGCTTCTCGGCCTGGCTCAGCGCCAGCTGCGCCGATGCCGACCAGTGCGGCGGTGGCAGCCATCGTTGTGCGAGGGCATCACGCTGGGCCTGGCTGGTGGCCGCCAGCGCCAGGTCCAGGGCTTCAGCCAGGGGTTGCTTGCTGTTGGGAATGCCGAAGTGCAGCCGTTCAGGGGGCAGGTCGCTGGGCCGCAACAGCGCCACGCCCTGCAGGCGCCGGCTGGCAATCAGCTCGGTGGCGACAAAGGCATTGCCGATGTAGACGTCGGCCTTGTCGTCTCTGACCATCTGCAATGCGCTCAACGTGTCGTTTACGACAAGCTGGCGGGCACGCGGGAATCGGGCGCGCACCTGCGGACCGGTCAGGAAATCCTGCTCGATCACCACCCGCAGACCCTCCAGGTCGGGCATGTCGGAGGCACGCAGGTCGTCCGGCCGGCCCACCAGGGCCAGCGGCGCTTCGCTGTAGGCCGCGGTATAGACCATGCAGCGGGTGCGGTCGGCACTGAGGCCGACATTCATCACCACGTCGATCTCGCCACGACATGCCGCATCCAGCACGGATGTCCAGTCCGGATAGCGGCGCGCCTCGACCTTCATGCCGAGCTGGCGTGCAAGATGCGACAGGTAGTCCGGTCCCAGACCGACCTGCTGGCCGTCACGGAGGGACTCGAACGGCGGCCAACCGCTGTCATACTGCCCGACAACGATGGTCGGATGCGCCACCAGGTATTCGCGCTGCAACGGGCTGAGCGGCAGCAGCCCAGGGGCCGGCTGTGCCTGGGCCACGGGCAGGGCCAGCACCGCCAGCAGCAGGAGCAGCCCGCGAACAGCCCACCTACGCATCTGCGTCGATCTCCTAGAATCCTGCCAGGGACCGCGATGGTCGCGGTCCGGCGTGCCCGATGGCCATACTAGAGCATGAGCTTGCGCATCATCATCGCAGACGATCACCCGGTGGTCCGCATCGGTACCCGCGCCGTCATCGAGTCGAGCGGCGTGGGCCGCGTGGTCGGCGAGGCCGACAGCGCGCAGGCGCTGATGACCCTGCTCGCCAACCAGCCCTGTGACCTGCTGGTCACCGACTACTCCATGCCGGGCAGCCCGCAGGCCGATGGCTTCGCCATGATCGGCATGATCCGCCGCCGGCATCCGGACCTGCCGGTGCTGATGCTCAGCGTCTCCAGCAACCTGGCGATCCTGCGCATGGTGCTCGACAGTGGCGTGCTCGGTCTGGTCGACAAGAGTTCGTCAATGGACGAGCTGCCGCAGGCCATCCAGTCGGTGTACCGCGGCCAGCCCTACATCAGCCGCAGCCTGCGCGAGCGGGTGGACGCGGCCGGCAGCTGGCGCATGCGCGAGGGCGACGGCAAGCCGTTGTCACCACGCGAAGTGGAGGTGCTGCGGCTGCTCGGCACCGGCATGACGGTGAAGGAGATTTCGCTGCAGCTGCACAAGAGCGTCAGCACCATCAGCCGGCAGAAGGGCGACGCCATGCTCAAGCTGGGGTTGAAGGGCGACGCCGAATTGTTCGACTACCTGCGTGACGGCAAGATCTGAGACGCACTTCACATCACAGACCCGGCTGCCGCACCCCCTCTTTGACGGTCTGCGGATCTGTGCCAAGATGGACGGGCATGAGTTCTCAATGCGAGGTCGAAGGAATCGACCGGCTCATGTCCTCGCTCCCGTCCGTGGTGGATGGGGTGCGGCTTCCTGCCGGCCGTCTGGCCCGGCAACGCTGACCATGGAGAGGCGCATGCAGTCCCCCCCCGAGCTACGTTGGACCCTGCTGTTGCGGCCCCTGCGCGCATTCGCGGCATGCCTGCTCGTCTCTCTTTCCGCTGCCGCCTGCAGCGCCGCCGATCCGGCCCCCTCGTCCTCCCAGCCTGCGCCTGCGCAGGCTGCCAAAGCGCCCCGACAGGATGTTGCCCCGATGCAGAACCCCTCTCCCGATGCCGCCGTCACCCCGCCCGACGCGCCTACCGTGATGTATTTCATCTACCAGGTGGATGGCGACGGTGCGACGTCCTATGAGGTCCAGAACGGCAGCGTGGCGACCTTCTGGTTCGGCCACCGCTTCACCCTGGACGGCACCACCTACTACACCGGCTTTTCCTGGGATACCCGCGAGCATTACGGCAAGCCGGGCGAACAGCAGCCGGCCGGCCCCGACGACCGCGCCAATCTGGCCGAGGCCACCTTCGTACTGGCCAGCGGCGACGCGAAGAAGCCGTGGAAGTTCCGCGGCCAGGAATGGACCATCGGTGCGCTCGGCGCCTACGACAAGGCCGACGACGTCGATACCCGGCGCAAGCCGATCGAACACCGCACCGCCGACGGCCGCCTGCTGCTGGCAGTGCCGACCAGCAGCTTCGACCGCGGCATCAGCAGCAGCGGCTACGCCCTGCTGCTGTTCAACCCCAAGCGCAGCGAGGACGACCTGGACAGCAAGGTCTGGCGCTATGTCGGCTCGGTGCGCACCGGCGAAGACAACAGCGCGGCCTGCGACGACGGCAACGTGATGCCGTGCACCGACAGCGATGGCGAACTGGCCTTCGTGGCCGATGGCAACGGCCTGCCGCAGCTGACCGTGACCTTCAAGGGCACCACCATCGAAGCCCCGGGCAAGACCCGCGCGCTGGGTGCCGGCGACACCGTGCACTACCGCTTCGACAGCAAGGCCCAGCAGTACATCGCGCCCTGATTTCCATCCGCCGCAGGCGGGTTACCTGTTGACCGACATGTTCTTGACTCACGGATGAGTCCGGTTGGCGATTCGCGGCATCGGCCGCTCCATCAACCCCGAGGAAAACGTCATGGCACAGCATGACTACAGCAAAAAGGAAGTCCTGGACATCGTCGAGCAGGTCGCCCGGCAGAAGGGCATCCCGGTCGATGACTTCATGCGCTTCGCGCACATCGAGACCGGCGGCACCTTCAACGAGCGCGCCCACAACACCTCGACCGGCGCCAAAGGCCTGTTCCAGTTCGTGCCCGGCTCGGCCCGCCAATACCACCTGACCGGCCACGAATTCGACCCGACCCGCAACACCGAAGCCGCCGCGCAGATGTACCAGGACAACCTGGGCTCGATGGCGCGCCGCAATGAGCGCACCGGCCACCCGTACCTGTCCGGCGGCGACACGCCGACCGGCCTGGACCTGTACCTGGCCCACCAGCAGGGCAGCGCCGGCTATGGCTCGGTGCAGACCGCGATCGCCACCGGCACCTTCGGCGTGGTCCGCAACGGCCATGGCGAAGAGATCAACATGCGCCGCAACGTGCTCAACCAGATCGGGTCCGATGCCAAGGCGCTGACCGGCCACACCCTGGCCGAAATGCGTGGCATGAACGACGGCGACCTGGCGCGGACCTTCTCCAGCTACTACATCCACAAGTACGCAGCGATCAGCATCCCGGAAAAGCACATCACGCCGCAGACCGTGGCACCGGGCCAGGCCCAGGCTCCAGCCACACCTGCGCAGACCGCCGCAGTGGGTGCCGCTGCGGCCACGCTGGCGGCGACCGCAACGGCTCCTGCTGCGCCGAAGCCGGGCATCGAACTGCACGCCGCGTACGACGCTGGCGTGAAGTACGACGATGTGAAGTACGCCATCAACATCCCGGGCCACGCGCTGTACGTGCCGGGCAAGACCGGCAAGAACGTGGACCAGGGCTACATCGATTGCTCCGGCTGGGTCGGCACCCTGCAGAACCGGACCATGGACGAGATCAACCAGAAGGCCGGGCACGCTGTCTTCAGCAAGGCCGACCGCATCGACTTGGGCAACCTCGGTTCCGGCGGCATCGTGCACAAGGCCGTCGAACAGTCCGGCGTGCTGCTCGAGCGCGACGCCATCCTCAAGCCCGGTGCGCTGAAGGAAGGCATGGTCATCGGCCTGGATACGGCCAGGACCCGCCACGAGCACTGGAATGGCATCGACCACATCGTGATGGTGGTGCGCGACCCGAACACCGACAAGCTGCTGATCAGCCAGTCCACCGGCAGCAAGGGCGTGCACACCATGCCGGTGGAGGATTACCTCAAGCAGGTGAAGGACCACCCGCACTGGAAGCTGTTCGCGTCGGACCCGTTGTCCAAGGCGCGCGACCTGCTGGAAAGCCGCACCCAATCGCATGAGCAGACCCAGGGCAAGCCTGCGGCCGAACACAAGGCCGCTGCCGCCCCGCACGCCGAGCTGTACAAGCCGGGCGCGCACAGCGAGGGCGTGCGCAAGGTGCAGGAGCAGCTGGGCCACCTCGGCTATGCCGGGGCCGACGGCAAGCCGCTGGCCGAGGACGGCCGCTTCGGCCGCAATACCGAAGCGGCGGTACGCCAGCTGCAGAAGGACAACGGGCTGGTTGCCGACGGCATCGTCGGTGCGAAGACGCTGGATGCGATCAAGGAGGCCCGCGAGCGCCCGCTGCTGAACGACGAGCGGCACCCGCGCCATCCGATGTACCTGCAGGCCACCGAAGGCCTGGAGCGGATGCCGGCGGGCACCTTCAAGGACCGCCACGCGCTGGAAAGCGCCGCAGCGGCCCTGACCAGGGAGGCGCATGCCGCCGGCCTGCAGCGCATCGACGCGGTGGTGCCCAGCCCGAACGGTGAGCGCCTGTTCGCCGTGCAGGGCACGGTCGGTGACCCGGCGGCCAGCCGCGTTGCGGTGGAAACCCGCACCGCCAGCGAGCAGAGCATGGCGCTCAGCAGCGGCGCGGTGCAGGGCGCGCCGAACGTGCTGCACCAGCAGCAGGACGCGCAGCAGGAACAGACCCGCCAGGCGCAGAAGGCCATGGGCGTCTGAGCCCGCAGCGCCTTGCAGACCGGGAGGGGCCGCGCCATGCGCGGCCCTTTCCCTTTCTGCCAGCTGAGCGGTAAAAGCCACTTTCAGCCTTGCTTCATGCCGCCTGCCGCTAGATGAATGCGCAAGCCGCCCGGTAGGCCAGGCAATGTTCCGGCAATGTCGGAACGCCAGCGTGGTCTCCACGGCAGCCGGGGCGCCCCGCGCCCTCCCTGCCCAGCGTGGCATGCACCTCACAGGAGAACCGAACATGCTCAGTACTTCCACACTCAGCTTCCGTGGTCTGGCGATGGCCCTGGCACTGGTTGCCGGTGTCGCCGTGGTCAGCGATGCCAGCGCGATGTCGAGGAAGGACAAGCGCACCCTGGTCGGCGCCGTGGTCGGTGGCGTGGCCGGCAACCTGCTGTCCAACGGCGACCCTGCGGCCACCGTCGGCGGTGCCGTGGCCGGCGGCGCGATCGGCAACCTGACCACCTCCGACCGCCGCGACCGCCGTTACTACGACAATCGCCGTTACGACGACCGCTACGATCGCCGTTACGACCGTGGCTACTACCGCAGTGGCTACTACGACCGTGGCGATGACCGCCGCTGGCAGCGTGAGCGCTACTACGACAACCGCTACTACCACGACCGCGGCCGCCATCGCGGCTGGTAAGCAGCGCCGACATACCGATGACGCGGAGACGGGCGGGTCGATGACCCGCCCGTTTGCGTTGGCCACGCGCATGGCGTTGAATGCGCAGCCTTGGATGTGACTTTCCCGATCGGACTGTGGCATGACGTCTTCCTCCCACCGCGTGCAGGGCCTCAACAACGACGAGGTCGCTGCCGACTGGCCACCGATCAGCGCGGCGGACATCGCGTGGCTGAGTACGCGTTACCCGCAGCTGGGCGGGCACAGCCAACCGCGCTGGCACAGCCCGCGGCCGCTGTCTGCCGCCGCCATCGTCGACGACACGCGCGGCGCGGTGTTCATCAAGCGCCACCACCACAGCGTGCGCAGCGCGGCCTGTCTGGAAGAAGAACACCACTTCATCGCCCATCTCGCCGCCGCCGGCGTGCCAGTGGTGCAGGTGCTGCCGGCCACCGATGGCCACACTGCGGTCGAACACGGCGAATGGACGTTTGAACTGCACGATGTCGGCGTGGGCGACGACCTGTATCGCGACGCGGTGTCGTGGTCGCTGTTGACCGATGTCGCGCAGGCCCGCGAGGCAGGGCGCACGCTCGCACAGCTGCACCGTGCCGCCGCCAGCTACCACGCGCCCCAGCGCAGCACCCATCTGCTGGTGGCGCGCGACGACCTGATCCGTGCCGACGATCCGATCGCCGCCATCAAGGCAGGACTGGATGAACGTCCCGGGCTGGCACGCTATCTCGCGCGCATTCCATGGGAAGCACAGCTGCAGCGCGACGTGCTGCCGTGGCACGCCGGCCTGGCCGAGCGCCTGCGCGCCGAGCCCCGGCTGTGGGCGCACAACGACTGGCATGTCTCCAACCTGCTGTGGCGCAACGGCGAGGTCAGCACCGTGCTGGATTTCGGCCTGGCGTCGCCCACCAGCGCGCTGTTCGACCTCGCCACCGCGATCGAGCGCAACGCCGTGGCGTGGCTGGAACTGGAGCGCGGCATGGAGGCGGTGCGCATCGATATCGCGCTGGCCCTGCTCGACGGCTACCGCGAGGTGCTGCCGTTGTCGGCGGCACGCGTGCACCTGCTGGCCGACCTGCTGCCAATGGTCCATTTCGACTTCGCACTGTCCGAAGTGGAGTACTTCGAAGGTGTCACCCGCTCAACCGCGAATGCCGACGTGGCCTGGCAGCCCTTCATGCTGGGCCATCCGGCGTGGTTCCACAGCGCGCCGGGACGGGCACTGCTGCAGGCCCTGCACGCCGTCGCGTGATCCGGTTGACGCAGCGTTGCGGTCAGATCCCTTTCCGCAGGAAAGGGATCTGACCCCGGCTGGCGCTCGCAAATCCGTACCATTTGTAGTGAAATGGTCACCTGAAGCGGGGGTGCCTGGATCTGCCAGGCTGAGAGAGTCCCTTGGAACCTGATCCGGTTTGCACCGGCGTAGGGAGCTTTGAGCCGCAGCCACACCCCCATCATGGGCCGGTGCACCTGCGCGCCGTCGCTTCGTCTCCCTTGTTGTCCGAAGACGAACCGAATGAACCGCTGCCTGCGCCCCACCCTGCTCTCACTCGCCCTCTGCGCCGCGCTGCCGCTGCATGCCAGCGAGGCCGAGGCCACCACCGATGCGGCTGCCACTGGTGCCGAACGCTCGCCGACCGAACTGGCGGCGGTGCGCGTGGAGGCCGGCAAGCCGAAGGCCGATACCTCGCGCGTGAATGCCTTCGGCGGCGGTTCGTGGAAGGACACGCCGGCTTCGGTGAACGTGCTCGAGCGCGACTATCTCGAACGTCGCCAGGTACGTTCGCTGTCCGAGCTGGCCAGCAACGATGCCTCGCTGGGTGATGCGTATGCACCTGTGGGCTACTACCAGAACATCGCCATCCGCGGCTTCGCGCTGGACGCCGCCACCGGCTACCGCTTCAACGGGCTGTCCATCGCCGGCGAGCAACGCCTGGCGCTGGAGAACGTGCAGTCGGTCGAGATCCTCAAGGGTGAAGCCGGCCTGGCGGCAGGGGTGATGGCGCCGGGCGGGATCATCAACTACATCGGCAAGCGCCCGGCTGAAGTACGCACCGCCACGCTCGGCACCGATTCGGAAGGCTCACGCTACGTCGCCGTCGATGTCGGCCACTGGATCACCCCGCGCTTCGGCCTGCGCCTGAATGCCGCATGGGACTCCAGCAATTCCTACGTCGCGCACGCCGATGGCCGCCGCAACTTCTACTCGCTGGCCGCCGACTGGCTGATCGGCGAGCGCGGCAAGCTGGAAGTAGATGCCAACTACCAGACCAGCTCGCAGCGTTCGGTGTCCGGCTACCAGCTGCTGGGCGCACGCGAACTGCCGCGCGGTGTCGACCGCGAGCACCTGCTCGGCTACCAGCCGTGGCAGCGCCCGGTGGATATCGCCAGCACCAACATCACCGCGCTGCATACCTACGACTTCAACGATGCCTGGCAGTCGCGCGTCTCGGTCGGCCACAGCCGCTCGGTGATCGATGACAACGTCGCCTTCGCCTACGGCTGCTACTACGCCGTGCAGTGCGCCGATGGCAGCGTGCCGGGCAACTACTTCGCGCCCAACGGCGACTACGATGTCTACGACTACCGCAGCCCGGACGACACCCGCCGCAACCAGCAGGCCCGTGCCGAGCTGCGCGGCCGCTTCGAGACCGGCAGCGTCGGCCATCAGCTGACCGTCGGCGCCGACTACTTCCGTCGTACCGTGGAAAGGCGCCCGAGCGTCAACGAGTACGTCGGCACCAGCAACATCCACGACCCGCAGGTGCCCGTGTTCGAGCCGTCGCCGAAGATGCCCGGCCCCTCCGCACGACGCCTGGACAGCCGCCAGACCGCGTTCTTCGCGCTGGACCGGATGAGCTTTGGCGATGACTGGCAGTGGTTGGCCGGTGGCCGCTTCGTGCGCCTGGACGAGCGTGCCTACGACAAGCGTGGCGTTCCGCAGCGGCACAGCCGCCTGTCGCGGTTCCTACCGCAGACCGCGGTGGTGTGGAAGGCCACCGATCAGCTCAACGCCTATGCCAGCTACGTGCGCGGCATTTCGCTGGGCCAGGAAGCGCCGTTCTGGACCAGCAATGCCGACACTTTCCTGCCGTCGGTGCAGTCGCGGCAGCTGGAAGCAGGCGTGAAGTACGTGCCGGTCGAGGCGCTGACGCTGGGTGCAGCGGTGTTCCGCATCTCGCAGCCCTACCAGTACGCCAGGCCCGACAGCAGCGACGTCGGCTACACCTTCGTCGAGGAAGGCACGCAGACCCACACCGGCCTGGAGCTGACCGCCAACGGCCAGCTGACCGACGCACTGCAGATCGTGGCCAGCGCCAGCGTGCTGCAGGCGCGCGCGCGCGACACCGGCACGCCGGCCTATGAAGGCCATCAGCTGGTGAACGTGCCGAAGGTACGCGCCAGCGTGCACGTGGCCTACGCGCTGCCGTTCGTGCAGGGCCTGGACGTGACCGGTGGCTGGCGCTATGCCGGTGCCAACGTGGCACGCGCCGATGGTGGCGTGCGCGCGCCGGACTACTCGGTGTTCGATGCCGGCCTGCGCTTCCAGCATCGCCTGCACGAACGCGCGGTGACCTGGAACCTGTCGGTGGACAACGTATTCAACCGCTTCTACTGGCGCGATACCGGCAGCAGCGGCGGTGACTACTACCTGTTCCCCGGTGCACCGCGACAGGCCCGCCTGTCGGTGACGTTCGCGCTGTGAGCGGCGTGATGCTGGAGTGGACCGCCGCGCTGTGCAGCATCCTCGGCGTCTGGCTGATGGCCCGGCGCCGGCTGGCAGCGTGGCCGGTGGGCCTGCTGTCGGTGGCGCTGTATGGCCTGGTGTTCGCCGAGGCCAAGCTGTACTCGGACACCTTGCTGCAGGTCGCCTTCGGTGGCTTCCTGGTCTATGGCTGGCTCAACTGGCGGCAGCACGCCGCCGATGAGGGCAGCATCCGCATCGTGCCACTGGCACGCGACACGCTGCTGCGCGACCTGGCCTTCGGCCTGTGCGGTGGCGTGGCGCTGGGTGCGGCCATGCACACCTTCACCGATGCCGCGCTGCCCTGGCTGGACGCGATGCTGACCGCGCTGAGCCTGGTCGGCCAGTGGTGGCAGGCACGCCGCCACGTGGCCTGCTGGTGGGTGTGGATCGCGGTGGACGTGGTCTATGTGGGTGCGTACCTGTTCAAGTCGCTGCACGTGACCGCGGCACTGTACGTGTTCTTCCTCGGCCTGGCCGTGTTCGGCCTGCGCGCATGGAGCGCCGCCGCGCGTGAACCGCAGGTGGCAACGCGGTAGCGCCACGCCATGCGCGGCCGGGCTACCGGTAGTCGCCAACCTGGGTTGGTGCGCGCCTGCCGACCAAGGTCGGCATCTACCCACCACATCCACGCATGGCGTGGATCTACTTCGGCTCCAGCAACAGGCCCAGGCGCAGCGGTTGGCGCATGTCGGCCGGCGGTGCCGCCTGCAACGGCGCGGCCTGCAGCGTCGCGCGCAGGTCGGCGTCGACTTGGGCATCGCCCAGGCTGTCGAATTCCAGTTTCGAAATACGGCCATCCGCCGCGATCCACACGCTCACCGGCAGCGGTGCCGGTGTGTCAGGGTGCGCCTGCAACCACGCCAGCACACGCTGCGCCTGCGGGTCCTGTTCCTGCTGCAGGCGCTGCTGCAGCCGGCCACCCACGGCGGCGGCGTAGGCCATCCAGTGCGCGGGGGCTTCCTGCGCGGAAACGTTGGCACTCCCCAGTGCCAACGCGCCGAACACCGCGGCCAGACGCCGCCACCAGCGGCGCATGCCGGTCCTGTTCCCTGCCATGGCCATCGCCTGCCTCCTGCACTCCCATCCAGCGCGCCATGGTCGGCGCCCTAGATGACAGGCAGATGGCGGCCGGTGATGGCCCGGCGCGATCACTCGCCCAGGTCGGCCAGCACCTTGCGTGAGGGCGCGAAGAAGGTCACGCCGGTGGTGGCGGTGGAGAAGTCGAGGATGCGGTCATGCAGCGGCGCAGGATTGCCGATGAACATGCGCTCGAGCATCTTCTCGATCACCCACAGGCGGCGGGTGTAGCCGATGAAGTAGGTACCGTACTCGCCACGCCCCGGGTTGGCGAACGGCATGTTGTCGCGCAGGATCTCGTGCTCGCCGTCGGCATCCTCGATGGTGCACAGGGTCTTGTGCGATTTCTGCGCATCTGCCGGCGCGTCGTCCAGCTCGATGTTGTCGTGCTTGGTGCGGCCGATGATCGCCTCCTGCGCCTCGGTCTTCTGCGCGCGCCACGCATCGAGGTTGTGCAGGTACTTCTGCACCACCACGTAACTGCCGCCGGCATGCTCCGGGTCCTCGTCACCCACGATCGTGGCTTCCGGCAGCGACAGCCCCTCCGGGTTGGCGGTGCCATCGACGAAGTCGAGCAGGTCGCGGCCATCGAAATAGCGGAAGCCGGCCACGTCATCGACCGCTTCGACCGCATCGCCGAAGGCCATCAGCAGGTTGCGCTCGAAGGCCACGATCAGGTCCATGGTGCGTGCGCGGATGTGGTACAGCAGGTCACCGGGCGTGGACACGGCGGTGTGGGTCGCGCCCTTGATCTCGCGGAACGGCTTCAGCTCGCGTGGCGGCGTGGAGCCTACCAGCGGCTGCCACACGCGATGGCCGATGGCCACGTTGCAGGTGAAGGTGCGCTCGATCTCGCGGATGGCGGTGTTCTTGATCAGGTCATCGGTGCTGGCCAGCACCTCGCGCGCCTTGGCGATCGACGCCTCGTCATCCTTCACCTTCAGCACCAGGAACGCCGCCGAATGGGTGAGCGGCGCAGTGATCTGCTGCGGCTCGTTGTCGAGCGTGTGGTTGACGGCGGTGATCGGTGCGGGCTGGGAGTTCACGGCGGTTCCTGCTGGCTTGAGGCGGACGCATCGCGTGTGGCGATGTGCGGGCGATCATAGCGGAACCGCCTGACCGGGGACGGAGCGGTTCTCGTTCCGTCCACCAGCGAAGGTACGAAGACCTCAGTCCACATCACTCCAGACCGCCAGTTCGTAGCCATCCAGATCGCGGAAGTGGAAGCGGCGGCCCCCGGGGAAGGCGAACACCGCCTGCACCACTTCGCCACCGGCGGCGACCACGCGCTGCCGTGCGTCGGCCAGGTCCGCGCAGTACAGGATCACCAGCGGTCCTCCGTGAGCACGCAACGGCGCGTCAGACACGAAGCCGCCCTTCAGCCGGCCATCGTCGAACTCGGTGTAGGACGGACCATAGTCGGTGAACTGCCAGCCGAACACCTCGCCGTAGAAGCGTTTGCTGCGGGCGATGTCGGCGACGTTGAATTCGATGTTGTCGATGCGGCGTTCGGCTTCGTGGGTAGCTTCGTGGCTCATGAGGTTGCTCCGTGATTGGAACCCCAGCTTCGGTCAGCGCGGCACGGCGGTCTTGAACAAAACGGCCATCATTGTCCCCACTCCAGGCGCAGCTCGCTGGCGGTCATGCCAGTCACCTCGCGCGCCTCGCGGCTGAGATGGGCCTGGTCGGCATAGCCGGCATCAGCGGCCAGCATCGCCAACGAATGCTGTGGCAGCGCGCGACTCTGGCGCAGGAAACGTTGCAGCCGCAGGATCCGCTCCAGCGTCTTGGCGCCGTAGCCGAACTGCGACTGGCTGAAACGCCGCAGGCTGCGCGGGCTCAGGCCCAACTGCGCCGCCAGCGTATCCAGCGTGGCATTACCCGCGGCGAGCGCTTGGAACAGGACATGGGCGCGCTGCGCCGGCGTATCGAGCGCGGCCGCACCCATGTGCTGTTGCAGGCAGTGCGCCATTCGCTGCAGGCGCTGTGCAGGCGCGGTGTCGCCGATGGAGGCCGCCGCCTTGTTCGCCCACGCGCCCTTCAGATCAGCCAGTGGCACGGCCTGGCCGATGATCCCGGCCAAAGGCAGGCCCAGCGCGGCCAATGCCTGGCCGGGGCGGAAGCGTGCGCCCAGCACCTGCGCACCGGGTGCCAGCGCCGGGTGCGCGGCCACACGGTCCGGGCCGACGACGAACAGCGCACCGTCGCGCCAGAGGATATCCACGCAGCCATCGGGCAATACGGTGATGTGCCCATCGGCATCGGCAGGAAGCTGGCTCTGCCACAGCTGGCCAAAGTGGCCGCGCAGCGGCGCAGGCGTCAGATGTTCCTGGTAGGTCGTGCCGGTGCCTGCAAGAGAGGAAGGGTCGCCCATGCCGCATTGTGGCGCCACGGGGCCCATAAAAGTGAAGCCCGGCGCGAGGCCGGGCTTCGGTTGGCGTGTGGGAGAGAGAGAGAGAGTCACACGCCAGCACAACACGCACTAACGACAGGCGTTTGTTACCAGGTGAAGCGCGGGCCCACGAACCACTCGCGGTCGCCGGCCTTGGCCAGCTTCACTTCGCCGCTCAGGCCCCAGTTCTGGTTGAACTTGGCGGTGGCGCCGACGCGGCCGTAGAACTCGCCGTCCGGGTTGATGCCGTGCTTCTTGGTGTAGTCCTCGTAGCCGGCCATCACGTAGCCTTCCACGTACGGGTTGAACGCGGTGCGCACGCCGACTTCGGTCGAATAGCCGTTGAAGTCCAGGCCATGCTTCATGTCGAACTTCTGGTACGCAACGCGGGCCACCAGGTCGGTGTTCGGTGCGATGCCGTAGTTGTAGCCGGCACCGATGCGCCACTGGTCGACGTCATTCTTGAACTTGTCGGTCTCCTGCGCGCTGTAGTCGCCGAAGATGTGGAAGTTCGGGTGCACCGCCACGGAACCCTTCACCTTCCAGCCATCGGCGTCGCCGCCCTTGGCATCGGTGTTCACGTAGCCGCCTTCAACGTAGTTGTACGACAGGCCGTCGGTTGCCGATGCAGCGAACGGCAGGGCAGCCAGGAGACCCAGGGCGAGCAGCGAATTCTTGTTCATCGGGACACACCTTTAATTATTTTGGTTTCGTCGGCCGCCTCCCGGGAGGGGGAGAGAGAGGAGGCGGTCGACAGGTGTGAATTATCCGTTAGGGGGTCTAATCGACCCTGAATATTGAACTGACTGGTGTATAAATAAGGCTGGCGTTCAGGGAACTCCACATGCCGCACGCGTCCGTCGCATCACTGCTGTTTCCGCCCCATGCGCGCCGCGCGGTGCGGGTGCTGCTGCTCGTCGCCCTGCCGATGATGCAGCTGCCAGCCAACGCGGCCGAGCGCGCCCAACCTTCTGCACGCATCGTGGTACAGACAGACGATGTCACGCGTTTCTTCAGCGTGCTGGATGCCACTGGAGGAAAACCAAGTGCCGAAGACCTGCAGCGCGGCTATCTGGACACCGGCACGGAGGCATTGCGCAGCTTCACCGACAGCCGCATCGGATCAATGGAGCGTTTGGCCAGGGCCATCCAGGACAAGCCGGCGTTGTTCGCCAGGGCGCGGACCTGTGCAGCGGCATTGCCGGCGATCCGCGCGCGGGTTGCCGACGCACTCGATCGGTTGGGCACGCTGCTCCCCACTGCACGTTTTCCTCCGGTCACCGTGCTGGTCGGGCGGGGTAACAGCGGCGGCGTCACCACCGAAGATGGTGTGGTGATCGGACTGGAAGCACTGTGCAACGCCGACTGGATGCAGCCTGACGTCGGCGATCGTTTCGTGCACCTGATCGCCCATGAGTACGTGCACGTGCAACAGCCCGGTGCGAGCGTCGATGTCGCGCAGCCCACCCTGCTCTATCAGACGTTGCTTGAAGGCGGCGCCGAGTACGTGGGTGAACTGATCTCGGGGCAACCGGCCAACGCGCATCTGCGTCGCTGGGCCCAGGGCCGCGAATGTGCGCTGGAGCGCGCGTTCGTACAGGACAGTGGGGGCACCGATCTTTCGAAGTGGCTGTACAACGGCCCCGGCGATGAAGCACGACGTGGAGATCTCGGATACTGGGTCGGCTACCGCATCGCGCGCAGCTATGTTTCCCGCGCGCCAGACAGGACCAGGGCCATCGCCACGCTGCTGGATGTGCGGCCCGACACCGCCGCGACCGTGTTCGAGGCGGGTGGATGGACGCCTGCCTGCACTGCTGCCAAAGGCGTGGAAACGCAAGTGCTGTGAGAGCCGCTTCATACTGATGAATTGGCGACCTTGAACAGGCACAAGGCACGCCGCCGACGTAGATCAGCTCGCCTGATCCCGCTTGTTAATGTTGGGTCAGGGGCCGGCTTCACAGTGCTTCCACGTATTCAAATTCCAGCTGAAAGCGCTTGGTAGCGGCGGGAACAAACGCCGCTATATTCCAGCTTCCCCAGACGAAGGAGGGAGTGCAATGAACCTGAACCCGCAACACATGAAGACGGCCCGCGCACTTGCTGTGGCTCTCATCGCCACCGTAAGCCTTGGCGCCTGCGCGTCATACAAGAACGAGTTTGCAACCATCAACTCGCGTCTCGATCAGCTCGACGTCAAGGTGCAGGGCGCTGCGCAGAGCGCGGAGTCCGCCAACCAGTCCGCACAGCAGGCCAATCAGCGCCTGGACCAGATCGAAGGTCGCGTGCAGCAGCTTGAAAGGGCACCTGCCGGCCGCAAGCCGCGCGGGTAATCGCTCCCTCACCGTTTGAATTGATCCACCTCTGTATCGGGTGCATCGGGACCCAGTGGCCTTCACCGGCCACTGGCATCCTTCCACCCACGATTGCATTGCAAGGAGCCGTCCCATTCGTACTTCCCCCTCCCCTGCACGCCGCGCCCTCCATGCCGCCCTGGCCATGGCACTGGCCGTTGCGTGCAGCGGCGTAGCCAACGCCAGGGACAAGGACGCACCTGCACCATCGGTCGCCGCCGTTGATGAACTTCCGCCCGACCAGAGCGTGTCCGAGACAGTGATCGAGCTGGCCGGCTGGGTGGTCGCCAGCAAGGACAACCAGGGCTATCCGTTTGCGGTCATGGACAAGGCGGCGGCGCAGGTTCTGGTCTTCGGCGGTGACGGCAAGCTGCGCGGCGCCGCACCGGCGCTGTTTGGGTCGGCGATCGGCGACCATTCCGCACCGGGCGTCGCCAAGCTCGCACTGAGCGCGATTCCCGGCCACGACCGCACCACGCCTGCCGGCCGCTTCATTGGCGGTTACGGCCCGTCCGACGATGCCGGACGCGTGCTGTGGGTGGACTACGATTCCGCCGTGTCGATGCACCCGCTGCCGCCGGGCAGCCCGAAGGAAAAGCGCGCCGAGCGGTTGGCATCGCCCTCGCCGGACGACAACCGCGTCACCCACGGCTGCATCAATGTCTCGCCCGCGTTCTACGAGCAGATCGTGCAATCCACGTTCGAGAAGGGCGGCGTGTTCTACATCCTGCCGGACAAGGATTCGATCGCGAAGACGTTCCCGGAGTTCGCGCAGAGCCGTGGGGATGCAAAGGACGAAGGCGAGAAGGGCGCGCGGCGCGCGAGCAAGTAACACTGCCGACGTACCCTCCATGCCGAGGGAACCCGCATTGCGCGCCGACTTGGTTCAGGTGTTACGTCTGCATGAGCGTTGGTGGTGGATCCCACAGCCCGGTCTACTGACTGATAGCAGTCATTCGAGCAACCCGGAACATTACTGCCGTCTCCTTGGCATAGGCAGTGGCGCCGGGCATGCGGATTTTTCTCAGATAGTTTCTTAGATCTGGGCCCTCGCTACGGTGCAACCAGTACTCGATCAGATGACCGATGGGCATGTGCAGGTTTGCGGGCTCATTGACAATATTGTCTGGCCCTCCTTCCGCTTCCATGTATGCAGTGAGCTTCCGCGCAATGTATCTGAAGGTCTGAACGCGTTCCGCTTCAATCAGGCCCAGCAGCGCTTCAGGTGTCACCTCGGCGTACCCCATCCATTCTTCATGCAAGCGGACAATGACAGCCCTGATGGGTGCGTCTTGGTTGAAAGGGTGCCCGATCAGATGCGATTCCAATTCAGATAGGTAGTCGCGATAGGCAGCAGAGACCAACAAATCCCTCAGATTCATGGTGCGCAGTCATGGAAAAGAGGAGCCGTTTATAGCGATCAGACTCTGACTCCGTAAAGTGCGAACTGCGACACCATTGCGATGGAAGCTTGCTTCGCTGCTGTGCTCCAGTAGGCACAACATCGTCTGCATCTGCTCCGAAAGCAGGCAGCCCTCCGCTGAAGCGGGCGAGCAGGGCGTTCGATAGTCCACCGTGGCGATCTTGATGATGGCCAGTCTGTCGCTGACAGCACAGGCCAGCGCGCGTATGCGGCCGGAAGGGTGACGCGGGCGACAACGCCCGCGATTCCGCCGGGTATGATTCGGCGCTGCGGAGCGCGCCACATCACTCGCAGAGTGCGCTGTCTTCCTTCAACGCGGCATCCTGCAGTGGCTGGCGCTGTTCGATCTGCGCACGTTGTTCCGCCGTCGGCTCGCCCAGCCACCAGACACGGCAGCGCGCGGTAAGACGGCCGACCATCTTCGACTGGTCGGCCGAATACAGCATCGTCAATGCGGTGCCGGGGCAGTCGTGGGCCTGGCAGGCGGTATAGAACCACCACGGCTCGCCCTGCAGCACCAGCAGCTCACCAGGACCGCTGGGCCCGCTCAACAGGCGTTCGCGCAGCGATGGAATCTCCCTGTCAGCGGATTCGGCTGCGGCTGTGTCCTTCATCAGGGCGTTGAACGCGGCCAGCACCTTCGGGTCCTTGCGGCCGCAGTCGTCCACGGTATTGCCGCCCACCAGGGTGAAGAAATGCGTCGCCAGCGGGTTGTCCGCGCAGGTGAGTTCGCCGTCGGCACTCGGGTCTTCCGGTTCGCCTTCGTTGTCCCACACCGAGGGATCCACGCCATCTTCGATGGATGGCGCCTTCTCGACCACCGTTGCCGTGGCCGCAGGTGCTTCTGTGGCCGGTGCTGGTGCGGCTGGTGCTGCATCGGGTGCCGGTGCCTGCCCGCAGGCGGCCAGCAATGCGACCGTCAGTGCCATCCCTGTGATTCGAATCTTCATTCCCTGTCCTTGTCTGATCTGCGCTGCATCCAGCAAATCGGCAGCCGCGTGATTCTAACCAGCACCGTGCCAGGATGCGTTCGTAGCGTCCCGTCATCGCCTGGAGCCGGACGCATGCGCCGTACACGACTCGCCATGATCTTCTGCAGTGCCCTGCTGCTGGCATCGCCGGCAATTGCCCACGATGCAGAAGGCGCGAAGCCTGCACGGCCTCTCCCGGGCGCAGCCCTGCCCGCACCGCTGGAGCGCGTACTACGCGATTACGAGCAGGTGTGGCGCTCGGCTGATGCCAAGGCATTGGCTGCGCTGTTTGCCGAGGATGGTTTTGTACTGCAGAGCAACCAGCCGCCGGTGCGCGGGCGTACTGCGATCGAGGCCGCGTATGCCGGCCAGGGCGGCAGTCCGTTGCGGCTGCGGGCGTTGGCTCACTCGGTGGAGGGCAACACGGGCTACATCATTGGTGCGTATCGCTACGGCAGCAACGAGGGGGACACCGGCAAGTTCACGCTGGCGCTGAAGCGCGTGGGCGACGGGCCGTGGTTGATCTTCTCGGACATGGACAACACCAGCGCGCCGCCACGGGCGCGGTGATTGCCGCCGTCGGGCGCCGACCAAGGTTGGCAGCTACCAGAAGCGGGTTCGGCAGTAGATCCACGCCACGCGTGGATGGGTCGCGCACATAAAAAAACCCCGGCACGTGGCCGGGGTTTTTCGATTCACTTGAACAGCGTGTCCGGGTATTCCGGTTTCTGTTCCCGCGCCAGCAGTGCGCGCAGGCCTTCTTCCGGGGTCTGCTCGCCGTGCAGCACGGCACGCACGCCGTCGGAGATCGGCAGGTCGATGCCATGGCGGCGCGCCTGTCGCATCACTTCGTCGGCGGTCTGCACCGACTCGACCACCTGGCCGATTTCGCGCACGGCATCCTGCAGCGACTGGCCACGGCCCAGGGCCAGGCCCAGGCGACGGTTGCGCGACAGGTCGCCGGTGCAGGTCAGCACCAGATCGCCCAGGCCGGCCAGGCCCATCAGCGTTTCCGGCTTGGCGCCAATCGCCGCAGCCAGGCGCAGCATCTCGTTGAGGCCACGGGTGATCAGGCCGGCACGGGCGTTGAGGCCCAGCTGCATGCCATCGGCCACGCCGGTGGCCACCGCCAGCACGTTCTTCATCGCACCGCCCAGCTCGGCACCGACCATGTCGTCGCCGGTGTAGGCGCGGAACGCCGGGCCATGCATCGCCTCGGCCACCGTCTGCGCGAACTCGGGCACGTCGCCGTGCACGGTGATCGCGGTGGGCAGGCCCTGGGTTACTTCCTTGGCGAACGACGGCCCGGTGACGACGGCCAGAGGCACGTCCTCGCCCAGCACTTCGCGCGCCACTTCATGCAGGAAGCGGCCCGAACCGGGTTCGAAGCCCTTGGTGGCCCAGGCCACGCCGGCACCGGCCGGACGCAGCGGCGCCAGCGCGCGCACGGTTTCACCGAACGCATGCGACGGGGTCACCACCAGGATCCAGGCCGCGCCTTCCACCGCCGACGCCAGGTCGGTGGTGGCACGCAGGCTGTCCGGCAGCGGGATGCCCGGCAGGTAGCGCGGGTTCTCGTGGCGCTGGTCGATGGCCTCGACCACGGCAGCGTCGCGCCCCCACAGCACGGTCGGATGACCGTGCCGTGCGAGCAGGCTGGCCAGCGCGGTTCCCCAGGAACCGGCGCCCAGCACGGCGATCTTGTCAGCGGGAGTGCTCATCCGTGACGTCGCGGCAGGAATCAGGCGTTGCCAGCCGGCTCGGAGTCAGCCAGCGACGGTGCGTCGCCCTGCTCCTGGCGCTGGCGCAGGGTTTCTGCGTACAGGCCTTCGAAGTTGATCGGCTGCAGGAAGAACGGCGGGAAGCCGCCGGCCTGGATCAGGTCGCTGATCAGCTGGCGCACGTACGGGAACAGGATGTTCGGGCACTGGGTGCCGAGCAGCACGTCGATCGACTGCGGGTCCAGGCCGACCAGGCCGAACACGCCGGCCTGCTTCACTTCGGCCACGTAGGCGGTGCGCTCACCGGCCTGGCAGGTCAGGGTCACGGCCAGCACGACTTCGAAGGCGTTCTCACCCAGGCGCTGCACCTGCTGGTTCAGGTTCAGCTGCAGCTCCGGCTGCACCTGGTCATTGAAGATGGTCGGGGCGTTCGGCGACTCGAAGGAGACGTCCTTGACGTAGATCTTCTCGACGGTGAAAGCGGGGCCGGTGGCGGCATCGACCGGCGCAGCAGCGCCGTTGGTGATCTCTTCGGACATTTCCAGTAACTCCAATGAATGCAATGAAAACGATGGTCGAATTACTGCGATGGGGGCGGGATCAGGCCCATACAAGGCCGGATCCGCCACCTGCGGCAATCAGTTGCGGCCCTTGACCAGCGGCAGCTCGGCCTGCTGCCAGGCGGGAATGCCGCCGTCGAGCACGTAGACCTTCTCGAAGCCGGCCTTCTTCAGCGCCTTGGCGGCGGTTTCCGAGGCGTTGCCGCTGCGGCACACCAGCACCACCGGCGACTGCTTGGCGTTGGCCACCAGCTTGTGGTCCGGGCCGAAGGCACTGGCCTGGGCGTTGCGGCTGCCGGCAATGTGGCCCTTCTCGAAGTCACCGCTGGCCGACAGGTCGACCACCACCGTGCCGCCCGCGTTCATCAGCTGGGTCAGTTCGGCGGGCTTGATGCCCTTGAAGCCCCGGAACAGGCGGCGGATCTCGGTGACGATGATGGCCACGGTCAGGCCGACCAGGGCCGCGGACAGCATCGGGTTTCGGCCTGCAAAGGCCAGCAACTCTTCGTAATTCACTCAGGTCACGGGTCGATTAAGCGGGCGCCGATTGTCGCACAAGCCGGACGCAGCCCGTCACTGCCCCTTCCACAGGTCCGGCAGGCCGGCGGTCTGCCACCAGCGCTTGGCTTCCGGGTCCCAGCGCCAGCGCTCGACCACGACCACCGTGCGCTCGGCCTGGGTGTTCTGGTTGATCACCCCGATTTCGACCCGCCGCTCGACCAGTCCCCCGTCCAGTGAGGCACTGCTGCGCTCGCGGTAGGACGACACGCGCAGCTGCGCGTAACGGTTGAGCTCGAACTCGGTGGGCGGCTTTTCCTTGCGCAGCTTGGGGTCGAGGTAGCCGATGGCATCGTCCATGCTGCCCCAGCGGATGGTCGCCCCGTAGGCGATCTGGGTCTCTTCCAGCAGCTTGCGCTGCTTGCGGCTGAGGTCGTCGGCCGAGGCCACGGCACTGGCCAGCAGCAGGGAACAGATCAGGAACTGGATCAGGCGGCGCATCAGTGGTTTCCCCAGAACGTCAGCCTGCCATCCTACCCTTTGGCGAAGGCAACGAAGCGACCGCTGAATTCGGCGGCGGGCTTGCCATCGGCGCCGGGCTGGGTGGCGATGATGCTGATGCGGGCCTTGCGGCGCTGCCGGAAGGTGTTCAGGAAGGCATCCCAGCCGGTGGCCTCGGCCGCTTCGGCGTGGGCGTGCAGGTCTTCGTAGACCGGGGCCAGGTAGCGCAGGTTGCTGTCGGCCACGTAGACCTCGGCATCGTGGCCGGCCAGGCGCAGGCGCAGGCTGACCAGCGCCCAGCCGGACAGGGTCAGCACCGAGGCCAGGCTGCCGCCGAAGGCGTTGCCCTTGTCGTTGACGTTGGCGGCCAGCGGCGCGGTGATGCGCAGCACGCCATCGGCATAGCCGTCGAGCTGGATCTGCATGGCGCGCACCGCCGGCATGCAGTCCAGCACGTCCTGCAGGGCGGCCAACGAGGAAGTCAGGGCATCAACGGACATCGGAGCAGCGACCACGACAACGAAGGGCCCGCATAATGCAGGCAATGGTCGACCATACGATACCCACTGGCGCCACACGTTCCGGCGCGCGCTGGACCCTGATCTCGCTGCGCCCGCAGGGCCAGAATGTGGCGCTGCGCCGCGCCGTTGCTGGGCTGGGCGGGCATGTCCTGGCCCTGGCGCCCTGGCGCCTGCAGCGCCTGCATGGCACGCCTGTGGTGCGTCAGCTGCAACGCGCGCTGAACTGCGATCGGGTGGTGTTCACCAGCCCGGCCGCCGTGACCGCGGCCGCCACCCTGCTGCCGCTGGCCGAGGCGCAGCGCAGCCCGTGGCTGACCGTCGGCGAAGGCACCGCGCGCGCATTGCGGGCACACGGCATCACCGAGGTGCATGCGCCGCAGCGGATGGACAGTGAAGGCCTGCTGGCGCTGCCGGTGCTGGCTGACGTACAGGGCCTGCGCATCGGCCTGGTGACCGCGCCCGGCGGGCGTGGCCTGATTGCCGCGCGGCTGCAGGCGGCCGGCGCCACAATCGAACGTGCCGACATCTACCAGCGTCGCCTGCTGCACCTGCCGCCCCGTGCGCTGGCTCGATTGGCGCATTCAGCGCAGCCGTGGATGCTGGCGGTGAGCAGTGGCGAAGCGCTGCAGCATTTCTGGCAGCAGCTTCCGCCGCCCTTGCAGCAGCGTCTGCAGGCGCACGCGACTGCCGTGGTGGCCAGTGATCGCCTCGGCGAACAGGCCCGGGCACTGGGCCTGCAGCATGTCGTGCGCGCGGCAGGCCCCACCAGCGCGCAGCTGGTGGCGGCCGCACACGCCACGCTCACCGTCCCGGCAGCGACCTGAACAGGGACGTGGGTCACGCTTGCCGCTGTCGTCGGCAACAGTGATGCTGTGCACAACGCGGCCTGCCGGCCCCCGACCGGCGACGTTGCCGACAAGGAAGCCCGATGAACGACACTCCGCCCGTTTCCCCGCCCCGTCGACCCGTGCGCTGGCTGCTGCCGCTGGCCGGTGTGGTCGTGCTCGGCGTGGGCGGCTATGCCGGCTGGTATGTCTGGCAACAGCAACAGAACGAACAGGCAGCGCAGGCACAGACCACGGCTGTCCAGCTGAAGGGCCTGGAGGCCACGCTGGATGCGCTGCGTCGTGACCAGCGCGCGACCAGCCAGCGCATGCAGGACGCGGCCGCCACCAACCGCGTGCTGCGCGACGAGATGCTGGGCCTTTCCCAGCGCAGCGCATTGCTGGAAGAGAACCTGGCCAAGCTGGCCGACAGCGCCAACCAGGGCCGCCAGGCGGTACAGCGCGATGAGGCCGAACTGCTGCTGACCCAGGCCGCGCAGCGCCTGAACTACGCCGACGATGTGGAAGGCGCACGCCGGTTGTACGCCCAGGCCGCGACGGCACTGGCCGAACTGCCCGACAGTGATGGCCTGAACCTGCGCCAGGCGCTGGTGCAGGAGCGCGAGGCACTGGATGCGCTCGGCAGCGGCCCCCGCGTGCAGTCGCTGCAGCGCCTGGATGCTGTGGGCAGGGCACTGCAGGGCCTGCCTTCGCAGATCACCGGCACGACCGGCAGCAGCACCGCCAAACCCTGGTGGCAGGCAGCTCTGGCGCCGTTCGTGGACATCACCCCGAGCCGCCAGAACGGCCCGCTGACCGCCGCCGAACAGCGCAATGCCGACGACGCGCTGCAGCTGGAACTGACATTGGCACGTGCGGCAATCGAGCGCGGCGACCGCGCGGGGCGCAATACCGCATTGGACCGCGTGGAGCACTGGGCACAGCGGCGCTGGCCGGATTCACCAGCCCTGCGCGCGCAACGTGCTGAACTGAAGGCCTTGCGCGAACTGCCGCTGCAGGCCAACGACGCTGTCCTTGGCAGCACCCTGCAACAACTGCGCACCCAGACCGACCGGAGGTAAGCCCGCATGAAACCCCTGCAATCCCTGGTCGTGCTGTTGCTGGCCGTGGCCATCGGCGTGGTCGCTGCGCAATGGCTCGGCGCCGATGACCTGAACCGCTTCGGCGAAGTGACCCTGCGCTACGGCGGCTACGACTACCACAGCAACCTGCCGAAGGTGGCGCTGCTGGCAGTGATCGCGGTGCTGGTGCTATGGCTGCTGTGGAGCCTGATCGCCGCACCGTTCCGCGCCTGGGGCCGCTACCGCCGCAAACAGGGCCGGGTGCGCCTGATCGACGGCCTGCAGGCCTATGAGCACGGCCAGTGGCAGCGTGCCGAGAAACTGCTGGACGGTGCCGCCAAGGACCCGGAGGTGAGCGCGGTGGCGCTGGCCAACGCCGTGCGCAGCGCGCAGGCACGTGCCGACGGCCCGGCTGGCGAGGCGCTGCTGCAGCGCCTGGGCGAAAGTGATGCCACCCTGCAGGCGCTGCTGCGCGCCGAACAGCTGCTGGCGCGCGATCTGCCGGTGGATGCGATCAACGCATTGGACGTAGCGGCGATCCAGCCGCTGCCGCCACGTGGCCTGTGGCTGCGCACCGAGGCACTGGCACAGGCCGGCCGCGCCCACGAGGCGTATGGCCAGCTGGGTGCACTGCGCCAGAGCAAGGTGCTGCCGGCCGAGGCCAGCAGTGAACTGGAAGCACGCCTGGCTGCACAGGCGCTGCTGGAAGCGGCCGACGTCAACGCACTGGCCGCGCAGTGGGAAGCCACGCCGAAGGCACTGCGACCGACTCCGGACGTGGTTGGCGCCTATGCCAGCCGCGCGGTGGCGCTGGACTGGGACGAGCCGGCGCTGCTGGCGCTGGAACAGGCCCTGGACCAGCGCTGGGATGACGAACTGGTGGCGCTGTATGGCCGTCTGCCGGCCGAGCGCCTGGCTACCCGCCAAGCCAACCTCGCACGTTGGCGCAACGTGCATGACGGCTCGGCCGCGTTGCGCTTGGCGCAGGGCCGCGTGGCCCTGGCCCAGCAGCAGTGGGAGGCCGCCGATGCGTTCCTGCACGAGGCCATCGCCGCCGGCGCCGGTGCACCGGCGTGGGAAGCGCTGGGTGAACTGTTCGCCCAGCGTGGCGAACACGCGCTGGCCGCGCAGTGCCTGGCCAATGCGCTGCGCCTGCAGCGCGGCGAGGACAGCGTGGCGCTGGTGCGCGGCGGCGAGACGCCACTGCGTGCCACGGTGGAAGAACAGCCGCTCGCGGTGCAGCCGCCGGTGTATGACGCCAACGAAGAGCGCGACGAATTCGGTAATCCGCGGTTGCCGTAACCGCTGCTGAAGTGGGCCGACCAACGGTCGGCACCCACAGGAGCAAAAAACGCCGCCCAATGGGCGGCGTTTTCATCTGCGGGACCTGGTAGTCGCCAACCCTGGTTGGCGCGTGGCCTCTTCCGAGCGATGCCGTTTCACGGCCGACCAAGGTCGGCATCTACCACAGCAGATCCAGCACGCATTTCTGGTAGTCGCCAACCTTGGTTGGCGCGCGGTCGCAGCGATCAGCGTTCGACGATCGCCACCACGCCCATGCCGCCGGCGGTGCAGATCGACACCAGCGCGCGACCACCGCCGCGTTCGGCCAGCTGCTTGGCGGCGGTGGCGATGACGCGGGCGCCGGTGGCGGCGAACGGATGACCGGTGGCCAGCGACGAACCCAGCAGGTTGATCTTGTCCGGGTCGATGCGGCCCAGCGGTGCGTCCAGCCCCAGGCGGTTGCGGCAGTAATCCTCGCTCTCCCACGCACGCAGGGTGCACAGCACCTGCGCGGCGAAGGCTTCGTGGATCTCGTAGATGTCGAAGTCCTGCAGGGTCAGGCCATTACGCTTGAGCATCTCCGGCACCGCGATGGTCGGCGCCATCAGCAGGCCTTCGCCATGCACGAAGTCCACCGCAGAGACATGCGCGTCGCGCAGGTAGGCCTGCGGCTCATGGCCGTGCGCGCGCGCCCACTCTTCGCTGGCCAGCAGTACCGCAGCGGCACCGTCGGTCAGCGGGGTGGAATTGGCGGCGGTCAGCGTGCCGCGGCCGGAGACCTTGTCGAACGCCGGCTTCAGCGTGGCCAGCTTTTCCAGCGAGGTATCCGGGCGCAGGATGTTGTCACGCTCGACGCCACGGAACGGTGCGATCAGGTCGTTGAAGAAGCCACGCTCATAGGCGGCGGCCAGCTTCTTGTGCGAGGACACCGCCCACTCATCCTGCGAGTCGCGCGAGATGTTCCATTCCTTGGCCATGTCCTCGCAGTGGTCGCCCATGCTCTTGCCGGTGCGCGGCTCGGCCACGCCCGGGAACTCGGGCTTGAGCTCGGAGAACTTGAAGCCGGCGGTGAGCGCGCGGATCTTGTCGCCGGTGCTCTTGGCGCGGTTGGCGGCCAGCAGGCGTGCACGCAGCTTCTTGCCGTAGACGATCGGCACGTCGGACGTGGTGTCAGAACCGCCACCGATGCCCGATTCGATCTGGCCCAGCGCGATCTTGTTGGCCACGGTGATGATGCTGTCCAGCGACGTGCCGCAGGCGCGCTGCAGGGTGATGCCCGGGGTCAGCGGCGACAGGCCGGAGGACAGCGTGGCCTCACGGCCCAGGTTCCAGTCGCTGGAGTGCTTGATCACCGCACCCATCGCCACTTCGCCCAGCTGCTGGCCGTGCAGGCCGAAACGTTCGACCAGCGCGCCCAGCGTACGGACCGACATGCCGAGGTTGCCGACATCCGAATACGCGGTGTTCTGGCGGCAGAACGGAATGCGGACGCCACCGAGGATGGCGACGGGACGAGCGTTGGGCATGGAGATACCTGGCATGGATGAGGGTGTCTGCAACATGGCCTGCACGGCGGAGCAGGCATAATGGAGCCAAGTGTAGCTGCCGCCCTGTGATGGGCCAACCGTGGAACCATGAGCAAACCCGACCCCGCGATGAATGCCCTTGGCGTGCTGGCCCTGGAACTGGCCGGCGGCGAAATCCCCCGCCAGGCGGTGCTCAGCGCTGAACAGGCCGGTGAACTGGCCGAACGCGTCGGCCGTGACCTTTCCAAGCTGGTGCCGCAGGTGGCCGAGCTGGACCTGGTGTTCGCGGCCGCCCATTTCGACCCGGCCGAAGTACTGCGCCCGGGCTGGCCGATCCATCGCCGCCTGGAAGAACTGCAGATGCGTGCCCCGGGCCGCAACCAGGGCCCGCGCCTGCTGGCCTTCGGCACCGATGCCGCAGGCGATGTGCCGCTGCCGTTCCAGGCCGATGCGACCCTGGTGGGGGGCGGCCTGCGCGTGGTGCCGTTCCTGCTGACCGGCAGCGACGTGGCCACCACCAACGCGGTGGCCAATGCGCTGGAAGAAACACTGCTGGCCAACGGCATGGCGCATGCCGACACCGCGTTGATGGCACAGAACAGCTTCGGTGCCCGCATCGAACACGCGCGCTATTTCACCGTGAACGACCTGGCCGCGATGATGTCGATGCAGTACGACAACCAGGGCCTGGCGGCGCTGTGGCCGCTGATCGAGACCGCGATCATGGCGCCGGGCGAAGACGAGTGGCTCAATGCCGCGCCCGAGCCGCTGCTGCGCTATACCCATGGCGAGGCACGCATGGCGCTGTTCGATCCGGCGGGTTGGTGCGCGTACTACAACCACAGCAAGAACGATTGCGACCGCCTGCAGGGCATCTACGAGCAGTTCCTGATGCGCCAGCGGCAGATGGCCGCGGTGCTGGAAGCGCACGGCGTGCCGGTGCTGTTCGTGCACTGCGAGGCCGGGCAGGACGCGCGCGAGCTGCTGGCGCGCTGAAGACGGGTAGTGCCGGCCGCTGGCCGGCAACGTCCGGATCTGCGATTGCCGGCCAGCGGCCGGCACTACCGATAATGAAGAACGCCGTCTTGCGCCGGCGTTCCTTGATTCTTACGGGGCCTTCTGGATCACCGCACACGCCAGGCGTGCGCCGGCGTTGCCGGTCGGCTGGGTCTTGTAGTCGTCCGCATCGGCGTGGACGATCAGGCCGCGGCCGATGATGTCGAAGTCATCACCCTTGCCGATGTTGACATTGCTCGACACCGGGCCGTCGATGGTGGCCACGCCCTTGTCGTCGGCCTTGATGTTGGGCATGTCGCCGCCGTGGTGCGGATCGGTGGCGACGTTGCCGTGATCCTGCTTGCCCGGGTTGAAGTGGCCGCCGGCGCTCATGCCGTCCGGCGCGCTGCAGTCGCCCTTCTCGTGGATGTGGAAGCCGTGCTCGCTGCCCGGCTTCAGGCCGGTGATCTGGCCGGTCACGTGGACCTTGCCGTCGACCACCTTGAAGGTGACGCTGCCCTTGGTTTCGTTGCCCTGGGTCGGTGCCAGCTCGGCCGTTGCCGAAGCATCGGCCGCCGGTGCCGCAGCCGGTTCAGGAGTTGCAGCCGGCTCGGTGGTGGCGCCGTCAGCCGGCGCGGCCGGCGGAGTCTCAGTCTGCGGCGCGGCGGGCTGCTGGTTACAGGCCGCCAAGCCCAGCGCGGCGATGGCCGCAAACAGCGAAGTGTGGATCAGACGCATTGGAATCTCTCCCTGGATGTTGCCTGCAGTGATCAGCGGACGACCCGGATCACGCCACAGGCGATGCGGACGCCGGCATTGCCGGCGGGCTGGCTGCGATAGTCGTCGGCGTTGGCATGCACGACCAGTGCACGTCCGGCGATATCGGTGGCGGCGCCTCCGCCAAGGGTAACGCCCTTGAGGTGGATATCGACGTTGGCGCGGCCCTGGGCATCGGCACGCAGGTTGTCCATGTCGCCCAGGTGGTGCTTGCCGGTGCCGGCGCGGCCATGCGCGGCGCCACCGGGGTTGAAGTGATTGCCGGCGCTGCTGGCATCCACCGCGCTGCAGTCGCCGCGCTCGTGGATGTGGAAACCGGCCTGCTGCATCGGCTGCAGGCCACCGATCAGGCCGGTGACGTGGATACCGCCGGGCTCCACCATCAGTGCGATGCGGCCACTGACGATGCTGGCCGAGGCCGGCGACAGATTGGCTTCACCCTGCTTCGCTGCGCTGACCACGGTGGGCGGCGGCGGGGTGGGCTCGGCCTTCTTCGGCGCGCTGCCACAGGCAGACAGCAGCACGGCGGCGGACAACGGCAGGATGGCAAAGGACAGACGCATCGAAGACTCCTTGCAGGTGACACTAAGCATTGCATCGTCCATGAACGATCAACGGTTCGGCAAGCGGGCGCGAGGATCGCGTGCAGGGACCGTTCAATGGCCCCCGCGACGGCGCCCGGCGCCCAGCTTGCGGGTAAGGGTATTGCGGCCGAGGCCGAGGCGGGCAGCGGCTTCGGCGCGGCGACCGTGGGTGATCTGCAGCGCTGCCTCCAGCAGGGCATGGTCGACCCGCTCGCGCACCTGCGCGTGCAGCCCTTCCACGCCTTCGGCCAGCTGACGGCGCGCCCATTCGGCCAGCAGCGCTTCCCATTGGCCCGGATCGGCTGCGCTGGCGCTGTTGCGGCGGCCGCGCGCGCGGTTCAGCGCGGTATCGACATCGGCCACGCCGATGGTGTCGGCGGCGGCCAGCGCGGCCATCCGCCAGCACACGTTCTCCAGTTCGCGCACGTTGCCCGGCCAGTCGTGTTCGCGCAGCGCCTGCAGAGCCGCGGCGGTGAGGCGCTTCGGCGGCGTATCCAGCCTGCGTGCGGCGGCGGCCAGGAACGTGCTGGCCAGTTGCGCGATGTCCTCACGGCGCTCACGCAGCGGCGGCAACTGCAGGCGCACCACGTCCAGGCGATGCAGCAGATCGGCGCGGAACTTGCCTTGCGCGACCAGGCCTTCCAGATCCTGGTGGGTGGCGGCCACCACGCGCACATCGACGCGGATCAGCTCGCGGCCACCGACGCGGAAGAACTCACCCTGCGCCAGCACACGCAGCAGGCGGGTCTGCAGCGGCAACGGCATGTCGCCGATCTCATCCAGGAACAGCGTGCCGCCGTTGGCCTGCTCGAAGCGGCCGACATGGCGGCGTTGCGCACCGGTGAAGGCGCCAGCTTCGTGGCCGAACAGCTCGCTCTCCAGCAGTTCGGCCGGGATCGCGGCGGTATTGAGCGCGACGAACGGACCCTGCGCACGCGGCGATTCGCGGTGCAGCGCATTGGCCACCAGCTCCTTGCCGGTGCCGGTCTCGCCGGTGATCAGCACCGCCAGCGGTGCCTGCGCCAGGCGACCGATGGCGCGGAACAGCGCACGCATCGGCGGGGTATCGCCCACCAGTTGCGGCGGCTGGTCGCCGGGCGTTTCGGCGGCGGGGCTGGGGGCGGCCAGCGCGGGCGCCACGGCCGGCAGCACCCGTTGCGCCAGCGCCACGGCATCGTCCAGGTCGAACGGCTTGGACAGGAATTCATGCGCGCCCCCGCGGAACGCACCGGCGGTGCTGGCGACATCGGTGTAGGCCGACATCACCACCACCGGCAGCTGCGGCAACGCGGCCTTGAGCTTGTCCAGCAGTACCAGGCCATCGTCGCCGGGCATGCGCACATCGGTGAACAGCAGCGCCGGTGGCGGGCCCGCGCTCAACGCCTGCAGGGCGGGAGCGGCACTGTCGAAATCGACGACCTGGTACCCCGCCTCGCGCAGCGCGGTGCACAGTACGAAGCGCACCGCACGATCATCGTCGACCACCCAGATGCGCTGTGCGGTGGTGGGGGACTCAGACATCTCGCGGGGCCTCCTCGGCAGGAGCGGCGCCGTTGCCGATCGGCAACAGCAGGGTGAACACGGTATGGCCCGGACGCGAGCGGTAGGTGAGCGTGCCGCGATGCTCGCGCGCGACCTGCTGGGCCAGTGCCAGGCCCAGCCCGGTGCCTTCGGCACGGCCACTGACCAGCGGCAGGAACAGGTGTTCGGCCAGCTCCTCGGGCACGCCACGGCCGTCGTCGGCGATTTCCAGGCGCAAGGCCAACGTGTGCAACTGCTCGGCGATGCGCACCCCATGCTCCACGCGGGTGCGCAGGGTGATGCTGCCGGCACCGGCCTGGATCGCGTTGCGCACCAGGTTCCACACCGCCTGGGTGAGGCGGTCGGCGTCGCCGTGGAATTCGGGAATGCTGGGGTCGTAGTCGCGCTGCAGGCGTACCGCCCAGCCGGCCTCGTTCTCGGCCAGGCGCAGCACGCGCTCGAGCGCGGCATGGATGTTCAGTTCCGCATGCGGCGCAGCCGGGGCCGGCGACAGCAGCTGGTCGAGAAGGCCGTTGAGGCGCTCGATCTCCGAGCCGATCAGTTCGATCAGCTCACGTTCGCTGGCATCGCGCTGCGCCGCGCGGCGGGCCAGCAGCTGGGCCGCGCCCTTCAGCCCGGCCAGCGGGTTGCGCAGCTCGTGGGCCAGGCCCTTCAGCGCCGCGCTGAGCGCACTGGGCAGCGCCTGGGTCGGGTCCAGCCCGGGGAATTCATCGACCGGATGCGCCTCCAGCAGCCAGCCACCATCGTCGCGGCGGCTCATCCAGCCCTCGGCGAAGCGCGGCGCCTCGCCGGGCACCGCCAGCGCCAGCCGGTTCAGGCGCAGGCTGTCGCGCTCATCGCGGGCCAGGAAATGGGCAAGTGCCTCGCCCTGCACTTCCAGTGCGGCCAATGGCCGACCCAGCAGGCGCCGGACGCTGACGCCCAGCCAGCGGGCGAAGGCCGGATTGCAGCCGGCAATGCAGCCATCGGCCCCGGCCCAGGCCAGCGGCGTGCCCAAGGCATCAAGGGACGGCGGGGGTGCGGGGTCGGACATTGCACCAATGTAGTGCAAAACGCGGGGTTCGGGGTCAGAGCCCTTTCCTGGCGGAAAGGGATCTGACCCCTGCTGCAGGTCGAGCAAGCTCGACCATTGCCAGATGCGTGGCCGGTTACAGCTTCATGTTGAGGCCGACGAATACGCTGCGGCCCGGCGCCGGCGAGAACATCGGGCGGGCGCTGTCCCAGAAGAAGCTGTCGTACCAGGCGTAGGCGTACTGGCGGGCGGTGACGTTCTTCAGTTGCAGGTCCACGCTGAAACGCGGGGTGAGCTGATAGGCAGCACTGAGGTCGAGCACGGCGAAGCCACCGAACTTGCCGGCCACGTTGCGCTCCTCAAGGTAGTAGTCGCCCTGCGCGCGTGCCTGCAGGCCGAGGCGCAGCGCGTCGCTGGCGCGGTAGTCCACACCCAGATTGCTGATGTGGCGCGGGGTGGCGGCCACTTCGCGGCCGTGCAGGGAAATGCCGGCATCGCGGTCGTCGCGGGTGATCTTCGCTTCCTGGTAGGCGTGCGACGCCCATACCGTCCAGTCATCGCCCAGCTGCAGGCTCAACTGCGCATCCACGCCGCGCCGGCGGGTCTTGCCCAGGGTGACCGTGGTGCCGGTGGCCGGCATGTTGGATACCTCGTTTTCCGCGTCCTGCTGCCACACCGCCAGGCGCGCTTGGGCGCCCTGGAACGGCTGGAACTTCAGGCCCAGCTCCATGCCCGTATTGGTGGACGGCTGCATCGGCGCCTGCCCCGGGGTGAGATAGGCCGGTGCGGTGGACCCGGTCAGCACCTGGAAGGTGCGGCCCCAGTTGGCGTAGACGTGGGTGGTCTGGCCCAGGCTGTGGATGATGCTCAGCTTGGGCTGGCCGATGCTGCCGTAATCCTGCAGCCGGGCGGTGATGCCGTTCATCAGGTGCGTGCGGCCACTGAAGCGATCGATACGATAGGCCGGCACGATCTTCCACGCCTCGGCGGGCTGGTAGATGGCCTGCACGTAGGCGCCCCAGTTGTCGAAGCTGTGGCGGTCGTCGTTCTGCACGCGCGCCGGCGGCTGGCTGTAATCGGTCGGTTCAGCGTAGGCGTAGCGCTCGCGGATATAGCCGTTGTCCTGCTGCTCGTAGTTCAAGCCGCCTTCGACGGTAAGCGTGGGGCTGGCCTGCCAGGTCAGCGTGCTGAGCAGGCCAGTCTGGCGTTCATCCCACACGCGGCGCTGACGCGGCAGGTTGCCGGTGGGCAGGTCGCTGAAGGTCACGCGGCGGTCGTCTTCATAGCGGTTGTAGTAGAGCCGCGTGCCGAAGCTGAGTGCGTCGGACAGCTTCAGGTCGACGTGCGCGGCGATCTGCCGCATGTCGCGGTCATCGCCATCGTTGCCGTTGCGCAGCTCGCTGCCACGGCGGCGCGTGCGCAGTTCCTCGGCGGTCATGAAGCCCGGTTCGTCGGCCTCATGGTGGTAGGCGCGCGCGGTCAGGCCCACGCGCAGCCCTTCGTCCAGCGTGCCGAAGAACCACTTGCCGCCCAGCGAGTACTTCCTGGAGGTGTCGTGGTCGCGATAACCATCGCTGGCCTGGGTGCCGACAAAGTAGTTCTGCGCGAAGCCATTGGCTTCGCGGCCAATCGCCAGCTGCGCATCACGGGTGTTGTAGCTGCCGTAGGCCAGGCGCGCATCGGTGTAGCTGCCGCCCTGGCGCGTGCCGAAGTTGACGTTGCCACCGATGTTGTGCAGCCCATAGCGCGGGTCGTTGGTACCACGCACTACTTCGATGTAGCTGATGTCCAGCGGGAACAGCATGTCGATGAAGCGCTGGTTGCCGCTGTTGACGTTGCTGGGGATGCCGTCGATGAGGGTCTTGATGGCGTTGAGGTAGCCCTCGCCGTTGAAGGCGCGGAAGCTGACCTTGCCCGATTCGGCACCCTGCCGGGTTTCGGTGAGCTGGATGCCGGGCATCTGCCCAAGCAGTTCCCAGCTTTGCGAAACGTTGCGGTTTTCGATCTGGTCTGCACCCAGCACGTCCACCGAGGTCAGCACCTGGTGCGCACTGAGCTGGCCTTCGCCGTGCTGGTGCACCTGCACCTTGCCGAGGGTGAGCGCGGCGTCGGCCGACTGCGCGAAGGCTTCAGGGGCGAACGGTGCGGCCGCCAGGGCGGCGACCAGCGTGGAGGTCTTCATGGGAAGGAGGCAGTTGCGGCGAAATGTAATCATATAACATTTCACATGCCCGCTTTTGCAGCGTCGAGCAAGGCTCGGCGCTACAAGGGCGGGAGCCAGGGGGATTACACCGGGTAGCCGGTGGCTTCCCGTGCCTTCTTCCAGGCGGCTTCGAATTCACGCGCGGAGATTTCGTCGTCCTCGTCGAAATCCAGGAACGACACCGGCTGGTCGGCCAGCAGGAAACGGTCATCGCTGTGGGCGTGCTCGTCGGCCCAGACCATCTTGGTGCCGTAGATTTCCACCTGCCGCACGATCTTGTCGCCGCGCGCTTCCATCAGCACGTTGCCCTTGCCCAGGCCCGATTCGGCCCAGTGCTTGTAGTACTTCTTTGCGGCGGATTTCGCGCCGGGTTTTGCGTTGTGCTTTGCGTAGGTCATTGCAGGGGTCCTGGCCGCAGGCGCGGCCGGAAAGTTCGGAATGGCGCCATTATCAGGCATCCGGGGCCAGAGCCCTTTCCTTTGGAAAGGGATCCGCCCCCTGCTGGTTCAGTTCGGCAGGGGCACGCCCTTCGGCCACAGCATCCAGATGTTGCCCTTCTGCTTCATGTCGCCGGCCAGCTTGCCGGCGGCATCGCCACTGCCCCAGTACAGGTCGGCGCGCACCTCGCCGGCGATGGCGCCGCCGGTGTCCTGCGCAGCCACCGGGCGTACCACGGGCGTGCCATCGGGGCGCGTGGTCGACAGCCACAGCAGGCTGCCCAGCGGCACCACGGTACGGTCCACCGCCACGCTGTAGCCCGCAGTGAGCGGCACGTTCAGTGAACCGCGCGGGCCTTCCGGGCTGTCCGGATTGCGCACGAAGAACACGTAGCTGGGATTGCTGCGCAGCAGTTCCGGCACGCGCGCGGGATTGGCCCGGGCCCAGGCGCGGATCGCGTCCATGGTGACGTCTTCCTTCTTCAGCTGGCCCTGGTCCACCAGCCAACGACCGATGGCACGGTAGGGGTGGCCGTTCTGTTCCGCATAGGCCAGCCGTACCTGCTTGCCATCGGCCAGGCGCACGCGGCCGGACCCCTGGATCTGCAGCAACTGCAGGTCCATCGGATCGGTCAACCAGGCCAGCACCGGCGCCTTGGCGCCCTTGGCCGCGATGGTGCCGGCGTCGTCATAGGGCTTGAGCACCTTGCCTTCGACGCGCCCGCGCAGGCGCTTGCCCTTCAGTTCCGGGTAGAGGCTGTCCAGCTGCACCACCACCAGATCATCCGGCGTGCCGTACACCGGCACCGTCGCCTTGTCGGTGCGGGTCAGGCTGCCGGGGTAGATCGGCTCGTAGTAGCCGGTGATCAATCCGTCGGCCTGATGGCCACCGGCACGCAGCGCATAGGCATCGAGGTCGCGCTGCAGGAACTGGCGGATCGCGGCCGGGTCCTTGTCTGACACCGCTGCGGCGGTGGCGCAGGGCTTGGCCCAGACAGCGTCGCTTTTCAGGCGGGCGCAGCTGCTGCGCCAAGCCACGAAGCCGGCCTGCAGATCGCTGTCCGAGACCGCTGGCAGGGCTTTCCAGTCGACCTTGGCGTAGGTGGCCGCCGGCGGTGAGGTCGGCGTGGGCGCTTCGGAACCCGTGCGCGGAGCCGTGGTGGCGCAACCGGCGAGCACCGCCGCTGCCAACAGGGTCCAGTTCTTGCGCTTGAAGAAGGTAGCGGAATCGATCATGCCGCCATGGTGGCGGGCCGGCTGCTGGGCGGCAACCCAGCGCGAGGCCGAGCGTTCATGCGCGGGGTCACGGCGTCTGCAGCAGCAGCGAGTGCAGGATGCGGGCGTCTTCGGCATCCAGCGTCTTCGGCAGGTCGTCGCGGCCACGGAAGCGGCGGTGGAACGCAGCGACGGTGGCGTCGCGGTTGTCGAGCGGATAGCCGAAGCGGGCCAGCGCATTCCACGCGTCGAATCCTTCCGGTGCCGCGCCGTCGGCCGCGCGCGGCCACACGCCGAAGCCGGCCTCGGCCAACTGCTGCCATGGGAAGAAGCGGCTCGGATCCTGCTTGCGCGTCGGCGCCAGGTCGGCATGGCCGATCACCTGGCGCGGCGGGATGTTCAGGCGCGAGGTGAGGTCGCGCAGCAGCAGGATCAGCGATTCGATCTGCGCCGCACTGAACGGGCTGCGGCCATCGTTGTCGAGCTCGATACCGATCGAAGCCGAGTTGAGATCGGTGATGGTGCCCCAGCGCCCGGCGCCGGCGTGCCAGGCACGGCGCTCATCAGCGACCAGCTGGTAACGATGGCCATCGGCGCCGATCAGGTAGTGCGCACTGACCGGCCCACCGCTGTTGGCCGTGCGCAACGTATGCAGGCTCTGCTGCACCGATTTCTGCTCGGTGTGGTGGATGACGATGATGACCGGGGTGCGCGCGTTCTGGTTGGGTGATGGGACCCAGGTGGCGAGCGGGTTGTGCTGCACAGGCGCGGTGGCGGTGCAGGCCGCCAGGACCAGCACTGAGAGGGCGGACAGCAGCAGGCGAGGGAGACTCATGGTGTGATTCTAACCACAGGCGATGAAGAGTCGCGGTCGCGAGATCCCGGACCAGCACGTCCCGACTTCAGTGTTCGGGGTCGAAGCAGCCGCCGGCCTGAGTGAACCTTTGGACGGCGTCCTCCCCCTCTGCCTCGTACTCGATGGCGAACGGCATGGGCGGACGATGCTTCTTGTGCGGATTCATGCTTCGAAACACTGCGTAGCCCTCAAGCACAGCCAATATCTGGGGTCGCGTCAGCAAGACAACGTCCTGGGAGTTCCATCGCGAATACACCAGGAGGAAATCGGCTGCCCGCAGGACGGCATGCCCCTCTCCATAGTGGACGCATGCGCTGCCCTCGTCATCCCTTGTGGGCGCAGCAAAGGCACTGCGGGTCCGCAGTTCGCTGCCGCAGCCGAGATGGCCGAAGTCTCCATCCAGCCATGCTGCGATTTCACCGACACCCCGTCCCTGCCCATGGTGGACGACCGGCGCGTCACCGATCTTCTCTTCTCCGGAAGGAACGTGGCAATCGCCGGTCCAGTAGGGGAAAAGAACTGCACGGATAGTCATTCGAAACCCATTCCCTGGTGCCGCAACGGAAACCCCTGTCCCACTTCCAGTCTACCCGACCTGATCAAGGATCACGTCAATCACGCCTGCCCGCTCAAGGCGTGACTTCACTCCCTCACTGACGATCAGTGCAGCACCGAAGTTGTCCACATGATCCACATCACCCAGCACCCATTTGCTGCCAATGCCGCTGCATGGACGGAGCCTGAAATAGTTCACGCCTGCTCCTTGCGCGCTGGACGCCGTTCGGAATCTGGGGCGACACCCGCCCCGACAACGGGACAGGTCGTCCTGATCCAGAGCACAGCTTGAAGGAAAAGGGCATCTTCTACGAGAAGCCGTTCCGCAAAAGGCGCTTCAGGCGATGGGGAACAGCGGCCCACGACTCCAGGGCACTCCGGCATCGGAGAACAGCCGTTCGATCTCATCCTGGAATCCTGGATGAAATGTCGTCTCACCGCTCGACTGCGAACGCAGGTAACGCGAGACCAGATCCAGGCACAGCTCCGTCGCTTCCATGTAGGTATCCAGCCACAGCACCTGCCCCTCGTCGGAAAGCTGATCCGGACGGACAACCGAGAGCTTGTGGCAGAAGGCATCGATGCTGGAAAGCCCCAGCTCCGGAGGCAGGCCGTAGGAGAGTCGCCACAGACCGGAGGAAAGGCAGCGACAGGTGAGCTCCACAGCGAAGCTCCAGTGTTCTCGATCTCCTGCGCCGGCCACACTACGCACCAGCGCATGCGGACTGTAGTCGTCCAGGGTCAGCAGGTAGACATACCATTCGATGTCTTCCATCACTGCTGCGGAAGTCGCCTGGATCACGCCTACTCCGTTCTGTAGTCCATCGAGGTCGTTGGAGGCGTGTACACGCCCACCTGCAGACAGCCATTGGAGCAGGAACGGTAGAGCCACGCCATGCGTGGATGGGCTACCCGCTGTGCCGACCAACGGTCGGCACCCACCAGAGCAGGAACAGTGCCGAGCAAGCTCGGCACCCACCAGAGCTGTAGAAGTGCCGACCAACGGTCGGCACCCACCACGTCAGTGCGCCGCCACGTCAGGCCTCGTAGGCGGACTCGCCGTGCGAAGTCACATCCAGGCCGGTGCGCTCTGCTTCTTCGGTCACGCGCAGGCCGACCACGACCTTGACCACCAGCAGGATGACCGCGGTCACCACCGCCGACCACACCACGGTCAGGCCGACGCTGACCACCTGCACCCAGACCTGATGGGCGATATCCAGATCGGCCTTTGTGCCGCCCAGCGACTGCGCACTGAACACGCCGGTGAGGATCGCGCCGACGATGCCGCCGACACCATGCACACCGAACACGTCGGCGGTGTCGTCCACCTTCAACAGGCGCTTCAGGCCGGTCACGCCCCACACGCAGACCACGCCAGCGACGAAGCCGATCACGATCGCGCCAAGCGGCCCGACGGTGCCACAGGCCGGGGTGATGCCGACCAGCCCGGCCACCGCACCCGACGCAGCGCCCAGTGCCGACGGCTTGCCCTTGCCGATCGCTTCCACCAGCGTCCAGCCAAGCACGGCGGCAGCGGTGGCCAGCACGGTGTTGAGGAAGGCCAGCGAGGCCACGGTGTCGGCCGCTGCTGCCGAGCCAGCGTTGAAGCCGAACCAGCCCACCCACAGCAGCATCGCGCCGATGTAGGTAAACGGCACATTGTGCGGCTTCAGCGCGGTCTGGCCATAGCCCAGGCGCTTGCCGACGAACCACGCGCCGACCAGGCCGGCGACGCCCGCGTTGATGTGGACCACGGTACCGCCGGCGAAGTCGATGGCACCCAGCTCACCCAGGTAGCCGCCACCCCAGACGATATGTGCCATCGGGATGTAGCTGAGGGTGAACCACAGCGCCGAGAACAGCAGCACCGCGCGGAACTTGATGCGCTCGGCGAAGGCACCGACGATCAGCGCGGTGGTGATGCCGGCAAAGGTCGACTGGAACGCGACGAACAGATAGTCCGGCAGGCCCTTGATCGGCGTGTTGCCCACCGACTCCGGGGTGAAGCCCTTGAGGAAGGCGAATTCGGTGAACGAGCCGAAGAACGGATTGCCGGCGCTGAACACCGCGCTGTAGCCATAGGCCACCCACAGCAGCAGCACCAGCGAGAACACCACCAGGATCTGGCTGAGCACCGACAGCACATTCTTCGAACGCACCAGGCCGCCGTAGAACAGGGCCAGGCCCGGTACCACCATCAACAGCACCAGCAGGGTCGAGGTGAGCATCCAGGCGACGTCGCCACGATCATAGGCGGCGGCCGCTTCGGCCACGGCCGGCGCCGCGGCGGTGGCGGCCGCATCGTGCAGCGGCTCGACCGCCACGCTTTCGCTCGGCAACGGCGATACCTGGGCCTGGGCATGGGCGCTGCCCGGCCAGGCACCGGCGGCCAGTGCGCTGAGCAGCATCAACAGGCACACCAGATGGAACCGGGCTTGCCACCCGGTGAGAAGGCGCATCTTCATGGGGGGAATCTCCGGAAGGGGGTTACAGCGCGTCGGCACCGATTTCGCCGGTGCGGATGCGGATGACCTGTTCGACGGCGGTGACGAAAATCTTGCCGTCACCGATCTTGCCGGTGCCTGCCGACGACTGGATCGCTTCGATCACCGCGTCGGCACGCTCGTCGGTGACCACCGTTTCGATCTTGATCTTGGGCAGGAAATCGACGACGTACTCGGCGCCGCGATACAGCTCGGTGTGGCCCTTCTGGCGACCGAAACCTTTCACTTCGGTCACGGTGATGCCCGACACGCCTGCATCGGACAGGGCCTCGCGGACCTCGTCGAGCTTGAACGGTCGGATGATGGCGGAGATCAGTTTCATGCGCATGTCCCGAGGGTGGATGGGGCCAGCGCGCCAGCGCGCGTTGGCATCAGGCAACCACGGGTCATCAGGATGATGACCGTGGCTGTTGCACCGGACACGTACAGGGCCGGGACGGCCGTGCCTCTCTCCTTGCACGACCGACGCGGGAGGGAGGGCGGCCCTGGTCGCGTATCCGGTCTCTCTCTTGCCCCTGGATAGGGATCAGCGCCCATTCGTAAACGAACGGGATCCGACCCCGATCTGACCGCGGCTCCCCAGCCGCGAAAACGGAAGCGATGACGGCGGGTGGGAGGGGGAACCCACCGCCATCGCATCCGGTCAGCTGGCGTAGTACAGCTGGTATTCCAGCGGGTGGGTGGCCGCGCGGAACTTGGTCACTTCCTGCATCTTCAGCGCGATGTAGCCGTCGATGAAGTCATCGCTCATCACGCCGCCGGCCTTCAGGAACTCGCGGTCCTTGTCCAGCGCTTCCAGCGCCTGGTCCAGCGAGGAGCAGACCTGCGGGATCAGCTTCTCTTCCTCCGGCGGCAGGTCGTACAGGTCCTTGTCGCTCGGTGCACCCGGGTCGATCTGGTTCTTGATGCCGTCCAGGCCGGCCATCATCAGTGCGGTGAAGGTCAGGTAGCCGGACTGGATCGGGTCCGGGAAGCGCATTTCGATGCGGCGCGCCTTCGGGTTGGACACCCACGGAATGCGGCACGAGGCCGAACGGTTGCGGGCCGAGTAGGCCAGCATCACCGGCGCCTCGAAGCCCGGCACCAGGCGCTTGTAGCTGTTGGTGCCCGAGTTGGCGAAGGCATTGATGGCCTTGGCGTGCTTGAAGATGCCGCCGATGTACCACAGCGCCAGCTGGCTCAGGCCACCGTAGCCGTCACCGGAGAACAGGTTGGTGCCGCCCTTGGACAGCGACTGGTGCACGTGCATGCCGCTGCCGTTGTCGCCCACGATCGGCTTGGGCATGAAGGTAACGGTCTTGCCGTTGCGGTGCGCGACGTTCTTGATCACGTACTTCATGCGCAGCAGTTCATCGGCCTTCTGCACCAGGGTGCTGAACTTGGTGCCGATCTCGCACTGGCCCGCAGTGGCCACTTCGTGGTGCTGCACTTCCACTTCGATGCCGACCTGTTCCAGGGTCTTGCACATCTCGGCGCGCAGGTCGTGCAGGGTGTCGGTCGGCGGCACGGGGAAGTAGCCGCCCTTCACGCCCGGACGGTAGCCGCTGTTGGCGCCGTCGTACTTGGCGCCGCTTTTCCAGGCGGCTTCTTCGGAATCGACCTTGAAGAAGGTGTTGCCCATTTCATTGGCGAAACGGACCGAGTCGAAGATGAAGAACTCCGGCTCCGGGCCGAAGAACGCGGTTTCGGCGATGCCGGAGGACTTCAGGTAGGCCTCGGCGCGCTTGGCGATGCCGCGCGGGCAGCGGCCGTACGGCTGCATGGTGGCCGGATCGAGGATGTCGCAGCTGATCACGATGGTCGGATCTGCGTAGAACGGGTCGACGTAGGCGCTGGTGGTGTCGGGCAGCAGGACCATGTCCGATTCGTTGATGCCCTTCCAGCCGGCGATCGAGCTGCCGTCGAACATCTTGCCTTCTTCGAACAGCGACGGTTCGACAATGCTGACCGGGAAGGTGACGTGCTGCTCGACGCCACGCATATCCACGAAACGCAGATCGACGAACTCGATCTGGTTGTCCTTGATCAGCTTCTCAACGTTTTCCACGGACATCGGTACGACCTCGGATGGGGATGAATGCCTGCTGAGGTACAGCAACGACCGTGCCAACTTTTCGCTGGCCGCAAGTCATTGATTTCAAAAAGGGCGCTCCGTGGCGGTGCAGAACGGTGCGCACCAAACGGGTGCACCCGCCACCAGACGCACCCGTTTGGTGCGGCAGGGATCGTCTATCCTCTCGACCTTCTTCCTTCCGCCGCGCGTCACGCACCGTCCATGTCCGACCTGCTCTCCGCCCTGCTGCTGGGCATCCTCGAAGGCTTGACCGAATTCCTGCCGATCTCCAGCACCGGCCACCTGCTCATCGCCCAGCACTGGCTGGGTGCCCGCTCGGACTTCTTCAACATCGTCATCCAGGCCGGCGCGATCGTGGCCGTGGTGCTGGTGTTCCGCCAGCGCCTGCTGCAGCTGGCCACCGGCTTCAACCAGCGCGAGAACCGTGAGTACGTGTTCAAGCTGGGCGCCGCCTTCCTGGTCACCGCCGTGGTCGGCCTGGTGGTGCGCAAGGCCGGCTGGTCGCTGCCGGAGACGGTCAGCCCGGTGGCCTGGGCATTGATCATCGGTGGTGTCTGGATGCTGCTGGTGGAGGCCTACACCGCGCGCCTGCCCGACCGCGACCAGGTGACCTGGACGGTGGCGATCGGCGTGGGCCTGGCACAGGTCGTGGCCGGCGTGTTCCCCGGCACCTCGCGCTCGGCCTCGGCGATCTTCCTGGCCATGCTGCTGGGCCTGAGCCGCCGCGCCGCCGCCGCCGAGTTCGTGTTCCTGGTCGGCATTCCCACCATGTTCGCCGCCAGCGCCTACACCTTCCTGGAAATGGCCAAGGCCGGGCAGCTGGGCAGCGAGGACTGGGCCGACGTGGGCGTGGCCTTCCTTGCCGCGGCCATCACCGGCTTCGTCGTAGTGAAGTGGCTGATGGGCTACATCAAGTCGCACAGGTTCACCGCCTTCGCGATCTACCGCATCGCACTGGGCGCGGCGCTGCTGCTGTGGTTGCCCTCCGGCAGCTGAACAGCGCCGGGGTACGGTAACCCCGTTGCCGGCCCCACCCCGTTTCCCCCACGGTTCCCCAAGGAGAATCACCATGAACCGCAAGCTCACCCTGCTCCTCCCGCTGGCCCTGATGGCCGCCTGCAGCCAGACCCCGGCCCCGGCCGGCACCGGCGGCGACGACGTGGCCCCGGCCGCGGCCAAGGCAGCAGACCAGCAGACGCTGGCGCACCTGGATGCGCAGCGCCTGCAGAGCCAGCACTGGCTGCTGCAGCAGGCCACCGGCGCCGACGGCAAGCGCATCGACGCGCTGTTCGCCCGCGAAGACAAGCCGGTCACCCTGGACTTCGCAGATGGCCGACTGTCGGTCAGCAACACCTGCAACCGCATGGGCGGCGGCTACACCCTGGCCGACGGCAAGCTGACGGTCAGCGCGATGGCCTCGACCATGATGGCCTGCACCGACAAGGCGCTGATGGCGCTGGACGAAGCCGTGTCGAGCCGCCTGCAGGGCGAGCTGAAGGCCGAGCAGGATGCCGATGGCAAGCTGACGCTGACCAACGCCAAGGGCGACGTGCTGGTGTTCAACCCGGAGCCGACCGCTGAAACCCGCTACGGCGGCGCCGGCGAAACCGTGTTCCTGGAAGTGGCCGCCAAGACGCAGAAGTGCTCGCACCCGCTGATCCCGGACTACCAGTGCCTGCAGGTGCGCGAAGTGAAGTTCGACGACAAGGGCCTGAAGCAGGGTGAGCCGGGCAAGTTCGAGAACTTCTACGGCACCATCGAGGGCTACACCCACGAAGACGGCGTGCGCAACGTGGTGCGCGTGAAGCGCTACGAAGTGAAGAACCCGCCGGCCGATGCGCCGTCGCAGGCGTACGTGCTGGACATGGTGGTCGAGTCGGCCATCGAGAAGTGATGTAGCGCCGACTGTTGGTCGGCTGCATCTTGAAGGGCGGCCGCAAGGCCGCCCTTCTTCATTGACGTTGTAGCGCCGACCGCTGGCCGGCTGCCCTGCGGAGCACCGCCAACACACGGATATTGCCGGCCAGCGGCCGGCACTACCCGCATGCATCAGGGAGATCGGCATGAAGCACGTCCCCGCCTTCACCATTGTCGCGCTGCTGGCCATGTCTACGGCTGTGGCCGCTGCCAGCACGCCCACCACCGGGCAGCTCGAGGCACATCCGTGGCAACTGGCGCGCGCCACCGACGCACAGGGCCGGCGCATTGACGCGTTGTTCGTGCGTGGTCGACCGCCCTACACGCTGCGCTTCCAGCCCGGCTACATGAGCCAGTTGAACCTGTGCAACCAGTCAAGCAGCACCTATCACCTGCAAGGTGACCGGCTGGTCCTGGAGGGCGGCATCATCACCACAGCCGCGTGCATCCGGCCCGAGGTGGCCGAACAGGAACGTGTCGCCGGCACGCTGGTGAATGCACGCGCAGAGCTGACGCTTGCGCTGGATGAACGTGGCCGCCTGCTGCTGCGCAATGCGCACGGCGATGTGCTGGTGTTCGCGCCGGTACCCGGTACGGACGAATGAAAAGGGCGGCCGCAGGGCCGCCCGTCTTCGTTGGCGATGGCGCCGGTCGCTGGCCGGCTGCCATGCGCGGATCCGGCAGCACACGGGCGTTGCCGGCCAGCGGCCGGCACGACCCGTCATGCCGCCTCAGCCCAGCGCCGGGTTCAAGGTGTAGGTGCCGTGCAGTGCCGCTTCGGCGAGCACGTGGCCGTGCATGGCGCGGTAGGCGTCGGCGGCGGTGAAGCGTGCCGGCAGCTGCAGCGATGCCACGTCCAGCGCGAACACGCGGAAGAAGTAGTGGTGCAGGCGTTCGTCGTTGAACGGCGGGTACGGGCCGTCATAGCCCAGGTAGTCACCGGCCATGTCCGGATTGCCTGCGAACCAGCCGGTGAAGTCGTTCAGGCCCTGGCGGCTGCCGGCCGGGCCGGCCGGTTCGGACTTGCCCTTCACCACGAAGCCGTCGCTGCAGCTGCCTGCGGCGATCTCGCGCACCGAGGCCGGAATGTCGGCCATTACCCAATGCACGAAATCACAGCGCGGCTGGTCGCGCGGCACGCTCATGTCGGTGCGGCCGACCGTCTCCGGCACGGTCGGCACGTCCGGATCGACACACACCAGCAGGAACGAACGGGTGCCCTCCGGCACATCGCTCCAGGCCAGGTGCGGATTGCGGTCCGGTGCGAAGCCCGCGGCATCGCCGGCGGCGAATTCGCGGTCGATCGGTGCACCGTTGGTCAGGCTGTGGCTGCTCAGTTGCATCGGCGTGTCCTCACTCTTCCGGGTAACCCAGGCGCACCGCGATCGGGGTGAGCTTGGCGAAGGCGGCGCTCATCACGTCGCGGTAGTTGCGCCAGTGGCCCGGCGGGAAGCGCGGCGCACCCAGTTGCGCGGCTGGCGGCATCGGCCGCTCGAACAGGCGGCCCAGCAGTTCGGCCATCGCCTGCGGATCGTTGCCGATCTGGTCGATGCGCAGCAGCACCTGCGGGTACAGATCGTCCTCGTGCAGGGCGGCGACCTGGGCCAGCGCGCGCGCCAGCCATTCGCTGGCTTCGGCCAGCGAGGTCATTGCCAGCGGTGCGGCGGCACCGTAGGCCACCCAGTCCAGCAGCATGTCGCGCGGATCGCGCAGCACCACCAGCAGGCGGCCCTGCGGCAGCTGCGGGCGCAGCGCCCACAGCAGCGCGTTGTCCCACCACAGCAGCCAGTCGATGATCGCGTCGTCCTGCACGCCGCGCGACGGCAGCTGTTCGCGCCAGCGCTGCACCAGCCGCTCCGGGGTCAGCACGCCCGAGGCAAGGTCCTGCAGCGTGTGGTAGTTCTGGAACGCGTCGTCGGGTGCGTTGGAGGTATAGCGGTCGCTGCGCAGCACCGGGCTGGCGGCGGCCAGGCCGGTCGCCACGCGCTCCACGCCCGAACCCGGCGCGCCCCACAGGAAGATCGGCGCGGAAGTGGCATCACCGTCGATCTCGCCCTTGTCCGGCCAGCTCGGCGGCGCCTTGGCCTGCGGCGGCAGCGGCAGGCGCTGCGGTGCCTGGTCGGCCTGCAGTGCCAGCCAGGTCTGCAGCGCGTCTTCGTGCTGCCCGGCGCGATCCTGGATCTCACCCAGCCAGGTGCGCAGGTCGGCGCGGTGGCCTTCCGGTGCCATGTCGATCAGCGCCTGCACGCGGGCGACCGCGGCGGCCGGATCGCGCTGCAGCAGGCCTTCGACCAGGCGGGTTTCGCCGCTGACGCGGCCCGGTTCGAGGTTGACGATGCGCTCGGCGATCGCTTCGGCCTGGGCGTGTTCGCCCACCATGTCGTGCAGGCGCAGGCGCGCTTCCAGCGCCGGCAGGTGGCCCGGCATCGCGTCCATCCAGCGCTCGACCGTGGCGGCGGCGGTGGCACTGCCGACCTCTTCCACCGCCAGGCGTGCCAGCCACAGGTCGTGCAGCTGCGGGTGCTGCTCCAGGGCGGCATCCAGGCGTGCGCGGGCCTCGTCTTCGCGGCCCAGGCGCTGCCAGGACATCAGCAGCAACTGCAGTACGTCGCGGTCGTCAGGCAGCGATTCCAGCAACGGCAGCAGGTGCTCCAGCGCCTGCAGCGGCTGGCCGCCGCGCAGTGCCAGTTCGCCGGCCAGGCGGCGCATCGATGGCGTATCCAGGCCCTGCTGCTGCAGCGCGATCTGCATCGCTTCGGCGGCAGCGTCCAGGTTGCCCTGGCGCATGGCCAGCTGCACCACCAGGCCATGCAGCGAGGCGATGGTCGGGTTCAGTTCCAGCACGCGGCGGAACGCCTGCTCGGCGAAGGCCAGCATGTTCTTGCCCAGGTAGGCGAAGCCCAGTGCGTAGAGCACGCGAATGTCGTTGGGCTGGGCCTGGTTGGCAGCCGACAGCAGCGTCAGCGCGCGATCGGCATCATCGCGGCGCAGCGCGATCATGCCGTCGATGGTCAGCAGTTCCGGGTGGTCCGGTTCGACACGCGAGGCCAGGGTGGACAGGCGCTGCGCTTCATCGAAATCGTTGCGGCCGATCGCCAGGTGGGCCTGCATCAGGTAGGCAGCGAAGGCGTTCGGGTCCAGCCCGGTGGTGCGCGTCAGTGCTTCGCCAGCGCCGTCGAACTGGCGCAGGGCCAGCAGCAGGCCGGCGTGCTGCAGGTGCAGCTGGGCATTGTCCGGGGCCAGCTGCAGCGCCTGCTGCAGGGCCTCCATCGCGTCCTCGGCCTTGCCCTGCTGCTGCAGCGCAAGCGCCAGCCAGCGGTGGGCCTCGGCCTGGCCGGGTTCATCACGGGTCCACGCCTGGGCCAGCTGCACGGCCTGGTCGGCCTCGTTCTGGCGCAACGCTTGGATGATCTGGTCTTGCATGGCGGTCCGGTTCAAGGGCAAACCCGCATTGTAGCGGCCTGCGCGCCCGTGCCGGTTCAGCCTTGCAGCACGCGCTGCAGGCGCTGCGCCACCCAGCGCTCGGAGAAGCCGTCACCGCGCCAGTTTTCCAGGAAGCCACAGTGGCCGCCCCAGCAGGCGGTTTCCAGGTGCGCCTGGCGCGGCAGCTGCCAGTCGCTGAAGGTCGCGTACGGGATCACCGGGTCATCCTGCGCCATCAGGATGTCGGCCGGCACCTGCAGCGAGGACAGGCGGTCGCCGGCAATCGAGTAGCCGTCGAAATAGGCCTGCAACGAGCCGAAACTGGTGTGGCGCTCGACCAGCCAGGCGGTCAACGCGCGGATGTCCAGCTTCAGCACGCGGTCGTCGCAGTCGCTCAGTTCGGGGAACAGGTCGCGCTTGCGCCGCAACGAACCGGCCCACTTGCGCCGGAAGTACCAGTCGTACATTGCCGGGCCGTTCTCGATGCTCTCCATGGTCAGCGCCGGGTCCAGCACCGGGCATACCGAGGCGACGCGCAGCAGCGGCACGCCGGCCGCCGGCGCACGCAGGGCCAGGCGCAGCACGAAGTTGCCGCCCAGCGAGTAGCCGGCGGCCACCAGCGGCAGCTGCGGCCAGCGCTGGGCGATATCGCCTGCGGCATGCACCACTTCGTCGATCAGGTTGGAGTGGAAGATGCCGGGGTTGAGGTGATGGGTATTGCCGTGGTCGCGGAAATTCAGCCGCACCACGTCGAAGCCCTGTTCGAGCATGCGCGCGGCCGCCATGCGCATGTAGCTGGATTCGGCACTGCCTTCCCAGCCGTGCAGCAGCAGGGCCATGCCCTTGGGTTCGCGACCTTCGACATGGCTGTGCCAGCCCTGCAGGCGCACGCCGTCGCCGCCGTCGAGGATCAGTTCTTCGCTGATCGCGCCGGTCGCGGCCAGCAGCAGCAGGCCGCGCTGCAGGCGCATGCGGCTGGAGCTGAGCATCGACTGCAGGTGCGGATTGCGCAGCCAGCGCGGTGGCTGGTAGTCAGCCGCGTGCAGCGTCGGCGTGCCGGCGTCCAGGACGGGTGGCGGGATCAGGGCCACCGCACCCTCACTGCGTGCTCATGGCCGCCACGATGCGCGCGCGCGACGTCTCCGCGATGCGCCGACGGCCTTCCAGGTCCTGCGCACCGATCGGTGCCAGGAAATGCACTTCCGCACGCCGCGCCGGCTCACCGAGCAGGCGCAGGAAATTGGCGAAGAAACTCTCGCCGGGGCCGAACGCGACAATGGTCTGCGCGTCGCCCTTGAGCCCGTACACCAGAGCCACCGGCTGCACCGGCACGCCGGTCTCAACCGCCGCCTGGAAGATGCGGGCATGGAACGGGCCCACTTCGTGGCCACCGCGGGTACGCCCTTCGGGGAACACGCCCACTGCCTTGCCTTCGCGCAGGCGATCGGCCATCACCTGCATCACGCCACCGAGCGATTCGGTGTTGCCGCGCTGGTGGAAGATGGTCTGCCCGCGCGCGGCCAGCCACCCGACCAGCGGCCAGCTGGCGATCTCGCGCTTGGCGACGAAGCCCATCATGCGCTGGCTGTGCAGGATGCAGATGTCGACCCAGCTGACGTGGTTGGCGACGAACAGCACGGCGCCGGGCAGCGGCCTGCCGATCTGCACCAGGCGGAAGCCGAAGATCCACATCAGCCCCCCCTGCCACCAGTTGACCACTTTGGCCCCCAGGGTCGCCTCGCCCACGCGCAGTTCGCCCCACGGCCGAAGCATGCCGATCAGGATGAGCGGCAGGAACACGATGATGTGGACCAACAGCAGCGGTACGCGGTACAGGTAACGGCACACACGCGCCACGCCGCCGCGGGGGGCCGGAGTGGGGGAAGTCATCCGCGCACGATACCGGAGGGCCGTCATCGCTGCCAGCCGATTTAGGCCATAACACCCATCGACCGGGGCAATCGGCAGGGAACGCTGGGTTCCGCTGCCGTCACCGCCCGTCCGGGGCTCAGCCGTGGCCGGCCGCCACCACCGCCAGGGTCAGCCGCGAGATGCACACCAACCGGCCCTGCTCGTCCTCGATGCGGATCTCCCACAGCTGGGTGCTGCGGCCCACGTGCAGCGCGCGGGCGGTGCCGGTGACCGTGCCCGAACGCACCGCACGCACGTGGTTGGCGTTGATTTCCAGCCCCACGCAGATCTGCTTGGCCGTATCCACGCACAGGTTGCCGGCGCTGCTGCCCAGGGTCTCGGCCAGCACCACCGACGCGCCGCCATGCAGGATGCCGTAGGGCTGGCGGGTGCGCTCGTCCACCGGCATGGTGGCCTGCAGCCAGTCGTCACCGGCCGCGCTGAAGACGATGCCCAGCGACGCGATCGCGGTGTTGCGGCTGAGCGTATTGAGCTGCTCGAGGGAAACGGCTTCGCGGAACACCTGGGTCATGCGGGCACCTTCAGAGGATGGGAACGAGGCCGGCGCCGAATGCGGTCAGCATGCGTACCAGCAGCCACTTCGGGCCGACATTGACCTCGGGGAAATCACCCACGGCGACATAGCAGCGGTGGAAGCCCGGGTCCTGCCGGGGCAACGGCTGCGGGCAGTCCGGGCCGGGCTTGAACTCGTAGTCGGTGGCATAGCGCCACGGCCAGAAGTCGAGGATCGGCAGTGCTTCGGAGGCCTTGCCGACGCTGTAGTTGAGCCCGGACAGCACCGGCGGCTTGGCCCGCGGCGCCACCGTCCACGAGTTCTGCGGGTGGGTGTCGCGCAGGATGCTCTCGGCCAGCTGCTCGGCGAAGGCCGGGTCGTCAATGATCACCGCGCCTTCGGTGTTGTAGTTCTCGCTGCGCGGGTCGAAGTTGTGGGTACCGACCACGCCGATGCGGCGATCGACCACCAGCGACTTGGCATGCAGGCCCATGCGCGCGCCCTTGCGGGTGACCGGCAACGGCTTGTTGACCGCCTTGCTGCCCAGGAACGAGGGCCGGGTCTCGGTGCGCAGCAGGCGGGTCTCGACCTCGCTGCCGGCCGCACGGCGGCGCTCGCGCGCGTTCTGGTAGGCACTGCCGGTGCGCGGATGGTTCACCGGCCCCTGCTTGCCGGTGGGTGCCGGATGCTCATCGCGATCGCGACGGTCGCCGGCATTGCTGCCGGCAGCACTGCCGCCGATCAGCGGGTTGCGCCCGCCGTCGTCGTCGCCTTCCGGCGCGGCGATCGGGTCGGGCAGCAGGTTGCGGTAATCGACCGGTGCATCCAGCGGGAACGGCTTGTATTCGAAGATGTTGAAGCCCAGTTCGCGCATGTTGCGCCGCTTGTACTTGTACGACAGCGCATAGACGATCGGGTTGTCGGTCGCCGCCAGGCTGTTGCTGGACACCACCACGCGCGGCGGCTGCGGTCGCTTGCGCAGCTCGCGGAACAGCTTCTGCGCCGGTTTGGACAGCACCAGGTACGGCGTCTGCAGGATCACTTCCTTCTGCGCGCCGGCGATCAGCGCATCCAGCTGCGGCTCGGTCACGTGCTGTCCGGCCAGCGGCGCATCGGCCTTCTCGCGCCGGTGCTTGCGCGGCAGGTCGGCGACATAGCGCACCGAGGCCACCGGCAACGCGGTATCGACGAAGGAACGGCTGACGAAGTCCATGTCATTGGCTTCGGCACTGACCCGCTCCACCCGCTCGGGGCGGCGGAAGCTGGCCGGCGGCAGGGTCGGCACGCCCTCGCGCAGCAGGGTGCGGCCGACATCGTTCAGGCGCTCGGCCGGCACGCTGCGCCTGGCGCGCCAGAAGGCATCGAAGTTGGCCGCCATCGCCCGCGCCTCCGGGCCGGCGATCAGCACGTCGCGGTCGCGGAAGTTGTACTCGCGGTCCCAGTCATAATAGTCGTCCTGGTAGTTGCGGCCGCCGACCACGCCGATCGCATCGTCGATCACCAGCAGCTTGTTGTGCATGCGCTGGTTGAAGCGGCGGAAGCAGCACAGCACGCTGCCGGCATAGTCGAAGTAGTTCAGCCGGGCCTTGCCGAAGGTCGGGTTGTAGACCCGCAGCTGGAAGTTCTGGTGCGCGCCGGACAGGGCGCCGAGGATCTGCAGGTCGGAGATCGCCGAGAGCTGGTCGATCAGCACCCGCACCTTCACCCCGCGCCGCGACGCGGCCAGCAGCTCGTCGATGACCAGCCGGGCACTGTCGTCCTTGTCGAAGATGTAGGTCTGCAGGTCGATGCTGCGGGTGGCGCTGCGCAGCAGGTTCAGGCGCGCGACCAGGGCACCCTCGCCCTCGTCGAGCAGGGTGGCGTAGTGGCGTGGCTGTTCCGGGGTGGATTCGGTGAACGCCCGGCCCGCCAGCGCACGCAACGGCGAGTCCTGCGCGCAGCGGTCGGCGCGCTGGCAGTCGACGTCGGTCGAGCGCGCCTGCACGGCAATCGCTTCGGCACGGTCACGCTCGGCATGCGAGAGCGATGCACAACCGCTGCCCAGCAACACGGTTGCCAGCGCCAGTACGCGCAGCAGGAGGTTCACGGTTTCGGCGCCTCGCTCAGGCGCGCACGCAATACGAAGGTCACTCGGTCACTCAAGGCTAGCTGCCAGCTGTCCATTCCGTACCGGCCTCGCTGCACGGTACCGCGGCTGACGACGTCGCAATCATAGCCGGGTCGGGCGCACTCCGCCTTCTCGACCTGCAATGACTCGGGGTGGCTGATGCCGCGCAGGGTCAGCCGGCCGTTGATGGCGCCGCCCTGCTCCACGGTCTCCGGCCAGTAGGGCAGCGAGTCGAACTCGACCACCGGATGGCGCCCGGCATCGAAGAACTCCTCGCCGCGCATCCAGCCGGTATAGCGCGCCTTGCCGGGGATCTCCACCGAGCGGGTGAACATCTTCAGGTGCACCTGGTGACGGCCGTCGGACAGGATCTCGATACGCCCCTCGAAGTGCGGAAACACGCCTTCGATGCGCTGGCCGAAGCGGGTGCGCACCTCGAAGCCGATCCGCGAGCGCTGGGTATCCAGGCGCAATACCCGTGGCGCCTCGGCGGACACGGGCGGCAACGGGGTCGGTGGGGGCGCCGCGGCCCAGGCCGGGCCGAGCGCCAGCAACGCGGGCAGCAGGAAGCGGCTGCGCCGCGCCAGGCTCATCGGATCACGGCCACCAGAACGCGTTCAGGCTGGCCACGCCGGGTTCGATCGAGGCCTCGCGCGGGAAGCCAAGCACGGCCACGCCGCCCGGCGGCATGCCGCGATAGTCACTGCTGGTGCCGTCGGTCATCAGGGCCACCAGCTGCTCCAGGCCCGGGTTGTGGCCGACGATCAGCACCCGGTCCAGGTCACGACGCTCGTCCACCAGCGCCGCCAGGGTGCCCGGGGTGGCTTCGTAGATCCGGTCTTCCAGGCGCTTTTCGACATAGCCGATGGCCGTCATCACCGCTTCCAGGGTCTCGCGGGTACGTCGCGACGGCGAGCACAGCACGCAGTCGGGCAGCAGGTTGTTTTCCTTCAACCACTTGCCGGCGGCTTCGGCCTCGGCGAGCCCCACCGGCGACAGCGGCCGGTCGAGGTCGGCCTGGCCGGAAACGGCGGGTTCGGCATGGGCATGGCGCAGCAGGATCAGTTCACGCATCGCGGGTTTCCATGGAGAAGAGGATGCAGCAGGAGAAGTGAGGCAGGCATCAAAGCTTGAGCCAGGACAGCAGCGGCTCCCAGTCGGCCTGGTGTTCGCGCACCTGGGCGGAGCGATAGTCGAACAGGCTGCGGCCCAGGCCGGTCATGACCACGTAGCTCTGGCTGTCACGCAGCTGCGCGACCACCGGGTATGGCCATTCGGCCAGCATCTGCAGCGCCTGCTGCGAGGTCTGGGTCCAGGGCTTGGTGCGGTTGAGGACCAGCCCCACCGGCAGCTTGCGGCTGTGCACGCGCGGGTTCTGGGCCAGGCTGTTGAGGAAGCCGACGATGGCTTCGATATCCAGCGCCGAGGGCAGCACCGGCACCACCACGGCGTCGGCCGCGTCCAGGAAATGGGGGATATCGTCGGCCAGCGCACCGGCCGGTGCATCGATGATGACGGTATCGGTACCGTCGGGCAGCTTCTGCGCCCACTGCTTCTTCCGATACACATCGATGGGGAGCACCGCGCTTTCCAGCCCTGCACGCCGTTGTGCCCAGCGGGTGCTGGAGCCCTGCGGGTCGGCATCGGCGATCACCGTGGCCTTGCCCTGCAATGCCGCGTACGCGGCCAGGTGGGTGGCGACGGTGGTCTTGCCCACCCCGCCCTTGGAACCGGCCACCAGGATCGTCTTCATGCCAGCCTCGCTTCCGGGTACGTGCCCCGAGCGTACACCGGCGGTGGTGACGGGAGGTAGCACCGTGCTGAACCAGTGGCCATCGCCTTTGCTATCGTGGCGCCCCCGAAGGATCGAACCGGCATGAGCGAACTGCAGGACCTGAGCGCACTGATCCGCGCCAATACCCCCCTGATCGTGATCGAGACCCAGGATGAGGCCCGCATCGTCGAGCTGTTCCGGCAGACGCTGATGCACGTGTGGCGGGCCCTGCACCGCTGGTCCATCACCGAGGGCCTGCGTCGCATCGACCTGGACCGCGAGGACCCGCCGGTCGGCCCGCCCGATGCCAGCGCCGCCCTGCAGATGATCCGCCAAGCCGATCAGCGGGGTGTCTACCTGCTGCTCGATTTCCACCCCTACCTGGGGTATGCCAGCCACCAGCGCGCGCTGCGCGACCTGATCCAGCGCCGCCATAGCGAGCCGCATGTGCTGGTGCTGATCGGCGCCAAGGTCGAGCTGCCGGCCGAGCTGGAGGCCCTGGCGGTGCGCTTCAACCCGCGCCTGCCCGATGCCAACGCCCTGCTGAAGATGCTGCGCGAGGAGGCCGACGCCTATGCGCGCGAACACGGCGGCCGCCGTGTCGAGGTCGACAGCGAGGCGGTGAAGAAGATCCTGAAGAACCTGCAGGGCCTGAGCCTGGTCGATGCCCGCCGCATCGCCCGCCAGCTGATCTACGCCGATGGCGCGCTGCGCGACGACGACCTGCCGCAGCTGGCACGGCTGAAGTTCGAGCTGCTCAACCGCAGCGGCCACCTGTTCTTCGAGCATGACAGCGCGCGCTTCGGCGACGTGGCCGGTGCCAACCGGCTCAAGCGCTGGATCAGCCAGCGCCGGGTGGCCTTCATCGCCGGCTCGGCACCGGCCGGACTGGACCCGCCGCGCGGCATGTTGCTGCTGGGCGTGCAGGGCTGCGGCAAATCGATGCTGGCCAAGGCCACCGCCGCCGGCTTCGGCGTACCGCTGCTGCGCCTGGACGTGGGCGCGCTGTACAACAAGTACCACGGCGAGACCGAGGCCAACCTGCGCCAGGCGCTGGCCTCGGCCGAGCAGCTGGCGCCCTGCGTGTTGTGGATGGACGAGATCGAGAAGGGCCTGGCCAGCGGTGGCGAGGACGGTGGCGTATCGCGCCGCGTGCTCGGCTACCTGCTGACCTGGATGGCCGAACGCAAGGCGCCGGTCTTCATCGTCGCCACGGCCAACCAGGTACACGAGTTGCCGGCCGAACTGCTGCGCAAGGGCCGCTTTGACGAGATCTTCTTCGTCGACCTGCCCACGCCTGAGGTGCGTGTGGAGCTGCTGCGGCTGCACCTGGGGCGACGCCAGCTCAACGGCGACGACTTCGCGCTGCCGGCGCTGGCGGCCGCGGCCAATGGCTTCTCCGGCGCCGAGATCGAGCAGGCGATCGTGGCCGGGCTGTATGCGGCGCACGCCGAAGGCCGGCCGTTGGATACCGAGCTGCTGATGAACGAGATCCGTGCGACGCGGCCGCTGTCGGTGCTGATGGCCGAGCAGGTAGAGGCATTGCGGGCATGGGCGTCGGGGCGGACGGTTTCCGCGGACGATTGAGGGGTTCCGGCGAACGGCGCAGCCCCTCGTGGCTGGTTGCTGAAAGCAACAGCTGCGGTTGGCGATCAGCCACGTGGAAGAAAGAAAAAGAGCAGAAGCAAAAGCAAAAGCGGTTGGCTGGCTGCTCTTGAGGCCCTGGGGTCAGATCCGTTTTCCAGAGGAAAACGGATCTGACCCCAGTTCGATTTCTATCCCTGGCAGATCTCATCCACGCATGGCATGGACCTACCGTGTCGACCAAGGTCGACACCTACCAACAGCCGCCGGAACCTGTCGAAGGCGGGGCACTGTGGGTTTGCGGGGTGTGAGCCGCATGGATGCGGCGACCAAGCCCCCATGGATGGGTTTACGGCGGCCCCGCAAACCCACAGTGCCCCGCCATCCCGCAGGAAGCCCGCTGTTGCTTCGGCTGCTGCAGTTGCTCCAGCCGTTGCCTCTGCGGGTGCCGGGTGCAACCCGGCCCCCCCCTTCCCTCAGGGCCAGGCCGGCGGCGCGGCCGCCCAGGCCTGCTGCACTTCCGCCAGCGAGGCGCGCTCGTCGTCACGCCACAATGGCAACAACTGCGCAAAGCGGCTGCTGTCGCTCCATTGCGTCGGCTCGGTACGCACCGCTGCGGCATACCACTGCACCGCCTCCTGCTTCTGCCCGGCCCGCCACAGCGCCAGCGCATAGGTGGGTGGCAGCCAGCCCGGCTTGCTCAGCGAACCACCGGCAGCGGCCTGCCATTGCTCCAGGGCGGCTTCAGGCTGGCCCTGACGCAACAGGTCCCAGCCGTAATTCCAGCGCACGCTACGGCCCAGGCTGCCCTGCACCGGCGCATCCTTCAGTGCTTCGCGATACAGCTGTTCACCCAGCTCGGTGCGGCCCTGCGCAATGGCCACCGACGCCAGCTGCACGGTGGCCTCCACGGTACGCCGGCCGCGCTCGCGCTGTTTGAGCAGCTGCGCCACCAGCGCATCCCCGTCGGACTGGACCACGACCATCGGCACGGCGGCCGCATCGCTGTCGAAGTAGAACTCCTGTGGTGCCGGCACCGCCGGCGCGGCCCACACGGGGGCCGTTCCCGAGACCAGCAACATGCTGCCCAGGATCTTTCCTGCAACTGACATCCCTTCTCCCCAGGCCGCAACCGCAGCCTCCCTCTCTCTCCCCGATCCTAACCCCAGCATGGCCGCCGGCGCGAGTGCCGGGCCGGTCGGGCCTCGCTGCTACAATTCGCGCCTTTCCCGCCGCGTGCCTGCACGCGGCCGGTGCCAGCCGATCCTGACCGGGCCAGCCATGACCAGTACCGCGCAACTCACTTCGCCCTCTTCCGCCGACCTGATCGACCGTGACTACACGCTCGACCACAAGTACACCCGCAACGAGGGGCGGATCTACCTGAGTGGCGTGCAGGCGCTGGTGAAACTGCCGTTGATGCAGCGGCTGCGCGACGCGCACGAAGGCATCGACAGCGCCGGTTTCGTCAGTGGCTACCGTGGCAGCCCGCTGGGCGGCTTTGACCTGGAGCTGTGGCGCGCGCGCAAGCACCTCGACGCGGCCAAGGTGAAGTTCACCCCCGGCCTGAACGAGGACCTGGGCGCCACCATGGTGTGGGGCACCCAGCAGACCAACCTGTTCCCCGGCGCCAACGTGCAGGGCGTGTTCGGCATGTGGTACGGCAAGGGCCCGGGCGTGGACCGCTGCGGCGACGTGTTCAAGCACGCCAATGCCGCCGGCACCTCGCGCCATGGCGGCGTGCTGGCGCTGGCCGCCGATGATCACGCCTGCCGCAGTTCAACCCTGCCGCATGGCAGCGAGGACGAGTTCGTCAGCGCGATGATGCCGGTGCTGAATCCGGCCGGCGTGCAGGACATCCTGGACATGGGCCTGCTGGGCTGGGCGATGAGCCGCTACACCGGCCGCTGGGTCGGCTTCAAGACGATCGCCGAGACGGTGGAATCGTCGGCCTCGGTCGAGGTCGATCCGATGGCGCGCCGCATCGTGCTGCCGGAAGACTTCGAGATGCCGACCGGCGGCCTCAACATCCGCTGGCCGGACCCGCCGCTGGACCAGGAAATGCGCCTGCACCGCTATGCGGTGAAGGCCGCACAGGCGTTCGCCCGCGCCAACGGCATCGACAAGGTGGTGATGGACGCGCCGCGCGCGCGGCTGGGCATCGTCACCACCGGCAAGAGCTACCTGGACGTGCTGCAGGCGCTGGAATACCTGGGCCTGGATGAAACGGCGTGCGCCGACATCGGCATCCGCGTGTACAAGGTCGGCATGACCTGGCCGCTGGAGCCGCAGGGCATCGCGCGCTTCGCGCAGGGCCTGGAAGACATCATCGTGGTGGAGGAGAAGCGTGCCTTCATCGAGCGCCAGATGAAGGAACAGTTCTTCAACTGGCCGGCCAGCTGGGGCCAGCGCCCGTCCATCGTCGGCAAGTACGACGAGAGCGGCGAGTGGATCCTGCCGTCCACCGGTGAACTGACCCCGGCCACCATCGCCGGCGTGATCGGTCGCCGCATCCAGAAGTTCTTCAACAACGAATCGATCGAGCAGCGCCTGCAGTGGATGCAGGAGAAGGAAGCCGAACTTGCGTTGCCGCGCGCCAGTTTTCCGCGCGTACCGCACTACTGCTCCGGCTGCCCGCACAACACGTCCACCAACGTGCCGGAAGGCTCGCGTGCGCTGGCCGGCATCGGTTGCCATTACATGGTGACCTGGATGGACCGCAGCACCGATACCTTCACCCACATGGGCGGCGAAGGCGTGACCTGGGCCGGGCAGGCGCCGTTCACCGATACCCCGCACGTGTTCCAGAACCTCGGCGACGGCACCTACTTCCACAGCGGTTCGCTGGCGATCCGCCAGGCGGTCGCTGCCGGCGTCAACATCACCTACAAGATCCTCTACAACGATGCGGTGGCGATGACCGGCGGCCAGCCGGTGGACGGCCCGCTGAGCGTGCCGGACATTGCAAAACAGATGCGTGCCGAGGGCATCCACACCATCGTGGTGCTGTCGGACAACATCGGCAGGTGGACCGGCCAGCGCGAGCACTTCCCCAGCGACGTCGAGTTCCATGACCGCAGCGAGCTGGACGAAGTGCAGAAGCGCCTGCGCGAAGTGAAGGGTGTTTCGATCCTGATCTACGAACAGACCTGCGCCACCGAGAAGCGCCGCCGCCGCAAGCGCGGCAAGCTGGAAGACCCGCAGAAGCGGGTGCTGATCAATTCGCTGGTCTGCGAAGGCTGCGGCGACTGCGGCAAGAAGAGCTTCTGCGTGTCGGTGCTGCCGAAGGAAACCGAGTTCGGGCGCAAGCGCGAGATCGACCAGTCCAACTGCAACAAGGACTATTCCTGCGTGAACGGCTTCTGCCCGAGCTTCGTCACCGTGCACGGTGGCCAGCCGCGCAAGGGCAGCAAGCGCGATGCGTCCACGCTGCTGGACAACCTGCCGGCACCGACTCTCCGCGGCAGCCTGGAGCAGCCCTGGAACATCCTGATCACCGGCGTCGGCGGTACCGGCGTGGTGACCATCGGCGCGCTGCTGGGCATGGCCGGCCACCTGGAAGGCAAGGGCGCGACCGTGCTCGACCAGACCGGCCTGGCGCAGAAGGGCGGCGCGGTGACCACGCATATCCGCATTGCCCGTCGCCCTGAAGACATCCACGCCGTGCGTATCGCCGCCGGTGAAGCCGACCTGGTGCTGGGCTGCGACATGGTGGTGGTCAACGACTACTGGGCGCTTTCGAAGGTGCGTGCCGGCCGTTCGCAGGTGGTGCTGAACACCTACGAAGCGATGCCGGGCACCTTCACCACGCGCCCGGACATGCAGTTCCCCGCCGCCGACATCATTGCCGGCGTGCGCGTGGCACTGGGCGGCCAGGAACCACTGCTGCTCGATGCCACCCAGCTGGCCACCGCGCTGCTGGGCGATGCCATCGCCGCCAACCTGTTCATCCTCGGCTACGCCTGGCAGCAGGGCCTGGTGCCGCTGTCGTTCGACTCGCTGATGCGCGCCATCGAGCTCAATGGCGCGGCCGTGGCGATGAACCAGCAGGCGTTCGCCTGGGGCCGCCTGGCCGTGGTCGATCCGCAGGCCGTGCAGCAGGCGGCCGGCCTGGTGCGCAACCGCCACACCGATGCCGAATCCACCCCGGGCCCGCTGCATCCGCTGCCACCAGGCGAGTGGGAGGGCAATGAATGGGGTGCCACTGCGGCACCGCGCAACACCGGCGACGAACGCGAACTGCGCGGCCTGCCCTCGCACGGTGGCGACGTGGCGTTCCTGCCGCTGGATGACGCCCGCCTGTCGCGCTCGCTGGATGAAATGATCGAGCGCCGCGCCGCGTTCCTGGTCGAGTACCAGGACACTGCCTACGCCAACCGCTACCGCAGCCTGGTCGAGCGCGTGCGCACCGCCGAAGCCGACCGCATCGGCGGCTCCACTGCGCTGACCGAGACCGTGGCCCGCTACCTGTTCAAGCTGATGGCCTACAAGGACGAGTACGAAGTGGCCCGCCTGTACACCAGCGGCGACTTCCAGCGCCGCCTGCAGCAGCAGTTCGAGGGCGATTACCAGCTGCGCTTCCACCTGGCGCCGCCGCTGTTCGCCAGGAAGGATGAGCAGGGCCGGTTGCTGAAGAAGGAATACGGCCCGTGGATGTTCAAGGCCTTCGGCCTGCTGGCCAGGCTGAAGTTCCTGCGTGGCGGCCGCTTCGACGTATTCGGGCGCACCGCGGAACGCCGCATGGAGCGCAAGCTGATCGGCGATTACGAGGCCACCGTGCAGCTACTGCTGGACGGCCTGGATGACGACCGCCTGGCCCTGGCGGTGGAGATTGCCAGCATCCCCGAGCACATCCGCGGCTTCGGCCACGTCAAGGAAGCGCATTTCGAGCAGGCCAAGGCGCGCGAAGCGGCCCTGCTGGCGCAGTGGCGCAATCCGAAGGCGCTGCATATCGTGCAGGTGGCCTGAAGGGAGTGCCGGCCGCTGGCCAGCATTCATCCGGGCAATCGGTTGCCGGCCAGCGGCCGGCACTACCGATGGTTTACCCCAACCGCCACAGCAGCAGGCGGTTGTTGGCCGGCATCGCCACATCCCCCAGGCGGGTGAATCCGTGGTCGGCGGCCAGCGCCTGCACCGCTTCGCTATCGCGGATGCCGCTGCGCGGGTCGCGCGCCTTCAGCCAGGCATCGAACTGCGCGTTGCTGTCGCTGCTGTAGCGGCCGCCGTAGTTGAACGGGCCGTACGCCGCCAGCAGCGCGCCGCGACGCAGCACCGATGGCAGCGCGGCGAACAACGCCTGCACGTGCGCCCAACTCATGATGTGCAACGTGTTGGCGCTGAACGCGGCGTCGAACGTGCTGCCCTGTGGCAGGCTGAGCCCAGGCGCCGGTGGCAGTTCCACCTGCAGCGCCACCGCCGGCAGCAGGTTCAGCAGCGCCGCTTCCGCGCGCCAGGCCTCGATGCCGGGCAGATGGTCCGGATGGTCGCTGGGCTGCCAGCGCAGCCAGGGCCAACGCTCGGCGAAGAAGGCCGCGGGCTGGCCGGTGCCGCTGCCGATTTCCAGCACCCGATGGCGGTCGCCCATCCACGGGTCGAGTGCGGCGGCGATCGGTTCGCGGTTGCGCTCGCAGGCTTCTGAATACGGCTTGCTCGACATCAGGAGGGTGTCCGGGCGGGGGCGGCCCCATTGTGCACCAGGGAGTGTTCCGAGCAGGGCTGCGCCCTGCACCTGCTTCAAGCCACAGCAACGGCAACAGCCAAAGCCAAAGCAACAGCAACAGCGGGCTTCCTGAGGGATGGCGGGGTGGATCCGGTGGCAGGGGACGCCGTAAATCCGTCCATGGAGGCTCGGTCGCGCCATCCATGGCGCTCACGCCCCTGCCACCGGACCCACCCCGCCTTCGACAGTTGGCCGCGATCTGTCGGAAACACTCTTGGGGTCAGATCCGTTTTCCGCAGGAAAACGGATCTGACCCCGAATTTCATTCGATATCTGACAGATGTGTCGACCAAGGTCGACACCTACCAGCAGCGCACGGAATCTGTCAGAGGCGGGGCGGTGTGGGTGGGCAGGACCGTTGGCGCCATGGATGGCGCCATCGAGCCCCCATGGGTGAGGGCACTTTGCTTGCGAAGCACTGCTTCGCAAGCGCCCGAACGCCCAGCCGCCAGCGGCTGGGCCGGACCCCGGAGGGGGGTTAACGGCGTGTCCTGCCCACCCACACCGCCCCGCCATCCCTCAGCAAGCCCGCTGTTGCTGTGGCTGTTGCTCCGGCTCTGAGCAGGTGCAGGGCGCAGCCCTGCCGTAACACCCCCAACCATGACTGCAGTCACTTGCCCGGATGCCCCGCGCTGGCGAAAGTCGAGTGGTTGACGTGATCGGCTCGGCCCGTTGCCGGCCGCACGCAAGCGAGAGAGAGAAACGCTGTGCAACGACGTGAGTTCCTGGCTTTTTCCGGTCTGGGCCTGGCGGGCCTGCTGCTGCCGCATTCCCGTGCCATCGCCGCCGAGCAACTGCTCGCCCCGGTCGACACCCTCCAGCGCAGGCGCCTGGCGGACGTGGCGCTGGCCACCGCACGCACGGCCAAGGCCAGCTACTGCGATGTGCGCATCGGCCGCTACCTCAACCAGTCGGTCATCACCCGCGAGCATCAGGTCGGCAACGTGACCAACCGCGAATCGTCCGGCGTGGGCGTGCGGGTGATCGTCAACGGGGCCTGGGGCTTCGCTGCCACCCACCAGCAGACCGAGGCCGCCGTACGCGCTGCGGTCGAGCAGGCGGCCGCGATCGCCCGCGCCAACGCCAGCATCCAGACCCGGCCGGTGCAGCTGGCGCCGACGCCGCCGGTCGGGGAGGTGCGCTGGCAGACCCCCGTCCGCAGGAACGCGATGGCGGTGCCGATCCAGGACAAGGTCGAACTGCTGCTGGCCCTCAATGCCGCCGCGCTGGATGCGGGCGCCGACTACATCAATTCCACCCTGTTCCTGGTCAACGAACAGAAGTACTTCGCCTCCAGCGATGGCTCGTTCATCGACCAGGACATCCATCGCATCTGGCTGCCGTTCACCGCCACCGCCATCGACAAGGCCAGCGGCAGGTTCCGCACCCGCGCCGGCCTGTCCTCGCCGATGGGCATGGGCTATGAGTTCCTCGATGGCGATGCGCGCGGCAAGGTGCACCTGCCCGGTGGCATCACCGCTTACCGCGATTCCTACGACCCGGTCGAGGACGCCATTGCGGCCGCCCGCCACGCGCGCGAGAAACTGAAGGCGCCGTCGGTGAAGCCCGGCAAGTACGACCTGGTGCTGGACCCGTCCAACCTGTTCCTGACCATCCACGAAAACGTCGGCCACCCGCTGGAGCTGGACCGCGTGCTCGGCTACGAAGCCAACTACGCCGGCACCAGCTTCGCCACGCTGGACAAGCGCGATGCGGGTTTCCGCTGGGGCAGCGACATCGTCACCTTCTTCGCCGACAAGACCCAGCCGGGCAGCCTCGGTGCGGTCGGCTACGACGACGAGGGCGTCAAGACCCAGCGCTGGGACCTGGTGCGCGACGGCATCCTGGTCGATTACCAGGCCACCCGCGATGAAGCCCATATCCTCGGCCGCGATGCATCGCATGGCTGCAGCTACGCCGATTCCTGGTCCAGCGTGCAGTTCCAGCGCATGGCCAATGTCTCGCTGGCGCCGGGCAAGCAGCCGCTCAGCGTCGAGGACATGATCAAGGACGTGGAGAACGGTATCTACATCCACGGCCGGGGGTCGTACTCGATCGACCAGCAGCGCTACAACGCGCAGTTCGGTGGCCAGCTGTACTACCAGATCAAGGACGGAAAGATCGCCGGCATGATCGAGGATGCGGCCTACCAGATCCGCACGCCGGAATTCTGGAATGCCTGCACGGCCATCTGCGATGAACGCGATTTCCGCCTGGGCGGTTCGTTCTTCGACGGCAAGGGCCAGCCCGGCCAGGTCTCGGCGGTCTCGCACGGTTCGTCCACCACCCGCTTCAACGGCATCAACATCATCAACACCGCGCGCAGTCTCGGCGCTTGAGCCACCCATCCTTCGACATGGAGAGCAGCCTTGCAAAGACGTGACTTCCTGGCCCTGACCGGGCTTACCGCGGGCGGGCTGATCGTGCCCTCCTTCTTCGGCAAGGTGATCGCCGCCGAGCAGCTGCAGTCCAGCCTCGACCCGGCATTGAAGAAGCGCCTGGCCGACGCGGCGCTGCAGGCGGCGCGCAGCGCCGGTGCCACCTACTGCGACGTGCGCATCGGCCGCTACCTGCGGCAGTTCGTGATCACCCGCGAGGACAAGGTGCAGAACGTGGTGAACACCGAGTCCACCGGCGTGGGCATCCGCGTGATCGTCAACGGCGCCTGGGGCTTCGCCGCCACCAACGCACTGGGTACCGCCGACGTGGCCAGGGCCGCGCAGCAGGCGGCGGCCATCGCCAAGGCCAATGCCGGCGTGCAGACCGCACCGGTGCAGCTGGCCAAGGCGCCGGGCGTGGGTGAGGTGAGCTGGCGCACGCCGATCCGCAAGAATGCGATGGAGGTGCCGATCAAGGACAAGGTCGGTCTGCTGCTGGACGTCAACGCTGCCGCAATGGGCGCTGGTGCCAGCTTCGTCAACTCGATGCTGTTCCTGGTCAACGAGCAGAAGTACTTCGCTTCCACCGATGGTTCCTATATCGACCAGGACGTGCACCGCATCTGGGCGCCGATGACGGTCACCGCCATCGACAAGAGCAGCGGCAAGTTCCGCACCCGTTCGGGCCTGTCCTCGCCGATGGGCCTGGGCTACGAGTACCTGGACGGCGCCGCCGCCGGCAAGGTGGTCAGTCCGAATGGCGTGGTCAACTACAGTTCTTCCTACGACATGAAGGAAGACGCCATCGCCGCCGCCCGGCAGGCGCAGGAAAAGCTGAAGGCCCCGTCGGTGAAGCCGGGCAAGTACGATCTGGTGCTCGATCCGTCGCATACCTGGCTGACCATCCACGAGTCGATCGGCCACCCGCTGGAACTGGACCGCGTGCTCGGCTACGAAGCCAACTACGCCGGCACCAGCTTCGCCACCCTGGACAAGCGCGAACAGCATTTCCAGTACGGCAGCGATCTGGTCAACATCTTCGCCGATAAGACCCAGCCCGGCAGCCTCGGCGCGGTGGCATACGACGATGAAGGCGTGAAGTGCAAGCGCTGGGACCTGATCAGCAACGGCAAGCTGGTGGACTACCAGACCATCCGCGACCAGGCCCACATCCTCGGCAAGACCGAGTCCGACGGCTGCTGCTATGCCGACTCGTGGTCCAGCGTGCAGTTCCAGCGCATGGCCAACGTGTCGATGGCACCGGGCAAGACGCCGCTGAGCGTGCCGGACCTGATCAAGGACGTGGAGAACGGCATCTACATCATCGGTGATGGCTCGTTCTCGATCGACCAGCAGCGCTACAACGCGCAGTTCGGCGGCCAGCTGTTCTACGAGATCAAGAACGGCCAGATCACCCGCATGCTGGAAGACGTGGCTTACCAGATCCGCACGCCGGAGTTCTGGAACGCCTGCACCGCCGTGGCCGACGAACGCGACTACCGCCTGGGCGGTTCGTTCTTCGACGGCAAGGGCCAGCCGGGACAGGTCTCGGCGGTCTCGCACGGCTCGTCCACCGCGCGCTTCAACGGCATCAACGTCATCAACACCGCACGCAGCCTCGGCTGACCGGTCAGGAGCCCTTACACCATGAGTATCTTCACCGAAGCCCAGGCCAAGGCCATCCTCGACAAGGTCATCGCCCTGTCCAAGGCCGACGAGTGCACCGCCGTGCTGGCCGGCGCGATCAGCGGCAACATCCGCTTCGCGCTGAACAATGTCTCCACCAGTGGCATCGTCGACAACACCGAACTGGCAGTCACCGTCGCCTTCGGCAAGCGCGTCGGCACCGCCTCGATCAACGAGTTCGACGATGCCGCGCTGGAACGCGTGGTGCGCCGTGCCGAAGACCTGGCCCGCCTGGCCCCGGAGAACCCGGAGTTCATGCCGGCCATCGGCAAGCAGAGCTACCGCGCCAGCCCCACCTTCAGCGAATCCACTGCTGCCATCGATCCGGCGTTCCGTGCCAAGGTCGCCGCCGATTCGATCGCCCCGTGCCGTGGTCACGGCCTGATCGCCGCCGGCTTCCTCGAGGATGGCCAGGGCTTCCAGGCCACCGCCAACAGCAACGGCAACTTCGCCTACCAGCGCACCACCAACTTCGATTACACCTGCACCGTGCGCACTGAAGATGGCCGCGGCTCGGGCTGGGTCGGCCGCAACCTGAAGGATGCGGCCGACTTCAAGGCCGACCAGGACATCCGCATCGCCATGCGCAAGGCCACCGAGTCGGCCGAAGCCAAGGCGCTGGAACCGGGCAAGTACACGGTGATCCTGGAGCCGGCCGCAGCGGCAGGCCTGATCAGCTTCATGATGAACTTCTTCAGTGCGCGCTCGGCCGATGAAGGCCGCAGCTTCCTGTCGAAGAAGGGTGGTGGCAACAAGCTGGGCGAGCAGGTCTACGACCCGCGCGTGACCATGATCGCCGATCCGTGGCATCCGGACGCACCGGTGCTGCCGTGGGACAACGAAGGCCTGCCGCGCGAGCGCATGGCCATCATCGAGAACGGCAAGATCGCCAACCTGGACTACTCGCGCTTCTGGGCGCAGAAGCAGGGCAAGACCGCCAAGGCCTCGCCGGGCAACCTGCTGATGAGCGGTGGCGACAAAAGCACCGCCGAGCTGGTGCGTGGCACCCAGAAGGGCATCCTGGTCACGCGTACCTGGTACATCCGCATGGTCGATCCGCAGACGGTGCTGCTGACCGGCCTCACCCGCGACGGCACCTTCTACATCGAGAACGGCCAGATCAAGCACCCGGTGAAGAACTTCCGCTTCAACGAGTCGCCGGTGATCATGCTCAACAACATCGAAGAGCTGGGCAAGCCGGTGCGTGTGGCCGGTGATGAGTCCAGCTACGTGATGATGATCCCGCCGATGAAGCTGCGCGATTTCACCTTCACCTCGCTGTCCGACGCTGTCTGATGGATCGCCGGGCCTGCCTGCGCTGGTTGGCCGCTGCCGCTTCGGCGGCGGCGCTGCCGGCCTGGGCACAGGCAGGCCCGCGCAGTTCGCGCTACGACTTCTGGTTCACCCGCCTGCAGTACGACTCCGGTGACTGGGACGTGGACGCGCGCATGCCGTCCAACCTGATCACCTCGCTGATCGACTACACCTCGCTGCGCGTGGACCCGCAGGAGCACGTGGTGGCACTGGCCGACCCGCGCATGCTGGAAGCGCCGTTCTGCTACCTGGCCGGCCACACGCTGGTGGAGTTCAATGCCGCCGAGCGGCAGAACTTCGTGCGCTATGTGCGCAATGGCGGCTTCGTCTTCGTCGACGACTGCAACCACGATATCGATGGGCTGTTCGCCACCTCGTTCGAGGCACAGATGGGCCGCCTGTTTGGTCCCAGGGCACTGCAGAAGCTGCCCAACAGCCACCCGCTGTACCGCAGCTTCTTCCGTTTCCCCGATGGCCCGCCGGCCACCAGCTTCGAACTCAACGGCTGGGGCGACGACCTGGTGCACGACTACCTGAAGGGCATCGAGATCGATGGCCGCCTGGGGCTGCTCTACAGCAACAAGGACTACGGCTGCGAGTGGGACTACGACTGGCGCAACAAGCGTTTCCTGGCCGAAGACAACACCCGCTTCGGCGTCAACATCGTGATGTACGCGTTGAACAATTGATAGGACCTGCACGCCCATGACTTCCCCCGACCTCGATTCCCTGTTGCCACGCCTGGATGCGCTGCGCGCCGCGCTTGCACGCGCCGTGGTGGGCCAGCACACCGTGGTCGAGCAGCTGCTGATCGGCCTGCTGGCCGGCGGCCACTGCCTGCTGGAAGGCGCGCCCGGGCTCGGCAAGACCCTGCTGGTGCGCTCGCTCGGGCAGGCGCTGGAACTGCAGTTCCGGCGCGTGCAGTTCACCCCCGACCTGATGCCCAGCGACATCCTCGGCACCGAGCTGCTGGAGGAAGACCACGGCACCGGCCATCGCCATTTCCGTTTCCAGCAGGGCCCGATCTTCACCCACCTGCTGTTGGCAGACGAACTCAACCGCACCCCGCCCAAGACCCAGGCCGCACTGCTGGAAGCGATGCAGGAACGCACGGTCAGCTACGCCGGCACCACCTACGCACTGCCGGCGCCGTTCTTCGTGCTGGCCACACAGAACCCGATCGAGCAGGCGGGCACTTACCCGCTGCCGGAAGCGCAGCTGGACCGCTTCCTGCTGCACGTGCTGGTGGATTACCCCAGCGAGGACGAGGAGCGGCAGATCCTGGAACAGACCACCGGCGGCGCCAACGACGCGGTGCCGAAGGTGATGGATGCAGAGGCGGTGATCGCGCTGCAGGCCGCCGTACGCCAGGTGCATGTCAGCCCGGATGTGCTGGCCTGGATCACCCGCTTGGTGCGCGCCAGCCGCCCAGGCGAAGGCGCACCCGCCGCGATCAACCAGTGGGTGAAGTGGGGCGCGGGCCCGCGCGCCGGACAGTCGCTGGTGCTGGCGGCAAAAGCGCGCGCATTGCTGCAGGGCCGCTTTGCCGCCACCCGCGAGGATGTGCAGGCACTGGCCGCGCCGGTGATGCGCCATCGCCTGCTGCTGTCGTTCGCCGCCGAGGCCGAGCAGAAGCGTGCCGACGACGTGGTCGCCGCCCTGCTGCAGGCCGTGCCGTTCCCGGGTTGAGCCACCCGTGAACGCCGGTACCCCGCTGACCTTGCCACCGGAACTGCGTGCGCGCCTGCGCACGCTCCGCGTGCGGCCACGCCTGGCCAGTGGCGCCAGTGGCATCGGCCAGCACGCCAGCCGCAGCCGCGGTGCCGGCCTCGAATTCGCCCAGTACCGTGCCTACGAACCAGGCGATGAGCTGCGCCAGATCGACTGGAAGCTGTATGCACGCTCGGACCGCTTCTTCGTGCGCGAATCCGAACGCGAAAGCCCGATCACGGTCTGGCTGCTGCTTGATGCCACCGCCTCGGCCGGCCAGGCCGATCGCGCGGCACCGCAGCGCACCCGCCTGGACCACATGCGCGGTGTGGCCGCCTGCGTGGTGGAACTGGCCCTGCAGCAGAGCGACCGTTTCGGCCTGCTGGCGATCAATGGCGATGGACTGCAGTTGGTGCCCGCAGCGAACGGCGCACGCCAGCGTGATCGCGTGCACCTGCAACTGCATGCACTGCAGGCGCGTGGCGGCTGGCCTGTGGCCGATCGCCTGCGCCCGCTGTGGGAGCGCGTGCGCCCGGGCGATCTGCTGCTGGCGATCGGCGACGGTTTTGACGAGGCCGGCATTGTGCTGCTGGAACAACTGGCCAGCGCACGCCGCGAAGTGGCACTGCTGCAGATCCTCACCGCCGACGAGCGGGACTTCCCGTTCGGCGCAGGCCATCGCTTCCGCGATCCGGAGACCGGCGAGGAACTGCTGGGCGATGGCGCGGCGATCCGCACCGACTACCTGCAACGCTTCGCTGACGCACGCAACGCATTGCAGTCGCGCCTGCAGGCCAGCGGCATCGCCAGTGCCACTGGCTGGCTCGACCAGCCGCTGGACCAACCACTGCAGGCACTGTTTGGCCGCAGGGGCGGCGCATGACCCTGCTGTTCCCGTTGGGCCTGGCCGCGCTCGCTGCAGGGTTGCTGCCGCTGCTGATCCACCTCGCCCGCCGCCATCCGTACACACCGCTGGATTTCGCCGCGCTGCGCTGGCTGCGTGCACAGATCCGGCCGCGCCAGCGCATCCGCTTCGATGACTGGCCGTTGCTGCTGGTGCGCCTGCTGTTGCTTGCCGCGTTGGCCTTGCTGCTGGCACGACCTGCATTGACCGGGCCTGCGCCAGCCCTCACTGCGTGGACGGTCGTAGCCCCAGGGCTGGACGCGACCGCACTACGCGGCACCGCCGAAGCGGGCAACTGGCATTGGCTGGCGCCCGGCTTCCCTGCCATTGATCAAGTGCCACCCGCGTCCACGGCTTCCCTGCCCAGCCTGCTGCGCGAACTGGACGCACAGCTGCCTGCGGGCACCGCATTGACCGTGCACGTTCCCGATCCCCTGCCCGGCCTGGACGGCGCACGCCTGCAGCTGTCGCGCGAGGTGCAGTGGCGCCCGCAGCCGATACCGGTGAGTGAGCGACCGAGTGCCGCAACGTTGCCGCGCCTGCGCGTGCACAGCGATGCTTCGGCCGCCGTCCAGCACTGGTTGAATGCACTGCAGCGCGCGTGGGGCAGGCAGGCGCCGCTCGCGCCTCTGGTGGCGGATGCGCTGCCCGAACGCGGCGAGATCGGCGTGTGGAGCCGCACTGGCGCACTGCCGGCGAACTGGCAGGCGTGGCTGCAGGACGGCGGACGTGTAGTGACTGCCGGCAAGCCTGCCGCCGAGGCCAGCATCCTGCTGCGCAACACCGAGGGCTCCCCGCTGCTGTGGCAGCAACGCATCGGCCACGGTGTCCTGCTGTCTCTGCCCGGCGACTGGGATGCCTCAGGCAACGCTGCGCTGCGCGATCCGCAGTTGCCACGCGCGCTGCTGCTGGCTCTGCAGCCGCCTCCGCTGCCACGCCTCGGCGATGCCCAGGACCAGGCCCCCCGCCAGGCAGCACTGCCTGCGGCAACGCCGCCGCTGCGCAAGCTCACCCCGTGGTTGCTGCTGGCCATCGTGCTGCTGTTCGCGCTGGAACGCTGGATGGCCAGCAGTCATCGACGCAGGGGGCCCGCATGAACACCCTGCAGCTCGCCTGGCAGCACGCGCGCCGCCGCCGTGCGCTCGTCACCCTGCTGCTGGGCCTGCCGTGGGCGCTGGCCGCAACGGTGCTGGCGCTGCGCCTGGCGGGCTTCGATATCGCCTGCGTGATCGGCACCATCGGCCTGCTTGCCTGCGCAGCGCTCGCCACGGCACGCTCCCGCCAGCTGGACCCGCAGTGGTTGCAGCGCCAGCTCGATGGCAGCGGCGCCAGTGAGGACAGTGCCGACCTGCTGTTTGCCGATGCGCTTACCCTCAATCCGCTGCAGCAGCGCCAGCGCGCGCATGTGCTGGCCACGCTGGAACGCGCGATGCCGGAACTGCGTCCGCGCTGGCCGCGTGGAGCATTGGCGCTGTGCTGGATCGCGGGCCTGGCCATCGTTGCGCTGGCATTCGGCTGGCCACGTTCCAGCCCCGGCTCCGCGCCGGCCCGTGCGTCGGCGCCTGGCAGCACGGCTGCCGCGGGCCCACTGCACCTGCAGTCCACCCGCATGCGCATCGACGCGCCGGCCTATACCGGCCAGGCCACGCTCACCCAGAACGCACTGGATGCCAAGGTCGCCGCCGACAGCCGGCTGTCGTGGTCGTTGCGCTTTGATCGCGCACCGGACAAGGCATGGCTGCAGTTCCACGATGGTCGCCGGTTGCCGCTGAACGAACACGATGGCCAGTGGCAGGCACAGGATGTGGCGCGCACGCCGGTGCTGTACCGCGTGGTGAGCGAGCCGGCGTTGGCCGGAACCGACCTGCATCGTCTGGACGTGGTCGCCGACCGCGCGCCCGGCGTACGCGTGCTGGAGCCGGCCGCCAGCCTGGTGCTGGGCACGCCCGGGCAACGCCAGTGGTCGTTGCGCTTCGAGGCCACCGACGACTACGGCGTAGCCGCGCAGGCAACGCTGTCGGTCACCACCACCCAGGGCAGCGGTGAGAACATCACCTTCGTGAAACGCAGCGTGACGCTTGGCGGCAGCGGCGAAGCCACCGCGCGGCGTTTCGCCCACACGCTTGATCTGGCTGCGCTGGGCGCGCAACCGGGCAACGATGTCATCGCCCAGCTGGAAGTGCGCGACAACCACGCGCCAACGCCGCAGACCGGGCGCAGCAGCAGCGTGATCCTGCGCTTGCCTAGCGCCGAGGTTGCACTCGGTGCCGAACTGGAAGGCCGCATCAAGAAGACCCTGCCGGCCTATTTCCGCAGCCAGCGGCAGATCATCATCGATGCCGAGGCGTTGATCCGGCAGCGACGCAGCCTCGCCGCCGAGGACTTCGTGAAACGCAGCGATGCGATCGGTGTCGACCAGCGCATCCTGCGCCTGCGCTATGGCCAGTTCCTGGGCGAAGAAAGCGAAGGTGCACCGAAACCACCGCCGACCAGCGACCTGCCCACCAGCGATGCGCCGGCTGCAGACAGCCACGACGACGATCACGATCACGGCCATGGCGGCGAGGCCGGAGCGCACGATGAGCATGGCCACGACCACGGCGGCAAGGCGTCCAATGCCGATGCGCCACCGGTGTTCGGCAGCGCCACCGATGTGCTGTCGGAGTACGGCCACACCCACGACCATGCCGAGGCCGCGACCCTGCTCGACCCGCAGACCCGTGCCACGCTGAAGGCCGCGCTGGACCAGATGTGGTCGGCCGAAGGCGAGCTGCGCCAGGGCCGTCCGGAGCAGGCGTTGCCGTTTGCCAACAAGGCGCTGGCTTTCATCAAGCAGGTGCAGCAGGCCGAACGCATCTATCTGGCCCGGGTCGGGCCGGAGCTGCCGCCGATCGATGAAGGGCGCCGGCTGGGTGGCGATCGCGCCGGGCTGGCCAGTCGCGAACTGCCGCTGGCCGCACGCACGCCGCCCGACCCGGCCATCATCGAAGCGTGGCAGCGCCTCGGCGATGACACCAGCGTGCCCGACCTCGACGCACTCGCCAGCTGGCAGCAGCGCAATGCCGCCTACCTGCCCGACGCACTCGATCTGGCTGCCGCCATCGAGCAGCTGCGCATCGAACCCGGTTGCCGCGACTGCCGCCAGCGCCTGCGCGCGCAGCTGTGGCGGGCGCTGCAGCGTCCATTGCCGCAGGCGATGCGGCGCAGTGCCGCCGATGCGATGGGGCAGCGGTACCTTGATGCGCTGGAGGCGCAGCCATGAACGCCTCTGCTGTGAACCTGTGGATTGCGCTGGCACTCGCCCTGATCGTGGTCATCGCCAGCGTGCGCCAGCTGCGTGGCAATGCCGCGCGTCGTGGCCGCCAGTGGATCGTGATTGCGCTGCAGCTGATCGCTGCCACGCTGCTGTACTTCTGCCTGGTCCCGCCCACCGGCCAGCAACCCGCGGTCGGCCTGGTCGTGCTGGGAATCGATGCCGACAAGGCCGGCGCGCTGCCGGCCAGCGCAGGCCCGCGGCTGCTGTTGCCGGAGGCTGCCGATGTGCCCGGGGGCCAGCGCGTGCCGGACCTGGCCACGGCGCTGCGCCAGCATCCGGCTTCCACGCTGACGCTGGTCGGTGCCGGCCTGGTCGCGCGTGACCGCGACGCGGTACTGCCACGCGACGTGCGCTGGCAGCCGGTAGCTCCGATGCGCGGGTGGATCGCGCTGCAGCCACCCGCCGACGCCGCGCCCGGCGCACGCTTCGACGTGCATGCACAGGCGCGCGGCGTCACCAAGGCCAAGGCGGAACTGCTTGATCCCGCCGACAGCGTGGTCGATCGCGTGGACGTTGCCGAGGACGGTCGCGTGCAGCTCAGCGGCATCGCCCGCGCCGAGGGCCGCAGCGTGTTCCAGCTGCGCCTGCTCGATGCCGGCGGTCATGTGGTGGACAGCGCGCCGGTACCGCAGCAGACCCTGCCGGCGGCACCGCTGCGCATGCTGGTGCGTGCCAGTGCGCCGGGCCCGGAGCTGAAGTACCTGCGCCGCTGGGCCGCCGATACCGGCATCCGCGTGCAGGTACAGGCCGATACCGGGGCAGGTGTCAGCGTGGGGGATGGCGCGGTCGCGCTGGATGCAGCGTCACTCGCGCGCAGCGATCTGTTGCTGCTGGACGAGCGCAGCCTGGCCGCATTGAGTGCCGGCCAGCTGGCTGCCGTGCGGCAGGCGTTGCGCGACGGCCTTGGCGTTCTGTTGCGCAGTGCAGGCGCACCTGCAGCCGGCGCGCGCCAGCGCCTCCGCGATCTGGGCCTGCCAGTGCAGGGCGATGGCAGCAGCCACGCCCTCGAACTTCCCGGCGACGGCGACAGCGCGGTCCTCGCCGCACGACGCGGCCCGCTCGCCGCCGGAACGCTGCCGACCGGCTACGGCGAGGACGCTGACCGCAGCTCGCACAGTGCGCCCCTGCCCGCGCTGGAAGCACTGGCGCTGCAGGCGCCAGGCAGCAACGCCCTGCTGCGGGATGGGACGGGCAAGGCCGTCGGCGGCTGGCGCGCTGCCGGCAAGGGTCGCATCGGCCTGCTGCCGATCACCGACAGCTGGCGCTGGGTGCTGGCCGGGCGCGATGATCGCCACGGTGAACTCTGGAGCAGCGTCGTCGCCACGCTGGCGCGTGCGCAGGGCAGCGGTGATGCGCTGTGGTCGCCGCAGACGCTCGGCTGGGCGGGCGAACGGCAGGCGCTGTGCGGCGTGCAGGCGCCACTGCAGGTCTTCAACGCGCGCGGCGAAGGCACGCCGCTGATCGTCGATGGCGCGACGTCGGCCCTGCGCTGTGCCGGCTGGTGGCCGCGCGAGGCGGGTTGGCAGCGCCTGCAGCACGGCGACACCACGGTCTGGCGCTATGTGTTCGACCCGAAGGCCGCACCTGCACTGCACCAGCAGGCGATGATCGATGCAACCACGCGAGCGTTGTCCGTCAGCGGGCCGACGAACACGGCGATGATGCAGCCCGTGCCGGGCTCACGCTGGCCGTGGTGGCTGGCGTTCACGGTGTGCGCATCGCTGCTGTGGTGGCTGGAACGGCGGCGCTGACCCGGGGTCGGATCCCTGTCGCCCGCGAAGGGGCTCTGACCCCCTCCGTCATGCGTCCTTCAGCGTTTCCCCGCGCGCCGGTAAACGCCGTTGAAGCGCACGTTCATGCCACCGCATTCGCTGTTGTCGGCCACGATCAGCACCTCGCCCAGCGAGTGCACGCGCACCCGGCACGTGTCCTCGACGAACTCGACATCAGCACCACGCGGCGTCGCGCGCGCTTCTACCTGGCCCATGTTCGGGCCATACGGGCGCTGTTCCGGCGTGGGGTTGGCAGAGGGCCAGTAGGCGTCGCCATCCACATGCAGTTGTCCACCCTGCACGGTGATGCGCAGGCCGTTGTCGCCGTCTTTCCAGTGGCCCACCCAGTCCTGCAGCGTTGGCACGGCCACCGGCAACGGCTGCAGCTTGCTGCGGTCCACCCAGCCGGCGCTGCCGCCCACCTTGTTCGGGAAGAACGCACAGCGGTAGCGGCCAAGGTCGCGACCGGTCACCACCGTATCGCCGTTGACCACATAGCTGCGCTGGCGGCAGGCCGGTTCGCCCTTGGCGGGGCACCCGTCCATGTCGCCGAGCAGATACAGGCGCGGTGCGTCGACCACCCGCGCCAGCGCGAACCGGCTCTGTTCGGAGGGGAACGCGCCATTGCGGCACGCGCCATCACCGGCGATGCCGGCAGCAAAGGCGGACGCGGGCAGCAATGCAGCCAGCAGGCAGAACGAACGCAGGAACATGGCAGCGCTATCGGTTGAGGAACCGGCAGGATATACCGGCCTACTTCACCGGCGGTGCATCACCGGCATCCTGCTGCTGGGAGAACCGCAGCGCACGCTGCCGCTGTTCGGCACTGAGCTCAGGCGGTGGCCGGGCGATGGCGGACTGGATCTGGTCGGGGCCACCGGTGAGCTTGTTCAGGCCCCGGCCCGCCGCCAGCACGCCCTTGACCACGCCCATCATGATGTAGCCGCCGCCCATGCTGACCTGCTCCGGTGACGGTGGCTCGCTCCAGTCGCGGCTGAAGCGGTTGTCGCCGAACTTCACCGGGTTCTTGAAGCGGTACAGGTCCAGCGGCTCGTCGTCGGGCTTGAGTGCACGCACCTCGCCGAGGGTGGTGACGTTGTCCTGCGGCAGGGCGGTGGAGATCGGCGCGGTGGCTGCTGCCGGGGCATCAGCAGGGGGAACGGGTGCAGGATCGGGCACCGACATCGGCGCGGCCTGCTGCGCCTGCGCGATGCCGGCCAGCAGCATGCCGGCCAGGAGTGCTCCCTGCGTTCCACGTCGTGCCACAGCCATCCGCCCTGTTGGTTGCGTCCAGCGCCCAAGGATACGGATGCCGGCTTCAGATTTCGTTGCTGCACTGGCAGCTGTTCAGCCAGGGGAGATGCGGCGGCGCCACGGGACGCGAGCACTGAACGGTTCACGCCCTCCGTGTGCGATGTCTCACATCCTGAGACGTGGATGTGGTGCCATGTGACCCCTCGCAATCCGTCCCGGCTCCACTTTCCATGGCTTACGAACTCGCCAAGCGCACCGCCGATGCCGAGCAGAAGCTCGCCACCCGCGATGGCCTGCCCGCCCGTGACGGCGCCCTGCTCAGCGCGCGCCTGCAGCGCCGCTACCAGGACCGCATCACCGGCAGCTTTGCCATTCCCGGCCGCGAGGGCCGCTACGCCCCCATTCCCGATGCGGTACCGCCGGCCCTGGCCGCGGCCCTGAAGGCACGCGGCATCGAGCAGCTCTACAGCCACCAGGCCGAGGCCTGGGAGGCCAGCCAGCGTGGTGAGCACGTGGCCATCGTCACCCCCACCGCCAGCGGCAAGTCGCTGTGCTACACCCTGCCCGTGGTCAGCGCGGCGATGCAGGACAAGGCCAAGGCGCTGTACCTGTTCCCGACCAAGGCGCTGGCACAGGACCAGGTGGCCGAGCTGCTGGAACTCAACCGTGCCGGCGATCTGGGCGTCAAGGCCTTCACCTTCGATGGCGATACCCCGGGTGATGCGCGCCAGGCGATCCGCCTGCATGGCGACATCGTGGTGTCCAACCCGGACATGCTGCACCAGGCGATCCTGCCGCATCACACCAAGTGGGCGCAGTTCTTCGAGAACCTGCGCTACATCGTCATCGACGAAGTACACACCTACCGCGGCGTGTTCGGCAGCCACGTCACCAACGTGCTGCGCCGGCTCAAGCGCATCTGCGCGTTCTACGGCGTGCAACCGCAGTTCATCCTGTGCTCGGCCACCATCGGCAATCCGCAGGCGCATGCCGAGGCGTTGATCGAGGCACCGGTCACCGCGATCACCGAATCCGGTGCGCCCAGCGGACCGAAACAGGTACTGCTGTGGAACCCGCCGGTGATCAATCCGGACCTGGGCCTGCGCGCCTCGGCACGCTCGCAGAGCAACCGCATCGCGCGCATCGCGATCAAGTCCGGGCTGAAGACCCTGGTGTTCGCGCAGACCCGGTTGATGGTCGAAGTGCTGACCAAGTACCTGAAGGACATCTTCGACCACGACCCGCGCAAGCCGCCGCGCATCCGCGCCTACCGTGGCGGCTACCTGCCCACCGAGCGCCGCGAGACCGAGCGTGCGATGCGCGCCGGCAACATCGACGGCATCGTCAGCACGTCGGCGCTGGAACTGGGCGTGGATATCGGCAGCCTGGACGTGGTCATTCTCAATGGCTATCCCGGCAGCGTGGCCGCCACCTGGCAGCGCTTCGGCCGCGCCGGTCGCCGCCAGCAGCCGGCGCTGGGGGTGATGGTGGCCAGCTCGCAGCCGCTGGACCAGTACGTGGTGCGGCACCCGGACTTCTTCGCCGAGGCCTCGCCCGAACATGCACGCATTGCACCTGACCAGCCGCTGATCCTGTTCGACCACATCCGCTGCGCAGCCTTCGAACTGCCGTTCCGGGTTGGCGATGGCTTCGGCCCGATCGATCCGGAAGTGTTCCTGGAAGCGCTGGCCGAAACCGAAGTCATCCACCGCGAAGGCGAGCGCTGGGAATGGATCGCCGACAGCTATCCGGCCAACGCGGTGAGCCTGCGCGCGGTGGCCGACGGCAACTTCGTGGTGGTCGACCGCAGCGACGGCCGCCAGCAGATCATCGCCGAGGTCGATTATTCCGCCGCCGCACTCACCCTGTACGAAGGCGCCATCCACATGGTGCAGTCCACGCCCTACCAGGTGGAGACGCTGGACTGGGACGGCCGCAAGGCCTATGTCACCCGCACGCATGTGGATTACTACACCGACAGCATCGACTTCACCAAGCTCAAGGTGCTGGACCGTTTCGACGGTGGCGTGGCCGGCCGTGGCGATTCGCACCATGGCGAAGTGCACGTGGTGCGTCGCGTGGCCGGCTACAAGAAGATCCGCTATTACACCCACGAGAACATCGGCTATGGGCCGGTGAACCTGCCCGACCAGGAACTGCACACCACTGCGGTGTGGTGGCAGCTGCCGCAGGCGCTGCTGCTGCGCGCGTTCGCCAGCAAGCAGGATGCGCTCGATGGCTTCCTTGGCGCCGCGTATGCCCTGCACATCGTCGCCACCGTGGCGGTGATGGCCGATGCGCGCGATCTGCAGAAGTCAGTCGGCAACGGCGATGGTGCCTGGTTCGCGATCGCCGACCAGAGCGGCCGTGGCCAGCTGCGCGGCAGCGAAGGCGACCCTGGCGCGGTGGAGCTGCTGCAGGAGTTCGTGCCGACCGTTTATCTGTACGACAACTTTCCTGGCGGCGTTGGCCTGAGCGAGCCGCTGTGGCAGCGCCAGGCCGAGCTGGTGCAGCGCGCGCGCGAACTGGTGCAGCGTTGCGACTGCAAGGCCGGTTGCCCGGCCTGTGTCGGCCCGGTGCTGGCTGCACAGGAGGAAGATGAAACCTCGCCGCGCGCGCTGGCGCTGCGCGTGCTCGACCTGTTCGACGCAGAAGCCTGCCAGCACGTGCGCGACCTGGTGGTGACCACGCGCGAGCCGATGGAGCTGCTGGCACCGTGAGCCTGAGCCTGGAAAAGCTGCGCCTGCTGCGGAAGCAGGCCGGCGACCCGAAAGCAGTCACGCCGGTGGCACCCGAGCCGCCCCCCCCGGCGCCGGCCCCGGTAGCCGCCAACGATGCACGGCAGCCACCGGCAGAGCGCTCGGTGTTCGCCTGGGTCGAACAGGAAATCCGCCACAAGCCGACCGGCGCTGCCGCGCCTGTGACGCCCGCCGCACCGTTGCGTCGACCGGAAGTGGGCAGCCTGCACCGCCTGCTCGGCCTGCGCTCGCGTGGTGGAGCCGCACCGGCACGCGCCAGTGCCCAGGATCGCCAGCTCCCCGGCGAGGAAATCGCGCCGGGCCTGTTCCTGATCGAGTCGCTGCAGCCGCAACCGATTCCCGTAGAACCGCTTTCCCTGGCTTTCGCCAGGCGCGAGCACGAGCACGTCGCCGCGCGCGACCTGCTGTTCTTCGATACCGAGACCACCGGCCTGGCCGGCGGCACTGGCACCCGCGCCTTCATGATCGGCGCCGCCGACTGGCATGTGTGCCCGCAGCGTGGCGAAGGCCTGCGCATCCGCCAGTTGCTGATGTCGACGATGGCCGCCGAGGACGCGATGCTGGACACCTTCGCCCGCTGGCTGCAGCCGTCCACCGTGTTCTGCAGCTACAACGGGCGCAGCTACGATGCGCCGCTGCTGAAGGCGCGCTACCGGCTGGCCCGCCAGCGTTGCCCGATCAGCGCGCTGGATCACGTCGACCTGCTCTACCCGACCCGCCGCCGCTATCGCGGCACGTGGGAGAACTGCAAGCTGTCCACCATTGAGCGCCAGCTGCTGCGCGTGGTGCGCGAGGATGACCTGCCTGGCTCCGAAGCCCCGGGCGCATGGCTGCGTTTCCTGCGCGGCGGCGATGCGGTGAACCTGCGTCGGGTGGCCGACCACAACCATCAGGACGTGGTCACCCTGGCCCTGCTGCTGCAGCGACTGGTGCGCGAGGAGCAGCGCGAGCGCGAAACACTGGCGCTGGTCGGGCAGTAATGGCCAAGGGCCGCGTTGACATGCCCTGACGGTGGCAGCGGTGACACTGCCGCCACCATCCACGCCTGGAGCCCGACGATGCGCCTCAATCCGCTTGCCCTGCTCGCCATCCTGCCGCTGGCCGCCTGCAGCCACGCCGGCAGCAGCACCACCCACGATGCCGCACCGGCACCGGTGGCCGATGCCGCCCACGAATGCAGGCCGGAAGCGCTGGAAGCCTTCACCGGCAAGACCGCCGACGAGGCCACCATCAAGAAACTGGTCGCCGATAGCGGTGCCCGCAACGCGCGCGTGGTCAAGCCGGGCATGGAGGTAACCATGGACTTCCGCCAGGACCGCGTGACGGTGCAGGTGGACGGTCAGAACCGGATCGAGCGCGCCAGCTGCGGTTGATCAACCCAGTGGGTGCCGGCCACTGGCCGGCACCCCACATTGCCGGCCAGCGGCCGGCACTACCAGTCAGAGTCGCTCGGCCTTGCCGCTGGCCAGTGCGCGCGCGATCACCTGCTGCGCCTGCCGCGACGCCTGCTCATGCACGCGTGCCTGACGCTCACCCAACGCAGCCTGCCGGCTGCCCAGCGCCGCCTGGCGGCTGGCCAGTTCAGACTGCTGGCTGGCCAGGCGCTGCATGCCGCGGGTGTGGGTGGCCCGCGCGGTTTCGTTGTCCACTTCCTGCATCGCACGACGTGCCTCTGCAGCAGCCTCACGTGCAGCCTCACGTGCAATGGCCGCATCGTTGGTCGCGCCCCGCGCCGCCTTCGCCGCTTCTGCCGCCGCTTCGCGGTTGATGTCATGCGCGGCCACCGCGCTGCGCGCAGCCTCGGCAGCGGCCAGTGCCATGCGGCGCGCCTCCTCGCCCTGCAGGCGGCCCATCTCGCCCATCTGCCTGCCGAGTTCGCCCTGCTGGCGACCCAGCGCACTCTGTTGGCGGCCCAGTTCGCTCTGCTGGCGGCCCAGATCCGCCGCGCCGCTGTAGGCACGCTGCAGGCTCTGGATCATCATCGGGTCTCGCACCACGTAGCGCTTGTCGCCCTTGCGGAACCACAGCGCCGGGCCCTTGCCGAGCTGTCTGCGGGCCACCGTCACGTCGTCCATGCCGCCGTTGGCGAAGGTCGAATCGCCATCTACCAGCACGAAGGCCTCCGGCGGCGATTTGCCCAGGTCCAGGCGGCCGTAGGTGGTGATGGAAGTGGTGCGGGAGGTCGTGTGTTCACTGTGCATGCCGGTATCGACATCGACATCCGCATCCACGTCGACCGCCACATCCGCATCGTCCGGACCTGACAACGCCTCGACATCAGCCGGCTCGGCGGGCGGCGCGGGCGCCACCGGCCCGGCCGGAACGCGCGCGGACGAAGGCGGTGCGGGCGGCGCTTTCGGAGCCTTCGGCGGCGGCGGCGGCACGACCTTCGGCGCCGCAGGAGGCGCGGGCGGTGCCGGCGGCACCGGCGCTGCGACCAGCCGCATCGGCGCCACGCCCACCACCAGCACCACCGCAGTCAACGCCATCGCCAGGATGCGCGGGCAGGACCGGCGCGACTGCAGCGAGAGCAGGCGGCGCTTGAGGCTGGTGGTATCCGGTGCGGCACTGGCCACGCCCAGATGCGGCTGCGGTGCCACGCCCAGCTGCAGCAGCAGACGGCCATAGGCCTGGCGGCTGGCACCGTGCTGGCCAACCACCGCTGCATCCACCGCTTCCTCGCGCGCCTGTGCATATTCACGCACCGACAGGCGCAGCAGCGGGTGGAAGAAGAACAGGTGCTGGGCCAGTGCAGGCAGCAGGCCCCATTGCAGGTCACGCCGCTGCAGGTGCTGCAGTTCGTGGGTCAGGGCCAGGTCCAGCGCGTCGCCCTGCAGGGCGTTGTCGCCCGCCGGCAGCAGCAGCACCGGGCGGAACGGCCCGACCAGCTGCGGTGCGTCCACCTGCGTGCTCATCCACAACCGCGGCGCAGGACGCACGCCGTGCGCATCGGAGGCCAGCTGCAGGGCCTGCACCAGCGCCTCGTCCTCGCAGGGATAGGCCGCTGCCAGCAGCGCGCGGCAGCGACGCCACTCACCGAAGGTACGCAGGGCCATCAGCAGCACGCCGGACATCCACAGCGTGGCCAGTGCGACGGCCCACCATGCCACCGCCGGCACATCCGCGGCGGGCATCGGCATTGCGGCCAACAGCTGTGCCGAGGCCTCCGGGGCCAGCGGGTAGACCATGTCGGCGGCCACATCGGTCGCGCTCATCGCCACCGCCTGCGGCGCCGGCAGCCAGGCCAGCTGCAACGGCTGGCTCCAGAACAGGCCGAGCACAGCCTGCAGCGAGACCAGCCACCACAGGCGGCAGCGGGTCGCCGCCGACAGCGACGGCAGCGCGCGGCATACGCCATACACCAGGGCCACCAGCAGCACGGTCTGCAGGCTGGTCCAGCCCAGCCGTTCCAACATCGGGATCAGCATCGTGGTGTCCATGGCTCAGCCCTCGTGGCGGCGCGATTGGAGTTGGGCAACCAGCGCTTCCAGTTCGGCCAGCTCGTTGTCGCTGACCTGCTGGCGCTGCGACAGGTAGGCCACGAACGGCGACACCGAGCCCTGCAGGGTGTTGTCGACGAACTGCGCCACCGCGCCCTGCAGCACGCTCTGCGGGCCACGCGTGGCCTGGTAGCGGTAGACACCGTCCTGCTGCTGGCGCTGAAGATACCCCTTCGCCCGCAGTCGCTCCATCATCGTCAGCACGGTGGAGCGGGCCAGCCCACGGGCCTCCCCGTAGCCACTGGCGACCTCGCCGACGGTGGCCGGCGCATGTTCATCGATGTACTGCAGCAGGGCCAGCTCCTGGTCCCCGATCGTCTTGCCACGCATGACACCACTCCCTTGACTACACGTGTCGCCACTGTCTGCGTGACGACAACTGTAGTCAACCCCCCGGAAGTCATGGGCCGACGAACGGTAGGCACCACCGAGCGCCTAAACCTTTGACCCGCCCGCTGCATCCGATCCGCAACGCCCCGCTGGAATTCCACATGTCCCGCCCAATGCTCCGTGCCCTGCTCATGCTCATCAGTGCATTGCCCTTCGCCGCCGTTGCTGCCAGCCAGGACCAGGACCAGGCCAACGACCAGACCCGCCGCCTGATCCGCCAGATCATGCTGGAGCAGCGCATCCCCGGATTGCAGGTCGCGGTGGTCAAGGACGGGCAGATCGTGCTGTCCGAGGCCTACGGTCTGGCCAATGTCGAGAACGGTGTGCGTGCCTCGCGCGACACCCGCTTCCCGCTCAACTCGGCCACCAAGGCATTCACCGGCGTGGCGGCTGCGCAGCTGGCGCAGGAGGGACGACTGGATCTGGACGCGCCGGCCTCGCGTTACCTGGATGATCTTCCGCCAGCGTGGAGAGACGTGCGCGTACACCAGTTGCTGGCGCATGCCTCAGGCCTTCCGGACATCCTTGATGCGAACGGACTGCTGGGCGGTGGCTCCGAAGCACAGGCGTGGACGGCGGTGACAGCTCGGCCGCTGGAAGCGGCGCCCGGGCAGCGCTTCGCCTACAACCAGACCAACTATGTCCTGCTGGCACGGATCATCGCGCAGCAATCCGGTATGTCCTACGAACGTTTCCTGGCCACACGCCAGTTCAGCAGCGCGCGCATGGCCCGCACCACCTTCGGCGACAGCTACGACCTGATTCCGGATGCGGCGACGATGTACAGCCTGGCCCCGCGTGCCACCGATGCTGTGGATGCACCGTCCCGCCTGTCGCACTGGTTCTACGACATACCGCCTTCGCTCTGGGCCGGTGGCGGCATCCTCACCACCGCCGACGACACCGCGCGCTGGCTCGTCGCACTGACCGAAGGCCGTTTGCTGCCGGAGACGGCACTGCGGCGGATGTGGAGCGCAGAGCGCCTCGCTGATGGCCGCGCCGGCCCGTGGGCGGGTGGCTGGGCGGTACTGCGCGCATCGCCCGACCTTCAGGTGGCCGGTATCGGCGGTGCGCGCTCGGCCTTCGTGGTCTATCCCGAGCGCGGCGTGGCGGTCGTGGTGCTGACCAATCTTGTCGGTGCCAATCCGCAGCAGTTCATTCCGCGCATTGCCGACTTCTATGTGCGCGATGCCTCAACGCCCCGTCACGAACGGGTCGGCCTTGCACGGCAGCAACGGGCTGTCATCGCAGGGCCATAGCGCGGCGGGAACGGCCCTGGCCACTTCGAAGTGATCCTGGTTCCAGTGCAGGAAACCGCCGTGGATGGCATTGCCATGGTCGAAGCTGCGTGCATCGGCGGCCAGTGGCTGTTCGGGGTCGGCTTCGGCCACCCAGCGCAGCACTGGCACTTTGTCCAGCACGCCGATGAAGGCGAACAGATCGCCCGCGCCCTTTTCCTGGTAGGCCGTCATGGTCGCCGCATCGGGCAATCCGGCCTGCGCCAGGATGGATGCGGTGACATCCTGCAGCGGTGCGGCTCCCTGTGCGATGTAGGCGCGCATGCCCGTGGTGGTTGCCGGGCAGCCCTGCAGCTGCACCAGATAGCCGGTGGTACCGCCACTGCCGGAGAACGACCGCATCCAATAGCGGAAACGCGGCCCGCTGCGATCAGTAACCATCAAATCCTGCTGGCCATCCTGCGCGGGAATGGAGAGCACCTGCACCTTGCTGGCGCTCTCCACGTTGCACTTCAACTGCGCCAGCACCTGCCTGGCAGGTTCGGGCAGCGTAGCGTAGCGGCCGCCGGGATGGCCGCTGCCGGAAGCCTTCGGCAATGCGGGCAGTCCGCGATCCGTGGGAAGGGTCTGCGCAGGCAGGGCCTCCGGTTTCGCGGCCGAGCTGGCAGTGGGCGCCACCGGCGCGACGCGCTCTCCAGCGGGCGCGCAGGCACTGCAGGCCAGCAGCAGCATCAATGGAACGCTCGGCGTCAACTGCGATCGGATCATCGATCAACGCCCTCCCATCGCCGGCGCGTCCTGCTGCTGTGCCGGCGCGGGCGCAGGTGCAGCCTGTTCGCGCGATTGCTGCTGCAGCTGGCGCAGGCCGGTTTCCACCGCAGTCTCGCGCACCTCCGCCGCATTGACCCCTGCGCGCAGCGCCGCAGGATCGCCCGGGCTGCCCTGCACCAGGAACAGTGTCTCGCCAGCCGCACGGCCGGCGCTGGGATTGCTGGCCACGATCTGGTCGACCCGGGTGATGCCCGCGGCCTTCGCTTCGCGCAGCATCACCAGGCTGTAGTCCTCGGCATGCTCGGCGTAGCGTCCGCCCAGGGCCTGCAGGCGCGTACTGATCTGCTGCTGCAGGGCATGATCGCGATGCTGCGGTTGACGGGGGTCATCGTTGGCCGCGAGCGGCACGTCCTGCCCCAATTCGCGCGTCTGGCCGGGTGCAACCGAGGTCAGCACGTACTGCCAGCGGTTCTGCCCAGGCGTGCCGCGCACCGTCGACACGAAGTCGTCATACTCGCCGCCACCGATGGTCTGGCAACCGGCCGAATCGGTGTTGGAATGGCTGCCACGATGGATCTTGAAGGTGTCGTTGAGGTCCTGCACGCCCTGGGTATCACGCGCATCGAACCAGCCATCGCCATTGCTGTCGCGCTCCACCCGTCCGGCGCCCGCAGTGATCGCGTCCTGCGAAGGACGCAGTGCGAACTCATCGGGATGGCCATTGCGCGGATGGGTGGTGGCGCGCATCTCGATGGTGCCCTCGCCCAGGCGCCCCAGATCCTTGACCCGGTCGCCGTTGACGTCCTCGCCCTCGGTCTTGGTACGCGGCGCCACATTGCCAAAGCCCGGGCTGCGCGGCGCGGTCTTGGCATGGCCGTCGTACTGGGCGGTCGGCTCGGTCGTGGCCTGGTTGAACTCGCGCACGTGGCCGCGGCCCTGCGCATCCTTCCACAGCACCACGATGCGGTCATCGTAGACCCCACGTCCGCGCGCCTCGGTCGTGCGGTTCTCATCGCGCAACCCCAGCACCACGCGGTCCTGGGTTGCCATTGCATCGTTCGCTGCGATGTTGCCGCGCTGGGCCACGATGCTGCCATAAACGTCGTACTGCTGGGCCTGGCTCAATCCCGCTGTCTCGGCAGCATCGGGCATCCGCGGCGGGCGCATCGCCTCGCCCAAGCGATCCAGCATCGGATTCACCGTAGCTGCATCCGCTGCGGCCACGCCCCCGTTCCGGCGCAAGCCCTCAAGCTCGGCGGCCGCACGCGCCGAGATATAGCGATCCAGCGATTCCTGCACCACTGCGCTCTGGCCGTCGTGCAGGGCCTGGAGGCGGGTGGCGGCAGCACGCGCATCGTTCCGCCGCAGCAGGGCGACGACCTCGTTGGCTGCGGCATTGATATCCATTTCGGGCATGGTCGGTCCTTGAACATGGTCGGTACAGGATCAGCCTACCCCAATCGCACGGTGTGGGGCCTTTGACAGGCCGCACACCTTCGCTGCCGCCGGATCCAGGCGGGAACCGACACGACTCAGCCGCGCGGCCCACCCATCACCGGCAGGATCGCCCCGCTGATGTAACTTGCACAGACCGGCGAGGCCAGGAACACATACGCCGGTGACAGCTCTTCAGGCTGTGCAGGCCGGCCCATGTCGCTGTCCTTTCCGAACTCGGCGACATCCCCGGCCTGCTTGTCGGCCGGGTTCAGCGGCGTCCATACCGGCCCCGGCGCCACGCAGTTGACCCGGATGCCGCGCGGCAGCAGCTGGCTGGCCAGGGCCTTGGTGAACGCATGGATCGCGCCCTTGGTGGCCGAGTAGTCGATCAGCGCCTTGCTGCCGAAGAGTCCGGTTTCCGAGCCGGTGTTGATGATGCTGGCCCCCTCGCCCAGATGCGGCAGTACCGCACGCGCCATCTGGATGTAGCCGCCGATGTTGGTCTGCAGCGTCTCCTGCAGGTGCGCGTCTTCCAGATCCTCCAGCCGCTCGCAGTGCAGCTGGAACGCGGCGTTGTTGACCAGGATATCGATGCCACCGAAGGCCTTGGCCACCTGCTTGACCGCCTTGTTGCAGAAGCGCGGGTCGCGCACGTCACCGGCGATCACCACACAGCGGCCACCTTCGCGCTCCACGTGCTGGCGGGTGATGTCGGCATCTTCGGCCTCGTCCAGGTGCAGGACCGCCACATCGGCGCCTTCGCGTGCGAACAGCACGGCCACAGCACGGCCGATGCCGGAATCACCGCCAGTGACGATCGCGCGCATGCCCTGCAGCTTGCCGCTGCCGGTGTAGTCCGGCGCGAGGAAGCGCGGCGCCAGCTCCAGTTCGTGTTCGCGCCCCGGCTTTGCCAACTGCTGGGCCGGCATGGCCTCCGGCTGGCGGCGTGCGCCGGCCTGGGTCGCGGTCTTTTTCGTGGCCTTCTTGGCTGCGCGGGCGTCCTTGGCCTTTTCCTGGTCCTGCAGGCGCCGCTGCCGGGCGGCAACGCGGGCGGCGCGGGGATCACCAGCCGCCGCCTTGCGGGTTGCGGTCTTCACCACCCGCGGGCGAGCGGGGTCGGCAGCGGTCTGGGGCGCGGTGCTGCCCTTGCGCACCTTGGGTGAGGCTTTGCGGCGGGCGGGGGTCTTTCGGGTGGTGGCCATGCAGGTCTCCTCGGGGGGGAATGGGATCGGCGGCCAGCGGCCGGCACTACCGGGCGCATGCGCCGCAGTACCGGGGGCGGCATCCGCCGCGACTGCAGCGTCTCCGCCCAGGCTGTTGGCGGGGGTGAGCGCACCGTGTCCACGATGTGCACGGTGTTCATTCCGCCACCACGTGCGCCGTCGCACGCTGCACGCAACCACACCAAGGAACCCTTCCATGAAGCATGCCATCGCCACCGCCGCCGTCTGTCTCGCCCTCGCCGCCTGCAGCAGCACGCCGGTGGCCCAGGTGCAGCCGATCGACGGCGTGATTTCCGGCCAGTGCCACAGCGACAGGGTGCGTGGTGCGCTCGGCCTGGCCGCCTCCGCCGCAACCGTCGAGCGCGCGCGCGTGGACAGCGACAGCCTGCACGTGCAGGTGCTGCGCCATGACGGCCCGCGCGTGCCGCCGGCACACGAAGGCGGTGACCGCCTGACCATCGAGAAGGGCCGCACCAACAACATCACCGCGATCTATTGCGGCTGACGTCTGCGGCTGAGCCGGCGCGCCCTGCGCAGCACGCGCAGGGTGGCCTGCTCCCACTGGCGCGGCCCACGCAGGCCGGCCAGTTCCGCCAGTTCACCGCGCTCCCAGCCGGCGAACACGCAGGGGTCGATGTAGGCCTTGCGGCACACCGCAGGCGTATTGCCCAACTGGGTCGCCACCTTGCACACCACCTCACGCTGTACCTTGGCCAGCGCACGCTGGCTGGCCGGTTCGGGCAACTCGGTGGCCGCGAACGCTTGCACCGCGGCCAGGGTGCCGCCCCAGGTGCGGAAATCCTTGGCGGTGAATTCCTCGCCCATCACCTCGCGCAGGTAATCGTTGACCGCACCGGAGTCGACCGGCTGGATGGCACCGTCGTCGTCGCGATACTGGAACAACGCCTGGCCCGGCAACTGCTGCACGCCGCGCACCAGCGTGCCCAGCCGGCGGTCACCTACCGTCACTTCGTGCAGCTGCCCGGATTTGCCGCGGAAGCGCATCCGTACGCGCCCGCCGCGCAGCAGGTCGAGGTGCCGGTTGCGCAGCGTGGTCAGGCCAAAGGATCTGTTTTCCTTGGCATAGGACTCATTGCCTACCCGCACCAGGGTGTCGGCCAGCAGCGCGACCACGACCGCCAGCACCTTCTCGCGGGGGAAGCCGCTGTGCTTGAGATCGCGGCTGAGCCGGCGCCGCAGCGCGGGTAGTGCTTCACCAAAGGCGATCACCCGGTCGAACTTGCCGGCGTCGCGCACTGCGGCCCAATCGGCGTGGTAGCGATACTGCTTGCGCCCGCGGGCATCGCGGCCGGTGGCCTGCAGATGGCCATTGGCGTGGGCGCAGATCCATACGGCGGTATAGGCCGGTGGGATCGCCAGCGCGCGGATGCGCTGCAGGGTGGCGGCATCGCGCACCGCGTGGCCATCGGCATCGCGGTAGCTGAAGCCCTTGCCGGCGCGGCGCCGGCTGATGCCCGGCTGGGTGTCATCGACATAGCGCAGGCCCGCAGCGCGCGCGGCCTGTCGTTCGGGGGTAGAGGGGGTCGGCATGCGCGCAGTGTCGCTGCCGCGCTGCCGCGATCCTGTCGATAACACAAGACAAACACGTGAGGATCGGTTCGCCGCTATGCTCGGGCTTTCACAATCCCTTCCGGAGTCATGATGTCGTTCCCGATTCGCGCCCGTTCGCTCTCCGCCCTGCTGCTGCCGGCCGTGCTGGCCCTGACCGCCTGCCAGGCACCGGCGCTGGATGAACAGGATTCGGCCACGGCCCATGCCCAGCAGGCTGCCGAAGCCGCCAAGGCACCGGCCGACGAAGCCGGCAAGGCCACCGAGGCACCGCCGGTCGGCACCTGCGATGCCAGCCAGGTGCAGAGCCTGGTCGGCCAGGCCTACGCCGACGCGCTGGGCAAGCAGGCGCAGGAAGATGCCGGTGCCCACCAGCTGCGCGTCATGAAGCCCAACGACGTGGCCACGATGGAATTCCTCGGCGACCGCCTGAACATCGAAGTGGACGACAAGGGCCTGGTCAGCGGCGTGCGCTGCGGCTGAGGGCGACCCCGCGCCGGCACGGGGTTGCCGGCGCGTTCTGTTGCACCTGCAACCGTGTATTGCGGCGCTGCAGCAACCTGTGATCTAGTCGAGGCATCCGGTGGCCTCACGATGCGCTCCAGGGAATGAGCGGGGACGAGTGTCGCCGCCAACCCTATACGCATCGAGGTAGAGATGGCCCCCCGCAACCGCCAAGGGCTTTACGACCCGCGCTCCGAGCGCGATGCCTGTGGATTTGGCATGGTCGCCCAGCTCGACGATCAACCTTCGCGCCTGTTGGTTGATACCGCCATCGCCGCGCTTTCGCGCATGACCCACCGTGGCGGCGTCGCCGCCGATGGCCTGACCGGCGATGGCTGTGGCCTGCTGCTGCGCCGCCCCGATGCATTCCTGAAACTGCTGGCCAGCGAAGCCGGCATCACCACCGGCGCGCGCTTCGCTGCCGGCCTGGTGTTCCTGCCGCACGACACCGAGGCCGCCGACGCCTGCCGTACCCAGCTGCAGGCGCAGGTGGAAGCGGTCGGCTGCAAGGTCGCCGGCTGGCGCGAGGTACCCACCGATGACAGCGTCTGCGGCCAGCTGGCGCGCGATACCCTGCCGCGCATCGAACAGGTGTTCGTCGATGCCGGTGTCGGCCAGGACGATGCCGGCTTCGCGCTGGCGCTGTTCCTGGCCCGTCGCCGCAGCGAACAGCAGCTGCGCGATCACGCTGATTTCTACGTCACCACCCTCACCCCCGATGCGATCAGCTACAAGGGCATGGTGCTGCCGGACAAGCTCAGCCGCTTCTATCCCGACCTGCAGCGGCGCGAACTGGCCTCCAGCGCGATCGTGTTCCACCAGCGCTTCTCGACCAACACGCTGCCGCGCTGGCCGCTTGCCCACCCGTTCCGGATGCTCGCCCACAATGGCGAGATCAACACCATCGAAGGCAACCGCCGCTGGGCCCAGGCGCGCAGCAAGGTGTGGAAGACGCCGCGCTTCGACATCGCCGAATTCGACCCGGTGATCTCCATGCACGGCTCGGACTCGCAGAGCCTGGACAACATGCTGGAACTGATGGTCGCCGGTGGCATGGAGCTGATCCAGGCGCTGCGCATCCTGGTGCCGCCGGCCACCCAGTCGCTGGAGTTCAAGGACCCGGACCTGGCCGCGTTCTACGAGTTCCACGGCCTGAACAGCGAGCCGTGGGATGGCCCGGCCGGCATCGTTGCCTGCGACAGCCGCTACGCCGTCTGCACCCTCGACCGCAACGGCCTGCGCCCGGCACGCTGGATGCTGACCGCCGACCGCCACTTCCTGGTTGCCTCTGAAGCGGGCGTGTGGGAAGTGCCCACCGAGCGGGTGGTGCGCAAGGGCAAGCTTGGCCCCGGCGAAATGATCGCGATCGACCTCAAGCGCGGCGACCTGCTCGACTCCGATGCGGTCGACCGCATCAACCGCGGCCGCGCGCCCTACAAGCAGTGGCTGCAGCAGGGCGTGACCTACCTGCAGACCGAACTGATCGACCCGTCGCTGGTGGAAGAGCCGTTCGACGAAGCCACCCTGCGCAGCTACCACAAGCTGTACCAGCTCAGCAGCGAGGAAGTGGAGCAGGTGCTGCGGCCGCTGGCCGAGACCGAGCAGGAAGCCACCGGCTCGATGGGCGACGACACGCCGATGGCGGTGCTTAGCCAGCGCAGCCGCCCGCTGTACGACTATTTCCGCCAGGCCTTCGCGCAGGTCACCAACCCGCCGATCGATCCGCTGCGCGAAGACTGCGCGATGTCCCTGTCCACCCAGCTCGGCAAGGAGACCAACATCTTCCATGCCGGTCCGGAGACGGTGAACCACGTCATCCTCAATTCGCCGGTGCTCAGCCAGCGCAAGCTGCGCCAGCTGCTGAAGATGGACCAGTACGCGCAGGCCAACCGCCTGCTCGACCTGTCCTACAGCGAAGACGAGGGTCTGCGTGCCGGCATCGAGCGCATCTGCGCCGAGGCCGAACAGGCCGCGCGCGACGGCATGGTGATGCTGCTGCTGTCCGACCGCTACCCGGTGGCCGGGCGGCCGATGGTGCATGCGCTGCTGGCCACCAGCGCCATCCACCACCACCTCTCGCGGCTGGGCCTGCGCTGCGACGTGAATCTCATCGTCGAGACCGGCACCGCGCGCGACCCGCACCACATGGCCTGCCTGCTCGGCTTCGGCGCCACGGCGGTGTATCCGTACCTGGCCTACCAGACCCTGTTCGACCTGGGCCGCCGCGGCATCCTCAAGCTCAGCAAGGGCGGTGAGCAGTCGCAGATCGGCCGCCGCTACCGCAAGGGCGTCTACAAGGGGCTGTCGAAGATCATCTCGAAGATGGGCATCTGTACCGTGGCCAGCTACCGCGGCGCGCAGCTGTTCGAGATCATCGGCCTGGAACCGGAGGTCGTCGATCTGTGCTTCCCGGATACCGCTTCGCGCATCGGTGGCGCGGGTTTCGCGCGCCTGGATGCCGACGCGCGCGAGCTGTGCGCGCAGGCGTGGGACGCGCAGCAGGACGTGGATGTCGGCGGCCTGCTGAAGTACGTGCACGGCGGCGAGTACCACATGTACAACCCGGACGTGGTCACCACCCTGCAGCGCGCGGCGCGCAGCGGCGATCCGCGTGCCTGGCAGCAGTACTGCGATGCGGTGCATGCGCGCCCGCCCTCGGCACTGCGTGACCTGCTGGAACTGGTCCCTGCCGCCACGCCCGCACCGCTCGATGAAGTGGCCCCGGCCAGCGAACTGTTCCCGCGCTTCGATACCGCGGCGATCAGCCTCGGCGCCCTGTCACCGGAAGCGCATGAAGCGCTGGCGATTGCGATGAATCGCCTGGGGGGCCGCAGCAATTCCGGCGAAGGCGGTGAAGACCCCGCACGCTATGGCACCGCCAGGCGCAGCAAGATCAAGCAGGTGGCCTCCGGGCGCTTCGGCGTGACCGCCGAGTACCTGGTCAATGCCGAGGTGCTGCAGATCAAGGTCGCGCAGGGTGCCAAGCCCGGCGAGGGTGGCCAGCTGCCCGGGCACAAGGTCAACGAACTGATCGCGCGGCTGCGCTATGCGCGCCCGGGCATCGGCCTGATTTCGCCGCCGCCGCATCACGACATCTATTCGATCGAGGACCTGGCGCAGCTGATCTACGACCTCAAGCAGGTCAACCCGACCGCGCTGGTGTCGGTGAAGCTGGTCAGCCATGCCGGCGTCGGAACGATTGCGGCGGGCGTGGTCAAGGCCGGTGCGGACCTGATCACCATCTCCGGCCATGATGGCGGCACCGGTGCCTCGCCGGTCAGCTCGATCCGCTATGCCGGCGTGCCGTGGGAGCTGGGCGTGGCCGAGGCGCACCAGGCGCTGCTCGCCAACGACCTGCGCGGCCGTACCCTGCTGCAGACCGATGGCGGCCTGAAGACCGGGCTGGACGTGGTCAAGGCCGCATTGCTGGGCGCCGACAGCTTCGGCTTCGGCACCGCGCCGATGATCGTGCTGGGCTGCAAGTACCTGCGCATCTGTCACCTCAACAACTGTGCCACCGGCGTGGCCACCCAGGACGAGCGCCTGCGCGAGAACCACTTCACCGGGCAGCCCGAGCGCGTGGAGAACTTCTTCCGGCTGCTGGCCGAAGAAGTGCGTGGCTGGCTGTCCTACCTGGGCGCGCGTTCGCTGGAAGAGATCGTCGGCCGTACCGACCTGCTGCGCCAGATCGAATCCGCGCCGCGCGACGGCGTGCGCGTGGACCTGTCGCGCCTGCTGGCCGACAGCCGCTACGAGGGCAGCCACTGCGCCGCGCAGCGCCTGTACGAATCGCCGGACAGCCTGGCCACGCAGATGGATGGCCTGCTGGCGCCGGCCATCGAGCACAAGCGCGGCGGCGAGCATCGCTTCCTGATCCACAACACCGACCGCAGCATCGGTGCCCGCCTGGCGGGTGCGGTGGCACGCGCGCACGGCAACCAGGGCATGGCCGAGGCACCGCTGGAACTGCGCTTCCGTGGCAGCGCCGGGCAGAGCTTCGGCGCCTTCAATGTCGGTGGCCTGCACCTGGAAGTGGAAGGCGAAGCCAACGATTACGTCGGCAAGGGCATGGCTGGCGGCCGGCTGGTGGTGCGGCCGCCGCGTGGCGCGCGCTTCGAGGCACGCAGCACCGCCATCATCGGCAACACCTGCCTGTACGGTGCCACCGGCGGTGAGCTGTTCGCTGCCGGCCGCGCCGGCGAGCGCTTCGCGGTGCGCAATTCCGGCGCACTGGCCGTGGTCGAAGGTGCCGGTGACCACTGCTGCGAGTACATGACCGATGGCGTGGTGCTGGTGCTGGGCAAGGTCGGGCTGAACTTCGGCGCCGGCTTCACCGGCGGCCTGGCCTACGTACTGGACGTGGACCGTGATTTCGTCGACCGCTACAACCACGAGCTGATCGACATCCATCGCGTGTCCGCCGAAGGCTTCGAGAACTACCGCCAGCACCTGCACCGCCTGATCGGCCGCCATCGCGAGCTGACCGGCAGCATCTGGGCACAGCAGATCCTCGACGAGTTCCGCGATTACATCGGCAAGTTCTGGCTGGTCAAACCCAAGGCCGCCAGCATCGAGTCGCTGACCGAAACCCTGCGACGCGCCGCGTGATGTTTTCCGGTAGTGCTGGCCGCTGGCCGGCAACGTTCCCCCTCGCATTCCAGAGCCCGCCATGAGCCGCAAGCACGCCTTCCAGTTCCTCGACCTGCCCCGCACCATGCCGCAGCGCATCCCGGTGGAACTGCGCACGTCCGGCGACTGGGGCGAGCTGTACGGAAAGTTCGGCAAGGAGGACGCCCAGTACCAGGCGGGCCGCTGCCTGGACTGCGGCAACCCGTACTGCAGCTGGAAGTGCCCGGTGCACAACGCCATTCCGCAGTGGCTGCAGCTGGTGCAGGAGAACCGCATCCACGAAGCCGCCACGCTGTGCCACAGCACCAACCCGCTGCCGGAGGTGTGCGGCCGGGTCTGCCCGCAGGATCGCCTGTGCGAGGGCAGCTGCACGCTGGAAGAGTTCGGTGCGGTCACCATCGGTGCGGTGGAGAAATACATCGTCGATACCGCGCTGGCCAGCGGCTGGCGCCCTGACCTGGGCGCGGTGCAGCCGACCGGCCGCAGCGTGGCGGTGATCGGGGCCGGTCCCGCCGGCCTGGCCTGCGCCGACCGCCTGGCCCGCGCCGGCATTGCCGCGGTGGTCTATGACCGCTACGAGCAGATCGGCGGCCTGCTGCAGTTCGGCATTCCCAGCTTCAAGCTGGACAAGGACGTGATCCACCGGCGCCGCGACGTGCTGGAGGGCATGGGCGTGCAGTTCCGCCTCGGCGTGGAGATCGGCCGCGACCTCAGCGTGCAGCAGCTGCTGGACACCCACGATGCGGTGTTCATCGGTACCGGCGCCTACCGCTACACCGATGGTGGCCTCGACGGCCAGGACCTGAAGGGCGTGCTGCCGGCGCTGCCGTTCCTGGTGCAGAACAGCCGCATCGTCGGCGGCGATGACCCGAAGGGCCGGCCGATTGCCGGCTGGGAAGACACCATCGCCCTGCCCGACCTCAACGGCAAGCGGGTGGTGGTGCTCGGTGGTGGCGATACCGGCATGGACTGCGTGCGCAGCGCGGTGCGCCTCGGCGCGGCCAAGGTCACCTGCGCCTACCGGCGCGACGAAGCCAACATGCCCGGCAGCGCTCGCGAAGTGGCCAATGCGCGCGAAGAGGGCGTGCGCTTCCTGTTCAACCGCCAACCGCTGTCGATCGAAGCCGGCGCCGACGATGAAGTGATCGGCGTGACCGTGGTCGAAACCCGGCTGGGCGAACCCGATGCCAATGGCCGCCAGAACGCCGTGCCGATCGAAGGCAGTGAATCCCTGCTGGAAGCGGACGTGGTGATCATCGCCTTCGGCTTCTCGCCGAGCGTGCCGGCGTGGCTGGCGGACCTGGGGGTGGAAGGCCAGCCCAACGGCCGCATCGTCGCCGGGGGCAAGGACCGCCTGCCGTTCCAGACCGCGCATCCACGCCTGTTCGCCGGTGGCGACGCGGTACGCGGTGCAGACCTGGTGGTGACCGCCGTGGCCGAAGGCCGCGACGCCGCTGCCAGCATCGTCCGCCTACTGGCGCACTGAGTCCGGCAACAGCAGCTCCTCCAGCAGCGCGCGCAGTTCGCACGGCGCCACCGGCTTGGCCAGGAAATGGTCGATGCCCGCATCACGGCAGGCCTCGCGTGTGCGTTCCAGCACACTGGCAGTCAGCGCGACGATCGGCACCTGCGCACGGATGGTGCAGGTATCGCCACGGATCGCCCGTGCCAGCGCGAAGCCGTCCATGTGCGGCATATGGCAGTCGGTGATGACCAGATCAAAGGGCTGCGCCTGCCAGGCCTCCCATGCCTGCTGGCCGTCGTCGCAGGCGTGTACCTGCAGCCCCAGCTCGCGCAGGCGCTGTACCAGCAACTGCAGGTTGGTCGGATGGTCTTCAACAACCAGTGCCCGCGCCGGCGGCAGCGGCCGTTGCACGGCCGTCGTGAGCACCGGTACCACCGTCGGTGCCGCACAGGCCGCCAGCACCAGTTCCAGCCATACGGTGGTTCCCTTGCCCGGCGCGCTGCGCAGGTGCAGCTGGCCCCCCATCGATGCCGCCAGCTCGCGGCAGATCGACAGGCCCAGCCCACTGCCACCAAAGCGGCGCGTGGTCGAGGTCTCGGCCTGCTCGTAGGCAGCGAATACCGCCTGTTGCCGCTCCATGCTGATGCCCACGCCCGTATCGGTCACCTGCAGGCGCAACCGCTGCCCGCCATCGCGCTGCTGCAGCACATGGGCCTGCAGCACCACGCTTCCCTGCAGAGTGAACTTGAGTGCATTACCGGCCAGGTTGAACAGGACCTGGCGCAGGCGCAGCCCATCGGCCAGCGACCACTGCTGCAGCATGGGGTCGATCTCGCTGTGCAGGTGCAGGCCGCGGCTGGCCGCGACGGGCATCAACAGCTGCTGCACCGCGCGCACCAGCGCCGCAAGATCGGTCGGCCGCAGCTGCAGTGGCGCTGGCTGCAGGCGCTGGCTGTGCAGCACATCGTCCAGGATCTGCCGCAGCATCTGCGCGGCATCACCCACGGTGGTCAGCACCTGCCGCTGGCCCGCATCCAGGTCACTGGCAGCCAATCGCTCCAGCATGCCCAGCAGGGTACTCATCGGCGTGCGGATCTGGTGGCTCATGGTCGCCAGGAAATGGCTCTTGGCCAGCGCCGCCTGCTCGGCCGCGCGGCGCGCCTCGGCCAGCGCTACTGCACGCGCCTGTGCTTCACTGACATCCAACCAGTAGCCGCTCCACTCCACGCTGCTGTCATCGCACTGCAGCGGTCGTCCCTGTGAGCGGACCCAGCGCCAGCCCTGCGCCGACCGGGTGCGGAACGTAACGTCGATGGGACCGCGCACCAGCGCGGCCGCTTCGATGCACGCCATCACCCGGCTGCGGTCGTCGGCATGCATCGCGGCCAGCAGTTGCAGATGGTCGATCCGCGCAGTCTCCACGCTTACGCCGAACAACGCCTGCACGTCACCGGCGATCTGCGCCAGGCTGTAGTGGCCGGTTGCCGAACGGCGGGCCTGGTAGACCACCGCCGGCAGGTTCGCGGTGACGTCGTGCAACCGCTGCTCCAGCACGCGGCGACGCACGCTCTCGCGATGCACGCGCCAGTAGCCGAAGGCATGCAGCAGCACGAGCGCGAGCAGGATCAGCGACGCCGGCACCAGCCAGCGCAGCGCCGAACCGGTGAGCCGCGCGCGTGGCCGGTCCGGCAGCCAGGCGCTGCGGCTCGACGCGCGATGTGCATCGCTCTCCTTCAGGAGCCGCTGGTCGAAAGCAGCGACCACCTCGGCACAGGCCGGCACGGCCGCGAGTACCAGTGCATCGCCGAAGCCTGCGGGTGCCGCGATCACCACAGCATCACCTGGCTCCGCGCGGAGCGCGGCCTCCAGTTCAGCGAGATTGGCGACCACGGCGTCGACCAGCCCGGCACGCAGCAGTGACAGCGCGTGGTCCAGCGGCGCAGGGGCCAGCAGCTGCGCCCCCGGGGCCTGCTCGGCCAGCAATGGCTCCAGCGGCAGCCGGTCCGGGCTGGCCACGCTGCGGCCACGCAGGCCCTCCAGCCCCAGCACCGCAGCGGCGCCCTCGCGCCGCACGATCACCTGCGGCACCTCCAGGTAGGCCCTGCTGGCCACCCAGCCTGTCGGCAGCTGTGCGCGCGGCCAGCCCAGCAGCACCTGGGTGCCGGCCGGCAGTGCTCCCTCGGTAAGTACCGTCGCAGGCAACGGCTTCGCATGCTGCGCCGCCTGCATGCCCAGCAGCGGCAGGTAATCCGCGGCCAGTCCCGCAACCTCGCCCTGCTGGCTGTATGACAGGGGCGGCCGGTCGGAGCGCCATGCCACCTGCAGGGGGCCCGTACAACCGGATGCAGCGGCGATGCCGGGCAGCAACAGCGATGCCATGACGGCGGCGACGGCGCGGCGGCCGGCGACATTCACGGTAGACGTCCTCATTTCGCGGGCAGGAACCACGGCCGCGCAGCGGTACCGCTGCCAGCCACGCTAGCGAGGCAGGCTTCCGCGACAATGAGAAAAATTGGAAAAGCATCCGCATCGGCGAATGCCGACATACACTGCCGCTTCTACCCGTCCTACGGAGCGCTCGATGCGTATCGGCCTGGCCGCCAACCGTCTCCATCACCACGATGCGCGCGCGGCGCTGTTCCGCTGGCTGCGTGCCAGCGAGGCAGGCCTGCGCGAACTGGGGGCGTCACTGCATGCGGTCGGGCGCACCCACGATGCGATCGAACGGCAGGGATTCCTGGCCGGCTACGGCGGCCTGCACCGGTATCCCTACGGCCGCGAGGGAGGCCTGATGAAGCTGGTGGCCGAAGTGGTCGGCATGGGGCCGGAGCGGACACTGGACGGTGCGATCTACCTGATCGACCCGGTCGATCCGTCCTCGGTGTTTCCGGAAGCAACCGCGCTCAAGCGGCAGTGTGTGATCCACGGCAAGCCGTTCATTTCGACCGTGGCCACTGCACGCGACTGGATCGAGGTGGAGCGCATCCACGCCGGGCTGGCTGCCGACACCGGTGCCGACGACCTGCATGCCTTCCAGGGGCAGACGCTGGCGCTGATCGCGCATGATGCGATGAAGCCGGCGATGCTGGCCTTCGCTGACGAGTACTTCGATGTGCTGGCCCGGTTTGGCCAACGCGTTGCGACGGGCACCACCGGGCAGCGCTTGAACGAGCTGGCCTGGAGCCGGGGTTGGCCCAGCGATACGCCGTGGGTGACGCGTTACCAGAGTGGCCCGATGGGCGGCGATGCACAGATTGCCGACCGGGTGCTGGAGGGGCGCTGCCAGCGCGCGATCTTCTTCGAGGACCCGCATGTGGCACGCCAGCACGAGGCCGATATCCAGCTGCTGGAGCGCGCGGTGACGACGGTGACCGACCAGGCGGTGTGCATCACGGCGCCGCGGGTGGCGGCACGCTGGGCGGCAGCGGCGGCGTTGCGGGCGGGGTGAGGGTTTCGGCCAACGGCTGAGCCCCTCGTGGTGGGTCGTTCAAATCAGGAGCCGTGCTCGGCCGGGCGGGGTGGATTGCGCAGGGGTCGCTGCAAGTACGTCCTTTGTAAGCTCGGTCGCCGCATCCATGCGGCTCACGCCCCTGCGCAACCCACCCCGCCCGGCCACGGACAGTTTCCTGTGTGCCCATCACGGAAGGAAGAAGGAAGAGCAGGAGCGGGTCGCGCGCTGCGCGCGCTTTTGTAGAGCCGAGCCATGCTCGGCTGCTGTCGATCGCGAGGGCTGGATATCCGCGCCACGCGCGTCAGCCGAGCATCGGCTCTACAGCAGCTGGCGAAGCATCGCCTTCAGCCTGCGCCCTTCCAGCTGGAAGTAGTCGCGCTGCTCGCGCCACGCGGGGAAACGTTGTTCCACTTCGTGCCAGAACGCGGGCGAATGATTCGGCTGGATCAGGTGGCAGAGTTCGTGCACCAGCACATACTCGAATGCTTCAGGGCGCCCCAGCACCAGTGCCAGGTCCAGTGCCATGCTGCCATCCGGCGCCAGCGAGCCCCACTGCGAAGACATCACCTTCAGCCGCAGGCGGCTGGGTGCACGTGGCAGGGTGGGCAGGTACTTCGGCAGCCAGCGGCCGACATCGGCGCGGGTCTGTGCTTCGTAGAACTCGCGCAGCAGGCGACGCAGGGTGGCATCGCCGGCACGGGTCGGCCACTGCACGCAGGCGCCGTGTTCGTCGATCTCCAGCCGCGCATAGCGGCCTTCCTGCCAGCGCAGCGGCAACAGGTCGCCACGCAGTGGCAGCACGCCGTCCTCGCCCGGCTGCAACGGGGCGGGCAGGCCCTGGCTCTGGTACTGGCGCAGCTGCAGCGCCAACCAGTCGCGGTGCTGTTCCAGGAATCGCTCGCCCATCACCAGGCTGGCCCGCGGCGGCAGCGTCAACCGTGCGCCGCGCTCGTCCACGCTCAGCTTGATCCGGCGCGCGCGCGGATCGCGCACGCGCAGCACCTCGATCTCGGCATCCTCCAGGCGCAGGCGAACGGTGTCGCGCTGCACGGTAGCGGGCGGGGTCGGGCTGATCAGGCGGCGCAGCAGACGGCTCATGCGCCCAGCATAGCGCTGCTTCGGGCCGCCGGATGACCGGCGGCCCACAGGGTGCCTGTTCAGTCAGCCTTGCTGAGCTTGAACGCTTCTTCCAGCAACAGGAACAGGCGGCGGATCTCGGCGCTCTGCAGGGCGAAGCGGGCGTCGAACTCGGCGCGGCGGCCGTCTTCGTCGGCATGCTCCAGCTGGTCCAGTGCGCCGTCGAGGAACTTCAGCTTGCGCACGATCAGGTCGTCGCCGATCACGAAGGACAGGTTGTCCTCGAAGATCAGCGCCAGCTTGGTCACCTGCTTGCCGGCGTCCAGGTGCTTGTCGATCTCGTCGCAGCGCAGTTCCTGGTGCTGGCACTTGACCACGGCGCCGCCTTCCACCGGATCCTTCATCTCGCACTCTTCGCCCAGGCTCAGCCCGGTCGGCAGCGGCTCGCCGGCGATCCAGCCGGTCAGGATCGAACGCGGTGCGACTTCGGCGTTCAGCGGCATCGCCGGGAAGCTGCCGAGCAGGCCGCGGATGTCGGACATGAAGTACTCGCCGGTCTTGCGGCTGGAGGTATCCACCGCCACGTAGCCGTGCTGCAGGTCGATGAAGGCATCATTGCGCGAGGACTTCACGAAGGCGCGCGGCAGCAGTTCATGCAGCAGGTCGTCCTTCATCCGCTTGCGCTCGCGGCCACCCGGGCGGCGGCCTTCCTTCTCCTCGATCTCCTCCAGCTTGCGCTCGAGCAGGTCGTTGACCACCGCCGCCGGCAGGATCTTGTCCTCGCCGCCCACGGTCAGCCACAGGTGTTCGGCGATGCGGTGGGAGAGCAGTTCCTTCTCCTCGCGGCCGAACGGCGAGATGAAGCCGCGCGAATTCATTTCCAGCGCGCCGACCGGCTTCAGCAGGGCGTGCGGCAGCAGGGTGTCGACTTCGGAAAAATCGGTGGTGGTCGGGAAACGGAAGAACGTCAGGTTGCGAAAGAACATGGAATTCCGGATGGCGAAGAGGAAGGGCGCCCGACCTTAAACGGTGGGCGTCTCGGGATCTGCGTCGGCGTCGGCCGGGGAGCCGGCCAGCCAGGCATGGGCGTCGGGCAGCGGCGCGTCGTCGCGACGGCCCAGCGCCATGAAGTCGAACAGGGTGGTGTCGGCCAGCTGCGAGGGCCGGACTTCACCCATGGCGCGCGCGATCTGCTCGATGCGGCCCGGGTGGTCCTTTTCCCATTGCTTCAGCATCAGGCCGACCTGGCGGCGCTGCAGGTTCTCCTGGCTGCCGCACAGGTTGCAGGGAATGATCGGGAACCGGCGTGCCTGCGCGTACTCGACGATGTCACTCTCGCGCACGTAGGCCAGCGGCCGGATCACCACGTGCCTGCCGTCGTCGCTGCGCAGCTTCGGCGGCATGCCCGACAGCTTGGCGTGGTGGAACAGGTTCATGAAGAACGTGGCCACCATGTCGTCGCGGTGGTGGCCCAGCGCGATCTTGGTGAAGCCGTGGGTCTCGGCGTAGTTGTACAGCGCGCCACGACGCAGGCGCGAGCACAGCGAACACATGGTCTTGCCTTCCGGGATGACCCGGCTGACCACCGAATAGGTGTCCTGCTCGATGATGTGGTACGGCACGCCCAGGCCTGCCAGGTATTCCGGCAGCACGTGCTCGGGGAAGTCCGGCTGCTTCTGGTCCAGGTTCACCGCCACCAGCTCGAACGGCACTGGCGCCTTCTTCTGCAGCTGCAGCAGCACGTCCAGCAGGGTGTAGCTGTCCTTGCCGCCGGACAGGCACACCATGACCTTGTCGCCGGCCTCGATCATGCCGAAGTCGGCAATCGCCTCGCCGACCTGGCGGCGCAGGCGCTTGGCCAGCTTGTGCTGCTCGCGCTCGGCCACGCGCGGATCGCGGGCGGCGCGCGGTGGGGGATCGGGAAGGGAAATCACGGCACTCATGGGTTCCATTCTAACGGCTCGGAGCCGCCCCGGCCGGGGATCGGGATTCCCCTCTCCCGGCGGTCATCATCGCTGTGTATGCTCGGAGGCTGTGGACACCTACAGCCCCGCCGAGATCGTCGAGCGCCTCGTCGCCCTGCGCGCCGAGCACCGCCTGCTGGATGAACAGATCACCCGCATGGCCGCCAACGGCGAGGACGAGCTGGAGTCCAAGCGCCTGAAGCGGCGCAAGCTGCAGCTGAAGGACTGCATCGCCAGGCTGGAAAGCCTGCAGATTCCCGACGAGCCGGCCTGAGCGGTGGCCCATCCACGCATGGCGTGGACCTACTGCTTCGCCCCGGTAGATGCCAACCTTGGTTGGCATGCCGTTCGCCGGGCAGGACCCGGCGCTGCCTTCAATCCTGCGGCGCAGGCTCGTCCGGGCGGGCCGCTTCCGGGCTGACCCGTTCGATGGTGTGGCGCAGCTCACGGCCCAGGATGAACTTGGCATCCTTGGCCCAGGCATCCAGGCGCTCGTCGAACAGCAGCTTGCTGTTCTCGTCCGGCCACACCAGGCGCAGTTCGCGCAGCTTCTGGATGAAGCCACGGAACAGGGACTTGTCGAAGAACTCCGGCGCGGCCGGCGCATAGAGCAGGCTCAGCCGCTGCGCGGCCTGCTGGCACAGGCTTTCCAGCTCGGCAGCGCCGAGCACGCCCGGGCCGTTCTTCACCAGCACCGAGATGGCAATGTAATAGCGCTCGAACGCCTGCTGCAGCGAATGGCCGATCGCGCGCAGGCGGAACACCTCGTCGGTCTGCCCGGTATTGCGCGCCAGGATGCCGCCGTCGTCATCGTTGACGTTCTGCAGCAGGCCCTCGCGCACGAACACATCGATGGTCCGGTCGATTCGCTGGGCGAACTCGTCCTCGCTCCACGGCAGGAACAGCTCGGCCTGGAGGAACGGGTACACCGTACGGCCCAGCTGGACCAGGCCGGTGCGGCTCATGCGGCGGTTGTTCTGGAAGCAGCAGGCCACCCACGACGAGGCGGTGAACAGGTGCACCACGTTGTTGCGGAAGTAGCTCAGCAGCACTGCGGTGTCGCCACTGACGCTGAGCACATCGCCCAGCGGGTGCTTGATGCGGGTGAGGACGTTGATTTCCTCGGCGTGGGCGATGATCCGCTCCGGCGAGTGCGGCGTCACCGTCACCCGGTCCGAGTACGGCATCTCGACCAGCAGGGTCTTGCACAGTTCGATCTGCGCGATCAGGTCGGCCTCGCCCATCGCGTGCTTCGGCGTGGACAGCAGGGCCAGCGCCAGCAGGTTGATCGGGTTGACGTCGGCGGCGCCATTGATGCGCACCTGGATGCGTTCGGCCAGCGTGTCCACCGTGGTCGACAGCCAGGCCGGCTTTTCGTCCTCGGACACCGCCTCGCCCTTCCACTCCGGCGCCTTCTCGGCCAGCACGTCGTTCAGCGCGATCGGCTCGCCGAAGTTCACCACCACCTGGCCGTAGTTCTGCTTGAGCACCTTGGGGATGCCCCACAGCAGCGACCAGATCGATTCCTTCTCCTTCGGCCGGCCGGACAGTTCGTCCAGGTAGCTGCCGCCTTCCATCAGCTTCTCGTAGCCGATGTAGATGGGCTGGAACAGCACCGGCTTGCGCGGCTGGCGCAGGAACGCGCGCAGCGTCATCGAGATCATGCCGCCCTTGGGCTGCAGCAGCCGGCCGGTACGCGAGCGGCCGCCTTCGACGAAGTACTCCAGCGAGTAGCCGCCGGCCACCAGCTGCGCGACGTATTCGCTGAGCACCGCCGAGTACAGCGCGTTGCCACGGATCGAGCGGCGGATGAAGAATGCACCGCCCTTGCGCAGCAGGGTGCCGACCACCGGCAGGTTCAGGTTGATGCCGGCCACGATGTGCGGCGGCACGATGCCACGGTCGTACAGCAGGTAGGACAGCAGCAGGTAGTCCATGTGGCTGCGGTGGCTGGGCACGTAGACCACTTCGTGCCCCGGCGCGGCGGCCTTGAACTTGTCCAGGTGGTGCACCAGCACGCCCGCATAGATGCGGTTCCACACGTGGCTGAGCATGAAGCTGGCCGAGCGCACTACCGGGCTGGAATAGTCCGCAGCGATTTCCCAGGCGTAGGCGTGTGCCTTCTTCCAGGCATCGGCCGGCTTTGAGTTGTCGCGCTTGGCCTGTGCGGCGATCGCTTCGCGTACCGGCTCGGCGGCCAGCACCTGGTCCACCAGCAGGCGCCGGGTCGACAGGTCGGGGCCGATCACCGATTCACGGATGCGTCGGAAGTGCGTACGCAGCACGCGCTGCAGCTTGCGCACCGTGCGCTCCGGCTCCAGGCCTTCATCGACGGTGTTGCGCAGGGAGATCGGCGGGGCGAAGCGGACGATGGTGCTGCGGCCGTTGAGCAGCACCGCCAGCAGGCGACGGAAGCGGCCGACCAGTGCCCAGTTTTCCGAGAACAGCACCGCGAACCAACCGCTCTGCTTGTCCGGGGCGCGGCCGACGAAGATCGACACCGGCACCAGGTGCACGTCCAGGTCATCGCGAACGCGGTGCGCCTGCAGGACCTTGGCCAGCGAGTCGGAGTGGGTCTTGGCGCCGCGCTGCTCGGGAATCAGCGAGTTGCTGGAGCTGCGCCGCGACAGCGCCAGGTAGGCGCGCTTGCGGCCGGTCGGGTCACCGGCCAGCGGCACCAGCGGCGACGGCAGGCCGGCCTGGCGGCAGGCCTTGTCCAGGATCAGCGCGTTGGACAGGCCGTAGTCTTCCAGCACGTACATCACAGGGCGGCCATCGTTGTACTGGCCCGGGTCTTCCGGTTCGATCTTCAGCGACAGCCACGGCTCGACCAGGCGGCCGAGCAGGCGAGCCCACAGCGGGCGGCGGCCGGCCGGACGCGCGTGCGCGGGCGGCGGTACCGGGTTCGGGCCGGTACCGGTCGAGGGGGACGCCGGCACCGTATCGGCGGGCGTCGACTGGGATTCTTCGCCGGGGAACGGCAGCGGGTTCTGTTTCGACATCGGCGCCATTATGGCTTAGGCGGCGGCGTTGCCGCTTCCCCACCTTCGGCGGGGGCTTCAGCGGCTGCCGGCGACGCAGCCGCGCGGGCCGCGTCGGCCTTGCGCAGCAGCGCGTCGGTGTCGGCCAGGGTACGGGTCAGGTACCAGTGGCCCTCGCGCCGGCTCAGTGGCAGCTGCAGGCTCATCTCGCGGCCGGCCAGGTCGTAGTGCAGGCGTACCAGCGCATTGTCGCCTTCCACCGAGAGCAGCTCGCCCCGTACGCTGCGAAGCGCGTCATCCACGCCCAGCCCGTAGCTGCCAAGCACCGCCTTGAGGGTGTGGATGAACGGCGCCAGCTGCTGCAGGCTGCCCTCCATGCCAGCCGCCTGCAGGCCAGCCTCGTCATCGAAGCCGACCTTGCCGGCCGCGCCGACCAGCGCGGCGATGGTGCTGCGTGCACGGGCGCGGTCACTGATCGGCGCGCCCTGCGCCCAAACGGCAAGGGTTTCGACCAGGGCGATGTAATGGGCCTGCTGGCCGGGCGTGTAGCCCTTCTGATGGCGCAGGTACTGCACCCCGAAATTGCCCATCGACTGCGCGGCCTGGCGCACGGCGCTGGCCTGGCCGGCCAGCTGGCGGTCGAAGCTGCGCTGCAGTTCGGTGCTGGCATCGGGCTTGCGCAGCGCGGCCAGCATCGGCAGCAGCTGGTCCCCCAGCGGCAGCTCGGTCAGCGGCCACTGGCTATGTCCCTCCGCCCAGGCCTGCTGCAGCCGCTGATACTGGCCTGGCGGTACCGACAGCTTTGCGTAGCCGACCAGATCATCCTCGGCCAGGCGCAACGCCATCGCCTGCACCGCAGCCACCGGCTCGGCCGCCGGCCTGGCCGGATCGTTCACAGACTCGCGGCATGCCGCAACGGCCAGCAGCAGCATCGCCGCCAGCCCCCATCCACGCGCAGACCTTCCTCGCACCGCCACGCTCATGCACTCGGACTCCCCGGACCGGCCCGCATCTTGCGGCCTGCGACGTGACAGCGGCAAGCCGTGCGGTCACGTTTCCAACCAAGGGGGTCAGAGCCCTTCTGCCGGCAGGCAGAAGGGATCTGACCCCAGAACCACCAGCGGGATAAAAAAAGAGCCCGGATCACGGGGATCACAGGCTCTTCAAACCGGCACGGGGCCGGAGGACAGTGTTGTGGCACATGTCCGGTCCGAGGACCGGATGGCGGCGATCCTACGCTGCCCTTCAAGTTAAGGCAACACTTCACGTAATGCCATATATGTATTTGATTTTATTGAATCAATCGTGCTGCCAGACGGATTCAATGAAATCTACGGCGTGTTTTTCGGCGATTCGGGCATAAATCCCCGGATAGCCGGCCAGCGCGCAGCCCTCGCCCCAGCTGACGATGCCGAACTGGGTCCAGCCCTCACGCAGGCGCAGCAGCAGCGGCCCGCCGGAGTCCCCCTGGCAGCTGTCGATGCCCTCGCGGCCGGCGCAGATCACCTTGCCGCGCGACAGTTCCCCGCCGTAGGCCTGCTGGCATTCATCGAATGCCACGAACGGCACCTGCACGGTCTGCAGCTGGGTCGGGTAGACCCGGCCATCGCCGATGTCGGTGTCGCCCCAGCCGATCACGGTGAATTCGCGGCCCGGCTTGAGATAACTGGCGTCGGGCCGCAGCCGCAGCGCCACCGGCTGTGCACCGTCCAGGGGGGCGTTGAGCTGGATCAGGGCCACGTCGTGCTCCAGCGAGTTGCCGCTGTTGAATGCCGGATGGACGTGGATCGCCTTGACGTTGGAGGCGCGGGGCGAGGCTTCGGTGGACAGGGCCGCCGCGTTGCCGACGACGGCGATGCCGCCCGGCGCTTCCCCCTGCATGCAGTGCGCGGCGGTCAGCACCCACGAAGGCGAGATGAGGGTGCCCCCGCAGAAGTGGCGGTCATGATCCGAATCGCCGTCGAAGATGCCCTGGATGCTGACCATGAACGGGTACTCGCCAGCCGGCGCTGCTTCACCGCCGATGATGCGCGGTGCTTCGCGCACCTGTGGCGCAGCGAAGGCGGGTACGGCGGACGCGGCCAACAACAGGCCGATGAACAAAGAGGTGCTGCGATACATATCCCTGTACTCCTCTATCAATGGTTGGAACCGGCGCGGCCGCGGTCCGCGCCGGTGCATCGATTGGGAAGCAGGGATGAAGCCTGCAGCGCGAACGCGCGCACAGTTTCGGTGCAATGCGCTGCCTGCGACAGTCGCAGGCCAACAATTGCGAACGCCATCCCGCATGGATCGGAATGGCGTTCGTGGTGCCGGCGTGACCGGCGTCAGCGGTGGGCTCAGCGTGCAGCCAGAGCCGACGCGATTTCCTGCTGGATTGCCCGCGCAGCGGCCTGCGGATCAGCCGCCAGGCGGATCGGGCGTCCGACCACGATGGCGTCGGCGCCATCGGCGAAGGCCTGGGCCACGCCAACGGTGCGCTTCTGGTCATCGCCGACCGGACCACCGGGACGGATGCCCGGACAGACGATCGAGAACCCGCTACCGGTCGCGGCACGGATCGGTGCAGCCTCCTGGCCCGAGGCGATCACGCCATCGACGCCCGCTGCCTGGGCGGCCAACGCGCGTTCGACCACCACGTCCACCGGCTCGCGGTCGACGCCCATCTGCGCCAGATCGGCGCGCCCCATCGAGGTCAGCACGGTCACCGCCAGCAGCCGCATGTCGCTGCTGTTGGCGGCCGCGCAGGCCTCCATCATCGCCGGGTGCCAGCCATGGATGGTGGCGTAGCTGACCGGCCACTGCGACAGGCGCTTGATCACCGCTGCAGCGGTCGCCGGGATGTCGAAGAACTTCAGGTCGACGAACACGCGCTTGTCGCGGCGGGCCAGCTCATCCAGCACCTGGAAGTACTCGCCGGAGGCGAGCAGTTCCATGCCGATCTTGTAGAACGCCACGCTGTCACCAAGGCGATCGACCCAGTCCAGTGCCTGCACGCGATCAGGCACGTCCAGCGCGAAGATCAGGCGCTCATCGGCGCGCAACGGCAGCGGTGCGCGGCTCACGGGGCGTAGTCCAGGGCGGCGCGCTTGGCGTCGTGGCGGGCCTGGCGCGACTGGCTGTAGTCGTTGTTGAACTGCGCCGGCTCGAAGCCGCCGTAGGTCGGGTTCGGCAGCATCCACCAGCGCTCGCCGAACCAGTCGTGGTACTGCTGCAGCAGCGCGTCACGGCCGTCGTTGGTGTTGGCGGTCACTTCGACGAAGTCACCCAGCTGGTCGCCGAACTGCATCAGCACGCGGTACTTCTGCCCTGCCAGGCGGCGGCGGCAGTTCTTCTCGCTGCCGGCCTGCTCGCAGCCCGGCACCACCGTGCCCAGGCCAAGGAACACGCTGTCGTCGGCCACCGGCAGGCCCTGCTCGCGCAGGTTGGCCAGGGTCGCGTCCTTCAGGTGCACGGCGCGGTTGGAGATGTAGAGCAGGGTCACGCCCTTGGCATTGGCGGCCTTGGCGAAGTCGACCACGCCCGGGATCGCCTTGGCCTTCTTTTCGGCTACCCACTGGTCCCAGGTCAGTTCGTCGTATTCCTTGCCGTCGCGCACCAGGCGCGCCTGGTAGGGCGAGTTGTCCAGCACGGTCTCGTCCACGTCCAGCACCACGGCCGGCTTCAGGCCCTTGGCGTCGTTGCCGCGCTCTTCCGGCACCAGCGCATCCCAGTGGGCTTCCTTCAACGCCGCATCCAGGTGGTCGGCGGCGGCGCGGTAGGTCTGCTCGGTGATCGCCCTGTACTCCTGCGCGCGCTGCATCCACAGCACTGCGTTGAGGTTGTCGTTGGCGGTGGCATCGAGCGCGCCGTCGGCCTTGGCGGCGGCGGCGGGCGCCTGCGGGGCCGCGGCTTCGGCGGCGGGCGCCTCCACGCGCTTGCAGGCGGACAGGCCCAGCGCCGCAGTGGCGAGCAGGATCAGGGACAGGGAAACGGGACGACGCATGGATTCACCGGCAATCAGATATACCGGCGCATTTTACCGGCAAAGCCGGCCCCGGGACGGCTATGCTTGGCGGTTGACCCGTTGCCCTTCCGGAGGCCGCCATGACCGATTCCGCCCAGACCCCTGACGTCCCCCTGCTCGACGCCGTGCAGGCCCGCCTGCTGGGCTGCCTGGTGGAGAAGGAGGCGACCACCCCGGACACCTACCCGCTGACGGTCAACGCCGCCCAATCGGCGGCCAACCAGAAGACCGCGCGCGAGCCGGTGATGAACGTGGACGCTGGTAGCGTGCAGCACGCGCTGCGCCAGCTGGAGGCGTTGGGCCTGGCCCGCCAGCACTTCTCCTCGCGCGCCGATCGCTACGAACACCGCCTGCAGGCCGCGCTGGACCTGACCCGGCAGCAGACCGTGCTGCTGGCGCTGCTGCTGCTGCGCGGTCCACAGACGCTGGGCGAGCTGGTCACGCGCAGCGAGCGCCTGCACCGCTTCGCCGACACCGACGAAGCCCGCCATGCCATCGAGCGCCTGCAGCAGCGTGCCCTGCTGGTGGTGCTGCCGCGTGCCAGTGGCCAGCGCGAAGACCGCTACATGCACCTGCTGTGCGGTGAAGTGGATGGCGCGGCGCTGGCGGCGAAGTACGCCAGCAGCAGCGGCAGCAGCGATGCGGCCGACCCGGGCCTGGCCGAGCGCGTGGCCCAGCTGGAAGCGGCCGTGGCCGAGCTGCAGGCACAGCTGGCCGAACTGCGCGTCTGAAGCAATCTACTGGGGTCGGATCCCGCAAGGCGGGCTCTGACCCCAGTGCTATCCCGGGTTGCCGGCCAGCGGCCGGCACTACCGGATGTCCTGCCGATGCAGTGCAGACCAACTGTCGGCACCCATCATGATCAAACCTCGGCCGCGCCCGGCGTGGCATACAGCCGGCTCGGGCTGTCCACGCCCGGCAGCTGGATCACCCCGCGTTCCTGCATGCCCAGGCCCAGCAGGATCTTTCCGGACACCACGTTGTCCAGGTCGGTGATGCCATACAGATCGTGCAGGCCCAGCGCTCCGCGTGCATGCGCGAACACCGCCCGCGCCGCCTCGCCGGCATAGCCCTGCCCGGCAAATTCCGAAAGCACCGCATAGCCGATATCCGGCCCCGGCAGGCCATCACGCCGCACCAGCCCGGCGTTGCCCAGCCAGGCACCATCGGACAAGCGCTCGATGGCATACATGCCGAACCCGTTCAACGCATAGCTGTGCAGTACCCGCAGCGCGATGTACTCCCGCGCCTGCGCCTCACTGCGCACATCACGGTCGCCGATGAAGCGCAGGAAACCCGGATCGTTCAACAGCGCCAGCATCGGCTCCGCATCGCGATCAGGTTCGACCGCACGCAGGCGCAGGCGTTCACTCTCGATCGGTTGCACAGGTGGACCTCCAGCCGAAACCCCGATTCTGCCTCAACCCCGGCTGCTGCTTTTGATTTTCTTTTTCTTTTCCGTGGCTGGCGCGCACGGAAACTGTCAGAGGCCGGGTGGGTGGGCTGGGCGGGACCGTCTGCGGCATGGATGCCGCGGCCGAGCCCCCATGGATGGGTTTACGGCGTGTCCCGACCGGCCCACCCGCCCGGCCCCCACGAGTGCATTGCGAACGGCGCCAACCACGAGGGGCTGCGCCGTTCGCCGATCAGTCGAACAACGCCTCGATCGCCGCCAACCCGGCACTCGCCCGCTCCTTCTTCCGCGCCGCATCGGCCACCGGGTCCGCACCATCGCGCTGGATCTCCTCGGCCGGGATCTCATCGAAGAACCGGCTCGGCTTCAGCCGCACGTGCTCGCCAAACTTGCGCGTGAGCTTGCTGTAACTCATCCACAGCTGGATCTTGGCGCGGGTGATGCCCACGTACAGCAGGCGACGTTCTTCCTGCAGGTTGCCCTCGTCCAGGCTGACCTGGTGCGGCAGCACGCCGTCCTCGCAGCCGACGATGAACACGTACGGGAACTCCAGGCCCTTGGAGGCATGCATGGTCATCATGCGCACCTGGTTGCCGCCCTCATCCTTGTCGCTGCGCGACAGCAGCGCCAGCTGTCCGGCCAGGTCGGCCGCAGTGGCACCGCGCGGGCCGCCCTCGAACCACTGCGCCAGTTCCTCGATGTTGTTGGCACGGCGCTGGTAACTGACTTCTTCCTTGGCCTGCTGGCGAAGCTCGCTGAGCAGGCCGGACTCCTTGGCCACCTTGCGGATCATGTCGCCGGAACTGACCTGGCGCATCTGCGCACGCAGGTCGCGCAGGATGTCGGTGAAACGCGCCAGGCTGTTGGCCGCACGCGGCGGCAACTGCTGCAGGGCGCCGATCGCCTCGGCGGCCTGCGCCATCGGCATGTCTTTCTCCTGCGCCAGTTCGGCCAGCCTGGCCAGCGTGCCGGCACCGACATCGCGCTTGGGTGACTGCACCGCACGCATGAACGCGGTGTCGTCGTCCGGGTTCACCAGCAGGCGCAGCCACGCCAGCGTGTCCTTCACTTCCTGGCGCTCCAGGAACATGGTGCCGCCGGTCAGGTGATAGGGAATGCGCAGCAGCTGCAGCGCCTTTTCCAGCGGGCGCGACTGGAAGTTGCCGCGGAACAGGATGCAGAAGTCACTCCACGGCACGTTGCGCGATTGCGCCACGAAGGCGATCTCGGCGGCGACCTTCTCCGCTTCATGTTCGCTGTTGCGGCATTCCCAAACACGGATGCGTTCGCCGTCGGCCTGGTCGCTCCACAGCTTCTTCAGGTGCTCATGCGGGTTGTTGGCGATCAGCGCATTGGCCGCACGCAGCACGCGGTTGGAGCAGCGGTAATTCTGCTCCAGCTTGATGATTTCCAGCGCGGGGTAATCACGCCCCATCTGCTGCAGGTTTTCCGGGTTGGCGCCGCGCCAGGCGTAGATCGACTGGTCATCGTCGCCCACGCAGGTGAAATTGCCCTTCTCGCCGGCCAGCTGCTTGAGCAGGCGGTACTGTGCGTCGTTGGTGTCCTGGCATTCGTCCACCAGCAGGTAGCCGATGCGTTCGCGCCAGGCCAGCGCGATCTCCGGGTTCTCTTCCAGGATCTGCACCGGCAGGCGGATCAGGTCGTCGAAGTCGACCGCATTGAACGCGGTCAGCCGCAGCTGGTAGCGCTCGTAGACGCTGGCCGCTTCCTTCTCGCGGTTGCTGCGCGCGGCGGCCATCGCCTGTTCGGGCGACAGGCCAGCGTTCTTCGCGCGCGACACCAGGTTCTTCATGTCCTCGATGTCATCGGGCTTGGCGCCGTACATCAGGTCCTTGATCTGCGCGGCGGCATCATCGGCATCGAAGATCGAGAAACCGCGCTTCAGGCCCACGGCGGCATGTTCGATCTGCAGGAACTTCAGGCCCAGCGCATGGAAGGTACAGATGGTCACCTCGTCGGCGTCCTGCTCGCGCAGGCGCTTGGCCACACGCTCGCGCATTTCCTTGGCCGACTTGTTGGTGAAGGTGATCGCGGCGATGCGGCGGGCCGGGTAGCGGCCACAGCCGATCAGGTGGGCAATCTTCTCCACGATCACGCGCGTCTTGCCGCTGCCGGCGCCGGCGAGCACCAGCAACGGGCCTTCGACGTGCAGGACCGCGGCAGCTTGGGGAGGATTCAGACCGTGCATGGGGACAGGATTGTAGCGGGGTGCCGGCAGGCCCACCTGACTTGCATGGCGCCCGCCCGTAAGGTATTGAATCGGCACCGGAACACAGGAGCGTGGTCCATGTCCCCGACTGTCATCGCCCGCCCGCTTGCGGCCGCCCTGCTCGGCCTGCTGGCCCTGCCTGCGGCCGGGTCCGGCCCGCCGCCGCGCACGGATGCCTATGAAGCGATCGTGCTGCAGTCGCACGAGTTCCTCATCTACCATCCGGACCTGCGCTTCCGTGGGCTCGGCATGCAGGCCCGCGAACGGGGCCGCCACGAAGAAGCCCGCATCGACTTCCGCAATGCCGCGCGCTACGGCGACAAGCTGTCACAGGCAGCGCTGGCCGACATGCTCTGGAACGGGCAAGGCGGCCCGGCCGACCGCGCCCTGGGCTACGCGTGGATGGACCTGGCGGCCGAGCGCGGCACCGAGTGGCTGGTGGTGCAGCGCGAACGCTTCTGGGAGGCGCTGTCCGCCGACGAACGCGAGCGCGCGGTGCGCGAGGGCCGCGCGCTGTACGCCGAGTTCGGTGACCCCGCCGCCACACCGCGGCTGGAACGCGAACTGCGCGCCGGCAGCATGCAGCAGACCGGCAGCCGCGCCGGCTGGAGCGGCGCCATGCGCAGCCAGGGCCGCGGCGATGCCGGGCCGCGCGTGCTGCAACCGGAGAAGCACCAGCTGGCCCGTTACTGGGATCCGGTGGCCTACCGGCAATGGCAGGACGAGGCGTTGGCGAAGTCGGGGCGATGACGTTGGTTTTTTTCCATGGCCATGGCCAGGAGGGCGATCATGAAGGCGAAACACGCTCCACTCTGCCTGTTGCTGCTTCTGTCGACGGCCGCTGCCGTCGCCGCAAAGGAATGTCCGGTTGAGGCCCCGCGACGGATTCCGCCCACCGTCCTGACCGGAGGGTTTTTCGATTCGCACCCGGACCTCTTCTGGCGAAGCATGGCCCAACGGGCCGAACAGGATAAACAGCCCGCCAGGGCCCTGGTCTACTACAAACGCTCGGCACGCTACGCCGACAAGTTCTCCCAGGCAATGGTGGCAAGGCTGTACCAGGAGGGTATCGGCACTGCGCCGGACCCGGTGATGGCCTACATCTGGATGGACCTGGCCGCCGAGCGCATGTACCACGACTTCCTGGTCCTGCGGGAACACTACTGGGCACGCCTTGATCCGCTGCAGCAGGCACAGGCGATCGAGCGCGGCCAACAGGTATACGCCGACTATGGCGACCGCGTAGCCAAGCCCCGCATGGAACGGGCGCTCAGCGACGGGCGCCGGCAGATCACCGGCAGCCGCGTCGGCTACGTGAGCTCGGCCCTGGTCGTCGTGCAGCGACGCGGCGACGAGCAGGGCATCGCAACGCCAGGCAACATCGTCTACGACAACGACTACTGGAAGGCCGCCGACTACTGGTGCCTGCAGGACAACTACTGGCGGCCAGCGCTTGCGCCCAGCATCGAGATCGGTGCACCGCAGCAGATCCGCGACGGCGGGCCGGGTGGCGACTAGAATTGGCCGATGGCCAAGCTCTACTTCTACTACTCGGCGATGAACGCCGGCAAGACCACTACCCTGCTGCAGAGCGCACACAACTACCGCGAGCGCGGCATGCGGGTGGCGATCCTGACCCCACGCCTGGACGACCGCGCCGGCGCCGGCGTGGTCGCCTCGCGGATCGGCCTGCGCGCCGATGGCATGGCCTTCGACCGCGATACCGACCTGGAGCGCTGGGTGGAGCAGGATCTGGCGGCCAACGGCCCGATGGGCTGCGTGCTGGTGGACGAGGCGCAGTTCCTGACCCGCGGCCAGGTCTGGCAGCTCAGCGAGGTAGTCGACCAGCTGCGAATTCCGGTGCTGTGCTACGGCCTGCGTACCGACTTCCGCGGCGAGCTGTTCGAAGGCAGCCAGTACCTGCTGGCCTGGGCCGACGAGATGCAGGAGATCAAGACCATCTGCCACAGCGGCAAGAAGGCGACCATGACCGTGCGCGTGGACGAGCATGGCCACGCCGTGCAGGATGGCCCGCAGGTGGAGATCGGTGGCAACGACCGCTACGTGTCGGTCAGCCGTGCGGAGTTCAAGAAGATCACCCGCGGCGAAGGACGGATCGATCCGGCGCAGGCACCCCTGCCGCTGTAAGGGGTGTTCTTTTGCAGGGCTTGCAGCCCTGCACCTGCAGAGACAACAGCAACGGCAACAGCGGGCATTCCGTGGGATGGCGGGGCGGTGTCGGAGTGCGGGGACGCTGCAAGTACGTCCCTGTAAGCTTGGCAGCCGCATCCATGCGGCTGACACCCCGCACTCCGACACCGCCCCACCTCTGACAGTTGGCCGCGGCTGTTGGTAGGTGTCGACCTTGGTCGACACATCTGTCAGATATCGAATGAAATTCCGGGGTCAGATCCGTTTTCCTTCGTAAAACGGATCTGACCCCATGAGCAATTCCGACAGATCGCGGAGGTCTGTCGAAGGCGGGGTGGGTCCGGTGGCGGGAGTGTCCGCGGCATGGATGCCGCGACCAAGCCCCCAGGGAAGGGTTTACGGCGTCTCCCGCCACCGGACCCACCCCGCCTACCCTCAGGAAACCAGCTTCTGCTTCGGCTGTTGCTGTTGCTCTGGCCTCTGCAGGTGCAGGGCTGCAAGCCCTGCAAACCCAACCCCCTCTTAGTACAGCGTGCGCTCCGGCGCACCCGCCGGCGGCGGGGTGTACTGGTACAGCCAGGTTTCCGTAAGCGTCTTGCCGCCACTGCGCAGGAACAGACGGATGTCGATCTGCTCGGTACTGCCTTCCGGCGGCACCAGGTCGAACATCGCGCGATAGCCGTTGATCTCGCGCAGCGGGCGCGCCGACACGATCTCGACCCGGCCACGGCTGGCTTCCACCACCGCCTCGACCTCACCCTTGTCGATCAGGCTGGCCAGCTCGCCCCCTTCGAAGTCCACCGCGAAGCGCCAGCTGAAGTACTCGCGCTTCTTGCCGACCACACCGCCCAGGCCGGTGCGGCTGGCCACGCAGTGCGCCAGCGGCGGGCGCGCCGGCGGTTCGGCGCCCCAGTACAGGCGGTAGCCGACCAGCAGCTCCTGGCCCGGCTGCGGCTTTTCCTTCGGGTTCCAGAACGCCACGATGTTGTCGAACGTCTCGTCCACGGTGGGAATCTCCACCAGCTGCACCGAGCCCTCGCCCCATTCGCCCTTCGGCTCCACCCACAGGCACGGGCGCTTCTCGTAGAACACGCCGTCGTCCTGGTAATGGTCGAAATTGCGGTCGCGCTGCAGCAGGCCGAAGCCGCGCGGGTTGCGGTCCACGAACATGTTGAAGCGCAGGTTGCGCGGGTTCAGCAGCGGCCGCCAGATCCATTCGCCAGCGCCGGTCCACAGCGACAGGCCATCGGTATCGTGGATCTCCGGGCGCCAGTCCCATGCCATGCGGCGGTCGTTCTCGCCCACCTGGTACATGCTGGTGCACGGTGCGATGCCGAGCCGCTCGATCGGCTTGCGCGGGTACAGCGCGCTGTCGATGTCCATCAGCAGCACGTCGCCATTGGTGATCGCGAAGCGATAGGCGCCAGCCACGCTGGGTGAATCCAGCAGGCCGTAGACCACGATCGTGTCCGAATCAGCCGATGGCTGTTCCAGGTAGTAGGCGATGAAATCCGGGAATTCCTCCGGCTTGCCCATCCCGGTGTCGATCGCCAGGCCGCGCGCGGACTGGCCGTACTGGCCTTCCTTGCCGACCGCGCGGAAGTAGCTGGCGCCGAGGAACGCGGCGAAGTCGCGGTCAGTGTCCTTGCGGGTGTTCAGGCGGAAGCCGGCGAAGCCGAGGTCGGCCGGCAGCTCGCCATCCTTGATGCCGCTCTTGCCGTAGTTGAACGCCGCGCCGTCATAGGCCAGCTCCTGCGCCTTGCCGTCGACCACGTCGAACATGCGCACCGGCGAATGGAAGTACAGGCCCAGGTGGAAGAACTTGGCCTGGAACTTGCCGGGCTGGTCGGCCCACAGCGCATGGTCCTGGCGGTAGCCGATCGACTGGTACTGGTCCCAGTCCAGTCCTTCCAGACGGCCCGGCAGCACCCGCTTGTGGCTCTTGTAGGGCGCCTGCGCCAGCGCGCGCGCCTGGCCCTTCAGGGTGGCGAAGTCGAACGGTTGCGGCTGGCCGAGGCGGCGCAGGCCCATCTGGCCGCTCCTGCTGGCCGCGCACGCGGGCAGGGACGGCAGGCCGAATGCAGCCAGGGCGAGGGAGGCATTGCGGATGAAGTCGCGTCGTTGCATGCAGGCGCGTCAGGCACAGGGAGGAAGGTCGGCCATCATAGGCAGACAAACGTTAACGGGCAGCGGAGACGCGCCCTGCCCGTTCAGCTGCCGCTGGCAGCGGCTCAGCGCTGGCAGTGGCTGCACCAGACGCTGGCGCGCTGGCCGATGGTGGCGTGCTTCAGCGCGCGGCCACAGTTCGGGCAGGGCAGCCCGTCACGGCCGTACACCAGCAGTTCCTGTTCGAAGTAGCCCGGCGCGCCATCGGGGCTGATGAAATCGCGGAGGGTGGTGCCGCCACGGGTGATGGCATAGCCCAGGATCTCCTTCACCGCGTCGGCCAGCCGCTGGTAGCGTTCGCGCGAGATCTTCCCAGCCTCGCGCAGCGGACTGATGCCGGCCTTGAACAGGCTCTCGGCGGCGTAGATGTTGCCCACGCCCACCACCACCGCCTGGTCCATCAGGAAGGTCTTCACCGGCGCACTGCGGCCACGGCTGCGCGCAAACAGGTAGTCGCCGTCGAATCCCTCGTCCAGTGGCTCCGGGCCCAGCCCCTGCAGCAGCGGGTGGATCTCACCGGCGGGCTGCCAGAGCAGGCTGCCGAATCGGCGCGGGTCGTTGAAGCGCAGCAGGCGGCCGTTGTCCAGACTGATATCCACATGGTCGTGGGCGCGCAGCGGTGTGTCACCGGGCAGCACGCGCAGGCTGCCGGACATGCCCAGGTGCAGCACCGCGCTGCCGATGGCGGTATCCAGCAGCAGGTACTTGGCGCGGCGGCGGATGTCCTCGATGCGCTGCCCCGGCAGCAGCTCTGCCACTTCCGGTGGAATCGGCCAGCGCAGGTCGGCGCGGCGCAGGATCACGCCATGCACGCGGCGGCCCTGCAGGTGCGGCGCCAGGCCGCGGCGGGTGGTTTCGACTTCGGGCAGTTCAGGCATGCAGGGATTCTATCCCCGCTCTGCGGCCGGCACCTGGCCGTCGATGCCGGGGAATGATCCCCGGCATCGACCGGTGTCAGGCGCCCTGGCCGGCGCGCACAGGCTCCGCCGGAACCGGTGCCGCAGCGGCGGAACGGTCCGGGAACAGCGACGGCAGCGTTTCCACGAACCGGGCCAGGCACTGGTCGCTGTAGCGCTCGGCCGTCTGCTTGACCAACGCATAGTCGTCGGCCTGCCAGGCTTCCAGGGGTGCGGCCACCGGTGCGTCGACCTGGCACTGCACGCCTTCGCCACCGACCAGGCGCAACAGCTTGCGGGTATACGGGAAGCCGACGTGCTGGGTCTGGCGCAGCTCGTACTGGGTATCGGCATCGCCCAGTTCCTTGTAGATCAGGGTGAAGCCATCGGCGGTGATCTGCACCGGCCGTACCTCTGCCGGCACGGCGCCCGGATGCGCGGTGAAGTACTCGGCCAGGCGCATGCGCACCTGGTCCTGCAGGTAACCGAAGGCCGGGTTCGGAACGGTCTCCACCCGGGTTCCCTTCAGCTGGTCCTTCTTGAACGAGCTGCCGCCGAGCGTGCCGGAAAACAATGACACGGCAACCTGCGCGGCCACCAGCTTGCCGGTGGTGGAACGCTGCACCAGGCGCAGCGTCTTGTCGCCGACTGGCTGGCCATCCGCGCCCATCTGCAGCTTTACGCTCACCGGCACCCGGCTTTCCCAGGCAGGCAGCTCCGCCACGGCGGCGACAACGCCGGCATCAGCGGCGGGAACGTCTGCAGCCGTCGCCGTGTCGGACGGGGCGGTCGGGGGTGGCTCGTTGGCCAGCACAGGCGAGGCGATGACGAGGCTGCCGAGCAGCGCGGCCGCCAGCAGGGGTGGGTTCGATTTCATGGGGGATCCTTGGGTCGTGTCGGGCCAGTGCAGGCGATTCCGTTCGGCATCGATCATCGCAATGGCACCGCACTCCCTTCCATGTCCTTCCCCCTACCGCGATCCATCGCGGTCGACATGCCAGATCGCCTTACCCGTGCGGATCGACCGGTACCCGGGATCGCGTCGAACCCACCATCGGCAGCACGCCGGGAATCTTTAGCGCGGAGGCGCCGCCAGTTCGCGCGCATCCAGGAAACCATCACCGTTGGCATCCTGCTTGTGGAAGCGCTGCACGATCACCTGCCGCTGCTGCTCGCGGCTGATCGCCCTGCCCTTGCCACCGGGCAGCTCCTCGGCCGTCAGCACACCATCACCGTTGCGGTCCATGCGGTCGAAGGCATACAGCATCCACTGCACGTACTCGGCCTCGCTGACCCTGCCGTCGCCATCGCTGTCCATCCGCTGCAGATAGCTGGCGGTGTCGGTGACCTGGGCCAGCGCCGCGCCCGGCAGCAGTGCCGCCAGCAGAAGCCCGTACCCTGCCCTCACGCGCCCACCAGGCTGTAGCCCTTCAAGCGTGCGGCGTAGGCCTGCAACGCCGCGATACCGCTTTCCTCGGCCTCGCGGCACCACGCCTGCAACTGGTGCAGGCGCTCGGCGGCGTCGTGACCTCGGGCTTCCAGCAACGCCGCCAGCCGCGCGCGGTACTCAACCAGGGTGCGGATGCGCGGGCGCTGTGCCACCCATGCGCTGAGCTGGGCACGGCTGTCCGGCTTCAGCCAGCGACCATCGTTGACCAGTCCACGGCGCAGCCGGCGCGGCAGCAGGCGGCGCAGCTTGGCTCCGGCCTGGGCGGCTTCCTCGCGCAGGGCCGGCATGAACACATTGCGCTGGTAGTCGGTCATCGCCTGGAAGCGATGCGACAGCAGCGCCTTAAGGGTCTCGGCATCGGGCACGGCGATGTTCGGACGCACGTCCATGGCCGGTGCCACCCGCAGCACCTTGGCCAGGCGCAGCGCCTGCAGCAGGCGGATCGCACTCCAGCCGATGTCGAATTCCCAGCGCCGCATCGCGAAGCGCGCCGAGCTGGGGAAGGCATGGTGGTTGTTGTGCAGCTCCTCGCCACCGATCCAGAACCCCCACGGCGTGAGATTGGTGGAGGTATCGGCAGACTCGTAGTTGCGGTAGCCCCACCAGTGGCCCAGGCCGTTGACCACGCCGGCCGCCCAGAACGGGATCCATGCCATCTGGATCGCCCACAGGGCCACGCCGGGCAGGCCGAACAGCACGCTGTTGATCACCAGCAGCAGCACCGGGCCCAGCGTGGCGTGCGGGGTATACAGGTGGCGCTCGATCGCATCGTCCGGGGTACCGCGCCCGTACTGTTCGATGTCCGCGCGCATGCCGCGTGCCTCCCGGTACAGCTCCACGCCGTGCCAGAACACCCTGCCGATGCCGCGGGTGACCGGGCTGTGCGGGTCGTCCTCGGTCTCCACCTTGGCGTGGTGCTTGCGATGGATGGCCACCCACTCGCGGGTGATCATCGAGGTGGTCAGCCACAGCCAGAAACGGAACACGTGGGCCAGCGCCGGGTGGAAATCGACCCCGCGATGGGCCTGGCTGCGGTGCAGGTACAGGGTCACCGAGAAGATGGTGATCTGGGTGAAGACCAGCAGCACTGCCAGCATGGCCCACCACCCCAGGCCGAGCACACCACCGGTCAACAGGGACATCAGGGCATCAGGCATGACGGCTCTCCGGATCGACGCGGGGATGGCAGACATGATGGCCGCTTGCGTTGCAAACTGCATCCCTGCGGCGATGTATCGCATCGCCATCCGTGGCACCGTTCACAGTTGGGGACCTGAGTTGTCGAGCCTTGATCCACGCGCCAGCGCCATGACCGCCGCCCCGCCCGTCGCGGAGCTGCCCCCCTTGATCGAACTGGACCGCGCCACCGTGGTGCGCGGCCAGGTGAAGGTGCTGCACGGGCTCAGCCTGCGCATCGCGCAGGGCCAGCACACCGCCCTGCTCGGCCCCAACGGCTGCGGCAAATCCACCTTCATCAAGCTGATCACCCGCGAACTGTATCCACTGGCGCAGGGCGACGGCACGGTGGCGGTGAAGGTGCTGGGCCAGAACCGCTGGCAGGTGGACCGGCTGCGCTCGCAGCTGGGCATCGTCACCGGCGACCTCAGCAGCAACTTGGCCGACATGCCCGGCCTGACCGTGGAACAGGCGGTGCTGTCCGGCTTCTTCGCCAGCTACGTGGTGCCGGCCTTCCGCGAAGTGACCGCCGACATGCGTGCACGCGTCGGTGAAACGCTGGCGATGACCGGCGCCCTGACGCTGCGCGAGCGCGCCTATGCCGAGCTGTCGGCCGGCGAGACCCGCCGCGTGCTGATCGCCCGCGCGCTGGTCAATCGACCGCAGGCACTGCTGCTGGACGAACCCTCCACCGGGCTGGACCTGGTCGCCCGCGAGCAGCTGGTGGCGACCATGCGGGTGCTGGCGCAGCAGGGCATCACCCTGGTGCTGGTGACCCACCACATCGAAGAGATCATTCCGGAGATCGAGCGCGTGGTGCTGCTGCGCGATGGTCGCGTACTGGCCGACGGCACCCGCGCCGAGCTGCTGCGCAACGAACCGCTGTCGGCGGTGTTCGGCGGCGCGATCACCGTATGCGAGCAGGAAGGCCGGCTGACCGCGTACGCGGGGTGATCGACATGCCACTGTAGAGCCGAGCCGATGCTCGGCTGCTCCTGATCACGGCAAACAGCAGCCGGGCATCGGCTCGGCTCTACAGGATGCAATGCAGCGGGCCGGATATCCCGGCCCGCCACCGCCGTGCTCAGAACCGCAACGCCAGCGCGCGCGACTCGATCGGTGCCATCCGGCTCTGGTCCTGCAGCTGCAGGTCGCGCAGTTCGTACGGCGCACCGAAACCGGCCGGCAATGCGGCCTGGTCGAACGGCAGCACCAGCTGGCCTGCACCGGGGCCATCGAACCACGCCGCCGCATGTGCCTGCGCGACCGGCTTCAACTGGCCATCGCGGGCCGTGGCGTACAGCGTGCCGCGTGCTTCGTAGCGGCCAGCGGCGGCCACCTGCAGCGGCAGTGCCACCTGGCGGCTGGACGGGTCCGGTGCCGCCTGGCCACTGAAGCGCGCGGTCGGCCGTGCCACCGCGAAAGCCACCTTGCCGTCGCGCAGCACGCCATCGGCCTGGGCGAACACCTGCAGTTCCCACAGCCCCTGCACGCTGCCGAGATCGGCGGGGATGCGCACCTGCGCGCGCAGGCTGCCGTCGGTGGTGCGCAGCAGGCGCTGCGGCCAGCTGCGGCCATCCGGTGCGACCAGCAGGGCTTCACCGCCCAGGCCGCCACGGCGCGATGCCAGCTGCGCGGTGGTGGCGCCGTCTTCCAGCAGGCGTGCCTGCAGCTGCACGTTGCCACCAGCCAGCACCTGCGCCTGGTTGGCCTGCACTTCCAGCCGCAGCGGGCTGTTCGGCTCAAGCACCTGCACCACATAGCGGCCCTGCGCCTGCGTGCTCTGCAGCGTGTACGCACCGGCCGAACTGGTCGCGCCGGTGCGCAGCATGCTGCTGCCATCACTCACCGGCATGCCGGCATCCTGCAGCGCGCGCGCATCGACACTGCGGGCCACGCTGCTGCGGCCGGCCGGGTCGCGCACCTGCAGGGTGTTGGCAGGCAGCGCGCGGGCACCTGCGGCCGGGCTCAGCTGGATCACCGCATCGGGCGCCGTCAGCGGCAGGTCCAGGCCGCGTTGCAGCTGCGTGCCATCGACCTGCTGCCAGTAGCTGCGGCTGACCGAGGCATACGGCGTGGCCGCCTGCAGCGGTTGTGCCGGGTCCAGCGCCCAGGCAAAGGACAGCGGCGCGTGCTCGCTTTCATCGGCGGGCAGCGGCGCGGCCACCAGTGCGGCAGGCACCTGATCGCCCGCGCGGGCGGCCTGCAGCGGCTGCGCGGCCTGCGCTGCGGAAAGGGACAGCACGGCCAGCAAAGCACTGGCCAGCAGGGTGGAATGGTTCGTCATGGTCATCTCCCTCACTGGTTCAGGTCGTTGCGCAGCAGGGTGCCGAGGCCGAAGCACTCGCGCCGGCTCTGGTTGTGGCTGAGTGGTTCGGCGCCCTGGGTGCGTGCCTTGTCGGTGAACCAGGTGGTGCCGGCAGCCTTCTGGCTGCTGCACTCCAGGAAGCCATCGGAGCAGGACGACAGCCAGTTCTGGGTGAACTCCAGGCCGACATTGGCGGCGTAGCCACCGCAGTAGCTGTTGCTGTCCCACACCGCCGATTCCACATCGCTGCCGACCACCGCACGGAACGGTTTGGGCAGCGCCGGGCGACCGGCCGTGCCGTACAGGTTCTGCGCGTTGTAGGTGGCCATGCTCGCCACCTGCTGCTGGCGTACCGCGTCGTTCTTGTAGCCCAGCAGCCAGCCCAGCGACGTTTCGAAGGTATTGCCGTTGAGCACCGCATCGGCCAGCGGCGTGCCCGCCGAGGACGGAGCCAGTGCATTGACCTTGCGCACCGTGCGGATGATCTTCGCATAGCGGCTGTCGTAGGTCGGGTTGGACAGGATCCAGCGCATCACATTGCCGCCGTTGGAGTGGGTGATCACCACCAGCTGGGTGATGCCACGGCTGTCGATGAAGCCGGTCAGCTGGTTGGCCAGGCAACCGGCCGCTTCCGGTTTCCACATGTACTGGGTGAAGTCACAGTTGATGACGACGTAGTTGCTGCTGTTCGGCAGACCCTGGCGCACGGTGTCGATGATCGCCGGCTGCCAGTAGTCCTGGGTGGCATTGGTCTGCGCGCCGGTGCCATGCACGAAGGCCACGCCGACCACGTCGGCGGCCTGCGCCGGGGCGGTTGCCAGCCCGAGGAGCAGGGCCAGGACGGTACTTCCTGTTGCGGTGCTGCGCATCGCTTCTCTCCCTCTGTCAGTGGATCCCCCCGACCCGGCTGGAACTGGACGGCCTCTCGACCCCGTTGTGTCGATGCTCGCGGCGCAGGCGCGTGAAAGTCCGTGCGCTGCGCCCGGATTCAGGAGACTGACGACACTCGATGACGTTTTTCATACTGCCCCGATGACCATGCCGGGTCTGGCCGTATGACCGATGGCCACTGCGGTGTCGCATACGGGCTGCGATCATGACGCGATGTTTTTCCTCTGGAGCCGTCCATGTCGCTGATTTCCCACACCGCCCGCCCACTGCTCGGTCTCACCGTTGTCGCGGTCCTGGCTGGCTGCGCAGCCACCGCCAGCAAGCCGACCGCCGTCGAAGCCAACATCACCACCAAGGCGGTGGGCTATCTGGACACGAGCGCGGTTCCGGCCAGCCTGGACCTAGTGCCGGCACCACCGGCGGCCGGTTCGGCCGCCCTCGCCCTGGACGAACAGGTCAGCCGTGAAGCCCGCGCGCTGCGTGGCAGCCCGCGCTTCGCCCAGGCCGGCGTCGATGCGGAACTCGGCTTCCCCGAAGGCGCCAACCACTTCTCCTGCGCCGCCGACATCGACGTCGATGCAGTGAAGACCCCGGCGCTGTACCGACTGCTGGAGCGCAGCCGGATCGACGCCAGCGCCGCCACCAAGGCGGCCAAGAACCACTACCAGCGCCCGCGCCCGTTCATGGTCAACGGTGAGCCGACCTGCTCGCCGAAGGACGAGGACGGCCTGCGCAAGAACGGTTCCTATCCGTCCGGCCACACCTCGATCGGCTGGGCCTGGGCCCTGATCCTGTCGGAGATCGCGCCGGACCGCGCCGATGCCATCCAGGCCCGCGGCCGCAACTACGGCGAGAGCCGCCTGGTGTGCAACGTGCACTGGCAGAGCGACATCCTCGAGGGCCGCTTCATGGGCGCGGCCGCCGTGGCCCGCCTGCATGACAACGCTGCCTTCAACAAGGACCTGCTGGCCGCACGCAAGGAGATCGAGGCGGCGCGCAAGGCCGGTCGGCACTCCAGCCGCGACTGCGCCACCGAGAATGCGGTGCTGAAGGTGCGCCCGCAGAGCGCGCTGTAAGTGATGGTCCGGGGTCAGAGCCCTTCCCTGCGGAAAGGGATCCGACCCCGGCGCGGAATGCCGACCCCATCGGGGTCGGATCCCTTTCCGCAGGGAAGGGCTCTGACCCCGCACAGCAGAAGGGCCGGCATTGCGCCGGCCCTTCTGCATTGCATCAACGCAACCACCGCATCAGAACTTCGCGGTGAACTCCACGCCCCAGGTACGCGGCTCGTTGAGGAAGCCGGTCAGGTTGTTGAAGTCGATCGCGCCGACCACGCGGGTCTGGTTGGTCAGGTTGCGACCGAACACCGCCACGTCGTACTGGCCGTAATCCCAGTTGTAGCCCAGGCGCAGGCCGCCTTCCAGCGAACTGCGGCCGCGGAATTCCGGCGACTCGTAGATGAAGAAGTTCACCGCACTGCGGTAGGCCCAGTCGGTGTAGGCGTACAGCTCGCTGCCATCGCTGAGCGGGAAGCCCACGCGCAGGGTCGCGTTGTGGATCCACTTCGGCGCCTGCGGCAGCGGGTTGCCGTTCACCAGCGCATAGGTCTGGCCGTTGATCACCGTGGTCGGGTCGGTGATGGTGCAGCCACCGCCGCAGATCGCCACCGCCAGGTTCTTGTCCTTGATCTCGGTGTCATTGTAGCTGCTGCCGAAGGTCAGCAGGACGTTGTCGGCCAGGTAGGCCTCCAGGTCCAGCTCGACGCCCTGGCCGATGGTCTTGTCGGCGTTGAGCAGGGTGGCGGTGTTGTTGCTGCCGCCCACCGCGATCAGCTGCTGGCCATCGACGTTGTAGCGGAACACGCTCAGGCCCAGGCGCGCGCGGCGCTCGAACAGGTCGGCCTTGATGCCGGCCTCGTACGAGATCACCTTCTCCGAATCGGCCTGCGACAGGCCCGGCGCGAAGGCCAGGCGGCCCTGGATCGACGGCGCGCGGAAGCCCTTGGCCACGCGGGCGTAGGCGTTGATGTCGTCGGTCAGCTTGTAGACGCCGCTGAGGTCCCAGCTGACGTCGTTGACGTCGGTGTTGGCCAGGTACGGGCCACTGACCGGGGTGCCGAACGGAACGGCCTGCAGCACGCTGGCGCTGAAGTCCTTCTTGTCCTGGGTGTAGCGCACGCCGGCACGCAGCTTGAAGCGGTCGGTGACATCGAAGTCACCCGAGGCGAACACCGCCCAGGCCTTGTTGCGCTGGTTCTGCACCACGTGGCCGGTCTGCGGATTGCCCGGGGCCAGCGAGTCGTAGTTGAAGTTGTTGATGGTCACGTCTTCATCGAAGTAGAAGACCCCGGCCTGCCAGTCGAAGCGGCCCCACTCGTTGGACTCGATGCGGACTTCCTGCGTCCACTGGCGGTGATGCGGCAGGCCGTCAGCCGACTCCGACGAGAACGGAATCAGGCCGGGGCCGTAGTTGCCGGCGCCAAGGAACGCCGCGCCGTAGCCACCGTCGATGTCACCCCGGTTGAGCGATTCGGCGGTTTCGTAGCCGGTGATCGAGTGCAGCGTCACCGAGCCGAGGTTCCACTGCAGGCGCGCGCTGCCACCCCAGGTCTTCAGGTCGGAGAAGTTGACGCCGTCGTTGGCCACCTTGTCGCGGTCGAAGTTCTCGACCAGCGAGTTGCCACCCTTCTCGATGATGTTGGCGCGGAACAGGCGGGCGGTGCCATTGAGCTTGCGCTTGTGCAGGTTGAACAGCGCTTCGAAGTCATCGCCTTCGTACAGGAACTGCACGCGGCCGGCGGCTTCGTCATAGCCTTCGAAGCCACTGTTGGGAGCGCCGACGCGGGTGTTGTCGACCCAGTCATCGCGGCGCTGGTAGATCGCCGAGACGCGTGCCGACCAGCGATCGGTCAGCGGGCCGCCGTAGGCGCCCTGTACGTTCCAGCTGTTGTAGCTGCCGTAGCCGACGCGGATGTAGCCATCGGCATCCTGCGACGGACGCGCCGAATCGAACTTGACCACGCCGGCCGGGGTGTTGCGGCCGAACAGCGTGCCCTGCGGACCACGCAGCACTTCCACGTTGGCCAGGTCGAACAGCGGGAAGCCCTTCAGCAGCGGGCTTTCCTGCACCACGTCGTCGTACACCAGCGAAACCGGCTGCGACGCATTGAGGTCGAAGTCGGTGTTGCCCAGGCCGCGGATGTAGAAGCGCGGGAAGGCACGACCGTAGGACGACTCGATGTTGAGGCTGGGCACGCGTGCGGCCAGGAAACGGATGTCATCGCCGGCCGAACCGAGCACATCCAGCTTCTCGCCCTGGATCGCGGAGAGCGCGACCGGCACGTCCTTGGCGTTCTCGACACGGCGCTGCGCGGTCACCTGCAGGGCGTCGAGGGCAACCGGATCCTTGGCAGCGGGGGTTTCCTGGGCGGCTGCTACCAGCGGCAGCAGGGCGGAAAGAGCGGCAACGAGGGGGCGCGCGACCGGAAATCGGCCACGGGAAGTGCGGGTCGGGGACATGGCGGTAGGCTGTGTTTGGAGGGGTGGTAAAACGGCGCTACCAGATAATTGTTGCAATACAGCACCTACGCCGCAAATGCCCGCCGTTCATGGCCCCGTCGCCGGCACCCCCGGGCGCTCGCTAGACTCGGGGTTTCCACGCGACGGACCCGCCGCCATGACCCAGTGGTACTTCCATGCCTCCGCCCAGGCCGAGCGCATCGGCCCGCTTGATGACGGGGCCGCACGCCGCTACGCGCAGGCCAATCCACGCGCCCTGGCATGGTGCCAGGGCATGAGTGGGTGGACGCCGATCGCCGAGGTGGCCGAGCTGCAGGCTCCAGCCCCGGGCATGCCCAACACGCCGCCGCCGGTCCCGGTCCCCGCCGGCGCCGGCGGCCGCGCCGACGACATCGAGTTCCGCATCGTCGGCCATGAAATGCAGTTCGTGGAGATCGAGCTCGACCCCGGCGAGAGCGCCATCGCCGAGGCCGGCGCCTTGATGTTCAAGGACGCCACGGTGCAGATGGACACGGTGTTTGGCGCTGCCAACGGTGACCAGGGCGGCTTCATGGGCAAGGTGATGGCCGCCGGCCGCCGTGTGCTGACCGGCGAGAGCCTGTTCGCCACCGTCTACACCCAGAGCGGGCATGGCAAGGGCAAGGTCGCCTTCGCCGCGCCCTACCCCGGCACGGTGCTGGCGATGAAACTGGACCAGCACGGCGGCCGCCTGATCTGCCAGAAGGACAGCTTCCTGGCCGGCGCGCGCGGCGTGCAGATCGGCGTGCAGTTCCAGCGCAGGATCATGACCGGCCTGTTCGGCGGCGAGGGCTTCATCATGCAGAAGCTGGAAGGCGACGGCTGGGTGTTCATCCACGCCGGCGGCTGCGTGATCGAGCGCGAGCTGGCCGCCGGCGAGCGCCTGGACGTGGATACCGGCTGCGTGGTGGCCTATCACTCCAGCGTGGACATGGACGTGCGCCGGGTGGCCGGCATCAAGAGCATGCTGTTCGGCGGCGAAGGCGTGTTCCTGGCCACGCTGACCGGCCCCGGCAAGGTCTGGCTGCAGTCGCTGCCGTTCTCGCGCCTGGCCGGCCGCATGTGGATGGCCGCACCGCAGGGCGGCGGCCAGAGCCGCGGCGAAGGCTCGGTGCTGGGCGGCCTGGGCCGGATGCTGGATGGTGACAACCGGTTCTGACCCACTCATTTGGTAGGTGCCAACCTTGGTTGGCACATTCCTTCAGCGCGCGACCAGGCATTTGTGCGGACCAAGGTCCGCACCCACCAGAAGCGATTCACGTTTTTTTGCTGAATAGGGAGTTCCCCCCACCCTGCCCGCCCCGCCACGGCTTCGGTATGCTGGCGCCCTTTCCTGAATCCAGCGCCGCGAGCGCACTGCCGATGAGCCTGTTCCGCCCCCGCATGCTGCTGTCCGTCGCCCTGATCGGCCTGCTGGCCGGCTGCGGTGGCGACCCGGTCCGCCCCACGCCGCCGCCGGCGCCGACCGTGGTGCCGCAGGCCAAGCCGATCAGGATCGGCATCGCCCTCGGTGGCGGCGCGGCCAAGGGCTTCGCGCACATCGGCGTGATCAAGATGCTGGAAGCCAACGGCTTCGAGCCGGCCGTGGTCTCCGGCACCAGCGCCGGCAGCGTGGTCGGTGCGCTGTATGCCAGCGGCATGGACGCCTTCCAGATGCAGAGCAAGGCAGTCGCGCTGGACGAAGCCAGCATCCGCGACGTACGCCTGTTCTCCGGTGGCCTGGTGCAGGGCCAGAAGCTGCAGGACTACGTCAACGAGCAGGTCGCCAACCGTCCCGCCGAGCGCCTGAAGAAACCGTTCGCCGCCGTTGCCACCCAGCTGGAAACGGGCGAGCGCGCGATCTTCGTGCGCGGCAACGTCGGCCAGGCGGTGCGCGCGTCGAGCAGCATCCCCGGTGTGTTCGAGCCGGTGAAGATCGGCGGCCGCAATTACATCGACGGCGGCGTGGTCAGCCCGGTGCCGGTGGATGCCGCGCGCCAGCTCGGCGCCGACTTCGTGATCGCCGTGGACATCTCCAGCAAGGCCAGCGGCAAGGCACCGACGGACATGCTGGGCATCGTCAACCAGTCCATCTCGATCATGGGCCAGCGCCTGGGCGAGCAGGAGCTGGCGCGCGCCGACATCGTCATCCGTCCGAAGGTACTGGACATCGGCGCCGCCGATTTCAGCCAGCGCGGCACCGCGATCCTGGAAGGCGAGAAGGCCGCAATGGCGGCCATGCCGCAGATCCGCGCGAAGATCCAGCAGTTGCAGCGCGCGCGCGCCGCCGCAGCGGCACCCGCGCCGGTGGCCGCACCAAAGTGCGAGGAAGCCTCGCGCCTGGGCAAGCTGATGGGCCGCAAGGACAAGTGCTGATCCATTGATGCCAGGCCACCGGGCACGCCTGGTGGCTGCTCAGGGCTCCAGCTGCGACAACGGCAACGCCTGGAAACCCTTCACCGTTCGCAGCACGAAGCTGGAATTGGCATCGGCCACGCCGCCGGCGTTGAGCAGCCGGTCCAGCAGGAAGTGCGAGAAGTGCTCCAGGTCGCGCACGTAGACGTGCAGCAGGTAGTCCATGTCGCCGGTCAGCGCATGGCAGGCCACCACCTCGTCCCACGCTTGCACGCTGTCCACGAAGTGGCCGATGGCGGCCTGGTCATGCTTTTCCAGCTGCACGCGCACGAAGGCCTGCAGGCCCAGGCGCAGCTGGCGCGGTTCCAGCCGCGCGCCATAGCCGACGATCACGCCCTCGCTTTCCAGCCGCTGCAGGCGGCGCAGGCAGGCCGAGGGCGAGAGGTTCACCCGTGTCGCCAGCTCGGCGTTGGTGGCGCGCCCATCCCGCTGGATTTCAGCCAGTAGACGTATATCCGTGCGATCGAACTGGACTTCTCCGGCCATTGTTGCCCCGCAACATGGTGAGTACGCAAGGATATTGCGCCAACAAGGCCAATCGACGCAACTTTTGCAACCCTGTTGCGCGCGCCCTGCCCTAGCATCGTGGGTATCCCGTCAAGGAGTGCCCCATGGACCTCGCCCAGCCCCGCCGCGTCGAACACCAGCAGACCGACAAGGGCTACGTGCCGGTGTATACCACCGCGCTCGTCGAGCAACCGTGGGACACCTACAGCGCCGACGACCACGCCACCTGGAGCACGCTGTACCAGCGCCAGCGCGAACTGCTGGTCGGCCGTGCCTGCCAGGAGTTCCTGGACGCGCAGGACGAGATGGGCATGAGCGCACACATGATTCCGCGCTTCGACCAGCTCAACGAAGTACTGGGCGCCGCCACCGGCTGGACCCTGGTCGGCGTTGAAGGCCTGCTGCCGGAACTGGATTTCTTCGACCACCTGGCCAACCGCCGTTTCCCGGTGACCTGGTGGATCCGTCGCCCGGACCAGATCGACTACATCGCCGAACCGGACCTGTTCCACGATCTGTTTGGCCACGTGCCGCTGCTGATGAACCCGGTGTTCGCCGACTACATGGAGGCGTACGGCCGTGGCGGCGTCAAGGCCCACGCGATCGGCCCGGATGCACTGCAGAACCTGACCCGCCTGTACTGGTACACGGTGGAGTTTGGCCTGATCGATACGCCCGACGGCCTGCGCATCTACGGCGCCGGCATCGTGTCGTCGAAGGGCGAGTCGCTGTACTCGCTGGAGTCGCCCGCGCCCAACCGCATCGGTTTCGACCTGCAGCGGATCATGCGCACCAAGTACCGCATCGACACCTTCCAGAAGACCTACTTCGTCATCGACAGCTTCGAACAGCTGATGCAGGCGACGTCGCCGGACTTCACCCCGATCTACGCGGCACTGGCCGACCAGGCGCATCTGCCGGCCGGTGATGTGCAGGACGACGACCGCGTGTTCCAGAAGGGCACGGGTGAAGGCTGGGCCGACGGCGGCGACGTGTAAGCGCGTAACGCACACCGCTTCGCAGTGGAAACGGCGCACCCTGGTGCGCCGTTTTCGTTGTTGCCTGCACCGTTCTGTCGCGACGGCGCAGGCGAGGGCAGGACACTCAGCCGTCCACGGCCCGGCAGGAACCGCGCACCATCAGTTGCGGATGCACGCTGGCCGCAGCCGGCGCCTCCGGTACGTCGGTCTGCACCAGCATCGCGGCAGCCATGCGGCCGATGTCGGAGACGTGGCGGCGTACCGACGTCAGCGGCGGCCACAGCCGCGACGCCAGCGGGCTGTCGTCGTAGCTGACGATCGACAACTGCTGCGGCACCGCGATGCCCGCACGCAATGCCACCTGGTAGACGCCCGCGGCGATTTCGTCGTTGCCGGTGAAGATCGCACTGGGGCGTTGTCCGCCCATCAGCAGGCGTTCGGCGGCATGCACGCCGGACTCGAAGGTGTCGCCCGCTTCCAGCACGCGCTCGCCCGGCAGGGTCACGCCGACCTGGGCCAGCCGATCAAGGAAGCCGTGGGTCCGCTCGCGGGCAGCGCGCCGGTCACCGGGACCGGCAATCACCGCGATGTCGCGGTGGCCGAGCGAGAGCAGGTAGCCCGCAGCCGCCGCCGCACCATCGCGATCGTGGGTGACCACCGCCTGCACGTCTTCTTCCGACGCATGCGCGTTGATGCGGATGTGGCGGCAGTCGATCGCGTCGAGCATCTGCGCCAGCGCCATCGATTCGGAGGCACGCGGGCCGAGGATCACGCCATGCAGTTTCTGCTGCTGCACGAAACGGCGCACGCCGTCCGCACAGTCCGGATCCTGGCTGTTGCACGGGTGCACCACCAGTTCATAGCCGGTGCCGCGCAGCGCTTCCAGCGCGCCGTGCTGCAGGTCGACAATGCACTGGGCGCCGGGGTCGTCATACACCAGGCCGATCAGGAAGGAGCGGCGGAACGCGAGTCCGCGCGCCAGCGGGTCGGGCACGTAACCGACCTCGCGCATCAACGCCTCGACCTTGTCGCGGGTGTCTTTGCGCACCAGCGGCGAGTTGTTGATGATTCTTGAAACCGTTTTCTTGGAAACTCCCGACAGTCGTGCGATGTCGTTGATCGTGGCAGCCTTGCCTTTCGATGCCGGCAACGCGGCATCGCTCATATTTCGCACTGACATGTATAGAACCAGGTAAGTCGGAGAATTCTAGCCTTGCACCCGTCGGATGCGAAGTTGCGGAACGTCGCAGCGGATCTGAATCGCGTCGTGTTCGACACGTTTTGCTTCGCGAGGTTCCCTTGTGATCGCTCTAGTGCCTCTGCATCTGAACCGTTCTTCTGCGCGTGTTCACCCTGAATGCGGACGCGACGCGCGCGAACGCCAACATTCCCTTAACCATGCTCCGCTACAGTCAGGTGCATGGGCCTGCAGACCTCTCCGTTTCCGCCGTTCCGTGGCCGCGACCGGTTGATCGCTGCGGTCGACGCCGCGGTGACCGCCGGTGATGCCGGGCGCATCACCGCCGACCTGCAGCTGGCGCTGCAGGAAGCCATAACCGACAGCCGCATCGAATTGCCCGAGTGCGTGCATCGGCCGGTCAGTGATCATTACGCGCGACGTCCGCTGTACCACAGCCGCGAACACGGCTACAGCGTGATCGCCATGAGCTGGGGCCCAGGGCAGGGCACGCCGCTGCACGACCACGATGCCATGTGGTGTGTGGAGGGAGTGTGGTTGGGCGAACTGGAGATCACCCGTTACGAGCTGCTGGAGCGCGCCGGCGAGCGCTGGCGTTTCCACCGCCACGCCACGCTGCGCGGAGGCTGCGGCAGTGCCGGCAGCCTGATCCCGCCGCACGAGTACCACACCCTGCGCAACGCCAGCGACGACGCATTGGCGATTTCTGTGCACGTGTACGAGTCGCAGATGGAGCGCTCGGCGGTGTTCGACCCGCTCGGTGGCGACTGGTACCAGCGCCGCATCCAGGCGCTGCAGGCCGACCCGGCCTGACCGGGGCAGGGCGGGGCGACGCTGCCAGCACCTTCGTGAGCCACGTGGCATCATGCGCCGCTGCGCTGCCGTACCCGGCGGCGATCCGCGATGCCCCATCGGGCAAGGAGCAAGACCATGTCCAGCGCTGATCCGCGCCTGCGCGCGCTGTTGAAGCTGGCACCGGTGATCCCGGTGTACACCCCCGAAGATGTGAATGAAGCGGTCGACGTCGCCCAGGCACTGTTCCGCGGCGGCCTGCCGGTAATCGAGGTGACGCTGCGCACGCCGCAAGCGCTGGATGCGATCAAGGCGATGGTGGAGGCCGTGCCGGACGCGGTGATCGGTGCCGGCACCGTACTCGACGCCGCGCAGATGCAGGCAGCAAAGCAGGCCGGCGCGCGCTTCGCGGTGTCCCCCGGTGCCACGCCGGCGTTGTATGCGGCCGCGCGTGATGCCGACCTGCCGTACCTGCCCGGTGCCGCCACCGCCTCGGACCTGATCCTGGGCCTGGAGCATGGCCAGGACACCTTCAAGTTCTTCCCGGCGGTACAGACCGGCGGCGCCGCGCTACTGGCCGCCTGGCACGGTCCGTTCGCCGATGTGCGCTTCTGCCCGACCGGCGGCATCAGTGCGCAGACCGCACCGCAGTTCCTGCACCTGCCCAACGTGCTGTGCGTGGGCGGTTCGTGGCTGACCACCCCGGCACTGCTGCAGACCCGCGACTGGGAGGCGATCGAACGCCTGGCCCGCGAGGCGTCCGTGCTGGCCAGCTGAACCTGCTCGGCGAATCTTCAAAGGTTTGATCGTGATCAAAGCGCCGGCCTCGTGCCGGCGTCATTCTGTGGGCAAGCGCACTACGGAGATCCGAACATGAATTCGACCATGAAGGCCGCTGTCGTGCGTGAGTTCGGCAAGCCACTGGTGATCGAGGAAGTCTCGGTACCACGCCCGGGGGCGGGCGAGGTACTGGTCAGGATCGAGGCCTGTGGCGTCTGCCACACCGACCTGCACGCCGCCGAGGGCGACTGGCCGGTGAAACCGAACCCGCCGTTCATCCCCGGCCACGAGGGCGTGGGGCACGTCGTGGCCGTGGGAGGCGGGGTAGGGCACGTCAAGGAAGGCGACAGGGTCGGCATCCCCTGGTTGTACTCGGCGTGTGGCCATTGCGAACACTGCCTGGGTGGCTGGGAAACGCTGTGCGAGACACAGCGCAATACCGGTTACTCGGTCAACGGCGGCTTCGCCGAGTACGCACTGGCCGATGCCAACTATGTCGGCCTGCTTCCGAAGGACGTGGGCTTCGTCGAGATCGCACCGGTGCTGTGCGCCGGCGTGACCGTCTACAAGGGCCTGAAGGTCACCGACACCAAGCCCGGCGACTGGGTGGCGATTTCCGGCATCGGTGGCCTGGGCCACATGGCGGTGCAGTACGCCCGTGCGATGGGCCTGAACGTGGCTGCGGTGGACGTGGACGACAACAAGCTGGCATTGGCCCGGCAGCTCGGCGCGCAGATCACCGTGAACGCGCGTACCACCGATCCGGCCGCCTTCCTCAGGAAGGAGATCGGCGGCGCGCACGGCGCCCTGGTCACGGCGGTCTCACCGAAGGCGTTCGAGCAGGCGCTGGGCATGGTCCGCCGTGGCGGCACCGTCTCGCTCAACGGCCTGCCGCCCGGTAATTTCCCGCTGGACATCTTCGGCATGGTGCTCAACGGCATCACCGTGCGCGGCTCGATCGTCGGCACCCGGCTGGACCTGCAGGAGTCGCTGCAGTTCGCCGCCGAAGGCAAGGTCGCGGCCACGGTCAGCACCGACCGCCTGGAGAACATCAACGACGTGTTCGCGCGCATGCACGCGGGCACCATTGAGGGCCGCGTGGTACTCGACTTCGCTGCCTGACCGCCCGTGCATGGCCGCCGTCGCTCCGTCCCCCTCTCCCACGGACGCGGCGGCCATGCCGATTCATCGGTAGTGCCGGCCGCTGGCCGACAAACCCCAGGCGGTTCGGTAGTGCCGGCCGCTGGCCGGCAACGCGGGCACTCTGTGGCCGCCGTACAATGCGCGCATGCCCGGCCTGCTCAAGACCCTGTTCCTGTCCATCGTCGCCCTGATCGGCGGCGTCCTGTCGCTTGCGCTGGTCAGCAGCGTCGCCAGCTGGCTGCCCCCGTTGCTGGGCCTGTCGCCGGACAACAACAGCGTGCAGCTGGGCTGGGACCTCACCTTCAGCGTTCTTGGTGGCATCGCGGGCGTTTCCTTTGCCACCTATTACGCCCCCTGCTGGCCGCGTTCGCATGGCTTCTCGATCTGGTCGCTGATCGCGCTGGGCTGTGGCTACGCGATGTGGACGGCCGGTGCGGATTTCCCGTTCTGGTTCGTCATTTCGCTGCTGACATCGCTGCCGCTGCAACTGCTGGCCGGTTGGTGGTTCGGCCGTCGCGCCTCGCGCGATCCGCGCTGAGCGCATGCAGGTAGTGCCGGCCGCTGGCCGGCAACCTCGGCCATCCTGCCGTTGCCGGCCAGCGGCCGGCACTACCGCTTCAGCGACGGCAGCGTCTGCTTCAACTGCGTGATGCCCTGCCATGGGTCACTCTTCAGGCGTTGCGCCCTCGCCAGCGCCTTGCCCATGGGAAAGGCGTCGGCAGCACTGATACGCGCCAGTTCCTCCCAGCGCAGCGGCACTGCCACACCGGCGGAATCGCGCGCGCGCAGCGACCACGAGCACACGCTGGTGGCTCCTCGGGTGTTGCGCAACCAGTCGATGAAGATGACGCCACTGCGCTTGGCCTTGCTCATCGTCGCCACATAGCGATCAGGTTGCTCCTTTGCCATTGCCTGCGCAAAGGCCTCGCAGAACGCCTTCGCCTCGTCCCAGCCGGCCTTGGGCTGCAGCGGTACCACCACATGCAGCCCCTTGCCGCCAGACAGCCGCACGAAGCTCTCCAGGCCCACCTGCTGCAGACGATCACGCACATCACGTGCACCCGATTTCACCTGTGCCCAGCTGACGCCGTTGCCAGGATCGAGATCGAATACCAGTCGATCCGGATGCTCGGTGTCTGCTACGGTCGCACCCCACGGATGCAGCTCCAGCGTGTTCATCTGCACCAGCTGCAGCAGGCCCCGTGCGTCGTCGATATAGACATAGTCCTCGCGGCCGCTCTTCTGCTGCAGGGGCACCGCGTGCACCGCGTCGCCCAGGCCGGGGCCATGATGCTTCTGGAAGAAACAGGCCTTGCCCACCCCATCGGGGCAGCGCAGCAATGACAGCGGCCGTCCGGCAATTTCGGGCAGGATCCAGCGCGCCATGCGCCGGTAATAGTCGGCCACGTCGCCTTTGCCCAGTCCCTGACTGGGAAACACCACCCGCTCCGGATGCGTGATCTGGACCTCGCCCCCGGCTTCAGCAACTGCTGTTGCGTTGCTCATTCCCAGGTCCTCCTTCTGCTTGTCGCTGCGCAGCCGCTTGAAACTGGCCTGGCGCAGCAGGCCTTCCTTGCCCCAGCCACGGAACGCCACTTCCGCCACCGTCACCGGCTTCACCCAGCGCACGCTGGCGGCGCGGAACGGCACATGCGCCGGAAGCTGCAGCACGGGCGTCTTTACTGCCAGTGGCTGCAATGCCTTGAGCAGCGCGCGCAGGTTCTCGTCGTCGAAGCCGGTACCGACGCGGCCCACATAGCGTAGACCCTCCTTGTCCGGCGTTGCCAGCAACAATGATCCGAAACCCACCCGCGAGCCCCTGGGGGCCGTGTAGCCGACAATCACGAACTCGTCGGTGTCTTCGTGCTTCACCTTCACCCAGCTGCGTGCGCGGGTGTTCACGTACGGCGCGTCCACCTGCTTGCTGACGATGCCTTCGAATCCCGCCTCGCCACTGGCATCGAACACCTGCGGGCCCTGGTCGATCACATGTTCGCTGAAGGCCAGGATGCCGGGCACGGGTCCGATGAGATCCTTCAGCAGCGCTTTGCGTTCCAGCAATGGCGCACGACTGATATCCGCGTTGGCCACACCCGGAAGATCGAACACGATGTAGCGCAGCGGTTGCTTCGAGCTTCCATCGATCACGCGCTGCAACGCTGCGAAATCGCTGCGCCCTTCCTTGTCCAGCACCACCAGCTCACCGTCCAGGCGCGCATCGCGCACCGGCAGCGCCTGCACGGCCTGCACGACCTCGGGGAAGTCATCGGTCCAATCCAGGCCATTGCGGGAGCGGAGCTTCACCTCGCCGTCGTGCAGATCGGCCAGCAGGCGATAGCCGTCCCACTTGATCTCGTGCAGCCAACGCGCGCCGTCCGGCGCGCTGTCGCGATGATCGGTCAATTGCGGTTTGAACCCATGCGGGTAGGGCGTGTCACGTGCGCCGTCCAGTTTCAGCGCGCGCGCATGCCAGCGTGCATCGGCCTTGCGGGTAGCCGTGCGTGCGGCGGGCACAGCACGCCCTGCCTTCCCCTCAGTGCGCTTCATCACGGTGGATGCGCGCTTGGGCACGTGCGCGTCCAGCAGATCGTCTGCTTCGGCATCGCGCGCCTGCTCGTCGTCGCGCTTGATCAGCAGCCACTGCACCTGGCGTCCCTTCATTGCCGTGCGCACCAGCTTCCAGCCACCGGCCAGGCGTTGTCCATGCAGTACGAAGTCGATCTTTCCAGCTGCCAGCGCCTGCAGTGGATCGCCTTCGCAGGCCCAGGTGCCCTGATCGAACACCTCCACGTGCCCCGCGCCGTAGTGGCCTTCGGGAATGTCGCCCTCGAAGCCAGCGTAGGACAACGGGTGATCTTCCACTTCCACGGCCAGCCGCTTCTCGCCGACGCGAAGCGAAGGACCTTTCGGCACCGCCCAGCTCTTCAGCACGCCGTCCATCTCAAGGCGGAAGTCATAGTGGCGCGAACTGGCATGATGCAGCTGGATGACGAAGGTTGGCCGCCGCTGCGGATCACCGCGTGCGGGTGTGTCGTCAGGCTCCGGCGTCTGCCCTGTGCCTCCGCCAAGCCGGCGCTTGCGCCGGTACTGGTGCAGCGACATGGTTCAACCTGCCTTGCGCCGTGGTGCGGCCTTCTTTGCAGCCTTCTTCGTTGTCTTCTTTGCGGCCTTCTTCACCGTCGACTTTGCGGCTGCCTTGCGCGTTGCGGTCTTCTTCGCCGGCGTGCGCTTGTTCGCATCCAGGCTCTTCTGCAGCAATGCCATGAAGTCGACAACGTTCGTTGTCGCATCCTCGTGTGGTGCGGGCTCATCTTCCACCCGCGTGGTGCCGCCCTTGGACTTGATGCGCTTGTTCAGCACCTGCTGCAGGCGCTCGCGGAATTCATCGTGGTAGTGCGATGGGTCCCAATCGCCGGACATCGACTCGATCAACTGCTCGGCCATCGCCGTTTCCTTGCTGGTGATGCGGTAGTCGGACAGCTTGCCGGCAGGCAGCTTGTAGTCCTCGGGATCCACCAGTTCCTGCGGATAGCGCAGGATCATCAGCACCAGCGCGTCCGCATGCGGCATCACCGCACACAGGTACTCGCGCGTGCGCACCACCACCCGGGCAATGCCTACCTTGCCGGTACTGCGCAGCGTTTCGCGCAGGAGCACGTAGCCCTTTTCGGCCTTCTTGCCGGGCACCAGCAGGTACGGCTTCTCGTAGTAGCGCGGGTCGATCTGCGCTGCGTCCACGAAGGATTCCACCTCCACCGCTTCGTGGCTTTCCGGCGCCGCCGAGCGGATGTCGCCTTCCTCCAGCACGACATAACTGCCCTTGTCGTACTCATAGGCTTTGACGATGTCCTTCCAGGGCACTTCCTCGCCGGTGTCGGCGTTGACCCTTTCGAAACGGATCGGCTTGCGATCGCGCGAGTCGAGCATGCGGAACTGCAGGTCAACCTTGCGTTCGCCGGACATCAGCGACACCGGCACATTGAGCAGTCCGAAGGACAGCGTACCGGTCCAGATCGGGCGGGCCATGGACGCACCTTTGATGGGGCAGGGCACCCAGCTTCGGATGGGCGGTGTAAACCACCCGTGTCGATACCGTGCACGTGGGTTCCACGCAGGTGCGGTAGTGCCGGCCGCCGGCCGGCAGAGCTCGCGGCCTGAAGTGTCCTGGGGTTGCCGGCCAGCGGCCGGCACTACTGCAGCAACGGCCTCACCGCCGCCGCCGGAATATGGTCCAGCGCGCGCCAGGCGTCCTCCACCACCGGCCGCGCCTGCGACCAGCCCAGCCGCGACTGCCCGCGCATCTGTTCCCAGTGCTCGGCCAATTCCTCGCAGGTATCGGCAGCGTCGCCGCGCGGCCAGTCGGCAGCATGGGTTGTCAACGCGAAGGCATAGACCGGGCACAGGTCACGCCAGTTGCGATGACTTTGCCCGCGACGTTCCTCGTAGTCACTGAGCATGTACTGCAGATAGTCCTGGGCCACCGCCTGCGGATCCTCATGGCGGCGCGTGCGGCGCTGCGCGGTACGTTGGCCGAGCGGATCGAGCAGGGCGTTGAACACGGACGGTGCGGGTCGTTCAAGACGGGGCATGGCCGGCTCCTGCAGCGGGGGCGGGTGGGCAGGAATACGCGCGGTGCCGTTACCGGGGGGTGAGCGAGATGTTCATGACGCCAGGTTCGCAACGGCTTTACCTGCGGGGCGGTGTAGTGGAATCCCCCCAAGGGCAGGTACCAGACCATGAGCCGAGAGACCTCGCGAGACCCGCTGCGGGAGAACCACCCGCCCATTCCGGGCGAGCAGCGCGGCAAACGCGATGCCGACAACGCCGACTACCGTGGCACCGGCGCACCGTTCTTCGATGCCGAGCACGGGAGCGACCATCTGCCGGTGAAGCACGAGGCTGAACAGGCGGCCCAGGACCGCAAGGATGGCGGTGACCGCCATCGCGGTGGCCAGGAAAGCCCGCTCAAGCGCCGCGAACGCAAGCAGCGCGCCAGCGACAACCAGGACGAAGCGCTGGAGGAGACCTTCCCGGCTAGCGACCCGACATCGCCGTTCGTGCCAGCCAAGGCCCCCGACTGACGGGTAGTGCCGGCCGCTGGCCGGCAACCTCCTGACGTCCTGCACGGCGCGATGCCGGCCAGCGGCCGGCACTACCCCTTCAACGCCACGACCATTGCAGGCCGACGTTGGCCCGCCGTCCCGGTCCCGGTTCGTAGAAGCGCCCGTTGCCATCGTTGACGATCACCGAGCCAATGTAGGCGTGGTCCAGTACGTTCTCCATCCGGGCGAAGGCGCGCAGCTCGCCACCCGGCAGGGCCCAGCGACGGCCGGCTTCCAGATGCAGCAGGGCGAAGCCGGGCGCGCGTTCGGTCGCCGCGTCGTTGACTACGGTATCACTGCTGGCGGAGGCCTCCAGCGCCCACTGCCACTGGCCGGGCGACCATTGCAGCCGGGCAAAGGCCTGCTGGCGCGGTACCCCGGGCAGGCGGCTGCCGGCGGCAACCAGGGTGTTGGAGGTGAGGTACGGCGAACGCGCCTGCGCCTGCAGCCAGGTCCACGCCAGCTGCAGCTCCAGCTGCTCGGCCAGCGGCTGGCGATACTGCAGTTCCACACCCTGGCGGCGGGTGCGGCCGATGTTGCGATACGTGCTGCGACCGCCGATGTTGCTGGCAACTGCCAGCTCATCGTCGGTATCTGCACGGAACAGGCTGACATCGAGCTGGGTTCCATCCTGTGCGTGCCACTTGCTGCCTAGCTCCAGGCTGCGGCTGCGGGCGGCCGCCAGATCCAGCGCCAGACCCGCCTGACCATCGGCGCGATACCCCAGCTCGTTGAAGGTGGGGGTCTCGAATCCACGCCCCACGGCGGCATGCAGGCGCCACTGCGGGCTGGCCTCGAAGCTGACGCCTGCCACCGGCGTGGTCGCCTGGTAGCGCCGGTGGCCACTGTCATCCGGGTTGCGGGTGGTGATGTAGCGATCGTCCGAGTCGAAACGCACCGCGCTGTGGCGCACCCCGGCCAGCAGCGACCAGCGCGGACTCCATTGCCACCAGGCCTGGGCGAACTGGTCCACGTTCTGCACGGTATCGATCTGGTCACGGCGCAGGCGCCCGCGCACCCCGAGGGCGCTGCCCACGAAGTTCTCGTAGCCGGTGCGGTGCTGGCGCTGGCGGTCGGCGCTGAGCCCGGCCACCAGGTCCAGCGGCCGGCCGGCGAGGTCGCCGTGCCAGCCCCAGCGCGCGTCCAGCCCGCCATACCCGCCCTGCAGATCGATCACGCCGCCGGCATGCAGCGGGCTGTTGGTCTGGGGTGCCGGCGGAATCGGCAGGTATTGGGTCACCGTGCGTTGGCCGGCATAGCCCATCAATTGCCAGCGCTCTGCCCCGGTCTCCCGGGTCCAGCGCAGGCCAGCCTGCTGCTGGCGCACCGATTTGCGGGTGTTGTACTGGTGCGCGACTGCCGTGGCCTGGCGCGGATCAGCCGCCACCTGGGCACGGCTCAGGCCCAGCGGATCCTGCGCATCGGGGGCATCCAGCGCATTGAGCAGCAGCTCCAGCCGCCCACCGCTTAGATCACCACCAATGCGTGCGTTGAGCGATTCGCGGCGCGCACGGCTGTGGTCCCGCCAGCCATCGGTGCGGAAGTGGTTGGCCGCGATGTTGTAGTCCAGCGCTGGGCCGGCACCCTTGAGCTGTGCGCCGACACTGAGCGTGTTGTCGGCGCCGGCATTCACGCGCAACCGCCACGGGTCACCGGCCTGGCCCTGCGCGCTCCAGACCTGCAGCACGCCGCCGGAGGAATTGCCGTACAGCGCCGAGAACGGCCCGCGCAGCACCTCGATGCGCTCGGCGCCCAACAGGCTGGCATGCGACAGCTGGCCCTGGCCGTCAGGCATGGTGGCCGGCACGCCGTCGATCAGCACCCGCACCCCGCGCACGCCGAAGGTCGAGCGTGCGCCGAAGCCACGAATCGACAGCTGCGTGTCCTGGGCGAAGTTCTGCCGGTCACGTGCCAGCAGTCCGGGGACCCCGGCCAAGGCCTCAGACAGCTGCGCACCGGTGCCCGCGCGGCTGGCGTCGATCCAGACCGTGTCCTGGCTGGCCGGCAGCGCGAACGGATCGATGCCCGGCACCCGGGCGGCCTGTACCTGCACCGCAGGCAGGGCGGTGGGCGCAGGCTCGGCCACCGCCGTCCAAGGCGACAGCAGCAGGGCGGACAGCGGCAGGCAACGGCGTCGTGCGGCGGGATTCATGATTCAGGTTGATGGATCGGGCGGCAACGCACGCCATGGTACGGGGCCGCGGATGACGATGGCGGCGGCCAGCCCCGGCAGGCTTTGTTACGATGGGATGTTTCCGGCCGAAAAGCCGCGGACCGCGTAGCGCACTTCCTCCCCCTTTCCGTCTACCGAACGAGTACCGCCGTGTCCTTCTTTGCAAACGTGGAACTGGTCCCAGGCGACCCGATCCTGGGCCTGACCGAGGCGTACAACGCCGACAGCCGCCCGACCAAGGTCAACCTGGGTGTGGGCATCTACTACGACGAGAGCGGCCGCATTCCGCTGCTGCGCGCCGTCAAGCAGATCGAGCAGCAGCTCGCCGCTGAAGCCAAACCGCGCGGCTACCTGCCGATCGATGGCCTGCCGGCGTACACGCAGGCGACGCGTGAGCTGGTGTTCGGCAAGGATTCGCCGCTGCTGGCCGCCGGCCGCGTGACCACCGCGCAGACCGTTGGTGGCAGCGGTGCGCTGCGCGTCGGCGCCGACGTGCTGAAGAAGCTGCTGCCGCACGCCACCGTTGCGCTGAGCAACCCGAGCTGGGAAAACCACCGTGCGGTGTTCAGCGCCGCCGGTTTCGAGGTGCTGGATTACACCTACTTCGACCCGGGCACCCATGGCGTCGATTTCGACGGCATGCTGGCCGACCTGGGCAAGCTGGAAGCCGGCACCGTGGTGCTGCTGCACGCCTGCTGCCACAACCCCACCGGCGCTGACCTCACGGTCACCCAGTGGAAGCAGGTCGCGCAACTGCTGAAGGACAAGCAGCTGTTCCCCTTCATCGACATGGCCTACCAGGGCTTCGACAAGGGCATCGAGCAGGACGGCGCAGCGGTGCGCATCATCGCCGAAGCCGGCATCGACAGCTTCATCGTCGCCAACTCGTACTCCAAGTCGTTCTCGCTGTATGGCGAGCGCGTGGGTGCGCTGTCGATGGTGGCGCCGACCGCCGCTGACGCCAAGGCCGTGCAATCGCAGGTCAAGCGCGTGATCCGCACCATCTACTCCAGCCCATCCACCCACGGCGCTGCACTGGTGGCCGGCGTGCTGACCAACCCGGAACTGCGTGCGATGTGGGAGCAGGAGCTGACCGAGATGCGCGAGCGCATCCACGCCCTGCGCCACGGCCTGGTCGAGAAGCTGGCCGCTGCCGGTGCACCGCAGTTCGGTTTCATCAACGAGCAGGCCGGCATGTTCTCCTACTCCGGCCTGAGCCGTGAGCAGGTCGAGCGCCTGCGCGACGAGTTCGGCATCTACGCCGTCGGCACCGGCCGTATCTGCGTGGCCGCGCTGAACCAGAACAACCTGGAATACGTCGCCAAGGCCGTGGCCACCGTCGCCAAGGGCTGAAGCAACGCTCCAGTAGCTTGAGGACAAAGGCGCCGAAAGGCGCCTTTGTTTTTTGCTTTTGCTCTTGCCTTTGCCATCCCCACCGCGCTCGCGGCGAACCCTGAAGCGCGTGGGAGGGGGAGGTGATGCAGGACCGTTGGCGCCATGGATGGCGCCATCGAGCTTACATGGACGTACTTGCAGCGTGTCCTGCATCGCCTCCCCCTTCCACGCGCCTCGACAAAAGGAAGGCGCCACAAGCGCAACGCATCTGGAAACGATTACGCCTTCCCGCGCTCACGCACGCCCCCGCCAGACGGGCGACAATAGGCGTTTTCCCGCTGCCGAGACCTGCCCGCTCATGTCCCGTACTTCGTTGACCCGCTTCCTGATCCAGGAACAGCACGCCGGCCGCATCAATGCCGACCTGCGCCAGCTGATCGCGGTCGTCGCCCGCGCCTGCACCAGCATCTCCATCGCCGTCAGCAAGGGCGCCCTCGGTGGCGTGCTCGGCGACGCCGGTACCGGCAACGTACAGGGTGAAGCGCAGAAGAAGCTCGACGTCATCAGCAACGAGATCCTGCTCGAAGCCAACGCCTGGGGTGGCCACCTCGCCGCCTGCGCCTCGGAGGAAATGGACCACAGCCAGCCGGTGCCGGACATCTATCCCCGCGGTGATTTCCTGCTGCTGTTCGATCCCCTCGATGGCAGCTCCAACATCGACGTCAACGTCTCCGTCGGCACCATCTTCTCCGTGCTGCGCTGCCCGACCAATGTCGAGCTGCCGGGCGACGACGCCTTCCTGCAGCCGGGCAGCAAGCAGATCGCCGCCGGCTACTGCATCTACGGGCCCAGCACCCAGCTGGTGCTGACCGTCGGCCATGGCACCCACGCCTTCACCCTGGACCGCGAGAAGGGCGAGTTCGTGCTGACCACCGAGAACATGCAGATCCCGGCGGCCACCCAGGAATTCGCGATCAACATGTCCAACCAGCGCCACTGGGAAGCGCCGATGCAGGCCTACGTCGGCGACCTGCTGGCGGGCAAGGAAGGCGTACGCGGCAAGAACTTCAACATGCGCTGGATCGCCAGCATGGTGGCCGACGTGCATCGCATCCTTACCCGCGGCGGCATCTTCATCTACCCGTGGGACAAGAAGGACCCGTCCAAGGCCGGCAAGCTGCGCCTGATGTACGAAGCCAACCCGATGGGCCTGCTGGTCGAGCAGGCCGGCGGTGCCGCCTGGACCGGCCGCGAGCGCATCCTCGACATCCAGCCCGACCAGCTGCACCAGCGCGTGCCGGTGTTCCTCGGTTCGCGCGAGGAAGTGGCCGAGGCCGTGCGCTACCACCACGCACACGACGACGCACAGGGCTGACAACCGATCGCCTGACAGCGGTCATGGCAGATCGATGACATGACCGTGGGGTGACACCGAGGGCGGCAAACGGCACCATCAAGCCGTTGCCGCCGAAGGAACGCACGCATGCACGAGCAGGGCCCGGTCGATTTCATCGAAGTCATCCACAACGCCGTCCCCAGCGAGGTCTGCGCGGCGATCGTCGAGCGCATGCGTGCCACGCGTGGCCTGCTGCCCGGTGCGGTGGGCAGTGGCGTGTTCCCGGAACTCAAGCACAGCAAGGATCTGCGCATCAGTGGCCTGGACGGCTGGCAGGATGTTGATCAGCAGCTGCAGATTGCGGTGTTCAACGGCCTGCTGACTTATCTACGCCGTTATCCACAGGCGTTGATCGCCCCACTGATGTTGCAGATCCAGGACAGCAACGGCCAACCGCGACGCCTGTCTGCCGAGGACTTCCCCGACATGCCGCAGCAGCAGCTGGCCGACCTGGCCCGCACCTGCCTGCGCCCGGGTGCGATCAACCTGCAGTGGTATGCGGCGGGCGAGGGCGGCTACCCGTACTGGCACTGCGAGCTGTACCCGAAGGATGCGCAGGCCGAGACCCTGCACCGGCATGTGCTGTGGACGCTGTACCTCAACGACGAATTCGAAGAGGGCGAAACCGAGTTCATGTTCCAGGGCCGCAAGATCGCGCCGCGTACCGGCAGCCTGCTGATCGCCCCGACGGCGTTCACCCACACCCATCGTGGCAACCGGCCGCAGGGTGGCGACAAGTTCATCGCGACGAGTTGGATCCTGTTCCAGAGTGCGCAGAAGTTGTTTGGGGGGTAATGCCGAGCTGCTCGTCGGCCGCGTATGTAGAGTCGAGCCATGCTCGACTGATGGACTCAGAACAACGAGCCCTGCGGCGACTCCTTCTTCGGCGGCAGCGGCTTCTGGAAACGGCTGCAATCCAGCTTCGGCCAATGGCTGTTCTGTGCATTGAAGCCCAGACGCTTGCGTGCCAGCTTGAAGCGGTTGTTCAACAGATCGGCATACACGCCCTGGCCACGCATACGCGTGCCGAACTGGCTGTCGTAGTCCTTGCCACCGCGCAGCTGCTGGATGGTGCTCATCACGTGCGCAGCGCGATCGGGATGGTGCGTATCCAGCCAGTCGCGGAACAGCGGTGCCACTTCCAGCGGCAGGCGCAGCAGCACGTAACCGGCGGTGCTCGCACCTGCGCCGTGCGCAGCCTCCAGCACGGCTTCCAGCTCGCTGTCGTTGATCCAGGGAATCACCGGCGCCACCATCACACCGACCGGAATGCCGGCGTCATGCAGGCGCTTCATCGCGCGCAGCCGTGCATGTGGCGCTGATGCACGCGGTTCCAGCTTCGCGGAAAGATGCGGGTCCAGCGAGGTCACCGAGAAGTGCACGCTGACCAGGTTCTCCGCGGCCAGCGGCGCGAGCAGATCGATGTCGCGCTCGACCAGTGCGTTCTTGGTGATCAGCGAGAACGGATGCCGGGTCTCCAGCATCACTTCAATCAGCTGGCGGGTCAGCTTGAACTTGCGTTCGATCGGCTGGTACGCATCGGTGTTGATGCCCAGTGCGATCGGCTGCGGCACATAGCCCGGTTTCGACAGTTCCTTGCGCAGCAGCTGCGGCGCATTGGTCTTGGCGAACAGCTTGGTCTCGAAGTCCAGCCCCGGCGACAGGTTCAGATAGGCATGCGAAGGGCGGGCGAAGCAGTACGAGCAGCCGTGCTCGCAACCGCGGTAGGGATTCACCGATTGACTGAAGCCGACGTCGGGCGAGTTGTTGCGGGTGATGATGCTGCGCGCGGTTTCGGCGCGTACTTCGGTGCGCAGGCGCGGGGCCAGGAACTCTTCGCTTTCGTCGACCGCCCAGCCGTCGTCCACCGCCTCGCTGACGGTGCTTTCAAAGCGCCCGGCAAGGTGGGACGTGGAACCTCGGCCCTTGATCGCAATACCCATTGCGGCAGGGTACGTCGTGGCCGTCTCAATGGCTGCGACGGCCGCCTGAAGGGTTCAGGGCGAGGCTGAGCCGAGCATGGACTCGGCTCTACAGTTGATGCAGAGACCTTGTGGAGCCGAGCCTACGCTCGGCTGCAATGCATCAAAGCAGCGCCAGGTACCCGCGCACGGTGGCATCCAGCCCGTCATACAGTGCCTCGCCGATCAGCGCGTGACCGATCGACACCTCCAGCACCTCCGGCACGTGGGCCAGGAAGTCGCGCAGGTTGTCCTGCGACAGGTCGTGGCCAGCATTGACACCCAGGCCGACGGCCTGCGCTCGTCGGGCAGCAGTGGCGAACAGCGCCAGCATCGCATCGGCATCGCCCGCCGCATGCGCCTCTGCATAGGGCCCGGTATACAGCTCGATGCGGTCCGCCCCCACCTCAGCTGCCTGCTCCAGCAATGGGTTGCCCGCGTCAACAAACAGGCTGACCCGACACCCCATGGCCTTCAGCGCAGCCACCAGCGGACGCAGGCGCTCGGCATCGCGTTCGAAGTCGAAACCGTGGTCGGAGGTGATCTGGCCATCATCATCGGGGACCAGGGTGGCCTGCGCCGGACGGGTCTGTTCGCACAGCGGCAGCAGCCCCGGGTAGCCCTCGCGCGGCGGCGCGAACGGGTTGCCTTCGATGTTGAATTCAACGCCACGCGCGCGGGTCAGCGTGGACAGGGCCAGCACGTCCTCGGCGGTGATATGCCGGCGGTCCGGCCGTGGATGCACGGTGATGCCATGCGCGCCGGCATCCAGGCAGGCCTGGGCGGCGCGCACCACGTCCGGTTCGGCGCCGCCGCGCGAATTGCGCAGGACGGCGATCTTGTTGACGTTGACGCTGAGCTGGGTCATGGAACGGAACTACTTGGAAAGAGGGGACGGGTCGTGGTCGTTGTGGTCGTCAGTGCGGCGGGCCTGGGCCTGTTCGCGCAGGCGGCGCAGCTCCTCGGCATCGATCAGCGTGGCCGGGTCGCGCTGCAGGTCGCCGAAACGGGCCACGTAGCGGCCGCGCACCCAGGCCAGCAGGAAGCCGAGCGCCGCCAGCAGGCACAGGGTCATCAACCCCGCGCTCGGGGTCTTCAGCGCGAAGGCAAAGCAGCCCAGCGCCAGCAGCAGATACAACCAGTACATAGTCGGGCTCCCCGGATGATCGCCGCAGTGTAGCGCTGCGTCAGAGCAGCGGCGAGGCCAGCCGGGCGAAGGCCTCGGGCAGGCGGTGCAGCCACAGCGAGCGGCCGGCCTGGTCGTGCACCCGCGTGGAACGGTCGAATTCGCCCTGCAGCAGTTCGGCCAGCGCAGCGACGCGGTCACGGTCGCTGATCATCATCGACAGTTCGAAGTTCAGCCGGAAGCTGCGGTGGTCGAAGTTGGCGCTGCCGACGATGCAGACATCGTCGTCGGCGATGAACGCCTTGGTATGCAGCATGCGCGGGCCGTACTCGTAGATCTTCACGCCCGCGTGCAGCAGTTCGTCGAAGTAGGACCGTGCGGCCTGGGTGACGAACCAGGAGTCGCTCATCTTCGGCACCAGCAGGCGCACGTCCAGGCCGCCCAGCGCGGCCGAGGTCAGCGCCATCCGCGCTGCTTCACCGGGCACGAAGTAGGGCGTCACCAGCCACACGCGCTCGTGTGCTTCCTGGATCGCCGCCACGTGCAGGCGGTGGATGGTCTCCCAGCCCGAGTCGGGCCCGGACACCAGCACCTGGGCGCTGATCGGTCCATCCGCACGCAGCGGCATGTCGGCTGGCCACAGGCGGGCGATGTCGAAACGCGAGTGGTCCTGGCCACTGGCATAGAGCCAGTCCTCGGCGAACACCAGCTGCAGGCTGCGCACCACGTGGCCGCGGATACGCATGTGCAGGTCGCGGTAAGCGTCGGGCCTGCGGCTCTCGTCTTCCTCGTCAGTGATGTTGATGCCGCCGGTGAAGGCGAGGCGACCGTCGACGATCACCAGCTTGCGGTGGGTGCGCAGGTTCAGCCACGGGCGCTTGAACGGCTTCAGCAGCTGTCGCGGATGGAACCAGATCGCTTCGCCGCCGGCGTCCAGCAGTGGCTGCAGGAAGCGCCGGGGCAGGGCGGAAGAGCCCACCGCATCCAGCAGCAGGCGCACCTGCACACCGGCCTGCGCACGTTCGACCAGGGCATCGCGCAGTGCGGTGCCGGCATGGTCGGGGTTGAAGATGTAGTACTCCAGGTGCACGTGGTCGCGCGCCTGCGCGATCGCGTCGAGCAGCGCGGCATAGGTGGCTGCGCCGTCGACCAGCCAGGTCACCTCGGTGGCACTGCTGGGCGCCAGTCCGGTGGTGGCCTGGGCAACCTTGGCCAGCTCGGTGCAGTCCGAATCGGGCGGGCAGACATCGCTGTAGTGCTCCATGCCCGAGCGTGCACGGCCACGACGCAGCCGTTGCCGCTTCACCTTCTGCGGCCCCAGCAGGTAGTAGATGAAGAGCCCGAGGTAGGGCAGCAGTGCCAGCGAAAGGATCCAGCTCAGCGTGGCCACCGGCTCGCGCTTCTGCAGCATGATCCAGCCTGCCAGCGCGAACAGGTAGAGCAGGTAGGCCACCGCCAGGATCGTGCCGAGGTGGGCGATGCCGTCGAGCCAATGGCGCAGGGAGTCGAAGAGGGCGAGCATCCGCCGATCATAGCGGCGCCTGCTGCCGGATGGGGTCGGATGGGGTCAGATCCCTTTTCCTCAGGAAAAGGGATCTGACCCCAATCCGTGCGCCACGACGAGAACACAAAAAAACGCCCCTGTTTCCAGGGGCGTCTGCAGTCGCGTCATGACTGTTGTATTGCGGTGTAGCGTTTACTGCTGCACAAATCCGATCTTCTTCATCTGAGCATTCTTCGCGGCGGCCAGAACCTTGGCCATCACGTCGTACTCGGAATCCGGGCTGGCGTCGATGCGCAGTTCCGGCTGGTTGGTCGGGTCACGCTGGACCTCCTGCTCCATCCGCTGCTGCAGCTCGCTGGTATTGATCGGGCTGTTGTTCCACGAGACCTGGTTGCTGGCGTCGATCTTCAGTTCGATCGGCGGCGGCGGTTCGACCAGCTGCGGCGGTGGGTTGAGCACGCGCTGCGGCAGGTCCACGGCGATCGGGTACGTCATGATCGGCGCGGTCACGATGAAGATGATCAGCAGAACCAGCATCACGTCCACGAGGGGCGTGACGTTGATGTCTGCCATGGGGCCCTTGCCACCACCACTACTGAATGCCATGGCTTATTGCCCCTTTTCTTTGGTCGCAACGAAGCCGACGTCCAGCATGCCCTGTTCCTGCGCGACCTTGGTCAGGTCGTTGATGACGCGCATCTTGGTGGTGCGGTCACCACGCAGGTTCAGCGGCGGCTGCGGGGTCTGCTGTGCGGCGGTCGCCAAGCGGGACTCGAGAGTCTGCTTGTTGATTTCTTCGTCGTTCCAGTAGATCGAGCCGTCTTCCTTGACTGCCAGCGTGATCGGGTTCGGACGCTTTTCAGCATCTTCCGGCTTCTGGATCAGGTTGGCTTCCGGCAGATCCACCTTGACCTTGTGGGACATCAGGGGCGCCGTGATGATGAAGATGATCAGCAGCACCAGCATCACGTCCACGAGGGGCGTAACGTTGATGTCGGCCATGGGGCCGCCGCTGTTACCACTACTGAAAGCCATAACGGGCTCCGTCTAGATCTTGGTGACTACTTACTTCGTCGCTGGGTGACGCGCGCCGCAATTAGCGGACGCGCGAACCGGTGGCGAAGAAGTCGTGCAGGTCGTGCGCGAAGGTATCGAACTTGCTGATGGTCGCGCTGTTGATCTTGCTGAAGAAGTTGAAGGCGAACACGGCCGGGATTGCGACGAACAGACCGATCGCGGTCATGATCAGCGCTTCACCCACCGGGCCGGCAACGGCGTCGATCGAAGCGGAGCCGGTGGCACCGATCTTGATCAGCGCGCCGTAGATGCCCCACACGGTACCCAGCAGACCGACGAACGGAGCGGTCGCGCCGACGGTGGCCAGCAGGGTCATGCCCGACTGCAGCTTGTTGCTTTCGCGGGTGACGGCCTGGCGCAGAGCGCGGTCGACGAACTCCGAACGGCTCAGGTTCTCACCGACGCCGCCGGTAGCACCGCCTTCAGCGCGCTGGTGGTGGGCAGCGGCCTGGGCAGCGTCCAGGGCGATCTTCGAGAACGGCTCCGAAGCCGGCTGCTCTTCCATCGCACGGATGGCGTCCTGCGCGTTCGGGGTGTCCCAGAACAGGCTGACGACGCGGTCAGCGGCGCTCTTCAGGCGGGTGGCACGGAAGATGTTGATGACGGTCCAGTACCAGGACATGGCCGACATGGCGATCAGGGTCAGCAGCACGACCCAGGAAACCGCGAAATCACCCGGCTTGGTGGTCATTTCGTGGATCAGGTGCTCGAAGCCCATCTGCGACAGGGCGTTGGACGGATTGCCCCCGGCAGCAGCGGCGATGAAAATTTCCTGCAGCATGACGCTTACCTTTGTTGTGTGTGGTGATAAAGGGTGTAGCTAAGCTAAACAATCGAACCGGGAGCGGGGGTGGCCGGAGGGCCACCCGGACGCATCAGTTCAGCGCAAAGTTGACCGGGACGCGAACGCGACCTGCCGCCTTCTTACCGCCAGATTCAGCGGCGTTGAAGCGCCACTTGCGAGCTGCTTCCATCGCAGCACGGTCCAGGTCGCGGTTACGGCTGGACTTTTCCACCGTGACATTGGTGACGTTGCCGTTGGCATCGACATCAATGATCAGGATCACTTCGCCCTGGATACCCGCGCGGAAGGCGGCCGGCGGATAGCGCGGCGGATTCATGGCCTTCGACGAGATGTCCACGCTGGCCTCGATCGAGGTCGGCGGAGCCGGCGGCGACGGGGGCGACGGCGGGGTGACGATATCGTTCGGGCGCGGCTCCGGCACGTCCACGACCGGCGCCTGCGGCGGCGGCGGTACGGGCGACGGCTTCGGCGGCGACAGATTCTTCACCGGCGGTGGCGGAGTATCCTGCGGCGGCGGCGGCGGCGGCGGCGGTGGGGGCGGCGGCGGCGCGTCGACGATGGTCACCATGACGTTGCGCTCCTTCTCCGCGACGGCCTTGGGAGCCACGGCGGGAATGAGGAGCATCATGAAGGCGGCCAGATGCAGGGCAATTACAAACGCGATGCCGACGATGCGAGGCCAGCTCAGCCCCTTGTCATCGGGTTGTTCGTACCGGTGAACGACTAGTTGTTCCGTCATGCGCCAAGAGCTCAATAGTGGGGCCGGAATCCCGGGGGCGGGATCCCTGATCAGCGGTGCATGACACCGCAGGAACCTCCAAGCTTATACCAATCCTGAGCGCCTGCGCATCAACTGAGCAGGCATTCAGGCGTTATTCCTACTTACTTCAGGTTGATGATTTTTTTGGCATCCGCCTGGTTCTTCACGCCCTTCGCCAGCGCCTGCTGGGCGGCCTGCTTGGCCTCGGGGACGCGACCTTCGGCATGCAGGACGCGTGCCAGGTTCAGGTAGGTCTCACCGTCCTTGGAGAGCGGGGCAGCCTTCTGCCACGCATCGATCGCCTGCGGCACCTGGTCGGAGTAGTAGTAGGACTGGGCCAGCGCCAGGTAGACCTGGTAGTCCGGCTTCAGGATGCCCTTCTGCAACCCTTCGTTGATGACCGCGATGACGTCCTTTTCCTTGTTCTCGGTGTTGGCATAGATCGAGTACAGCTGCTTGTACTCGCGCTCTTCGGTGAGCTGGCCGCTGCTGCGCAGCTTGTCCATCACCGCGGCGGCCTTCGGCATCTGGTCAGCCTGCATGTACATGTTGGCCAGATTCAGCTGGGCCTTCTTGTCCGTCGGGTTCTTGGCCGCCAGCGCTTCTGCGGCCTGCACGGCCTCACCGGTCTGGCCGGCTTCGGACAGGGCCGCCATCAGCAGCTGGTTCCAGTTGTCCTTCGGTTCGGCGGCGCCGGCGATGGCCTGCTTCAGCACCGGGATCGCTTCCTGGTAGCGCTCCAGCTGGTACAGCGCCTGGCCCTTGGCGATCAGCTCTTCCGGCTTGGTCGACTTGCTCTCTGCGAAGTACTTGTCCAGGGTGGCCAGGCCTTCGGCGGTCTTGTCTTCCTGCAGCTGCAGCTGGCCCAGCATCAGCATCGACTGGAAGTGGCCGTTGTTGTCCAGGCCGTTGAACTGGATCACCTGCTTCAGGTACGCGATGGCGCCCGGCACGTCGTCGGTCTGGTAGGCGGCCTGCGAGGCCAGCTGCGCGGCCAGCGACTTGTCGTACTCGTTGGAAGCGCTGTCGGCCAGGATCGCGTCAGCCTGTTCGCGCGTCTCCGGGAACTTTTCCTTGTTGTAGCTGTCGATCATTTTCTGCAGCTTGCTGCCCATCTTGGCCGAGGCCTTGGCGGTCGGCTCCTGGCGGGTCGCATTCGGGTACAGCGGTTCGGCCTTGGCCTGCTTGCTGCTACCGCCGCGGCTGCCACGGTCGGAGGAACGCGAGGACTGCGCAAAGGCATCGGTGACCACGGCGCCGGTCAGGGCGGTCGCGACGAGGACGGAAAGCACAGCTTTGTGGTTACGGAAAATCATCGTTCACCTCGATCGAACCGCCGGATAGCGGCAAAGTCGGACTGTCAGAAAAATCTGAGCCGCCAAACGTATCAGAAACAGATGGCGTGAGAAATCGTTTTATGTGCTGCAATACAGCATAGAACTGCGCACTCATCCGCACTTTGGCCGCAGCCCGGCCGCCTGCGCCTGCTGGTAGACCGGCGTCAGGCCCGGTGCATCACGTCGCAGCTCCTGGATCCGGTTGGCCGGATCGGGGTGGGTGGACAGCCATTGCGGGCTGCGACCACCGCTGGCGGCCATCATGTTCTGCCACAGGTCCACGGCCTGGGCCGGGTTGAATCCAGCCTGCGCCATCAGCCGCTGGCCAATCACGTCTGCCTCGCTTTCCTGCGTGCGCGAACCCGGCAGCAGGAAGGCCGCCTGCGCGCCCATCCCACCCAGCTGGTTGACCGTGCTGGCGGCGCCATCGCCATAGGCGGCACCGGCCAGCGCGCCCAGCACGGCCAGGCCGGTCTGCGCGCCCATCTGCCGGGTGATGCGTTCTTCGTGGTGACGCGCGATGACATGGCCGATCTCATGGCCGATCACGGCAGCCAACTGGTCCTGGTTCTTGGCGACGGTGAAAATGCCGGTGTTCACGCCCACTTTTCCGCCGGGCAGGGCAAAGGCGTTCGGTTCTTTGTCGACGAACACGGCGGTCTCCCACCGTACGCCACGGTACTGAGCCGGCAACTGCGCGACCAACGCGTTGACCACGCACTGCACGTAGCCGTTCTGGCGGCCATCGGTGCTGATCTTCTCTTTCTGCTTGGTCTCGGCAAACGCCTGCGCGCCGAGCTGGTCAAGCTGTGCCTGCGATACGCCGCCCACCATCTGCCGTCTTCCGGTTGGCGAGGTGGTGGTCGCACAGGCACTGACCACGGTGGTGATGACTAGAGCCAGCAGCAGTTGTTTCATGGGTCCGCCCCCGTGTTCATGTGCGCAGTGTGTAGCGTACCTGCTTAATCTTTCGTCAAGCGGGCACGGCGTTACGTTGACCCCAGGAACACCATTGCGGCGAGCGCCACCGCGTTGTTCAGCGCATGCGCCGTGATCGCCGCCCACAGGGTGCCGGTGCGGCGGTACAGCCAGCAGAAGGCGGCACCCATGCCGCCGTAGACCAGCCACAGCTGCGCCATGCCCAGCAGCGAGTTCTTGCTGACACCGGGCACTTCATGGACCAGGGCGAACGCCAGGCTGCTGAGGATGAGGCCCAGCCAGGGGCGGCCGGCCTGCCACAGGCGCCCGAACAGGACACGACGGAACAGCAGCTCTTCGTAGGCGGGGGCGAGGACGACCGCAAACAGCACCAGGAACAACGGGAAGCGCGCGATCGCGCTCTGCATCAGTTCCACGTTGGTCGGCACCGGCTCGATGCCGAACTGCTTGGAAAGGAAGGCGACGCCGTTGCTGCCAACCACGATCAGCGTGGCCACCAGCAGGGTCCAGCCCCAGGTGGAAGGACGCTGCAGCGCCTGTCGCGAGGCCAGGCGTTCGCCGGCGTTCGCCGGGCGCCGCCAGAAGTACAGCAGCAGCGCGGCACCACCGGTGGCGATCAGGGCCATCAGGATCTGGGCCAGGGCCCCGGGCTGGCCCACTGCCGCGCCGGCGTTGTCAGGTGTGAGTGCACCGCCATTGGCCGCGACGTTGGCGCGGCTGACCACGATCGCACGGTAGAAGCCCCAGAACAGTCCGGTGACCATGCTCAGGCCGACCAGGGTGACGGCGGCGATGCCCAGGTCGATGAAGAAACCTGCCAACGGTGCCACGGCGCGCGGCGGGGTAGACGGCGGCGGAACCGGAGGCGGAGCGGCGGAGACCGGGGCGGATGCGGACATCAGGTACCTGCGTTCAAGGGACGAAGGCCGGTGCAGCTCCCCGCGCACCGGCCAGGTCCCGATTGTGTCAGATATCCAGGTTGGCGACCTTCAGCGCATTGTCTTCGATGAAGTCACGACGCGGTTCGACCACATCGCCCATCAGGGTGCTGAAGATCTGGTCGGCAGCGACCGCATCCTCGATGCGCACCTGCAGCAGGCGACGGGTCTCCGGGTTCACCGTGGTATCCCACAACTGCTCCGGATTCATTTCACCCAGACCCTTGAATCGCTGGATCTGGCGGCCGCGCTTGGCCTCCTCGAGCAGCCAGTTCTGCGCCTTCGCGAAGCTGTCGACTTCGATCGACTTGGCGCCGCGGGAAATCGTTGCACCTTCGCGCACCAGCCCGTGCAGCAGCTTGGAGGCCTGGTGGATCGCACGCAGTTCGCCACTTTCGAACGCCGACAGCGGCAGCACCTGGATGTGCTCCTCGCCCATGTGGCGACGGGTCACCAGCACGGCGGCGGGGCGCTCCTCGTTGGCCTCCTGCAGTTCCAGGCTGAAACGCGGGCTGCCCAGGCTGCCCTGGTTGAGGCGCTTGGCCAGCGCATCCAGGCCTTCGCCTTCGCCCGCATTGCGCAGGCTGTCCATGTCCATCGGCACGAAATCGACCAGCGCTTCGAGCAGGTTGCGGTCATAGCGGTGGGCATTGCGTTCGATGGAATCGAGCGCGGCGGCATAGGCCAGCAGCAGCTTTTCCAGCGCCAGGCCTTCGATGCCCGGTTCGCCGGTGGCCGGCACCAGCGCGGCGTTTTCCACCGCACTGCTGGCCAGGTAACTGTCCAGCGCCGGGTCGTCCTTCAGGTACAGCTCCTGCTTGCCCTGCTTGATCTTGTACAGCGGCGGCAGGCCGATGTAGACGTAACCGCGCTCGATCAGCTCCGGCATCTGACGGTAGAAGAAGGTCAGCAGCAGGGTGCGGATGTGGGCGCCGTCGACGTCGGCGTCGGTCATGATGATGATCTTGTGGTAACGCAGCTTGTCCGGGTTGTACTCGTCACGGCCGATGCCGGTGCCCAGGGCCGTGATCAGCGTACCCACCTGGTCGGAGGACAGCATGCGGTCGAAGCGTGCGCGTTCCACGTTGAGGATCTTGCCGCGCAGCGGCAGCACCGCCTGGTTCTTGCGGTTGCGACCCTGCTTGGCCGAGCCACCTGCCGAGTCACCCTCGACGATGAACAGTTCGGACAGCGCCGGGTCCTTTTCCTGGCAGTCGGCCAGCTTGCCCGGCAGGCCGGCGATATCCAGCGCGCCCTTGCGGCGGGTCAGGTCGCGGGCCTTGCGCGCCGCTTCGCGTGCACGCGCAGCGTCGACGATCTTGCCGGCGATCGCCTTGGCTTCGTTCGGGTTTTCCTGCAGGAACTCTTCCAGGCGCGCGCCGAAGGCGTTTTCCACCGCCGGGCGCACGTCGGAGCTGACCAGTTTTTCCTTGGTCTGGCTGGAGAAGCTCGGGTCCGGCACCTTCACCGACAGCACCGCGATCATGCCTTCGCGCATGTCATCGCCGGTCAGGTTGATCTTGGCCTGCTTGGCGATGCCGTTCTGCTCGATGTAGTTGTTGAGCACGCGGGTCAGCGCACCGCGGAAGCCGGCAAGGTGGGTGCCGCCGTCCTTCTGCGGAATGTTGTTGGTGAAGCAGTACATCGTCTCCTGGTAGGAGTCGGTCCACTGCAACGCCACATCCACGACGATGCCGTTGTGCTCGCCGGTGACCGAGATGACGTTCGGGTGCAGCGGGGTCTTCAGCTGGGCCAGATGCTCCACGAAGCTGCGGATGCCGCCTTCGTAGTGGAAGTCATCACGGCGGCCATCGCCACGTTCGTCGGCAAGGACGATCTTGACGCCGGAGTTCAGGAACGACAGCTCGCGCAGGCGGCGAGCCAGGATGTCGTAGTGGAATTCCACGTTGTCGTGGAAGGCGACCGTCGACGGCCAGAAGCGCACGGTGGTGCCGCGCTTGGTGGTGGTTTCCAGCTTGGCCAGCGCGGTCACGGCGGCGCCGTTGCTGAATTCCTGCTGGTAGTGGAAGCCGTTCTGGAACACGTCCACCAGCAGCTTCTGCGACAGCGCGTTGACCACGCTGACGCCGACGCCGTGCAGGCCGCCGGACACCTTGTAGCTGTTGTCGTCGAACTTGCCGCCTGCGTGCAGGACGGTCATCACCACTTCGGCGGCCGACACTTCGCGACCGAGCTTGGCGCTCATCTGCTCGTGCTTGCCGGTCGGAATGCCGCGACCGTTGTCGGACACCGAGACGGAGCCGTCGGCGTGGATCGTCACCGCGACATGGTCGGCGTGGCCGGCCAGCGCTTCGTCGATCGAGTTGTCGACGACCTCGAACACCATGTGGTGCAGACCGGTGCCGTCATGCACGTCGCCGATGTACATGCCGGGACGCTTGCGGACAGCCTCCAGGCCTTCCAGGGCGGTAATGCTGTTGGCGTCGTAATTGCCGTTGTTTGCCGGGGTGTTCTGTTCGTCGCTCATTGCGCTTGCCGTAGGCTCCGCAGGTCGGCCACCGCTTGGAGCGATGTGCCGAGAATGAAAGGATTCCAACCCGAATTATACCAGCCGGGGTCGAGCGGCCCTGGTGTGCCCACTATGGCACAGCCACGATCTGTGCATGTTCCACGTGGAACCGGGCGATGTGGGTCAGTTCCTGCAGCGCCGCCGGCGTTTCGGTGGCGGTGATGAAGATCTGCGCCGGCCCACCGAGCAGACGCTGCAGAACCCGCGCCTGGTGGGTGCGATCCAGCTCCGAGGCCAGATCGTCCAATGCGATCACCGGCCATTCGCCGCGCTGTTCCGCGTAGTCCTCGGCCTGCGCCAGCAGGCAGGCCAATGCCGTCAGCTTGGCCTGACCACGCGACAGTGCATCGCGACCCGGAATGCTTTGGAAATCCACACTCCAGTCCGCCCGGTGCGGTCCAACCGAGGTGTACCCGGCCTGGCGGTCACGTTCCCGGGCCAGAAGCAGCGCATCGGCCAGAGGGAGCTCGTGCCGACGCCAGCCCGGGCTGAGTTCCAGTGCCTGGATGCCGAGCTGCGGGGCCAGGCTGGAAGCCAGCGCCACGGTGCGCTGCTGCAGACGCTCCAGGTAGTGCTGCCGACGGCTGGTCAACGGTTCGCCGGCTTCAGCCAGTTCGTGATCCCAGGTATCCAGCATACGCGACGGACCACCTTGCTTGAGCAGGGCATTGCGCTGTTTCAGTGCCCGCGAATACCGGCGCCACAGGGACAGGAAATCAGGTTCCACGTGGAACAAGCCCCAATCGAGGAATCGGCGGCGGGGTTCACCACCACCGCTGACCAACGCATGGCTGCCTGGCTCGAATGTGACTACCGCAAGCGCTGCGCACAGATTGCCGAGCTGGGCCACGTCTTCGCCGTCCAGACGCCCCTTCCAATCCTGGCCACTGTGCCGCAGGCCGGCCTTTCGGCGGTGCGGCGGGTGATTGGCACGTTGTTCGTCCCATTCCACGAAGATTTCCAGCGCTTCCTGGCCCTGCCGCACCAATCCATCGCGGACACGACCACGGAAGCTGCGCCCATAGGCCATCAGGTGCAGGGCCTCGAGCACGCTGGTCTTGCCGGCACCGTTGTCGCCGGTCAGCAGGTTCAATCCCGGCTGGGGCGACAGCTCCACCGCATTGAAGCGACGCAGTTGGTGCAGGGCGAGGCGGCGGATAAGCATGGGGCGCGAAAGACCATCCGCACGGGGCGGCAGAGGGGCAGGGAATCCATCAGCTTACTGCATCGGTCAAGCCGGACGTGCCCGGCCAGCTATCCGGCCGGCTATGGAGCAGGAACCGCAGGTCTGCCTGCGCCCTGACCGCTGGTTCCACGTGCCGCTGTTTCCTCATCCCAGCAGATGCGGGCCTCGGCAAGCCTGGAAATCCTTCGATTCTGCGAAGGGTTGCGGGGGTGTGAGCCTCGGATTTCGCCGATTTGAGGCGATGCTGTGGACAGCGTTTACCTCGTCGCCGACGAGTGCCGGCGGATGAACCTGCAGATTCCTTGAAATCTGCGATCCCATGCCCTGGGCGGTTCCACAGATTTCAAAGAATTCAGACCGATCGTTTCACGCTGTCCACAGCTGCCCTGTATGACTTATACACAAGGTATGGGCAATCTGTGGATAAAAAAGCCCTTTTGCCATGCCTTCGAAACTATCCACAGGTTCCCCCCCAGGCTGGGAGGCCGATATACAGGGGGTTTCAGGTGCATAAATTTCTTTTAAATCAGTCAGATAAGGTGTTTTTCCACGAGATCTGGCTCTACCATCACCACCATGCTTTAGATTTATACCCAGATTTAGAAGCTAGGCTTGCCCCAATCTGCATCGAATCTTCCCTGTGGACAGCGGCGTTTGCAGAGGGAAGTCCATCGCGCCGCGATGCAGGATCATCGGTCCCTGTCTGGCCGGATCTGGGGACAGGCGACGAGTATCGGATCCTGCACCTGGACTTTCGATCAATCGCGACTCGTCATTGCTACGATCCAGCGATCCTGTTTTCAACGATCGAGACGAACATCCCGGAAAGGCAACGGATTTCAACCGAGCCCATCGACGGAAGTGACGTCGTCCGGAGAACTGCGTCTTCTCGATGCTCCACGTGGAACCTGCAAAAAAAACGCCCGGGAAGATCCCGGGCGTCGTTCGGTTCCACGTGGAACAGCAGCTGTCAGAGACGCAGCGGCATCACCACGTGGCGCGACTTCTCGCTGCTGGATTCACGCACCAGTGCCGAGGAGTTGGAATCGCGCAGCTGGATGATGACTTCCTCATCGCGCAGGGCGGAGAGGGCATCCAGCAGGTAGTTCACGTTGAAGCCAATGGCCAGATCGCTGACCGTGGTATCGGCTTCGATCTCTTCCTGGGCTTCTTCCTGTTCCGGGTTGTGCGCGCTGATCTTCAGGTTGCCCGGCGAGACTTCCACGCGGATGCCGCGGTACTTCTCGTTGGACAGGATCGCGGCGCGCTGAAGCGAGGCGCGCAGCGCTTCGCGATCAACCTTCACTTCACGGTCGGCACCGATCGGAATCACCGCTTCGTAGTCCGGGAAGCGGCCGTCGATCAGCTTGGAGGTAAAGGTGACATCGTCGCGCTTGACGCGCACGTGGCTGCGGCCGACTTCCAGCTCGATCTCGCGATCGCCGCTTTCCAGCAGTCGCTGCAGTTCGGTCACACCCTTGCGCGGCACGATGATCTGGCGCTTGGACCCGCTGGGCTTGGCCAGATCGGTTTCACACAGCGCCAGGCGGTGGCCGTCGGTGGCAACGGTACGCAGGGCATCGCCGCGCAGGTCGAACAGCAGGCCGTTGAGGTAGTAGCGCACGTCCTGCTGGGCCATCGCGAACGCGGTGCGCTCGATCAGCTCCTTCAGGGTCGCCTCACCGATGGCCACGCGCTCGGTGGCTTCGACTTCATCCACCGACGGGAAGTCGTTCGAAGGCAGCGTGGCCAGGGTGAAACGGCTGCGACCGGCCTGCACGGTGATCTTGTCTCCGGTCTGCGAGACGGTGATCCGGCTGCCGTCGGGCAGGGCGCGGATGATCTCGAACAGCTTGCGGGCGGGAATGGTGGTTTCGCCGTCCTGGGCATCTTCAACCGCGATCCGCGACACCATCTCCACTTCCAGGTCGGTACCGGTCAGCGACAGCTGGCCGTTCTGCACCTGGACCAGGAAATTGGCCAGAACCGGAAGGGTCTGGCGGCGTTCGACCACGTTGACGACCTGTGCCAACGGCTTGAGAAAGGCTTCGCGCTGCAGTGTGAAACGCATGTGGTTCCGTGCCCCTATGCTTTAAAAAATGTGGAATAAATCAAAAGCTTGGTGGTGCTGGTAGAGACAGAATCGCTGGAAAACAATGCTAAGTCTTTGTAATTAAAGGTATTTCAGACCTCGAAACCCTCTGTATTACCGACCCCCAAGGGGTGGGGAAAGCTGTGGATAAATCTGGCGCGATTTCAAACGGCATTTTTATCCACAACGTGTCCCGCGCTTGCTACCGGATTCTGCACCGTTTTGTGCGATGACGCCTCATCGGCATCCGTGCATCATTCGCTCAGCTTCCGGATCAGCTTGTCCCAGTCTTCGCGGAGCTTGCCGTCGGTCTCCATCAGGGTCCGGATCTGGCGGCAGGCATGCAGCACCGTGGTGTGATCGCGACCGGCAAAGGCGTCGCCGATCTCGGGCAGGCTGTGCTCGGTCAGTTCCTTGGTCAGTGCCATGGCGACCTGGCGGGGACGGGCCAGCGAGCGGGTCCGACGCTTCGACAGCAGATCCTTGATCTGCAGGCCGTAGTAGTCGGCAACGGTTTTCTGGATGTTGGGAATGCTGATCGCCTGCTGCTGGGCGCGCAGCAGGTCGCGCAGGGTTTCCTGGGCGAATTCGGTGGTGATCGCGCGGCCGGTGAAGTTGGCGCGGGCGGTCAGGGTATTCAGCGCGCCCTCGAGGTCGCGCACGTTGGAGCGCATCTTCTTGGCGATCAGGAACGCAACATCATCGGGAATCTCGGCACCGCGTTCGCGCGCCTTGGCCAGCACGATCGCGGCGCGGGTCTCGAAGTCCGGCGGTTCGATCGCGACCGACAGGCCCCAGGCAAGCCGCGACTTCAGGCGCGCTTCCAGGCCCTCGACTTCGCGCGGATAGCGGTCGCAGGTCAGGATGATCTGCTGCTTGCCATCGAACAACGCGTTGAAGGTGTGGAAGAACTCTTCCTGGGTGCGGTCCTTGCCGGCGAAGAACTGGATGTCATCGATCAGCAGCGCATCCACCTGCTGAAACTGGCGCTTGAACTGATCCATGGTCTTTTCCTGCAGGGCCCGGATCATCGCGCTGAAGAACTGTTCCGAACGCAGGTACAACACCTTTGCACCTGGATTGGCCTGGCGCATGGCGTTGCCGGCGGCGAACATCAGGTGGGTCTTGCCCAGGCCCGTGCCTCCGTACAGCAGCAGCGGGTTGTGCGCCCGGTCGCCCGGTTTCTGCGCTGCCTGGAAGGCGGCGGCCAGGCCCAGCTGGTTGCTGCGGCCTTCGACGAAGTTGGCGAACGTGTAGTGGCTGTCCAGATTGCCGGCGAAGGGCACCTGCGGTTCGCTGGACACATGCGCCGACGGCGTGGAAACCGGCGCGTTCTGCGCCTCCACAGGGCGCGGGCGCGAGCCGATTTCAAGAAAAACGTCGCTGAAACCGGCGAAATGCGCCAGCAGCTCGCGGATCCGGGCCAGGTACAGCTCGCGGACCTGGTCGACGATGAAGGCATTCGGTGCATACAGCACCAGGCTGTCCACGCGCAGATCGGCCTGCAGCGGCTTCAACCAGGTATGAACGTCTTCCGGCGGGAACTCCGCTTCGAGGCGCTCGAGACTACGGGACCAGGCATCCATCAGCAATAATCGTCCGGTGGCCGGGGCATGGACGCGACAAGGCGCCCAAACACAGGCCGGAAAGGGGGGAAATGGATGGCTCAGACTACCACCGAGCGCCCGCCTTCGGAATGCTTGTCCCCTACTTATTCACAAAAACATCCACAGCTATTGCACAGCCCGGTGAATTCGCGTAGCTGCCAGGGGTTGACGCGGGGTAGGGTACCTCTCTAGAATTTCCGGTTCTTTCCGTCCCATTCATACGAGAGGCCCCCAATGGCCACGAAGCGCACCTACCAGCCCAGCAACCTCAAGCGTAAGCGCGACCACGGCTTCCGTGCCCGTATGAAGACCGCTGACGGCCGCAAGATCCTGTCGCGTCGCCGCGCCAAGGGCCGCAAAGTCCTGAGCGCCTGATTGCCATGCCGCACCCCGCGGCAGACGCAATCCCTTCGACAGTGAATACTGCAGACCCGCGCAAGCGATTCCCTCGCTCTGCGCGGGTTCGCACGCGTGCCGAATATTCAACGGTCTTCAACGGCGCCCGCCGTGTGTCCGATCCGCTGATGACCCTGCACTGGCTGCCGGCTGACCGGCCGGCCAGGCTGGGTCTGGCGGTTTCCCGCAAGGTTGATCCGAACGCCGTGGGGCGTAACCGGATCAAGCGCGTCCTGCGCGACATCCTGCGTCAGACACGTACCGAAATCCAGCCAGGCGACTTCGTCGTCGTGGCGCGTAGTGCTGCGCGTTCCGCCAGCAACGACGAGATCCGCCAGGCCTTCCTGCGCCTGCTGCGTCGCCTGCGTGCATTGCCCGCGCCGGGCGTGGACGGCACAATGCCGCCGCCTGATGGCATCGCAACTCCTTCTTTGACCGAGCCGGCATCGCGTCCCGGCCCCGCCGAGCCTGTCCGCTGATGAACCAGACCCGCGTATTCCTCATTTTTGCCTGGCTGATGGTGGCCGTGCTGCTGTGGATGGAGTGGAGCCGTGAAAAGGCTGCTCCGACCCCGGCACCGACGACCACGTCGGCCCCGGCTGCTGCACAGAGTGTTCCGGGCGCGACCCCGGGCAGCATCCCCAGCGCGCAGGTCCCGGGTGCGCCGGGCCAGGCCGCTGTGCAGGCCCAGGCCAGCGCCACCCCGGCCAGCCAGCGCGTGACCGTCACCACCGACGTGCTGCGCCTGGTGCTGGACGGCGGCCGTGTGCTCGATGCCGAGCTGCTGCAGTTCCCGCAGACCAAGGACGAAGGCAGCCCGCCGGTTCGCCTGCTGACCGAAGACCCCGCGCATCCGTACAGCGCGATCAGCGGCTGGGCCAGCGAAGACAAGAACACCCCGGTTCCCGGCGCTGACGGCTTCAAGCTGGTCGGTGATACCAAGGACTTCGTGCTGGCCAAGGGCCAGAACGAACTGCAGATCCCGTTCGTGTGGACCGCCGACAACGGCGTGACCATCAAGCGCACCCTGACCGTCTCGCGCAACGAGTACGCCGTGCGCTTCAAGGACGAAGTCAGCAACGCCGGCGCCGCACCGTGGAACGGCTACGTCTACCGCACCCTGGACCGCACCCCGACCATCCTGTCGCGGAGCATGACCAACCCGGATTCGTTCAGCTTCAACGGCGCCACCTGGTACGACAACGACAAGAAGTACCAGCGTCGTGCGTTCAAGGATTACCTGGACGACGGCGCACTGAACCAGAACATCACCGGCGGCTGGCTGGCGATGCTGCAGCACCACTTCTTCACCGCCTGGATCCCGCAGAAGGACCAGACCGCGCACTACGTGCTGTCGCAGGTGGCCGGTCGTGACCTGATTGAAGCGCGTGGCCCGGCCTTCACCGTGGCCCCGGGCCAGTCCACCAGCACCGAGGCCCGCCTATGGGTCGGCCCGAAGCTGGTCAACCTGATCGCCAAGGAAGACGTGCCGGGCCTGGACCGCGTGGTCGACTACAGCCGCTTCTCGATGATGGCGGTGATCGGCCAGGGCCTGTTCTGGGTGCTGAACCAGGTGCACAAGCTGGTCGGCAACTGGGGCTGGGCGATCGTCGGCCTGGTGGTGCTGCTGAAGCTGGTGCTGTACCCGCTGTCGGCGACCCAGTACAAGAGCGGTGCCAAGATGCGCCGCTTCCAGCCGCGCATCGCGCAGCTGAAGGAACGCTATGGCGATGACCGCCAGAAGTTCCAGACCGCGATGATGGAGCTGTACAAGAAGGAAAAGATCAATCCGATGGGCGGCTGCCTGCCGATCCTCATCCAGATGCCGATCTTCTTCGCCCTGTACTGGGTGCTGGTGGAATCGGTCGAACTGCGCCAGGCGCCCTGGTTCGGCTGGATCCAGGACCTGACCGCACGCGACCCGTACTTCATCCTGCCGGTCATCAACGTGGCAGTGATGTGGTTCACCCAGAAGCTGACCCCGGCACCGGGCATGGACCCGATGCAGCAGAAGATGATGCAGTTCATGCCGCTGGTGTTCGGCGTCATGATGGCCTTCATGCCGTCCGGCCTGGTCCTGTACTGGGTGGTCAACGGTGGCCTGGGCCTGCTGCAGCAGTGGTGGATGACCAAGCGCCATGGCGGCGAGCCGGTTGCGGCCACCACCGCTCCGGCCCCGGTCAAGAAGAAGTAATCGGTAGAGCCGGCCGCTGGCCGGCCGACCCCAGCAAAAGCCCGCCGCAAGGCGGGCTTTTCGCATGCGGCGGTAGAATCGCCGGCACACCGTTCCTCCCACCTTCGAGTCCGCCATGCCGCGTGCGTCGTCGTTCCGCCTGTTCCTGCCCTCGCTGTTGTTGACCCTGGTTGTTGCCGGCTGCGGCGACAAGGACGCGAAGGCGCCGGCGACCACCGTCACCCAGCCAAGCGCGCAGGCCGCGGCCGCCGCCGATCCGGCCGCCGCGCCGTTGCTGGCGGCGCTGCAGAAGCAGCTCGACGGCTACCGCCGGATCATCGTGCTGCTGGCAGACGAGGAACAGCAATCGGCCGCCGACCGCGGCACCTCCACGCGTGTGGGCCAGCAGCTGTTCCACGATGGCCTGGAACAGCGCACGGCGATCGCCGCGCAGTTCGACACCCTGCTGCGCGGCTCCAGCCCGCAGCGCTTCGCCACCCTCGGCACCGTGCTGGACTACATCGAGTCGGCGCCGGAACTGTTCGACGCCGACCGCCTGGCCTTCCGCGAAGTGCTGCGTGATCTGCATGAGCGGGTCGGCACTGATTCGTCGCTGCCGGCGGTCAAGCTGCACCAGCGCATCGGCGAGGACCTGGAGGCACTCGACGAGATCGAGCGAAACTACAACCAGGAACTGACCCGCATCTTCAGCCGCTTCGAGCGCACCCGTGCCATCGAGCTGAAGCGTGAGAAGTGGGACGACTACATCGCCCACCTGCACAAGGACTACAGCCGCGAAGCGATCCTGCGCGACTACGGCGTGATCGAGCCCTACCCGATGTCGATGAAGGACAGCGACCGCGAGATCTTCGGCCGCGACCTGCCGGCCAAGACCGTGGTGCTGACCTTCGACGATGGCCCGCACAAGGCCTATACCGATGAAGTGGTGGCCATCCTCAAGCGCTACGACGTGCCGGGCGTGTTCTTTGAAGTGGGCCGCAACCTTGGCAAGGTCGAGGCCGATGGCAAGGTCAGCCTTGGCCCGATGGCGAAGATCAGCCGCAACCTGATGGAAGAGGGCTATGCGGTCGGCAACCACAGCCTGACCCACGCCCAGCTGTCGCGCACCACCGGTGACGCGCTGCGCCAGCAGGTGCTCGACACCGACACGCTGCTGAAGGATGTCGACAGCAAGCGCGCGCCGCTGTTCCGTTTCCCGTATGGCGCGCGCAACGCCGAAGGCCTGCAGCTGCTCAACGAGGCCGGGCTGAAGTCGATCATGTGGAACATCGACTCGATGGACTGGGCCGACCCGGTACCGGAATCGATCGTGCAGCGCGTGCTAGACCAGGTGAACAAGGAACAGCGCGGCATCATCCTGTTCCACGACATCCACGACCGGGCGGTGAAGGCGCTGCCGCAGATCCTCGACCGGCTGATCGCCGATGGTTACCAGTTCGCCGGCTGGAACGGCCGTGACTTCACTGTCGCCCGTGCGCGCAAGGGTGATGCCGGTGCCGCCACGGTCACCACCGGCTACGAGAAGTCCTGGGCGATCGTGGTCGGCATCGACAACTATGCCAAGTGGCCGAAGCTGGAGTACGCCAGCCACGACGCGCAGGCGGTGGCCGATACCCTGACCGGGCAGTTCGGCTTCCCGTCCTCGCAGGTGATCGTGCTGAAGAACGAGCAGGCGACCCGCAACAACATCCTCGCGGCCTTCCACGATCGCCTGGCCGATGACCGCACCGGCAAGAACGACCGCGTGTTCGTGTTCTTCGCCGGCCATGGCGCGACCCGCCAGCTCGCTTCCGGGCGCGACCTGGGCTACATCATTCCGGTCGATTCGGACCCGAAGGAATTCGCCACCGACGCCATCGCGATGACCGACATCCAGAACATTGCCGAGAGCATGCAGGCCAAGCATGTGATGTTCGTGATGGATGCCTGCTACAGCGGCCTGGGCCTGACCCGCGGTGGGCCGTCGTCGTCGTCGTTCCTGCGCGAGAACGCGCGTCGCAGCGCGCGGCAGATGCTGACCGCCGGTGGTGCCGACCAGCAGGTGGCCGATGCTGGCCCGAACGGCCATTCGGTGTTCACCTGGGTGCTGTTGCAGGCGCTGGCCGGCAAGGGCGACCTCAACGGCGACGGCCTGATCACCGGTACCGAGCTGGCCGCCTACGTGGCGCCGGCCGTATCGGCGGTCTCGCACCAGACCCCGGCCTTCGGCAGCCTGCCCGGTTCGCAGGGCGGCGAGTTCGTGTTCCAGGTGCCGGACAGCCAGGAATTCCTCAACGCCGATACGCGCCAGCTGACCGCCGATGCGATCGCGCTGAACAACAAGGTGGACGCGGCCAGCGAGGCCAAGGGCAGCCAGGCGCCGGTGACGGTGGCCGACCTGCAGGGTGGCAAGGCCAAGCTGGTGGTGCCCACCGCTGGCCCGGCGTCCGACCGCCAGCGCGCGCAGCAGGCCAACGACCGCGGCCTGCAGCTGTACCGCGAGAAGCAGTACGACGAGGCAGCCGCGCAGTTCGCCGAAGCGCTGAAGCTGCGTCCTGATTTCGCCCAGGCCGCCAACAACCTCGGCTTCGTCTACTACCGCCAGCAGCGCTATGCAGAAGCCGCGCGCTGGCTGGAGAACACGCTGAAGATCGACCCGTCGCGCGCGGTGGCCCATCTGAACCTGGGCGATGCCTACTTCAACGCCGGCGACAAGGCCAAGGCGAAGCAGGCCTACACCACCTACCTGGCGCTGCAGCCGCAGGGCAGTGGCGCGGCCCAGGCGCGCGCGCAGCTGGAGAAGCTCTGAGCCATGAACGACGCGATCCGCACCGACACCATCGTGGCCATCGCCAGCGCCCCCGGCGCCGGCGGTGTCGGCCTGTTGCGCCTGTCCGGTCCGCGCGCTGCGGCGATTGCCAATGCGCTGGGGGCGCCTGCACTGCGCCCGCGCCACGCGCACTACGCGCGCCTGCGTGATGCCGACGGCGAGGTCATCGACGATGGCATCGTGCTGTGGTTCCCGGCACCGAACAGTTTCACCGGCGAAGAGGTGGTGGAACTGCAGGGCCATGGCAGCCCGGTGCTGCTGCAGCAGCTGGTCGCGCGCTGCATCGCGCTCGGTGCGCGCCAGGCGCGGCCGGGTGAGTTCAGCGAACGGGCGTTCCTCAACGGCAAGCTGGACCTGGCCCAGGCCGAGGCCATCGCCGACCTGATCGCTGCGGGCGACAACCGTGCCGCACGCGCGGCGCGTCGTTCACTGGATGGCGTGTTCTCGCGCCGCATCGATGCGGTGGTCGAGCAGCTGGTGCTGCTGCGCATCCACGTGGAAGCGGCCATCGACTTCGCCGACGAACCGCTGGATACCCTCGGTGGCGCGCAGGTACGGCGTGGGCTGGAACAGGCGCGCAGCGATCTGGCCATTCTGCGCCGCGATGCCGAACGCGGCCGTCGCCTGCGCGATGGCCTGCACGCGGTGCTGATCGGTCCGCCCAATGCCGGCAAGAGTTCACTGCTCAACGCGCTGGCCGGCAGCGAACGCGCCATCGTCACCGACATCGCCGGCACCACCCGCGACACCCTGCGCGAAACCATCCGCCTGGATGGCCTGGAGCTGACCCTGGTCGACACCGCCGGCCTGCGCGACGGCGGTGACGCCATCGAACGCGAAGGCATGCGCCGCGCCCACGTGGAAATCGAGCGCACCGACCTGGCGCTGATCGTGCTGGATGCGCGCGATCCGGCGGCCGGTGAAGCGGCGCTGGGCGAGGCCGTGGCGGCGGTACCGCACAAGCTCTACATCCACAACAAGTCGGATCTGCTGGCGGCGCTGCCGTCGCTGGATGATCCGGATCGGGTGTTCGTTTCGGCCGCCACCGGCGCCGGGCTCGACGATCTGCATGCGCGCCTGCGTTCGATAGCTTCGGCCGGTGCCGGTGAGCAGGTGGACGGCGAGTTCTCCGCGCGTACGCGCCACGTGGATGCGATTGAACGCGCGCAGGAACATGCGCAGCGCGCCGATGGCGAGCTGGCGCACGAGCACCTGGAGCTGGCCGCCGAGGAACTGCGGCTGGCCCACGATGCGCTGGGTGAGATCACCGGGCAGATGAGTGCCGATGATCTGCTGGGGAGGATCTTCTCCAGTTTCTGCATTGGCAAGTAACACGGGGTCAGATCCCCAAAGGGGCTCTGACCCTGCACGGTTCCGCCACGGGGTCGGAGCCCCTGCGGGGATCCGACCCCAGGTCCCCCACCTGTCACATTGCCGCCGCATACTGACGCCCATCACATACCGCTTGGGGAAGTCGCAGTGAAGTCGTGGGGTTGTGCGTTGCTGTTGTCGCTGGCCGTGGCACCATCGGTGGCCATGAGTGCTGAATCCTCCACCCCGGCCGTGCCCAAGGTGTCGGTCTACGGCCATCGCGGGGCAAGCGCACTGCTGCCCGAGCACACCCTGGCCTCGTATGCGCAGGCCATCGCCGATGGCGCCGACTACATCGAACCGGACCTGGTGATGACCAGGGACGGCGTGATGGTGGCCCGCCACGAGAACGAGATCGGCGGCACCACCGACGTCGCCTCGCATCCGGAGTTCGCCAGCCGCCGCACCCGCAAGGTGATCGATGGGCAGCAGGTCGAGGGCTGGTTCACCGAGGACTTCACCCTGGCCGAGCTGAAGACCCTGTACGCCCGTGAGCGCCTGCCGGAACTGCGCAGCACCGCCTACGACGGCCAGTTCCGCATCGCCAGCCTGGACGAGATCCTGGCCTTCCTGGTGCAGCAGGCCGGGCGCGCCAACCGTGGCATCGGCCTCGTGCCGGAGATCAAGCACCCGACCTATTTCCAGTCCATCGGCCTGCCGATGGAAGACAAGCTGCTGGCCGCGCTGCGTGGCAACGCGTACACCAATGTCGGCCCGGTCACGATCCAGTCGTTCGAGACCGCCAACCTGCGCTACCTGCATGGCAAGATCGGCCGGGGCAGCAACATCCGCCTGCTGCAGCTGCTGTGGAAGGGCGATACCCAGCCGGCCGACATCGCCAAGGCCGGCGGCACGCTGACCTACGCACAGATGATGACCCCGGCCGGGCTGAAGGACATCGCCGGCTACGCCGATGGCATCGGCCCCGAGCTGCGTTCGATCATTCCGCTGGATGCGAAGGGTGCGCTGGGCACGCCGACCGCGCTGGTACGTGATGCGCATGCGGCCGGCCTGATGGTGATTCCGTACACTTTCCGCCCGGAGAACCATTTCCAGCCCAGCAACCTGCGCAAGGGCGCCGACAACGCGCGCAACGTCGAAGGCTCGATCGCTGAGATGCGCGCCTACCTGGCGACCGGCATCGATGCGTTCTTCACCGATGATCCCGCGCTCGGCCGGCAGGCGGTGGACGGGATGGGCGCGGCGGGGAACTGAGCGATCAACGCGCCGGGCATGGCCCGGCGCTACCCGGGGGCCGGTGTGCTCTGGTAGGTGCCAACCTTGGTTGGCACGCAACAACCGCGCCGACCAAGGTCGGCCACTACCGGTTCATGAGGTTGCCGGCCAGTGGCCGGCACTACCGTTACCTCAACCGCGCGGCTCGTCCGGGCGGCGGAACGGGATCACCACGTAGTCCTGGCCCTCGCGCGGCTGCCACAACACCGGTACGCGCTGCGGAGACGGCGGCTCCAGCTCGTCGTCGGCCAGCGGCTCTGCCTCGTCTTCTTCGTCTTCCCAGCTGTAGCGCTGGCGCGGCGGCAGCGGATCGGCGTTGCGGAACAGCAGCGCGGCGATGATGCCGGCGAAGGCGCCGCCCATGTGCGACTGCCAGGACACGCCATCGGCATGCGGCAGGATGGTCATCAGCATGCCGCCATAGAACAGCATGCCGATCAGGCCGGTGGCGATTGCCGCACGGTCGCGGCGCAGCAGGCCGAGGCTGGCCAGCAGGAACATCAGGCCATGGGTCACGCCACTGGCACCCAGGTGCACGCTGCCCGGATTGCCCAGCATCCACGCGCCGAGGCCCGAACCCAGCCACAGCAGGGGCAGGGCGCGCACGGTGGCTTTGGGATACACACTGCCGGCCAGGGTGCCGAGGATCAGGATGGCGATGCTGTTGGCGGCGATGTGCTCGACCGAGGCATGCAGCATCGGGCCGCCGATCAGGCCGAGCAGGCCCTTGGCTTCCAGTGGCGCAACCGCCCACGGTCGCCAGTCGAACGTGCCCTGCAGGGCGAACACGGCCACCAGCACCAGCACGGCCGCCAGGCTGACATTGAACGCCCGCAGGATGCGCGAGCGGTCATTGCGGGGGGCCGGCACGTCGCCGGCGGGCAGGGGCGTGTTGTTGTCCATACCTCAGCAATGGCGGTGGCTGGCGCGAAACCAAGGCCACTGTTGCGGGAGAGTGGGTGCGGCCGGCGGGACAATCCCGCCGGCCGCGTCTTCCCACCGCCCAGGCTCAGGCGTGGCCCGAGCCTTCCTTCGGCGGGTACTTCAGGCTCAGCACCACGGTGGCGGCGATGATCACCGCGACCACGCCCAGCGACACCGGGGTCGGGATCTTGAACAGGTCGATGATCATCATCTTGATGCCGATGAAGGCCAACACCAGCGCCAGGCCGTACGGCAGCAGGTGGAAGCGGTCGGCCATGCCGGCCAGCAGGAAGAACATCGCACGCAGGCCCAGCACCGCGAACACGTTGGAGGTGAGCACGATGAACGGGTCGGTGGTGATCGCGAAGATCGCCGGGATGCTGTCCACGGCGAAGATCACGTCGGTGACCGCGATCAGGATCAGCACCGCGAACAGCGGGGTGAACCAGCGCACGCCATCGCGCTTCACGCTCAGCGCATTGCCGGCGTAGTCCGGCAGCAGGCGCAGGTGCTTGCGTATCCAGCGCAGGGCGGGGTTGGTTTCCAGATCCGGTTCCTGGCCGGCGGCGAACCACATCTTCCAGCCGGTGAACAGCAGGAAGGCACCGAACACGTAGAGCAGCCAATGGAACTGGCTGATCAGCACGCTGCCGGCGAAGATCATGATCGTACGCAGCACGATCGCACCCAGGATGCCGATGATCAGCACCTTCTGGCGCTGCTCCTCCGGTACTGCGAAGTAGCTCATGATCATCAGGAACACAAAGATGTTGTCGACCGCCAGCGCCTTCTCGACCAGGTAGCCGGTCAGGAATTCGAGGCCGACCTTGTTGGCCACCACCTGGCCGGCGGTCTCATTCAGGTAGCACCAGAGGCCGGCGTTGAACAACAGGGCCAGCGCGACCCAGCCGATCGACCACCACAGGGCTTCCTTGAAGGTGACCTTGTGCGGTCCACCATGGCGCATCAACACGAGGTCGACCAGCAGGGCGATGACCACCACCGCTGCGAAGCCGCCCCACAACCACACGTTACCGATCGTCTGCATTGGGAATGTCCGTTGGAAAGATGAATGCCAGGCCGGACGGCGAGGATCTGCAACGGAGGATCGGGAGGGGGATCCAGGGACAGAGCTTCGCCAGTACGGCGAAGGTCTCGCTCGCAGTTCCAGTCGGCTGGAACTGCCGTTGCACCGGAGCCTGCGGGCTCGAAATGACGGCGACAACGTCTGGGAGCTACTCCCCTTCTGGCGCCGATTCTGCCGTCTGGCTGGGCCGCCGTCAAATGGGGGACGAGGGGTCGGATCCCCGTAGGGGCTCTGACCCCATTCCCGAGCCTGTTCCGGCCTGGTGGGTGCCAACCTTGGTTGGCACGCCGGCGGGGGTCAGAGCCCCTTCGGGGATCTGACCCCGGCGCCCGGTTTACAATGGGTGGATGAATACCCCCCTTCCGATTGTCCGCCTCAAGAATGCGTGGCGCTCCAGCCACCCGTGGATCTTCCAGAAACTGGTCGAGAAGCCGACCGTCCGGCCCAAGCCCGGTTCCATCGTCGACGTGGTCGGCATTGATGGCGAGTTCATTGGCCGCGGGTTCTACAACGGGCATTCGCGCATTGCCGTGCGCATCCTTGAGACCGACCAGAACGTGCCGGTGGATGCCGGCTGGTTCTCGCGCAAGATTGCCCAGGCGGTGTCACTGCGCCGTGAGGTGCTCAAGCTCGACGCGGTCTCCGACGCCTGGCGCGTGGTGCACAGCGAAGGCGACGGCCTGTCCGGCCTGGTGGTGGATCGCTACGGCGACCTGGTGGTGGTCGAATTCTTCGCCGCCGGCATGTTCCGCCACCGCGAGTGGATCTACGACGCCCTGCGCGAGCAGTTCCCGGGTTGCCGCTTCCACAGCTTCGCCGATGAGCACGTGCAGAAACAGGAAAGCTTCGATTTCCACGGCAATACCACCACCGAGGCGTCGGTGATCACCGAGTACGGCATCAAGTTCCGCGCCGACCCGGCCGGTGCGCACAAGACCGGCTTCTTCGCCGACCAGCGCGAGAACCGCGAGTGGCTGAGCCAGCAGGTGGAAGGCAAGCGCGTGCTGGACCTGTGCTGCAACACCGGCGGTTTTGCGGTGTACGCGGCGGCGCGAGGCGCCTCGGAAGTGGTCGGCATCGACATCGATGAAGACGTCATCCAGATCGCCAAGGGCAATTCGCGCCTGAACAACGTGCGCCCGAAGTTCGTCCAGTCCGACATCTTCCCGTGGCTGCGTGATGCGGCCAATCGTGGCGAGCAGTACGACGTGGTGATCCTGGACCCGGCGAAGATGACCCGCGACCGCGACCAGGTCATCACTGCGCTGAAGAAGTACCTGGACATGAACAAGCTGGCGCTGGGCGTGGTCAAGCCGGGCGGCCTGTTCGCCACGTTCTCCTGCACCGGCCTGGTGGCCGAGGACCAGTTCCTCGACATGCTGCGCCGCGCGGCGTATTTCTCCGGCCGCACGATCCAGATCCTGAAGGTGGCCGGCGCCGGTCCGGACCACCCGTTCATGGCCCACGTGCAGGAATCGCGTTACCTGAAGGCCGTGTTCTGCCGCGTGGTCGACTGACCGCGTCACTGCCGATCTCTGTAGAGCCGAGCCCACGCTCGGATGATCTGTCTGGCAGCCGAGCATGGGCTCGGCTCTACAAAAAGGCCGGGTGCAGCGCTATGGTCGGGCTCTTCCCATTGCCGGTGAGAGCCCATGCCATCGTTGCGCCACCTGTCCGTCGTGCTCGCCGTGGCGCTGTGCGCGCCGCTGTCGGCTCATGCCATCGAGTTCAGCGCCGAGGAACTGGCCCGTGCCAAGGCGCTGCAGCAGCGCCTGGTCACGCTCGACAGCCATCTGGATACGCCGGCAAATTTCGGCCGGACCGGCTTCGACATCGAGCAGCGCCACGACCGCAACGCGCTTTCGCAGGTGGACTACCCGCGCATGGTCGAAGGTGCGCTCGATGGCGGTTTCTGGGCGATCTACACCGACCAGGGCGATCGCAGCGCAGCGGCCCACCTGGCCGAGCGTGACCACGGCCTGCAGCGACTGCTGGAAATCCGCGAGATGCTGGCGGCCAATCCCGCGCGCTTCGCGCTGGCACTGACCGCCGATGATGCGGCGCGGATCAAGGCCGCCGGCAAGCGCGTGGTCTACATCAGCATGGAAAATGCCAGCCCGCTGGTGGAAGACCCGAGCCTGCTCTCGTTCTACCACCGCGCCGGCCTGCGGCTGCTCAGCACCGTGCACTTCGCCAACAACGAGTTCGCCGATTCGGCCACCGATCCCAAGGGCGCGGAGTGGAAGGGCCTGAGTCCGGCCGGCAAGGAGCTGGTGCGGCAGGCAGTGAAGCTGGGCATCGTGATCGACCAGTCGCATGCCTCGGACGCGGTGTTCGACGACCTGCTGGCGATGATGCCGGTGCCCTTCGTGCTGTCGCACAGCTCGGCCAAGGCGGTGTACGACCACCCGCGCAATCTTGATGACGCGCGGCTGCGCAAGCTGGCCAAGGCCGGCGGCGTGATCCAGGTGAACGCCTATGGCGGCTACCTGATCGACACGGCGAAGACGCCCGAGCGCAAGCAGGCCGAAGAAGCGCTGAGCAAGCAGCTGGGCGGCTGGGAAGGCATGGGCATCGAGCAGGGTGTTGCCCTGCTGAAGGCCGAGCAGGCACTGGACCACGAGCACCCGGTGCGCCATGCCAGCCTCGACGACTTCTTCGCCCACTTCGAGCACATCCTCAAGGTGGTCGGCCCCGAGCACGTGGGTATCGGCCTGGACTGGGATGGCGGCGGCGGCCTGAGTGACCTGCCCGATGTCAGCCAGCTGCCGAAGATCACCGCCTGGCTGCTGCGCAAGGGCTATACCGAGCAGCAGATTGCCGGCATCTGGGGCGGCAACCTGCTGCGGGTGATGCGCCAGGCGCAGGACTACGCGGCAAAGCAGGGCGGTTGACCGCCCTGTGGTAGTGCCGGCCGCTGGCCGGCATTGCCCGTATCAACAGGATGAGAGGTGCCGGCCAGCGGCCGGCACTACCGGTGATCGGTCTATTTCGCGATCAGCGCATGGCGTCGGCTGTACAGCAGGTACAGCACCAGGCCGGCCACGTTCCACAACAGGAAGTACAGCTGGGTGGTGTGCGGCAGGCTGATGAACAGGTAGATGCAACCCAGTGCGGCCAGCGGGCCAACCACGAAGGCCAGCGGCGTGCGGAACGTGCGCGCGCGGTCCGGCTCGCGCAGGCGCAGCACCACCAGGCAGACGCCCACTGCAGTGAACGCGGCCAGGGTACCGGCATTGGCCAGCGCGGCGATCTCGTCCAGGCGGGCCACGCCGGCCAGCGCCGACACCACCACCGCAGTGAACAGCGTGGTCGCCACCGGCGTGCCGGTACGCGCGTTGACCTTGGACAGGCCACGCGGCAGCAGGCCGTCGCGGCTCATCACGAAGAAGATGCGGCTCTGGCCGTACAGGAAGGCCAGCAGCACGGTCGGCAGCGCGATGATCGCGATCACGCCGATCACCATCGCCGCTGTCGGATGGCCCAGCTGGCGCATGATCAGCGCCAGCGGCTCGGCGCTGTGCCCGAACACGGCGTAGCTCATCGCACCCACTGCAGCCAGCGCCACCAGCACGTAGACGATGGTGCAGCCGATCATCGAACCGATGATGCCGATCGACAGGTCACGGCCCGGGTTCTTGGTCTCCTCCGCAGCAGTGGAGATCGCATCGAAGCCGTAGAAGGCGAAGAAGATGATCGCCGCTGCCGCCATCACGCCGTGCTCGACGCCATCGGGGCCCATCGACTTGGCAAAGCCATACGGCATGAACGGCTGCAGGTTGGCGCTGTCGAACGCAGGCAGGGCCACGGCCACGAAGATCGCCAGCGCGATCAGCTTGAACACCACCAGGATGGCATTGAGCGTGGCGCTTTCCTTGGTGCCGGCCATCAGCATGACGGCCACCAGCCAGGTGATGATGATCGCCGGCAGGTTGATCATGCCGCCTTCCACGTGCGGGCCGGCTGCCAGCCAGGCCGGCAGGTGCACGTTCCAGCCGAACTGGGTGTGGACCCATTCGAGGAAGCCGACGAAGTAGCCGGACCAGCCCACCGCCACCGTACTTACCACCAGCGAGTACTCCAGGATCAGGCTCCAGCCCACCACCCAGGCGAACACCTCGCCCAGCGCACTGTAGCTGTAGGTGTAGGCGCTGCCGGCGGCCGGCATCATCGTCGACAGCTCGGCATAGGACAGCGCCGCACAGGCGCAGACCGCACCGGCGATGGCGAAGGAGATCAGCACGGCCGGGCCGGCCAGATTGGCACCGACGCCGATCAGCGTGTAGATGCCGGTGCCGACGATGGCACCGATGCCCAGTGCGATCAGGTGCGGCCAGCTGAGCGTCGGGATCAGGCGCCTGCCGGCTTCGTGGACGGTGACGGAATCTAGGGACTTGCGCCGGAACAGGGACATGCAGGCCTCGGAAGGGGTGACTAAGAACGACAAGTTCCCGAGTGTGACCGAACGCAGCGCAGCATTACCACTGACGGGGGTCATGCATGGCGGGGCACGCGCTGCGCCCCGGCCAGGCTGCCGGAATCGGCACAATCCGGCGGCAGCCACCGGTGTACGTTCGTCCCGGCCTCCGCTAGGACTCGATGTTGGCCATGCCGCTGACCGAATAGCGTTCGCCGGCCGCGGCATGCAGCGGGAAGGCCGCATCCAATGCGTCCAGCGTGGCCGCATCCAGTTCCACCTGCAGTGCAGCGAGGTTCTCGTCCAGCCGTGCCCGCCGCGTCGTGCCCGGGATCGGCACGATGTGCCCGCCGCGCGACAGCACCCAGGCCAGCGCCAGCTGCGAGGCAGCGATGCCGCGCTCGGCGGCCAGCGCCTGCACGGTGTCCACCAGTGCCAGGTTGCGCTGGAAGTTTTCGCCTTCGAAGCGGGGCGAGGTGCGCCGGTAATCGTCGGCGTCGAAGTCGTCCGGGCTGCGGATGGCGCCGGTCAGGAAGCCACGGCCCAGCGGCGAATACGGCACGAAGCCGATGCCCAGCTCCGCCGTGGTGGCCAGCACTCCGTTCTGCTCCGGCTCGCGCGACCACAGCGAGTACTCGCTCTGCACCGCCGTGATCGGGTGCACCGCATGGGCGCGGCGGAGGGTGGCCGCCGAGGCCTCGGACAGGCCCAGCCAGCGCACCTTGCCCTGTTCCACCAGGCGTGCCATGGCACCCACGGTGTCCTCGATCGGCACGGTCGGGTCGACGCGGTGCTGGTAGTACAGGTCGATGTGGTCCACGCCCAGGCGGCGCAGGCTGGCCTCGCAGGCGGCCTGCACATAGTCCGGGTGGCCGTTGATCTGCCGCGCCTTCGGGTCAGCCGGGTCCAGGCCGATGCCGAACTTGCTGGCCAGGAACACTTGGTTGCGGCGGCCGGCAATCGCGCGACCGACCAGCACCTCGTTGGTGTGCGGGCCATACACATCGGCGGTGTCGAGCAGGGTCACGCCACGGTCCAGCGCGTGCCGGATGACGGCAATGCCGTCATCGTCACTGCCGCGGCCGCCGTAGTACGCGCTCATGCCCATGCACCCCAGGCCGAGGGCGGACACGGTGGGGCCGGCGGGGCCGAGAGTACGGGTCTTCATGTGGATCTCCTTGGGGAAGGCGCCACGTCTGGATGGGCAGTGGCGAGGGGCACAGCATCCTCCACGCCATCATGTGGATAAACTGCGTGTCACCGGACTTACCTTGAAGGCTGCCTTCACAATGGATGCCTCCGTCCCGCTCACTGCTGTGGTCGCTTTCGTCCACGTGGCCGAGCACGCCAGCTTTACCCGCGCCGCCGATGCCCTGGGTGTGTCGACCTCGGCGCTGTCGCAGAGCGTGCGCGCGCTGGAAGCGCGGATGGGCGTGCGGCTGCTGCAGCGGACCACGCGGCGGGTCAACCTGACCGAGCACGGCGCGCGTTTCCTGCAGCGCGTGCGCGGCGGCCTGGACCAGATCGACCAGGCATTTGCCGAACTGGACAGCGCGCGCTCGGTGCCTGCCGGGCGGCTGCGCGTGACCCTGCCGCGCATCGTCGCCGATCGCATGGTGCTGCCGCGGCTGCCCGACTTCCTTGCGCGTTACCCGCAGGTGCAGGTGGAACTGTGCGTCGACCCCGCGCTGACCGATCTGGTGGCCGAGGGCTTCGACGCCGGCATCCGCCTGGGCGAATCACTCGCACAGGGCATGATCGCGGTGCCGGTCGGGCCACCCGAGCGGCAGGTGGTGGTAGCCACGCCGGCCTATTTCGAACGCCATGGCGTGCCGCAGACCCCGCATGACCTGCAGGGCCACGCCTGCATCGTGCACCGGCTGGCCAACGGCCGGCTGATGCCCTGGGAGTTCAGCCGCGACGGCCACGACCTGGACGTGCAAGTGAGCGGGCGGCTGGTGTTCAACGATGCCGGCGTCGCCCATGGTGCCGTGCTGGCGGGTCTGGGAATGGCCCAGGGCTTCGCCTCGTTGATGGCCGACGACATCAACGCTGGGCGACTGCAGAGCGTGCTGCAGGACTGGCAGCCGCCATTCCCCGGCTTCCACCTGTACTACCCCGCGCGTGAGCAGATGGCGCCCAAGCTGCGGGTGTTCATCGACCACCTGCGCGCGGAGATGCACGACCGGTAGATGCCAACCTTGGTTGGCATGCTTCAATCGACCACGCGCGCCGCTACGCCTCCCGGCCAATGGCAGCCATCCTCCTGCCACGCCTGGCTGTCATCGTGGAAGGTGGTGCGACGGCCATCACGGGCGCGTTCGTAGCTCAGATCCAGTACCAGCGCGCCCTGCGTGCTCAGCAGGTAGCGGCCGTTGAGGCGCCCGTCGATGCGTTCTTCCCAGACGCTGTCGAACTGGTACGGGCGATCCTCGGCCAGCACCGTGGTCTCCATCGAGATCCGGTGCAGGGGCAGGCGCTCGCGCTGGCCGGCGTAACGCACGTCGGCCCGGCCGTCTTCCAGCCAGCGCCATTCCAGGTGGATGTTGTCGTTGCGACCGCCCGTCAGGCAGCGATGGTCCTGCACGGTGCCGGCAGAGGCGGCACCGGCCAGCAGCAGGGTCATGCCGAGCAGTGGCAGCCGCCCGTTCATCCGTTCAGCCCCAGGCGGATGCCGAACCCCACCAGGAACAGGCCGGCCACCCGGCGCAGCGCATCGCTGATCCGCGGGTGCTGGATCAACCGGCGGCGGGCCAGGTTGCCCACGCCGATCAGCATCGAGCAGTAGGCGATGCTGACCACCAGGATGATGCCGGCCAGCGCGGCGAAGGTGGCGATGCCCTGGTGTGCCTTCGGATCGATGAACAACGGCAGGAAGGCCATGTAGAACAGGATCGCCTTCGGGTTGAGCAGGCTGACCAGGATCGCCTGCTGGAAGTAGCGGCCGGGTTGCATGCGGATCGGGCCGGCGTCGCCGCCCTCGTGCTTGGGCGTGCGCAGCAGGCTGATGCCGACCCACACCAGGTAGGCCGCGCCGAGGTACTGCACGGCGTGGAATACCAGAGGATTGGCCTTCAGCAGTGCGGCCACGCCGGCCAGCGCCAGCCACATCAGGATCTGGTCGCCGACCAGCAGGCCGGCCAGTGCGGTGTAGCCGCCGCGCACGCCGCCACGGCCGGTGGCAGTCAGCAGCGTGAAGGTACCGGGACCGGGCAGGGCGAGAAACACCAGCACGGCGACCAGAAACGTCCACAGGTCCTGGATGCCCATCCACGGCATGGCGGTGCTCTTCTGTTACGGGGGGCCGCCATTGTCGGCCAGCGCTGCGGCGGGCGACAGGGGGCCGGTGGGGCCAACCGGCATCCCGGACAGCAGCGGTTGCAGGTGCTGGCGCAGCTGCGCGTGCAGCTGCCGCACGGCGGGTGAGAACTGCTTGCGATGCGGGCACACCAGCTGCAGCGGGATGCTGCTGCCAACGCCGTCCAGCAGCACCTGCAGGCGCCCGGCCAGCACATCCTCGCGCAGGTCCAGCCAGGACTTGTAGGTGATGCCTTCGCCGGCCACGGCCCAGCGCCGCACCACGTCGGCGTCGTCGCAGACCAGCGGGCCGCGTACCGGAACCACGCTGCGGCGCCCGTCCACCTCGAACGACCAGCGATCGTAGGCGCGGCCATTGAGTTGATAGATCAGGCAGTCGTGCTCGCGCAGATCCTCCAGGCGCGTGGGCGGGCCACGCCGCTGCAGGTAGCCGGGTGAGGCGGCCAGCACGCGCCGGTTGCCTTCCAGCAGGGGCAGGGCTACGTAGTTGGCGTCATCGAAGTGGCCGATGCGGATGGCCACGTCGACCGGTTCGCGGAACACGTCGGCGACCTCGTCGGACAGGCGCAGGTGCAGGCGCAGCCGCGGGTGCGCGGCGCGGAACGCGCTCAGCCAGGGCAGCAGCAGGTTGCGGCCGAAGTCCGACGGCGCCGACAGCTGCAGGATGCCGTGCAGCTCGGTGTCCTCGCCCTGCACGCGGGCCTGGCCTTCGCGCAGGGTGGCCAGCACCTCCTGCGCATACGGCAGGTAGAGCGCGCCCTCGCCGGTCAGGCGCAGGCTGCGGGTCGTGCGCACGAACAGGCGCAGGTCCAGCTCGCGCTCCAACCGTGCCACCGCCGCAGCGACCTGCCCGGGCAGCAGGTCGGCCTCGCGGGCGGCCTGCGAGAAGCTGCCCAGCGCGGCAGTGCGGACGAACAGCTGCAGATCGTCGAAGCGGATCATCTTCATCGCCAGAGTGAAAGTGCTGCCCGATTCTGCGCCTTTCCGAGGGAGCGCGCGCGGCGCAACCTGTCGCCTCCTTCCCCACTGGACCGCTGCCATGCGCGCCATTGCCTATACCCACGCCGGCCTGCCGATCGATGATGCCCGGGCCCTGATCGACATCGAACTGGAGCTGCCGCAGCCCGGCCCCCGCGACCTGCGCGTGGCGGTACGCGCGGTGGCGGTGAACCCGGTCGACACCAAGGTCCGCCGCGGCGTGGCCACCGATGGCCCGCGCGTACTGGGCTGGGACGCGGTCGGCATCGTCGACGCGGTGGGCAGCGAGGTGACCCTGTTCCAGCCCGGCGACGCGGTCTACTACGCCGGCGTCATCGACCGCCTGGGCAGCAATGCCGAGTACCAGCTGGTGGACGAGCGCAGCGTCGGGCGCAAGCCGGCCAGCCTCGATGATGCCGCCGCCGCGGCGCTGCCATTGACTGCAATCACCGCCTGGGAGCTGCTGTTCGACCGCCTGCGCATCCCCGAGGGTGGTGGCGAGGGCCAGACTCTGCTGGTGATCGGTGCTGCCGGTGGTGTCGGTTCGATCCTGGTGCAGCTGGCGCGGAAGCTGACCAGGCTGACCGTGATCGGCACCGCCTCGCGTCCGGATACCCAGGACTGGGCATACGCAATGGGCGCGCACCACGTGATCGACCACCGCCTGCCGCTGGCCGAGGGACTGGCGCGGCTCGGCATCAGCGAAGTGCAGCATGTGGCCAGCCTGACCCACTCCGACCAGTACTACGCGCAGATCGTGGAACTGCTGGCGCCGCAGGGCCAGCTGGGGCTGATCGATGATCCTGGCCAGGTGGACGTGATGGCGCTCAAGCGCAAGGCGTTGTCACTGCACTGGGAGTCGATGTTCACCCGGCCGCTGTACCGCACCGCCGACATGCAGCGCCAGCACGACCTGCTGAACCGTGTGGCCGAGCTGATCGACACGGGCGTGCTGCAGACCACGCTGGGCGAGCACTTCGGGCGCATCGACGCGGCCAACCTGCGGCGCGCCCACGCGCTGCTGGAGAGCCACCGCGCCAAGGGCAAGATCGTGCTGGAAGGCTGGTAAGGCCGGGTCGTTCCCGCACCCTTGGGGTCAGATCCCTTTGCCCCGGGAAAGGGATCCGACCCCTGCCTCAGGCCACGCCGTTGTCGACGTGTTCGGCGAAACCGGGCTGCTGGCGCAGGCGCTCGAACCAGGCGCCCACGTGTGCCAGCGCCGGCTTGTGGCCCGGTGTGCTGCGCCAGCGCTGGGTCGACAGCCCGAGCACGATGTCGGCGAGGGTGAAGGTGTTGCCAGCGGCGTAGCCGCCAGCGGCCAACTGGGCATCAAGCACGCCCATCAAGCCGTTCCACTGGACCAGGCTGGCCTCGGCGCGGGCATCGTCCGGGTAGTCCGGATGCTGGCGCACGCGTGCCATGAACACGTGCCGCCAGGCACTGTTGAGGTCGCTGGCCTGCCAGTCCATCCATTGTTCGACCCGCGCACGATCCTGTGCCGCGCGGGGCAGCAGGTCATCACGGCCAGCGCGTACGGCCAGGTAGCGGCAGATGCTGTTGGATTCCCACAGCACGAAGCCGCCATCGCGCAGCACCGGCACCTGCCGGTTCGGGTTCAGTGTGGCCAGCAGGTCCGTCGGCGGCGCTGGCTCGTGGTGAAGTGGCAGGTCGAGGCCGGCGCACAGCCAGAGCACCTTGCGCACGTTGATGGAGGTGGGTTTTCCGTACAGAGCGAGCATGGGGGCTTCCGGGGCAGACCGACCCAGCCTAGCGCAGCGGGGCTAAACTGATCGCATGAATATCGAAGTCCTCTTGATCCTGGCAGTGGTCCTGCTGCTGGCGACCCTGGTCGCGCTGGTGCTGCTGTGGCGTCGCAGTGCTGGCGGTGCACCCTCCGACGAACTGCAGCGGCTGCTGGACAGCGAACGCGAACAGCATCGCCTCGCCCTGGTCGATGCCGGCCAGCTGCGCGGCCGCCTCGATGCGCTGAGCGCTGAACTGGAGAACGAACGGAGCCGCAGCCAGCAGCACGCACAGACCGTCACTACGCTGACCGCCCGGGTGGAGCGCGAAGCAGCGCTGTCGGCCAGTCGCGAAGCACAGCTGGCCGAACGTGAAGCGGCCCTGGCGCAGGCGCGCGCTGCCGTTGCGGAGACCAGCAGCGAGCTGCAGCAGGCGCAGCAGCGCTACCAGCAGTTGCACGGTGAACATGCCCGCGCGGTGGCCAATCTGCAGCACTCCGAACGGGCCAGTGCCGAACTGCGCAGCTATCTTGATACCGCCAAGGAAAAGCTGTCGGGCGCGTTCGCCGAACTGGCGGGCAAGGTGTTCGACGAACGCGGACAGCAGTTCGAGAAGAACGTGCGGCAGGCGACAGTGCAGTCACGCGCGGACATCGAGGGGCTGCTCAAGCCGTTCGCCGACAAGCTGGGCGATTTCCGCACCCGCGTCGATACGCTGTATGGCGAGGAAGCGCGGCAACGCGCCAGCCTGCTGGGTGCGGTTGGCGAACTGAAGACGCTCAACCAGGACATGGCGGCGCAGGCATCGGCGCTGACGAATGCGCTGAAGGGCAATGCCAAGGTCCGCGGCGACTGGGGCGAGCTGATGCTCGACAACGTACTGCGCGGATCGGGGCTGGAAGAGGGCGTGCACTACCAGCGTCAGAAGCATGCCGTGGATGACGAAGGTGCGCGCCTGCGACCGGACGTGGTGGTGCAGTTCCCCGACGAACGCAGCGTGGTGATCGACAGCAAGGTGAACCTGATCGCCTGGCAGGAAGCCATGAATGCCACTACCCCGGAGCAGTCGGAAGACGCGTTGCGCAGGCACGCGGTTGCGCTGCGCCAGCACGTTAAGGACCTGGGCGAGAAGAATTATCCGAAGGCGTTGGGCAGCGAGACGCTGGACATCACCATCGCCTTCGTTCCCATCGAGGGTGCCTTGTCAGCCGCACTGGGCGCCGATGGCAGCCTGCAGGCGTTCGCCTTCGACAACCGCGTGGTGTTCGCCTCGCCCAACACCCTGATGGCGCTGCTGCGCGTGGCCGAGCGCCTGTGGACGCGCGACAAGGTGCAGAAGCAGGCGCTGAAGATCAGCGAGGCCGGCGGTCTGGTGCTGGACGCCCTGACCGGGTTCCTGCAGGACTTCACCGCCATGGGCAAGAAGCTGGACGATGCCGGCAAGGCCTACGCCGATGCGCGCAATCGCCTGATCGATTCGCCGCAGTCGGCCATCAGCCGCGCCCGTCGGCTTGCCGAACTGGGCAGCAAGGCCAAGCGCGCGCTGCCACCGGAGCTGACCCCGGACCCGATGCAGCAGCTGGGCGCGCCGGAGGACGACGAGGACAGCAATGCGGGTTGACACGTCCCGTGCACCTGCGCCTGGCTATGCTGGGCACCCTGAGTCCGTGGCGGGTATCGACATGCGCTTGCGCTCCTGTGCCGTTCTTGTCCTGGCTGCGTTGCTGGCTGCGTGCAGCAGCACGCCCCCGGTCGCCGACACGACTACGGCCGCTCCTGCGCCGGAAGCCAGCGAGGCCTACCGCGAAGCACGTGACGTCGACTGCCAGGCCGCTGGCGGCACGCTGCAGCGGCTCGGCCGCCTGCAGCGCGAGCAGTGCGTGATTCCCTATGCGGACGCCGGCAAGGCCTGCAGCCGCAAGAGCGACTGCACGGGCCAGTGCCTGGCCGGAGCCGAGGTGGCCGCCGGCAGTGCCGCCACCGGTACCTGCCAGCGTGATGTGCGCCAGAACTTCGGGTGCCGCCAGCGCATCGATGATGGCAAGGCGCAGGGCACGATCTGCGTGGACTGAATCCTGCCTGTAGAGCCGAGCCCACGCTCGGCTGCCATGCCATCAGCCGAGCATGGGCTCGGCTCTACAACTGCGCGCGCGGCGCTATGCTGGTGGGCCATTCCCCGCCGTAGCCGGAGCCCCCGCGTGAGCACCCCGATCCAGGACATTCCCCTCACCACCATCGACGGCCAGCCGTCCTCGCTTGCCGACTACCAGGGCAAGGTGCTGCTGCTGGTCAACGTCGCCTCCAAGTGCGGCCTGACCCCGCAGTACGAAGGCCTGCAGGCGCTGTATGCGGAAAAGCACGCGCAGGGCCTGGAAGTGCTGGGCTTCCCCGCCAACAACTTCCTTGGCCAGGAGCCGGGCAGCGAGGCCGAGATCCAGCAGTTCTGCCAGCTCACCTACGATGTCAGTTTCCCGATGTTCTCCAAGATCAGCGTGGCTGGCGAGGACACCCACCCGCTGTACCAGCAGCTGACCGCCGCGCAGCCGCAGTCGATCGGCGAAGGCCCGCTGCGTGAGCGTCTGGCCAGCAAGGAGATCCCGATCCATCCGGCACCGGCGGTGCTGTGGAACTTCGAGAAGTTCCTGGTCGGCCGTGATGGCAGGGTCGTCGCACGCTTTGCCCCGGACGTGGCCGCCGATGACGCGCGCCTGCGCGAGGCCATCGAGGCCGCGCTGGCGGCCTGAGCACGGCGTGCCAACCAGGGTTGGCACCCACCGGAAAAGAAAAACCCCGCCGAGGCGGGGTTTTTCATGCACCGTCGCGCGGCCTCAGTGGGTCCACTGCGGCATCGGCATCGCATCGACCGGGATCGGCGAATTGGCATCGTCATGGCCGCGGTCGCGCTTGCTGCGCAGATCGTTCTCGATCTGGTAGTTGCGGCGCTGCATCCAGGCATCGCGGACCAGGGCGTATTCGTCCACTGCGGTGTCGCGCAGATCGTCGATCGCCAGCAGTTGTGCGCGGGTGTCGACCAGCTGCAGGCCCTGCAGGCCGATGCGGATCTTGTCTTCCTCGACGCGCCGGATCGGCGACAACGGGATGTCACCGGCCAGGCCGAACACGTCGCGTACGGTACGCGGGCCGAAGAACGGCAGTTCCACGTAGCGCGAACGACGCCAGCCCCAGGCACCCAGGGTCTGGCCGAAGTCTTCATTGCGACGCGGCACCATCGCCTTGCTGGCTGGATCGAACAGGCCACCGATGCCCAGCGTGCTGTTCATCAGGAAGCGGCCGAGGCTGTCCCACGCATCGGCACCACGGCCCTGCAGCAGCTGGTTGGTGATGGTCACCGGCGCACGCAGGTTGCTGAAGAAGTTGCTGACGCCGGTGCGCGCGAAACGCGGCACCACATGGGTATAGGCGGTGGCCAGCGGGCGCGCCACGCCGCGGTCGACCGCATTGTTGAAGGTGTGCACCTTGCGGTTGAACGGTTCCCACGGATCGTAGGCCGCCGCGTTGCCGGTGTTGCCGGTACCACCATAGAGGGCGTCGAAATCATCGTCGCCGGCGGCGGCGGTGGACGCTGCGGCCTTCGGTGGGCTGGCCTCTATGCCCTGCGGCGCAGCCGTCGGCGCTGAAGCGGTGGGCTCGGCAGGGTTGGCCACGGAGGCGACCGGAGCAGCGTCGACCCCGCCGGTATCGGCCGTTGCGGCCGGAGCAGCAGGGCCGGGCGCAACCACGGTGCTGGCGACCGGTGCATCGCTGCGCGCGGGCTTGCCGGCACAGGCGGTCAGGGTGGCCAGGAGGATCAGGGGGAAAGTGCGTACGACGTTCATGTCAGCTCGCAGCAGAAGTAGCGTTGAAATCCAGGTCGGGCGACAGCCGGTAGGCTGCGCTCAGCTCGTTGAAGCCGGCGGGCGCGCCGGAAATGGCCAGCGCATGGCCCGCCTTGCGTGCACGGGCCGCCAGCTCGGCCAGCAGCGCCAGGCCGGCGCTGTCCACGCGCTCGACCTCACCCAGCTCCAGCCGCGCCAGCTTGGCCGGCAGGGCCTGCAGCTGCGGCCACAGTGCGATCACCGCGGCACGGTCAAGCACCCCGCGCAGGCGCAGGGTGTCGCCTTCCAGCAGCGCAAGTGCGTTACTTGCCATTGCCGGCGGGCCCGGCCTGCATGCTGCCGCTGTGCAGCTCGCTGGCCACCTGCTTGATGCCCTTCTGGCGCAGCGGGGTATCGAACTGGTTGCGGAAGGTCTGCACGTAGGAGATGCCTTCGATGTTGACGTCGAAGATCTTCCACTGGCCGTTCACGTTGCGCATCCAGTATTCGACCGGGGTCGGTTCGTTGCCGGCGCGCACCAGTTCGGTGCTCACGCGCACGCCACGGTTGCCCGGCAGCGGGCTTTCACCCTTCAGGCGGAAGCTCGGCTTGCCCTGGATGTTGAGCAGGGTCGAACCGTAGCGCTGCATCAGGCTGTCGGCCATGGCATCGGCGAACAGCTTGATGTCGGCATCCGAGGCGCCGCGGGCGTGCGGGCCCAGCACCAGGCGCGCGGCATAGTCGCGATCGAAGGTGCGGTTCAGTTCGCTGTCGATGTAGCTGCGCAGGCTGGCCGGGTTGCTGCTGAACTCGCTGCGGCGCTGCTGCAGGGTGGTGAGGATGCGCGTGCTGGCATCGATCACCACCTTGCCGGCCTGGCCCTGCGCCGCGGCAGCGGCGGGGGCGGTGGCCTGGGCCTGGGCCTGGGCGAGGAATGGAGTAGCCGCCAGCAGCGCCGAGGCGAGCAGGGCCGGGATCAGTTTCATCTTCATGGTTGCGGTTCCGTTGCAGGCGCCTGCGCGCCATCGTTGGGCTTCTGGCCTGCGCCACCACCGGCGCCGCCACTGAACATGTACTTGCCGACCAGCTGGATCAGGTCCACCGCCGGCTGGGTGAAGACGATCTCGTCACCGGCCTTGAGCACGTCCGGGTCACCGCCCGGCTGCAGACCGATATAGCTCTCGCCGAGCAAACCACTGGTGAAGATGCCGGCCGAGGTGTCCGCCGGCAGGTCCTTGACCTTGCTGTCCATGCGCAGGGTCACGATGGATTCGAACTTCACCGGATCCAGGTCGATCGAGGCGACCTGGCCGACGGTGACGCCGCCGATCTTCACCGGCGCCTGCTTGCGCAGCTGGCCGACCTGGGAGAAACGCGCCTTCAGCTCGTAGCCCTGGCTGCCCCAGCTCCAGCGCTGGTTGGTCGAGGCCACGGCCAGCACCATCAGCGAGGCCAGGGCCAGCAGCAGGAAGGCGCCGACGGAGAATTCGAGTCTGGGACCGCGGATGGCCATGTGGATTACCTGATCGAGTCGTGGTGGCCGCGCGCGCCTGCGCACCGCCGGTGGAGGGGTTAGGTGAACAACATTGCCGACAGCACGAAGTTGAACATCAGTACCAGCAGCGAGGCGTTGACCACCGCACGGGTGGTCGCCACCGAGGTGCCCTCGATGGTCGGCTCGGCGTGGAAACCAACGTAGGCGGCGACCAGCGCGGCGGTGCCGCCGAAGATCGCCGACTTCAGCATCGCCACGCCGAAGTCATCCCAGAAATCGACGCTGTTGCGCAGCGCCGACCAGAACACGCCATTGTCCAGGCCCAGCACGTGTACCGCTTCGAAGTAGCTGGCACTGATCGCCAGCGAACAGAAGATGCCGGTCAGCAGGGGCACGGTCAGCACCGCCGCCCAGAAGCGCGGCGCCACGGCCTTGGCCACCGGGTCGATCGCCATCAGCTCCAGTGCCTTGATCTGGTCGGTGGCGCGCATCAGGCCCAGTTCGGCGGCGATCGAGCTGCCGGCGCGGCCGATGAACAGCAGCGCGGTCAGCACCGGTGCCAGTTCGCGGTACAGCGACAGGCCGAGCAGGGTCGACAGCGCGTCGGCCGCACCGAAGGTGGTCAGCGTGCGGTAGCCCTGCAGCGTCAGCACCAGGCCGACGAAGGCGCCACCGACGGCGATGATCGGCAGCGAGCGCGCGCCGATCTTGTAGATCTCGCGGGTCAGCTCGGCCAGGAAATCACGGGTCGGCAGCGAACCACGAAGCACGGTCAGCGAGAACAGGCCGGCGCGGCCGAGCGAGCGGGTGGCTTGGACGAACGGCATCAGGCGACCCTCGCGCGCGGTGCGGCATCGAACGGGATGGGGCCATCAGGCTGGCCGTGCAGGAACTGCCGCAGCAACGGGTCCTGGCTGGACTGCAGCGCCTCGGGCGTGCCCTGGAACACGATGCCGCCATTGGCGATGGCGATCACCTGGTCGCAGATCGGCAGGGTCTCGTGCACGTGGTGGCTGACGATGATGCTGGTCAGGCCCAGGCTGTGGTTGAGGCGCTGGATCAGGCTCATGATCACGCCAGAGGCGATCGGGTCCAGCCCGGTCAGTGGCTCGTCGTAGATCATCAGCGGCGGGTCCAGCGCCAGCGCGCGGGCCAGCGCGACGCGGCGCGCCATGCCACCGGACAGCTCGCGCGGCCAGGCATCGGCAGCGGCCAGCAGGCCCACCGCATGCAGCTTCATTTCCACAAGGCGGCGCAGCACGGCGTTCGGCAGGCGGGTATGCGTGCGCAGCGGCAGCGCGACGTTTTCGGCCACAGTGAGGTCGGTCAGCAGGCCGTTGCCCTGCAGCAGCACGCCCACACTCTTGCGCATTTCCAGCAGCGCGCCGCTGTCCTGCGGAATCGGCTTGCCGAACAGGGTGACCTCGCCAGCCACCGGGCGCAGTTCGCCGGTCAGTGCCGCCAGCAGGGTCGACTTGCCGCTGCCGGACGGACCCAGCACGGCCGTGATGCTGCCCTTGGGCACCTGCAGCGACACGTCGCGCAGGATCGTGCGCCCGCTCCGGTCGATGCGGACGTTGGATAACTGCACCAGACTGGAGGTGGAAGCCGACATGGGCACCATTAACGTTTTTTAGACATCGAAGGATCGGGCTCGTCGGCTGAACATAAGCAGACTGGACGGTCCAGTATTGTGGCACGGCAAGATCCCTGCCAGGCCGGGATAATCGGCCGGCAGCCCGGAACAATCCGTACCGGCGATGGGCCGGCCATTGAATACTGCCTGCCGTGCTGCACACTGTGCATGATGAGTGACCCGGGCAGCGATTTCCGCCTCTACCATTCCAACTCCCTGGACGTGCTGGCCGCGCTGCTGGCGCGCAACGTGCGTGCGCCGGTTGCGGGTCAGCCGCTGCTGGCGCCGGAGGTGGTGCTGATTCCGCAGGTGGCGATGCGGCGTTGGCTGCAAGCAACACTCGCTGCCGAATATGGCGTGGCCGCCAATCTTGAGTTCCTGACCCCGGGCGAGTTCGTTGCCCGTGCACTCAACGCCAATGTGCCCGGCGAACGCGACGACCTGGACGCGGCCGGCCTGCACTGGAAGGTGTACCAGGCACTGCGCGACCCGGCGTTGCTGGCGCAGCCACCGATGCGCGCGCTGCAGTCCTATCTTGCCGGTAGCGATGCATTGAAGCCGTGGGCGTTGGCCGGTGAACTGGCGTCGGTGTTCGAGAAGTACCAGGCCTGGCGCCGCGACTGGCTGCTGCGCTGGGAGGCCGGCGCCGACCCGGCCGACCCGCAGGCCATCCTCTGGCGCAGCATCGCCGCTGGCCACGACTACCGCGCGCGCCGCATCCAGGCTTACCTGGACCGCTTCGAGGGCGCCGGCCAGCCGTTGCCGCAGGGCCTGCCACCACGCATGTCCGCGTTCGCGACGCTCAACATCTCGCCCGATGTGCTGCGGGTGATGGCCACCCAGGCGCGGGTGGGCGAGCTGCACTTCTATATGCCCACGCCGGTGCAGTCGTACTGGGGTGACCTGCAGACGCTGGCCGAGCGCCTGCGCAGCGGCGCGCCCGATCCCTTCGGTGAAGCGGCCGGTGAGAACCGCCTGCTGGAAGCCTGGGGCGCGGCCGGGCGCGATTTCATGGCGGTGCTGGGCAGTTACGAGGTGGTGCACCCGGCCGGCGAGATTGCCGCGTATTCGGATCCGGAGGACGACACCCGGCCGACGCTGGCCGAAGGTGGACTGTCCGACAGCCTGCTGCATCGCCTGCAGCGCGATCTGTTCCACCGCCGTGCGCTGCCCTCGGGCGAGCTGCGCGACGGGCTGCGCAGCGACGATCCCAGCCTGCAGGTGCATGCCTGCCATACCCGCCTGCGCGAACTGCAGGTGCTGCACGACCAGCTGCGCAGCCTGCTGCAGGACCCGCGCTTCGACCCGCCGCTGCAGGCGCGGGAGATCGCCGTGCTTGCACCGGACATCGACCCCTATGTGCCGTATCTGGAAGCAGTGTTCGGCGGCCGTGGGGGCGAGGACGAGCACATTCCCTATGCGCTGGCCGACAGCAGTCCGCTCGCCGGCGAGCCACTGGCCGACGTGTTCGTGCACCTGCTGGGCCTGCCGGTCTCGCGTTTCGGCCTGAACGAAGTGCTGGACCTGCTGGCCAGCGCGCCGCTGGCCGAAGCGGCCGGGCTGGAGGCGGTGGACTTTGATCGCCTGCATGGCTGGCTGCAGCAGGCTGGCGCGCGCTGGGGCCTGGATGCGAAGCACCGCAACCAGCACCAGGCCCCGGCCGACGACGCCTACACCTGGCAGTTCGCGCTGGATCGCCTGGTGCTCGGTCATGCCACCGGCAGCGAGGCCGACCTGGCCGGTGTTGCCCCGTGGATCGAGCTGGAGGGCGGCGCATTGGACGCCCTGGACCGGCTGCTGCGCCTGTTGCGCGTGTTGGCGGTCTACCAGCGCCGCCTCGGCGAACTGCTGACGCCGGCGCAGTGGCGGCAACGCCTGCTGTCGCTGCTGGACGCGCTGCTGCCGACTGCGCCCAGTTCGCCCAACAGCCAGCGTGCCCTGGAGCGCCTGCGCAAGCTGCTCAACCAGTTCGCCGATGATGCCGCCAAGGCCGGCTTCACGGACGGGGTGCCGCCGGAGGTCGTGCGCGCGCACTTCGCCGGAGCACTGGGCGAGGCCGATACGCGCGCGCCGCTGCTGACCGGTGGCATCAGCTTTGGCCGCATGGTGCCGATGCGCCTGCTGCCGTTCCGGGTGATCTGCGTGCTCGGTCTCAATGATGGCGATTTCCCGCGCCGTGACCCGGCTGCCGGTCTCAACCAGCTTACTGCCGAGCTGGACACGCCGCGCCGCCGGCCCGGCGACCGCTCCACCCGCGAAGACGACCGCTTCCTGTTCCTGCAGCTGTTCGCCGCCGCGCAGGAGGTGTTCTACCTGAGCTACCTCGGTGCCGATCCGCGCGATGGCAGCGCGCGTGAGCCGTCGGTGCTGGTCAGTGAACTGATCGATGCCGCCGCTGCGTATCACCTCGATCCGCCTGCGGCGGTCCGCGACTTCACCGTGCGCCACGCACTGCAGCCGTTCTCTCCGGCGGCGTTCGGTGACGGTGATCCACGCCGCTTCAGCTATCGCCGCCAATGGCATCCGGCCGCCGGTCGCCTCACCGGCGCGCGCGGAGGCCTGCAGCCGTGGTTCGATGCCGCGTTGCCGCCGCTCGACGATGCGGTGGAAGACGACGTTGCACTCGATACCCTGCGCCGCTTCCTGTGCGATCCGGCCGGGCAGTTCTTGGCGCAGTCGCTGGGCCTGCGCCTGGCCGACGATGTCGAGGAGGTCGATGACCTGGAACCGCTGGTGCTGTCCTCGCGCGGGCCGGAAAAGCGCAGCGTGCAGGCGGCGGTGGTACGCGCCACGCTCAGTGGCGATACCGAGCCGTTGTATCCGCGGCTGCGCGCGCGTGGCCTGCTGCCGTCGGGCCCCCTGGGCGAGCGCCAGTTCGAGGTGGAGCAGTTGAAGACCCGCCCGTATGCCAGTGCATTGCTGGGCTGGATGCGGGGCGAGCCGCTGGAAAGCCGCCGCTATGAAGTGGAGATCGATGGCGTGCGCCTGCATGGCCGTGTGGCCGATCGACACCCCGACGGGCTGGTGCGCCTGCGCGCTGGCACCCTCAATGGCACTGCGGTGATCCGCCAGGGCCTGGATTGGCTGCTGGCCAACGCTGCCGGCGATGCCCTGCCGCTGGTGCAGTTCCATGATGGCGGCGACGCCGGTCCCGGCCCGCATGTACTACCGGCACTGAGCGCTCCTGCTGCACGCGCGGCATTGCGCGCATTGCTGCAGTTGCGCCAACGCGGACTGCGTGAACCGCTGCGCTTTGCCCCCTACACCGGCTGGGTGCTGTACAACGCGCCGGCCGAAAAGCAGCGCAGCGAAGGCTGGAAGCAGTGGCACGGCAGCGACCGCAGTTGGGGTGAATCCAGCAGCGACGCCTGGCAGCTGCTGCTGCGCGGTGCCGATCCATTTGCCACCGACGCCGGCTATGCCGATCTGCTGCGCAACAGCCAGGTGGTCTTCAGCGCGGTGCGCGAAGGCCGCACCCTTGGCGCCGATGCACGCCAGGAGGGCAGCACATGAGCACCGCCATCGTCGATGAGGACTCCCAGCGCATGGCGGGCGATCCCTATCTGGCCCTGCCGCTGGATGGTATCCGCCTGATCGAGGCCAGCGCCGGTACCGGCAAGACCTTCACCCTGGCCACGCTGTTCACCCGCCTGGTGGTGGAGCAGGGCCTGCGCATCGGCCAGATCCTGGCGGTGACCTTCACCGATGCCGCCACCCAGGAACTGCGCAAGCGCATCCGCGAGCGCCTGTCGCTGGCCGCGCGCCTGGTCGATCTGGAACCGGCCGGGGGCGAAGCACCGGACACGAGGCTGACCCGCCAGGTGCTGCAGCGCCATCTGCAGGGGGGGACCGAGAGCGCCGCCGCACTGAAGCGCCGCCTGCAGGTGGCCGCCGATGAGATCGACCTGGCGTCGATCTTCACCATCCACGGCTTCTGCACCCGCGTGCTGCGCGAGCATGCGCTGGAGAGCGGCCATACCTTCGATCCGCCGGAACTACTGGCCAGCGACCGTGAGCTGTTGGAGGAACTGGCGGCCGATCTGTGGCGGGTGCATGCCAACGACGCGGCCACGCTGGAGCCGCTGACCTGGCTGTGGTCCAACCCGGACGCGCTGGCCACCGATCTGCGCGCGTTGCTGGCTGCGCCGCCTCTGCACCCGTTGCCGCGGCCGGTGGCGCTGGCCGATCCACAGCCGGCTTTGCAGGCCGCCGCCACCGAACTGCAGCAGGCGCTGCGCGGGCATGGCGAGCAGTTCTTCATCGACCTCTGCGATGCCGTCGACAACAAGTGGATCAACGGGGTGTCCTACAAGCTGGGTTGGCTGCACTCGCTGGGCCGGCAGCTGCTGGCCTGGGCCGAGCGCGGCGACCCGCGCGAGCTGCTGGCCAGCGAGCGCCTGCCGGCACTGCTGCCGGAGGTGCTGGCCGACAAGACCAACAAGAAGTTCCCCGACCGCACGCCGTCGTCGCCAGTGCAGGTGCCATTGGCGCGCTATGTCGCGCTGCTGGCCGAACGCGATGCCTGGCTGCGTGGTACCGCGCTGAATTTCCTGCACGCGCTTCGCGCCGAAGCCATGCAGCGCCTGCAGGCGCTGAAGCGCACGCGCCGGGTGCAGACCTACGACGATCTGATCGATGGCGTGGCACTGGCCCTGGAAGGCCCGCAGCGGCTGCCGCTGGTAAGGCAGCTGCGCGCGCAGTACCGCATCGCGCTGGTCGATGAGTTCCAGGACACCGATGATCGCCAGTGGAACATCTTCCACACCGTGTTCGGCAATTCGCCGGAGGTGCGCGAACTCGGCCTGGCACCGGCGCTGTTCCTGATCGGCGATCCCAAGCAGGCGATCTACGGGTTCCGCGGCGGCGACATCCACACCTACCTGAAGGCCAAGCAGGTGGCGCAGCAGGCGCCGGTGCTGGACCAGAACTTCCGCTCGCGACCGTCAGTGCTGCGCGCGTTGCAGGCGCTGTACGACAACGGGGGTGAGGACGCCTTCCTCGAGCGTGACATCCAGTTCGAGCCGGTGCGTCCCGGTGGCGTGCGCACCGATGAGGACTATCTGCACGACGGCCACGCCGCCAAGGCACTCACCCTGCGCGTGCTGCGCAGCGGGGGTGACAAGGCGATGAGTGCCGATGCCTCGCGTGAGGCAGCGACCCAGGCCTGCGTGGCTGCGATCCACCAGGCCCTGGTCGAGGCGCGTGCGGGCAAAGCGGTGTTGCGTGGGCGCCCGGTGCAGCCTGGTGATATCGCGGTGCTGGTGCGCTCGCATCGCGAGGCGACGCTGGTGCAGCGCGCGCTGGCTGCGGTTGGCATACCCGCAGTGGCGGCGGGCAAGCAGAGCCTGTTCGCCACCAGTGAGGCACGTGATCTGCGCGCGCTGCTGCTGGCGCTGCTGCAACCGGCAGACGAAGGCCGCCTGCGTGCAGCGCTGGCCACGGTGTTGCTGGGCCAGCGGGCCAGTGCGATCGCGGCGATGGAGCGCGAGGGCGACCTGCAGCGCGGGTTCCAGGCGCAGCTGCTGCACTGGCGCGAGCGCTGGCAGCGCGGTGGTCCGTTCGCGGTGATCGCCGATGTCTGTGCCGCGCACGGCGAACGCCTGCTGGCGCTGATCGACGGCGAGCGCCGCCTGACCAACTACCTGCAACTGGGCGAACTGCTGCAGGAAGCCTCGGCGCAGGCGCTGGGCATGCATGGCCTGCTGGACTGGCTGCAGGGGCAGATGGCCAGCGCCGACCAGGATGACGAGCAGCAGTTGCTGCGCCTGGAATCGGATGCACGCCGCGTGCAGATCATCACCCTGCACAAGAGCAAGGGCCTGGAGTATCCGCTGGTGTTCCTGCCCTTCGTCGGCATCGACGGCGGCGCACCGAACACCGCCTCGCACTGCACCGTGCACGTCGATGGCCAGCGCCAGCTGCACTGGAAGCTGGACAGGGACGAGGCCTGGGAAGCGGCCAGCACACAGCGCGAGCGTGAGCAACGGGCCGAGGATGCGCGCCTGCTGTATGTGGGACTGACCCGCGCCGAGCATGCGCTGTGGATCGCCGTGGGTGATCTGGCCGGGCTTGGCAAGACGCGCCTGGCGCCGCTGCTGGGCGACCTGCAGGCGCTGCGCGCGCACGCCGACGTGCACATCGATGACAGTGAGACAGTGGCCGCGCTGCCGCAGCTGGCGGCCGAAGTGGAAGGGGATCTTCCGGCAGTGCGTGCACTGACCCGGCGCGTGCCGCACGACTGGTGGGTATACAGCTTCACCCAGCTGGCGCATGCCGACGCGGGCGCTGGCAGTGATATTGAAGCCGCCGCCACCGAGCTGCCGGCGCCCGCCGCCGACGAACCCGCGGGCCCGGAACTGCCGCTGGAGCCCGCGCTGCCGGAACCCGCCGCCGTCGAAGACAGCCCGCCGGTCGACCCGCGCTTCATGGGCAGCCGCTTCGGCAACGTGCTGCACGAGGCGATGGAGAACGTCGACTTCGCTGCGTGGGGGGGCTGGCAGCCGGGCCTGGAAGCGCCCGAGGGCCAGGCCGAGGTGCTGCGCAAGGCGCTGCACGATGAAGGCTATGCCGACGTCGACCTGGACGATGGCGTGGCGGTGCTGGTGCCGTTGGTCGGCCACACGCTCACCGTGCCACTGCCCGAGGGCGGTGCGCTGCACAGCCTGGGCGAAGGCGAGCGGCGCGCGGAAATCGACTTCCATTTCGCCATCGAACCGACCACGGTACCGGCGCTGTTGCAGCTGCTGCATGCACATGGGGTTTCCAGTGCGCGTCGCGGCTTCGGCCAGCGCCGCCGCCTGGAAGGGCTGATGACCGGCATGATCGACCTGACCTACGTGCGCGACGGGCGCTGGTACGTGCTCGACTACAAATCCAACCGGCTGCCCGGCTACAGTCCGGACCTGCTGGCCATTGCCATGCGCCACAGCGAGTACGACTTGCAGGCGCTGATCTATACCGTGGCCCTGCATCGCTGGCTGCGCTTCCGTCTGGGCGCGGCCTACGATTACGAGCGCGACATGGGGGGCATCCGCTACCTGTTCTGCCGCGGCCTGGATGCTGCCGGCAACGGCGTGCATGTGGACCGCTTCCCGTTCGCGCTGGTGGATGCACTCGACGCACTGTTCGCAGGTGGCGAACAGGCCCAGGCCGAACTGGCCGCACGTGCCCGTGGGGCCAGCGCATGAGCCTGCTGAAGGAACTGCACCAGAAGGGCCTGCTGCGCACCCTCGATCACGCGTTGGCGACCAGCCTGCAGCGGTTGCGCGACGACACGCCGGACAGTGTGGCGCTGGCGGCCGCGCTGGCCTCGCTGGCGGTGTCGCAGGGCCATGCCGGGTTTGATCCGGCACAACCGCAGCGGTTGCTGGACGGCGTGCCCGAGTGGCCTGCCGCGCAGGACTGGCTGGCGCAGCTGCGCGCATCGCCCTGGGTAGCGACGCCGGAGCAGGCCGATGCCATCGCCGAGGATGCGCCGCTGGTGCTGGAGAACGGCCTGCTCTACCTGCGCCGCTATCGCGAGTACGAGCGGCAGTTGGCGGCCGGGCTGCAGCGCATCGGCCGGCATCCGCTGCCGGCACCGGACATGGCCGCGCTGGCACCGTTGTTCGCGCAGCTGTTCCGGCAGGCACTGGGCAGCGAGGATCACCAGGCACGCGCCGCCGGCGTGACCCTGCGCCATCCGCTGGCGCTGGTCACCGGCGGTCCCGGCACCGGCAAGACCACCACCATCGCGCGGCTGTTGCTGCTGCTGGCCGCACAGGCCCGGCACGCTGGCCAGCCGCTGCCCGAGGTGGCGCTGGCCGCGCCCACCGGGCGCGCCGCCGAACGCATGGCCGAGAGCCTGCGGCTGGCCGTGCAGCGCCTGCAGGAGCACGGCGTGGACCCGGCGCTGTGCGCGGCACTGCCCAGTTCCGGCACCACCCTGCATCGCCTGCTCGGCGTGATCCCGGATTCGCCGCGCTTCCGCCACCACGCCGACAATCCGCTGCCGGTGGACGTGGTGGTGGTCGACGAAGCCTCGATGATCGATCTGCCGATGATGGCCAAGCTGGTCGATGCGATCGCCAGCGGCACGCGGCTGATCCTGCTCGGCGATCCCGACCAGCTGCCGTCGGTGGAGGCCGGCGACGTACTCAGTGCGATCCTGCGTGCCAGCGGTGATGGCATCGGCACCCGCGCCGATGACGCGCAGGCGCTGCGTGGATTGCTGGCGCCGTCCACGCTGCAGCCCCAGGCCGAACCGAACACCTTCGCCGGCCGCCGCGTGCAGCTGCAACGAGGGTACCGGCAGAGCGATGCACTGGTGCTGGCCCCGTTGGCAGATGCCGTGCGCGAGGGTGACGCCGTCGCCGCTTTGCAGCTGCTGCGCGGCGGTGAACTGGCAGGCGTGCATTTCAATGAAGGTGAGGCAGACCCGCTGCGCGGCCAGCGCGAGCACCTGCTGGGCCATTGGCGTGCGTTGGCCGACGCCGCCGATCCAGCGCTTGCCCTGCAGCAGGCCGGGCGCCTGCGCGTGCTGACCGCGCTGCGCGAAGGCCCGCAGGGTGCGCGCGGGTTCAACAGCCGCATCGAACAGCTGCTGGCCGGCAACACCCCGGGCTACTTCCAGGGCCGCCTGCTGCTGGTCACCGAGAACAGCTACCGGCACCGCCTGTTCAACGGCGATATCGGCATCTGCCTGCGCGATGGCAGTGGCGCGATGGTGGCCTGGTTCCCCGGCGACACCGTCGAGCAGCCGCGCGCCTTCCACCCGGCCGCACTGCCCGCGCACGAAAGCGCCTTTGCGATGACCGTGCACAAGGCACAGGGCTCGGAGTTCGATGAAGTGTGGTTGCAGCTGCCACGCCAGGACAGCCGTGTGCTGTCGCGCGAACTGGTCTACACCGGCCTGACCCGCGCCCGCCAGGTGCTGCATGTGGCGGGCAGCGCAGAGGTGCTGCAGGCCGCATTGAAACGCCACGCCAGCCGGTTGGGTGGCCTGGCCTGGCGGCTGGGTGCGGAAGCGGTGGCCGAAGCACCGGCGCGCATCGAACAGCCTACCGTGCAGGGCACCTTGTTCTGAACCGGGGTCGGATCCCGTTCCCACCGGGAACGGGCTCTGACCCCTTCACCTGATCGCCAGGCAGAAGCAGTCGAGCATGGCTCGACTCTACAAAAGCGTACTTCGATCATTCCGACGTTCATCCACGCATGCCGTGGATCTACCGTGTCGACCAAGGTCGACACCCACCAGAGCAGAACGCCGTGCCGACAGATCACAGGAAACTGTCGAAGGCGGGGTGGGTCCGGTTGAGGGGGTGTGAGCGGCATGGATGCCGCGACCAAGCCCCCATGGATGGGTTTACGGCGTCCCCCTCAACCGGACCTACCCCGCCATCCCACGGAATGCCAGCCTTTGACGTTGCCGTTGAAGTTGATTCGGCAAGTGCAGGGCGCAGCCCTCCCGCCACACCTATTCCGCGATCAACACCAGCCCATCCGGGAACACGATTGCCGCTTCATCGGCACTCACATCGAAGAAGCCCACGCCGTGCTTTTCGGCCAGGTCCTGCACGCGTCCATGCGCACGCTCGGCCACCGAATAGGCAAACGCACCGTAGATCACCTGCTGGCCGATGCTGTACTCGGTCACCTCGGCGCGGTCGTCATCGTCGTTGCTCAATGGACCGTTCAACGGCGGGAAGTCCTGCGCCATCTCCGCGAACCACGCCTGCAGCGCCGCGCTGCTGACTGCCGGGTCGTCGTACTCGTGGCGCTCGTTCCACTGCGTCTGCTTTTCGAACCAGGCGATGAAAGCTGCCGCCTCGCGTGGTGCGGCGCTGGCCTCGAACACCATCATGTCGTAACTCATTGGAGCTTCCTGTGCAGAGCAGGGGTCAGAGCCTTCGCCCGCAGCGAAGGATCCGACCCCGGCAACGGGGTCTGTGGACGCACAGGGTATCGCGCTACGGCTGTTCGGCTGCACTCATGGCCAGGCCCGGCGCCAGCGCCTTCGCCTCCGGGAACAGCGCGAAGCGCAGGCCGATCAGGCCCATCAGCGCCTCGTCGCGTGCCTTGCAGGCGGCTACGCTGCCGACCCGCCCCAGCGAGGTATCCAGCCGCTCGCGCAATGCGTCGGCCGCCACCATCGGCTTGCGTGCGGCAATCTGCCGCCGGTAGTGCGCGGCGATCTCCTCAAGAATGTGCTCGACCGCTTCGCGGCTGCGCTCGGGCAGTTCCAGCCGCGCGCGGCGCAGCTGCAGGATGTTCAGGCCGATGCGCGCTTCGTTGAGCATATCCACCGAGGCGATGTCGCTGCCCTCCGGGGTTGCCGCCAGGCGCGGCGCGAGCAGGCCCAGCAGGTCGAGCATGCGTGCGGCGAAGCGCTGGCGGTCCTGCTGGCCGCGCCCTTCGGCGGCCTCGGCCAGCGTAGTCCAGCCCTGCCGCACCAGCCGGCGCGCGGTCCACTCGGCACCCACCGAACGGAACAGGCGGGTCATCACCACCGCAAAGCCAATGCCGATGAACATCGCGATCGACGAGTTGAGGAAGGTCTGGATGTTGGCGCTGTAGGTGTTCTGCAGGCTCAGCAGCGCGGCCAGGTTCACCGTCAGCGGCAGTGCGAACAGCGCGCTCTTGGGGTGGTGCAGCATCAGCCCCAGCGGCAGGAACGCCACCGCCAGCACCAGCGCCAGCAGGCCGAAGTCGTGCACGGCCGGGAACACGCCGAACAGGTACACGCCTGCCACCACCGAGGCGACCATGGCCCACACCAGGAACGACACCATGCTCGGTGCCGGGTCGTCCTGCGCGGCGAAGAACGCCGCGGTCACCGCGGCCATCATCGCGCCGTTGCCACCGCCCTCCCAACCCAGCGCGATCCACAGCACGCAGTAGCTCATCAGTGCCACGCCGGCACTGAGCGCGGAGAACAGCGCCATGCCGTAGTCGACGTGCTTGTCAGCGGCTACGCGTTCGGTACGGATGCGGTAATGCGCGCGGTCCAGCGGCGCGGTGCCGTGGTCGATGGCGTGCTGCAGGGTGCGGCAGTCCTGCCACAGGTCCACCAGTTCCTCCAGGCGCAGCAGCAGGCTGGCCAGCTGCAGATGCTGCAGGTCGCGGTCGACCTGCGGCTTTAGGGCACTGATGCGCGCGCGCAGGCGGGCGTATTCACTGGCGTTGGTTGGGCCATCCAGCCAATCGTGGATGTCATCGACCAGCGCCGGCAGCCCTTCGGGCAGGGCCTGGCCGTCGCTGCGCAGCGCACTCAGGCGATCGGCAATCGAGGACAGCACTGGCAACAGCAGCAGCATGCGCTCACGCAGGCGCTCCATCGACACCGCAGACCCGGCATGGCGCGGATCATCGCGGCGCAGGAATTCGATCAGTGCCTCGAACTGCACCAGGTCGGCGGCCAGCCGGTTGCGCGGCGCGTGCGCGCGTCCACGTTCAAGGATCTGCCGGCACCACTGCGCGGCGTCCTCCATCCAGTTGCCGATGCGCGCGCGCAGCATCGGGCGTACCGAAGCCGGGAACAGCAGCGAGGCGAACAGCACGGCCACCACCGTGCCGAGAATGATCTCCTCGCTGCGTGCCACCACCGTGTCGAAGATGGTTTCCGGCGAGGTCACCGCCGGAAAGCCGATGAAGGCGGTGGTGTAGCCGGCCAGCAGGAACGCGTAGCCGCGCGGGCCGCGGTTGAGCAGGGCCATGAACAGGCAGCCGGCCAGCCAGATCGACATCGCCGCGCTCAGCACCAGCGGCGTCTCCACCAGCGCCGGCAGCACCAGCAGGGTGGCCAGGCCGGCCACCAGGGTGCCGACGATGCGGTACACGCCCTTGGCCCGGGTCGGGCCCAGCAGCGGCTGGCTGACGATGTACACCGTGCCCATCGCCCAGTACGGGCGCGACAGGTTGCCGGCCATGGCGATGTACAGCGCGGCCACCGCGGCCAGGTAGGTCTTGATCGAGAACAGCCAGGCCTGGCGGTCGGTCAGCGCGTTCATGGTTTACTTCGCTGCGGTCGAGGCGTTGGGCGCGGTGGCGCTTGCCTGCCAGCCACCGCCCAGCACCAGGAACAGATGGATCTGGTCGCGCGAGACCTGCGCTTCGGCGGCGGCCAGGGTGGCGTCGCTGGTGGCCAGGCTGCGGTCGGCATCCAGGCTGGACAGGTACGGCGTACGGCCACCCTGGTACAGCCGGCGGTTCTGCTCGGCGGCCAGTGCGGCCTGCTCCTGCGCGATGCGCAGCGACTGCAGCCGGCGCAGGTCCTGCGCGTAGCGGTCCAGCGCGGTCTGGGTCTCGCGCAGCGCTTGCAGCACGGTGTGGTCGAACTCGGCCAGGGCCGCATCGGCGCCCGCTTCGGCAGCGTGGATGCGTGCGTGCGTGCCGGACGACGGCAGCGTCCACGAGATCAGCGGGCCGATCGACCACTGCTGGGTCATCGGCGTGCCGAAATCCTCCAGCAGGCCGGCGGCACCGAGCGAGGCCCCCAGGCGGATGTCCGGATACAGCTCAGCGGTGGCGACGCCAATCCGCGCGGTGGCCGAAGCCAGCTTGCGTTCGGCCTGGCGCACGTCCGGGCGGCGCTGCAGCAGTGCACGGCCATCACCAACCGGCAGCGGCTGCGCCAGGCCAGGGGCGTGTGCACAGTCGATCACGCCGGCCGGCAGCTGGCCCGGGGTCTGCCCGAGCAGGGCGGCCAGCGAATAGGCGGCCGCAGAACGCTGCGCGCGCAGCGGCGGCAGCGCGGCTTCCAGCAGCGCGACCTGGGCATTGGCGCGGGCCAGTTCCGGCGGCGTGCCACGGCCAGCCGCGATCAGGCGCTCGGTGACCGTGCGGCTGCGTTGCTGCAGCTGCAGCGAATGTTCGGCCACGTGCAGCTCGTGGTTGGCGTGGCAGATTTCCAGATAGCTGTCGGCCACCTGCGCGACCACGCTGACCTGGGCCAGGTCGCGCGCGGCAGCAACGGACTGCTCGTCGGCACGCGCTGCCTCGGCGCCGCGCTTGAGCTTGCCGAACAGGTCGAACTGGTAGCTGACCGCGAACTTGCCATCGGCCAGGTTGATCACCGGCAGCTCGTGCTCCTGCAGGAACGATTCGGCCGACAGCTGCGCGCGGCTGACCCCGGCCTCGGCCTCGTACTCGAAGCCACCGGCGTCCAGCGCCTGCTCGTACACCGCCGCGGCACGGCGCAGGTGTGCATCGGCGGCCTTCAGCTCGACGTTGTCACGCAGCGCCTGCGTGATCAGGCCGTCCAGCACCGGGTCGTTGTACAGCGACCACCAGCGGTCGGGCAGCGCCTGGTTGGCGGCCACCTGCGGGTTCTGCGTATCGATGAAGGCCGCATTGGCCTGCGGGCGCTTGAAGGCCGAGCCTTCCGGCAGGGCGTAATCCGGGCCGACGGTCTTGCAGGCCGCCAGGCTGGCCAGCGCAACGATCAGGCCGAGACGGGGCAGGGCGGCGTTCACAGGCCCGCCTGTGTCGGCGCAGTGCCGGCCTTGTCGTTGTGCGGATGGCGGCCGGTGTCCACGGTCACCGTGGCGGTACGGCCGGCGATCAGTTCCACGCCCTTGGGTACTTCGTCGATGGCGATGCGCACCGGAATGCGTTGTGCCAGCCGCACCCAGTCGAAGGCCGGGGTCACGTTCGGCAGCAGGGTGCTGCCGTTGCTGCGGTAGCGGTCTTCGATGCCGGCGGCGATGCTCTCCACATGGCCACGCAGCGGGGCCGACTCGCCCATCAGGCGGATGTCCACGCGCTGCCCCGGGGCCACGCCGCGCAGGCGGGTTTCCTCGAAGTAGCCATCGATGCGGAACGAGCCGGTATCCAGCAGCGCCAGCACCGGCTTGCCGGCTACCACGTAGTCGCCCACGCGCAGGGTGCGGTCGTTGACCCGGCCATCGGCCGGTGCGCGTACTTCGGTGCGGCCCAGGTTGAGCTCGGCCAGGTCGACCGCCGCCTGTGCGGTGGCCAGCGCAGCCTGTGCGGCCTGCAGCTTGGCGCGGCGCACTTCGGCGTCCTCGGCGGCGACCAGGTCCTGCAGGCTGCGGTCACGGCCGATCTCGCGGCGCAGCTGCGCCACCGATGCCTGGCGCTCGGCCAGGTTGGCGCGGGCCTGCTCCAGCGCGATGCGGTAGCGGGCGCGGTCGACCACGAACAGCAGGTCACCCTTCTTCACCGCCTGGTTGTCGGCCACCTGCACCGTTTCCACCAGCCCGGACACGTCCGGCGCCACCTGCACCACGTCGGCGCCGACATGGGCATCGCGGGTCCACGGCTCATCCATGTAATAGACCCACAGCTGGCGCAGCACCAGCAGGGCGATGATCACGGCTGCGCTGGTGAGCAGCACCGGCAGGGTCTTCTTCACGATCTTGTTCACGATTGCATCCAACGCAGGAGGTGGAACAGCAGGCCAAGCACGATCCCGTACAGGGCCAGGTTGAACAGCGCCGGGTGCCATACGTGGCGATAGGCGCCGGCACGCTGCAGCAGCGCGTGCAGGCCGCTGTTGACCAGGTAGGCCAACAACATCAGCCCGAGCAGGGTCGGGACGAACACTCCGTGGAGACTGAATTCACCGGGCATCGGTAGGGGCGGGGGCGAGGTGGGGGAGGGGAGGAACAACGAAACAACGGCAACGGGTAAAAGCCGCTGGCGTGTGCACGGCAGCGGCGGTATTCGGGGGCAGCGGTCTTACGTGATGCGGTCGGCGGCCTCGGCCAGCAGGCGCCATGCCTTCAGCACGGCGTGCAGTTCATCCATGGAAAGCTCGCCGAACACGTCCTGGCGCAGGCCGATCAACTGGTCTTCCAGCTCGCTGACCAGCGCATGGCCCGCGTCGGTCAGCCACAGCAGATTGGCGCGGCGGTCGCTGGCGTCGCTCTCGCGGCGGACCAGGTCGCTGGCGCACAGCTTGTCCAGCAGGCGCACCAGGGAAGGACCCTCCATGCCCAGCTGCTGGGCCAGCGCCACCTGACGGATGCCACCGCCGGAGCGGCCGATCATCAGCAGGGGCATGGTGCAGGCGGTGGAGATGCCGTAGCTGCCGAGCCGGCTGTCGGCCAGGCGCTGCCACTGCCGCCCTGCGTACAGCAGGCCGGAGCTGAGCTGCATCTGCAGCACGGTGCGCTCGTCGAGGGGTCGGTCCATAAGAGATAGATAGGATACTACTAATTTCATTCCTATCAATAGGTTTTTCTGAATGGGGGTGTAGTGGGGAAAGCGTTGCGCCTGCCTGGTGTCGGGTGGGGCAGCGGGGGCCGGACGGTGCAGGACACGCCGCAAGTACGTCCCTGTAGGCTCGGCCGCGGCATCCATGCCGCGGACGGTCCTGCCCCGCCCGGCCCCCGCTGCCCTCCCATCACCCCGCGAGCGCGGTGGGTTGGCTCTTTAAAGGCAGGAGCAGTGCGGACCAACGGCCCGCACCCACCGCAGCAGCGGCCCGCGGTGCTTCCGAAGCCATGAACCCCCGCTTTTGCCCCCGCTTTCGGGCGGTTCGGCCGCGCCCGCAGGAAACCGTCGGAGAGGGGGAGGGGCAGGCCGGGCAGGACCGTCCACGGCATGGATGCCGTGGACGAGCCTACAGGGACGTACTTGCGGCGTGTCCTGCCCGGCCTGCCCCTCCTCCTCTCGCTCAGCAGCACCGAGGCGCTGCAAGAGACCCCCGATGAACCCGACCAACAGGACGACCCACCCCCCGGTCGGGTACGATGCTCGCCCCCCGTTCGGGACGCTGTACGCAATGAGCAAGAACAACGAAAAGGCCGCCCCGCAGGGCGACGTGACCCAGGACCAGGCCGAGGATGCCGTGCGCACCCTGCTGCGCTGGGCCGGTGAGGACCCGTCCCGCGAAGGCCTGCTGGATACCCCCCGCCGTGTCGCCGAAGCCTATGGCGACTGGTTCAGCGGTTACCGCGACGACCCGCGCGCCTACATGGAGCGGACCTTCGAGGAAGTGGCCGGTTACGACGAACTGATCGTCCTGCGTGACATCGAGTACGAAAGCCACTGCGAGCACCACATGGCGCCGATCATCGGCCGCGTCCACGTCGGCTACCTGCCGGCCGGCAAGGTGGTGGGCATCAGCAAGCTGGCCCGCGTCGTCGAAGCCTACGCCCGCCGTTTCCAGGTGCAGGAGAAGATGACCGCGCAGATCGCCCAGTGCATCCAGGATGTGCTGCAGCCGATCGGCGTCGGTGTGGTCGTCGAAGGTGCCCACGAATGCATGACCACCCGCGGCATCCACAAGCGCGGCGTCAGCATGGTCACCTCGAAGATGCTGGGCAGCTTCCGCGACGACGCGCGTACCCGCGCCGAGTTCCTGCGCTTCATCGAAGTGGGCGGCAAGCGCTGAGCCGCTTGACCGCACTGCGCCGGCCTCTGCGGGCCGGCATGCCCACGGCTGCCCGCGCGGCCGCCGCGGGCGGCTGCTCGTCCCCGCCAGCCCTCATGACTCCTTTCGCTGCATGAAGCACCGCGAACGCATCTCCCGTTACCGCCATCTGCGCGAACAGCCCCAGTGGAAGCTGCTTGCCGCCGACCACGCCCCGGAAATCATCGGCCTGCTGCAGGGGCTGCTGATGGACGGCGAGCGCACGCTGCCGTCGTCGGTGCTCAACGAGCGCCTGCAGCGTGCGCTGGACCAGCTCAACGGCGACGAACTGTCGCGTGAGCTGCCGCGTACCGCGCAGGCCTACATCGCGCACTGGCTGGCCCAGGGCTGGCTGGAACGCCGCCTGCCCGAAGGCGCCGACCAGGAGCAGTACGAGCTGTCGACTGCGGCACTGCAGGCCATCCGCTTCGCCGATGGCCTCGAGCAGGCCCGCGTGGCCGCCACCGAAAGCCGCCTGGCGCTGGTCATCGAACAGCTCTCGCAGTTGGCCGCGCAGACCGAGTCCGACCCGGATGCACGCCTGTCAGCACTGCGCGACGAGCGCGACCGCATCGACGCCGAGATCGCCCGCGTCGGTGCCGGACGTGTGATCGCGCTGGATGGCAAGCGCGCGCTGGAGCGTGCGCGCCAGATCATCGGCCTGGCCGACGAGCTGACCGAGGATTTCCGTCGGGTGCGCGACGATTTCGAGCAGCTCAACCGCGACTTCCGCGAACGCATCATCGACGACGAGGGCGAGCGCGGCGATGTGCTGTCGCAGCTGTTCGAAGGCGTGGATGTGATCGGCGAGAGCGATGCCGGTCGCAGCTTCCAGGCCTTCTGGCGCCTGCTCAACGACGCCGAACAGAGCGCCCAGCTCGATGCCGCGCTGGAAGCGGTGCTGGCGCGTGGCTTCGCCCGCCGCCTGGACCGCAACGAACGCAACTTCCTGCGCGGCTTCACCAGCACCATGCTCGAGCGCGGTGGCCAGGTGCACGACGTGCTGCAGAACTTCGCGCGCAGCCTGCGTGGCTTCGTGCAGAGCCGTGGCTATCTGGAACAGCGCCGCCTCAACCAGCTGCTGAAGCAGGCGCAATCCGAAGCGCTGTCACTGCGTGACGAATTCCCCGCACAACGCGGCATCGGCTGCGACCTGCAGCTGACCACCAGCCGCCTGCGCTCGTGGTCGCAGTGGAAGCTGCACGATCCGCGCAGCGCCCAGGTCGATGGCAACGTCGAGTACAACGACGCCGCAGCCATCAGCCTGGAGAGCGTCGGTGATCTGGTCGCTTCGTCTGAAATCGACTTCCGCACCCTGCGCCGCGACCTGCACGACCTGCTCGATGCACAGCCGCGGCTCAGCATCGCCCAGGCACTGTCGCAGCGCGAAGCACCGCAGGGTCTTGGCAGCGTCATCGGCTACCTGTCGCTGGGCACGCGCTTCGGCAACGTGATCGCTGGTGAGCAGGAGCTTGCCGAATGGCGTGGTGGCGACGGCCAGGTCCGTCGCGCCCGCATCCCGCTGGTTTGGTTCACCCAGGAGAGACGCCATGAGCTGGCATGAAGATCCCATCGACGCACCGCAGGCCGACGTGGCGGAAGACGCCTACGAAGCCGAACCGGTGGCGGCCGTGGCGCAGCCCCGCCGTGGCAATGACGTGTATTACCTCGGCGACACCGGGCGCCTGCCGCTGGATGCACGCCGCGCGCTGTGCCAGCTGCTGATCGGCCCCAGCATCGACCAGCTGCGCCACGCCAAGCTGTGGCCGGCACTGATCCGCAGCGAGGCGGCCATCCGCTCCTCGCTGGCGGACCTGTTCCTGGAACTGGTGCTCGACCGTGACAGCGGCGTGGCCTTCACCCGCCAGGCCGACACCGAAGACGTGGATGCGCCGGTGTTGCTGCGCACCTCGCCGCTGACCTTCATCGACTCGGTGCTGCTGCTGTACCTGCGCCAGCAGCTGGCCGAGGCCGATGCGCGCGGCAACCGCGCGGTGGTCGCCGACGCCGAGATGGCCGAAGCGCTGGCCATCTACGAAAAGAACCTGTCCACCGACCGCGCCGGCTTCAATCGCCGCGTCGCTTCGGCGGTGCAGAAGATGAAGGACAACCACATCCTGACCCGCCTCAGCGGCCAGGAAGACCGCCACGAAGTCTCGCCGGCGCTGAAGCTGCTGTTCTCCGCCGAAGACGTATCCCAGCTTTCGGCGGTCTACCGCCAGCTGCGTGAAACCCCGGCCGCCGAGGCCTGAGAGACCCGACCATCGCATGGCTATCTCCAAGCACACTCCCGCCCTGTTCAACGAAGGCCTGCCGGACCCGCGCCTGCAGCAGTTCCGCATGCGTCGCCTGCAGGTACACAACTGGGGCACGTTCAACGGACTGACCGAAGTACCGATCGCCGAGCGTGGCTTCCTGTTCGTCGGCCGTTCCGGCTCGGGCAAGTCGACCCTGCTCGATGCCATGTCCGCGCTGCTGACGCCGCCGGCCATCGTCGATTTCAACGCCGCCGCGCGTGAAGCCGAGCGCAGTGGCCGCGACCGCAACCTGGTGTCCTACGTGCGTGGCGCGTGGGCCGACCAGCAGGACAGCGGCACCGGCGAAATCGCCACCCAGTACCTTCGCAAGGGCGCGACCTGGACTGCGCTGGTGCTGGAGTACCGCGCCGGCGATGGCCGCGTGGTCAGCCTGGTGCGCCTGCTGTGGATCTCCGGTAACGGAACCTCGGCCGGTGACGTGCGCAAGCACTACATGATCGCCGAGCGTCCGTTCGACATCGCGAAGGATCTTGGCGGCTTTGACCTGGACCTGCGCAAGCTCAAGCAGAAGCTGTCCGACCTGCACCACTTCGACACCTTCTCCGGCTACGCCGAGCGCTTCCGCGACCTGCTCGGCATCGACAACGAGATGGCGCTGCGCCTGCTGCACAAGACGCAGTCGGCGAAGAACCTGGGCGACCTCAACGTCTTCCTGCGCGACTTCATGCTCGACACGCCGAAGACCTTCGACGCCGCCGAGCGCCTGGTCAGCGACTTCGCCGAACTCGATGGCGCGCACCAGGCCGTGGTCACCGCCCGCCGCCAGGTGGAGACCCTGCTGCCGGCACGCGCCTACTACAACGACCTGAAGGAAATGCACCGCCGGCGCGGCGACGACGAAGCCCTCAAGCTCGGCGTCGACAGCTTCCGTGAAAGCCGCCGCCAGGCGCTGATCGAAGCGCGCCTGCGCGAGATGGACGTGCGTGACCGTGGCCTGCTCGGCGAAGAAGCCCAGCGCCGTGCCGCACTGGACAACCACACCGAGCGCCTGGCCGAGCTGGAACTGCAGCGCCGCCAGCAGGGCGGTGAGCGCATCGAGGAACTGGAGCGCGAGCAGGGCCGTGCCGAAGCCGAGCGCGACCGCCGCCAAGCCAAGCGCGAGCAGGCAAGCCTGGCCGCGCAGCAGCTGGGGGCTGAACTTCCGGACGACGCACACGGCTTCGCCGAGCTGGTCGAGCGTGCGCAGAACGAACTGCAGGACCGCCAGCGTGCCTCTTCGGCGCTGGACGATGCGATCAGCGATCGCCTGGGTGGCAAGCGCGATGACGAGCGCCGTTTCGGCGAAGTCCGTGCGGAACTCGAAGCGATGCAGCGCACGCCCTCCAACATCCCGGCGCCGATGCAGAAGCTGCGCGCGCGCCTGGCCGAGGAAACCGGCATTGCCGAGGCGGCGCTGCCGTTCGTCGGCGAGCTGATCCAGGTCCGCTCGGAAGAGCAGGGCTGGCAGGGTGCCATTGAGCGTGTGCTGGGTGGCTTCGCGCTGTCGCTGCTGGTCGATGACAAGCACTACAACGACGTCGCCGAGTGGGTGAATCGCACTCACCTGGGCATGCGCTTCACCTACTACCGTGTGCGCCGCAACGATGATGCGTTCGCGCGCGAGCCGTCGGCGAAGTCGCTGCTGCACAAGCTGGAGCTGCGCGAGCACGTATTCGAAAGCTGGCTGCGCCGTGAGCTCGGCAAGCGCTTCGACTACGAGTGCGTGGATGCCAAGCAGCTGCGCAACGTCGACCGCGGCATCACCCGCGAAGGCCAGGTCAAGCATCCCGGCGACCGCTTCGAGAAGGACGACCGCAGTGCGGTGGGCGACCGCCGTCGCTGGATCCTCGGCTTCAACAACCACGACAAGGTGGGCGCCTTCGAGCGCGAAGCCCAGGAACTGGCCAAGCGCATCGCCAGCTGCGAGACCGACATCGCGCGCCTGCGTGGGCAGCGTGACCGCGACAACGAACGTCGCCTGGCCTGCCACGAGCTGGTCAGCATCAGCTGGAACGAGATCGACATCGCCGCCCCGCAGCAGCGCCTGACCGATATCGAGGCCACCCTGCGCGACCTGCGCGAAGGCAATGCCGACCTGGCCAAGCTGGCCAAGCAGATCGACGCCGTGCGCGCCGACATCGAGCAGGCTCGCCGTACCTATGAAGACGTCCGCGTCGAGCGCGGGCAGCTGGTCAAGGAGCGCGATCGCCTCGACCGCGCGCGACAGCAGAGCCGTGCGCTGGTGTTGCCGAGCCTGGCCCAGGAGCAGGAAGCCGGCCTTGCCGAGCGCCTGCAGGAACAGGGCCCGCTCAGCCTGGAAACGCTGGAGGCGCACATGCGCCAGGTCAGCAACGCGCTGAACGAGCAGCTGTCGACCTCGCAGCAGGACCTCAACCGCATCGAGAACCAGCTGATCGGCTGCTTCCGTCGCTTCATCCAGCAGTGGCCGGAGGAATCGGGCGACTTCACCGTATCGGTGGCCTCGGCCGAGGATTTCCTTGCCCGCCTCGAGCGCCTGGAGCGCGACGGCCTGCCGCAGCACGAAGAGCGCTTCTTCGATCTGCTGCAGAACCAGAGCAAGAACAACCTGCTGGCCCTGCAGCGCCACAGCGCCGAGGCCCGCAAGTCGATCGGCCAGCGCCTGGACGAAGTGAACGCCAGCCTGGAGCAGGTGCCGTTCAACCGTGGCACGCTGCTGACCATCGAACTGAGCGACCGCCGCCTGCCGGAAGTCGGCGAGTTCCACCTGCAGCTGCGCGAGGTGCTGGCGCAGCAGCAGACCGAGCAGCGCGAGCTGGCCGAATCGCAGTTCACCGTGCTGCGCCAGCTGGTCAACCGCCTGGGTTCGCAGGAAGGCGAGGACAAGCGCTGGCGCGAGCTGGTGCTGGACGTACGCATGCACGTGGAGTTCATCGGCGTCGAGCTGGATGCGGAAACGCGCCAGCAGGTCGAGATCTACCGCAGTGGCGCGGGCAAGTCCGGTGGCCAGCGCCAGAAACTGGCCACCACCTGCCTGGCTGCGGCACTGCGCTACCAGCTCGGCGGCGCCGACAGCCAGCTGCCCAGCTACGCCGCCGTCGTGCTCGACGAAGCCTTCGACAAGGCCGACAACGAGTTCACCGCGCTGGCGATGAACATCTTCGACAACTTCGGTTTCCAGATGGTGGTCGCCACCCCGCTGAAGTCGGTGATGACGCTGGAGCCGTTCATCGGTGGCGCCTGCTTCGTCGAGATCAGCGGCCGCCACGACTCCGGCGTGCTGCTGATCGAGTACGACGAAGAAGGCAAGCGCCTGAAGCTGCCCGAGCGCAGCCGCCAGCAGGCCAACGAACCGGAAGAAGCCGAAGCCTGACCCGGTCGATTGAATGGGGATGCCGGCCAGCGGCCGGCATTACCCATGGGCGGGGTTCACGACCTGATCGGATGGGGATGCCGGCCAGCGGCCGGCACTACCCATGGGCAGCGTTCATGACCCGGTAGTGCCGGCCGCTGGCCGGCAACCGCATTCACGCACCGCGGAAGGTATCCCACGCCATCCGCGCGATCAGTACCACCACCAGCCCCACGAACAACTTGCGGATGAACGGCGTGCCGCCCTTCAACGCCAGGCGCGTGCCCACCACCGAGCCGATGATGTTGGCCGCCGCCATCGGCAGCGCGAACAGCCACAGGATGTTGCCGGTCGGTACGAAGAACGAGATTGCCGCCACATTGGTCGCCAGGTTCACCACCTTCGACGCCGCTGACGCACGCAGGAAATCCAGGCCGAAGAAGCGCACGAACAGGAAGATCAGGAAGCTGCCGGTGCCCGGCCCGAAGAAGCCGTCGTAGAAGCCGATCGCCGCACCGATCGCCAGCGCGATCGCCAGTTCGCGGCGGCCGATCTCCTGCGGCCGGTGCAACGCGCCGAAGTCCTTCTTCCACAACGTGTAGGCCAGCATCGCGATCAGCAGCACCAGCACCAGTGGGCGCACCGCGTCCTTGGGCAGCAGGCTCACCGCGGTGGCCCCGGCGAAGGAGAAGATGAAGGCGGTACCGGCCGCGAACAGTACCGGCTTCCACGGGAAGCGCACGTTGCGCGCATAGCGCCAGGCGGCCGCACCGGTACCGAACATCGAACTGAACTTGTTGGTACCGAACAGCATCGCCGGCGTCTGCTGCGGCAGCACCGTGAACAGGCCGGGCAGCTGCACCAGGCCACCGCCACCGACAGCGGCATCCACAAGGCCGGCGATGAAGGCGATCACCACCAGCCACCACAACTCAGGGGGAACCAGTTCCAGCACGGCGATCAATCAAGGAGGGGGCGCGACAGCATACGCCTGTCCTGCTCCGGGCGACTGCGGCCCCGCGTGGATCAATCCCGGCAACCCGGCGACAATGCCGGCATGAGCCGAAAACCCGCCGATCCCTGCCCCTGTGGCCTTCCCGCCGACTATGCCGCCTGCTGTGGCCGTTTCCATGCCGGTGAAGCCGCGCCTGATGCAGAGCACCTGATGCGTTCGCGCTACAGCGCCTATGTGCGTGGCCTGGCTGACTACCTGCGCCAGTCCTGGCATCCGGACACGCGTCCGGCCGAGCTGTCGCTGGACGATGCCCCCGGCCAGCGCACCCATTGGCTGGGCCTGACCGTGCACGAGCACACCATCACTGGTGCTGACAGCGCCGAAGTCCGCTTCACCGCGCGCTACCGCATCGGCGGCGGCAGCGCGGTGAGGATGACCGAGCACAGCCGCTTCCAACGCATCGACGGCCGCTGGTACTACCTCGACGCGGTCTGAGCACTACGCGCCGTGCGCTGCCAGAACGCGCTGGCCGCCGTGCGCGCGCACCTGGTTGCGGCCCCCGTCCTTGGCCACATACAGGGCCTGGTCGGCGGCCTTGACCACGGCCATCGGCCGCGGATCCACGCAGCTGTCGGCCAGCCCGATGCTCACCGTCACCTGCACCACCTGGCCGCTGCCACCGCGTCCGCGCCGCTGGCGGCCGGCTTCGTCGTCACGGCTGCGGGTGCTGCGGTCGCGAAGCTGCATGCGGGTGTCCTCGATGCTCTGCCGCAATGCTTCCACGGCATCGACACAGGCTGCCGCCGGCCGGTCCAGGAACACCACCGCGAACTCCTCGCCGCCATAGCGGAACGCACGGCCACCGTCGCCCACCCGCGCCAGCCGCGACGCCACCAGGCGCAGCACATCGTCGCCGGTGTCGTGACCATGGGTGTCGTTGAATGACTTGAAGTGGTCAACGTCCACCATCGCGATGCTGTAGGTACCGCGTGCCCGCTGCAGGGTCTCGTTGAACGCCCGTCGCCCCGGCAGGCCGGTCAGCTCATCGCGGAAGGCCATGTGGAAGGATTCCTGCAGCATCGCGCCCAGCATCAGCAGCAGGGCGGCACTGCTCAGCGCCGGCAGCAGCACCGGCTGCAGGAAGATCCGCGGCAGCATCCACCACAGGCACAGCAGGGCCAGCAGCATTGCCGTGTGCAGTGGCCGCGGATGCCGCCACGCCTGCCAGCCCAATGCTGCGGTCGCCAGCAGGAACAGCAGCGCCGGCAACTGCGCCAACGCGTTCCAGTTGGCGGGAATCCAGGCCCAGTGACGGTTCGACAGCAGATCGTGCATCCCCTGCGGCTGCTGTGCCGCCAGCAGCAGGAAGATCATCAGCGCCGCGCCGCACACTACGCTGCGCAGCAGCAGGTCCTGGCGTCGGCGTCCGCGTTCCGGCCATAGTGCCAGTCCGGCGAACAGCAGCGGCACCCACGCCGAGATCGCGTGGAAGCGCAGCGGGGTCAGGGCGTCGACATGGCCGCTGCGCAGGTAGCCACCGACGTCCCGGTGCAGCAGGGCGAATACCACCGCCACCACCAGCAGCAGGCACAACGTGCGCATCTGGTGGTAGAGCAGGGCCAGGCCTGCACCGAGACAGGCCAGCAGCCAGGGCAGGATGCGCTGCGCCGGGCTGGCGACATCCTCGGTGCCCAGCGCCATCCACAGCACCAGGACGACCAGCACGGCGGGCAGCACGAACAGGTAATGCGCAGGCTGGCGGAGCGGATGCAGGGGCACGCGGTAAGTCCAGTGCGGTGACGATGCGGCCGCAACATTGCCGTTAGCGGCGTCCCCACGCGCTTCTTGAATGCGCGTGCCCGCTGTCATGTGAACGTGGTGATGTGGTGCCATGACGTTGCGCTCACCGTCCTGCGCCGATGCTTCCGGCATGGACAGCGTACCCACCGCCGTCGCTGCCCCGCAGCGCGATCTCGCCCGCCGCTTTGCACAGGTGCGGGCGCGCAGCCTGCAGCTGGCCGCGCCGCTCAGTGCCGAGGACGCCATGCTGCAGAGCATGGCCGACGCCAGTCCCAGCAAGTGGCACCTGGCCCATACCACCTGGTTTTTCGAACGCTTCGTGCTGGCCGGTTTCGCCACCACGCCCGCGCATGACCCGGCCTGGGACTATCTGTTCAACAGCTATTACAAGAGCATCGGCCCGGCGCATGCGCGGCCGCAACGCGGTCTGCTGTCGCGGCCCTCGCTGCAGCAGGTGCGCGACTACCGGCAACAGGTCGACATGCAGGTGCAGTCACGGCTGGCAGCCGGTGACCTCGACGCGCAGGCGCTGCACCACCTGCAGTTGGGTCTGCAGCACGAACAACAGCACCAGGAACTGCTGTTGACCGACATCAAGCATGCGTTCTGGTGCAATCCACTGCAGCCACCGTATCGCGACGACCTGCGGCCCGTTGCCAGCACCGCCGCGACGCAGGGCTGGATCGAATCGCCCGAACGCATCGTCACCGTCGGTGCCGCGGCATGGCCCCGGCACGCCGCCTTTGCCTACGACAACGAATCGCCGCAGCACCGCGTGCTGCTGCCCGCGCATGCCCTGGCCGAGCGTCCCGTCAGCAATGCCGAGTACCGCACCTTCATCGAGGCAGGGGGGTACCGCGAACCGCGCTGGTGGCTCAGCGAAGGCTGGGCGCTGCGAGAAGCCGAAGGCTGGCAGCACCCCCTGTACTGGGATGATGCCCTGCAGCGCGAGTACACCCTGGGTGGTTGGCGCGAGCTGGATCCGCATGCGCCGGTCTGCCACCTCAGTTACTACGAGGCCGATGCCTGCGCCCGCTGGGCCGGTGCGCGCCTGCCCAGCGAGTTCGAGTGGGAAGCGGCCGCCGCGTCGCAGCCCCTGCGCGGTCATTTCGCCGATGACGATCACCTGCACCCGCAGGCAGCCGGGGGCAGTGGGCTGCGGCAGCTGTTCGGTGATGTCTGGGAATGGACCGCCAGCGCCTATGGTGCCTACCCGGGCTTCCGCTCTTTTGACGGCAACCTCGGCGAATACAACGGCAAGTTCATGTGCGGGCAATGGGTGCTGCGCGGCGGCAGCTGTGCCACGCCCCGTGGCCATGTGCGCGCCAGCTACCGCAATTTCTTCATGCCGCCGGCGCGCTGGCAGTTCTCCGGACTGCGCCTGGCCAGGGACCTCATATGAGCACGGTGCATGACGCGCTGCAGGCGCTGACCGACCTGACCCCCAGCCGCCAGCAGATCCTGGCCGATGCGCTGGCCGGTCTGTCATGCGCATCGCGGCAGCTGCCTTCCAAGTACTTCTACGATGCCCGCGGCTCGCGTCTGTTTGAACAGATCACCCAGACCCGCGAGTACTACCCCACGCGCACCGAGCTGGCGCTGCTGGCGCGGGTGCTGCCCGATATCGCGCGCGTGGTCGGCCCGCGCCTGCATGTGGTGGAGCTGGGCAGCGGCAGTGGCCGCAAGACCGCGTTGCTGCTGGCCGCGCTGCAGGATCCGGTGGCCTATACGCCGATCGAGATCTCGCGGGCCGCACTGCTGTCCAGCATCGACCACCTGGCGCCGGCGCTGCCCGAGGTCGAGATGCTGCCGGTCTGCGCGGACTTCACCCGCGCCGTCGCCGTGCCCATGCCCGAACGCGAACCCGCGCGACGGCTGCTGTTCTTCCCCGGTTCCACATTGGGCAATTTCGCCGAAGCGGAGGCCGTCGCCCTGCTGCGGGCGATGCGTCAGACGATGGGCCGCGACGGCCTGGCCCTGATCGGCATCGACCTGCACAAGGACACGGCGCTGATCGAAGCGGCCTACAACGATGCGCAGGGCGTCACTGCGGCATTCACCCTCAATCTGCTGGCCCGCCTCAACCGCGAGATCGGAAGCGATTTCGATCTCGATGGATTCCGCCACCGCGCCCGTTACAACACCGCGCGGCTGCGCATCGAAACCGACCTGGTGAGCCAGTGGCCGCAGGACGTCCACCTCGGTGGCCGCACCTTCCACTTTGCTGCCGGTGAACCCATCCGCGTCGAGTACAGCCACAAGTACACCGATGACAGCTTCGAGGCGCTGTTGCAGCAGGCGGGCCTGCAGGTCGCACAGCGTTGGGATGCCGAAAGTCCCGCCTATGGCCTGCGCCTGCTGCGCGTTGCCTAGGGGGGACGGCCAGCCGGTGCCCCTTCAGGTTCGGCCGCACTGCTGCCCCTAAGATGGCCGTGCAACGGCAACACGGAGGACGCCATGCCCATTCTGACCACGCTCGGCCTGGCGGCCGCCCTCGCGTCGACCCCGACGCTGCCTGCGGCCCCTGCCGCCAGCAACGATCCGGCGTTCAGCCGCTGCCTGGCGGGCCTGCAGGCCACCGCCGCAACCCAGGGCATCGGCGCCGACCGTTTCAACGAGATCACCACCGGGCTCACGCCGGACCCGAGCGTGCTCGGACTGCTGGACGCACAGCCGGAATTCACCACGCCGATCTGGGATTACCTGGCCGCGCTGGTCGACCGCCAGCGCGTCGATGATGGCCGCACCCTGCTGCAGCAACATCGCGATCTGCTCGATCGCGTCTCCGCGCAGTATGGCGTCGACCCGGCCACCATCGTCGCGGTCTGGGGGGTGGAGAGCGACTATGGCCGCGTCTTCGGCAAGCGCCCGCTGCTGCAGTCGCTGGCCACGCTGTCCTGCGCCGGCCGCCGCCAGGCCTTCTTCCGCGGCGAACTGCTGGCGCTGCTCAAGCTGATCGACCGCGGCGACCTGCAGGCCCAGGGGCTCACCGGTTCCTGGGCCGGTGCCTTCGGGCATACGCAGTTCATGCCCAGCACCTACGCACGTATCGCGGTCGATGGTGATGGCGATGGCCGCCGCGATCTGGTCGGCAGCATTCCCGACGCGCTGGCGTCCACCGCCAACTACCTCAAGCGTGCGGGTTGGCGCAGTGGCGAACCGTGGGGCATGGAGGTCCGTGTTCCCCCCGGTTTCAATGCCAGCCAAGCGGGCCGCACCCAACGTAGAGCCCTCGCCGATTGGCGCGTGCAGGGCGTGACCGCGCTGGATGGCGGCGCGCTGGTGCCGCCCAATCTGCCGGCCGACGCGCGCGCCGCCCTGCTGCTGCCGGCCGGCATCAAGGGCCCGGCGCTGCTGGTGTTCCGCAACTACGATGCGATCTACAGCTACAACGCCGCCGAAAGCTATGCACTGGCCATCGCCACGCTGGCCGACCGGCTGCGTGGCGGCACCGGCCTGGCCACCGCCTGGCCGACCGATGATCCCGGCATCGGCCGCGATGAACGCCGCCAGCTGCAGACCCTGCTGCTGGCCCGCGGCCACGACATCGGCAGCGCGGACGGCATGATCGGCACCGCCACGCGCCGCGCGATCCAGGCCGAGCAGCAGCGCCTGGGCTGGGCCAATGCGGATGGGCGCGCCGGCCAGCGCATCCTGCGCGCGTTGCAGCAGGAGGCAGCCGCAGGGACGCCTGCCACCCGCTAGACCTTGCCGATCACAGGCTGGCCGCGACATCATCGCCGCGGTCTTCAAGGAGCGTCATAGCATGCAGTCGAACCCGGACATCAGCACCGGCCTGTACCACGGGCTCGAGGCCTGGCAGATACGCACGCCCAGCGCCACCGCGGTCATCAGCGTGTTCGGCGGACAGCTGCTGTCGTTCATCCCAGAGGGGCAGCCGGACCTGCTGTGGCTGTCGCCGAAACGGGCCGGGCTGCCCACGCCGATCCGGGGTGGCGTTCCAGTGTGCTGGCCGTGGTTCGGTCGCCAGGGCCAGAGTGATGACGTGCCGGCACACGGCCTGGTACGCACCGCGCGCTGGGAGCTGCTGCAGGCCCGCCAGGACGATGACGGTGAACTGGAGCTGCAGCTGGCGCCCCTGTCGATTGCCGAGTGTGGCCTGCGCCTGCAGATGCAGCTGCGCATCGGTCGCCAGTTGCGCCAGCAGTTGACCACCGAGAACACCGGCCCGTCCCCGATGACCTTCACCCAGGCCCTGCACAGCTACTTCCGGGTGGGCGATGCCCGTCGTGTCGAGGTTGATGGCCTCGATGGCCTGCACTATCTGGACAAGTACGAGGATTACACGCAGCTGCGCCGGCAGCAGGGGCCCTGGTCGCTGCGTGACCCGCGCGATCCGGGGCGCAGCGACCGCATCTATACCGGTGCCGGTGGCCACTACGTGCTTCGCGATCCCGTCCTGCAGCGGCGGATCGAGATCCGCAGCGAAGGCAGCCAGACCCTGGTGGCGTGGAATCCGGGCGCGGAGGCGGCGGCGAAGATGGCCGATGTCGGCGACGGTTGGCACGATTACGTGTGCCTGGAAGTAGCCAATGCCGGGCCGGAGCAGATTGCCCTTGCACCCGGCGCGCGCCACCAGCTGGTGCAGGTACTGGCCAGTGAACCGCTGCAGGCCGTGGCGGGGTGTTCGGAGTAACCATGGGATCGACAGGAATGGATGGCATGCAGGACGCACAGTGGTGGTACGCCAACAGCAAGCAGAGCGAAGGGCCGGTGGACCTGGCCGGGCTGCGCCGTCTGCAGCAGGACGGCACGGTAACCGCCCGTACGCTGATGTGGCGGGAAGGAATGGCATCGTGGCGGCCGCTGGCCGAGCTGGATCCTTCGGTGGCGCCGATGGATCCGACCCCGCCGTCGATTGAACCGGCGCAGGCCGTCAGCGCCAGCGGCGCATCGACCGCTGATCCGTCCGACCCCTATCGTGCGCCGGCAGCTTCGCCGGTGGCCGCGACCGCGCCGCAGCTGGAAGGCGACATCGCCTTGTACGCCGCCGTGGTCGGCGGCAACTTCCCGATCTATCGACAGCGCTGGCGGCTCGACCAGGGCATTGCCGACGGCAACGGCACCTGGCACTGGCCGGCGTTCCTGATCGGCGTGATCTGGATGGTGTACCGCAGGATGTACCGGCTGGCGGCGATCTGGGCCGGCGTGCTGGTGTTCTTCAGCATCGCCGAGGCGTTGCTGGGCGTTCCGGAAGGCGTGTCGACGGTCATCACCCTCGTCATCAACATCACCGCCGCGGTGTATGCCAACCGCTGGTACCTGGCGCATTGCCAGCGTGAGATCGCCCGAGCGCGCGCGTTGGTGGGAGATGACGAGGCGCGCCTGCGCAGCGAGCTGGCCAGACGGGGTGACACCAATGCACTGGCGGCGGCGGTGGTGGCCATCGCCGTCGTTGCGGTGATGCTGGTGGGGCAGGCGCTGGCAGGCTGAGGCCGGGAAGGCTTCAGATCCAGCGGTGGCTGCCGCTACCGCGGGATCATCCTGGGCAAGGAATCGCCGACATGAATCATCTGGATACTCCGCCGGTTTCCCCGGCGAATGACAATCCCTATCTTGCGCCCGCCACAGAGGTGGACGACGCGCCCCCTCCGTCCGACGCGGACTACCTGAACCTCCTCGTCGGCCCCAACGCGGCGCTCTATCGCCAGCGCTGGCACCTGGGCAGCCCGGTGCCGAAGCCGCCGCGACCGTGGCACTGGCCCGCCTTCCTGGTGCCGACGTACTGGCTGCTGCACCGGAAGATGTACCTGGCAGCCATCCTCTTCGAGCTGGTCCTGATCGGCATCGCGCTGCTGGCGGCCCGCGCCAACCCGCTGCTCACGGTGGCGTTGCTGGCGGTGCCTCGGTTCGCCATCGCGGTGACCGCCAACACCCTGTACCTGCGCTACTGCACGCGACTGCTGGGCAAAGTGAAGGCCGCCCACGCCGGGCAGCACAACCGCATCCGTGCCGAACTGCAGCGTCGTGGCGGCACCAGCGTGTGGGCGGTGGTGATCGGCATGGCGGCCAACGCGGTGATCAATACCGTCGCCCGCATGGCGGCCTGATCATGCTGGCCTGATAGGGTTGCTCAGGCCGCTGTCCGTGCCCGCAACACCAGCAGGCACAGTGCACCGGCCAGCAGTCCCCAGAACGCCGAACCGATCCCGGCCAGGGAGACCCCCGAGGCGGTGACCAGGAAGGTGACGAGTGCAGCCTCGCGGTCGCGCTCCACCGCCAGGGCGCTGGCCAGGCTGTTGCCGATGGTGCCGAACAGCGCGATACCGGCCACGCAGGCCACCAGCTCCCTGGGGAAGGCCGCGAACAGTGCGGCCACCGTGGCGCCGAACAGCCCGATGACAATGTAGAAGGCGCCGGCCGCCATCGCTGCGGTGTAGCGGCGCGCCGGATCCTCGTGCGCATCGCGGCCCATGCAGATGGCGGCGGTGATCGCCGCCAGGTTCAGTGCATACGCACCGAACGGCGCCAGCAGCGTATTGACTACACCGATCCAGCCGATCAACGGCGACACCGGGGCGTCATAGCCGGACGCGCGCATCACCGCCACACCGGGAATGTTCTGCGAGGCCATGGTGACCACGAACAGGGGCAGGGCAATGCCGGCCACGGCCGTCCACGACAGCGAGGGCGTCACCCACTGCGGGATCGCCAGTTGCAGATGCACCTGCTGGGCGTGCAGCAGGCCACGGCTCGCGGCGACGGCGATGCCGACCAGCAACGTGGCGATCACCGCATAGCGCGGGAACAGCCGGCGCCCGGCCAGCCAGGTGGCGAACATTGCCAGCGCGAGCACCAGCTGGGTGTTCATGGCGACGAACACATCCAGCCCGAAGCGCAGCAGCACACCGGCCAGCATGCCGGCGGCCAGCGCCATCGGTACCCGTTGCATCAGTCGCGCGAAGACCCCCGAGAAACCCGCAAGCAGGCCCAGCACGGCGGCCAGCAGGAATGCGCCCGTGGCCTCGGAGAGCGAAGCACCGCCGGCACCCACCACCAGCATCGCTGCACCCGGGGTCGACCACGCTGTCACCACTGGCACCCGATAGCGCAGCGACAGGCCAATGCAGGTCACGCCCATGCCCAGCCCCAGCGCCCACATCCAGGAGGCGATCTGCGCCTGGTCGGCACCGACGGCCTGTGCCGCCTGGAACACGATCACGGCCGAGCTGGCGAAGCCCACCAGTACCGTAATGAAGCCAGCCACGATTGCCGGCATCGAAAGATCGCGCCACCACGCGCGCCGCACCTGCATGCTCATTGTCCTGTCTCCACTGTGCATCCCTGCATTGATAAGGGTTGCGGCGTTGACCGCGCAACGCGCGGGCAACGCCGCAGTGATCTTCGAGCGTACGTCATGCGTGATGGCGCGGTGCTTCTGTCATCACGCTGCAAAAAAGCCTTGACGAAATCCGCAGGATCTCTAGAATTCGCTCCCTTGCTGCAGCGCATCGCTTCCCCGGAAACGACACGCGAACAGCGACGCCACCACCGACGAACGAGTTGATCGAACGAAGGTGTTGACGGACTCGAAAAGTCCGGCATAATAGGCGGCTCGCAACGACGAAAGGCCCTCGGGCCCAACGACGAAGCAGCATCGGCAACAACGTCCACTCCAGTGAGACGGCCTTGAAAAAAGGTGTTGACGAAGCGGAAAAGCCGGCTATAATGGGCGGCTCGCTACGAAGGAAACTTCGCAGCACACGGGAACGGCGCTGAGGCCACTTCCCCGGATCTTTGAAAGTATGCGCAGGTATCTTGTGAAGGCGCCTGCAGGAAGGATGATTGTCCATCTTGCAGACGTTTGATCAAGCAACTATTAATTGTTTTAAAGCAAGCGATACGTTGCCAG